>JANSWW010000003.1 GCA_024743275.1 Alphaproteobacteria bacterium
GCGTAGCGGTTCGGCGGATTTGACGTCTTGTCATGAAGGTTTCTTGAGAAATGCCCCACATTCTTCTGCGAAATCTTCACTTCCAATCCATCCAAAGCCGGCCTGAACAGAGACCGATGGGATTTATGAGTTCATGACCTAGTGTCCCGAATCCGAAGTTCGTTGCAGAATTTGAGGCGGCTCAAGACGGACTTCGGATCCTTAGGACACGAGCAACTTATTGAATCTCGAGTAGTTTTGGATTTGAAGGTCGTTTGGGCGCGCGCTGTGTATAAGGTGGCGAGCTTCAAATCCACCACACTAGGTCACGACCAAGGATCCTGAACCCACCTGATTCGCCTTAAGGAGAGGTCGCCAACGCGATGGCGAAGGCGGCAATCATGGCAGCGAAGCCGATCGCCCCGAGAACATAGAGCTTATCGGCATTTCTAGCGGTGAGCTTTAAACTGTGCTTCCGTAAATGCTGAACCGCCTTATGCCCTGGATCGTCTGTTTCATCTCCTTTCGGAGCTTGTCCGGCCTTGTCGCGCCGTTCGGCTGGGTAGAGGAGGATATAGGGCAAGGCGAGCAGCACTGATCCAACGAGCGCCAATAGATTGGAAACAGATTCCCAAGACATCGCCCTTCACGATGCCTGCGTTTTCCGGTCCTCTTGGTCGGACGCGGGGAAATTGGGCCAGGATACGTGGCAGGCTTCGGCAATCCGCTTCATGAGGGAATAGGTCGGCCCTTGCGGCACATCTCCTTTCTCGAGTTGGGAGATTCGGGGTTGAGAGACTGAAACAAGCTTCGCAAGCTGGGTCTGGGTGAGGTTGACGCTTTTTCGCATGGCGATGATTTGGGCACCCGCCTCCAAGGCGAATCGGCGTTCGCCGTAGGCTTGGGCGAAATCCTTGTCGTCCTCTAAAAGAGAATCGATGAGGTCTTCGCCGGGAATGCTTTTGACCGACTCTTTCATGTCATTCTCCTTTTCAACTCAGTATCGATCTGGTCCGATGACCAAGCCGGTTTGTAAACGATCATAATGACCTTAACGACCCACGGACGGACGCCCTGTGCCCCGGCCGTCAAGAACGCCTCATAGGGACCGGAAATGCATCGATAGCAACCTACCTCCCAATCCCATTTCAATAGGATATAGGCTTCGTGATCTTCCTCGCTGAGCCACCGGAGGTCTGCTGCAAGTCTGGCAAGTTTGTTCTTCCTTTTTCGGTCCGCAACGGCTTGCAGGAGGGCTTCCAATTCACGCCCGGCATGCCAACCGGCGACGGTGTCATAGAGGAACTGAAGCGCCATGACATTCTCTCTATCAATATAATGAATTTGTTATAAGCAACAAGACGCTTCTGCCATGATTGGGGATCGGATACGGTTGATTTTGAATCTAAGGAAATGCCCTTTAAAAGAGCATTGGGAAGGAAAGCATGCACGTCAACGGCAAACCGACCCGCACGATCTGGCCGGCGGCCGACGGGCGAAGCGTTGAGATCATCGACCAGACCAAGTTGCCGCACCGCTTCGAGGTGGCGACGCTGCGGACCCGGGCGGACGCCGCCCACGCCATCAAGGCGATGTTGGTCAGGGGCGCCCCGCTGATCGGGGCGACGGCGGCCTACGGCATGTGGCTCGGCATGATGGAAGACGCCTCCGACGCCGGCCTCGACGAGCACTACGAGCGTCTCCACGAGACGCGGCCGACGGCGATCAATCTGCGCTGGGCGCTCGACCGCATGCGGGCCCTGTTGAAGCATCTGCCGGTCGCCGAGCGGGTCGAGAACGCCCGGTTGGAGGCCGACGCCATCACGGAGGAGGATGTCGTCCTTAACTCCGCGATCGGCGACAACGGTGTCAGCCTGATACACGAGATCGCCAACAAGAAGCCGGGCGAGGCGGTGAACATTCTGACCCACTGCAATGCCGGCTGGCTCGCCACGGTCGACTGGGGTACCGCCACCGCGCCGATCTACAAGGCCCATGACGCGGGGCTTCCGGTGCATGTCTGGGTCGACGAGACAAGGCCGCGCAATCAGGGCGCCGGGCTGACCGCGTGGGAGCTCAACAATCACGGAGTTCCGCACACGGTGATCGTCGACAACGCCGGCGGCCATCTGATGCAGCAGGGTGCGGTCGACCTGGTGATCACCGGGACCGACCGGACGACCGCCACGGGCGATGTCTGCAACAAGATCGGCACCTATCTGAAGGCGCTGGCCGCCCGGGACAACAACGTACCCTTCTTCGTCGCGCTGCCGTCGCCGACGATCGACTGGACCGTCTCCGACGGCATCAGGGAAATCCCGATCGAGGAGCGGGCGGCGGAGGAAGTCACCCATCTGACCGGCCAGACGAGTTCGGGCGGGATCGAGACGATCCGGGTCACGCCGGCGGGCAGCGGGGCCGCCAATCCGGCTTTCGACGTTACGCCGGCGCGGCTGGTCACCGGCCTGATCACCGAGCGTGGTGTCTGTCACGCATCCGCCGACGGGCTTGCCTCCCTGTTTCCGGAAAAGGCGGCATGAGCGTTCGCGAAGCGGACCTGCGCCAGGATCTGCGCCAGGATCTGGTCGCGGTCTGCCGGCGGATGAACGCGCTCGGCGTCAATCAGGGGACCAGCGGCAACGCCAGCGCCCGGCTGCCGGACGGGAGCGGCATCCTGGTGACCCCGTCGAGCCTGCCCTATGACGCGATGGGGCCGGAGGACATCGTCCGGATGGCGCCGGACGGCAGTTGGGAGGAGGGGGGCGACAATGGCCGGCGGCCGACCAGCGAATGGCGCTTCCATCTCGATATCCTCAACGCGCGCCCGGATGTGAACGCCATTGTCCACACCCACGGCGTCTATGCGACCACCTTGGCGGTCCTGCACAGGGATATCCCGCCCTTCCATTACATGGTCGCGGTTTGCGGTGGGCATGACATCCGCTGCGCACCCTATGCGACCTTCGGGACTCAGGAACTTTCCGACCATGCGCTGGCGGCGTTGGACGGTCGGCTCGCCTGCCTCCTCGCCAATCACGGGGCCATCGTGCTGGGGAGCAGCCCGGAGGACGCGCTCGCCCGCACCGTCGAGGTCGAGACCCTGGCCCGGCAGTATTGGCAGGCGCTCCAGGTCGGTGAGCCGGTGCTGTTGCCCATCGAGGAGATCGAGCGTGTCCAGGACCGCATGCGCCGGATGAAATACGGCGAGAGTCCCGATACCTAGACCTCGCCCTCGATCGGGGTGGCGCCGAGATCCTTGATCGCCTGGCGGATTTCCGTGGCGGCGGCGTCGATGTCGGCCGGGTCGGTGCCGCGCACGACCAGGCTGGTCCCGAACCTACCGTCCCGGAAATAGGGGTAGCTGCCGATGTCGAGGGCCGGATGGGCCTCCTGCACCGTCTCCAGCCGCATCGCGATGGTGCCCTCGCCGAGACCGCAGGAAACGGTCTTGGACAGAAGCGGATCGCCGCCCTGGAGCTCGTGGCGGACCTGCTCGAACATCGCCCGCATGACGCTGGGGATGCCGGCGAAGACATAGACGTTCTCGTAGCGGAAGCCGGGCGCCTTGGAGATCGGATTGTTGACCAGGGTGGCGCCCACCGGGACCTCGGCCATGCGCAGCCGGGCCTCGTTCAGTTCGACGTCGAGGCCACGATAGTGATCCTCCAACAGCCTCACCGCCTCCGGATGGCGGTGCAGCGCGACCCCGAAGGCCTTGGCGACACAGCCCGAGGTGATGTCGTCATGGGTCGGGCCGATGCCGCCGGTGGTGAACACATAGCTGCAGCGGGCCCGCATCTCGTTCACGGTGCCGACGATGGTCTCCTCGATGTCCGGGATCACCCGGGCCTCCACCAGCCTGATGCCCATCTCCGACAACTCCTTGCCGAGAAAGGCGAGGTTCGCGTCCTGGGTGCGGCCGGAGAGGATCTCGTTGCCGATGATCAGGATGGCGGCGGTGGGTTGAGGAGAGGGCTGGGCGTCTGAGGCGGTCATGTCGGAAACTCTTTGGCGGAGGGTCGGTCGGGGTTTACCTATGCCCCAAACGCCCCGCCTCAAAAAGATATTCCGATGCACTACGACACAGCCCTGATCCCCGGCATCCTCGTCCAACGCTACAAGCGTTTTCTCGCCGACGTTACGCTGGACAGCGACGAGACGATCACCGTCCACTGCCCCAATCCGGGCGCCATGTTGGGCCTGAAGACGCCGGGCAGTCGGGTCTGGCTGCATGACAGCGGCAATCCGAAACGAAAGCATCGGCACAGCCTGGAGTTGGTGGAGGCCGACGGCACCCTGGTCGGGATCAACACAGGCCGCCCGAACGGTCTGATCGAGGAGGCGATCCGCGCCGGCACCATCCCGTCGCTCGCCGGCTATGACGATCTGCGGCGGGAGGTCAAATACGGCAAGAACAGCCGGATCGACATCCTGCTCTCCGGCGAAGGCAAGCCCGACGCCTATGTCGAGATCAAGAACGTCCATCTGCGCCGGGCGGACGGGCCGGCGCCGGGGGCGGCGGAATTCCCGGATTCGGTCACCAGCCGCGGGGCGAAGCACCTGGTCGAGCTTTCGGACATGGTCGCCGAGGGCCACCGGGCGGTCATGGTCTATTGTGTGCAGCGGGCGGATTGCGACCGCTTCATGACCGCGCCGGACATCGATCCGGCCTATGACGCGGCCCTCCGCCAGGCGCTCAAGGCCGGGGTCGAGATCGAGGTTTGGGCCTGCACGATCGCGGAAACCGGGATCGTGGTGACGAACCCGCTTCCCGTCGATCCGGCCCTATCGGCGGACAAGCCCTGACCGCCGCGCCACCTTGTCCTATAGGGACGGGTGGTGTAGCCAGAGGGCTGCCTTTTAGAACCGCACAATTCGATAGGTCCATCCGTGTCCACTCAAGCCGTTCGTTCCGTCAAACTCCACGGCCCGGAAGGGTTCGACGCCATGCGCAAGGCCGGCCGCCTCGCCGCCGAAACCCTCGACATGATCGCGGACCATGTCGTGCCCGGGGTGACGACCGAGGAATTGGACGACCGCTGCTCGGCCTTCATCCAGGACCATGGCGCCACCTCGGCCCCGCTCGGCTATCGCGGCTTCCCGAAGTCGATCTGTACCTCGATCAACCATGTCGTCTGCCATGGCATACCCGGACCGAAAAAGCTGCAGGAGGGCGATATCCTGAACATCGACGTCACCCCGGTGCTGGATGGCTGGTATGGCGACACGAGCCGGATGTTCTCCGTCGGCAAAGTCGGCGTGAGAGCCCAGAAGCTGATGGACGTCACTTATGAGTGTCTGATGCGCGGGATCGCGGTGGCGAAGCCGGGCGCGACGCTGGGCGATATCGGCCATGCGATCCAGTCCTATGCCGAGAGTTTCCGATTTTCGGTGGTGCGCGATTTCTGCGGCCATGGGGTCGGCCAGGTGTTCCATGACGCCCCCAGCGTTCTGCATTACGGTCGGCCCGGTGAAGGTCTAATGTTGCAGGCCGGGATGATCTTCACCATCGAACCGATGATCAATGCCGGGCGCTATGACGTGAAGGTGTTGAACGACGGTTGGACGGCGGTGACCAAGGACCGGTCCCTGTCCGCCCAGTTCGAGCACACCATCGGCGTCACCGAGGACGGGGTCGAGATCTTCACCCTGTCGCCGAAGGGCTTCGACAAGCCGCCCTATGCGGTCTGAGCCATGACGTCCGAGCCGCTCTATCGCCTGTCCGCCCTCGATCTGAGTTCCGGATACCGTGCCAAGGCCTTTTCGCCGCTGGATGTGACGCAGTCCGTTCTCAAGCGCGTCTCGGAGGTCGACGAGACGGTCAACGCCTTCTTTCATCTCGATGCGGACGCGGCGCTCGACAGTGCCGCCGCCGCGACCGAGAGATGGCGCAAGGGTGAGCCGTTGAGCATGATCGATGGCGTTCCGGCGACAATCAAATCAAACATCCTGGTCAAAGGCTGGCCGGCGGTGAAGGGCAGCCCGACCATCGATCCCAAGGGACCGTGGGAGGAGGACGCCCCGGCGACCGCCCGGCTCAAGGAGGCGGGGGCGGTTCTGCTCGGTCTTACCAACATGCCCGAATTCGGCTGGAAGGGGGTCACGGACAGCCCGCTCTCCGGCATCACCCGCAATCCCTGGAACACGTCCAGGACGCCCGGCGGCAGTTCCGGAGGGGCGGCGGCGGCGGCGGCGCTCGGCATGGGCGCGCTCCATATCGGCACCGATGGCGGCGGTTCGATCCGCATTCCGGCCTCTTTCTCCGGGGTCTTCGGTCTGAAGGCGCATTTCGGCCGGGTGCCGGCCTATCCGGCGAGTCCCTTCGGCTCGTTGTCCCATATCGGGCCGATCACCAGGACGGTGACCGACGCGGCCATGATGCTGACGGTGTTGGCCGGGACCGATACCCGCGACTGGACCCGCCTGCCGCCGTCGGAGGCGGACTATGCCGGTAAGCTTGAGGGCAGTGTCGACGGACTGCTTATCGCCTATGTCCCGGAATTCGCCGGTGCCGTCCCCGATCCCGCCGTGCGTGCCGTCACCGACCGCGCGGTCGAGGCCCTGGCCGCGCTCGGCGCCGAGGTCGAGACACCGGATCTCGCCCTGCCGCACGATCCGCTGGAGACCTTCACGACCCTTTGGCATGCGGGCGCGCATCATGTCTTCGAGAAGTTGACGGCCAAACAGAGAGCTGTGGTCGATCCCGGCTTCGAGGCGATCGCCGAGCATGGCGCGACGATCTCTCTGCGCCAATATCTCGAGGCCCAGAATCAGCGCGCCGCCCTCGCCACCCGCCTGAACCGGATCTTCGAGACCTATGATCTGCTGGCGATGCCGACCATGCCGGTCCCGCCGCTCAACGTGATGCGGGACGTGCCGGAGGGCTCGGACATGCGGTTCTGGCAGGAATGGTCGCGCTATACCTTCCCGTTCAATCTGACCCAGCAGCCGGCGGCGAGTCTGCCGGCGGGCTTTACGCCGGACGGGCTGCCGGTCGGCCTGCAACTGGTCGGCCCGCAATTCTACGAGGAATTGGTTCTGAACGCCTGCCGGGCCTATGAGGAAGCCAATCCGTTCCCGATGCCCTCGGTTCCGGTCGTCACCCACAGCGTTTAGGCCCTATTCGGCTCAATAAGGGTGTGCGGGGCTTGCGCCGCCCGCGCGCTTCCCGTTCCATGGTCCGCACCCATAAGGCGAAAGGGCTGTGGCCGATGAGCGATACCGGGTCCGAGAAACCCCATTACCACGGTCACCGGGAAAGGCTGCGCCGCCGCTTCCTCGACAGCGGCCCGGGCGCCTTGGCCGACTACGAACTTCTCGAGATGCTGCTGTTCGCCGCCCGGCCCCGGGGCGATGTCAAACCCCTGGCGAAGGGGCTGCTCGACCGGTTCGGGAGTTTCGCAGGCACGATCGCCGCGTCGAAGGAGGATCTTCTGGCGGTCGACGGCGTCGGCGAGAGCACGGTGGTCGCCCTGAAGACCGCGGAGGCGGCGGCCCTGCGCTTGCTCAAGGGCAAGGTCCTGGACCGGCCGGTGATCGGCGGCTGGACCCAGCTTCTCGATCTGATGCGTGCCCAGTTCGCCCACGACCCGGTGGAGCGGCTCTGCCTCCTGTTTCTCGACCGCAAGAATCGGCTTATGCGCATGGACGTGGCGGCGACCGGGACGGTGGATCACGCCCCGGTCTATCCCCGGGAGATCGCCAAGCGGGCGCTCGACCTGCATGCCTCGGCGGTCATCCTGGTGCACAACCATCCGGCGGGCGATCCGGTCCCGTCCCGCGCCGATATCGAGATCACCAAGGATGTGCAAAAGGCGCTGGAGACGGTCGGCGTCGTCCTCCACGACCATCTCATCGTCGGCGGCACCGAAACCGCCAGCTTCAAGAATATGGGGTTGCTGTGACCGGATCGGTTTAAAGACCGGTTCCGGCAAAGCTCTGTTTCACGCCGACGGCTTCTTTGACGGATCAGGCGAGCCTAGGTCTGATGGAATGTGATTCCCGTGGCGAAAAGGACTCGTCCAAACATGACCGATCAACCGATTTCCCCGCTGCTGACCGAGGCCAAGCTCGGCCGTTATACGCTGCCCCACCGTTTCGTGATGGCGCCGTTGACCCGGTTGCGCGCGACCAATCCCGAGGACGCGGTGGGCGCCCTTCACGCCACCTATTACGCCCAGCGGGCGACGGCCGCCCTGATCATTTCCGAGGCGACCCACATCTCGCCCCAGGGCAAGGGCTATCCGGGCGCGCCCGGCATCTATTCCGAGGCCCAGATCGCCGGTTGGAAACAGGTGACGGACGCGGTCCATGCCGCCGGCTCGCTGATTTTCGCCCAGCTTTGGCATGTCGGCCGGATCGCCCATTCCAGCGTCCAGCCGGGCGGTGCGCTGCCGGTGGCACCGTCGGCGATCCGGCCGGAGGGTCAGGCCCGCACCTATGACGGCAAGCGGGACTTCGAGACACCCCGGGCGCTGGAGACCGAAGAGCTGCCGGGGATCGTCGAGCAGTACCGCCACGCCGCACGGTCGGCGCTCAAGGCCGGGTTCGACGGCGTCGAAATCCATGCGGCGAACGGTTATCTGCTGGATCAGTTCCTCAAAGACGGCACGAACAAGCGGACCGACGCCTATGGCGGATCGGTCGAGAACCGGGCGCGGTTGACCTTGGAGGTGGTCGACGCCGTCATCGCCGTCTGGGGGGCGGACCGGGTCGGCATCCGCCTAAGCCCGTCCGGCAAGATGCATATGGCGGTCGACGGCGATCCGGAACGGAATTTCATCTATGTCGCCCGGGAACTCGGTAAGCGGGGGCTCGCCTATCTTCATGTGGTGGAGCCGAGCAACCCCTATGGCGATCCGTTCGACCGGGACGTCGATCCGCAAGTGATCCGCCGGGCCTTCGGCGGGACCTATATCGCCAATGGCGGCTACGGCCTCGACAAGGCTCGGGCCGAGGCGACGATCACCTCCGGCGAGGCGGAGTTCATCGCCTTCGGCCGTCCCTATATCGCCAACCCTGATTTGCCGAGGCGCCTGACGGAAGGCCTGCCGCTGGCGGAGACCGATCAGGACACGGTCTATAGCGACGGACCCGAGGGGTATTCGGACTATCCGATCTATGAGGAAAGCCGGCTTGCGGAAACGGGTTGACGTCCTGTCGGGGAGGGCTGCCAGAAATAGCGCAGATCCGGCAGCTTCTCCTCGTTCCTGAGGCCATCGGACCACTCGACCATGCGGAAGCCGTGGCGCTCGTAGAAGCGCCGCGCGCCGCTGTTGGCCTTGAAACACCAGAGATCCAGATAGGGCCGGCCCAATGTCTTGGCGTGATCGACCAAGGCGCCGCCGGCCCCGCCATTGATCCGGTCGGGATGGGCGAAGAGCAGGCGGATCTGGTTGTTGTCCAGGGCCAGAAAGGCCACGATCTCCTCGCCGCTTGTGGCAACCCAGACCGCGCATTCGGGAAAGATCACGGTTTCGATGAACCGGCGCTCCTCTTCTACCGTGTACAGCCGCGGCACAAAGGGCATGGCCCGGATCGCGGAGACGAACAGGTCAGCGACCGCCGGAGTATCGGCGTCGGTCGCACGACGAACGATCAATCCAGCGCCTTGGTCAGCGCTTCCAGGGCCCCGATGGCTTCCACCACTTCTTTGGCGGAATTCGTCATCAGCAGTACATCCTGTTCCACCTGACCATAGAAATGGCCGGCTGGCGGCGGGGCGAGTTGCAGATCCTTCCAATTGGTGACCCGCTGAAAATCCACCCCCTCGGGCAGCGGCTCGCCTTTCTGCCATTTCTTGGCTTGGCCGGGTGGAACGCATCCCTTGTTCTTGAGGCCCGGCGGACAATGTTCGACGCCGGCACCGCCCTTTTTGGCGCCCTTGCCTTTCTCGTTGTCTTTAGCCAAGGCACCACCGCTCGCTAGACCGACGAGCAGCATACCGATAAGTGCGATGGCGGGATTGATCGGCATTGCGGGGAAGGTCTTAAGCGAGAATGTCGAGCAGTTTGTCCTGGGTGTCCGCCACCGTCCGGATCACGGCGGCGTTGGCAGCGAACTCGGTTTCCGCCTGGCGCAGGTCGACGATGTCCTGGGGCGTGCGTTCGAGATTGACGTCCTGGGCGATGTTGTTCGCCGCCTGATTGGCGCGTCCGGCCGCGTTTTGCAGACCCTGGACCGCATTGCCGAACGCCGTGTTGGCGCCTGTCACCGCATCGACCATATGGCTTCTCCATGAATGGGGTCGGTGGAACGCTGAAACGGGCGGTTAAATCCACCCATAGCCAAACTATATAGGACGGAACGGAAAACAAAAAGGGAGGATGCCGGGATGGCCCCGCGGCCAAAACAGACTCTTCCCGTTGCCGAGCGCGTGACGTAAACGTCACACGAGTAACGCAATCGAAAATCGCGCCGGTCCGCACCGGCCCCGGAGGAGCCCGCCATGATTCCCTATTCCGCGCCGCTTCAGGACATGCGCTTCGTGATGCAGAACATCGCCGGCCTCGATCAGGTGGCCGCCCTGCCGGGCTATGAGATGGCGGAGCGGGACCTGGTCGACCAGATCCTGGAAGAGGCGAACAAGCTGGCGAGCGATGTGCTGGCACCGTTGAACATGTCGGGCGATCAGGAGGGGGCCAGCATCGAGAACGGTGTGGTCCGCACGCCGGGCGGTTTCTCCGACGCCTACAAGCAATTCATCGAAGGCGGCTGGAACGGGGTTCCCTTCGAGGAGGAATTCGGCGGACAGGGGCTGCCCTGGCTTGTCCAGACCGCGCTCCACGAGATGTGGCAGGCGGCCAACATGTCCTTCGGCCTTTGCCCGTTGCTGACCCAGGGGGCGATCGAGGCGATCACCGCCCACGGCACCGAGCAGCAGAAGGCGGTCTATCTCACCAAGCTGATCGAGGGTACCTGGACCGGGACGATGAACCTGACCGAGCCGCAGGCCGGCTCCGATGTCGGTGCGCTCAAGACCAAGGCGACGCCCAACGGCGATCACTATCTGATCCAGGGCACCAAGATCTACATCACCTATGGCGACCACGATTTCTCCGAGAACATCGTCCATCTGGTGCTGGCCCGGCTGCCGGGCGCGCCGGCTGGAACCAGGGGGATTTCGCTGTTCGTCGTGCCGAAATTCCTGCCCAACGAGGACGGCACGCCGGGCAAGCGCAACGATCTGCGCGCGGTCAGCATCGAGCACAAGCTGGGCATCCACGGCAGCCCGACCTGCGTCATGTCCTATGGCGACGACGGCGGGGCGGTGGGCTATCTCCTTGGCGAGGAGAACAAGGGCATGGCGTGCATGTTCACCATGATGAACAACGCGCGGCTCGCGGTCGGCCTGCAGGGGCTGGCGATCTCCGAACGTTCCTATCAGCAGGCGGTCGGCTATGCCCGGGACCGGGTGCAGTCGCGCTCCATCGAGGGGTCGAGCGGGCCGGTCTCGATCATCCAGCATCCAGATGTCCGCCGCATGCTCATGGAGATGCGGGCGAAGATCGAGGCGATGCGGGCGATGACCTATTGGACGGCGGCCCTGCTGGATCACGCCAACGCCAATCCGGAGCCCGAAGCCCAGCACAAGGCGCAGATGCTGGTCGATCTGATGACGCCGATCTGCAAGGCCTGGTGCACGGATCAGGGGGTGGGGCTGACCTCCATCGGCGTTCAGGTCCATGGCGGCATGGGCTTCGTCGAGGAGACCGGCGCGGCCCAGCATTATCGCGATGCCCGGATCAACCCGATCTATGAGGGCACCAACGCGATCCAGGCGAACGATCTGCTCGGCCGCAAGCTGATCGGCCATGGCGGGGCGTCGATGTATCTGCTGCTCGGCGAGATCAAGGGCGATCTCGCGGCGATGGAGGACGGCTCCGCGATCAAGACGGCGTTGCTCCGCAGTCTCGCCGACCTCGAAGAGGCCACCACCTTCATGATGGAGACCTTCCCCCACGACCGGGCGCGGGCGGCGGCCGGGGCGGTCCCCTATCTCGATCTGGTGGCCACGGTCATCGGCGGCTGGCTGATGGGTCGGTCGGCGGCGATCGCCGCGGCCCAGGCGCCGGGCGTCAATGGCGACGGCCGTTTCCTCGCCGGCAAGGCGGTCAGTGCGCGCTATTACGCCGACTATGTCCTGCCGCAGACCGGATCGCTGAAGACCGCGATCATGAACGGGGCCGACGGGGTCCTCGGCCTCGACCTGGACCTGTTCTAGATCGTCGGACGATGGCCGACCGGAAGGACCATTGGCGGGATGTCTATGCCACCAAGCGGCCGGACGAGGTGTCCTGGTTCGAGGCGGTTCCGTCGCTGTCCCATGCCTTGGTCACCCGCCATCTGTCGCCCGGTGCGCCTTTCGTCGATGTCGGTGGTGGGGCATCCCGTCTGGTCGACCTGTTGCTGGGGGAAGGCTATGGACCGCTTTCCGTGCTCGATATCTCCGAACCGGCCCTCGCCGCCTGCCGGGGGCGGCTTGGCGCTGCCGCGGGACGGGTGGATTGGATCCTGGCCGACGTCACCCGCTGGGAGCCCGAGCGGGACTATGCCCTGTGGCATGACCGGGCGGCGTTCCATTTCCTTGCCGAAATCGCGGATCGTACGGCCTATGTCCGGGCGCTGACCGCCGCGCTGCGGCCTGGCGGCATTGCCATCATCGCCACCTTTGCCGAAGACGGGCCGGAGAAGTGCTCCGGGCTGCCGGTGCAGCGCTATGCCCCGGAGGCCCTTGCGGCCGAGCTCGCCCGGCTGGCGCCCGACGCCTTCGAGCCGGTGGAACACCACCGGCACAGTCATCAGACCCCAGAGGGGCGGGAGCAGCGCTTTCAGGTCAGCGTTTTCCGACGGGCTCAGCCGGCCGGTGCGGGCTCGGGGGCGTAGCGCATCAGGGCTTCGCGGACGGGATCGCTGATCGCGATCGATCCGTTCTTGTCGACCGCGACGATGGTCGAGACCGCCTTGGCCCGGACCCGGTTGTCGACGAAAAGGCCCTGGCCGAAGACAACCGACTTGGTGCCGACCTTGAGAACGCGGGTGCCAATATGGATGAAGGGGTCCGCGTCGGCGCCACGGGGGAACAGAACCTCCTCGACATAATCGAGGGTCAGCCGGGCGATCACCCATCCGTGGTCGAGGCCGATATCGGCCATTGCGGACCACAGGATGGCGACCCGTCCGGTCTCCAGATAGTTGGCATAGGCGCCGTTGTTGACGTGCCCCATCTGGTCCGTGTCGGCAAAGCGGATGCGGTCGTCGGTCCAGTAGTTGAAGCTGTCCGGGTTGCCGAGATCGATGGCGCCGGTCTCTGGAAAAGTGTGCATGTCGTCCCCTAGAGCAGATCGCGCGGTTTCTGGATCACTTCATGATCCCGAAATCGCGCGTGAATCTGCTCTACCTTATTGTTTTAGAGGCAAATTCACAGGCGTTATAACATCACGAAGTGATTCAATAACGCCTGATTTGACTCTAGCGGAATTGATCGCCGGGAGACTGTCGAAACCGACCGCGCCTGTCGAGTGGCCAATGCGTCGAAGCAGTTTAAACTACTGGGTTAAACAGAAAGATCGAGAAGCGTGCCGCGCGGCAAGGGAGCCTCGCCGGGATTGGACAACGCCTGGGCGAGGTCGATCCGCTCCTGCGTCTCGCTTCGGGGACCCTGTTGTTGCTGCCGGGGGCGGTCGGACGCCGCGTCGACGAAGCTGCGGAAGGACGCCTCGCCCCGCACATCGCGCACCTGATCCTGGCCCTGATTTTGGCCCTGATTTTGGGACGGGGCGGGGAGCTGGCCTTGCCGCTTGATCCCATCGGCCGTGACCGGGACGGGGAGCGATGCCGCGCGGAAGGGGGTCAAACTATCCATAAAAGAGATATGGAGGTGTTTTATCTAAAATGCAAGATAAATTGAATCGGGTGCATGGGGCGGAAGGGGCCACCCGATAGGGGATCAGTCGCCGCCGATCCGGGCGCCGAAGCCGTCATTGACCGCCACGGCGCCGTCGAGAATCTCCACACCGGTGGCCGGGATCGCGTTCTTCAGACCCTTCGGCGGTTCGTCCCCCGGCTCCGGCATCCAACTGTCCGGACGCGGGAATTTGCGTTTCCCCTTCGCCCACATCTTCTCGGAGCCGCAGCGCTGGCAACGGCCCTCGCCGTCCTTGAGGTCCGCCGGAAAGCCGAGCGCGCCGCACTCGGCACAGCCGACATTGGGGACCATCAGGCCCCGCCGGGTGATCAGCAGGGTGAAGCAGGCATAGGCTGACATGAAGGCGATCCCGAGGGCGAAGAACTGCCACATCTCGGGGTCGACCAGGGCGAGCGCCAGAAGGCCGAAGAACCCCAGGACCAGATGGACGCGGATCAGCCGCTTCCACAGGGCCTTCTGGCGGCGTTCCATCGTGTCGTCCGCGAAATGGAGGGGTTCCTCGGTGCTCATGCCCTCCGGGTTAACTGTCCAGGGCGACGAAGGCAAGCGCCTGTTTCGCGGTCCGCCGCACCTGTCTCAGATCGAGCGGTCCGGCCAGGAAGCGGTTGACGCCATGGGCTAGAATCGGGGAGCCGAAGCCCTGCCGGCGCAGGGCCTCGGCCGCCGTCGGCGTCTTGATGACATGGGCCGCGACGATGAAGGCGTCCTGGCCATGGTCGATCATGCTTTCCAGGAGCGCGGGGTACCATTCCTCGGTCATCTCGGCGGGCATGTCGCCCGGGACGCCGGGCCGCGTATAGGCCGCGTTGCGGCCGACGAAACAGGCCATTTGCAGCAGGCCCTCGGCCCACAGATCCGGATAACGGCGGCACAGCGCCAACACCGCCTCGGAGAAAGTGATCCCGTGGGTGTTGTCGAGCCAGTTGACGCTGTTGTCGGGCTTCACGTCTTTCTTCGCCATCCAGGAGACATCGAAGGCGGCCGTATTCCAGGCGTTCGCCTCCAAAAGCACCCGGAACAGGCCCTCGGGATCGCCCAGGCCGCATCGCGCCGTCAGCGACAGCGCCTTTTTGACGTTGAGAGAGCGATAGTCCTCCGGTGTCGGCAGCGGGCCGCCGGCGGCGGTCCGCATCTCGGTCAGCGCGCCGGCATAGTCGCGGAATTCGGGGATCAGATCCTCGCGCCGGGCCCTCAGGTGATGGCGCATGAGGGCGAGCAGCAGCGGCTCCGTCACCGGGGCGCCCAGACGTTCGATCAACTCGAAGGCCTTGGTGACATAGATCACCGCATGGCCGAAGGCGGCGTAGTGCAACAGCCCGGTCCGGGCGAACACATGCCGAAGAGCGTCAAGGGACACGCCGTCCCGCAAGCCGGCCCGCAGATGGCCCGTGGCGGCCGCTTCGTCCTCCGCGTCGACAGCCGCCACGAAGGCGTCCGCATCCCATTCGGTGGCGACGTCGGGATAGGCGTAGGTCTCCTCCCGGACCGTATCGTCGGCCATATGGGCCAGCGGTTCGACCAGGCAGGCCAGGCGGATGTCGGGGCTGTCGGGGAACCGGTCCCGGATCGCCAGCCAGTCGGCCGCGGCGGCGTATGCATGGCCGAAGCCGAATTCCAGCTTGTCGAAGGTCATACGGATGCCGTGGCGGATCGCGTCCATCGGATCGGCACCGGCCCGCTCCAGCCGCGCGACCTCGCGAAACAACCGCTCCGAGTCGTTGTCGTCCATGGCGTCCGTAAGGTTATCGAGGGCCTGACGCTGTTTGACCGCGGGGGGCGGGTCGGTCAGATCGAGTAGGACTTCATCCCCCTCCACTCGAACCGGATATGCCCGCACCTTGTCCCCGCCATAAAGATTGTCACCCGTGGTGAGGTCGAATTTCCAGTTATGCCAATTGCAGGTGATGACGCAGCGGCCGTCGGCCTTGCCCAGGGTTCCCTCGCGCAGGGGATAGCCTTCATGGGGGCAACGGTTGTCGATCGCGTGCAGTCCGTTATCGGTCTGAAAAACAACAATTTGTTTGCCTTCATGCCGGATGATGATCCGGTCCTTTCCGGCGAAATCCTGGATTCGGGCGAGGGGAACCCACTGTCCGGCGTTGTGGTCCGGTGTCTCGAGGGTCGGCGTTTCGGTGCTCATGCTCGGCTCCTTCCGAGGTCGATAAATCAGCATTCGTTTAACCAACTATCTGACTCGGATATTATTCGTCTCAACCCTTTCTTTGTAGGGTTTCTATATCCCTTATTTTTTATAGAGCCATAGAAGGGGTCCGCTTTGTGCAGGCGCCGCCTTGGTCTCCGGTTGCGTGCATGGCATCCTGCGGCGTTCACCTTGTCGAGAGCATATCACCCATGTCCCATCTCACCGTCGCCGCCGACGGCGTCCTTGTGCTTCCGGGAAGACCCGCGATTTCCTGTGCGCTTGGCCGGTCGGGCGTCGTTCCCTGGGCCGAGAAGGCGGAAGGCGATGGCGCCACGCCCGCCGGGCTTTGGCCGCTGCGTCATGTGTTTTATCGGCCCGACCGGATGGAGGCGCCGGAAACCCGGCTGCCCGTCGCGGCTCTGACGCCGGATCTCGGCTGGTCCGACGACCCGTCCGACCCGGTCCGCTACAACGCGCCGGTCAGGCTGCCCTATCCCCATTCACACGAGGTGCTCTGGCGGGACGATCATCTCTATGACGTCATCGTCGTGATGGGCATCAATGACGGCCCGCCCCAGCCCGGAAAGGGCAGCGCCCTGTTCTTCCATCTGGCCCGTGAGGGCTACGGCCCGACCGAGGGCTGCGTGGCGGTCGCCCGGTCGGACATGCTGTCGATCCTCAAGGACTGCGGGCCGGAAAGCGTGATGGAGATCGGCGAATGAGCAAGGTCCCGTCCACCGATCGTCCCGTTGTCGGCGTGGTCCTCGATCACGAGCCCTTCCCGAACCAGGACACCACCGTGTCCGGGGTGTTCTCCCGGCGGCCCTTCTACGCGCTCCGAACCCTCTACTTCGATGCCCTCTGGGATGCCGGGGCGCTGCCGGTGGCGATTCCCTATGTCGAGGAGGCGATCCCCCACTATCTCGCGCTCTGCCGGGGCATCGTGACCCCGGGCGGGCGCTATCCCTTTCCCGACTCCTGGTACGGGAAGGGGGCCAGCGCCGACAGTCCCTTTCCCCGCGCCCGCTTCGAGGCGGAGATCACCAGGGCGGCGCTTGACGCGGACAAGCCGCTGCTCGGCATCTGCTGCGGCATGCAGGTGATCGGCGGGGTGCTCGGCGCCAAGATCCATGAAAATGTGATGGACGCGGTCGAGACCGAGATCGACCATCTCGACGAAAAGCCGGCGGAGGAGGACGCCCATCCGATCCGCATCGTCGAGGGCTCGCTGCTCCATCGGATCGCCGGGGCGACGGAGATGGACGTCAACACCGCCCATCGGGAGGCCCTGTTCGACGTTCCCGACGGGATCGCCGTCACGGCCACCGCACCCGACGGGGTGATCGAGGCCATCGAGGTGCCCGGGCGTCGTTTCGCGCTCGGCGTCCAATGGCATCCGGAGTTTTACGCCGACGGTCCGAACCGGGCGCTTTTCGAGGCGCTTGTCGCCGCAGGAGAATAGCGGCCGCACCGCACCCAAAGCTGGAAACCTATTTCGCGCCCTGTTAAACAGAGTTTCCGGCGCGGGGTAGAGGCCGAGCCGGAAGTGGAAAACCGACGATTTTGATCTTCTTAAGGGGAACGGACATGGCCCAGGCAGACTGGAGTCCGAAAAGCTGGCGCACGAAACCTGTCAAGCAGGTTCCGGATTATCCGGATCAGGCGAAACTCGAAGCCACGGAAGCGACCCTGGCCGGCTTTCCCCCGTTGGTTTTCGCAGGTGAGACGGAGCGCCTGAAAAAGCGCCTCGGCGAGGTCGCCCAGGGCAGGGCTTTCCTGCTCCAGGGTGGCGACTGTGCCGAGAGCTTCAAGGAGTTTTCCGCCAACAACATCCGCGACACCTTCAAGGCTTTCCTGCAGATGGCGGTGGTGCTCACCTTCGGCGCGTCCGTACCGGTGGTGAAGGTCGGCCGGATGGCCGGTCAGTTCGCCAAGCCGCGCTCGGCCCCGACCGAGACCCAGGACGGTGTCGAACTGCCGAGCTATCGCGGCGACATCATCAACGCGATCGGGTTCGATGCGGAAAGCCGAATCCCCGATCCGGCCCGGATGGAGCGCGCCTACCACCAATCGGCCGCGACGCTCAATCTGCTGCGGGCGTTCAGCCGCGGCGGTCTCGCGGATCTGCAGCGGGTCCACAAATGGAATCTCGACTTCGTGGCCAATTCCAACCAGGGTCTGATGTTCGAGGATATGGCCGCCCGGATCGACGAGGCGCTGCGCTTCATGGCGGCCTGCGGGGTCACCGGCGAGACGGTCCCGCAGCTCGAAGAGACCGAGTTCTACACCTCCCACGAGGCGCTTCTGCTCTGGTATGAGGAGGCGCTGACCCGGGAAGACACGACCCTGGATAACGCCGGCAAATTCTATGACACGTCGGCCCACATGATCTGGATCGGCGACCGGACCCGCCAGCTCGACGGCGCCCATGTCGAGTTCTTCCGGGGCATCGAGAACCCCATCGGCCTGAAGGCCGGCCCTTCCACCGATCCGGACGATCTCATCCGCCTGATCGATACCCTCAATCCGGAGGACGAGCCGGGCCGCCTGACGCTGATCGCCCGTATGGGCTCCGACAAGGTGCGCGATATGCTGCCGCCGCTGGTCGAGCGGGTTAAGCGGGAGGGGCGTACCGTGGTGTGGTCCTGCGATCCGATGCATGGCAACACGATCAAGGCGGCGAGCGGCTACAAGACCCGTCCCTTCGAGCGCATTCTGGGCGAGGTGCGCGGCTTCTTCGACGTGCATCAGGATCTCGGCACCTATGCGGGCGGGGTCCATTTCGAGATGACCGGCCAGGACGTCACCGAATGCACCGGCGGCGCGGCGGCGATGATCACCGACGAAGGTCTCTCGGACCGCTATCACACCCATTGCGATCCGCGCCTCAACGCGACCCAGGCCCTTGAACTCGCCTTCCTGATCGCCGGCGAGCTCAAGGAGCAGCGCCGGGCGCCGGTCAAGGTGCTGGCGGCCCAGTAGCCGCCGCTTCCGGACCGAACGGGCATGGCGACCCAAATGCCCAAACGGGCGCTCAAGGCCGGGGAAGGCGATGTCTTCCCCGCCAATGGCGATGTCGACCGCTGGACGGACGCCTATTTCGTCCGCACGCGGGAGATCGTGAAACATTTCGGCGATGCCGAGGTCACCTATGCGGTGTTCATGCGCCGCCCGGTGACCTTCGCACCGAAACTGGCCCTCGATTGGCTGCATAAGCTGGAGGGGGACCGGGGTGTGAAGGTCGAGGTCGACCTGCGCTACGCCGAAGGGGCGTGGGTCGGTGCCGGTGAGCCGATGATGTATCTCACCGGCTCCCTGGTCCATCTTGTGGATCTGGAAACCCTGTTTCTGCAGAAGCTTGGGGCGGCCTGCGTCGCCGCCTATAACGCCTATACCCTGTGTGTGGAGCTTCCCAAGGTCGCCTTTCTGGCCATGGACGCCCGCCACTGTGCCGGAACCGAGATGGCAGAGATGATGGCCTATGCCGCCTCGGTCGGGTCGGCCAAGGCCCGGAAGAAGGTCGGCGCCGTCGGCTTCATCGGCAACGCGACCAATGCCACGTCCCACTACTTCGACCGGGATGCCGGGATGGGCACCATGCCCCATGCGTTGATCGGCTATGCCGGGTCCACCGTCCGGGCGGCGGAGATGTTCCACGAGGTCTATCCGGACGAGCCGCTGACGGTGCTGGTCGACTATTTCGGCCAGGAGGTGACGGACGCGGTCGCGGTGGCCCGTCGATTCCCCGAGCTCGCGGCCGAGGGAAAGGTCGCTGTCCGGCTCGATACCCATGGTGGACGCTATATCGAGGGCATGGACCTGCAGGCGGCCTATGAGATCATGGAGCGCAACTGCCCGGAGGCGATCCGCGGCTACCGGACCGAGGACGAACTGCGCTACCTCATCGGCACGGGCGTGTCGGCGGCGGCCATCTGGCATATGCGCGAACAGCTCGACGCGGCCGGTTTCGAAAAGGTCAGGATCGTCTGCTCGTCAGGCTTCGGCCCGGCGAAATGCCGGATGATCCGGGTCGCCGACGCCCCCGTCGACATGATCGGGACGGGATCCTATCTGCCAGAGAAATGGACCGAGACCTATGCGACGGCCGATATCGTCGAATATGACGGGAAACCCATGGTAAAGGTGGGACGCGAATTCCTTCTGCCCCGATCTTAGGTCACGACCCGACGCTTCCCCCGAAGGAAACCCGGTCCCCTTAAGGAAAGCCCACCATGGTCAAAGTCTCCGGTCCCCTGAAACCCGGAACGAAGGTTTCCACCACCGCGCCGAAACCGAAGCGGGTGTCCTTCGAAAGCACATTGACCGACATGCGGGCGCTCGCGGTCGCCACGGTCGCCCAGGCCCGTCAAAACGGCACCATGACCGGGGCGCGTGTGGTTGCCGCCGGGATCAAGGAGGCCTATGACGGGGCGCTCGCCATCCTGGAGAAGGAGGTGCCGGCGGGAGAGCCGCTGGCCTGTGCAGCCGGCTGCACCCATTGCTGCCATTTGCCGGTGGTGACCGATGCGATCACCGTCATGGCCGTGGCGGACAAAGTGAAGAGCTGGCCCAAGGCCGCCCGCAAGAAGCTGATGGACCGGCTTCGCGAGCGGGAGCGGAAACGCGGCTCCATGTCCGAGACGGCCCGCCGCCATCACCGCGCGCCCTGCCCGATGCTGGTGGACGGCAAATGCAGCGTGTATGAGGAGCGCCCCCTGATCTGCCGGTCCTTCAACTCCTTCGACGCCAAGCGCTGCGAGCGGCATTTCCTCGGTGGCGGCCATCCGGAGGGGATCGACGTCTACCGGATCCCCTATATGGTCGGCGAGGTGTTCACGGAGGGGGCCACCGAAGGGTTCGAGAAAGCGGGCCTCAATCCGAAGGATGTCTCCCTGGACTTCGCGAAGGCGTTGCTGATCGTCTTGGAGGCGGAGGACCCGGCGGAACGCTTCTTTGACGGGGAGGCGATGTTCGAGCCGGCCCGGACCACCGTGAAAACGGAAGAGATCCTGTGAGCGAGACCGCGTCCACGGGGGGCGCCAGCCCGCTCGACGGCCTTCTGGTGCTCGACTGCGCCACCTTCATCGCCGCGCCCTATACCGCCGGGCTGTTGGCGGAATTCGGCGCGCGCGTGATCAAGATCGAACAGCCGGGGACAGGCGATCCCTTCCGCCGCTACGGCACGCCGACGGAGCGGGGCGACACGCTCGCGTGGCTGACCGAGGGCCGGAACAAGGAGAGCATCGAACTCGACCTGCGCAGCGAGGAGGGGGCGGCGATCTTCAAGAAACTCGCCGCCCAGGCCGATGTGGTGACCGAGAACTTCCGTCCCGGCACGCTCGACAAATGGGGCCTCGGCTATCGCGTTCTGTCCGCCCTCAATCCGGGGCTGGTGATGCTGAGCGTCTCCGGCTACGGCCAGACGGGCCCCTATCGCGACAAGCCGGGCTTCGCCCGCATCGCCCACGCCTTCGGCGGCCTCACCTATCTCGCCGGGATGCCGGGGGAGATCCCGGTGACGCCCGGCTCGACCTCGCTCGCCGACTATATGACCGGGATCTACGGGGCCTTCGGGGTGATGGTGGCGCTTGAGGAGCGGCGCACATCGGGCAAGGGACAGGTGGTCGACATCGCGCTTTACGAAAGCGTGTTCCGGGTGTTGGACGAACTGGCGCCCGCCTACGCCAAGAACGGCACGATCCGGCAGCCGGAGGGCACCGGGACCCTCAACGCCTGCCCGCACGGTCACTTCCGCTGCGGCGACGGATCGTTCGTCGCGATCGCCTGCACCTCCGACAAGATGTTCGAGCGTCTCGCCCACGCCATGGGCAATCCGGATCTCGCCACGCCCGCCCAATACGGCCGGGTCGCCAACCGCCTCGCCGAGCGGGAGCATGTCGACGGTCTGGTCGCCGCCTGGACCGGGAGCATGCCGCGCGACCAGCTTATGGAGATCGCCACCGAGCATGGCGTGCCCATGGGGCCGGTGAACACGGTCGAGGATCTTTTCGCCGATCCCCATATCCGCGCCCGCGAAAACCTCGTCGAGGTCGAGGCCGAGGGCGTCGGCACGGTCACCCTGCCCAATGTCGTCCCGCGCCTCAGCCGCACCCCCGGCACGCTGCGCCATCCCGGCAAGCCCCTCGGCGCGGACACGGAAAGGGTGCTGAAGGAGATTCTGGGGGAGGAGTGATTGGAGAGGCTGCCCCCGAAGAAAGTGGAGGGCGGGGCCTACAACAAATTACGCAACGCCAAGGCCGATCCGACGATCAGGATCGCGGCGAAGAACACCTTGCGGAAGGCGGCTTCCTCGACCCTTTTGCGGACCGTGGTGCCGATGACCATGCCGATCATGGTCGGCACCAGGGCGGCGGCGGAAATCCACCACATCCGATCGTCCTCAATCAGGCCGAGCTTGGTCCATCCGGCGCCGACCGCCAGCGTGGTGACGGTGAACATGATGCCCATGGCCTGCACCAGTTCGTCCCGCTTCAGGCCGAGCGACTGGATATAGAACACCGCCGGCACGACGAAGGAGCCGGTCAGGCCGGTGATCACCCCGCCGACGCCGCCAACGACGGGGGTTGCGATCCGCTCGTATCTGCCGGGATGGGGAAGCTGAAAGGCGATCAGGCTCGCCAGCGCGTAGGACGCCATGATCAGCCCGAAGACGCCGGTCAGAAGCCGCCTGTCGGCCGCCGCCGCCAACTCGGCGCCGACGAAGACGATGGTGATCACACTGGCGGCCATCAGCGGCCACAGCCGCTTGACGATCGGCAGGAAGCGGCCGCCGATGGCGCCCTGATAGATGTTCATCAAGGTGGCCGGGATGATCATGAGGGGCACCGCCTCCTTGATGCCGATCACCAGGGTCAGGATGGTCAGCGAAACGGTCGGCAGACCGAGGCCGACCAATCCCTTCGAGAACCCGGCGACGACGAAGGCGACGGCGACGAGCGCCAGGATTTCGGGGGTCCAGAGCATTTAGCGGACGGCGCTTTCCAGGGCTGCGGCGAAATCGGCGATTGTGATGCGGTCGGTCGCGAGATCGACCATCAGTTCCGGAGCGCGATCATGGGGAAGGGCGATGGATACGCCATTCAATTCAAGGAACAAAACGGCAGTTGCGAACGCCGTTCGCTTGTTTCCGTCAAGGAAAGCATGGGCCTTCGCGATACCATGCGCATAAAGGGCCGCGAGCTCGAAAAGGGTCGGCGGAGGGTCGTGATAGAAGAATGCGGTTTGCGGCCGATTTAGGCCGCCGAGTAAGCCACCTTCATCCCGCAGCCCGGCCGTCCCTCCATGCTCCTGGATTGCGCGGATATGAAGGTCGACAACTTCAATAGGCTCCACCCAGACAATTTCGTCCGGCATTGGCGTCACATATCTGCCAGGCGCCTAAGCGTCTCTTTGTTCTCCGCCAGCACCTTATCGATTGCCTCTCTGTGGTCTTTCGAGACGAGGCTTTCACGATAATGCGCGAACTCCTCTCTGGACATCTTGGAGAGTTCCGACAAGGACGGGGTTTGGGACGGGGTTTTGGTTTGGCTGCTCATGGCTCGATCCGATGGGTTGAACGCAGTATAGCACGGTCCCGGGGGCGGTCAGCCCGCTTACCCAAGATCAGCCCCGCGCGATGCTGTAGCGGTCCGGCGTCAGGCAGTAGGTCCGAAGGCCGGCATCCTCGAAACCCGACCGTCGATAGGCCGCCTGGGCCGCTTCGTTCCAATCGTAGACGTTGAGCTCGACCCGACAGCAACCGCGTTCCTCGGCGATTTTGGACGCCTCGGCGATGAGGGCCCGGCCGACCCCGGTCCCGCGCGCGGTCTCTCGGATGATCAGGCAGTCGACATAGAGCAGCGGTTTGGATTTGAAGCCGGAAAAACTCTCGCAGCAGGTCAGCATGCCGACGGCCTCGCCCGACCGTTCCGCGACCAGACAGGTCACCGGCGCACCCTCTTCGAAATAGTGCCGCCGGATCAATTCCGGCGTCGCCTTCAGGGCCTCCGGCTCCTTCTGATAGACGGCCAGGTCGTGCAGGAACTCCAGGATCACCGGAATATCCGCCGGAACGGCCCGGCGGAGCCTGAGGTCGGTCATGGTCTTTGTCCGTTCTCGGTCAGCGTGCCGTCAGTCCGCCGCGGCCGCCGTCTTCGACTCCTGAATCGCCCGCCAGACATGTTCCGGGGTCGCCGGCATATCCACATGGGTCACGCCGTCGGCGGCCAGGGCGTCCAGCAGCGCGTTCATGAAGGCCGGCGGGGCGCCGATGGAGCCGGCCTCGCCGCAGCCCTTCACGCCGAGCATGTTCTGCTGGCACGGGATCTCCTCATAGGTGAAGTCGACATTGGGCATGTCCTCGGCGCGGGGCATGGCATAGTCCATGTAGGATCCGGTCAGAAGCTGGCCGGTCTCGTCGTAGACCGTCCGTTCCAGCATTGCCTGGCCGAGTCCCTGGACCACGCCGCCATGGACCTGGCCGGCCACCAGCATCGGGTTCATCACCCGGCCGAAATCGTCGACCACCGTGTAGCTTTCGATGGCGACATGGCCGGTGTCGGGATCGACCTCGACCTCGGCGACATGGCAGCCATTGGGGAAGGTGAAGCCCTCGTGCTTGTAGTAGTAGCGCTCGTCCAGGCCGGGCTCGACGCCGTCGGGCAGGCCGCCGGGATTGTGGGCGGCGCCCGCCACGTCGGCAAAGCTAACCGATTTGTCGGTCCCGGCGACTTTGAACTGGCCGCCCTCGAACTCGACATCGACATCGGCCGCCTCCATCAGATGGGCGGCGATCTTCCTCGCCTTGTCGATGACCTTCGTCGCCGCGCCGTCGAAAGACGGCCCCGCCACCTGCAGGAAGTGCGATCCGCCGACACCGCTGGACATTTCGGCGATGACGTCGGTATCGCCCTCGATCACGCGCACCGTCTCCGGATCACAGCCGAAGGCGCTGGCGGCGAGCTGGGAATAGGCCGTGTGATGGCCCTGGCCGTTGGTGATCGAGCCGACGATGAGGGTGATCGTACCGTCCGGGTCGACCTTGACCCGGGTCGTGTCTCCGCCGGTCCAACCGGTGAGCTCGATGTAATAGGCGAAGCCGAGACCGCGCCGCAGGCCCTTGGCCTCGCTGGCGGTCCGCCGGGCGGCGAAGCCGGGACGGTCGGCCTTTTCCATGGCGAGGTCCATGACCTTGGCGAAGTCGCCGGAATCATAGGTGACGTCGAGCGGCGTCAGATAGGGCATTTGATCGGCGCCGATCATGTTCTGCCGCCGCAGTTCCACCGGGTCGACGCCGAGCCGCCGCGCGCATTCGTCGACCAGCCGTTCGAGAAGATAGGCCGCCTCGGGCCGGCCCGCGCCGCGATAGGCGTCGGTCTGGGCGGTATGGGTGAACGCGCCCTTCACCTCCACATCGACCGCGGGAATGCGGTAGACCCCGGGCAGGGCCTTGGCATAGAGCAGGGTGCAGATGATCGGGCCGGCGGCCGACAGATAGGCCCCGAGGCCGGCGATGGTGCGGACCTGCAGGCCGGTGAAGTGGTTGTCGGCGTTGATCGCCATCCGGGCCACGGTGACATGGTCGCGGCCATGGGCATCCGTGAGGAACGCCTCGCTGCGGTCCTGGCGCCATTTGACCGGCTTTCCGACCGCCTTGGAGGCGAGCAGGACCAGCGCCTGCTCCGCATAGGGAACCGCCTTCATGCCGAAGCCGCCGCCGACATCCGGTGTGATGACCCGCAGCTTGTTGTTCGGAATGCCCAGCACCGCCGCGAAGGTGTCCCGGACCGTATGGGCGCCCTGGTTGTTGCATTCGATGACATAGGAGCCGTCATGGGCGTGATAGGTGCCCAGCGCGCCGCGCGGTTCCATGGCGTTGGGAACCAGACGGTTGTTGACGATCTCGATCTCGACGATTTCCTCCGCCGTCTCGAAGGCGGCGTTGGTATCGGTCTTATTGCCCATCTGCCAGTCGAAACAAAGATTGCCGGGAGCAAGGTCCGGCCAGACCTCGACGGCGCCGGGTTCAAGCGCGCCGGCGAGATCGACGACACAGTCATGCGGCTCGTAGTCTGCCTCGATCAATTCGGCGGCGTCCTTCGCCTGGGCGACGGTCTCGGCGATCACCACGGCGATCGGCTGCCCCGCGAAACGGATCTTGTCGATCGCCAACAGGGGATAGGGCGGCATCGGCATCTTGCGGCCGTCCTGGCTCTCGACCGGCGTGAAACAGGGTAGATCGCCCGCCCCCATCCGCTCCATGTCCTTGTGGGTCAGTACCGCCAGCACGCCCGGGGCGACCTCGGCGGCGGCGACGTCCAGGCTGTTCAGCGTGGCATGGGCGAGCGGGGCGCGGGCGACCACCATATGGGCCATGCCCGGCGCGATCAGATCGTCGACATACTGGCCGGTCCCGGTCAGAAACCGCTGGTCCTCGCGGCGGCGGAGCGATTGACCCATCCCGTACTTCATGCCTGTGCCTCCTGAAGTTTTTAACCAATTGTATAAAAATCGGTGGCCGAAACGGCACGCCCTTGTATCCTGCGCGTCCGTCGACCGGGTGACCATAAGGCCGTTGCGCCGCGCTCCGAAAGGGGAGAAACGTCACCCCGGCCATGAATTTTCACGGTGCGTCCCGGCGACGATCCGGGGGGCGCATTCCAGGGAGCAAGACATGGGGCTCAAATTGTACGATCTGGTGGGCAAGGACGGCCTGCGCTACAGCCCGTTCGGCTGGCGGGTTCGGATGTCGTTGCTGCACAAAGGGCTGGAGGCCGAGTGGGAGCCGGTCAACTTCACCGATAAGGACAAGATCGCCTTTTCCGGTCAGAAGCGGGTGCCGGTCCTGGTCGACGGGGAGTCCGTGGTCTCCGATAGTTGGGCGATCGTGAACTATCTCGACGAGGCCTATCCGGACTCCCCCAGCCTGTTGGGCGGGGCCGCCGCTATCCCGATGATGCGGGCGTGGAACCACTATGTGGACACCATCGTGCACCCGGCGATGGCCAAGATCATCGTCGGCGACGTGTTCGACAATGTCGATCCGATCGACATGGACTACTTCCGGGAAACCCGGGAACAGATCTTCGGCAAGACGATGGAGCAGTGCAAGGAGGACGGGGAGCGGCATCTGCCCGGTCTGGTGCCGGCCTTGCTGCCGGCCCGCCGCCAGTTGGAGGAATATGCCTTCATCGGAGGCGACAGCCCGAATTTCGGCGACTTCTGCCTGTTCGGACCGTTGCAGTGGGCCCGCTGCTCCAGCCCGCGCAAACTGCTGCCCGAGGACCACGCGGTCGAGCAATGGCGTCAGCGCATGCTTGACCTGTTCGATGGCCACGCCCGCCAGGCACCCTGCTGCGAGGCGGCCTGACCGGCGGGAAAGACCCCAATTGGCCTTGCATCCGGGCGGCCGTGGGCCTAGGTCGGAGGCATGGAACAAAACACTCAGAGCTTCGATGCCGTCGTCATCGGCGCGGGCGTCTCCGGCCTGGGCATCGCCTGGCGTTTGGCTCAGGCGGGCCAAAGCGTTGCCGTGCTCGACCGGGGTGAACCGGGGCGGGGTGCGAGCTGGGCGGCCGCCGGGATGCTGGCCGCCGGGGTGGAACTGGAGCCGAAGGAGGAGTGGTTGTGGCCACTCAACCGCCTGGCCCAGCGGCGCTGGCCCGGATTTCGGGATGAGCTGGAAGAGGCGTCCGGCCACTCGGTGGGGTATCGGAGCGAGGGCACCCTGGTCGTCGCCCCGACCCGCGACGATGCGGCCCGGCTGCGCTTCAACACGGACCTTCAGCTCAAGAACGGCGTCGAGATCGAAACGCTGACCGGCAGCGCGCTCTCCGGTAGGGAACCGCGCCTCAAACCGGGCATGGCCGCGGCGGTCTTCAGCCCCAACGATCATCAGGTGGACAACCGCGCCCTGGCGCTGGCTCTCGAGGCGGCCGCACGGGCCAGCGGCGTGGAGATCCGACCGGGAGAGACGGTTCACCGGCTCACCCTGTCGGGGGACCGCGTGACCGGGATCGAGACCGCGACCGGCCGGATCTCCGCCGGTCATGTGGTGCTCGCCGCGGGCGCCTGGTCGCGCGGGATCGAGGGGCTGCCCACCGCTCTGAAGCCGCCGGTGCGACCGGTCAAGGGACAGATGATCTCGGTCCGCATGGATCCGGAGCAGCCTTTGCTGCGCCATGTGGTCTGGGGTCCGAACTGTTATCTGGTGCCGCGTCTCGACGGGCGCCTTCTGCTCGGCGCCACGGTCGAGGAAAAGGGTTTCGACGACGCGATGACGGCGGGCGGCGTGTTGGCCGTGCTCGAAGCCTGCTGGCGCGTGTTGCCCGGGCTCGAGGAATTGCCGGTGGACGAGATGTGGGCCGGACACCGACCGACCAGCCGAGACGATGCGCCGATCCTCGGCCCGACCCCGATCGCAGGGCTGCACTATGCCCTGGGCCATCATCGCAACGGCATCCTGCAGGCGCCGGTCACGGCGGATATCGTCGCCGGCGAAATCCTCGGGACACCCGTTCCGGAAGCGGCCCGGCCGTTCACAATCGCCCGTTTCCTTCCCGCCGTGAGGTCAGAGGCCGTCGAATGAACTTCATCGTCAATGGCGAACAGATCAAAGCCGAGGCCAAGACCGTCGGGGCTTTGCTCGACGAACGGGGCATCGACCGTGCGAAGAAGGGTATCGCGATTGCCGTGAATGGCATTGTCGCGCCACGCGGCCGGTGGGACGATACCATTCTCGCGGAGGGCGACCGCGTCGAGATCGTCCGTCCGTTCTCAGGAGGCTGAGCCCGTGTTGGAGTCCCGCACCCAAGACCGCACCCAAGACCCGATCATCGATTGCCCCGACGACGATCCCTTCGAGATCGCCGGCGTGAAAATGCGGTCCCGCCTGATGGTCGGAACCGGGGGGTATTCCAACCGTCAGGCCATGGTCGAGTCCATCGCCGCCAGCGGGGCCGAGATCGTGACCGCCTCGATCCGGCGGATCTCGCTAGAGCTCTATGACGAGAGCGTGGTCGACGTGTTGGGCGACCGCTATCGCATCCTGCCCAACACGGCGGGCTGCGAGACGGTCGAGGATGTCGTGCTGACCGCCGAACTGGGCCGGGAAGCGCTCCAGACCGACTGGGTGAAGCTGGAGCTGATCGGCGACCGGGAAACGCTCTATCCCGATCCCGGTTTCACGGTCCAGGCGGCCGAAGAACTGGTCAAGCGCGGTTTCGTCGTGCTGCCCTTCTGTTCGGACGATCCGGTCACCTGCCGCCGGTTGTGGGAGGTTGGCTGCGCGACGGTCATGCCGCTGGGTTCGCCGATCGGCTCCGGGGTCGGGATCGCCAACCCCTACAACATCGAGCAGATCTGCGCCCGCAGCCCGGTGCCGGTGGTGGTCGACGCCGGGATCGGCACGGCCCTGGATGCGGTTCAGGCGATGGAACTCGGCTGTGCGGCCGTGATGGCCAACACCTCCATCGCCAAGGCGGCCGACCCCATCGGCATGGCCCAGGGCCTGCGCCATGCGGTGATCGCGGGGCGGCGGGCGCGGCTGTCCGGTCGGATGCCGAAGAAGGACTATGCCGAGCCCTCCAGCCCGCAGATCGGCCTTGTCGGCAGCTAGGGAAGTCATGCCGTCGCTTCCGGTCCCAGCGCTGCTCCTGATCACCGATCGGAGCCAGACCCCCGGCGTGTTGATGGAGACCGTGTCCGACGCGGTCGCCGCCGGCGTTCGCTGGGTCGGCGTGCGGGAGAAGGACCTCGCGCCCGAGGACCAGATCGCCCTGGTCCGGCAGATCAAGGCCTTGCCCGACGCGCCGCTGGTCTCGCTGTTCGGTCCGGCCGCGCTTGCGCGGAAGGCCGGGGCGGACGGGGTGCATCTGGACCGCTACGGGGCCGCCGAGGCCGTGCGCCGTCATTTCGGCGACCGCTTTCTCATCGGAAAATCCTGCCATGACGAGTGGGAGGTGCAGGAGGCCAAGGGCGCCGACTACGTCACCCTGTCGCCGGTCTATGAGAGCGCGAGCAAGCCGGGCTACGGCGCGATGGGGACAAAACGGTTCAAGGAACTCGCCGAATACGCCGAGATGCCCGCCCTCGGTCTTGGCGGCATCGCCGAGGAGCGCATCGGCGAGGTTGTCGGCCTCGGCGGTGCGGGGGTCGCCGTGATGGGCGAGGTGATGCGCAGCCCCGACCCCGGCGGGACCGCGCGCCGGTTGATCGACGCGCTCTCTCGGATCAAGTCCGTCTAGACGATACTCACATTGTCGACGGCTGGCGGGCGCCGTGGGAACAGGACGACCTTGTTCTCTTTGACCTGTTCCTTCACATAGCGAACCCGGTCGATGCGTCGTCCGTTGCGGTCGAACAGGGTGAGGATATCGCCTTGATTGCCGAGTTGGATCGGCTTCAGGCTGTCGCCCTTCAAGACCATGGTCTCGCCTGGAGCCAGTGTTCCCGATAGTTCTACCGGTTTGTCGGCATTGTCGATCAAGGTCCAGCCGGTCAGGTCAATGTCCCCTGGCTCGAGATTGATCAGGGCGACCCACTCGTTGCCGCGATCGGCCCCGGCCGGATTGGGCATGGCGGCGGCGATGAAGACATCCACGTCCTCGTCCGCGATGGTGGTCCGGACATTGCCGGGATCGGTGATGTCACCGGACCGGTTCACCGGCCGGTTCTCCGGAAAAGTGGTGACGTTGAGATTTGCCCTGGCATCGGCGTTCTCGTTGAACAGGAGCGGGTTGGTCTCCGCCACGATCTCCGGAAACTCGATTCCCGTCAGATCTTCGATTTCCGCGACAGTGGTCTGATAGGTCTGATGGTTGATCCGGTTGGAGCCTTTCCAGTCCTCCATCGCCTTTTGATCTTGCGGGACGATGAAGGCCCGGACGGCGAGCTTGATCTCGTTGTCGATCTTCTGATCGAAGCACACGACCTTGAAGAAGGCGGCCGGCACCTCGGCCGGCTCCCGGTCCTCCGGGGTCACGGTCAGCGGATCGTCGCCATAGATCGGACCCGAGAAGACCGAGATCCGGTCATAGGCGTCTTCTTTCAAATTCTTCACCCAGTTCTCAAGGTCCAACCATTCGTCCTGATTATAGGCGTCGAATTGGAGGCAGGCGTTGGTAAAGAACATGGTCGCGTCGGAGGCTTGTTTCGCCGCCCGATTGGTGGGGCCCCATGCGGCCGAGGCCCGCCGGGCCAGATGCCCCCGGTCCCACCGGTTCCGGTAGTAATAGGCGTTGTCGAGCTGGTTCTCGAACCCGACGATGTTGTCGATCTCCCACTTGCTGCGGCCGACGCTCTTCAGTTGCGCCTGGTCGATGTTGAGGGCGGTGAAGATCGGAGAGCGGTGATGGTCGTGCATCGCGAGGGAATAGTGGATGTAGTCGCGATAGACGCCGTCCCGCAAGTCGGGATCCTGGAGAACCCGGCCTTGCAACCTAAAGGAAAAGGTGGGGATCGATACTGTCGTCTTGAGGAAATTCGGATCATAGCCCGGCATGTTAAGCCCCCTTCTTTGAATGAATTACCAATCATTCTGAAAGTGTTGAGGGCAAAAAACAGCTTAAAGTTTTGTTACCGCGCTGGACACTATAAACCCTGTTAGGCGGCTTCTGGATCGGGCTCGATGTGGATGGAGATGTCGCGGGCCTGGAACCGCTCCTCCAGCCGCTGTTCGATATCATCCGCGATCGCATGGGACTCGGTGGTCGAGAGGTTGGGCGAGACGAAGACCACCATGTCGATGAAGGGGCTGGCGTCGACCCAGCGCGAGCGGATCCGGCCCACCCCGCGCACGCCCTCCACCGAGAGGACGGCCTCCGACAGGTCGCGCGGCTCGATGGCCGCCTCGTCGACCAGGGTCGGCAGGGCCCGGCGGAACAGCCCATAGGCCAGATAGAGGACAAAGGCCGCGACCCCAAGCGCGAAGACGGTGTCCAGCCAGGGATAGCCGCGGGTGGAAAGCTGCCATCCGATGATCACGGCGACCGTGGTCAGGGCGTCGGCGAAGGTGTGGCTGGCGTCCGCGGCGAGGATGTCCGATTTGAGCCGTTTCGCCCAATAGCGCTGCCAGGCGGCCACACCCGTGTTGATGCAGAGGACGGCGATCATCAAAAGGAGCATCCAGGGATCGTCCTCGACCGTCGCCTCATGGCGGGTGAGGGCATGGATCGCCAGCTCCAGGGCCAGAACGACCAACAGGGTGGCGAGCCCGAAGACGGCCAGAGTCTCGAACTTCCGGTGGCCGTAGGGGTGGTCTCGGTCGGCCGGACGGCTCGATAGTTTGACGATGCCCCAGGCGATAACGTTGTTGGCGACATCCACCAACGAATGGATGGCGTCGCCGAGGATGCTGAGCGAGCCGGTCGAGAGCCCCGCGATCACCTTGCCGATCAATACCAGGACGTTCGCGGCGCCCTCGATCAGGATGATGCGCTGGATCTGGCGGTCTCTTCGGCTGGTTTCCGGCACGGCACGCGATCCCAATCCATGGTGTGCCCGGAAAGCGCGGGACGAGTGGGGACTACCCAGCGGCCGGTTCCCCGGCGGGACGTTTCCGGAACATGACATTGCATTTGTAGCTCATGACCGGCTCGTCGTCCTGATTCAGACAAACGAGTTCCATCAGCAGGATCCCCCGGTCCGGCTTGGACTTGCTCTCCCGCTTGTCGAGAATCTCGACGACGGAGCGCAGGGTGTCGCCGGGCCGCACGGGCCGGAGCCATTTGAGCTCCTCCATGCCGGGCGAGCCCATGGACCCGGCGCGGAAGGCGCCGGTCTCGATGAACATCCGAAAGGCGACCGCCAGGGTCTGGAAGCCGGACGCGATCAAGCCGCCGAAGGGTCCCTCCTCGGCCGCGCCCTTGTCGATATGGAAGGGCTGGGGATCGTACTTGAAGGCGAAATCGACGATCTCGGCCTCGGTCATGGTCTTGCCGAGGCTGTGGAATGTCCGGCCGATCTCCAGATCCTCGAAGTAGAGATCCATTATCCCTTCGCCTCCTCGAAAACGCGGTTGAAGCCCCGGACCGCCGCCGCCGGACCCTCCGGATACGCCCAGACCCCGCTGGCAACGGCAAGGAAATCGGCACCGGCGTCGACCACCGGGCGGGCGTTCTCGACCGTGATGCCGCCGATCGCGACGCAGGGGACTTCCATCACCTCCTGCCACCACGTCAGAAGGTCCAGGCCGGCCCGCGTCGTCGCGACTTTGGTCGTCGTCTCGTAGATCGCGCCGAAGGCGACATAATCCGCTCCGGCTTCTCCGGCGCTCATCGCCTTGTGCCGGGAATCATAGCAGCTCACACCGACGATCCGGTCGGGGCCGAGGATCTTCCGCGCCTCCTCATAGGAGACGTCGTCCTCGCCGATATGGGCGCCGTCCGCGCCGACCGCCGCCGCGATATCCGGTCGGTCGTTAACGATGAAGGCGACGTCACGGGCGTGGCAAACGTCCCGCAGGGTGTCCGCCGCCTGTTTCAGCGCCTTGTCGTCGATGTCCTTGAGCCGCAGCTGCACACAGGCCACGGGGCCGGCGTCCAGCGCCTCCGCCAGGATGCCGGCGAAACCGTCGAGCTCGATGGCCGGCGGCGTGATCAGATAGAGCTGGCAGCCCGGATGGTCCCCGGCCGCCGCTTGACCCTTGGCATCGGTGGCGCGGCTCACGCCTTGCCCTTGTAGATGTCGATGATGGTGTCGAGCAGTTGCATGGCGTCTTCCTTCGGCCGCTGGAAGGTGTTGCGGCCGATGATCGAGCCGGTGCCGCCGCCGTCGCGGATGCACCGGATCTCGTCCAGCAGGCTGTCGGTGTCTTTGGCGTCGCCACCGGAGAAGACCACCAGGCGGCGGCCGTTGAAGCTCGATTGGATGACGTGGGACACGCGCTCGGCCAGGGTCGAACGCGGGATGTCGTTCGAGTCATAGGACTTGCGGGCGGCTTCCAGGCCGATGACGTCCTTCGGCGGCTTCACCTTGATGATGTGGGCGCCGAGCAGGGCCGCCATATGGGCGGCGTAGGCGCAAACGTCGACCGCGGTCTCGGCCTCTTTGGAGAGGGTGCCGCCGCGCGGATAGCTCCAGACGACCACGGCGAGGCCGACCGACTTGGCCTCCTCGGCCAGTTCCCGGACTTCCTCCATCATATTGAAGGCGCTGTCCGACCCCGGATAGATCGTGAAGCCCACGGCCGAGCAGCCGAGCCGCAGCGCGTCGGCGATGGAGGCGGTCACCGCCTGGTCGGCGTCTTCCTTGAGACGGGACAGCGAGTTGGAGCTGTTCATCTTGAGGATGGTCGGGATCGCGCCGGCGAAGCTGTCGGCGCCCGCTTCCAGCATGCCCAGCGGTGCGGCATAGGCGGAAAGCCCGGCATCGACCGCGAGTTGGAAGTGGTAATGCGGGTCGTAGGCCGGCGGGTTCGGCGCGAAGGAGCGGGCCGGGCCGTGCTCGAAGCCCTGGTCGACCGGCAGGATCACCAGCTTACCGGTGCCGGCCAGCTTGCCCTGCATCAGGATTCGGGCGAGGTTCGCCTTGGTCCCCGGATTGTCGCTCTCGTAGTTGGCAAGGATGCGCTTGACCTTTTGCGTCACCTTCATGGCCCGTCGGACTCCCATTTCGGAATTTGAGTATGGCGGCGAGGTTTAAAGGAAGCAGGGCGCCGATTCAATTGTTTGAAGATTCCGATCGGCCTTGCGTCGGAAAAAACACACCGTCCGGGTCGTGCATCAGCATCGCCCCCTTGGCCGACGCGATATCGGCCAGCTTGTCGGCGACACTTTTGGGGCCGGTGAAACGGACGGCGGCACAGCCGGCCTCCAGGGCCGCCATGGCCTCGCCCGGGCTGGCCTCGGCGTCGACGACGAGGCGGAAGTTGCGGTCCGGGCGTTCTTCCCGGACCTGCCGGTCGATGGCCGCCCAGGTCGGCCCACCCAGGGTTCCGAGCGCTTCGGCCGGCACCGCGAACACCGGCTGACCTGCCGGGGTGGCGTCGAGGGCGGTCAGCATATCGGCCTTGGACCGGACAACGATCGGAGTCATCTGGAAAGCCTCTTCATGTGACGGGAGAGGGCCGGGGTGAGGGGATTGGTAATGGGCAACCCTTCGCTCCCGTGTCGCATCCCCTACCAGTACCGCATCGCATCCCGATAGAGATCGGCGAGGTCGTTTTCCGTGACCGACTTCGGCGAGCCGACGAGCAGGCGTTGCTGGGCGATGGCGCCCTTGACCAGGCCTGGAATGTCCGCCTCGTCGTAGTTGAGGTCGGAGAGCCCGTTGGGAATCCCCGCCTCCTTCATCAGCGCGATCATCCGGTCTGCCAGGATGGCGCCGGCGTTATTGGCGCCTCCACTGGTGTCCGCCCCCAACGCCTCGGCGGCGGTCAGATGGCGGTCGGGATTGGCGTCGGCGGTGAAGCGGAAGGCGGCGGGCGCGTTCACCACCACGGAGATCCCGTGTGGACAAAGGTCGTGACCGGCGGGCCAGCCCTCCGGCTGATAGTCTCGGATCATGCCGGCGACGGAATAGCTCATGGCATGCGGGATATGGACGCCGGCGTTGCCGAAGCTGACCCCGGCCATGGTGGCGGCGTACATCATGGCGTTACGGGCCTCGTGGTCGGCGCCGTCCATGACCGCGCGGACGAGATACCGCCCGCCCATGCGGATCGCCTCCAGGCTGCCGAGATCGCTGTGCGGATTGGCGCCTTGATAGGGCGGGCGCAGGGTCGGGTCAGTCGCCTTGTCCCGGGCGGTATAGGGCTTGGCCGTATAGCTCTCGATGGCGTGGGTCAGAACGTCGAAGCCGGTCGCCGCCGTCACCAGGGCCGGTAGGGTGTAGGTGAACTCCGGGTCGACGATGGCCTGGGCGGGTTTCAGGAATTTGGACGCGATACCGGTCTTGACCTGATGCTCGACGAAATCGAACACGGCGACGGCGGTGCATTCGCTGCCCGTCCCGGCCGTCGTCGGCAGGGCGATATGGGGCATCACCGGGCCGGGAACCGGCCGGCCCTCGCCGATCGGCTTGTTGACATAGGCGAGGAAGGGGGCGGGGTGGCTGGCGTAAAGAGCCGCCGCCTTCGCCGTGTCGATGGTCGAGCCGCCGCCGATGGAGATTACCCCGTCCGCCCTGGCGTCGATCAGGAACTCAGTCGCGTCCTGAAAGGAACGGTCGGTCGGCTCGACGGCCGTCTGGTCGTACACGATGTAATCGACACCGGCCGCCTCGAGGGCCTTAAGGGCCCGCTGGGCGGGTTCCAGATCCTTGACCCGGATATCGGTGAACACCGCGGCCCGTGTGATCCCCTTGGCGCGGGCGTCGAAACCCAGTTCGCCAGACACACCCGGCCCGTATTTTATCGGCGTGGTCTCGACGGTGAAGACGGTCTCCCCACCCGGCCGCGGCGTGAACTCCCCGAACATGCGCTTCTCCCTATTCCTGAACCCATTCTTCCAGAACGAGGGGGCCGGCAGAGACACCTCCACCCCTCTTGAGCCTATCGGCGCAAGTCGAACCGCCCGCGTCAAGGGAGAGGTCCTTAGAAAAGGAATGGGTGGCCCAAGGTCAGGATAATCGGAGCAATCAGTCTTGGATCTCCAACCGCCGTTCGATGCGGTCGACCCGGTGGCGCAATTCGGCAAGGGCGCCGTCCTGAGCGATCTCGGTTTGCATGAAACCGGCCATATGCGCCTTGATGCCCCGAACGTCCGAACTGAGTGCGTCGAGATCCCCCCGCATCGCTGAAATGTCGGATTGCATCTTTCTCAGGATCTCAAGAATAAGTTCGCCCTGGTCGGTGTTCACGCTCGTCTCCGTGTCCTTACCCCACCGGCATCAAGCCTACGTCGTTTAAAACTTATGCTCAAGCGGGTGCCCGGAAAACCAATAACCCATCCCCAATTCCTATCTTCTCCCACCGGAAAGGATCAGAAGGGGGACGGAATGGTGTTGGCGTATTCGGCCACCCACCTCTCCCATCAAGGAAGAGGTGGGCTATCGCGAAGGAAGACGGCCCTAGAACGCCCGTTCGAGCGCCGAGGCCATGCGACGGGCGAAGGCCTGCGGGTCGGGCAGGGGCTCGCCCTCGACGATCCGGGCCTGGTCGAGCAGCAGATAGGCGGCGTCGTCGATGCCGGCCTGGTTGCCCTTCTCCTTGACCGAGGCCGCCAGCTTCTTGACCAGCGGATGGTTCGGATTGACCTCCAGGACCCGTTTGGAGAGCGCGTCCAATTGCTGGTGCTGGCGCAGCATCCGCTCCAGGTTCATGTCGAGGCCGGTTTCGTCGGCGACGAGGCAGACCGGGCTGTCGGTCAGGCGCTCCGAGGCGCGGACATCGGCCACGTCCTCCTTCAAGGTCAGCTTCATCAGGGCGATAAGGCCGTCGGCGTCTGAGCTTTCCATCTCCGCGTCGGTCGTCTCGGCCTCGTCCTTGTCGGCCTCGCCCTCCTTCTTGATTTTGGAGAGATCTGAGCCGCCGCGGGTCACCGACTTGAAGCCCTTGCCCTCATACTCGCCGACCTGGGGGATCCAGAACTCGTCCACCGGATCGGTCAGCAGCAGAACCTCGACGCCCTTGGCCTTGAAGCCTTCGATCTGCGGGCTTTTGGCCAGCGCGTCCGCGTCCTGGCCGGAGATGTAGAAGATCGTGTCCTGCCCGTCCCGCATCCGGCCGATATAGTCGTCCAGCGAGACCCAGTCGTCGCCCCCTTCGCCCATGGAAAACGTGGACTTGAACCGGGAAATGCCGAGGATCTTGGTCCGCTCGTCGCCCTGTTCGGAATAGATGCCCTCCTTGAGCACCGGCCCGAAGGCTTCCCAGAACTTGGTGTAGCCCTCGGCGTCGTTGGCGGCGCGCTTTTTGAGGTCGCCGAGCACTCGCTTGGTGAGGCCGGCCTTGATCTTGGTCAGCACCGGATTGTGCTGCAGCATCTCGCGGCTGACATTGAGCGGTAGATCCTCGGAATCGATCACCCCGCGCAGGAAGCGGAGATATTCGGGCACCAGCCCCTGGCAGTCGTCGGTGATGAAGACCCGGCGGACATAGAGCTTCACGCCGTGCTTGCGCTCGGGATTGAAGATGTCGAAGGGCCGGCTTTCCGGGATGAACAGCAGGCCGGTGTATTCGATGACCCCCTCGGCCTTCCAATGGAGCGTGTCCCAGGGCGCGTCGAAGGCGTGCGCCACATGGTGGTAGAACTCCTTGTAGTCGTCTTCCGTGATGTCCGATTTGGGCCGGGTCCAAAGGGCGGAGGCCTTGTTGAGGGTTTCCTCCTCGTCCTTCTTCTCCCCCTGGCCATCCTCACTTTGGCCGGTCAGCACCACCGGGATGGCGATGTGATCGGAATAGCGCTTGACGATCTGGCGCAGACGGGCCGCCTCCAGGAACTCTCCGGCGTCGTCTTTCAGATGGAGCGTGATGGTCGTGCCCCGGCTCTCCTTCTCCGCATCGGCGATGGTGAAGGAACCCGCCCCCTCCGACGTCCAGAGATTGGCCGCCGTCTCGCCCGCCCGGCGGGAGAGGACCTCGATCTTCTTGGCGACCATGAAGGCGGAATAGAAGCCGACGCCGAACTGGCCGATCAGGTTGACGTCCTTCTTGGTGTCGCCCGTCCCCTGTTGTTCGAGCGCGTCGAGGAAGCCCTTGGTTCCCGACTTCGCGATGGTCCCGAGGTTTTCCTTAAGATCGTCCCGGCTCATGCCGATGCCGTTGTCGGCGATGGTCAGCGTCTTGGCGTCCCCGTCGGCGGTCAGCGCGATCCTGTAGCCGGCGTCGCCCTCGGTGAGGTTGGGCTGGGTCAGGCTCTCATAGCGGAGCTTGTCGCAGGCGTCGGACGCGTTGGAGATCAATTCGCGCAGGAAGATCTCCTTCTCCGAATAGAGCGCGTTCACGACGATATCGAGCAGGCGGCTGACCTCCGCCTCGAATTTCAACTGTTCTTCGGCCATGATCTCTTCTGGTTCGTTTATCGGGAAAACGGTTCAGCGTATTTGGGACATGCCGAGCGAAATGTGAAGGGCCGACACGCAAAGCGGTCGCGGGGTGGGGCCGTTTCGGCCTGGAGCGGTCGATGACGTGGGCCCGGGTTTCACACCAGCGTGTTGGTCGAGGACGCGATTTCAATATACTTGTTCTTGCCCGATCCAAATTCCCACTCGTCCTCCTCGAACTGCTTTTGGACCTTCGCCTTGAAGAGGAACTGGTTGAGCTTATCCGTGGCTTTAAGGCGCTTATCGACATGGGGCTGATAGATCTGCGGATCGGTCTTGGTTTTCCGCATTTTGAAGAACGGGTCCCGCTTCTTGCTAATACTGTGGTTGTAGGTTGGGTCGCCCGGGCGTAGATTGGCGCGTGACTTGTTGAAGCGTTTCAGGAGCGCCTTGATCGACAGGCGCGACTGCAAGGTGGGCGGGGTGACGAAGGCCTTGTCGATGCTGGTTTTGACCTCTTTGATGTCCTCGGCACCCGACGTCAAGAATTCATCTGCATATTCTTTTATTTTATCGACAACTTCTTGGCGTTCTGTATTGTTTTTCGCTTTTAAGTATTTATTGAGTCCGCCTGCATAGATTGTCTTAATTTCGTGAATTGAAACCACATGGCAGATTTCTAAACCGTTTATATCGAGTTTTTTGTAATTCCCTGTCATTTCTGAGAGGTTTTTTTTGTTTTTGATGCTTTTCAAAAACAATCGAACTTCATAGGGTCTTTGCGCATCACCCTTTAATTTTTTCTCGAGATATTTGGCAATCCGTTTCTGGTTTGCCGGCTCACGCTGATTGTCGGGGCGGGGGGTCTGAACCGTGAACTCATTCGCGGTCGCGTCGTATTTCAGATAGGTCAGGTCCGGCGCTTGTTGTTTTTGCTGCGTGCTGCCATGCGTTTTCTTGATTTTCTTGCTCTTTTTCTGGAGGATGCCGCCTTGGCCTTGTTTTTTCTTTTGTGGCATCGTCAACCGATCGCGATGGAGTGCAGAACGAACTTGCTGCTTTTCGCCTTGTTGTCGGAGCAGGTCACCGTGACATCGATCTCGTTCAGGCCGATCTTTAGATAGTCGAAGAACTCATAGCTGGAGAAATCCTTCTGGCGCAGCGTGATGGTGAGCACGTTGTCGCTCCCGGCTTCGGCAACGCCGGAGTCCACATATTGATAGAACGACAAGATCCCGTTGATATCGAATTTGAGATGGACGCCCGGCCCCTCGACGCGCCAACAGCGGGCGAACAACACAAGCTCGGCTTCGGTCTCGATCACCTTGAAATAGACCTTGAAGCTCGCCTCCTTCCCGTCGGCGAGATCGGCCTGGAGACCATAGCGCTTGTCGCTGCCGATTTGCGGATGCTCGAAGCCCTTGCCGGTGACAATCAGGTTGTTGAGGCCGGAATGAATCCGGAACCCGTCGCTCGTCGAAGGGCCGCAGGCGAACTTATCCAGGGCGAAGCCGATCATCGCGCCGGCCTCGGCCCCCTCACCCACGATCGGTTCCAGCGCCAGGAGCGGCAGGTTGACGCCGAACGAGGCGGGGTCGTCGATGTTCTGACCGGAGAAGGAGACGCTGAAGGTGCCGTCGTCGAGGCCGTGGGTGCCGAGATACTCGGCCAGCGTCGCTCCGAAATAGAGTGTTTCGCCCTCGACGCTGGTTTCGGGCGGTGTCACAATCCAGCGGGCGATCGTCGTGAAATCGACGCCGAACAGGGAAAGGTCGCTCGGCGGCAGCACCACCTTGTCGTAATACATCCTGTCGATCATGAATTGCGGCAGGGTGATCGTCGTGTCGGGTCCTTCGGACGTGTCGACATAGCGGTAGTCGAACACATTCCAGGGATACTCCTGGCCGAAGGCCCAGGAGGGGGCCTGATTGTTCGGGTCGACCGAACTATACGCTCCCCATTCCTTGAAGCTCATCGACCCCGTCAGGCCGAGGGAGGAATCGTCGCCGCTGCTGTCGCTGCGGCCCGATTGCAGGCCCGCATCCACGCCTTTCGTGGAGGACCGATCGTGGCCGAAATCGAGGCTCGGCATCTTGGAAAGCGACAGCGAAGAGGAGTGGGAATTGGTTTGCGAATAGGACGAGCCGAGGGACGACTGCCTGGAATTGGTGCTGCTTGAGGAATCCTCGCCAGCATTGTTGGTGTCCGTCGACACGACCGTGTTCATCGTCCGGGGCTGATAGTCGAGCAGTTGGATCGAATCGATCGACGGCGTGCTATCGGCCGTACCGCCCGCCACACTGTCGTCGCCATCGTCGCCACCATTGTCATCCGGCGGGTCGGACCACGACGGCCGCAGGGTCGTGGTCACGAGCACGGGATAGTCCGAATACTGGTCCGGGGCGTCCTCGTTGAGGGTCCCGGTCGATTGCGACGGCAGCACGAACCGGTGCCGGCACGTGACGTTGTAGCGAAGGACGGTCTTGTTGTTGCGGGTGTCGTACACCGCCGCGGCCTCGACCTCCGTGACCAGACGGCCGATCGTCACTCCGTCGGAGATGATGGCGGCGTCGCTGATAAATCCGTTCGGGCCCAGAACGCTCGGCATGGCGGCCTCCCTGTCATTCCATCAAACCTGTCAATCCATCAAAAAAGTGGCGCTTGAAAGCGCGAGGGGGCTACTCGGCCTTGATCAGGAAGAAGACGGCGACGTTCATCGGCCGGGTCTCCGAGCCACCGGTCGCGTCCGATGTCGCGTCCGCGTTGCCCCAATCGCTGTCGTCGTTTTTGACGTTGCCCTGGCCGGTTTCCTGGAACTGCTGGTAGCCATGCGTGTGGGACTTCAGCTCGTCGGATTGATATGTCCCCGGCGTCGTATCCGGCGAGGCCGGCTTCGATCCGTCTTTCAGGGTACGGTCGGCGGCGTCCGGGTCGATCTTGGCGCCGTCATCGACGCCGCGTACGAAATAGCCTCGGAAATCCGGCAGGTTGAAATTGCTGCTGTCGCCGCCGTAGGTGGTGCCGATCACATTGAAGAGCCCTTGGTACTGGCTCGCCGAGACGCTTGAGTTATCGCAGTACAGCCAGCCGGTCGGCCATTGCCCCTTCTGACCCAACCACATGATCACAGTTCCGACCGGAACGTCGGCGCTCCCATTCCCGTTGCTCATGAGACCCCTCGCTCTCCTGAATAGCAATATACTCAATGTATATCATAAGATGCATTGTAGGTTATATTTATTTCTCAATAATTTTATATGAAATATTCTATAAACGAAATAGACGTTCGGTATGGCGGTTCATTCGGCTGAAAGGAACGGGGCGCAGATCGCGGTCCAGGTCGACTGGACGAGGGCACTGTTGCGCACGTCGGGGACGAAGAGCAGGGAGACGATGACGAACCCAGCCACCACCGCCCATTGCCAGGCGGGGATCGAGCGGTTCAGGGGTTCGGTGCCGGGCGCCGAGCCGGGGTTTTCCTCTTTCGTCGAATTCACGGTTCTTGATCCTGTAACGGTGATTCAAGCACACTACCTTATATAGCGTATTCCGCCCGCCGATTAAGGTCAGGCCCATGAGGGCTTCCTCCCGTCCCTCCGAAAAGTCCATGATTTCCGCCGTGTTGGGGCCGACCAACACCGGCAAGACCCATCTCGCGATCGAGCGGATGCTGGGCTATCAGAGCGGCATGATCGGTTTCCCCCTCCGTCTTCTGGCACGGGAAAACTACGACCGGATCGTCAAACGGGTCGGCCGCTACAAGGTGGCCCTGGTCACCGGCGAGGAAAAACTGATCCCGCAGGGTGCGCGCTATTGGATCTGCACGGTGGAGAGCATGCCCCTCGACGTGCCGGTCGAGTTCCTGGCGGTGGACGAGATCCAGCTCTGCGCCGATCCGGAGCGCGGGCATATCTTCACCGGCCGGCTTTTGGGGTCGCGCGGCCTCGAGGAGACCATGTTCCTGGGCGCCGAGACGATCCGACCCCTGATCAAGCGCCTGGTGCCGGACGCCAAGCAGATCGCCCGGCCGCGCTTTTCGACCCTGACCTATACCGGCTACCGAAAGGTCACCCGGCTGCCGCGCCGCTCCGCCGTGGTCGCGTTCTCCGCCGCCGAGGTCTATCAGCTCGCCGAGCTCGTCCGGCGCCAGCGCGGCGGGACGGCGGTGGTGCTCGGCGCGCTCAGCCCTCGCGCCCGCAACGCGCAGGTCGAGATGTACCAGTCGGGGGAGGTCGACTATCTGGTCGCGACGGACGCCATCGGCATGGGGCTCAACATGGATCTCGACCATGTCGCCTTCGCCCGCCTGCGCAAATACGACGGCAAGATCAGCCGGGCGCTGCGGCCCCAGGAGCTGGCCCAGATCGCCGGTCGGGCCGGCCGCCACATGAATGACGGGACCTTCGGGGTGACCGGCGAGGCCGGCAGCCTGGACGAGGAGATCGTCGACCGCATCGAGACCCACAGCTTCGACGATCTGAAACAGCTCTATTGGCGGACGGCGACCCTCAATTTCCGCTCCCTCGGCGACCTCCGGCGCTCGTTGGAAAAGCCCGTCCCGGACGATTGCCTCATCAAGAAACGGGACGCCGACGACCAAGAGGCGCTGGAAGCCCTGTCCCGCAACGCCGCCGTCAACGACCGGGCGGTCGCACCCGACAAGGTGCGGCTGCTCTGGGAGGTCTGCCAGGTCCCGGACTTCCGCAAGCTGCTGACCGATTCCCACGTCAATCTGCTGGCCCAGCTCTTCATCCATCTGACCGACGACAACGGCACCCTGCCGGCCGACTGGGTCGATCAGCAGGTCAAGCGCATCGACCGCACCGACGGCGACATCGAGACCCTGGTGCAGCGCATTGCCCATATCCGGACCTGGAGCTATGTTTCCCACCGCAACGACTGGCTCGACGACGCGGCCCATTGGCAGGGCCGGGCGCGGGCGATCGAGGAGCGGCTATCGGACGCGCTGCACGACAGGCTGACCCAGCGTTTCGTCGACCGCCGGGCGGCGATGCTGACCAAGGCCCTGGGCGACGGGATCGATCTCATCGCCGCTGTCACCCGCAATGGCGAGGTCAAGGTGGAAGGCCATTATGTCGGACGGCTCGACGGGCTGACCTTCATCCCCGACGCCATGGCCGACAAGACCCATGAGAAGGCCCTGATGACCGCCGCGCGAAGGGCGCTGAGTCGGGAGATGCCGATGCGGGTGCGCCGGCTGGTGGACTCGCCGGACGACGCCTTCCGGCTGCGTGAGGACAGCAAGGTTCTGTGGCACGACCATGCGGTCGGCCGTCTGGTCGCCGGCGCCGCCCCGGACCGGCCGCGGGTGGTGGCGCTGCGCAACGACCTCATCGAGGGCAGCGAGAAAGAGGAAATCGAACGCCGGCTGCAGGCCTTCGTCCAGGCCCGGGTGCGGGACGCGCTGGCCCCGCTTTACCGCGCCGAGGAGGCGAAGCTGGAGGCCGGAGGGCGCGGACTGGTCTTCGAACTTCTCACCGATCTCGGCATGGTGCCCGCCGAAAGGGTCAAGAGCCAACTCGCCCATCTCGACAAGGCGGACCGCGGCCGGCTGACGGCGCTCGGCGTCCGCTTCGGGACGGAGACGGTCTATATGCCGGCCCTGATGAGGGCGCCCGTGGTGGCGCTCAAGACGCTTTTGTGGGCGACCCATCAGAGCCTCGATCCGGTCCCGCCCGCACCCGACGCGGCGCGGGTCTCGCTACCGGTCGAGCCGGAACGGGCGCGGGGCTTCTACCAGGCGGCGGGCTTCGTGCCGGTGGGGCGTCACGCGATCCGGGTCGATATCCTGGAACGCTTCGCCGCCGAACTGCGCCGCCGCACCAAGGATGGCCCGGCGCCCGTGGAAGGTCCCTTGGCGGCCCTGATCGGGGTCGGCCTCGACGATCTCGAGCCGATTGTCCGGGCGCTGGGAGGCTATCGCCTCGTCAAGGGCGAGAGCGAGGACGGCAAGCCGCTGCTCCAACTGCGGCGGGCCCGGCGCAAGGCGAAGCAGCCGAAACGCGCGGAAACAGCATCTGCGCAAGAGGCGCCCGCGGTGCGCCGACCGGGCATCCACAATCCTTTCGCGGTCCTTTCGGCGCTCAAGATCGAGGCCATGGCGGCCCCGCCGCCCGCCCGGAGGAAGCGGCGACAGCGCAAGAAGCAACAAGGGAAAGAATCCGCGTGACCGACGATCACGGACCCAGCCTCAGAATCGACAAGTGGCTTTGGTACGCCCGGTTCTACAAGACGCGGTCGTTGGCCGCGAAATCGCTGGACGCCTCGAAAATGCGGCTCGACGGGCGGTCGATCGCCAAGCCCAACGCCGCCGTCCGCCCGGGCAATGTCCTGACCTTCTCCCTCGGTCCTCATGTCCGGGTGATCAAGGTCGTGGACCTGGGCACAAGGCGCGGGCCGGCACCGGAGGCCCGGTTGCTCTACGAGGATCTCGCCCCGCCACCGCCCCCCGGCACGGCGTCCAAGGACCCGAGACCGGCGTTCGGCGCGCGCGACCCCGGGACCGGACGGCCGACCAAACGCGACCGGCGACAACTCGACCGCTTCAAGGCGGACGGCTTGAATGTGGACACCTTGAATGGAGATGGGGAAGACACATAACTCAGGGGTGAACCAATCAAGATTTCCCGAAATGCGGGGGTACGTCCCCAGGAGACCGATCCGAATGTTCGATAAACTCATCAAAGCCTTCAAAGGCCGGGATAGCGAAACCCCAGGCGAGCAAGACAGCACCCGGGAGAAGAACCTCGCCGCCGCCGCCATTCTCGTCGAGGCCGCGACCCAGGACGCCGATTTCTCGGCGGCGGAGCGCGAAACCATTTTGACCATTCTCGAAGGCGATCTGGGGGTCTCGGCGTCGGAGGCGCGGGAACTGCTCGCGGAGGCCGAGCAGCAGGTGGCCGATCACATCGGGCTCTATCGGGTCACCAGCACGATCCGGGAGAGTTTCGACGAGAATGAACGGGTCGATCTGGTCGAAATGCTCTGGGAAGTGGTGCTGTCCGACGGTGAGCTGCACGACTTCGAGGCCAATCTGATGCGCCGGGTCAGCGGCCTCATTCACGTCAGCGACCAACAAAGTGGGGCTGCGCGCAAACGGGCTCTCGACCGATTAAACAGAAATCGCTAAAGAAGCAGGGGCCAAAGTGAAGAGGCCCGGAGTCCGGGTATTACCCTTTCCGTATTCAAGAATTGTGATCGGGACGGATCGTTATGACTTATGTGGTGACCGAAGCGTGCATTAAGTGCAAATACACCGACTGCGTAGAGGTGTGTCCGGTGGATTGCTTTTACGAAGGTGAGAATATGCTCGTCATTCATCCGGACGAGTGTATCGACTGCGGTGTGTGCGAACCGGAATGTCCGCCGGAGGCGATCCAGCCTGATACTGACGCCGGGATGGACAAATGGGTCACCATGAACCGCGACTATTCGGAAAAGTGGCCGAATATCACCCGTAAGATCGACGCGCCCGGCGGTGCCGAAAAGCACCAGGGTGAAGAGGGCAAGTTCGAGAAATACTTCAGCCCCAACCCGGGTGAGGGCTCGTAACGCGGCAGCGGCTCGGCGAGTCTGGGCGGCGATTGCGCCGGGGGCTGTGGATAAGGTCCGGCACCCGGCGACTCGCTTGCGTTGTTTTTGTGAAGTCTTTGTTTCGCATGTCAGCGTTTCCGCCGCCGCGTGCCTTTAGCCTGTCCTACTATAGCCTTTTTGTGATAGCCTACTGGGTCTGTGGGCAACGTGCGTACGCAACGCACACCCGATCACAATCAGAATTGCAGGCCGCCCGGCTCTTTTCAGGTCTATCGAGAAGGGAGTGGCGGGGCAAGGGATTTTGTCTGAAAAATCCTTGATTCTGGCGGGGTTACAGTAAAAGGGAACAAAGACAGATATGACTCAAACCAATGAATTCGCGACTGGGGATTTCGTGGTCTATCCGACGCATGGTGTTGGTAAAATCGTTGCCGAGGAAACGCAAGAGATCGCTGGTACCCAGCTGACGGTTTTTGTCATCGATTTTGAGCGCGATCGCATGACCCTGCGTCTGCCGGTTGCCAAGGCTAAGGCCTCCGGCCTGCGTCCTATCTCCACGCGCAAGCAGATGCAGAGCGCCGTGGCCAAGCTGAAGGGTCGGAGCCGTGCCCGCCGCACCATGTGGAGCCGGCGCGCCCAGGAATACGAAACCAAGATCAATTCCGGTGATCCGATCTCCATCGCGGAAGTGGTGCGCGATCTGCACCGGGGCGAGGAGCAGCCGGATCAGTCCTATTCCGAGCGTCAGATGTACCAGGCGGCGCTTGAGCGGCTGGCCCGGGAATTCGCGGCCGTCGAGGACATGGACACCGACAGCGCCGCGGCCCGGATCGAGGAAATCATGCAGAAAGAGGCGGCCTGATCCGCCTTGGCGATCCGATAAAAGGGGCGCCCGTCACCGCAAAAAGGCCGTCATCGCGCACGGTTGTGGGGAGGGCGCCTTTTTTGTATCCGCCTTTTCGCTTTCCATATGTGACTTCGCGGGGAGCCGGGGCGTATCTTACGGCAAGTCCCGATATCGTTCCGTCCTGACCGGCCGCAAACCGGGTTTGGGGAGACTCGATGGCCGACGTGCCGACCATCCATATCTTGAAACGGCCCCGCCGCATTTGGGCGGTGGCCGCCATTCATGGCGAGGCGGAGCGGCTCGGCGCTTTGCACGACGCGTTGGCCCAACAGGCCCGCGAGGGCGACCGGCTGTGCTATCTCGGCAATATGATCGGGCATGGTGCCCAGGCGCGCGAGACGATCGAGGAACTCCTCGACTTCCGTACCCGCTTTATCGGCCGGTCGGGGATGTTCGCCTGCGACGTCGCCTATCTGCGGGGCCAGCAGGAGGAGATGTGGCACAAACTCTTACAGCTGCAATTCGCGCCCGATCCGCCCAGCGTGCTCGACTTCATGATCAAGAACGGCCTGGAGCCGGTCATCCGCAGCTATGGCGGTATGGTGGAGGAAGGGCGTAGCGTCGCCTCCCAGGGTCCCGTCGCCATCGCGAAATGGACCTCCGGGCTCCGGGCGGCCTTCCGCAGCGCGCCGGGTCATGCCAAGCTGATGGGGCAGGTTCGCCGAGTGGCCGCCGACGATTCGGAAAAAGTCCTTTTCGTTAGCGCGGGTATCGATCCGACAAAACCCATAGAAAAGCAGGGTGATCGCCTCTGGTGGGGCGGCAAGACTTTTGACGAGATCGCAAATCCCTATGAAAGATTTATGAAAATCGTCAGGGGCTATGATCCGGATCGGCACGGCTTCCAGGAAACGGAATACACGCTAACTATCGACGATGGCTGCGGTTTTGGCGGCCCTCTCATCGCTGTCGCCCTCACGCCGGGGGGCGAGGTCGATGCTCGACTGGAAATATAACCCTATAAATTAGTCGACTTTTCGCCACGTCTCTGAGACCCTGTGATCCGGCTCCCTAACCCACGCGTAGACTATGGTTACGTGGGTGACGAGACCCGCCACAGGGAGAAAAAGGGAGAGCTAAATGGCTTATGTCGACGATCCTCAGACGAGGCGGGCCAATCTGGATTATGTCCGGGCGTCCATGAACGCGCCGCTCCTCTCCCGTGAGCATGAACACGATCTCGCCACGCGCTGGCGCCATCAGAATGACGAGCGCGCGCTGCACGAGCTTGTCGAGGCCTACGCCCGTCTGGTGATCTCGATCGCGTCCCGCTTCCGTAACTACGGTCTACCGCTCGGCGACCTGATCCAGGAAGGCAATGTCGGCCTGATGCAGGCCGCCGCCCGGTTCGAGCCGGAACGGGGCGTGCGCTTTTCGACCTATGCCGCCTGGTGGATTCGCTCGGCGATGCAGGATTTCATTCTGCGCAACTGGTCGATTGTCCGGACCGGAACGACGGCCGCGCAAAAGTCGTTGTTCTTCAATCTGCGCCGTCTCCGCTCCAAGATCGAAGGGGCCGCCGCCGGGCCGATGACCGACGAGGGCCGCCGGAAGGTCGCCGAGGAACTTCGGGTCGAAATCCACGAGGTTGTGGCGATGGAAAGTCGGCTCTCCTCGGCCGATCAGTCGCTCAACGCCCCGATCACCGAATCCAGTGAGGACGATTGGCAGGATTTTCTCGCCGATGAGCGGCCCAGTCCGGAGAGTGTGGTCAGCAACATGCACGACGCCGCCAGCCGGTCGCGCTGGCTCGGTATGGCCCTGACGGATCTCGCCCCGCGCGAGCGTCAGATCATCGAACGCCGCCGGCTGACAGATGACGGGGCCACGCTCGAGGAGCTGGGCCGTGAACTCGGTGTCTCCAAGGAGCGGGTGCGCCAGCTCGAAAGCCGCGCCATGGGCAAGCTGCGCAAGTCGATGTCCCGCCATGTCCGGGACAAGGACGAGTTCTTCCTCGAAGGCTGACCGCCGCCGGAGCGGTCATCCCATTACTTTGGGTCATCGCCTCAGTCGGGAAGGTCGACCGGGATCAGCGCCCCGGTCACCGTCCGCGCCCGATCGCTCAACAGGAAACAGATCGTCTCCGCGATGGCCGCCGGCGTGATCCATTCCGCCGGATCGGCCTTCGGCATGGCTTTGCGATTCTCCGGCGTGTCGATGATCGACGGCAGGACGCAGTTCACCCGCACGCGGTTCGCCCGCATCTCCGTCGCCAGGGTCTTGGTCAGCGTGATCAACGCGGCCTTGGACGCGGCATAGGCCCCCATCCCGCGGACCGGCGCCAAAGCCGCCCCGGCACCAACCGTCACGATCGACCCCTGTCGTCCGATCATCGGCAGCACGGCGCGGCAGAGTGTTTCCGTCGTTTTCAGATTGAGCGTCATCATCTTCTCGAAATCCTCCGGCGTGGAGGTGAGAAAATCATCGCTCATCGCAAATCCACCGACGCATTGCACCAGCCCGTCGACCCGTCCGGTGGCGTCGAGACAGGCGTCGACGATGTCGCGGCAGTCGGCGAGCTGGGTGAGATTGCCGCCGGCGACCACTCGATGGGGGGCGGCGAGTTCGGGAAAACAGGCGGCGATTCGGGCGGCGTCGAAGTCCGCCAGGACGACCGTCGCCCCGGCCTCCACCGCCACATGGCCGACCGCGGCGCCGAGATTGCCCCCGGCGCCGGTCACGATAACGGTCTTCCCGTTCAGCATTCCGCTCACTTCCGCGCCGATATCGGTCATAATGGCTTCTCCCGCCCTGTTGCGGGCGTCAGAATGAACCAAGCCCCGTTGGGCATACAAACGAAAAGGACGCCATGCCTTCCGACCGCCGTCTGCGCGCCTTTTATCCCCCCATCGAACCCTACCGCACCGGCATTCTGGAGGCGGATGAACACCATCGCCTTTATTACGAAGAGTCCGGCGATCCGGACGGCATCCCCGTCCTGTTCCTGCACGGTGGCCCGGGCGCCGGCGCCTCGGCGATGCACCGGCGTTTCTTCGATCCGGAGCGCTATCGGATCGTGATCCTCGATCAGCGGGGGGCGGGGCGCTCGAAACCCCTGGGGTCGATCGACAACAACACCACCGATCATCTGATCGACGATATCGAAGCCCTGCGCCGCCATCTCGGCATCGAGAAATGGCTGGTCTTCGGCGGCTCCTGGGGCTCCACCCTGGCGCTCGCCTACGGCCAGGCCCATCCGGAGGCCTGCCTCGGCTTCATTCTGCGCGGCATCTTCCTCGGCTCGGCGCGGGAGATCGACTGGTTTCTCTATGGCATGAAGCGGCTGTTTCCCGAGCATTGGTCGGATTTCGCCGAGGCTGTGCCGGAAGCGGAGCGCGCCGATCTCATGACCGCCTATGAGAAGAGACTGTTCGACCCCGACCCGGCGGTGCACATGCCGGCGGCGGTGGCATGGAGCCGCTATGAGGGCGCTTGCTCCACCCTGCGGCCCAATCCCGAGCATGTGGCCCAATTCTCCGGCGACGTCATGGCCCTGGGCCTCGCCCGGATCGAATGGCATTTCTTCCGCAATGGCTGTTTCCGGGAAGAGGGCGCCCTTCTGGCCGGGGTCGAGCGGATCCGGCATCTCCCGGCGATCATCGTCCAGGGCCGTTACGACGTGGTGTGTCCCCCGGAAACCGCGTTCGCGCTGCGCCGGGCCTGGCCGGAGGCGGATTTCCTGATGGTGGACGACGCTGGCCATGCGGCGACCGAGCCGGGCACCCGGTCCGCGCTGATCGCCGCGACGGATGATTTTCTCTATCGTTTGGGTTAAGAGGGAACCTTGCCGCCGCCCCTCGTTCTCGTCTCCCCAGGGAATCTGTATGATGTTTCCGCGTTTCCTGATCGCCTTGGCTTTTGTCGTGCTCGCCTCGGCGCCCGCCGCCGCGGAGCAGCAGCCCCGCGAACCCGAACCCGCCTTCCTGGTCGGCAATGGCGGTGTGTTCGACATCATCAATGAGGACACCACGCCGCAGATCGGTGTCGAGTACATCTTCGGCGAAGAGAACAAACTCTGGGTATTCACGCCCATGGTCGGCGGCTTCGTGACCGGCGATGAGGCGGTTTATGTCTATGGCGGTATCCGCCTGGATCTGTTCTTCGGTCGCCGCATCGTCTTGACGCCGAATTTCGCCGTTGGGCTCTTCGAGGAGGGCAACGGCCGCGCGCTGGGCCAGCCCCTCGAATTCCGGTCCGGTCTCGAACTCGCCTATCGATTCGATAACCGGTCCCGCCTCGGCCTCGCTTTCCACCATCTTTCCAATGCGGGGTTGAGCGAGCGCAATCCAGGCGTCGAGACGCTGGTCCTGCGGTACTCCTTCCCGATGTAGAGGGCTAGCCGAGGGCGATTCCGGTTTTCTCGGACCATTTCCCAAGCATCATCAAGGCCCAGAGCGGCCGTGCGGCGGCATCGTCGCCCCGCCCCAGGGCGGTCCGCCGCCCGCCCGCGTCGAGGCCCCATCCCTCCCAGGGGATAGCCTTCAAGGCTTCCGCCAGCTCCACTGAGAGGGGACCGCGCAGCAGGTCCGCCACCGGGACCGTGAACCCGGTCTTCGGCCGGTCGAGAAGGGCCGGGTCCAGGGAGCGGGCCGCCAGGTCGATCAAGACCTGTTTCGGGTGGCCGCTGTGCGATCCTCGGGCCGCATAGCCCGCAGTCAGGACCCGGTGATCGGCGAGCGGCGGTCTCGCCTCCAGCCCACTGGCCATGGTTGTCCGGTCGATCTTGGTAAAGCCGTCATGGGGCAGATAGTGGAGCAGATCCAGAAGGCGGACGCCGTCCTCGGGCCAGCCGACCGCTGGGAGATCGGGGGTGTGCCAATAACCGAACTGGGCGACATAGGCCGCCCGCAGGCCCGGCGCGGCCATCGCGTCCGCCGCCTTTTCGAGATGACGGCGGCGCCGGGGGGAGCCGGCGAAACGGCGCGCCATACGGGGCAGGAAGGCCAGACCCCGAGGCAGTCCCGCCAAGCGGTCGAGATGGCGGTGGCGGGTGTAGCCACCCAGCGCCTCGTCCCCGCCATCGCCGGTCAGCACCACCTTGACGTCGCTCTGTGCCGCCTCGGCGAGGAGCAAGGTCGGCAGGCTGGCCTCGTCCGCGAACGGTTCGTCATGGGCGGCGACCAGACGGGGCAGGGCGGCCGCCAGGTCGGCGAGACCGCTCCGGATGAGGCGATGATCCAGGCCGAGCGCCCGCGCGACGGCGCCGGCGGCGGCGGACTCGTCGAGCTCCGGCCGGTCGAAGGCGAGGGTGTAGGCGGGCAGGCCCGGCTGCGATCGGGCCGCCAGGGCCGCGATCGCCGTCGAGTCGATCCCCCCCGACAGGAACAGGCCGACCGGGACATCCGCCACCAAATGCTCCGCCGCGACGTCCGGGATCAGGGTGGAAAGGTCGGTGGCGTCGGCCCCCGCGAGGGCCGCTTCACGGTCATACCATTGCCGGCGGTCGACGCTGCCGTCGGCCCGGAACGCGACCAGGCCGCCGGGCGGGACCTTTTCCACGCCAGCGACGATCGACAGCGGGTCCGGAAGGCATCCGAGGGCGAGATAGGCCCTCAGACCCGCCGGTGAAACCCGTGGCCGGGTCAGGGCGGGCGCCAGGCCGTCCAGCGTCGAGGCGAAGGCCACGCGGCGATCGTCGCCGTGAAAGCAGAGCGGCTTTTGTCCGAACCGGTCGCGGACCAGCGTGAGCCGTGCGGCCCTCCGGTCCCAGAGCGCGAAGGAGAACATTCCGTGGAGACGGGGAAGCGCCGCCTCCAGCCCAAAGGCGGCGATGGTCTCGACCAAGACCGCCGTATCGCTGCGCCCGTCGACGTCATCGCCCCGCGCCGCCAACTCTGCCACGAGACCCCGATAGTTATAGATCATGCCGTTGAAGGCGATCACATAGCGCCCGTCCCGGCTTTCCAGCGGTTGGGCGCCCTCCGCACCGGTTCCGACGATCGCGAGCCTACGGTGGCCGAGCGCGATGCCGGCCTCGGGATCGGACCACAGGGCCTCCCCATCCGGCCCCCGTGCGGCCAATGCCTCGGTCATCCCGGCTGTGATCCGGGACGGTGAGACGGCGGCATGGCCGCCCAGGCGAAGGGTCCCGGCAATCCCGCACATGGGTCAGCGCCCTTCCATCACTCTTGTTCCGCCAGCCGATCGTAGAGCGCCAGGGTCTTTTCGACGATCGCCGGCTCGGCGAAATGGTTTTCCACCCTGTCGCGTATGGCGACCGCGAACTGTCGCCTTCTCTCGGCGTTTTCGGCAAGGGCCAGGATGGCCCGGGCCAGCGCCTCCGGGTCATTGGGCGGAACCAGCACGCCGGACGTGTCGGGCGCGACCACCTCGCGGCAGCCGGGGACATCGGTGGCGATCACCGGCCGGCCGCAGGCCCCCGCCTCGAGAAGTGATTTCGGCACCCCTTCGCCGCCGCGCGACGGCAGGCAGGCGATATCCGCGCGCCGCCAAAGGATTCGTACATCCTCGATATGACCCATCCAGGTGATGCCGTCCTCGCTGTCCCATTCGGACAGGGTCCCGGTCGTGAGGCTGGCGGGGTTCTCGGGATCCGGACGGCCGGCGAGCAACAGGCGGAGGTCCGGGCGGTCGCGGCGGGCGATCCGGAAGGCGGCAACGAGATCCTCCACACCCTTTTGCTTCAACATGCGTCCGGCATAGCCGAGTGTGAGGCCGGGGCCGTCGGGCTCCAGCAATGGCTGGTAACGGACGGTGTCGACGCCCGATCCGCGGATCATGTCGGTCTGGCCCGGCTCCGCCAACCCCTGGGAGAGCGCGAAGGAGAGGTCGTCGCTGTTTTGCAGGAGCAGAATGCTGTTCCGTCGTTTTGTCAGCAACGGCAACACCCTCATCAGGCGCGAGCGTGCCGTCTCGTGCCCGGCGCCCGACCCGCCGAGCGCGAAACCGAAGCCGGTGATGGCGTTCACCACCCGCTTGACCCCGGCGAGCCGGGCCGCCGCGGCGCCGACGAGAACCGGCTTGAGCGAAACATGATGGACCAGATCCGGCTTCTCCCGCCGATAGATGCGGGTCAGCGCGAGGATGTCCAGGGCCAGGCTCAGCATGGAGGTGTTCGACCGCCGCCAGGGCAGCGGGATCACGTCGAAACCTTCGGCCGCGAGAATGTCACCATGCTCCCGCACCCGTGTCGCCACGATAACCCGCCACCCGGCATCCCGGGCAGCGCGGGCGATCGGCAACCGATGCGAGGCGAAGTACCAATCCTCCGTCACGAGATAGAGGATTTTGCGGGAAGCCGGGGGCGGGTGGATCATGGAATGGGACGGGTCATGGAGTGGTAAGGGTCATGGAGTAAGAGGGGGCATGGAGCGGGACGGGAAACCGGGGCGGTGGGGGTTGTCTGCTGTCGCGCTTGGCTTACGGGAACATCGAAAGGGCCGCAACCGCGATCCGCGCCAGGCCGACCCATGTTCGGGCGGTCGACGGCCGTTCTTGACGGCTTCCCGGCGGCCGGTGTCTATGGGGCATCGTCCGCAGCGCCAAGGCCGACCGTGACCTCGCTCCCCTTTCTCAAAAAGCCCGTTATCAAGGGGGTTGTCTCCCATCCGTCCGGCCATCTCCTGGCCCTGTGGTTCGTGGCGCTGGGCTGTGTCGCCATGTGGAGTCCGCGCACCACGGTCGCGATGCTGATCATCGCGGCGGTGTTTCTGCTGCTTTTCCGCGCCCTCAAACGCCCCGTCGAAACCCGCATCTCCGTTGGCAGCACGGCGCTTTTCGGTTTTTCCGTCTTGTTGATCTGTGTCGGCGCGTTCTGGTCGGTGGCGGATAGCGCCTATTTCCAGGCGGCGCAGCTCCTCGGGCTCGCGGTTCCGTCGGTGGTGATTCTGCTGGTGCTCCATGCGTTGCCGAAGGGCGATCTGCTGTGGGCACGGCATGGACTGATCGCCGGTGGGATCGCCTTTACGGTGCTGATGCTGTTCGAGCTTCTGACCGATCAGGCGGCCTACCGCGCGATTCGGGGGATTGGCCCGGGGGAGATGCTCGACCCCAATGCCCTCAACCGTCCGGAGGTGTTGGCCGCCCTCTTCATCTGGCCGGTGGCCGGCGCGCTCTGGCAGATTGGATGGCGCAAGGCGGCGGTCGTCCTCCCCTTGGCCTACACCGCCATCACCTTCACCTTGACCAGTCAGTCCACCGTCCTCGGCATGATCGCGGGGCTCGTGGTTTTCGTCGCCGCCGTGGTCGGCTGGCGCGTTGTGCGCTGGGTGCTCGTGGTCGGCATCGCCGCCGCCTTCCTGTTGGCCGTGCCCGCCGCCCATTGGATGGCCGAGGGCGGCCTGAACGAGGTCGGCTGGCTACCGTTTTCCGCCAAGCATCGCGTGCTGATCTGGGACTATGTCGCCACCCTGGTGGCCGACCATCCCTATTTCGGGTGGGGCCTCGACGCCTCGCGGGTCCTGAACGACCTCGGGGGGCGTCTCGAGGACCGGCCGTCGGTGGAGTTGCTGCCGCTGCATCCCCACAACGCCATGCTGCAGGTGTGGCTGGAACTGGGCGTCTACGGGATCCTGGTCAGCCTGACCTTCGTTCTGGGGCTGGTCGGGCAGATCGACCGGGTGCCGCGGGATGTCCGTCCCTTCGCGGCCGGCCTGTTCGCCTGCGCCCTGGGCATCGCGTCGGTGGCCTATGGCGTGTGGCAGACCTGGTGGTTGGCGGGCGGACTGACGGCGGTCGCCGGGATGGTGGTCGTCGCCCAGATGGCCCGGGCCGAGCGGTCTCAACTTTAGAGGCGCCGTAAGACCTCGGCGGCCACCTCCTCGAAGTCGATGCGGCCCATGCCGCGTTCGATGTCGAAACGGCCCTCCGTCGGGGTGATTGCCGTGATCCGGGCCGGGCCGGGCATCGGCGGGCGGGCCCCGAACACGCCGATGGCGGGAATCCCCACGGCGGCGGCGAGATTGAGCGCGCCGGTGTCGTTGCCGACCAAAAGGGTGCAGCGCTCCAACAGCGCCATGGTCTGGTCGATGGGCAGGTGCCAGGCGGTGGCGGCGCGGGGACGGCCGATGTGGCTCGCCAGCCCGTCGCTGAACTCCGCCTCCGCCGGGCCGGCCACCAGGAAGACGGTCGCGGACTCGGGCAGGCGTTCGGCGAGACGGGCGAAGTTGTGCTCCCCCCACTGCTTATAGTCTTCCGACGTGCCCACCGCGAAGGCGATCCACGGACCCGCCCGGTCGCCATAATCCGCTTCGATGCTCTCCCGCGCCGCGGCCGGGGCGACCAGCCCGGGGGCGATATCCGCGACCGGCTTGCCGAGGGCCGCGAGAAAGTCGTTGGCGAGCTCGATCGGGTGTCGACCCCTGATCGGCGGTTCCAGGCTTGGGCCGGCATTGCTCGCGAGCTTCTGCAGCCCTTCCCCATAGCTCAGGACCCGAGGAATGCCGGCGAGCCGGCAGGACAGCACATAGCGGGTCGAGTGATGCAGAACGATGGCCGTCTCGAATTGGTGGGGCCGCAGATCCCGGGCGAGGCGCACGATCCCCATCACCCCGTCATGGCGTAGGGTCCGGTGGCCGCCCTGCCCGCGTTCGAGGTTGATATGGCCGGCGAACCAGTCCATGCCGCCCAGCAACCGGTGGGACTGCGACCGGGCCTTTGCGACCATGGTAAGCGGCCCGAAAAGCTCCGCGAGGGCTGCCAGATGGGGCACATGCCAAACCATGTCGCCGATTCCGGGCAGGGGCTGGATGATAACCGTCCCCCCGGTCATGACGGGACGTCCGTCATGGCGGCCGGTGACGGCGTCGGCCTGGCGGTGTGGGGGGATGTGAGGCGCGGAATAAACAAAGCCGAGGATGTCCGGGGATAGCAACGGAGCCTAAGACGGTGGTAAGCCCTGGCCCTGACGAATGCAATCTCTTGGACCGGACCCGGTGGACGAAGCCCCACGCCCAGATAAACATCGAGAGAATTCCCATGCTTCCCGTGGACGCGATGCCGTGGCCCGCCCGCCCGATGTCGCGGTCCTGCTATCGACCCGCGATGCCGGTGATCACCTGGAACGACAACTCGACAGCCTCGCCCGCCAGCGGGATGTGAAAGTCCGCCTGGTGACCCGGGACGACGGTTCCCGCGACGGCACCCGGGATACCCTCGCGTCCTGGGGCGAAAGGCTGGACATCGCCCTTCGGGAAGCGAGTCCGCCGGACCGGCCGATGGGCATCGCGGAGAGCTATCTGACGCTGCTGGACGACGACGACGCGGCGGCCGCCGACTACACGGCCTTCGCCGATCAGGACGACGTCTGGAAGTCCGACAAGCTGGCGCGCGCGGTCGCGCGGCTGGGCCTCGAGGATCCGTCCGTTCCGGCGCTCTATTGCAGTCGGCTCGAGATCGTCGACGATGGGCTGAAGGCGATGGGGCTGAGCCCGGTGCTCTCGCGCCCGCCGGCCTTCGCCAATGCCCTGGTCGAGAATGTCGCCACCGGATGTACCATCGTGATGAACCGGGCGGCGCGGGATCTGGTCGCCGGCCGACCCCGGAGCGGCGCGCTGATTCACGATTGGTGGTGCTACCTTGCGGTCTCGGCCTTCGGCACGGTCATCTGGGATCCGGAGCCCACGGTGCTGTACCGGCAGCATGGGGGCAACGCGGTCGGCGCCAGCGCCGGGCCGGCGGGCCGCCTCTGGCGCAAGGTCCGCAACCAGCTTTCCGGCGGCTCGGGGGACCGTCTGTTGCGCCAGGCCCGGGCCTTCCGGGCGGCCTATGGGGATGATCTGCCCGACACTCGGCGCGATCTGCTCGACCGGACCCTCGCGGCGCGCGAGTCGGTCGCCGGGCGTCTCGGCCTTGCCTTCGCGCGGGAGCCCTGGCGGCAATCGCCCCTGGACGATCTAGCCTACCGCCTGCTCCTGGTCCTGGGGCGGCTGTAGGGCGGCGAGCGCGTCGGCGACCCGGCGCGGCGTCAGCGTGGCGAGATCGGCTTCCTGAAGGATGGTGACCGCCGGTCCGCGCTGCGCGGTCTGGCTCGGCCGGGTGGTGCCGGAATAGAGCACCACCGAGGGGCAGCCCTTCGCGGCGATCAAATGCATCGGCCCCGTGTCGTTGCCGACGGCGCCGGTGGCCTGCTCGGCGAGGCCGCCGATTTCGAAGATCGAGGTCCGTCCCGTGAGGTCGAGGCTTCCGGGCGCGGCATCGGCGACGGCGGCGGTGGCCTCGGCTTCCGCCTCGGTTCCGAGCAGCACCGGCGTGAGCCCCCGATCGATCAGCATCCGGCCAAGGGCGGCGTAGGAGGCGGCCGGCCAGCGTTTTTCCGGATGCTGGGGCGAACTGCCGGGGACGAGCATGACAAATCGCCGGGGGAGGTCGAAAGACCCGGTCTCCGCGGTGATGAAGCCGGGGTCCGGTGCCGGGACCGGGGCGATCCCCATATGGCGGAGCTGGGCTTCGTACCGGTCGGTACCATGGGTCCGGTTGCGCGCAGGGTTGGGGTCCGGATCGCTGCAGCCGAAGGCGGTACCGCTCCATTGCGGCGGAAAGGGGCGGAGGCCCTGATGGTAGAGGTTTGTCCGGTCGTTGGTCTGCAGATCGTAGACGAGATCGAAGCGACCCCGGCGGAGCCGCAGGATCGTCGACAGATTGGACCCGCCGTCCCGTTTCCGCCGATCCGCCCAGACCTCGTCGAAACATCCGCTGGCCTCGGCCAGAGCCACGAGGCCCGGGATGGTGAGAAGGGTGACCCTGTCATCGGCGTGATGGCGCCGGATCGCGGCGAAGGCCCCCAGCGCCATGATGAAATCTCCGAAGGCACCCAGCTTGATGACGAGTATGTTGCGGCGGGTTGTCATGGCGTCTTTATGGGGGTCTCGAAAAGACGCCGCAAGCGGTGAAAACGGTCTCGTTGCCGGGACCGTCAGCGGGAAATCCGATAAATCGCACCGTCCGACAGCCCGACCAGGAAGGCGAGCCCCGGGCCGCTCCCCTCCGTCAAGATGGCGGTCTCGACCCGGGCCGGCAGCTTGATCGCCGCGAATTCGGTGAGCGCGCCGTCGACGAAGCCGACGAGCCTGAGATCGCGCCGGTCGGCGGACGGGACGGCCAGGTCCGCGTTGCCGTCCCCATTGATGTCCGCGACCGCGGAGAGCCGCTGTTCCCGCGCCCCGATGGCATGATTGGAAAAGCCGTACAGGCTACCCACGCGACTGAGCTGGCCGTCCTGGAAGCGGTAGACATAGAGCGTTCCCCCGATATGCGGGGTTTTGACATAGGCGATCTGCCGGTCGCCGGCCCCGAGGAAATCGTCGATACCGGCGATGTTGAGCCAGCGGTTGGCCCGACCGATCGACCCCGCCACGGCCCTTTCGACGAGCGTGTCCCCGTCCACCCCGTAGACCGCGAGGGCGCCGCCCTCGACCAGTGATGCCCGAATGGCGATCACCTCGACCCGGCCGTCGCCGTCGAGATCGGCGAGCCGGGGGGTGCGATCCTCGAACACATGGAGATCGTCCAGGACATGGCGCAGAACCCGGCCGTCGGCGGTTTCGACCGCCAGCACGCCGGCTTCGATCCCATCGCCGAGGATGGCGTGACGATAGCGGTTCGTCGGGGCTTCATACCAGGCTGCCCGGATGTCGCCACCGGCGTGTCGCGCGATGGATCCGTCCGGCAGACCGTTGGGGGCCGGGGCCCCGGTCTCCGCGAAGGCCACCCTGTCGAAGGCGCCCGGATCGAGACGATCGACCCGCCACTCCCCGGCCGTCGCGGACACCGAGAGCGCCGCCGACGCGACGATGGAACAGAGGTTTGCGGTCAGGAAACGGGCGCGCATTCTTCCCTCAAGGCGGTGATGGGACGGCCGATCTTAGGCTCCGGACCCTAAGAGCGTCGCGAAGGCAAGAAAGACAAAAGGCATCACGAACCAGTGGGCACAAAAAAGGGCGGCACTGGGCCGCCCTTTTCGTCGATGTCCGAGCTGATCAGCCGGCCAGCGAAAGATTCTCGGCGGACGTTTTGCCGCCCTGGCCCGGAACCAGGTCGAAGGAGACCTTCTGACCTTCCTGCAGGTCCGCAAGACCGGATTTCTGGACCGCGCTGATGTGCACGAACGCGTCCTTGGAGCCGTCATCCGGCTGAATGAACCCGTAGCCTTTGGTGGTGTTGAACCATTTGACCGTACCTGTAGCCATTTTCTTGTCCTTTCACGACAAAGATCGCCGACGCGGGATGCGGCGGCGTAAACCGTTCAAATTGTCGATGAAGAACCCAAATAGCCGGTTGGGCGGTAGAGTAGTCGTTCATAACAATATCACGTGCCGATATATTTGCTCCTTTCCTGGGAAATTTCAAGGGTTTTTGGGAGGGCGGTTAGGAGTTTCGTCGGCGCGCGCGTTTCGATGCCGTTTTCCTTTGCCTGACCCCGCCGCCCCACTCAGGCTGAGGCGATCCGAGTTGCGGCGTCGAGGCCGGTCTTTGCGAGGGAAAGATGATGATCGAACCGATTTTGTTCGTGGCGACGGTGGTCCGTACCCAGTTCCGGGGAGCGGGGCTCACCAATGCGACCGGCTTTTTTTTCGAAAGGGGCGGGCGGTTGTTCCTGGTCAGCAGCCGACATGTCTTCTTCGACGCGGCCGCGGATCACCAGCCGGATGCCGTGACGATCGATCTGCACGTCGATCCGCGGAACGCAACCCGTACGGTCGGGTTCACGATTCCGCTTTATCGCGACGGCAAAGCGGTCTGGCGCCAAGGCGAGGATTCGGGGGGTGAGATCGATGTCGCCGTTATCGAACTGGACCGCTCCGCGCTGCCGGACCCAGTCGTTTTGCGCGCCCTCCGCCCGGCGGATCTTGCCGGGGACGACGAGGCACCGGAGGTCGGGACGCCTTTGCTGATCCCAGGGTTTCCCCTCGGCTTCCACGACCAGCTGCATCACCTGCCGGTCGTCCGCCATGCGATCATCGCGTCCTCCTTCGGAATGCGATTTGGGGGGGAAGGCTATTTCCTGACCGATGCGCGCACCCATCGCGGCAGCAGCGGGGCACCTGTCGTGATGCGGCTTCCCCAGAACGAGCGGGGCGGCGAGGATGGGGCGGAGACGGAGACCGGGTTCAAACTGCTCGGTATACACTCCGCCCGGTTCGATGTCGGCAGCCGGGAGATCGGTGTCGACGAGGCCCTGGGCCTCAATTGCGCCTGGTACGCCGACATCCTCATGGTGCTGACCGAACAGGGGTAGGGGGCTCGGCCATAGAGCTCTGGAAAGATTGGTGTCCCCGGCAGGATTCGAACCTGCGGCCCTCAGATTAGGAATCTGATGCTCTATCCTGCTGAGCTACGGGGACTGTTTCGCCGCCGATCAAAGAGCGGTCACCTTATATGCCAGATCGGAATATGTGCCATATCGGAGCGTCTAACCGCGCCACTTTCGTCACTCTCGACACCTAGTCTTCTACACAGATTTCCGCTCCCGGGCAATCGAGGCCAAGAGAAGGCTAGCCGCCGCACAGTTTCAGGTGGGCGCCCCTCGATACCATTCCCTGCCGGTTCCAAGGGACCGATCCCAAGGACCGGCCGGCGGGCGAGGGCAAAAAGACGTCCCGCGGATGGGGTTTCCACCCGCGTAGAGTAATCGGTCGGTAAACTCGCCGCAAAAGGCGGCTCCTCAATTTGGAAAATTCTCACGATTGGCAAAGGTCGTCCGGTAATTTTGGTTTCGGTTCTGCAAGTCATTTCTAATTTTTTGATTTCTGGGATTACCGATTGCTAATTTTCGGTCTAAACTACCGTTTTGGAATTCTCGGGGCTAAGTAGCGCCCGGGCTGGTAAAGCGGGGGGCGCGATGGCCGATCGCATCGACGAAGAGGAAGCGCGGGAGCACGAAATCGCTCGTCTCTCCCTGACGATTCTTGCCGAGTCGGTCTCGAAAAGCCTCGGCATGCACCCTGTCATCGGATCGATCCGAATGGCGGCGCATACCGGCAAGGAGAAGGACTTCCAGGACGCGACAGACGAGTTCAACGCGCTGCCGTCCGACGAGCGGCGGTCCGTGGCCGCCGAGGCGGAATCCGTCGCCAAGGAACATGTGGAGGTGGAAGTCTCGGAACCCGAAGAGGTTGGGGACGAGTTCTTCGATTTCTTCGACGAGCTCGAGCGCGACTTCGAGGAGACCCATCAGGTCCTCGACGGGCAAGTCGCGAAAAAGGCCTGAGGCGCCCCGCTTCCTTCTCGATTAACCACATTGGCGCGGAACTTGCTTCGACCCTCTCCATCGATCGTGAAGAATGGAGAGGCAATCCCATGTATGTGACCAAGAAAATGCCCGACGGCCGTCCGGTACGCCTGACCCCCCATCGGTTTCCGGATGGCTACGGCCTCGCCTTCCGGGAGAATCTGGACGTTTCGCTGATCCCCGGGACAGCCACGCCCCAAAAGACGCCCCAAAAGTCGCCCCAAAAGACGCCCGGCGAGACGACCTCCGATCGGCCGTTGCGGGTGGAGAGCCTGGACGAACTCAAGAAGCTCGCATCCTCCGATTTGTTTCTGGTCCCGTTCTCCCATCCCGACTGGAACCGCGGAGAGGCCGCCGAATACCGTCTCGACAGCATCGATTTCGACGGGGCGGCCCGGAACTGATGGATTCCGCTATCGGGAGGCGGCGGTGAGGTCGCTTTCCCGGTTCTCGCGGAAGTCGTCGTAGTCGATCTCCCGGGACTCGATCAATTTGGGTCCAGGGGAAGGCGTGAACTCGCCGGTGGCCGCCAAGGTGCCGGCGACGTGGCGCGCCGTTCCCTCCGCGTCGGTAAGCCAGCGGGCGTAGGATGTTTTCAGCGAATGCACGACCCGCGCGTCTTTGAAATTCAACCGAAGGTCACATCTTCCCAATGTGCTTCGAAATATGACATGGATCTGTCCAGCCACCTCTTGTTTGAAGCCTCAGCGACCGAAAATAGTTTTAAAACGAGCATTGGAGTTTTAGTAATTTGTTAAGAATTATGTGCGCACTTTATCAACCTTCGGCTGGCCGGTTGGCAGGTCGGCAATGAGAGGTATGGATGGAGCAGCGACCGGGTAAGGTTTGCAAAACCTTCATCGACTTCTATGACAGGCTGCGGCGGGGCGGTGATTGCCCGCATCAAGGCCGGTTTGACGTCCTCGACGTCATAGGGGTGAGTGCGGACGTCGTACCCCATCTCTGGACGGTGTCCGTTCACCATGGTCCCCGCCGGCTGCAATATGGTGTCCTCGGCGGCGCCATCATCGCCTCGGGTCCCGCCGCGCGCAGCGGCGGTTTCATCGATGAGTTGCATCCGGATGCCGAGGACGGGGTCGCGTTCCTGCACCGCGCGATCGACGACCGGGCTCTGGGCTATCGCCGGGGCGTGCCCTTGTTCGCCCATGAAGAGGAGATCGCCGAGATCGAGACGGCGGTCGCACCCTTCCGAGACGATCTGGGCGCGGTCGCCAAGCTCGTCTGTTGCACAGTCTTCTATTGGAAGGACGCGTTCGATCCAATCAAGACGCTCTGAGAGGCCGCCCAAGCCCCTGTCGTCTAGGACCTCCGTGTCGACTCAGGGCCGGGTATAGCGGCAACCTTCGCCGCAGGTTCCGCGCCGGACCTCGACCGCGGTCGCGGTGACCCCATTCTCCGCCGTCTTGTCGAAGATCCATTTGGCGATGGTTTCCAGGGTCGGCCGCTCCAAGCCTTCGATATCGTTGAGATAGTTGTGGTCGAGCGTTCCGCGGATTGGCTGCAGGGCCTGTTCCACCGCGTCGAAATCCGCCACCCATCCGGTCTCCGGATCCGGCGAGCCCGCAATCACCACCCTGACATGGAAGGAGTGGCCGTGCAGACGCCCATAGCGATGGCCGGCCTCGACATTGGCACCGAGATGGTGGGCGGCCTCGAAGGTAAACTCTTTGAAAATCTCGAACATGGGCGGTCTCAATCGATCCCGAGGATCTTGTGGGTTTGCAGGCTCAAGCGCCACGTGGGGTTGGCGAGGCAATAATCCAGGGCGGCCCTGGTATTCTCGGCGAGCGCCGGGCCGTCCATCGGCTGCAGGAGCTTGGTCTTGAAATCGAGCCCCTCGACGGCCTCCGGCATCAGATCCGGCTGGGGATAGACCAGTTTCAATTCGTCCCCGGCGGTGATCACCAGATCGGTCCCGGCCTTCGGGCTCATGCAGATCCAGTCGATGCCCGGTGCCAGGGCCACGGTCCCGTTGGTCTCGATGGCGATCTCGAAGCCCTTGGCATGCAATGCGGCGATCAGATTGCGGTCGACCTGCAGGCCCGGCTCCCCGCCGGTCATGACGCAGAACCGACGGTCCGGGGCCGCATCGCCCGGCCACAGGCTCTCGATATGTGTGGCGAGCGCCGTCGCCGTCTCGAACTTGCCGCCGTTCTGGCCGTCGATGCCGACAAAATCCGTGTCGCAGAATTGGCAGATCGCGTTGGCGCGGTCGGCCTCGCGGCCGGTCCATAGATTGCATCCAGCGAACCGGCAGAATACGGCCGGGCGCCCGGCATGGGTGCCCTCGCCCTGGAGGGTGTAGAACGCCTCCTTGACCGAGTAGATCTTCTTTTCCTTCGTCATCGCGGTCATGCCGCGCGCTCCTTGAACTTTCGCCACCCGGCGGCCCGCAATTCGCAGGCGGGGCAGGTGCCGCAGCCATAGCCCCACTCGTGGCGCCGGGTCCGGTCGCCCAGATAGCAGCTATGGCTTTCCTCGTTGATCAGGTCGACCAGCAGGGCCCCGCCGAGCCGGTCGATCATCGCCCAGGTCTCCGCCTTGTCGATCCACATCAGGGGTGTTTCGACGACGAACCGGGTTTCCATGCCGAGATTGAGGGTCGCCTGCAGGGATTTCAAGGTGTCGTCCCGGCAATCCGGATAGCCGGAATAGTCGGTTTCGCACATCCCGCCCACGAGTTGTTTCAGGCCCCGGCGATAGGCGACGGCGGCGGCGAAGGTGAAAAACAGGATGTTGCGCCCAGGCACGAAGGTCGACGGCAGGCCGGCCTCGGTCATGGTGATCTCGGTCTCACCGGTGAGCGCCGTCTCGGAGACCGCCGCAAGCCCGTCGAGCGGGACCATGTGGTCCGGGCCGAGCCGGGCCGCCCACTCGGGAAAGCCCTGTTTCAGCGCGCCGAGAAGCCGGGACCGGCAGTCGAGTTCCACCTTGTGCCGCTGGCCATAGTCGAACCCGATGGTTTCGACGCGGTCATACCGGTCGAGCGCCCAGGCGAGGCAGGCGGCGGAGTCCTGACCGCCGGAGAAAAGAACAAGGGCGCCGTCGGCCATGACATTCGGCTCGCAAGAGGAACTGTTTTTCCAGGATGGATGCTGTCTATCGCTTTTTCGGCTTTTGAGCAACTATTCGGCAACAATCAGCCCCAATGACCACCCATGCGAGGAGTGCAAAGACATGCTGTTCGACGTCCGGACCTATACCTGTGTGCCCGGCGGCGTGCCGAAGGCGATGAAGCTCTATGAGGAGATGGGCATGGCGCCCCAGACCCGCCATCTGGGCCAGCCCTATTTCTACGGCATCGTCGAGACCGGCCTGGTCAACAGCTATATGCACATCTGGTTCTATGAGAGCGCCGCCGACCGGGAGGCCCGCCGCAAGGCGATGCTGGCCGATCCGGAGTGGCAGGCCTATCTCAAGAAATCCCAGGAGATGGGCTGGCTGATCCGTCAGGAAAACCAGCTCATGACCGCGGCCCCCTTCTTTACGCCCCTTTCTTCATGACACGGGGTTAAAGAGCGTCTCCAGCGGCCGCTAGGATCACTCCGGCGTGTCGCCGTAGTAGACCGCCTGAAGTTTGTTGCCATCGGGATCGCGGACGTAGGCGGCGTAATAGTTGTCGCCGTAATGTGGCCGTGGGCCCGGAGATCCCTCGGACCGTCCACCATGCTCCAATGCCAGCGCGTGGAAACGTTGGACCGCCTCGCGCGATGGCGCCACGAAGGCGACATGCGTTCCGTTGCCCCATGTCGCCGGTCTGCCATCCTCGGGCGGATAGAGGTAGATCGTGGGCATTCCGCCGTTCTCATAGGCCGGTGGTTTCCCGGGCGGCTTTGGCAAGCGGCTGAACCCGAGAGCTCCGAGGACGGCATCATAGAACCGGCTGGATCGATCGATGTTATTGGTCCCGAGGGTGATATGGCTGATAACGCTCATCTCATTGATCCTTTCTAGCGCGGTCTCGCTGCCGGACCGTTTTCAGGCGTCGGGTCTCAGTCCTCCAGCATATAGCCGCCGTCGGGGCGCAGCGTGGCGACCCCGGCGATCTTGCCGATCGACTGGCCGGGCCGGCACAGCCTGCTGGTCTTCATGGTGAACAGCCGGCCGCTGGTCGGGGCGAGAACCGGGGTGCGGGCCACCGCCGGGTCCGCCATGGGATCGATGACGTCGGCGCAGTGTTGACCCTTCTCCACATGATGGCCGAGGCCGACATGGTAGGCGATCATCCCGCCGACGGGCGCCCGCAGATGGCCGCAGGCGGTGAGGTGGGTCGCGTCCGCGATCAGGGCCGGGGGCTCCGCCGGGATCCGGTCCGAGAGAAAGCCCCGGCGGACCAGAAACCGATAGAGTCCGCTGGCGTCCCGGGCACCGAGGTCGTCGGAGACGTCGGCCCGGCCGCGCAGCTCGACCGTCGCGCTGATGCAGCCGAAGCCGAGCGGGCAGTCGGGATAGGCGTCCTCCACCTTCCACCAGGGAATGGAGAAGATCTCGTCGAAGCTGCCGCCCCCCGAATCCTTCGCCAGCAACGTCGCGACGGCGCCCAGTTCGGCGGACAGGTCCTCCGCCTCCGGCCACAGCGTCTCGCCGAGATAAAGATAAACCTCCGCCGTATCGTCGCAGTGCAGATCGAGCGCGATCTCCGCGTCGGCGGCAAGGCTCATCAACTTGATCTTGAGAGCGTTGCCCTCGTCCGGGGCGGATAGGGCGCCGATCGCCTTCACGATCTCATCGCGAACGATCTCTGTATTGCGCGCCCGGTTGCCGCCCAGTCTACCATGGACCGCCCTGAGCACCGCGTTGCTGACATCGGGATAGCCGCGGTTGAAGTTGACGTTGCTCGCCCCTTCGATCCGCCCGCTATGGCGGTTGATCGTCCACTGGTCGAGGCCGATCGGGTTGGCGGCCGGCACCACGGTGACTCGCTCGTTGATCCGTCCGGCGTCGTCGGCGGCTTTCAGGAGGCCGATCAGGTGATGGGCGCACATCGCCGCCGGCAGCTCGTCGGCATGCATCGACGCCTGGAAATAGGCGTGACGGTGGCTATAGGTCGGACCGAACCGGTGGACCGCGAGGGTCCGAACCGTGCCGGGAGACGCCGCCGGCAGCGTGATCGTCTCGATACGGTGGGGCATGACGTCAGTCTTCCATCAGATCGGCGATCTTCATGGCGACACCAACCTTGCCGGTGACCTTCAGTTTGCCGGTCATGTAGGCCATCGAGGGCGACAGCGTGCCGTTGATCATCTTCTGGAGATTTTCCGCGGTCAGCTTGATCTCGGTGTCGACCTCGCCGTCATCGTTGTCCACCGTGGGCCGGAAGGCGGTGCCGTCCCAACGGATGATGGACCCGTCCTCCAGCACGAACTTCACCACATAGCCGAGTTTCATATTGTCCTCGGCGACCGTGCGTACCTGGTCGGTCAGGCTTTCCAGCGACATTGCGTTTCCTTTAATCTCAATATCCAAGGTCCGGTCGGACCACATTGCGGAACGGCTTGCCGTCCAGCATCCGGCCGAGATTGTCAAGCAGCAGGTCGAGTGTCCGCGGGATGTAGGCGGTCAGATCGTCGCTGCTGATATGCGGCGTGGCGATCAGATTGGGCACATCCCAATAGGGCGACCGCTCTGGCAACGGTTCGGGCTCGAACACGTCGAGAATCGCGCCGCGCAGATGGCCGGAGCGCAGCGCGTCCACCAGCGCGTCATAGTCGATGACCGGTGCCCTGCCCATGTTGACGATGCCCGCCCCCGGCTTCATCAGGCCGATGCGGCGACGGTCGATGAGGCCTTTGGTCTCGCGGGTCATCGGCAGAGTGACCAGGACGAAATCGCTCCGGCCAAGCACCTCGTCCAGCCGGTCCGGTCCGACCATCTCGTCGACGGCCGGATGGGGCGCGCCACCGCGCCGGACACCGACGATATGCGGGCCGAAGGGCCGGATCCGCTCGGCGACCGACCCACCCATCTCGCCGGCGCCGACAATGGCCACGGTCTTGCCGGCGATCGGCGTTTCGAACAGGGCGTTCCACGCGTGCCGGCGTTGGCTTTCGAGGAGTTCCGGCATCCGCGCGTTCAACATCAGCAGGGCCATCGCCCCCCATTCGCCGGACTTCGGGGCGTGGACCCCGCGGTTGTTGGTCAGAGTGACCCCGGACGGAAGCCAGTCGAAGGGGGCGAGATGCTCGACCCCGGCGCCGATGATGTGGATCAGCTTCAGATTTGGGGCGATGTCGGCCAGGCCCTTCCGCTTCGGGTCCCAGCCGACGAAGGCGTCCGCCGATGCCATCGAGGCGTCGAAGCGGTCGAAATCCCAATCGATGGTGACGTCGACCCTTGCTGCGACCTCGGGATTGCGGGCGGCCGCCTCGGCCCAGCGCTCCGGCGTCATGCGGAACACCTCCTCGCCGGCCCGATTGTTCTTGATATGCAGTTTGAGGCGGTCCATCGCGGTCAGCCGAGTACCCGGTCGAGATCGGCGATGAGGTCTTCCGGATCCTCCAGCCCGACCGATAACCGGAAGATCCCGTCCCCGGCCATGGACCGGTAGGCGGCGAGATTGGCCCCGGTCAATTTGAAGGACGAGTCCATCAGGCCGGCGGTCGGCATCCAGAAGATCAGGCTGCGGTGATGACCTAGGGAGACCGCATAGTGGATCACCTCGAGATCGGTGGTCATCCGTTCGGCGATCCGCTCTCCATCGGCCTCGGAGCCGACCTGGAAGGACATCATGCCGGAGAAATTGTTCATCTGCCGGGTGGCCAGCTCATGCTGCGGATGGCTTGTCAGGCCCGGGTAGAGAACCTTGCCGACCTTCGGATGCCCTTCCAGCCAGTGCGCCACCGTCAGCGCGGTTTCCTCATGGGCGCGCATCCGGATCGGTAGGGTCGCGGCGCCCCGGGCGATCAGCCAGGCGTTGAATGGGGAGAGCACCCCGCCATAGTGGACCGTCGCCTCGACATTGAGCTGTTTGGCCAACGCCTTCGTGGTGGCGACGCAGCCACCGATCGCATCCCCGTGGCCGCCGATGTATTTCGTGATCGAGTGCATCACATAATCGACGCCGTAATCCGCCGGCCGCGTGGCGATCGGCGAGGCAAAGGTGCTGTCGCAAGAGACCCGGGCGCCCGCGTCGTGCGCCAGTTTGGCGACGGCGGCGAGATCGGTGATCCGGGTCAGCGGATTGACCGGCGTTTCCACGTGGACCAGCCTGGTGTTCGGCTTCAAGGCCGCCTCAAGCGCCGAGAGGTCGGTCATGTTCACGAGATCGACCTCGATCCCGAAACGCGGCAGCGTGTCGCGAACCAGTTCCGCGACCCCGGCATAGGATACGTCGGAAACGATGGCGTGATCGCCGGACGAAAGCTCGCTCAGAAAGATCGCCGTGGCCGCCGCCATGCCGGAACCGAAGCAGCAGCAGGCCTCGGTCCCCTCCAGGGCGGCGATCTTCTCCTCCAGCATGGTCACGGTCGGATTGGCCCAACGGCCGTAGAGATAGCCCGACTCCTCGCCCAGATCGTTGGCCGAGAACCCTGCCAGATCCTCGACCACGAAGGTGGAGGACATGTTGATCGCCGGGGCGGAGGCGCCGGTCGTCGGGTCCGGCCTTTCGCCCGCATGGACCGCCTGGGTCATGACCCCGCGATGGGCGTTGGACTTCGCCATATGCCTCCCCTTGACCCTAGGGTCGTTTTCCACCCGGTTGCGCCACCCGGTGACGCCGCCCGGTTACGCCGGGTTGGCGCCCTTCGTTTCACTGGAGCTAGGTAAGCACCGGGCGGTCTTTCAGGCAAGGCCGGGGCATCGCTGTGCGGAATGCCGGAGATGTGACCTGGTTTACGACCGTCAGCCGGTTTGTGAACCGACCGATCAGGCCGTAGAGTTGCAATGGAATGACCCGGGATCACGATGGGAGGTGGCGCCATGACGCTGAGCGAAGATCAGGTTCGGACCTATGAAACGGACGGTGTGGTGCATGTGAAGGGCGCCTTTGGGCAGGACTGGATCGATAAGCTCCGCGCCGCCACCGAGGCGGAGATGGCCGACCCCGGTCCGATGGTGCTGGATCTCGAAAGAGGGCAGGGCGGGCGTTTCTTCGGCAACACCTTCGTATGGCATCACCGCCAGGCCTTTCGGGATTTCGTGTTCGATTCGCCGGCCGCGGAACTCGCCGCCCAGGCGTTGAGGTCGGACAAGGTGAATGTGTTGTTCGACCAGTTGCTGGTGAAGGAACCGGGCACCGAGACCGAGACCATGTGGCATCACGACCAGCCCTATTGGCCGGTCTGGGGCGATCAGGTCGTCACCATGTGGATCGCCCTCGACCCCGTCACACCGGAATCCGGCGCGGTTGAATATGTCTGCGGCAGCCACAAATGGGGGGTCCGCTTCAAGGCGAAGAGCTTCACCGGAGACGATCGCTACAAGGAGGACTTGCCCGAACTTCCCGATATGGAGGCCGAGCGGGACAAACACCGGATCGTCCAGCCGTCCCTGGCGGTTGGCGATTGCACGCTGCACCACGGGCTGACCGTGCATCACGCGCCCGGGAACAGCCGGTCGGACCGTCGGCGCCGCGGGTACATCATCCGCTGGTGCGGTGACGACGTCACCTATTGCCCGCGGCCGAATATCCAGCCGATGCTCCGCGATCCCGGACTGGACAGCGGTGCGGCCCTCGATAGCGCGCTTTTCCCGGTGGTCTACCGGCGCGCCGGATAGGGCGTTTCCGTATTTTCCAATTGGCGGGAAAATTTCCCAATAATTACCCTGACATGGGATGTCGATTTGGTTTGACAGATCCTGTGTGCACCCTCATATTTTGCAGTGCGGCATGACACTGTTATGCCGTAAACGCACTTCTTGGGCGTTTCCTCCCTAAACTTGGGCCGCGCTTTGCGCGGCCTTTTTTTTGCGCATGCGAAAGCCCCTTTTCCGAACTGCGGAATGTTTTTCGGAATACCATTCGGGATGCTAGTTCCAGGTTACTCCGCGGCGTCGAGTGCCAAATGGTTTTCGCCGAGATGGCCGATCAATTTGGTCAGGACGGGGCGCAGGGCGCCGAGCCCGTCATTGGGCTCCAGGGTGCGCTCGTCCATATAGAGCGCCCGGTTGATTTCGATCTGCAGGGCGTGAACGCCCTCGGTCGGCCGACCGTAGTGGCGGGTCGTATAGCCGCCGGCATAGGGCGTGTTGCGCACCACCTTGAGCCCTTGGGCGGACAGGAACTCGTCCACCTTTTGGGTGATGCCCTGGCTGCAGGCGGTGCCAAAGCAGTCGCCGAGCACGATATCCGCGCCGGATCGCCCCCCCGTGGGGCGTGACGCCCAGGTTCCGGACTGGCCGCGGTCGATCCCGAAGGCCTCGGCCCGGGACGCCCAGCCGGGCCGGGGCGGGCTGACCGCCAGGGAGGGCATGGAGTGGGCGTCGATCAGGAGGGCATAGCCGAACCGGACCCGCGTCTCGTCGATCAGACGCGCCAATTCCCGGTGATAGGGGCGGTAATAGCTGTCGATCCGCCGGAACACCTCCTGGATCGGCAGGCGGTCGCGGTAGATCGGCTGGCCGTCGCCGACCACCCTGGGCACGGTGCCGAGCCCGACGGAGACGCGCAGCGATGTCGTGTTGCACCAATCGGGGATCGGGTCGGCGACCAGTTCCGGATCGATCTCGAACGGTTCGCGGTTGAGATCGACATAGGCCCGCGGCAGCATTGCGGCCAGCAGCGGCGCGCCCTCGAACGGGGCGTCAGCGAAAAGGCTGTCTACATAGCAATCTTCTGAGCGCCGGAGCGCCACAGGGTCCAGCCGCGTTGCTTTCTTGAGATCGTCCGGATAGCGACGCCCGCTGTGGGGCGAGGCCACCACCACGGATGTCCTGAAATCGGACGGCATCTCAAGTCTGAAGACAGTCGTCCGCCCGGTGGTTGAAGCAGTTCCGGACATCTCGACTGCCCGGTACCGTTGCCGCTACCGGGTCCAAATTTGCGTGGCTTTCATTCCACCATGGGGGTCCTAGATTAGCAAGGGTTCATATAGCGACATTTTCCCGCGCGCCCGGGCGTTCTCTGGACCCGGGCGTCCCCAGGAAGGGGCCGCTCGGAAAGGGGGGACCCTGGCGACGGAACGCGGGAACCGATCCTTTGCGGAAAAACCGTCGGGAAGGGTGTTGCATCTCTCTGAAAGCGGTGCTATCTCCCCCGCTCCCGACGGACGGAGCCCCCAGGGCGCCCGGTTCCGCCAGGATCCTTCCAGTCCCTCAGCGGGCGAGCAGAAGCGATATCTTGGGCGCGTAGCTCAGCGGGAGAGCACTACGTTGACATCGTAGGGGTCGCTGGTTCAATCCCAGCCGCGCCCACCATTTTTTAGAATTAAAATCATGTCCTTAGCGGGTAGTTGTTCGCGTCTTTGCCGCGTGAAGGCAACGTGGGGACGGCGTTGGGACGCCTGAGCTTGGGCGACGCTAAAGGAAGGCGCGAGAGGGTGCCGTCGCCGTCGCGGCCCGGTACGCCCCGGCCCTCAAAGCCTTCTACCTCAAAGCCTTCTACCCCAAACCCCTCTATCGGAGGCTCCGCGGCGCTGGAAAGCCAATCAAGCTCGGCCTCATCGGCGCCCCAAGAAAACTCCCTACCATCCTCAATGCAGTCTTTAGAGACAGAAAACCATGGTAAATCGCCCGACATGAAAGTCAGTCGCTCTCCCCTGGTGGGAGAGGGTTGGGGCGAGGGGACTTGGCGAATCCTGGGATTGGCGTATCAAGGGGCCTTCGGTCTCAGTTTTTCAGCCCAGCGGTCCATCGCCATGCCCCCCAATTCCCTTCCCGCCCCGGAGATCGTCGAGGTCGATGGGCTGTCGATTCCGATGCGGAGGCTCGGTGCGGGTGGTGCCATCCCAGCGGTGCTCGTGCACGGCTTCGGCAGCGACCTCAACACCTGGGCGGCCCAGCATCCGGAATTGGCGCGGGACCGGGCGGTTTATGCCCTGGACCTTCCGGCCCATGGTGGGGCGAGCCTCCAGGTTCCGGAGCAGGGGTTGCCGGGCTACGCCGCCTTTCTCGACCGCTTCCTCGCCACCCTGGGCCTTGAGCGGGTCCATGTCGTCGGGATCTCCATGGGTGGGGCCGTCTGCCTCGCGGCCGCCCTCGACCACCCCGTCAGGATATCCTCGGTCAGTTGCATCAATTCGGCGGGGCTTGGCGACTGGGTCAATCACGACGCCGGCGAAACCTATTTCCGGGCCGCCGACCGGGAAAGCCTGCGGGCCGCCCTGGCGCCCTATTTCAAGGATGTCGGCCGGGTCGACGACGCTTCCCTCGACGCGGTGCTGGCGCGCAAGGCCCGGCCCGGCATGGTCGAGGGCCTGCGCCGGGTCCGCGATCTCGTCTTCGACGGCGACCGGCAGCGCCATGTCTTCACGGACCGGCTCGGCGACTTGACCATGCCGCTTCAGATCCTGTGGGGCACGGCCGACCGCATCCTGCCGGTGAGCCAGGTCGCGGGCCTGGCGGACCGCTATCCGGTCCATCTGTTGGAGGACTCCGGCCACAACCCCCTCTTCGAGGAACCCGGAAGGGTCGCCCGCCTGCTGCGCGCCTTTTTCCACCATGTGGATAGGGCTCAATAATTCGTCGATTCGGCGACAATTGAGCCCGGATAAATATTCCCGCCTTTACAAGGGTTGCTTTCCTTGCATAGCATCAGTGCGACAAAGATGTTGCACTGCGAAAAAAGCGGGAAAGCAACGCACGACAATGGCTTGACGGGCCGAGGCTTTGAACAGGGGGCCATATGGCAGACGCCGCACTCGCGTCGAAGAACGAGGAGCCGTTCGTTCGCTTCAACGGGGTTCAGAAAACCTACGACGGCGAAACCCTGGTGGTGAAGGACCTTCACCTCGACATCTATAAGGGCGAGTTCGTGACCATGCTGGGTCCGTCCGGATCCGGTAAGACGACCTGCCTGATGATGTTGGCCGGGTTCGAGACCCCGACCTTCGGCGATGTGCTGTTGGGAACGGAACGGCTGAATATGGTGCCGCCCCACAAGCGGGGCATCGGCATGGTGTTCCAGAACTACGCGCTCTTCCCCCATATGACGGTGGCTGAGAATCTCGCCTTTCCACTGGAGGTCCGCGGGGTCTCCAAGGCGGATGCGGAGGCGAAGGTCGCCCGGGCGCTGCAGATGGTGCAGATGGACGGGTTCCAGAACCGCCGCCCGGCGCAGCTTTCCGGCGGGCAGCAGCAGCGTGTCGCCGTGGCGCGCGCCCTCGTTTTCGAGCCGGAACTGGTGCTGATGGATGAGCCCCTGGGGGCGCTCGACAAGAATCTGCGCGAGCAGATGCAGTACGAGATCAAACATATCCACGAGGAACTCGGCGTTACCATGGTCTATGTGACCCATGACCAGTCGGAGGCGCTGACCATGTCCGACCGGATCGCCGTGTTCAACGACGGCAAGATCCAGCAGTTGGCGACGCCGGACGTGCTCTATGAGCAGCCGGAGAACGCCTTTGTCGCGGCCTTTATCGGCGAGAACAACAAATTCGTCGGGACCGTCCGGGAGGTTGGCGAGGACGCTTGCGCCGTCGAGGTCAAGGGCAAGATGATCCGGGCCCTGCCGGTGCTGATCGAGGGCAAGGGCGGTAAAACCACCCTATCCCTGCGGCCGGAGCGGGTCTTCATCGATCCCGAGGAGGGCAGTTTCCCTAATGTGTTCGACGCTCATGTCGAGGAATTGATCTATCTCGGCGACCATATCCGGGCGCGGGTCAACGTTCTGGAAAACAACGAGTTCATCATCAAGGTGCCCAATTCCTACAAACACCAGACCCTCCACAAGGGCGACAATATCAAGGTGGGATGGGCGTTGGAGGACTGCCGGGCGCTCGACGCCTAGCGGTCGAACGGAACTCCGTCACCGGGCGCAGATCCCGGGGCGGGTGGCGGGGCGCGGGCCAGTGCACGGGCCGTCGTCCCGGAGGAAAGGCCGGTATGGTCCGGCCGCAAAGACAGGGAGAGTACTCAGACCATGAAAACACGATTTTTGAAGACCACGGCGCTCGCCGCGGTTCTCGCCTTTGCAACGGTGCCGGCGGTCCAGGCGGCCGACGCGATCACCGCCGTGTCCTGGGGCGGCGCCTACACCAAGAGCCAAATCGAGGCCTATCACAAGCCGTTCGAGGCGAAGACTGGGATCAAGATCAACAGCCAGGACTATAACGGCGGTCTCGCCGAGGTCCGTGCCCAGGTCGAGGCCGGCAACGTGACCTGGGACGTCGTCGACATGGAATTGTCGGACGCCGTGCGCGGTTGTGACGAGGGTATCCTCGAGCCGCTGCCCCTGAGCGATCTGCCGGCGGCACCGGATGGCACCGCCGCCGCCGACGACTTCATCGCCGGCACGCTGCACGATTGCGCCGTCGCGACCATCGTCTGGTCGACCATCTTCTCCTATGACGAGGAGAAATATCCGGGTGGGTCCGGTCCGAAGACCGTCGCCGATTTCTTCGACACGGCGAAGTTCCCGGGCAAGCGCGGCCTTCGGAAGTCGCCGAAGGTGAACCTGGAATGGGCACTTTTGGCCGACGGTGTCGCTGCCGACAAGGTCTATGAGATCCTGGCCACCGACGCGGGCGTCGAGCGCGCCTTCGCCAAGCTGGATACCATCAAGGATGACGTGATCTGGTGGGAAGCCGGCGCACAGCCGCCGCAGATGCTCGCCGACGGCGAGGTCGCCATGACCTCCGCCTATAATGGCCGGGTGTTCAACGCGGTCGCCACCGAGGACAAGCCGTTCAACATCGTCTGGGACGGCCAGGTCTGGGATATTGACCTGTGGGGCATCCCGACCGGCGCACCGAACAAGGACGCCGCCTGGGATTTCATCAAGTTCTCCACCGACACCCAGCGTCTGGCGGATCAGGCCTCCTGGATCTCCTATGGTCCGGCGCGTAAGTCCTCCGCCCCGTTGGTCGGTAAGCATGCGGTCGCCGGGATCCCGATGGGTCCGCACATGCCGACCGCGCCGGAGAACTTCACCAACGCGATCCAGAACGACTTCGCCTTCTGGGCCGATTATCAGGACGAACTGACCGTCCGCTTCAACACCTGGCTGGCGAAGTAATCGGCTGGGTTTCGATTGGATCCGGGGGATATCCCCCGGATCCTTTTAGCCCTTTTTCAGAGCTTCATTTTCTCTAAGTATTTCAGATGGATGGAAAGGATGCGGGCATGACGGACGCGACGGTATCCCCGGTGGGCTTGATGACCTCCGACGGCGTGCCGTTGAAGCAGTCGCTCGCGCGGGCCGAACGGCGCAGCCGGATCCGGGCCATGATGCTGGTCGCCCCGTTGTTCCTGTTCATCATGATCACCTTCATTGTCCCGATCATCGACATGCTGCTCCGGTCGGTCGACAATCCCCGTTTCCAGGAAGTGCTGCCCGAGACCGCCCAGGTCCTGATGGAGTGGGAAGGTGGCGGTCTACCGCCGGAATCGATCTATGCGGTCATGGCCGCCGAGATGAAGGCGGCGATGAAGGACCGTAGCCTGGGGCGCCTCACATCCCGCCTGAATTTCGAGGATCCGGGAATGCGGACCCTCATGTTCAAGACCGCCCGCCGCCTGAACCGCGTCGACGAGGGACCCTGGAAGGAGGCGATGATCAAGATCGACGATGAGTGGGGGGATCCCCAGGTCTGGGCGCTGATGAAGCGGACGGCGCCGGCCTATACGACGATCCACTACCTCAACGCCTTCGATCTGACGGTGAGCCCCGAGGGCGAGATCGTCGCCCAGCCCGAGGAATTGCAGATTTACGGCTTGCTTTTTTGGCGGACGATCTGGATGAGCCTGTTGATCACAGGGCTCTGCGCGCTGCTCGGCTTCCCCATCGCCTATCTGTTGGCGACCTTGCCGACAAAGACCTCCAACCTGTTGATGATCCTGGTCTTGCTGCCCTTCTGGACGTCGCTGCTGGTGCGGACGACGACATGGATCGTGTTGCTTCAGACCGAGGGGGTGATCAACGACATCCTGGTGTGGGCGACGATCCTCAACGACGACGAACGCATCCAGATGATCTACAACCAGACGGGCACGATCGTGGCGATGACCCACATCCTGCTGCCCTTCATGGTCCTGCCGCTCTATTCGGTGATGAAGACCATCGACCCGAGCTATATGCGGGCCGCCCGATCTCTCGGGGCGACCCAGGTGACGGCGTTCCGCCGGATCTATTTCCCCAACACGATCCCGGGCCTGGGGGCGGGGGGGATCCTCGTCTTCATTCTCGCCATTGGCTACTACATCACGCCGGCCCTTGTCGGTGGACGGACCGGCCAGCTGATCTCCAACTTCATCGCCTTCCACATGCAGGAATCGCTGAACTGGGGTCTCGGGGCCGCTCTGGGCGCCATTCTGCTGGCTGGCGTTCTCGCCATGTACTGGCTCTATAACAAGTTGATCGGCGTCGACAACATGAAGTTCGGATAGGCCGCCCATGTCGCTTCCTCCCTACGCCTCCCCCCTGGAACGCGCCTGGTATTACTCCTTCCGGACCGCCTGCGCACTGATCTTCCTCTTCTTGATCTCGCCGATCCTGGTGATCATCCCGCTCAGCTTCAACGCCGAGCCCTATTTCACCTTCACCGAGGGGATGATCGCCCTCGACGCCGAGGCCTATTCCATCCGCTGGTATCAGGACATCGTCGGGAACGAGCAGTGGATCCATTCGATGGAGAACTCCATCATCGTGGGCATCGCCTCGACGATCCTCGCGACCGTGCTGGGGACCACCGCCGCCCTGGGACTGAGCCGGCCCAACATGCCCTATAAGGGGTTGGCCATGGGGGTCTTGATCAGCCCGATGATCGTGCCGCTGATCATCACCGCGGCCGGCATGTTCTTCTTCTACTCCAAGGTCGGGCTGGCCCAGACCTATCTCGGCCTCATTCTGGCCCATACGGCCCTCGGCACCCCCTTCGTCGTGATCACCGTGACGGCGACGCTGACCGGCTTCGACCAATCGCTGATCCGCGCGTCCCAATCCCTGGGGGCGACACCGACCCGGACCTTCTTCAAGGTGATCATGCCGTTGATCCTGCCGGGTGTGATCTCAGGCGCGCTGTTCGCCTTCGTCACCTCCTTCGACGAGGTGGTGGTGGTCCTTTTCCTCGCCGGCTTCGAGCAGCGCACCATCCCGCGCCAGATGTGGGCAGGCATCCGGGAGCAGATCAGCCCGACCATCCTGGCGGTGGCCACGGTGCTGATCACCATCTCTATCATGCTGCTCACAACGGTCGAGCTGCTGCGCCGCCGCTCGGACCGGTTGAGGGGCATCAAGAGTTAGGGACATCCCGCATTGTTTTGGTGATTTTGCGAGTCATTCTCAAAAAAGGACTTGGCGGGTCCGGTATCGCGGTCTATATCTAAGTCACCAGACACGGAGAAGCGTCCATGTACCGCGACAATTCCCTGATTCCGACCGAAGCGCTGCGTCTCGCGGCCCTCGGTTTGTTGGCTGAAAGCCCCAGGATTTATGCCGAGCTCGCCCGCGATGTGCGGCGCTTCGTCAGCCGCCTGTCCGGGCCGTCCCTGGAGTTGTTGGTTCCCTCGCTGGAGCTGTTGCGCTTCGAGGGTCTGGTCGAGCCGGCCGATAAGAAGGATCAGGGCGAGACCTCGGTCGTCCGTCTGACGGCGGAGGGTGAGGAGGCGCTCAAGACTCTGCTTCGGGCCAATGTCCGTCCACAGGTCAACGACTTCAACAAGCTGGTCATGGCGCTGAAGCTGCGTTTCATCGAGTTTCTCGACCGGGAGGAGCGGCTTGCCCAACTCGACCTGCTTGAGGATATCCACGTCGCTGAGCGCAATCGGCTGATGGATCTCCAAGCCAACGACCCTGACATCGCCAAGGGCTTCCTCGCCCCCTGGATCGAGATGGAACTGGCTCAGGCCGAGGCCCGCATCTCCTGGGTGCAGCAAATGGTCCAGGACGCCGAAAAGGCGGCCTAGCCTTCGGAGTTCCCGGTCATTCCGTCGGCATCGTCGGCGCCAATCAACTTTCTCGATGATTGATCAACCGTCTGAATACCTCGAAGAGGGTGGCGGTGATCAGACCGAAGAAAACCATGCCGTTCGACGCGGCGAAGCCGGCCAGTAGCCGCCACTCATCGGGCATTAGGATGTCACCGAACCCCAATGTCGTGAAGGTCACCATGGCGAAATAGAGAGCCTCCTCCACGCTGGCGAACGCATCGATGGCGATGAACAGCGCCGTCCAAAGGGATACGCTGACGCCGAGGGCTCCTGACATACCCAACAGGACGAAACCGAGCACCAGGGAATCACGGAAGAAGCCGTCATAACGGGTGAAGGCCGCCCCATGATCCTTCAAATAGCGAATCTTCAGCGCGATGACTCCCGCCGTCAGGATCATGCTCAATAGGATTGTCCCAATTCCGAGAACGATCTGAACAAGCATCGCCTCTTGCCTGTTTGGAAGGGATGGCGATCAGTAGAGGTGCTGGCCGCCGGTGATGAAGATCTCCTCGCCGGTGACATAGCCGAAATGTTCGGGATCGCAGAGCGAGAAGATCGTCGCCGCCACGTCCTTCGGCTGGCCCATGCGCTGCATCGGGATCCGGGGGATCAGCATCTCATAATCGCCGGAGACCATGTCGGTCTCGATCTCGCCCGGGGCGACGGCGTTGACGCGCACACCGATCTGGGCGAATTCCGCCGCCATCTCCCGGGTGAGCGCCGAAAGCGCCGCCTTGGAGGTGGAATAGGCGGAGCCGGCGAAGGGGTGGATGCGGTGTCCGGCGATCGAGGTCACATTGACCACCGCCCCCTTGCCCTTGGCCAGCGACCCTGCGAACCCGCGGGCCAGCCGCAGGGGCGCGAAGAAGTTCAGCTCGAACACCGAATGCCAGGCCTCGACATCGCCGTTGAGGCAACCGAGCCGCTCCTTGTAGTCGGTCTTCGGCGACCAGCCCGCATTGTTGACCAGGGCATGGACCGGCTGGCCGTCGAGCACCTCCAGGGCCTCGTCGACGAACGCCTGGGTGCTCTCCGGATCGAACAGGTCGGTCGGGATATGGGCGGTCCAATAGGGGTCCCGTTTACAGGCCTCGGGCGTGTCGTCCCGGCTGCAGGTTAGGATTCGCCACCCCTTGTCCCGGAAATAGCGGGCGGTGGTGTGGCCGATCCCCCGGCTGGCGCCGGTGACGATCACGTTCTTCAGGTTGTCCGAGAGCCCGTCTTCCAGATGCGGTTCCTCGCTCATGACGTCCTCCCCGAGGCCTATTTAGGACACAACGTCCAGTTTATGGCGTGTGCTCAACTTACTGCCCCGTGATGCGGGACCACCAGCCCTTCCGCTTCGGTTTTTCCGCTTCGGTTTCGGTGCCCTCGACCACGACCGGCTTGCTCTCGCCCGCGATCGGCGCCGGTTCGGCCTGAGCTTCTTCGGCCAGAGCCTGTTCGGCCTGAGCCTCTTCCGCCGGCGCGTCCGCGACCCTCTCGGGAGCCGGTTCCGCGACCCCTTCCAGAGCCTCTTCGGCGAGCATCTCCGTGGGAGCGGCTTCAACCGGCGCTTCCTCCACCTTCTTGCGCGACCGGGTGGCCCGCTTGGGCTTCGGCTTTTCCTCTTCCGTGGCCCCGGTCCCGGCGGTCTCGGCTTCGGCGGGCGCTGCGTCCGCCTTCCTACGCGATCGGGTCGCCCGCTTGCGCTTCGGCTTTTCTTCTTCTTCCGTGGGGGCGGCTTCCGCCTCGGCCGGTGCTTCCTCGGCCTTCTTTCGCGACCGGGTTGCCCGCTTGCGCTTCGGCTTCTCCTCCGTCTCGCCTTCCGTAGCCGCCTCATCATCGGCCGGCGCCTTGGCGTCGATCACGATGTCGGCGGTCGCCTCGGTGGCGGCCGATTCGGTTTGAGCGGGTTCCGCGCTCTCGGATTCGGGACCCCCAGATTCGGACCCACCAGACTCGGTGGTTTCCGACTCTGCGGTTTCCGCCGGCCCGGACTCGTCACCGGCCTCTTGGCCGGCCCGGTCCTCCGTCTGGTCCTCCGTCTGGTCCTCCGCCTGTTCCTCCGTCCGCTCCTCGTCGCGGCGGCCCCGCCGGCGGCGTCCACCCCGGCGTCCCCGGCGGCGGCGTTTGCGCTGGCCCTCGCCATCGCCCTCGACGTCTTCAGCCTCGGTCTGCTCCTCGGCGGCGGTCTCTTCGGCTTCCTCCAGTTCGGTCTCGTCTGCCTCGATCTCTTCGATCTCGGCACGACGCCCGCGGCGACTCCGCTGCGGGCGGTCCTCGCGGTCGCCCCGCTCGGGCCTGTCACGGTCGCCCCGCTCGGGCCTATCACCACGGTCGCCCCGCTCGGGCCTGTCACGGTCGGCCCGCTCGGGCCTGTCACGGTCGCCCCGCTCACGGTCCCCCCGGCGTCCGCCTCCTCCGCCCCGGCGGCGGCGGCCCCGGCCGCCCTCATCGCCGTCCGTGGCGCTCTCCGGGCCTTCCGCGATCTCGATCTCACCCGACGCCTTGACCCGCTCCATCTTATACACCTGGGGCGGGATGATGCTGTCGTCGGCGTTGACGGTGACGGCGATGCCGTAGCGTTCCTCGATCTGGATCACGGCGGCGCGTTTCTCGTTCAACAGGTAGAGGGCGATCCGGGTCGGCACGGTGACGATCACCTGCTCGGCCCGCTTGCGCGTGCCCTCCTCCTCGATCGCCCGCAGCACTTGCAGGCCGGACGACTCCGTCGACCGGACCCAGCCGAGTCCGCCGCATTGGCTGCACTGCTGGGCGGAGGATTCGATCAGGCTTGGGCGCAGCCGCTGGCGCGACATCTCGAGCAGACCGAATGGGCTGATCCGTCCGATCTGAATACGCGCCCGGTCATGCTTCATCGCCTCCTTGAGTCGCCGCTCGACCTGGTTCTGGTGGCGGTTCTCCTCCATGTCGATGAAGTCGATCACGACCAGCCCGGCGAGATCGCGCAGGCGCAATTGGCGGGCGACCTCGTCGGCGGCCTCCAGGTTGGTTTTGACCGCCGTCTCCTCGATATGGCGTTCGCGGGTCGCCCGGCCGGAGTTGACGTCGATCGCCACCAGGGCCTCGGTCTGGTTGATCACCAGATAGCCGCCGGAGCGGAGCTGGACCGTCGGGTTGTGCATGGCGTCCAGCTGGCTTTCGACCTGAAAGCGCTGGAACAGCGGCACATCGGTTTCCTTGTATTTCTTGATCCGTCGCGCATGGCTCGGGATCAGGCTTTTCATAAAGTCCTTGGCGGTCTTGTATCCTTCGTCGCCGTCGACCAGGACCTCTTCCACATCGCTGGTGTAGACATCCCGCAGCGAGCGCTTGATGAGCGAACCCTCCTCATAGATCATCGCCGGCGCGACGGAACTGAGGGTGTCGTTGCGGATCTGCTCCCACAACCGCATGAGATAATCGAAGTCCCGCTTGATCTCCGCCTTGGACCGTTCGGAGCCGGCGGTCCGGACGATCACCGCCATGCCCTCCGGCACGTCGAGATCGTCGACGATCTGCTTGATCCGCTTGCGGTCGTTGGCGTTGGTGATCTTCCGGCTGACGCCGCCGCCCCGGGCGGTATTCGGCATCAGGACGCAGTAGCGGCCCGGCAGCGAGAGATAGGTGGTGAGCGCCGCGCCCTTGTTGCCACGCTCTTCCTTCACCGCCTGAACCAGCAGGATCTGCTTGCGCTTGATGACTTCCTGGATCTTGTAGTTGCGGTAGTTGCGTGGGCGCCGGGCCTGAACCTCCTCGGCCTCGTCGCCGCCGAGGCTTTCGACATTTTCCTCGCCGCCTTCGTCGTCGCCGTTTTCGCCGTTCCCGTTCTCAGCCGCACCGTTTTCTTCCGACCCGTTCTCGTCGGTCATGGCATCGGCCTGGCTTTCGGCGGGTTCGGCGTCGCCGGAGATTTCCTCCTCGGCCTCCTCCGGTTCCGGTGTCGGCCGGTCGTCGACGGGAATACGGTAATAGTCCGGATGGATTTCCGAGAAGGCGAGGAAACCGTGGCGGTTGCCGCCATATTCGACGAAGGCCGCCTGCAGGGAGGGTTCGACGCGGGTCACCCGCGCGAGATACACATTGCCCTTGATCGGGCGCTTGGAAGCACTTTCGAAATCAACGTCTTCCAGGCGGTTCCCGTCCAGCATCACCACCCGGGTCTCTTCCTGGTGGGTGGCATCGATCAACATACGCTTTGTCATTTAAAACTCTCCGACGCGCGCCTCGGCTCGCCCCCGGGCCGATGAGGTCATCGGCGGGACGGTCGAGCCGGCGCTGCAAACTGTGTTTGATAAGATGGGGGTGGGATTTGTCAGCGGTGATTGCAGACCGAGCCGGGCCGAAAGCCGCCGTCGTGAACCGGGCCGGCAAGGCGCGGTCAGCGGAGAGAAGGCCAGAGCTGGACGATAACAAAACCGAAATCCCGAGAGGTTAACTTGAGGCTACATGGTCGGGGCGCCGGTATCGTGGCGGGAAGAAGCGGCCGGCCCCGTAATGTCTCCCCACCGAAATCGTTGTGGGGACGGGGAGTTTCAAGGACTTGTGACGGCAGTGTCGTGCCCGTCCAGTCCTGGCGCCCTCATCGCCAGCGTTTACCAACGCCGGAAAAACCACCGCGACCATAGTCAGTTCGCCGGCAAAGGGCAATCGGGATTTATGACGCCACGATAATGATTTAACCGAACTGGAATACAGCCGGAACGAATCTTTGGCCCTCCGCCTGCAAGCGAAATTTTTCATTGCATGCAAAGAGTTATCGGCGTTTAATGCGAGAGAGCTTGAACTATTGACGCAGGTGAGGAGGCGTCGTGCGGAGGCCTTACGGGTTCATCGGCTGGGCTTTCCTGCTCGTGCTTGCCGGCGCGATGCTGGCGGCTGCGCCGTCGTCGCCATCGCTGGCCGCCGCCAATGCGGGGGGTAAAACCTCTATCGAGGGGTTGCGACTGGGCGTTCATGGCGACCGGACCCGGTTCGTCGTCGATCTGGCGGCACCGGCCGACTACACCATCTTCACGCTGGCCAATCCCTATCGTGTGGTCATCGACCTCAAGGGCGCGACTTTCGATCTGGTCCCCGATGCGCTGCCGCGCAGCCGGGGCGGGATCTCCAATCTGAGATTCGGGCTGTTCAAGGCGGATGTGGCACGGATCGTCATTGATGCCCGTGAACCGCTGGAAGTCCAGAAGGCCTTCCAAATTCCACCCTCCGGTGCCTCCGGCGACCGGCTGGTGATCGATCTGGTGCCCACCGACCGTACGACTTTCCTGGCCTCGGTCGGTGCGCCCGCCGTCAAGTCTGCCGCCAAACGTGCCCAGACGCCGCCGAAAGTGAAATCGGCCCCGTCGGTCGTGGTGCCGAAAGGGCGGACGTTGAAGCCGGTCGTCGTCATCGACCCCGGCCATGGCGGCATCGATCCAGGGGCCATCGGCCGCAGCGGGATTTACGAGAAGGACATTGTGCTGTCCGCGGCGAACATCCTGAAGGATCTGCTCGACGCCGCCGGCCGCTACGAGGTTGTGATGACCCGGCGGAAGGATGTCTTCGTGCCGCTGAAGGAGCGCGTGGCCATGGCGCGGGAGGCCGGGGGCGATCTGTTCGTTTCGCTCCATGCCGACAGCCTGCCGTCCTCGCCGAAACTCAGGGGGGCGTCGGTCTACACCCTGTCGGAGGACGCGTCCGATGCCGAGGCGGCGGCCCTGGCCAAGAGCGAAAACAGTTCCGACCTGCTGGCCGGTGTCGACCTCGGGGGCCAGACGCCGGATGTCCAGAACATCCTCATCGATCTCGCCCAGCGGGAAACCATGAACGAGAGCATCCGGTTCGCCCGCGTGGCGGTCAACCACCTCCAAAAGCGTTCGAAGCTGATCAACCGGCCGCACCGATTTGCCGGGTTCCGGGTTCTGAAGGCGCCGGACGTGCCGTCGGTGCTGGTGGAGATGGGCTTTCTCTCAAACCGCCATGACGAGGCCAATCTGCGCAAGGAAGCCTATCGCAAGAAGCTGATGATCGGCCTGGCGGAGAGCATCGACGGCTATTTCGCGCTCAACCGCAGTCTGGTCGCCAACGAATAGCCCCATTCTTCCGGTTGGATGACCCGCGTCCCGATCCGGACTATACTCGCTTCCCGATCGGCAACCCGCTGAAAACGACCCCTTGAGAACGATGCGGCGCCGGTGCCGCTTGAAAGGTCTTCGCAAAGAGAATGCTTCGATTTCTGGGATATCTCTTCGCGTTGGGCTTTCTCGGGGCGATCGCCGGGGTGGCCGGGCTCTTCTACATCTTCTGGGAGTACGGCAAGGGCCTGCCGGAACATCGCGATCTCGCCAACCACGACCCGGCGACGGTCACCCGGGTGCACGCTGGGGACGGCCGCCTGTTGGCGGAGTTCGCGACCGAAAAGCGGGTTTTCGTGCCGATCGGATCGATCCCCCAAAGGGTTGTCGACGCTTTTCTCTCGGCCGAGGACAAGAACTTCTATACCCATCCGGGCGTCGATCTGAAATCCATCGCCGGCGCGGTCGTCACCAATGTCCGGAACTACGGGACCGGGCGGCGCCTGGTCGGGGCGTCGACCATCACCCAACAGGTGGCCAAGAATTTCCTGCTGACCAACGAGCGCTCGCTCGCCCGCAAGATCAAGGAGGCGATCCTGGCGCTGCGGATCGAGCAGGCCTTCTCCAAGGACCGGATCCTCGAGCTCTATCTGAACGAGATCTATCTCGGTTCCCGGAGCTACGGGGTCGCGGCGGCCGCGCTCAACTATTTCGACAAGACCCTGATCGAACTGACCATCGCCGAGGCGGCCTATCTCGCCGCCCTGCCCAAGGCGCCGAACAACTACCATCCGACCCGGAAGACGGCTGCTGCGATCGCGCGGCGTAACTGGGTCATCGGCCAGATGGCCGAGAACGGCGTCATCACGGCGCAACAGGCCCAGGCCGCTCAGGCCGCACCGCTCACCATCCGGCCGCGCGGGTCGAGCGACGTCGCCTCCGCCGATTTCTTCGTCGAGGAGGTGCGCCGGGACCTGTTGGAGGAGTTCGGCGAGGACCGGGTTTATAGCGGTGGTCTTTCGGTGCGCACCACGATCGATCCGCGATTGCAGCGGATCGCCGAACGGTCCCTGCGCAACGGGCTTATCGCCTATGACCGCAGGCATGGATGGCGGGGGCCGGCGGCGCGGATCGCCGACGCCGATTGGCAGCAGGCGCTGATGGGGGTCGACAAGCCTGCCGGCGCGGGCGACTGGCGGCTTGCGGTGGTCCTCGCGGTGGATCCGGAACGCGCGCAAATCGGCTTTGAGACGGGCGAGATGGGCACCGTTCCCTTCGCCGAGATGGCCTGGGCCCGGCCCTGGCTGGAAGGCCAGAAGGTCGGCGCCAAACCGGATCGTCCGTCCGATGTGGTCAAGCCCGGGGACGTGGTGCTCGTCTCCGCCGCGACCGAGGATGTCGAGGGCAATGCCTATCCGCTCGGCACCTATGCCCTGGAGCAGTTGCCGGATGTGGAGGGCGCGATTGTCGCGCTAGACCCCCATACGGGGCGGGTCTACGCCATGGCCGGCGGCTACGACATGCAGCGTAGTCAGTTCAACCGGGCGACCCAGGCGGTGCGGCAGCCCGGCTCCGCGTTCAAGCCCTTCGTCTATCTAAAGGCGCTGGAGAATGGCTTTTCGCCGGCGTCCATCGTCGTCGACGCCCCGATCGTGATCGATCAGGGGCAGGGCCTCGCGAAGTGGAAACCGGCGAACTACACCGACGTGTTCTACGGTCCGTCGCCGCTCCGGCTCGGGATCGAGAAGTCCCGCAACCTGATGACCGTCCGCCTCGTCCAGGCGATCGGGATGGACGAGGTGGTCGATGTCTCGCGGGAGTTCGGCATCGATGACGATCTCGATCCGCTGCTCTCCATGTCGCTCGGCGCCGGGGAGACCGACCTGCTGTCGCTGACCACCGCCTATGCGATGATCGTCAATGGCGGCAAGAAGATCCGGCCAAGCCTGATCGACCGGGTTCAGAACAAACAGGGTGTGACCGTTTGGCGGCACGACCGGCGGGCCTGCGAGGGATGCGTGCTGGAAGAGGCCTGGACCGGCGGCCTGCCGCCGCAACTGCCGGACCGGCGGCCCCAGGTCACGGATCCGATCACCGCCTTCCAGATGACCAGCATGTTGGAAGGGGTGGTCGAGGCCGGTACGGGGCGCCGGGCGCTGCGCGTCGGCAAGCCGTTGGCGGGTAAGACCGGGACCACCAATGAGAGCCGGGACGCTTGGTTCGTCGGCTTTTCGCCCGATCTCGCGGTCGGTGTCTTCATTGGCTTCGACGATCCCAAACCGCTCGGCCGCCGGGAGACCGGGGCCTCCGCCGCCCTGCCGATATGGGTCGACTTCATGGAGGCGGCGCTGGCGGACCGGCCGGCAACGCCCTTCCGGATCCCGGACGGCGTCTCGCTGGTGCGGATCGACCGCAAGTCCGGCATGCGGGCGTCTTCGGCCTCCGACTCCGTGGTGCTGGAGGCCTTCCGGCCGGGTACGGCCCCGGAACCGGGTGAGGCACCGCAACGGGTGAGCCCGATCACCGGGGGGACCTCCGACGCCGCCGCCCCGCCGGTGCCGGGCGCCCAGGCGAAAGAGCCGGTTGCGAAGGGGCTGGGCGGTCTGTATTAGATCGCCCCTCGACATAAACGTTAAGATATCGATGAGGTAGAGGCATGCGTGCCGAAATTGAAGCGGTGGCGGGTGAGATCAGAGACTCCCTGGCCCTGCTGAGGAGGCATCTTTGACTGGGATAACGCACTTCGCAGACTGGATGAACTGACCGCGCTCGCCGGCGATCCCGATCTTTGGAACAATGCCGAGAAGGCCCAGGCGCTCCTGAAGGAGCGTACCCATCTCGAACGTCAGATCCTGGAGGTCAAAGCCCTCGAACAAGGGCTTGACGACAGCCTCGAATTGATCGAACTCGGCGAGATGGAAGACGACCACGACGTCGTCAAGGAGGCCGAGGGCACCCTGGCGGAGCTTAGGGAACAGGCCGCGAAGAAACAACTCGAAACCCTGCTGTCCGGCGAGGCCGACAGCAATGACTGCTTCCTGGAAGTGAATGCCGGCGCCGGCGGAACCGAGGCCCAGGACTGGGCCGAGATCCTGCTGCGCATGTACATGCGCTGGGCCGAACAGCACGGCTACAAGGTCGAGCTGATCGAAGAGAGCCCGGGCGAAGAGGCCGGGATCAAGTCGACGACGATCAAGATCCTCGGCCACAACGCCTATGGCTGGCTCAAGACCGAAACCGGGGTCCACCGTCTCGTGCGGATCTCGCCCTTCGACAGCCAGGCCCGCCGCCACACGAGTTTTTCGTCCGTCTGGGTCTATCCGGTGATCGACGACAGCATCGAGGTCGAAATCGAGGACAAGGACTTGAGGATCGACACCTATCGTGCGTCGGGCGCCGGCGGTCAGCACGTGAACCGGACCGACAGTGCGGTGAGGATCACGCACCTGCCCACCGGGATCGTCACCCAGTGCCAGAACGACCGCTCCCAGCATAAGAACAAGGCCACCGCCATGAATATGCTGAAGGCCCGGCTCTACGAGCTGGAGCTCAAGAAGCGCGAGGAGGAGGCCCAGGCGATCGAGGCCGAGAAGACCGATATCGGTTGGGGTCACCAGATCCGCTCCTACGTCCTGCAACCCTATCAGATGGTCAAGGATCTCCGCACCAGCGTTGAGACGAGCGACAGTCAGGGGGTTTTGGACGGGGACCTCGATCCGTTCATCCAGGCGGCGCTCGCCTCCAAGATCGGTGGCCTCGGCGACGGAGACGGCGGCACCGCATGACCTTTCCTCCTCAAGTCGTCTTCGAGGCTCTCGTCGTGCCGATGGCGATCGCCTTTGTCTGGGCGGTCCCCGCCATGTTGGCCGGGGGGCGGGGCCGGGCGATCCTGTCGCTCGGCGCGGCCGCGACCGTGATCGTGACCTATGTCTTCATTATCGACTGGCCGAGCCTGGAGCCGACGACGAGCCTCGGGCGTTTCATCCACGTCCCCGTTCTCGCCGTGATCCTCGCGGTCGTCTGTGCCCTTGCCAAGGCGGGAACGCGCCTGGTCCAGGGGCTGACGGTGGCGCTCGCGACGGTGGGGGCCGGCTGGACGGTCTATCCGCAGCTGATGCTCGGCGACATGGCCGCCTTGTTGTCCGTCGCCGGGGTCGCCCTCGTTGCCTTTATCGCCGCCGAGCGGATGACCGCGCTTTCGAACGCGCCGGCGCCGGCGGTCTCGATGATCATCGCGTTGGCGTTCGGGCTCTTCCTGATGACCGCCTGGGGGCAGCAGACGGCCGCGGCCCAGCTCGCCCTGTCGATGCTGGCCGGCGCGCTCGCGGTGTTCTGGATAGCGCTCGGCGCCCCGACGATCGGCTGGGGTCCGATCGCCGGCCTCGCCACCTTGCCCGCCCCGGTGACACTGGCGGCCTGGCAGGTGAGCTATGGTGCCGGGATCGACTGGGCGGTGTTGCCGCTGGCGTTTATCCCGGTCGCGGCCGCCGCGCTCGCGGTTCAGGGATCGTCCAACTCGCTTATCGGTCGGCTTCGGCTGGCGTTTTGGAATGTTGTCGGGTTGGGTTGTGTAATGATGCTCGCGATGGGGGCGTTGGGGTGGCTTGTTCTACCTGAGCTGCTCAATTTACCATAGGTATTGGCCTTTCGATTTCTATTGGGACGCACTGCTTGTTTCATAAGATGCATTGCCGCTACTGTTATGGCTCAGTAGGTGGCGAGGCGATCTTTTGGCGGTCATTTACACAAAGCTCACGGAGAATATCCCGACTCAGGTGACGAATCCGACGATTCGACGCCTGGCGTTGTATTGGGACGAGGTGAGGTCGGCCGCGGACTCCGCGCTGCCGCCCTACGCCCCTTTCTCGCCGGAGCGGAATGCGGCACTCGCCGCCAACCTGATGGTTTTGCGGGAAAACGGCGACGGCTTCGAATACCTCTATTATGGCAAGGCGGTTGTCGGGGCGTCCGGTTTCGATATGACGGGCCGCACCACGCGCGACTACGGCGCGGACTTCTCCGACTACATTCTCACCGAATATACGGCGTCTTTGGATGGCCAACGGCCCTTGTACACGGTCCATCAGGGCGTCTACTCCCAACATGCCAACAATTGGGAAAGCCTGATTCTGCCGGTCGTCGGGGAGGACGGCGTTCGCATGATCGTGTGCTGGATTTCGCCGCAGGAACGGGCGGCCGATCTGTTGGACGGGATCATGCGCACCAGCATCGATCCGATCTTCATCCTGCGCCCTACGCCCGACCAAGGCGCCTCCACCGACCTGCTTGATTTCGAGGTCGTGACCGTCAACCACGAGGTTTACGATCTTCTGGGGCTGACCGGCCAGATCATCGATGGCTGGCCCGTCTCCAGACTGGCGCTGAACGATCTCGATCAGCTCTTGGAGAATTTGACCGAGGTCTGGCGGACAGGGGAGCCGCGGATCTTCTCCCGCGTGCTCGCGACCCGCTACGGCACCCGCCAATACAAGGTCTCGGCCAGCAAGGCCGGCGATAAGATTATCGCGATCTACAACAATATCAGCGAGTTGCTGGAGGCTCAGCGCGCGCTGGAGAGCCAGCAGGCGACCTTGGAGACCGCCAACCGGACGCTGAAGAGCCAGGCTAAGGATCTGGTCCGGATCGCCCAGGAGCGCGAGGCGGCGACGGAGGACGCCAGGGCGGCGCACCAGGTGCTCGCCGATCTGATCGAAACGATCCCGGCGCCGGTGTTTTTCCGAGGTCACGACAGCGGCCGCTACGAGATCGTCAACCAGCACTACGCCGATCTCCATGGCGGCGACAAAACCGCCATCCAGGGGCAGCCCATGGAGTCATTCATGGACGCGGAGCGGGCGGACCGGATTCGCCGGCTCCACGACCTGGTCTACGAATCGCCGGAGGGGCACCGGGTCGAAGTGATGGACCACGATTCCGAAGGCGGGGGCGAGCGGGTCATCCAGGCCAATCTGGCCGTGATCCTCACGCCCGAGGGTGGACCCAAGGGCATCGTCGGCGTCTTGATGGATGTGACCGAGGAGCACGCCCTGCGCCAGGAACTCCACCATGCGGCGACCACGGACCCGCTGACCGGGCTCGCGAACCGCCGATTGTTCTTCAGCCGGGCGGAGGCCGAGGTCGAACGCTGCAAACGCTATGGCCGGCCGCTTTCCGTGGTGGTTCTCGATATCGACCATTTCAAACGGGTCAATGACCGTTTCGGCCATGGCGGGGGCGATCGCGTGCTGCGCAATCTGGCCCTCATCATGACCAAGGCGGTCAGGACTTATGCCGACCTTCCCGCCCGGTTCGGCGGGGAGGAGTTCGTCATCCTGGCGCCCGAAACCAATCTTGTGGCCGCCCTCCGTCTGGCCGAGCGCCTGCGGGAGGCCATCGAAAAGATGGTCACGAAGATCGGCCGGGTGGAGGTCAAGGTCACCGCGAGCCTGGGCGCCGCCGAGATGGATCTGGCGAGCGAAAGCGACAGCCTTGAGAAGGCGCTTTCCCGGGCCGACCGGGCCCTCTACGCGGCGAAGGCCGCGGGGCGCAACCGGGTGATGCCGGGGGTTGGGATCGCCAAGGCGCCGCCCAAGACCGCGTCTTCCGGGTCGAGGTAGGGTGGGGGCATCGTGTTACGCTGCTGGCCGACAATCTCGAATCTACGCCGTGGCCCAGCCGCTGACAGCCACGGTCGAGCAAGAGGAGCCTGATCCGCTTGACGAAAGCAGTTCTGCATCTGTTCTGCGGTCTGATCGCGTCCGGGAAATCCACCCTGGCCTCGTCGATCGCCGAGCGGGACAATGCCATCCTGATCGCCGAGGACAATTGGACGGCGGGCCTATGGCCGGGCGAGATCGATAGCCTGGAATCGTACCGAACGCATTCCCGCAGGTTGCGAACGATACTCTGGCCGTTGGTTGGGGATATCCTCACCCGAGACGTCTCGGTCGTTCTCGACTTTCCGGCGAATACGCGGGGACAACGGGCCTCCATAGCGTCCTTACTCGACGATGCCCCTTATCGGCATGTTCTGCACTTTCTGGACACGCCGCCCGATCTCTGTCGCCGGCGCCTGGCCGAGCGCAACGCTCGGGGCGCGCATGAATACGCACCCGATCCCGAGACATTTGATCGTATCGCCAGGCTTTTCGAACCGCCGGCACCAGACGAGGGGTTCACTGTCCGGCGATGGGCCGAGTCCCGGGATTTTTCCTATAGCTCTTCGGCGAAGCCGTAGAAATCGCGGGTGAGGCCGGCTTCCAGGCGGGCTTCGTCGTTGAAGGGTGGTTTCAACTGCCCCTTGAAATGGGTTTTCACCAGGTTCCGCCAGGTCGAGGCGTGATCGAGTCCGCGGCGGTCCGCTTCATAGCCGAACCAGCGCCGCCCGGCGGCCACATGGGCGATCTCGTCGCGATAGATGATGGACAGCACCTTGGCGCTCTCCAGGTCTTCCGCCGCCTCCAGCTTGCCGATCATCTGCGGCGTGACATCGAGGCCTCGGGCCTCCAGCACCATCGGCACAATGGCAAGCCGGGCCAGCAGGTCGCCCGCCGTTCCCATCGCGCTCTCCCACAGACCGTCATGGGCATCGAGATCGCCATAGCGCGCGCCTAAGGCGTTGAGCCGTCCCTCCAGCATCAGGAAGTGGCGGGCCTCGTCGTCGGCGACCTGGACCCAGTCCGAGTGGAAGTCCCTCGGCATGCCCGCGTCGGGAAAGCGCACCGCCAGGTCCCAGGCAAGATCGACGGCGTTCAATTCGATATGGGCGAGCGCGTGCAGCAGCGCCGTCCGGCCCTGGACCCCTCGGGTGATCTTGCGTTTGGGCACCTGGCCCGGCGGCAGCAGGCGCGGCCGGTCCGGGCGCCCGGGCCGGTCCGGGACCGGCATGTCTCCGATCTCGGCGATGGCGCCGGACCGCCAGGCGGCCGCCATCTCGCGCGTGACCCGCGCCTTTTCCACCGCGTCCGCGGTCAGGAGGCAGCGTATCGCCGCCTCCGCCAGGGTTTTTGGCAAGGGGGTTTGTGGCAAGGGGGTTTTTGGCACGGGTGTTTTGGGCAGGGTTTCTTGGAGGTCGCTCAAAGGACGATCAGAGACCCTGTGCCGCTTTGAGAACCGCGTCGACATGGCCCGGCACCTTCACCTTGCGCCAGATCTCGCGCACGACCCCGTCCTTGTCGATCAGGAAGGTCGCCCGGTCGATGCCCATATATTTCTTGCCGTACATCGACTTCTCGACCCAGGTGCCGTAGGTCTCGCAAACGGTTCCCTCGACATCCGCCGCGAGGCTGAAGTTCAGGCCGTACTTCGCCTTAAACTTGTCGTGCTTGGCGACGTTGTCCTTCGAAACTCCGATGATCCGGGTGTTGGCCGCTTCGAAGCTCAAGAGGTTGTCGTTGAACCCGCAGGCCTCCTTTGTGCATCCGGGCGTATCGTCCTTCGGATAGAAGTACAGAACGATATTCTCCCCCTTGAGATCGGACAGGGTGATCTCGCCGCCACCGTCCGTCGGCAGTGTGAAATCAGGGGCGGGGGAACCAACTTCAACACTCACGGCAGTTCTCCTTCGATTGCGGGCGCCGGTGAGGACGATTCCGGGATCTTGCCCGCAAGCAAGGCTTCCGCCGGATCGCCGATCACCTCGGCATAGGTTTTCATGACGTTCTCGCTTTGCTGCGTGCAGATGGCAAGCACGTCGTCGAAGCTTTCTACCTCGGCTGCCTGGGCAAGCAAAGGCCGCAAACTCGCGTCGGCGTCGATCAGCGGTTTCCCTTCCCCGTGGGTCAGACGCAGCAGCCCCTGGAGGCGCTGCCACAACCGGTAGGCGTCGATGAGCTGCCGGGCCGCCGCGTCGTCGATCTTGCCTTGGGCGGCGAGGGCCGAGAGCGCGTCGGGGATCGTCCCGTCGAACAGGCGCGGCTTGGCGTCGACCAGGTCGGGTCCGTGCCGCAGCAGAAGATACTGAGTGATGAACTCCACATCCACCATGCCGCCGCGGCCCTGTTTGAGGTCGGACAGAAGGGGGGCGCCCTTCTCCCGAACCAGCCGTTGCCGCATGCTTTCGATATCGCACAGCAGTTTATCCGGGTCGTGCCGCATCCGCCTGATGGCGTCGAGGGCGCGTTCCACGCGGTCGCGTGCCGGTTCCGGCCCGTAGACGATCCGCGCCCGGGTCAGCGCCATGTATTCCCAGGTCCAGGCCTCGCACTCGTAATACTGACGCATCCGGTCGAGCGAGGTCGCGAGCGGGCTTTTCTGGCCGGAGGGGCGCAGTCGGAGATCGATATCGAACAACGGACCCTCGCCGGTCTGGACCGTCAGGGCGGAGACCAGCCGCTGGGTAAGCCGGACGAAGTAGACCGTGGCGGGCAGCGGCTTGTCCCCGTCGGACTGTCCGTCCGTCCCGGCGTCGTAGATCACCATCATGTCCAGATCGGATCCGGCATTGAGGTCGAAGCCACCGAACTTCCCGAGCGCGATCAGGACCGGCCCGGCCTCGCCGCCCTCGGGCAGGGTGAACCGGCCGTGGCGTTGGGCGAATTCCGCGATCACGGCCGGAGTGATGCGGGAGACGACGGCCTCGGCGACCCGCGTCAGATAGGGCCCGGTGCGGTCTGCATGGCACCGTCCCTCAAGCACCTCCAGGCCGGCCAGGAAGCGCTGGTCATTCGTCCAGCGTCGGCTCAGGTCCAGCAGATCCTGGTGATCCCGGCCCCGGGCCAGGGTGTGGTCGAGGTCGGATTGCAGGGTCGGCAGATCATTCTCAAGGGCTGGCGGTGAGCCCGCCAGCAGCGCCTCGATCAGATTGGGGGACTGGCTCAACTGGTTGGCCAGGCTGGGCGAACTGCCGAAGATCCGGGCGATGCTATCGCTCAGCGCCGGGTTCATCTGCAACAGCGAAAGGAACTGGACCCCGGCGATCAGGCCGCCGAAGAAGCGTTCGAAACGGATCAGGGTCTGATCGGGATCCGGGGTGCGGGCGAAACCGTCGAGCAAGGCCGGCAGGATCTCGGTGAGGATCTGGCGGGCCCGTTCCGACCGGGTCGCCCGGATCCGGCCGTGATGCCAGCCCCGCACCATGCTCGTCACCCTGCCCGGCTCCGCGAAGCCCATTTCGGTGAGGGTCTCGATCGTATCCGGATCGTCCTCGGCGCCGGTAAAGACCAGATTGCCGGTTCCCTCCCGCGTGGTCGCCCCCAGGGATGGCGCGTCGCCGAACAGATCCGTGTAGTGCCGGTGCACCGTCGCGGTGTGATGTTCGAGATCCGCAAGGAAGGCTCCGGCGTCCGGATAGCCCAGGAACTGGCCGATCTTCTCGAGGCCCTCAGGCGTTTCCGGCAGTTTGTGGGTCTGCTGGTCGTTGACCATCTGCAGGCGGTGCTCGACCGTCCGGAGGAAGTGATAGGCGGCTTCCAGATCGGCGCGGACCGGTTCGGCCAGGTGGTCGAGATCGCGGAGCGCGGTGAGCGCGTCGAGGGTGCGCGGCAGCCGCAGCCGGATCTCCCGACCGCCCCAGATCAATTGCTGGACCTGGGCGAAGAACTCGATCTCCCGGATCCCGCCGGGGCCGAGCTTCACGTCGAAGCCGGGCGCCTTGAAGGCGTGGCCGCCCTTGTGGGTCGCGATCTGCCGCTTGATCGAGTGGATATCCTGGATCGCCCAGAAATCGAGGTTTTTGCGCCAAACGAAGCTGCGGATCTGAGCGAGGAAGCGCTCTCCGGCCTGCCGGTCGCCGCCGACGACCCGCGCCTTGATCATCGCCGCCCGCTCCCAATTCTGGCCGATGGTTTCGTAATAGGTCGAGGCCACGGTGGCGCACATGGCGAGCGGTGTCGCGCCCGGGTCGGGCCTGAGTCGAAGGTCGATGCGGAAGACGTAGCCGTCCTTGGTCCGTTCCTCCATCGCCCGCCCCAATTCCCGGGTCAGCCGGACGATCCAGGGCTGCACCTCGCCGACATCCTCCAGGCCCGAAACGGCGTCGTCGAACAGCACGATGATGTCGATGTCCGAGGAATAGTTGAGCTCCCGCGCGCCAAGTTTGCCCATGCCGAGGACAAAGACCCCGCAGCCTTCGACGGGGTTCTCTGGATCGCGTTCGGGGAGTTTCTTGCGGCGGATCAGATTGCGGAGAATCGGCGCCAGGGCCGCGTCGATGCTCTCCTCCGCGACCCGCGACAGGGCGGCGGTGATCGCCAGCAAGGGGGCTGTGCCAAGAATGTCGCCGAGACCGAGGGCGAGCGCGACCCGGCGCTTCAGCACTCGGATCCGGGTCATCGTCTTGGCTAGATCCTCGTCCGTCCGCGCGGCCTCCCCGGTCGGGGCGGCGACCTCGAATTCCGAGAAGGCGTGCTGGACCGCCTCGGCCCAACCTTGTTCAACCACGATGCGGACGGTCTCCGGTTCCTTGACCATGAGATCGGATAGATGGGGCGAATGGTGGAAGACGCCGGCCAGGAGGGCGTACCCCTCCGCGCTCTCCTTGAGGGCGCCGGCGAAGTCCGCGAGACCCGGATCCTGCCGGTCGGCGACGGCGGCTTCCCAGCGGTCCCATTCCGGGCTTTCCGGCAGGTCCGCGGGAACCACGGGAGGGCTTTCGCCTCGGTGGAGAATGGGTATGTTAGCCATCGATAGTCCCGTTCGAATAGGTTCCCGACCTTGATGCCTTGAGCGGCACAGGGTCAAGACGCTGCCGCCTCGGCCGATCTTTGCTTTCCGTTGCAGGATGTATGCTCGATGAAGACTCTGCGCCGTCGCGTGCTGATCATCCTTCTTGAGGCCATCGCCGCGTGCGTCCTGCTCTTGACCTTGGGCACGGGATTTGCCGTCTGGCAACTTTATCGCGGTCCGGTCGAGGCGAATTTCGCCCTCGAATACATCGAACCCTTCCTCAATCCGCCCGGCGCCGAGCTGTCCTTCGATGTCGGGGCCGTGACCCTGCAATTGAGTGGGGACGAGCGGGAATTGATCGTGACGGCGCGCGATGTGGCCGCCAACGCGGTGGGCGGGGAAACAGTCTTCTCAGCGCCGGTGATGGAGGCGCGCTATAACTTTCAGCGCCTGGTCTCGGCCGGCTATGAGGAAGGCCTGGCGGCCTTCCGGGAAAAGGGGCTGACGCCCCGTCTCGTCGTCCTGAAGGGTCCGAGCATCCGCTTGATCCGCAGCATGGAGGGACCGGTCCGGATCGCGGCCACCCTGCCGCCCGCCGATCCGGAGCCGGCGTCGGAGGAGACCGTTATCGATGTTTCGGTGATCGATCAGTTCCTCGCCGGCGGCGGCGCCTCTCAGGGGCTCGAAGGTCTGATCATCGACGAGGCGACCCTGACCCTCGACGATCTTCCTAGCGATGTGCGCTGGATCGCGGAAAACGCCCGGGTCCGGTTGAGCCGGACGGAGGCTGGTATCGGGCTGACCGGCGATCTCGATCTCCTGCTGGGGGAGAGCACGGTCCCGCTTTCGGGCGACGCGGTATGGATCAAGTCCACCAAACGCCTCGATGTGGACATGTCGGTCGGTACCGTCCTGCCGGCGGCACTGGCCGCGAAACTGCCGGAATTCGAGATGCTCAAGGCCCTTGCCGCCCCGGTATCGGGCAGCATGCGGGCGACACTCTCCACCGACCTGACGCCCCGGGATGCCGAAGCCCAGTTGGATATCGGGGCCGGCGGTTTGTCCCTGCCGGCCTTCTACGCCAATCCTCTGGCGATCTTTGGTGGCACCCTCTCCGGCACCTGGAGCCGGGGCGCGGGGGCGGTCGTAACGGCCAGCAACCTCGATCTCGGCGGTCCTCTGGCGGACGCGACCCTGACCCTTCGGAGGGAGGACGGTGGTGATACCGACCTCTTGGCGGTCGATCTCGCCGCCGTGGTCAGCGGCTTGCCTGTCGATGTTCTTGCCGAGTATTGGCCCGAGCGTCTGGCCGGCAACGCCCGTCGCTGGGTCGATCTCAATCTGTCGGCGGGCACGGTCGATAGGGCGGATCTGGCGTTGTCCGGCGTTTTGTCATTGGAGACCGGGAAGTTCGACGATGTCGCTTTGGAGGGCGAAGGGCGCTTCCGCGACGTCACGGTGCGCTATATCGACGGCATGCCGCCGGTCGAGGGAGTCGATGGCCGCGTGCGCTACAGCGATATCGCGGTCACCATCGATACCGTCAATGGTTCGATTCCCGGGATGGCGCTGGATCTGAAGCAGGCGCATATCGATCTGGTCGACTTGGTGGCGGGTATCCCGCGCGCGGAGATCGAGATCAGCGTCGTCGGGCCGGTCCGCGACGCGCTGCGCCTGATCGACAACGACCCGCTCAACTATCCGGAAAAGCTTGGCCTCGATCCGTCCATGGTCTCCGGGCAGGCGGCGACCAAGCTCGCTTTGGACTTCCCGCTCGTGAACAGTCTGCGACTGGACGAGATCGGGGTCGGCGCGGCGTCGAACATCACCGGCGCGGTGTTGCGGGATCTGCCTTTCGGAAAGGGTATCACCGACGGCGATCTCACCCTCTCCCTGGACGGGTTGGGCATGACCATCGACGGAAAGGCGAAGATCTCCGGCGGCCCTGTGACCTTCCGGTGGGCGGAGCGGTTCGCCGAGGCGGACAGCCGTCGGGTCGAGGGGCGGGTGACGGTCACCGGGGCTACTCTCGACGATCTTGGGGTCGAGATCGCGCCCTATGGCGCCGGTGCCGCCGAGGTTGGTTTCGACTACCGGGAACTGCCGGGCGGTCGGGCGACCATCGGCCTGGACGGCGATCTGACCAACACCCAGATGCGGTTGCCGATCCTCGATTGGGAAAAACCCCCGGGGGCGCCGGCGTCCCTAACGGCGATGCTGCTGCTTAGGGATGGGATTCCGATCGGGGTGCGGGATATCGCTCTGTCGGCGCCGTCCCTGGACGGGTCCGGTTCCGTGTCCTTCGACCCGGAGACCGGAGAGCCCGTCTTGTTGGCGCTAGACCGGTTCGTGCTCGGGCGCACCGATTTGACCGCGGAGGCGGACCTGACCGGCAGCCCTTGGCGTGTCACGGTGCGCGGTCGGCAGATCGACGCGGGAGCCTTTTTGATGCAGGAGGATGACGGCCTGCCGGAAAGCGGGGTCGCGGACGATGAAGATGGCTTCGCCCCCGAACGGCCGCTTGAGCTCGATATCGCCGTGGATCGGTTGTTGTTGGACGAGGCCAGGGTGTTGGATGGCTTCTCGGCCCGGCTCGACCACAGCGGCGAGCGCTGGGGGCGGATGAGGCTGGAGGGTCGGCCGAATGGCCAGGGGCGCCTGACCTTCGAGGCGCTTCCCTTGCCCCAGGGGCATAATTTCCTCGTCAACGCGACCGATGCGGGAGCGACCCTGCGCTGGCTCGGACTCGTTTCCTCCGTCGAGGGCGGGATCCTCACGGTCGACGGAACCGTCGACATGGACGCGCCGGAGACGGCGCTCGATGCGCGGATGCGGGTCGACCGGTTCCGGGTGGTTCGCGCCCCGGCGGTTCTTCAGGTCCTCCGGCTGGTCTCGCTGACGGGGTTGTTCGAAGCGCTTTCCCGTGACGGCATTCCCTTCGTGCGCTTTGACGGATCGCTCAAGAAAGAAGGTCAGGAGATTGTTATCGAGAACGGACGCGGGGTCGGCCGGTCGCTCGGCTTCCAGATCGAAGGGCAATTGAGCGACGAAGCGGACCAGCTCGACCTTAAAGGCCTGCTCGTACCGGCATACACCATCAACAACACGATCGGGGCGATCCCCCTGGTCGGGCAACTGCTGACCGGCGGCGAGGGCGGCGGCGTGATCGCGACCCGCTTCTATGTGACCGGGACGGCGGAAGACCCGGATGTGGTGGTCGATCCGCTGCAGAGCCTCGCACCCGGGTTCCTCCGGAATGTGTTCGGTTACTTTATCGATGGCGCGGGGGCGCAGGACAGGAACACGATCCTTGGCGACCCGACGGAGGAGGGGCCGGACCGTTAGGTCAGGCGCCCAGGACGCGGTAGGTGAAGTCCGACTCCGCCGCGTCGCCATCGGCGATCGCCTTGGCGACCAAGTCTTGGTGGTGGGGCGATTTCGAGCAGACCGGATCTGTCGCCGCCGGATCGCCGAGAACGGCCATCGCCTGGCACCGGCAGCCCCCGAAATCGACCGTCTTGCGCTCACAGGACCGGCAGGGCTCCTGCATCCAGTCGTCGCCCCGATAGGCGTTGAAGGCCGGACTGTCGTACCAGATGTCAGCCAGAGGGACTTCGGTCGCCTTGTCGAAGACCAGACCCGGAATCGTATGGGCCGCGTGGCAGGGCATGACCCGGCCATCCGGCACGACGTTGAGCCCAATGCTCCCCCAGCCGCCCATGCAGGCCTTCGGGAACTGGGCATGGTGGTCCGCCGGGACATAGTCGATGACCATCCGGCCCATGAGGCGCTCCCGCGCGTCGCGCACGATCGCATGTGTCCGCTTCGCTTGTTCAGCCGTCGGCATCAGGGCCGCCCGGTTGACCGTGGCCCAGCCATGGAACTGCACCGTCGCGACCTCCAGCCGGCGCGCGCCCAGGGATTCCGCCAGGTCGATGGCGTCTTCCAGACGGTCGAGGTTCTGTTTGTGGACCACCGCGTTGATGGTCAGCGGAAAGCCGATCTCGGCGATCCAGCCGGCGACCTTCATCTTGCGCTCGAACCCGCCGCGATAGCCGCCGACCCGGTCGGCCATACCCGCGTCGACCCCCTGTAGGGAGAGCTGGACATGGTCGAGGCCGGCGGCGTCGAGCGCTTGGAGACGGTCGCGGGTCAGACCGATGCCCGAGGTGATCAGATTGCTGTAGAGCCCGGCGTCGCGGGCCGCCTCGACCAGGGCGACCAGATCGCCGCGAGAGGCGGGTTCACCCCCTGACAGGTGCAGTTGCAGAACGCCGAGCGCCGCCGCTTGGCGGAAAATGTCGGACCATTCCTCGGTGGCGAGTTCGCCCGCCTTGCGCGTCAGCTCCAACGGGTTGGAGCAATAGGGGCAGGACAACGGGCAGCGATGCGTCAGCTCCGCCAGCATGGCCATGGGCGGTCCGGGGCGGTTGGGATTGGGGGCGGCGTCGGTCATGCGAGATCCACAAAGCGCCGGTCGACCAGGGCGCGGAGATAGCGGCCGGCATCGATCGCGATGCGCTCCACCGGGGCGTTGTAGGTGTCGGCGAGGATGGCGACGATTTCGCCAAAGGTCCGGCCGTCCTTGGTTTCCGTCAGGATCGCCTGGGCGATCGGGTCGAGCTTGATCGCTCTTTCGGGACCCAGCAGGAACCAGGTCTCCCGAACGGGGTCGTATTTGACCCGCACGCCCCGGGGCAGCACGGGGCGGTCCGCCTCCGCCAAGCCGTCGGGTGGCGAGGCCGTTTGGGGCGCTGGTCGGGGCGTGTTTTCCGCCGGGGCCGTCATCCGCTCCGCTCCAACTGTCCCTCACCGGGCTGCCAGGCCCCGGGCGGAATACGACCGGGATCCACATAGGCGCTGTGCAGGGCGTCGAGCTGGGACCAAAGGACATCGGTCTTGAAGGTGAGGGCGGCCGCCGCCGCGTCCTGCTTTTCCAGCGTGTTCGCATGATCGAGAACCCAGGCGAGACCGAAGGCGACGTCCTTCGGCGCCTCGCTCAGGCGTTTTTGGAAATAGGCGATCGAATCCTTGTTGGCGAAGTCGTAGTGCTCCAACAGTCCCGCGATCCGTTCGGTATGGATCTTCGGGGCGAACATCTCGGTAAGCGACGACGCCATCGCCTCGAGCAAGGGTTTTTCGCGTACGAAATGGACATAGGCGTCGACGGCGAACCGTGTGCCGGCCAGTACGCCGCGGGTCGAGGCGACATAGTCGGGATCGAGGCCGACCGCCTCGGCGAGCCGCAGCCAGCGGGCGATCCCGCCCTCTTTTTCCGCGCTTCCGTCGTGATCCTCGATGCGCGACCGCCAGGCCCGGCGGAGGGCCGGATCGTCGATCCGCGAGATGAAGGCGGCGTCCTTCATCGGGATGCGCGATTGGTAGTAGTAGCGGTTGATCACCCAGGCCTGGACCTGGTCGTGGGTGCAGCCGCCGGAATGCAGCAAGCGGTGGAAGGGGTGCTTGTCGTGATAACGCTCGTCGCCGATCTTCCGCAGCCGCGCCTCGAATGCGTCCCGGCTTTGGGCCTTGCTCATAGGGTAAACTCCATGCCGTCCTCCGCCACGCTCCAGCCGGCCGCCTCGATCTGGCGCCTGGCATCGGTCCGCGGGTCGATGGCGGGGTTCGAATTGTTGATGTGGACGAAGACCTTGCGGCCGACCTTCAGGGGCGCGAAGGCGGCGATGGACCCCTGGTCCCCCGCCATCGCCATGTGGCCCATCCGGGCGCCGGTCTTCTTACCCAATCCGGCGGTCACCATCTCCGTATCCTCCCAGACGGTGCCGTCGAAAAAGACCAGCGCGGCCCCTGTCAGGCGTTCGGCCAGGGCCGGGGTCATCTTCGCACAGCCCGGAATGTAATAGGCGGCCTTGCCACCGGCCGTCAGCGCGACGCCAACGGTCTGCTCGCCTTCGAGATCGGTCTGAACCGTCTCGCCCTCCATGTAGAGCGGCACCTTTCCCGGGACGGCGAACAAGGTCGCGCGTACCCCGGGTACCAACTCGAAGGGGGTTTCGAGATCGACGGCCTTGCGGTCCACAAAGGCGGGGTCCAAGGCGTTGAAGATGGGATTCTCGGCGATCACACGATGAATCTCCGCCGTGGCGAACAGGTCGTAGGCCTGTTTTTCCCGCAAGGTCAGAAGCCCGGCGACATGGTCGATATCGCCATTGGTGACCAACACGCTCCCGATGGGGGACACGCGCGGACCGGTCGGATGCAGCGCCGGTTGGGCGGCAAGTTGCAGGCGGATATCGGGTGAGGCGTTGATGATCGCCCATCTCTCACCGTCGGCGGAAACCGCGATGGAGGATTGGGTCGATGCGGGAATATCACCGGCGCGCGCGGCGTTGCAGAAAGCGCAACCGCAATTCCACTGGGGCAGTCCTCCACCGGCGGCGGCCCCCAAAATGATGACGCGAAGCGTGCTCATCGCCGCTTCGCGCCCCAAGTGAACGAATCGAGAGCCTTACTCGGCACCGAAATACATATTGATTTCCATGCCGCAGGTGATCTCTTCGAGTGTCGGAGCGGACCAAGCCATGATGTGTCTCCCTAGGTTGATGGCCGACAAGGCGGCCTGTTGTTGTTCCGTTCTATCAGGACCGGATTGTCGATCCCAGTCAACCTCAAAAAAATCGGGGTGATTCCGGTTATGAAATATAAATTCACATCATTTCGGGTATTCAGGCATACTCGTGCGGTCTGGAAAAAGTGTTTATAAGCATAGTCTGATAATCGCCATGCCTTGGGAAAGCTTGTTATTTATCCAACGCTCCCCTTTGGTGGTGTGGTTTTGTCTGCCTAAGAAACCGTAGTCCGATGACTGAGGGCATAGCAGATCGGCGCTTGCGCCTTCTCAATATTGGTGAAAGGATGAAGTTGAAGCAGTCGTTTGAACCCAAAGGACCGTTTGCCGGTTTGCGGGATTGAGCGGGTTTCTAAATCATCAAAAGGCTGTGATTCCCGCCGCGGAAGCGGGAGACGGTCCATAAAGATCCTAGGGAGGAAAACGCATGCATAACTTCGGGAAAGTTGTGGCCGGTTCCCTGTGCGGCACGTTGCTGCTGGGTTCCGCCGCGTTCGCCAACAATCTGGAAAAGCTCTCCTCGTTCAAGACGACCGGCACCACCGAGTTCACGGTGATCGAGCAGGGCGGCGATCGGGCCGAGTCGATCAGGAATATCCTGAAAAACATCACGATGCCGCCGGGCTTCTCGATCGATCTCTACGCGATCGTTCCGGACGCGCGCCACATCGCCGTCGGACCGCAGGGCATCGTCACCTTCGTCGGCACCCGCAAGACCGAGGTTTGGGCGGTGACCGACCGCGACAAGGACCGCGTCGCCGACGAGGTGAAGAACTTCGCGCCGTCGCTCGCCAAGGCGATCCCCAACGGCCCGTGCTTCTCGAAGGACGGCTTCCTCTACATCGCGGAACAGAACCGTGTCCTGGTCTTCCCGGCCGCCGAGTTCTTCTATGAAAGCCCGGATGTCGCGGCCTTCAACGTGCTGGCTCAGGGCACGCTGATCCCGGTCGAGGAGGAAAGCTACAACCACACCGCCCGCGTCTGCCGCGTCGGGCCGGACGGCAAGCTCTACATCTCGCTGGGGCAGCCCTTCAACGTGGCACCGCCGGAAAAGCTGGAACTCTACGACGAGGTCGGCATCGGCGGCATCATCCGGGTCAACACCGATGGGTCCGGTCGTGAGGTCTATACCTACGGCGTCCGGAACTCGGTCGGTCACGACTTCCACCCGGAGACCGGCGAGCTGTGGTTCACCGACAACCAGGTCGATGGCATGGGCGACGACATCCCGCCGGGCGAACTGAACCGTCAGACCGCGGCGGGCCAGCACTTTGGTGCACCTTGGTATGGCGGCGGCGATGTCCGGGTCAACGAATACGCCGGTCAGGAAGTTCCGGTCGAGGTGGTGATGCCGGCGGTCGAGACCGTGGCCCATGCGGCCGATCTCGGCATGAGCTTCTATACGGGCAAAATGTTCCCGGAGAAGTACAAGAACGCCATCTTCTCCGCCCAGCACGGTTCCTGGAACCGGACCGAGCCGATCGGCGCCCGGGTCATGGTGACCTTCGTCGACGCCGAGGGGAATGCCCGGATGGAGCCGTTCGCCGAGGGTTGGCTCGACGAGAATGGTGAGTATCTCGGCCGTCCGGTCGACGTCGCCCAGCTGCGCGACGGGTCGATCCTGGTCTCCGACGATCTCGTGGGGGCGCTCTACCGCATCTCCTACAGCCCGGCCGAGTAAAGCCGGCGAAAACCGGACAGGGTTCGATGAATGGCGGTCCGTGCGGGCCGCCATTCTTCTTGCCTCTCAGATGACATCGACCAATCGGAAAGCACGTCTTTCATGATCTCCATCAGACAAGCCTTCGTCTCTTCTCTCGCAGCCCTCGCTTTCGCGACCGCCGGAGCGGCGGTGACGTCCGCGCCCGCCCAGGCCGGCGATCCCGCGGCCGGCAAAAAGGCCGCCGCCCAATGCCGGAACTGCCACGGCATCGACGGGATCGCGACGATCCCGATCGCCCCGCATATCGCGGGCGAAAGCCAGGTCTATCTTCAGGTGCAACTGAAGAACTTCCGCAGCGGCAAGCGGGAGAACGAGATCATGAACGTGGTCGCCAAGAACCTCAGCGACGAGGACATCGCCAACCTCGCCGCCTGGTATAGCTCGATCAAGTTCAGCGTCGAGATGCCGACGGACTGATGGCAAGCTTGTTTTAGGCCACCTTCAGCAGAACGTGACGCTTCTTGCCCGCGGACAGCTTGATGGCGCCGTCGACGAGATCGTCCGGGGTCAGGGTCCGCTCGTCGCTGTCGACAACCACGTCGTTGACCCGGATACCGCCCTGCTTGATCAGCCGCCGGGCTTCGCCGTTGGATTTCGCCAGCCCGGCCTGGGTGTTGGCCTGGAGGATCCCGAGCCCCGCGGCGAGATCCGCCGCCGGCACCGTGATCGTCGGCAGGCCGCCGGCCGCCGCCCCCTGCTCGAAGGCCTGACGGGCCGTCTCGGCCGCCTTTTCCGCCTCTTCCCGACCATGGCACAGCGCGGTGGCCTCGGTCGCCAGGACGATTTTCGCCTGGTTGATTTCCGAGCCTTCGAGCGCGGAAAGCCGGTCGATCTCGTCGAGCGGCAATTCGGTGAACAGCTTCAGGAAGCGCGGCACGTCGGCGTCTTCGGTATTGCGCCAGAACTGCCAGAAATCGAAGGGAGAGAGCCGCTCGGCGTTGAGCCAGACCGCCCCTTGCGCGGTCTTGCCCATTTTGGCGCCCGAGGCCGTGGTCAACAGCGGGTTCGTCAGGCCGAAGACCTGCTTGCCGTCCACCCGGCGGGTGAGTTCGACGCCGTTCACGATATTGCCCCATTGGTCGGAGCCGCCCATCTGCATGCGGCAGCCGATCCGGCGGTTCAGCTCCAGGAAATCGTAGGCCTGGAGGATCATGTAATTGAACTCCAGGAAGGTCAGGGGCTGTTCGCGCTCGAGGCGGAGCTTCACCGAATCGAAGCTCAGCATGCGGTTGATGGTGAAGTGGCGGCCGTATTCGCGCAGGAACGGGACGTATTCCAGTTCCGACAGCCAGGCGTCGTTGTTCAGCATCACCGCGTCGGTCGGGCCGTCACCGAAGACGAGGTATTTCTCGAAGACCTTCTTGATGCCGTCCATGTTGCGGGCGATGTCGTCGTCCGTCAGCATCTTTCGCGCCTCGTCCTTGCCGGACGGGTCGCCCACCTTGGTGGTCCCGCCGCCCATCAGCACGATCGGCTTGTGACCGGTCTTCTGCAGCCAGCGTAAGAGCATGATCGGCAGCAGGCTCCCGACATGGAGGCTATCGGCGGTGCAATCGAACCCGATATAGGCCGGCATCGGCGTCCCTTCGCACAGCACCGCGTCGAGCGACGGCGCATCGGTGACGTCGTGGATGAACCCCCGGGCGTCTAGGGCGGCAAGAAAGTCCGATTTGAATTCGGCCATAACGGGTACTCGTGCTGTCGTTCGGAAGGAGACGGAGGAGGGTTTTAGAACCGGTATCGGCCGCCGACAACGATTTCGTGGCTGATCACGTCGCCATAGCTGAGTTCCGTGCCGTCCGTAAAGCCCGTCACCTCGGCCCGGCCGAGATCCGAATAGCGATAGAAGGCCTCGATGGTCCACCGCTCGGTCAGGGGAATGTCGACCCCGGCCCCGAGCTGGAAGGCGAAATCCGTCGCCGTGCTTTCCTGCTCGTCCCGGAAGGTATCGCCGATGTCCCGCCGGTCCGCCTCGGTCACCGCGATGTTGAACCCGACGCCGGCATCGAGCCGCAGGCTGACGCTGTCGGTGAACGGGATGAAGTAGGCGATATTGGCCATCACCGTGTGGTTCATCAGAACCGAGGTGTCGTAGATCACGTTCACGGTTCGGTTCTGGACCTCGAGGTCGAGATGGTGCCGGTAGCGGTATTGCAGCTCGGCCGCGAAATCGAGGCCAGCGAGATCGAACTTCCGGCCCAGGGCGATTTCAGCCGCGATCGTGGTTTCCAACTCGTCGTCCACCAGATCGACCTGGGGGCCGTTGGTCACCTCGATGTCGTTGCCGCTGGAAAAGCCGGTGACCAGCCGTCCCGCCATGTAGGTATGAGCGTCCTCGGCCAGTACCGGTGATACGCCGGTGGCGGCCAGCAGAAAGCCGGTTGCGATCAGGATGGTCTTCGGATGAGCCATGGATGTTAATGTCTCGGCAGGACAGCGACGCTGCCTTTATGCCGAAATTCGGCAAAAGGTCAAAGCTCCAAGGCGTCCTCGAAGACCTGGGCGATTTCCGCCGTGACCCCCGCGGGACGGATCAGCCGGTCCCGGGCGGCGTGAATCCGGTCGGTCATGGCGCGGCGCGCCGCCGGATCATGGGCAAGATCGTGGGCCAGGTCGATATAGGCCGCCGCCCCGTCGACGACCAAGTCGTCGAGGCCCATGGTTTCCAGCACCGACTTGGCACAGCGGCCCCGGGCGAAGCGGGCCGGCCAGGTGACCACCGGGGTTCCGGCGGCCAGCGCCTCCACCACCGAATTGCCGCCGCCGAAGGGACGGGTCTCCAAGGCGACGTCGCACAGCGCCATGAGCGCCACATAGTTCTGCCGACTCATCGGATTGACCGCGACGATCTGTTCGGTGATCCCGGGCTGCCGGCGCTCCCAACGGCCGAGGAGAGCGTCGAGCCAGCCCTCCCGCCCCTTGATCAGGACCAGCCGGCTCGCCGGATCGCGGTCGAGTAGGCCCAGAACGATCTCGTCGAAATCCGGATGGAACTTGAACAGGCTCTGGGGGCAGCCATAGAGCGGTGTCCGGTCGTCGAGCCCGATCGCCGCCTTGCCGGGCCGGGACCTGGGCAGCGGCGGCAGGTCGACCGGCATGGGAAGAGACGGAGTGAGCCAGAGCCTCTCCGAATAGTGCGCCTGGGCGCCCTCCGGCTCGACGCGGACCCCGGAGAGGAAGCCGTCGATCGCCGGAATGCCGGTGGTGACCGGGTGCCCGAGGGTCGTCATCTGCACCGGCGCCAATCGGGCGAAGGCCATCAGATATGTCAGCGGCTCCATCCCGAGGTCCGGATAGAACAGAAGATCCGGTTCGAGTGCGGCCACGGCTTGGCGGGCCGCCGCCAGGTCCATGGGGAGCAGGACCACCTTGTCCGCCGCCCGGTCGACGGCCGCCGTCATCCCATCGACGCGCTGGTCCGTCCGGGCCACGGTGACCGTGAACCGGTCGCGGGGTAGATCCCGGATCAAGCCGAGATAGAGCCTGGAAATCGTGTGGTCGAAGAAACTGGCCGATGCGACGACGATGTGGCGACGGCCATCGGAACGGGGGTGCCCCGCCGCGATATGGGGCGCGGTCCAGGCGAGATCGGGATGACCGCCCAGAAGCGCCCTGGCGAACGCCTCCTGCAGGGGGCGGTCATCCTCCCCTTGATAGGCGGCGAGGAAATTCGTGGCCCCGATCTCCGCCAACGGATCGGCGATGGGCACCGGATCCTCGGCCAGCGCCTGGAGCGCGGCGACCTGCTCCGCCCGGACCCGTTCGATCTCTGCCCGGTCCTGCACCACGGCAGGCAGGGCGAGTGCCTTCAGAATACGAAAGGAGGGCGGCGCGCCCATGGCCAAGGCCTGGTCGAAGACCTGCCGGGCGATGTCGGGGCGGTTGGCGTTCGAGAAGGAGAGGGCGAGGCTGCGATAGCTCCGGTGATCCGTCGGGTCGAGGGTCAGCGCCCTGGTATAGAAGGCGGCGGCCGCACCGGCGCGATCCCCGTCCATGGCGAGATTGCCGAGCAACCGAGGGAAGTCACCGATATCGGGACCGAGGGCCGCGCCGAGCGTGGCCAGCCGGGCGGCTTCACCGGGACGGCGGGCCGTGCGGGCGGCGACCGCGGCCTGATAGACTTTTCCGGGATTGGTCGGCGCGGCGGGGAGCATGACGGGCGCGGGCGTCCGGGTGATATGCTGGGTCACATGAAGGTGCAGCCCTTACACGGGCTGACCTCCAGCCGGGTGGCGGTCTTCTCCCGCAGCACCCGATAGGTGGGATCGTTATAGATCTCGAGGATGCTCCTCTCCCGCACGTCGCCGATCGGGAATTTCGCCATTCCGTCCATGCAGCAATGGGCGACGACGCCGGTGGCGGTGATCGAGAGCTCGAACCAGCGCTGGCAGGGGATCGCCGGGACGCCGGTGACTTGGGTCTCGACCTGGCCGAGCCAGTCGCCGCGTGGCGAGACGGAGCCTCGGAAGCCGGGGAAGCGGTCCTCGACCCAGGCAACGAACGCCTGGTCCGCCTGGCTGCCGTCGCCGACACGGCTCAGCACCACCGGAAAGCGTGTCCGGCCGGCCTGTACCAGGGCATGCAGCGCCTCCAACCTTGCCAGCGTCCGGCGGTACGGCAGCTTCATGGTCGCCTCGTATTCCGCCTCCCGGTGGTCGTTGAAGGAGATGGCGAGATAGGCGACCTTGCGGATTTGGAGCAGCTTTTCCAGAACCGCGTCGGTCATCGGGCTGGCGTTGGAGGTCAGCGCGATGGAGGCATTCGGCAGGCGCCGGTTGATCGCCCGGGTGATGTCGAACAGGCGCGTGTCGACAAAGGGCTCGTTGACCTTGAACGGCGAAATCTGAAAGGGCACGGAGCGCGGGATTTCCGCCAGGTCGCGCAGGATCTTCTCGATCAGATCGTCGGGCATCTTCGCGCCCTGGCGCTCCAGTACCGGATAGGGACAGAAATCGCAGGCGGCATTGCAGACCGCCAGCGTTTCCATGTGCACATGGGCGGGATAGTCGAGATAGGGCGAGGCCCGCATCCGGCGGATCCCATCGCTATAGCGGTCCTGGGTCTCGAGATCGATCAACGCCGCCATGGCTCGCTACTCTTTGGCGTAGGGGTGATCGCCCGTCAGGAAATCGACCAGTTTTCCGTCATGCTCGATCAATGCCTGGGCGAAGGGAATCCCCACACGGTTCATTTCGGCGATGATGTCCTTGGCGCGCCATTGCGGCGGAATCAGGACCACATCGACCGGCTCGCTCTTGAGGATATCGCGATACTGAATGGCCTGGCCGGTTCCCGGGACATGGGTGCCGACCTTGGCCGGATCGGAGTCGACGACCGTCGGGAAGGCCTCGGCATCCAGGCCGTAGCGGTTGATGAAGGCCGCCGCCTTGCCGGTGCCGCCCCAGATGGCGATCTTCTTGCCGGCCTCGGTCAGTGCGGCCAGGTGGTCCCGGACCTTGGGGCCGGCGGCCCGGGCGCGGTCGCGGAAGCGCTGGGTGCCCTCGGCGGTGCGGCCCTGGGCATGGTCCGTCCCGAGTTCGACCAGGGCGAACACCACCTCGCCGTCATAACCGTGGTTGACCATACGTTCCGACACGCCGCAGCGGGACAGCATGGTGCGGAAGGAGCGGGTGGTGAACTGGCTGTTGTGTTCGAAATAGAAATCGGTGGTGCGTCCCGTCTCGATCGCCCGGTCGATGCACGGCACTTCGATATAGAGCATCGGATTGTTGTCGAGTCCGAGGCTGGCGAAGGACAGTGCCTGCACGAAGCCCAGCGGGTTGGTGAGATGCTCGAGCACATGGCGGCTGACGATAAGGTCGGGCGCGAAGGCGGCCATGTGATGGCCCGGATCGAACAGGGTGCTGTGCAATTCCAGCGGCGAGCCTTCCGGCGCGGTCGCGCCATTGGGATCGAAGCCGATGAACCGGCCCTCGGGCTTGATCTCGGCCAGGGCGCCGAGGAAGCTCCCGTCGCCATAGCCGATCTCGATGACGGTCGGCGCCTCACTCAACACATCGCCGAGTTTCGCCTTCAAATCCTCGATGAAACCGGCCCAGCTCGCCCCCTTGTTGAACATCAGATTGGGGCGCCGGCTATAGGGGACCCGATGATAGTCGAAGCCGGCGTTGAAGACGTGGCTGCAGCCGACGCATTGCACGAAGTCGAGGAGCAATTTGTCGAGCCGAACCGCCTCGTCGCGGCTTTCCGGCCAGGCTAGCGTCGCGAGCGGCATGGTCTCCGCATCGAGGAAGGGGACCGCCACATGATGGGCACAGGCCGGGCAGGTGATCTCGCGGAAGGGCGGCGGAGTGTTCGGCATTTTCGCTTCTTCTTTCAACAACGCGCGGCGACGAGGTCGAGCAGGCATTGCTCGACCGCCCGGACCGCGGCCATGTCATCGTAAAGGGCGGCGTTCGACGTCAGGATAAGGTCCTTGCAATAGGCGCGCCAGTCCGGGTCCGCGCCGAGCCTGACCGCGCGCTCGATATAGTCCTCGACCGTGTCGGCCCTAAGCGCGTCGATCCCCATCTGCCGGTAGCAGCCGTCGGTGACCCGGCCACGCATGTAGCGGCCCGGCAAAGTGACGATGGGGGTGCCCACCGCGAAGGTCTCGTAGGCCGTGTTGCCGCTGCCGAAGTGGAGCGGATCGAGGGTGGCCGCCGAGCGGTCGAGCAGTTTGAAGAACGCGCCACGGCGCAAGCGGGGCAGGATCACAAGCCGGTCGGCGACGGCGGGATGGGCGTCAGCGAACCGTCTCTTCAAGGTCTCGTCCCATCCCTGGTCCTTGCCCTCGACGATGACCAGCCTCGCGTCCCGGTCGCGCTCCAGGATGCCGGCCCAGACCGCATCGAAATCCGGGTGGAATTTGAAGGTGCTCTGGGGACAGGAATAGACCCGAGGCAGGCCGGCCACGGGATCGCGCACGCCGGCCATGTCTTGTGCCGGGGCCGGCCGGCCGTAGACCGCCGGCAGGCGTGGCAGCCGGATCAGCTTTTCCGTATAGTCCGCCTCCGCCCCCGGCCGTTCGATGCTATCCGCCGACAGGAACGCGTCGATGCTCTCAAGGCCGGTGGTCACCGGATGGCCCCAGGTGACGCATTGCACCGGCGCGAGGCGGGCATAGGCGAGGAAATAGGTCAGCGGGTCCATCCCGATATCGCAATAGAACAGGACGTCCAGCTCTTGGGCCGCGATGGCCGCCCTGGCGGCGAACAGGTCGGTCGGCAGGGGCACATGACGGTCGACCGCCGCACCGATCCGCTTGGTAAAGGCATCCGACTGTGCCGCGAAAGGCAGCAGCGTCACCTCGAACCGCGTGCGGTCGAGGCCGGTGATCAGCCCGCCCATCAGTTTCCCGATGGTGTGATCCTTCAGGAAGCGGCTGACGAACCCGACCCTGATGCGCGGTCCGGCGGCCCCGCCAGCAACCACATGGGGGGCGGTGAAGGTAAGGGGCGGGCAGGATGCGCGGAAAAACCGGGCGATCCGTTCCTGCAGAGGGCGGTCGTCAAGACCGTGATAGGCGGCATGGAAGGCGGTTTGTCCCACCTCCCGGAACGGATCCGTCAGCCGCAAACCCTCCGCTTCCAAGGCGTCCAGCCGTGCGACCAGGCGGTCCCGCCACCGGTCGGTCTCGTTGGGTCCTTCGAGCACGACCGGCAGCGTCAGCGCGTCCCGCACCGCGATGCCGGGACTGCGGGCCTTCGGCGGAATGAACCCGACGGCCTCGACGGCTTCCGTCGGTTTGTTGCGGGCTCTGAGAATGGCGGCGAAGGTGGCGGCGGCCCGGTACTGTCCGGGAGATCCGGTGCGAAGGGACAGCACCGCCTGTCGGGCGACGCCCTCCGCCTCGTCGAGACGGTCCGCCATCCGCAGGGCCGCCGCGAGACCCACCGCGAAATCCGGATTGCCGGTCAGGGCGAGGCAGCGCCGCCAATAGGGGATCGATGTCCCCGGGGCGGAGGCGAGATCCTCGACATTCGCCATCGCCTCCCAGGCCTGGGGGCTTTCCGGCGCCAGGGCGATCGCGAGGCCGGCAAGCCTAGGGGCGGTGAGGTGGACGGCGGCGCGGGAGGCCGGGGTTGGTGTTTGGGCGACCAGGACCGCGAGGTTCCCGACCGCGGAGGCGGTGGGCCGCATCGCGAGGGACCGACCGAGAAGGCGTGTCGCCTCGGTCCGCGCACCGGATTGGATCGCGGCGGCTCCCGCCGTGTTCGTAAGCTCGGCATCGTCGGGATGTAGCGCTGTCAGCCGATGACGCAGCGCCGCTTTCGCCGCCGGCCGCATACCGCCGGTCAACAGCAGGGTCAGCGCCTCCGGCGCGTGCGGCTGCATGGCGAGCCAGCGGGCGGCCGCACGGTCTCTGGCGCCGTCGTCGAGACCCCCGTTCTGCGCCACCAGGCTCGCGGTTTCCGGTGACCCCGGGAAGAGGGCGGCGAGCGCATGGGCATAGCGGGCGGACAGGGCCTTCATGCCGATCAGCCCGAGGGTCGGCGCCAGATTCTGGAGATAGGGGGCGAGGTCCGTGGCGCGCGAACAGGCATGGGCCAGGCGCCGGGCCGCCGTCGCCGGCTCCCCGAGCCGGAGGGCGAGCACCCCGGCCGTCCCGAAGATGTCCGCCCGGTCCGGTCGGATCTCCATCAGTTTGTCGAGGATTTGCCCCGCCAACTCATAGCCGTTGCAGTCGATCGCGGTCACCGCCAGCAGGTAAAGCGCGTCGATATTCTGCGGATCCTCTTGAATGACCGCGAAACAAGCGGCCTGGGCGCCGAGGAGATCTCCGTTGCGGTAGAGGGTTTGCGCGTCCAGCAGGGATGCCATCGGGACCGTGGGGTTGAGGATCGGAATGGGTGGAATATAACCACATATCGTGTTTTTCTTCCGCAACTTCCTGATATTTGGTATATCCACAGTAAGTTCGGGTCTATCCGAGTACTTCAAAGAGCATCTATCGGACATAGTGAGGGGAACAGACATGGCTGGTGCCGCCGCGACCGCATCCGCAATGGTAATCAGTGGACCCGACGGGCATTCGGGCAACCGGCTGAATGTCTCGAGGGATGGGCTGATGCTCTATTCCAACCGGGATAGCTATATCGGCCGGTCTCTCGACGAATATGGCGAGTACTGCGCCCGCAAGACGGAGTTGCTGGCCGACCTTCTGGAACCCGGCGATGTCGCGATCGACGTCGGGGCGCATATCGGCACCATGACCATTCCGATGGCGAAAAAGGTCGGTGCCGAGGGCGTCGTCGTCGCCTATGAGCCGCAGCGGAACATGAACCAGATTCTGGGTGCCAACGCGCAGCTCAACGGGTTAACGAATGTCTTCACCCTGCATGCCGCCGCCGGCGAATTCCCGGGCGAGATCATCGTTCCCCATCTGACCTATGACGAGGACGCCAATTACGGCGCCTTGGCCTTGGGTGAGTACACCAGCGGTGAGGCGGTGCCGCTGTCCTCGATCGACGCGCTCGAAGTCAACAAATGCAAGGTGATCAAGGTCGCGGCCGAAGGGATGGAGCTCGATGCGCTGCGCGGCGCCGAATCGACCATTCGCCGGCTGATGCCCTATATCTACGCGGATAACCACATCGAGGAGAATTCGGCCTCGCTGCTCCAATATCTGATGGACCTCGGCTATCAGTGCTATTGGAACATCGTGCCGCTTTACAATCCGCAGAACTTTTTCGAGAACGGGACCAACGTCTTCGGCAATACCGTGACGGTCGCTGTCCTTGCGGTGCCGCCGGGCGAGGAGATCGAAAGCGAGTCGCCGGCCATCGCCAGCGCCGACGAGACCTGGCACGGGGGAAAGACGGTCGAGGAGCGGGCGCCCGACGCGTAGGATCGGGACCGCTCGGGCGGGATCAGGAGAGGCCGGTCAGCAGCGTCTCCAGATCCCGCGTATATCCCTCGCAGTCCATCAGCGGTCCGGACCCCATCCGCGCGCGCAAACCGTGCCGGAGATCGGCCAGACGGTCCGAATCTGCCGCCAGGCCCGCCGCCGCGTCGAGATAGGTGGCTTCCGTCGTCGTGACCAGATCGTCGAGACCGACCCGCCCAAGGATCGAGGCGCCGACCCGCGACATCCAGGTCGCCCCGGTCAGGGTGACGACTGGCACCCCCATCCACAGAACCTCGCGGCTCGACCCGCCGCCCGGGAAGGGGATCGGATCGAGGGCGATATCGGCGCGGGCCATCGCACGGAGATGCGCGGAACTGTCGGTCTCTGCGCCGGCGAAGTCGACCCGGTCCATCGGCAGGCCGCAGGCCGCCATGCGATTCTCGTAGGCGCGTCTTATGCCGGGGCGGGACAGCGCCATCGCCTTGACCAGCAGCCGGCTGTCCGGGACCCGGTCGAGAAGACGCGCCCAGAGCCGCAGGGTCGGATCGGTCAGTTTCGTCAGGTTGTTGAATGACCCGAAGGTCACCGGACCGGCATGGCGACGCTCCACCGGCGGTGCGTCCGGGATGCCGGCGAAACAGGAATAGCCGGTCGGCATGCGGTGCAGCGTTTCCGTCGCCGGCCGCGGCGGATCGGCGTCCGGTGGGTCGATCCAGGCGTCGGTCAGATGTCCGTCCACCGTGTCGAGCCCCGTGGTCGCGATATTGTTGATCGCGATCACCTGATAGGACGCGGTCCGTTCGGCGAGCAGCCGGCGCTGATCGGCGCGGTAGCCGGTGAGGCCGACCAGCACATCGAGACTTTCGGCGCGTAGGACCGCGATCTTCTCCCCATGGCTCAAACCGGCGAGCGGGACATATCGGTCGACCGCCGCCTCGACCCTCGCGGTTCCCGCGTCCGGTCGGGCGACATCCCCCAGGGCGACGACCTCGACGGCGGTCCGGTTGTGGGCCTCGAAGACAGGCAGGGCTTCCATCAGGAAGTGATGCGTGCGGAAATCGGTCGAGAGATAGCCGATCCGGAGTTTCGAGAGGCCGCGCCGGGACAGGGGCGCGGGGGCGGCGAGGCGGGTCCCGTCCGGCCTTTGTTCCGGAAGTGTCGCGGCCCAGGCCCGGGCGGTCTCGTAGACGCCGCCGTCGGTGGTTTCCGGCAGGAAGTTCATGAGGAAAAGACGGTTGGCCCAAGCCTTCTGGGTCTGATCGTGATCACCGGGGAAACGCTCCGTCAGCCGGGCCAGCCCCCGCTCCGCCCGGACAAGGTCGCCCAGGTCCAACAGGGCGTTGGCATGTTCGAAAAGCGCCGTTGGCTCACCCGGCGACAGGGCGCAGGCCAGGCGGGTCACCGCCGGACGGGCACCGTCGAGATCGGCCTGCTGGCAGAGATTCGCGGCGGCCAGAAGGACATCACCGCCTAATTGGTCCGTGGACGTGAGGAAGTCCGCCAGCCCCGCCATGGCCGCGAGTCCATCCCCCGATTTGATCCGGGCGAGGGCGAGATTGAGTTCGGCGCCCAGCCTTTCCCCCGCCTGGAGCCCGGGTTCGGCGGCAAGCGCCCGGAGCAGGTCGGCAGCGCCCGTCCCGTCCCCGGCGGCGAGCCGGGCCAAGGCCAGATTGTTGAGGGTGGCGAAGCTACGGCTGCCCAATTCGACGGCCCGGGTGATCAGCGAGACGGCGGTTTCCGCCTGGCCGCTGTCCTTCAGAATGACGCCCAGAAGATGCAGGGCGTCCGGCTGGTCCGGTGTCTCCTTCAAGATCGCCTGATAGGCTGCGGCCGCACCCACCAGGTCTCCCTTTTGATGGAGATCAAAGGCGTTACGCAGGCGGCTCTCTATATCCATGGGACAAGATCTTCCAAGTCGGCGGACATCGAAGGCCGCCTGTTCGCTTAGGAGATGTTATAGTCGGGACAACCGGGGCTTCATAAGAGGAAAGGGACACCACCCATGAAACAGATTCTGCTGCCGTTCGATGCGAAGACCGCAGAGGGCGCGCCGATCGAGGCGGCTCTCACCTGGTCGGAACGGTTCGACGGTCATGTCACCGCCGTTTTCGCGCCGGGGCCGCGGCAGATCGTGATCGCCGATCCGATGGGCGGCGGCACGCTGGAAAGTCCCGACGAGTCGACTCGCGAGGCCGAGGCCGAACAGGCCCGCCGGACCCTGGAGACCCGGCTCGACAAGATGGAGCGTTCCGACGCCGCGACCCGGATCACCATCGATACGGCGACCGTGGCCTCCTCCTACCTTCTCGGCGACAGCGCGCGGCTGTTCGACGTGACCGTTCTCGGCAAACAAGGCTTCGACGCCGATTGGCAGGCCCTGTTCGAGGCGGCCCTGTTCGAGGGCGGGCGGACGGTGATGCTTGTGCCGGAGGCCAGCGACCGGTTCAAGGCCGACCAGGACTTCGGCGGCAAGGTGGCCATCGCCTGGAACCGCTCGACCGAGACCGCGCGTTTGCTCGGCCAAACCATGGACGTGATCCGGCAGGCCGACGAGTTTCACATCATCGAACTCGAGGATTGGTATGCGCCGGGGCCGGATGGGGAGGAGTTGAAGAAATATCTCCAGGCCCACGGTGTGCACGCCCTGCTCCATCAGGAGGTCCGGCGCGGCGACGGGCCGGGGGCCGATATCCGGCGCGCGGTCGAGTATTGCGGCGCGGATCTGCTGCTGAAGGGGGCCTACACCCAATCCCGCCTGCGCCAGTTCATCTTCGGCGGGGCGACCCGTGACATCATCCAGAACTCTGAGATCCCGGTCCTGTTCGCCCACTGATCCGGGCACCCCATAGATCCGGGCACATGCCTTTCTCGATCCATATCGGGCCCAACATCCGCACCTCGCCCTATTTCGAGGCGACGGTCGCGGATGGGGTCCGATCCTTCTCCGTCTATAATCACATGTATATCCCCGGGTCCTATGGCGATCCGGACGGGGAATACGACCGGCTGATCAACGGGGTCGCCCAGTGGGACGTCGCGGCTCAGCGCCAGATCGAATTGCGGGGCCCCGACGCCGAGACGCTGATGCGGTTCCTGACCCCCCGCGAGATCGCGGGAACCCGCGTGGGGCAGGGTCGTTATGTGCCGATCTGCGACGCGGACGGCATGCTGATCAACGACCCTGTGATGCTGAAACTGGCCGAGGACCGGTTCTGGCTGTCCATCGCCGACAGCGATGTGGAGCTTTGGGCCAAGGGGCTTGCATTGGCCAAGGGGCTCGATGTCGCCGTCTTCGAACCGGACGTCTCGCCCATGGCGGTGCAGGGGCCTCTGGCGGAAGATGTGGTGGCCAGCTTGTTCGGCGGGTGGGTGCGTGATCTCAAATACTTTTGGTTCCGGGAAACCGACTTAGAGGGCATTCCCCTTGTGCTCGCCCGGTCCGGCTGGTCGAAGCAGGGCGGCTTCGAGCTCTATCTCCAGGACGGATCTCGCGGCGTGGAGTTGTGGGAGCGGGTCAAGGCGGCGGGTACGCCCTTTCATATCGGCCCCGGGGCGCCGAACGATGTGGAGCGGGTGGAAAGCGGACTTCTTTCCTATGGCGCCGATGCGCGCCGGCAGACGGTCCCCGCCAACCCGTTCGAACTCGGCCTCGGCAAACTGGTCGACCTCGATCGGCCGGACGAATTCGTCGGCAAGGCCGCCCTCAAGCGGATCGCGGCGTCGGAGATCGCGCGGCGCCTCACGGGCTTTTTCGTCGACGGCGCGCCGGTACCGGGGATCCCCGCCCCGCTACCGGTCCTAATGGCCGATCGCCAAGTCGGGACGATCACGGAAATGATCTTCTCCCCAAGGCTGGAGCGGACCATCGCCTTGGGCCTGATCGCGACCGAGATCGCCGAGATTGAGACGGGCCTGACCGTCGAGGTGGCCGGGGAGACGCGAAGGCTCGGCCTGTCGGCGCTGCCGTTTCTGAGATAACGACGGGGGCTTGACCTGCTTACGGCTTTTGCAACGGGTAGAGAGACCCAGCCCTTTCGTCGTTGTCGACGATCCGCCAGTTTGCGCCAGGTACCCAGTCCTCGGCGAAGGCCGGGACCGATGTCGGGTCCGAGAAGGAGTAGGCGTAAGGATCGTAGTCGATCCGGAGGCCCTCTTCCTCGGTGGCTCCAGGGGACGCCGCCTCGGCGGTGACGGAGGCGGACAGACTGATCTTCAAGGTACCGATATAGAGATAGTCGCCCGGCGCGACGGTGAACGCCCGGGAGGCCGGTGCGATGTCGGACGCGGTCAGGACGAGCGTCGCCTCCACGGCCGGGATCCCGTTCGTCCGTCCAACTTGCTCTTGCCCGTCCCGCAGATCCTCGACCCACTCGATCCGGTCCAGGCGATAGTCGCCGGCCGAGGCGACCGCGAGCGAGAAGACGCTGTCGGGCCATGTCCCCTCGTCGGTCCAATTGGTGGGCAGATCCTTGCCATGCCGGGTCTGACTGAGTGGGATGATGGTCTCGAAATAGAAGAAACGCTCACCGTAGAACCGGTTGAGTCCCGGATACAGTTCCAGTTCAAAGGGCTCGCCGTGCCGGTCGATCGGATCGAAATGCAGTTTGATCGACCCGAAAGGGGCGGGGACCCGGCCCGGCTTTTTGATCTCCTTGGCGATCTCGCCGGCCCTGGAGATGATCCGGTCGAGCGATTCGCGGTTCATCCGGACTTCCCCCATGACGACGCCCCGGCCGCGCTGTTCCAGGAGATAGGGGTTGCGGAACTCAATCGCGCTTGGCGTGCGGACGCAGCCGGTGGCGGTTGCCGCCAACATAACAATGGCGATCGGCCAAACCGCGAGGGGGCATCTCAAGACGGAGTTGAATAGCATAAGTCGAGGTTAGCCACCCGTGTGTGGCCGCTCAACGTCTTTGCGCATCGGTTTCGCCGCGGCGTTGCCGTCAGCGCCGCGGCAACGTCTCGACTCCGAAGGATTGAAACGGGCTTTCGCCGCCCGGCCCTAGCTGGGACGAGGTGATCTTGCACCCCGCCACCCCGATCAGCAGTGCCAGGACGGCGACGCGCATGATCCGCGTCCAATAGGGTCTCATTTTCGGCTCCCTCACCGTTAGGCCGCGTATTTCTCCTCGACCAGCTTCCGCTTCAGCTTCATCTGGGTCATCCGGTTGACGTGATCGAGCACCTCAGGGCCGAATTTCCGCTCGACGAGTCCGAGATAGCTCGGGGAGGTGAAGTAGCGGGTCCAGGCCTGATCGCGGAATTCGAGGATCGAGGCCGCGTCCAGGTGGTTGGTCGGCAATGGCAGGGTTTCATAGGCGTGCTGCGAGAAATGATGCCATTCGGTCGGCAGCGGCCAGTTGTTCTGGATCGCCATCCCGTAGAGCTGGGAGCCCGGATAGGCCATTGCCGAATAGAAGTTGGCGAATTCCGTGTTGAGCTGGAGCGCCATGTCGAGGGTTTCCTCCATGCGCTCGTGATTGTCGTCCGGCAGGCCGAAGATATAGTTGCCGAGCACGTGGATCCCGGCGTTCTGGATCTTGCGGACCTCGCGTTCGATATCGGACGCCTTGAACTTCTTCGACGCCCCGTCGCGGACTTCCGCCGACGCGCTCTCGATGCCGAGGGCCAGCCAGTTGACACCGGCGTTCTTGAGATTGTCGAGGAAGCCGTCCTGGACCGTGTCGACCCGGGCGTAGGCCCAGATATTGATGTCGAAACCGCGCTCGATCAGCTTGTCGGTCACGCCCATGACATGGCGTTTGTTGAGCACGAACATCTCGTCGACGATCTTGATGTTCTTCACGCCGTAGTTGGTGACCAGATGCTCGATCTCCTTCACCACGCTGTCGGGCGACCACATGCGGTAGCTCGGCTTGCCGAAGGGGGCGTTGATGCAGCAGAAATTGCACTTGTAGGGACAGCCCAGCGTGGTGTGGATCGCGGCATAGGGCGTGCGGTGATGGATGTGGTCGAAGGCGTGCCAATTGTGGGAACGGTAGTTCCGCATCGGCAGAAGGTCCCAGGCGATGCCCGGCATCTCGCCGTCGAGATCGTCGACCAGGCCTTCCGGCCGGGACGGCTTGCGGACCGTGCCGTCGGCGTCGCGCCACCACAGGGACGGCACCTTCGAGAGGTCGGTCTCGCCGGCCTTGAGCGCTTCCCAGGTCTTGACGATGGTGATCGGACCCTCGAGGTCGCAGACGAAGTCGACCGGCTCCTCGCGGACCGTGCGCTCCGGCAGGGCCGCCGGATGGGTGCCGGTCAGGATGATCGGCAAATCGGGAGCCAACGCCTTGATCGCCTTGGCGGTGCGCCGGGCGGCGGACATGTTCTGGGTCGAGGCGGATGGCTGAAAGCCGTAGACGACCATCGCGACCAGGGTGGGCTTCATGTCCTTGACGACCTTCTCCGCCACGGCGTCGACGGTCAGGCCTTCGCCGGGCGCATCGACGATGGCGACGCCGGCGCCCTTGTTGCGGGCATAGGTCGCGAACAGCCCGGCAAAGGCCGGCGGTTCGATCGCCGAGAACTCGTTCGACAGCGATTGGTAGATCTGGGCCGGTTCGCCCGGATTCACAAAAACGATGTCGATATCCCCGGCAGGGGCCTTGGTCACGGAGGGGGAGAGAGTCGTTTGAACCATTGTCCTGCTCAGCCTTGATCGATGGGCGGGGGAATTCCAACCGCCGTCCAAGCACATTTTGGGCCAAATCGCCTGAACGCTATGCAATATTAGCACATATCGGCCTTTCCTTCCCGCGAATTCACGGCGCAATCCTCCGCAACCCGATGACTTTACTCTCATGACGACCGTCGCCGACGCCCTTGGGATGGCAGTCCGGCAGATCCAGGAAGGTCGGCTCGATCTGGCGGGCCGGATCGTTTCCCGCGTCCAGGCGACCTATCCGGAGCAGGGGGAGGTCGTCCGCATCCTGACCAGTATCGCCTATATGGCGGGGCTGAGGCGGCGCGCCCTGCATCTCGTGACGTTGGCCCGCGCCCTCGCGCCGGCCCAGGGCGCCTTGCTCGACGATTTGGCGGTGATCGCCCAGAGCGGTGGGGACAGGGCGCTGTGTTTCCGCGCGGCGGGCAGGGCGCTCGCGGTTCTGGGGCCGAGTCCGGAACGGCTTCGCTTGCGGGCCAATATGGCCATCGAACGTGCCGAGATCGGCCATGCGCGGCGAATCGGCATGCTCGCGGTGGCGCTCTCGCCGGATGACGGAGCGGCGTTTTTTCATTGGTCCCATCAAATGAATTTCGCGACCTCTCTCGATCCGGTCCGCCTCGCGACGGCCCGGCTAGTCGGCGGACGCCGGTTCTTCGGGGCCTGTCCGCGACCTGCCCCGAAGTCACTTGTACGCCCCCGCGAGAAACGCCCTCTTCGCGTCGGGATCGTCGGCGGGACCATGCTGGGGGCGACCACCCACGGGGCGTCGCTCTTGCCACTGCACCGCGCGCTCGACCGGACCCGGATCGAGATCGTCTATTACTCCGACCGGGAGGTGGGTGCGGAGCAGCCGGAGTCCCGGGCGCTCGCCGATCTTTCCGCCGGGTGGCGGAGGACCCATGGCATTGACGACGCGGCGATGGCCGATCTGATGCGGGAGGACGGGCTCGATATCGCCGTCGACCTCGTCGGCCATCTTGTCGGCGAGCGGTCCGCTGTCTTCGCCCACCGTCCCGCACCGGTCCAGGTGAGCTATCTCCATATCGCGCCGTCGGGCCATCCCGGGATCGACTATGCCATCGTCGATCCCTTTCTGGTGCCCGAGGGGTGCGAGGACTGGATGACCGAGGCCTGCGTCCGCGTGCCTTGCGTCCACCTTTTCGAGTCGCCCTTCCCCCTGCCGCCGGCGGACCCGCCACCCGCCGAGACCCTGGGTCGTCCGGTGACCTTCGGCAGTTTCAACGTTCTCGGGAAGGTCAACCCCGAGAGTCTGTCGCTGTGGGCGGCGGTGTTGAAGGCCATTCCGGGGTCGCGCCTGATCCTCAAGAACCAAGGCTTCTCGGACCCGTCGGTGGTCGCTCGGTTCGCGGGCCTGCTGACCCGGGAGGGAGTGGCGCCGGAGCGGCTGGATTTTCGGGCCCATACGGCGAGTTTCGAAGACCATATCGCGATGCTCAACGAGATCGATATCGCCCTCGACCCGTCTCCCTATGTCGGGATCATCACCACCTGCGAGGCCTATCTGATGGGCGTCCCGGTGGTCAGCATGCCGGGCCGGTCCGTCGTCTCGGGCTATGCAAGGTCCATCGCCCATCAGGTGGGGCTGGACGATCTGATCGCCGCCGACCCCGGCGGCTTCGTGGCCATCGCCAAGGGCCTGAGCGCCGATGCCGATCGGCGCAGGGAGCTCCGCCAGGCCCTGCCCGACCGCTTCCGGCGGTCCCTGTTGGGCGATGCCTCGGCCTTCGCGGAAACCATGACGCTCGCTTTCGAAGCGATGGTCCGGCGCTGGACAGAGGGGCGTCCGCCGGGCCATCTGACCGTGACGGAAACAGGAGAGGTGATCGAGCGGTGACGGAATCGGTGGCCACCCAAGTTCGGAACTGCCTGATCGATGGGCTCGACCGGCATCGAGCCGGGGATCGCGCGGCGGCCGCGGACCGCTATCTCGCGGCCTTGGAGATCCACCGGCCGGCCGCCGATGCCTGGCATCTGCTGGGGGTCGCGGCGCTGGAGATCGGGCTCGAGCGTGCCGTCCGGCCGCTGCTGCTCGCCAGCGCGCTGGTCCCGTCCTCGGGGATCTATCTGACCAACCTCGCCCATGGCCTGTTCCGGGCACGCCAGGCCGGACGGGCGCTCCCCGTCGCCATGCGCGCCCGTCGCTTGGCGCCCGATCATCTGGAGGCCCGCATGGCCGAGGGGATGGCGGCGATGGCCCTGGGCAAGGCGATCCAGGCGAGTGCCGCTTTCCGCGCCGTCCTCGACGGGCAGCCGGACAATCTCGCCGCCCGCACCAATCTCTCCGTCGCGTTACAGGCCCTCGGCAAGGTCAGCGCGGCCCTGGAGCATGCCCAAAGGAGTCTCAAAGGTCAGCCGGATCAGGCGGCCGCCCTCTCGGCGGCGGCGGCCTGCCTTATTCTTCTGGGTCGGTCGACCGAGGCGGTCGCGCTGCAGGCGGCGGCGGAGCGGACCTCTCCGGAAGCCCCGGCGGTCGGCTCGAACATGCTGTTCACGCTGGCCTATGACGAGACGCAGACCAGCGCCAGCGTCGCGGCCGCAACCAAGGACTGGGCCGGACGGCATGCCGCCGGAATCCCGGCGTCGGCCCCGGTTGCCAAGAACCGTCCGGGACCTCTCCGCGTCGGCTATCTCTCTCAGGATTTCCGCGATCATCCGGTCGGCCGGAACACTCTGCCGGTCATCGCGGCCCACGATCCGAAGGCCGTCTCAGCCTTCGTCTATTCCCTGAGGCCGCAGGACGACATCTGGTCGGCCATGGCCCTCAAGGTGGGCGGGGCTGGACGCTATCGCGACTGTTCCGGCATGACCGACGCGCAGGTGGCGGGATGCATCGCCGCCGACGATCTCGATATTCTGGTCACGCTCGCCGGACACACGGCCTATGGATTGCCGCTTGTCGCAGCCCACCGCCCGGCCCCGCTGCAGGTCTGGTGGCACGATCTCCAGCCGTCGGGGATGTCGGCGGTCGACTACCGGATCAGTGACCCGGTGCTGACCGGCGACGGCATCGCGGCGGAGGCCGGCGACGAGGCGCCGGTGCTGCTGCCGACCTTCTATTGCCATGAAGTGCCTGAGGAGGAAGGGGCCGTCGCCCCGTTGCCGATGCTGCGGACGGGATACCCGGTGTTCGGCTCACTCAACAATCCGGCGAAGCTGTCCGAGGGCTGTCTTTCGCTGTGGCGGCAAGTGATGGAAGCGGTCCCCGACGCCCATCTGATGGTGAAGTACAAGCGATACTTCCAGGATCCGGGGATCATCGACCGGATCAAAACCGCGCTCGGGCCGGCATCGGAAAGGCTGATCGTGCTGGCGGCCGACGACGACCGGACCCGGCATCTGGACGTCTGGAACCGGATAGACGTCGCGCTCGACCCGTTCCCCTTCAACGGCTCCACCACCAGCTTCGAGGCCCTGTGGATGGGGGTGCCCGTCGTCACCTTGCGCGGCGACCGCTTCGTCTCCCGGGTTGGGGCGTCGCTGCTGACCGAATTGGGACAACCCGATTGGATCGCGGAAACCCCTGGCGATTATGTCGCGGTGGCAAGGCACCTTCTGGCCGACCCGTCCCGCCTTTCCGAGATCCGGGTGGGCTTGCGGGACCGCATCCGCCGGTCGGCCCTGATGGATCCGATCCGTCACGCCCGCTGGATGGAGGCCGCCTACCGGATCATGGCGGCGCGGGCAAGGGCGGGTCAGGCACCGACCGCAATCACCGCAGAGATGCTGCGGGAGACGGCTCATGCCGACGATCGATGAGGTTTTGGACGCCGCCGAGCGATTGATCGTGGAGGGCCGCACGGCGGATGCCGGCCGGCTGGTCGGGAAGGTGTTGGAGTTCGATCTGGCGCAGATGCGGGCGCTGCTTCTGTCTCTCCGCATCGCCATGGCCGAGGCCCGGGAGGCGGAGGCGCTGCCGACCCTGGACCGGCTAGTGGCGCTGAACCCAGGCGATCCGGGTTTGCGCTCGATCCGGGCCACCGGGCGGCGGCAGGCCGGCGACGTCCATGGGGCGGTGGAGGATCTCGTCATCGCCCTGCGTCATGCGCCCGGGGCCGCGGCCTGTTGGTCCAACCTGGCGGAAATCGGTGCGCACCTGCGCTGCGGGCTCGCCGCTGTCGCCCTGGAACCGGATAACGGGGTCGTCTGGACCAGCCTGTTCGGGATCGCCAAGCTCTATCGGATGCATGCGGTGGCGGGGCGCAGCGCCACGCTTTCTCTCGGACTCCTGCCCGATGCGGTCACACTCTCCAATCTGGCGGTGGCCGCCGAGATACAGGACAAGCTGGCCTATGCGCACCGCCTCGGGCGTGCGGCTATCGCCATGACCCCGGATCAGGCGGTCCTCTACGCCAACGCGTCGGCATCGGCCAAGATCGACGGTCTGCTCGATCAGGCACTGGGCCTCGCGGAGCGGGGGCTCGCCCTGCGGCCCGCCGACCCGTATCTGCTGTCCAATGCCGGGGGCGCGCTGTTGCAGCGGGGCGAGGCGGAGCGGGGATGCGCCCTTTACCGCGAGGCCTTGCGGGTGAGGCCGACCGAGGCCGGGTGGGCCGGAAACCTTGTTTTCGCCCTGACCTATCGCGACGATCTCACCCTCGCCGAACGGGACAGGGCCATCGCCGAGGTCATGGCGCCCTTCGACGGTTCCAAACGGGCGATGCCGCCAGCCACGCCCGATCCGGGGCGTCGGCTCAACCTGGTCTATGTCTCCGCCGATCTCCGGGATCACCCGGTGGGCCGCAACATGGTGCCGGTCTTCGCCCATCACGACCGCGCCGCCTTCGCGGTCCATGTGCTGGATGTCGCCGGCCGTGAATCGCCACTGACTACCCGGATCAAGAGCCACTGTGAAAGCTGGCGGTCGATGGCGGGACACTCGACGGTGGCTCTCGCGGACGCCGTTCGGGCGCTGGGCGCAGACATCCTGGTGGTGCTCGCGGGGCATACGGGCGAGAACCAGGCCGCCCTGCTGGCGCACCGCGCGGCTCCGGTGCAGATCAGCTATCACGACATCGCCTCCAGCGCGCTGTCCAACGCGGACTACTGGGTCACCGACCCGGTGCTCCATCCGGAGGGCCATGGCGAGCGGTTCACCGAGGCCCTGTTGCGGCTGCCCTGCTTCTACCTTCACGACGCGCCGCCGAAGGTCGATCCAGGGCCCGTGCCGGAGGGGCCGCCGCGCTTCGTCAGCTACAACGCGCTACAAAAACTGAGCCCGGCGACCCTGCGCCTGTGGGCGCGGGCGATGGCGGCGGTGCCGGAGGCGGAACTGGTGCTCCGCTATCGTGAAATGTTGGGCGAGCCCGGGGTGAAGGCGGCCATGGCGCAACGGCTGGAAGCGGCTGGAATTCCGGCTCACCGGGTCCGACTCGACGCGCAACGCCTGGGTATCGAGGACCATCTCGCCAGCCTCGGCGGGATGAGCGTCGCGCTGGATCCCTTTCCCTTCAACGGTTCGACCACCACCTTCGAGGCGCTGTGGATGGGGGTGCCGGTGGTCACGCTCGCGGGCGAGAGTTTCGTTGGCCGTGTCGCCGCCTGCTTCCTGTCCGCCATCGGACATCGTGAACTAATCGCCGGGAGCGAGGACGACTATGTGCGATTGGCGGCGGACCTGGCGCGGGACGGGCGGCGGCTGGCGGACTATCGCGCCGGGCTTAGGGCCGATCTCCTCACCAGCCCGGTCCTCGACCCCGCCGCCTACACACGGCATCTGGAGGCGGGCTATCGGGCCGCTTGGCAGCGTGCCTGTCTGGGTGAGAGTCCGGCGGACATCACGGTCCCCACGGCCCTCGGGGGAGAGGGTGAGGGAGAGGGCGAATGACCACCGGGACGGATCTCGACCGGGTGCTGCAGGAGGCCTTGGCCGCCCACCGAACCGGGGCCTTGGCGGAGGCGGCAGAGGGGTATCGAAGGGTCCTGACGGCCCTTCCGGACCAGCCGGACGCGCTGCATCTTCTCGGCCAAGTGCTGCTGACGGCCGGCAAACCCGATCTGGGCTTGGGGTTGGTCCTGAGGGCCGTTGCGGCGGCGCCGGACGAGGCGTCCTTCGCCCGGACCGCCCTGTTGCAGACACCGGCCTTGTTGTCCCCCCGCAAGGCCGCCATGGCGCGGCGGGCGATCGCCCTGGATCCGGCCGATCCGACGGCCTGGCTGAGCCTCGCCGAGGCCGAACCGTCTTCAACGGCGGTCGTGGCCGCGCTCACCCGGGCGGTCGGGGATCCGGTGGCCTTGTTCAACGCGGCCAACGAGGCGGGGCGGCAGCGCCTCGAACCGGCGGCGATCCGTGGCTATGCCCTGGCGATCGAGACCAGCCCGGCTTTTCACCCGGCCTATACCAATCTGGCGGCTCTGTTCATGCGGCTCGACCATCCGCGCCGGGCGGAACCCTATCTCACCTTGTCGCTGGCCCTCGCCCCGGCCACGCGGGAGAGCCTCAAGAACCTCGCCCTGGTCGTCAAAGGACGGGGCCGGCTGGAAGACGCCGCCAGTCTCGTCGAGAAGGCCCTCCTGCTTGATCCCCACGATGCGGACGGTCTCGACCTTTTTGGTATGCTGCGGCTCGACCAGGGTTTGGTTGAAGAGGCCCTGGCGGCCATGGACCGGGCCGCCGCCCTGCCGCAGCTTAGCGCCGCCCAGGGCGGCAACCGGCTGTTCGCCCTGCAATGCCTCGACACAACGACCGAGGCCGACCTCGACCGGGAAAGCCGGGCCTGGGCGCGCCGCTTCACCGGGGTCCGCGTCCCGACGGGAACGAAGGGACCGCGCGGCAAATCCCGGCCGGTCCGACTTGGCCTGTTTTCCGGAGACTTCCGGACCCATTCCGTCGCCTATTTCGTCAAACCCCTCCTGGAGGCGCTCGATCCCGACCGGGTCGCGGTCACTTTGTTCGCCGAGCAGCGCGGCGGGGACCGCATGACGGCGGCCCTCCGTGCCCTCGCCTTGGACCATGTGGAGACGGTCGGGCTCGACGACCGGGCGTTGGCCGCGCTTGTCCGGGGCCGTGAGATCGATATCGCCCTCGATCTCGCGGGGCATACGGGGCGCAATCGGCTGACCGCTTTCGCGCTCGGCTTGGCACCGGTCCAGGGCACTTGGCTGGGCTATCCGGGGACGACCGGTCTCGACGCGATGGATTTCCGGCTGACCGACGTGGTGGCCGATCCGGGGGGAGCCGCAGACCGCTGCCATGCCGAAACCCTCGTGCGTCTGCCGGTCCCGTTCCTCTGCTATGGCGCGCCGGAAGACTCGCCGCCGCCGGGCGACGGTCCGGACGGTGTCGTCTTCGGCTCCTTCAACAACCGCAAGAAGCTCGGCCCCGCGACGGTCGCCCTGTGGGCCGAGGTCCTCGAGGCCGTACCCGGTTCCCGTCTGTTCGCCAAGTCCGGCTCCTTCGACGACCCCCGGACGCGAGAGGTGTTCCGCGCCGCCTTCGCCGATGCGGGCATCGATCGGGACAGGGTCGAGGCGGTCGGCTGGGTCGACGCGCCGTCGGGCCATCTCGGCCTCTACGACCGGGTGACGGTAGCTCTCGACTCGGTTCCCTATAACGGCACCACCACAACCTGCGAGGCGCTGTGGATGGGGGTGCCGGTGGTGACCCTGCGGGGTACGCGCCATGCGGCCAGGGTCGGCGCCAGCCTGCTGACGGCGATCGGCCGGCCCGATTGGGTGGCCGAGGATAGGGCGGGTTTCGTCTCGGCGGCCCGGAGGTTGGCCGCCGACCCGCCGGAACGCCGGGCCGTTCGGGAAATCCTCTCCGCCTCACCGTTGATGGACCGGGCGCGGTTCGCGGCGGCGTTCACCACGGCCCTGGAAGATCTGCTGCGCTATTCCTGAATGCCGATGGCGCCCCGGATGTCGGCGCCCTGCATCTGGGCGTCCCGGAGGTCCGCCCCCTCCATCACCGCGTCCAGCAGGATCACGTTCCGAAGGTCGGCGCCCCGGAAGTCGGCCTTGCGGCAGGTGACCCCTTCCATGTTCGCGGCCTGCAACTGCGTGCCTTGGAAATTGCAGGTGTCGAAGCGGGCCCGGTCCAGTTGCGCGGGCCAGAAGCCCACCGTTGAGCCTTCGACCGGGACGGGGGTGATGTCGCTGCCGGTAAAGGTCGCCCCGGTCGCCGTCGCCCGGCTAAGGCTGATGCCGCGCAGATCGGCCCCGGTCAGATCGGCGCCGCGCAAATCGGCGAAGGCGAGATCGGACATCACCAGCGAACAGCCGCCGAGTTTCACGTTCCGCATGACCGCGAAGCGGAAGACGGCGCCGGACAGATTGAGCTTGCTGAGGTCCTGGCCCGTGAGGTCGACCTTCGAGAGGTCCAGCCGCTCCCCCTCCTTTCCCGAACTCTTGATCCAGGCGATATGGCTGTCGACCTTCGCCCGGAAATCTCCTTCCAGCTCGTTGAGCCGCCGGGCGAAATGGGCGCTTTCGAGATTGGTGGCCAGCGACAGGTCGACCTCGTCGAGGATCGCCCCGACCATCTCCGCCGATTTGAGATTGGTCGAGTTCAGGGTCGATTGGGAGAGGATGGCGCCGTGCAGCACCGCCCCTTCGAGATTGGCGTGGGACAGGTCGGCCCCTTCGAGATTGCTGCCGGTCAGATTGGCGTTCGACAGATCGGCGCGGATGAACTTGACCCGCCGCATGATGGTGTCGCTGAGATCGGATTGGACGATGAAGGAGTTGGAGAGCTTGGAACCGGTGAAGTCCGAGCGCCGCGCCTTGATTTCGTTCATCTGGGCGACCGGCTCGTCATCGGTCTTCATCGGAATAAGCTCGCCCTTGTGGGCGTTGAGCAGGATCCCGTCGCGCAGATCGCATTCCAGCAGGGCGGACCGGTCGAGGTTGGCCTGGCGGAGTTTGACACCGCGCAAGTCGGTCCGGGCGAGTCTGGAATTGGCCATGCGGACCTTGGTGAGATTGGCGCAGAAGAACACCGAGCCGACCGCCTTGATCCCCTTCATATTGCAGCCGGTCAGGTTGGCGCCGGTGAAATCCAGATCCGACAGATCCTGTTTCGAGAGATCGAGATAGCTCAGATCCGCCATCTTGAAATTGGCGCGTACCCCGCCGCGTTTTCGCGCGAGATAGTCCTTGTGCAGGAGAAGCGCCTTGTCGAGCTTCTCCTGGGTGATGCGGCGGAGGCCGGTTTCCTCGCTCGGCTTATCCTGGCTGAGATCCTGCGACATCACCCTTTCCCATGGGACGGCCTTATTCCGTCCCGATGCGTATGCGGGATCAGGGTTCCGGCCAATCGGGATCGGCGAAACTCTGAACCTCGAACATATACCCGTTCGGATCGCGGAAGAACGCGCTGTAGACCTTGAACTGTTCGCTATAGGCCGGCGGGGCTTCCAGAATGACACCCTTGTCGGCAAGCGCGCGGCAGGTGGCGTTCACATCGTCGACCACGAAGCTGTAGACGATGCCGTTCGGCTCCTTGTGCCGGTTCTCGCGGGCGCAGACGCCGAGAAAGGCGGTCCCGGCGACCCGGAAAATCCGGCATGCGCCCTGGTCGAGGACCTGCTCCAGCCCCAACACGTCCGACAGGAACCGGGCACTGCCGTCGAGGTCATAGGTATAGATGAAGGTAAGTTGTTGTTTTGCCTGGATCGTCACGAAGCTGCCCCGTTCTTCCGTATTCTCGCTGCCCCTTGATCGGTCCGGTTCTGGCGGCGGACAGCGCCGAACCATGGTAATGGGTTTGCCGGGCCTGGCAATCGCAACCTGCCGCGAACGGGGTGGCTTGGTTTTTGGTCGCGTCGGGCGCGTGTCGGCGGTAAATTGACAGGTGAGGCGGCGGCCGGGATAGGAAACCCGATAAAGGATGGATCTGAATGGCGGCGGTTGAAGAAGATGATGTCGGCAAACGGGGCGAAAACGCCGCGATCGTCGATGCCAGCTTTGACATCAATCCGTCCAAGCCGTTGCCGGAGTTCAACAGGACCGGGGTGACCGCCTTCGAGGCGACCCCCCGACTGGGGCAGACCGGGCGCTTCGTCGCGACCATCACCGAGCCGGAATATCCCCTGCGCATCCGGTCCCTGCGGGCTTTGCGCGGCACCGCGGTCAACCATCTGATGAAGCTTGAGGACTGGTCGATCAGTCCGTGGCCCCCGGCGGGTGGCGAACGCCTGATCTGTATTTTCAAGCGGCCCGACGATCAGAAGATCACCGATGCCGGCTACGACATGGTGCCGGTGCCCGACAAGATTCTGATCGAGAACTTCCTGAAGCCCGGGGTCTCGATGCTCAGTTCCTTGGGGCAACTCGGGATCGCCCATGGCGGCATCCGGCCGGACAGCGTCTGGCATGACGGCAAAGGCAAGTTTGTATTCCGCGAATGCTGCTCGATTCCGGCCGGCCTCGATCAGCCGGAAATGTTCGAGCATCCCGACCGGGGGCTGGCGATTCCGGAGGCAAGGGGCGAACCCACCATCTCGGACGATGTGTACGCCTTGGCGATGACCGCGATCTTCATGCTGGCCGGGCGTCATCCACTGCAGAACGTCCGGGACGAAGTCACGTTCAAGAAACGCGTCGCTGGCGGCAGCTTCATGACCATCACCGAGCAGCGGAAGCTGCCGCAGTCCCTGCTCGAACTCTTGCGCGGGATGCTGCAGGACGACCCGCGGGACCGCTGGTCCATCATGGATATCGAGGGGTGGTTCAAGGGCAATTCGCCGAAGAACAAGGTCCACATTCCCCGGACCGCCTCTTGGCCGCTGGAATTCGACGGTACCAACCACGTCAACATCAAGGCGATGTCGGTCGCGCTCGGGACCTATCACAATCCCCGGCAGGCACTCGATTTCGTCAAGAGCCGGAAGTTCAAGAATTGGATCAACCGTGGCGTCGACGACGAGAAATTGTGGAACGAGCTCGAGGCGATGATCTCCGACCCGAAGGCGGAAGACCCGGACAAGATGCCGGAGGTGCTGTGCCAGGTTTGTATGGCGATGCACCCCTATGCCCCGCTTTTCATCAACGGCACCGCCTATATGCCGATCGGCTTGGGCACGGCGCTGGCGATGTTGATGGAGGACCGCAATCGGCGCGAGGCGGTCCGCGATCTCATCCGGGGCTCCCTGCCCATCAAATGGCTCGGCAACCAGCCCGAAAGCGACCATTTCGTCAGCGCCCATAGCCTGCTCGGCAAGTCACAGGCGCTGGTTTCGCGGAAGGGCTGGGGCTTCGGGGTCGAGCGCATTCTCTATGAGATGCAACCGGCGGCCCGGTGTCAGAGCCCGCTGTTGCGCGACCACATGATTTTCCGGGCCGACAATCTTCTGCCGGTACTCGAGGAACTGGCCCAGAAGGCCCAGGGCGAATCGACCATGCCGCTCGACCGGCACATCGTCGCCTTCGTGCTGTCGCGGCGGAAGGACATCTCGCTCGGCTTCCTGGAAGGGATGGACGACGAGGACCTCTTCAAGAAGAGCCTCGCCGGTCTGCGCTTCCTGGTCCAGATCGAGGAGCGCGCGCCCGCCGGGCCGCTGCCGGCGCTGACCAATCTCTTCGCCAAGCTGCTCGAACCGGGGTTGGATAACATCCTGCGGCCGAGCCGCAAAAAAGAGCTGAAGGAAAAGCTGAAAACCTCCGTCCAGGAAGGCACCCTGAAGGATCTCGAATCGGTGTTCGAGCGGCACGATCTGTTCGACCGGGACCAGAAGGAATATCAGGACGCGATCTTCCGCTTCCAACTGACCGAGACCCAGATCACCAACCATGAGCGGGAATCCGAACTGATCGACGAGCGGGCGGGCCTGATCGGCAGCCGGGTGGCGTTCTTCATCTCGCTCAGCCTGTCGTCGATGATCTCCACCGGCATCGCCTGGTGGTATCTGGGTTAGTCAGTCCCGGGCCGCGATCCTGAAGGTCGAAGGTTTTTCTCCCTTGCGGGCCCGGTGGGCCATCTCCTCATAGGCATCCTCGATATGGCTGGCGAACCGCGCGGTGTCGAACAGGGGCGTGGTCAGCCGCTGGGCCGCGAGTCTTTGCTTTAGGGTGGCGAGCGCGTCGGGGTTCCGCGCATAGCCCTGCGCCCGGGCGGTGAAATCCGCTTGGTCGGTGGCGATCAACTCTGGGAGCCCGATGGCGGTCAACAGGCTGGTCGCGACCTTGGCGGCGAAGCCGTCGCCCTTCACGGTCAGGACGGGCAGGCCTGCCCACAAGGCATCGCTCGTCGTCGTGTGGCCGCCATAGATCAGGCTGTCGAGGGCCAGATCGGCGTGTTTCTGGCGGGCGAGATGGTCCGGCTTGGGTGCGCGCGGGGCGAAGATCACCCGCTCCGCCGCCAGGCCCTTTGCCGCGAGATAGGCGCTGAGGATTTTCTCTCCGGCGGGTCCGGGCGACAGCAGCCAGAGGACCGCGTTGTCCAGCGGGGACACGGTGGCGACCCAGAGATCAAGGGTTTCCGGGCCGAGCTTGGCCGGCGCCACCAGCCCGGCGAACACGAAGGCACCCTCGGGCAGCCCGTGGTCCCGGCGTTCCCCGGCCCTGCCGATTTCTTGCTGGCGGTCGTTCGCCTGATAGCAGTCGGGCAGGATGGCGAGCGGGGTCGACAGATGCGTCTCCTCCTCCGCCAGCACCGGGTCCGCGATCATCCAATCGACGAGACCCGCGCCGGCCGGGCCGGGATAGCCGAGAAAATGGACCGTCACCGGGGCCGGGTGGGCGGCCACAACCGGTAGCCGGTCGAATTTCGTATGGCCGCTGACATCGACCAGGATGTCGACCCCTTCGGCCACGACCGCCGCCGCCAGGTCCTGGTCGGTCATCAGGGCCGCGTCGATGAACCGGTCCGCCCGGCGTTCGTAGGTGCGGCGATAGCGGCTGCCGTCATCGGGTCCGGTGGAGAGGGCGACGACCCGGACCCGCTGCCGGTCATGGGCGGGGAACAGTCCCGCCATCAAATGGCCGATGGCGTGATCCCGGAAATCGCCGGACAGATAGCCGACGGTGAGCGGGCCGGACCGGGTAACAGGCCGGGCGGGGAGAGACTGGGCGGGGAGAGACTGGGCCTTCGCCAGAAGGGCGCGGGCGAGCAGATCGGCCTGCCGCCGGCGCAGATGCGGTGTGACCGGCAGATGCAACAGCGTGATCGGGGCGACGAGGCCGGGCTCGCCCCGCGCGACGGCGTCCGCGACATGGGCGAGGATCTCGGGCTGCAGCCGCTGCCTTGTCTCCAGATCGGCGCCATGCAGGGCGACGTCGAACCGGTTGATCGTCGCGGCGTCCAGGGACGGATCGAGAGCGCGGGCACGGTCGTAGAACCGGGCGGCCGTCTCGAAATCACGTGCATCGCGGAAGCTGTTTCCAAGATTGAGCATGCCGGCCGCCTCGTCCGGTGCCAGCGCCAGGCCGGCGGATAGGGCCCGCTCCGCGGCCCGGCCCCGGGAGAACAGGTTCAGGAGATACCCCATATTGCCCAGCGCCTTGGCGTGCGCCGGGCAGGCGGCCACACCCGTCGCGAAGAGCCGTATGGCCCGGGAGGGGGCGTTGTCGCTCAGGGCATTGGCCAGATTGTAGAGTGCTTCCTTGCCCGCGCCGTCCGCCGGGTCCGGCGCGAGGGCTCTGGCGCGTGTCAGAATCCGGACGGCGCGGGCGGTCCGGCCGAGCAGTCTAAGGGCGGAGCCGAAATTGGTCAGGAGCGCCGCGTCGGCGGGGCTTCGGCGCAGGGCGGCATTGGCGAAGCGGCACGCCGTTTCGGCCTCCCCCCGGTCGGCGGCCAGCACGCCGAGGGCGTCCAGCGGTCGAGCGACGCTGGGGTCGAGGGCGCTCGCCAGTTCGGCTTGCCGCGCCGATGCCTTGAACGCGCCCAAACGATGACACAGACCGCTCAGCAGAATGCGGGGGCGGAGCGTGGACGGTGCGGTCGCTGCCCAGCCGGCGCTCGCCTGCAACGCGAGATCGAGCCGGCCCACGGCAAGCGCCTGCCGCACCTGAGCGGCGAAGGCGGCGCCATCCGTTGGCGGGGAGGGCCTCGCTCGGCTTGGCATGGCTCAGGGGGGCTCCCAGGGTTGCGGTTCGCCTGATGCACGAGAACCCCCAACCCAATTGGGGCCTTGTGCTCGGCGCGGAGATCAATACCTATGAGGGGTATATGGGCGCGTGATGGGGCAGTCGGTCAACGGGCTGGTTCGGAGTCGACGTGATGACAGTGACGAAAGTGGCACTCATTATTCTGGTCGCGGCCTTGTTCGCGGCGCCGGCGGCCGTTCGGGCTCAGGTGGACGACCGCAGCAACTCGCGCATTCTGCAGCGTACCACGGCACCCTATTGGGATGTCGGCGAACGGTCGAAAGTGCTCTCCAACCTCTGTTCGAACGGGGAATTCAATCAGGCGCGGCGCAACCGCCTGGTGATCGAGTTCGTCGGCGACCGGGGGCGCGGGCGCCTCGGGATCGCCCAGGGGAAATGGAATTTGCGGGACCCCAATCGGGTATCCGACCCGGACACCTCCTACTACTTCCTCAAGGACGGGACCACGAAATGCGAGGTCTTCTATTTCGGCAAGGCGCCTGAAGGGGAGGGCGAGGATCAGTCCGCGCCGGTCGGCCCCGACGATGAGGAGGGCGACGACGGCGAAGATAGCTAAAGCGCTTGCGACGCCGCTATTGTCCCGTTTCCTGTGCCATGCGAGAAATGGGCGGGTAGGAACAGCGAGCGGGGGCATATCGTGCCGGCGACGGAGTTTCTGAAACGGGTCGAAGACAGCCCCAAGTTGGCCGCGCTGTTGCGGGTCTGGCGCATGGCCAGACCGGGGCCGGACAAAATTCCCCCGAAGATCGATCTGGATCCCGTCCTCTTGGGCAGGGAAGGGGTCATGCCCTATATCTGGTTGGCCCAGATCACCGAGGCACGCGAATTCCGTGTCGCGCTGGTGGGCGATCAGGTGCGCGAGAACTTCCCGTCCAATCCCGTCGACAAGCTGTTTCCGGAATTCCTGTCCGCCGATCATGCCCGGGATATGACCGAACGCTATCTTAAGGTCGTCGAGGACCGCATGGCGGAGTATTCCGAAGGGCCGGTGCTCCGGGGCGGCAGCGTTTCCTATTACGGCCGTCGCATTCTGCTGCCGCTGGCGGCGGAGAATTGGGAGGCGGCCTACGCGATCGGCGTGTTTCAGAAGGAGGAGGTCGGCTATGTCGACGACAAGTCGACCGGTCCCACCTATCTCGCCGCCGATGTCCAGTATTGTAGTGTGGATCTGATCTAACCCGATCAGCCGTGGGGATTAGCCGTGGGGATCAGCCGTAGGGATCAGCCGTGGGCGCGGCGTCCCGCTTGGTCCGCTTCCGGCTCCGCCCTCGAGATCGTTCCGGCCCGCGGCGGTTCGCCGTCCGCGGTGAGCGCCATCAGACAGCGTCCCGGCGTCATCGGCCCGGGAAGGTCGAGGCCCCGTGCCGCATCCTCGCTGAATCCGAAGGGCCCGTAATAGGCCGCCTCGCCGACCAGGACGATGACCCGCCAGTCCCGGTCGAAGGCCGCGTCGATCCCATGACGCATCAAAGCACGCCCATATCCCTGGCCGGCGAAATGGGGATCCACCGCCAACGGGCCGAGCAACAGCGCCGGCTCACCGCCGGCGGTGACGGGCCAGAAGCGCAAGACGGCGCTGATCGGCTGGTCGGTGGCCGGGCGGGCGGTGAAGCAGAGCCCGACGGCGGGGGCGACCCCGTCCCGTAGGGAATAGACGGTCCGGCCGTGCCGGTTCGGCCCGAAGGCCCGGTCGAGCAAGGTTTCGATGGCGGGCCCGTCGGCGGGCCGCTCAAGGGCGATGAACATGGAAAGAGATCCTGGTGACGAACGACAAAACACGCGGGAGGAAAAACACGCGGGCGGGATCGGACGCGCGCCACGGAGCCGCGTCCTCAGGCGGGACGTCGTCGTCGGAGAAATAGGCACTTCGCCAGTGCCTTCAGAAGGATCGTCAAGAAGTACATACCCGCTCGTTAGCACGGTCGCGGGCACGCGCAAACCGTTTTTGTCGTTTAGTCGTCGTCCCCGGGTTCGACCACGTTGAACATCGATCGCCGCGTCTCTTTCACATGGGGTGCCGATTCGGGCGGGCCGACGGGGGTGTGTTTCAGCGGCGTGGGCATCGGCAGCAGGCGGCGGGTGCTCTTGCGCGGCGGTGGGAAGCCCCGCGTCTCCGAGGCCTGCTGCCAGATCTCGTAGACCTTTTTGGCGATATCGGGTCGGTTGAACAGGGTCTTCAGCTTCTCGATCGCCGCCCTGCCGGCCACATGATGGCCGTGCACCGGCTGGAGCGGGCAGGCGGCGAGCCCCGGCCAGGCCAGGGCCGACTCCCGGCCGTGGGCCGCACAGAAGGCAAGCAGCACGGAGCGCCGGCCGGCCGCGCGATAAGTCTTGTGATGGGGCACTGGATAATAGGGCAGGAAACGCCGGTCGATGCCGAAGGTCAGCACCGCCTGGCCACCGCAGCGACAGCAGCGGATATTGGTTTCCGACGGGGCTTTTTCCTTTCGGCCCAATAATTGCTTGATCATCGTCGAGCGGTTCCGCGGTCGTATGGCCGGGGATGATGGCAGGCCCCCGGAAGATGCGCCAGACCCGAAGATGGGTTAAGCTCTTCGGGGTCAGCAGGAGGACGGCGGTACCATGTTCGGGATCTTCAAGAACGGAAAGAGCGGCAAGACGGCCAAGAAGCCCGGGGCCGCGAAAGCGAAGACGCCCGTCGATGGCGGCGACGGGGCCGGGGCGGGTCGCAAGACTCCCCCCACCGCCGAGACCAAGCGGGAGGCGTTGAGACAGATCCGCGCGCTGCGCCAGCGGGTCGATCCGGAGGTGCTGGACGGGGCCGAACGGCTCGCCAAGCATCAGATGGGCATTCCCAACGACAGTATGGCCGTCGCCCTGCTTGAGCGGGCGAGGGCCAATGGCGGCAAGGACAAGGCGCGGGTGATCGCCGAGATCCATGCCCACCTGGCACGCCAGGGAATCACCGTCGAAGACTAACGGCCTTCCGCCGGTTCCATGAATCGCTTCACTCGGCCGGCGCCGCCGCCGGTTCCGTCGGCTCGCCGTCGGCGACCTTGAAGAACACCGGCGGGACCTTCTTCAGTTCGTCCAGCGGGATATGGCAGGCGATCTGGTGGGTTTCGCTGATCTGATGCGCCGGTGGGCGTTGCTCGTCGCAGATCGCCCCGATCTTGCGCGGGCAGCGGCTGGCGAAGGGGCAGCCCTTCGGCGGGTCGACCACGGAGGGCAGGTTGCCTTCCAGGATGATCTTCCGCTTGTCGACGCTGGTATCCGCGATCGGCACGGCGGACAGCAGTGCCTCGGTATAAGGGTGATAGGGCGGGGCGAAGATTTCGTCCGTGTCGCCCTGCTCCATGATCTGGCCGAGATACATCACCACGACCCGGTCCGAGAGATAGCGAACCACCGAGAGGTCGTGGGAGATGAACAGCAGCGTGGTGCCATAATCCCGCTGGATGTCCATCAGAAGCTCTGTCACCGCCGCCTGGACGGAGACGTCGAGGGCCGAGACCGGCTCGTCGGCGATCACCATGGACGGATTGCCGGCGAAGGCCCGGGCGATTCCGATCCGCTGCTTCTGACCGCCGGAGAGCTGGCGCGGTTTGCGGGTCGCGAAGGCCCGCGGCAGTTTGACGGTGTCGAGCAACTGCATCACCCGTTGGCGGATACGTTCCGGGTCCTGCTCGACACCGAACAGCTTGATCACCCGGCCGATCTGGTCGCCGACGGTCTGGGCCGGGTTCAGCGTGTCGTTCGGGTTCTGGAAGACCATCTGCAGTTTGGAGATCTGGTCCTTCGTGCGGTGTTCGACGTCGATGCCGCCGATATCCGTATTGCCGAACATGATCCGGCCCTCGGTCGCGGTTTCCAGACCCATCAGAACCTTGGCGAAGGTCGACTTGCCGCAGCCGGATTCCCCGACGATGGCCACCGTTTCCTGCTTGCGGGCGTCGAAGGAGAGATCCTCGTTGGCCTTCACATAACGGGTGGTCCCGCCGGAGAGGAGCGCCTTCAAGGACGTGTCCGAGAGCTCGTAGTATTTCTTCATATGGTCGACGACCAGCACCGGGTCGCCCGGCGCGACGCCCTCTCGCGGCGCCTGGTCGGCGGCCAGGACGTCCCAATCGATGTCCCGCCAACGCTTGCAGCGGACCCGATGGCCGCCCGGCGGGTCCTGGGACATGTCCTCCGGCACGACATCGTGAGGGATCGGGGGCAGATCGCAGGTGCCCGCCTTGAAGTGGTCGCAACGCGGGCCGAAATTGCAGCCCTCCGGCCGGGCATAGGGCAGGGGAAGTTGGCCCGGAATGGCCCGCAACGGACGGGCGTTCTTGTCCGAACCCGGCAACGGAATGGCGCCGAACAGGCCCCGCGTATAGGGGTGGCGCATGGTCCGGAAGACCTCGGGGATCGAGCCCTCCTCCACCACGTCGCCGGAATACATCACGAAGATCCGGTCGCAGGTCTCCCGCACCAGCCCGAGATTGTGGGAGATGTAAATGTTCGCCGTGCCGAACTTCTCCGAAAGCTCGGAGATCAGGTCGACGATGCCGGCCTCGACCGTCACGTCGAGGGCCGTGGTCGGTTCGTCGAGTAGCAACAGCGACGGCTTCGACATCAGCGCCATGGCGATCACCACCCGCTGCTGCTGACCGCCGGAGATCTGGTGGGGATAGGCCTCCATGATCCGCTTCGGGTCGGGCAGTTTGACGTTCGCCAGCGTTTCGACCGCGTGCTCGTAGGCCTCCTGCTCCGAGATCGACTCGTGGGTCAGCGGTACTTCCATCAACTGTTTGCCGACGGTCATGGACGGATTGAGGGCGGCCATCGGCTCCTGATAGACCATGGCGATCTTGGACCCGCGAATAAGGCGCAGCTCCTCGTCGCGCATCGTCGTCAGTTCGCGGCCCATGAACTTGATGGACCCGCCCTGGATGCCGCCGTTCTTGCCCATGTAGTTCATGATGGCCATGGCGACCGTGGACTTGCCGCAGCCCGACTCGCCGACGAGACCGACCGTCTCGTTCTCGTAGAGCGTCAGGTTGAAGTCCATCACCGCGGGTACTTCGCCCGCCCGGGTGAAATAGGAGATCGAGAGGTCCTTGATCTCGAGAATGGGCGTCCGGCCGTCGTGAAGATCCTTAGTCATTGAGCGATATCTCCCGCAGTCCGTCGGCGATCAGATTAAGCCCGAGCACCAGCGACGAAATCGCGATGCAGGGGAAGATCACCATGTGCGGAAACACCTGGGCCATGTTGCGGCTCTCGTTGATCATGCCGCCCCAGTCTGGATCCGGCGGCGGCAGGCCGAGGCCGAGGAAGCCGAGCACCCCGATGGTGATCGTCACATAGCCGAGCCTGAGGCAGGCATCGACGATCAGCGGCCCGCGCGCGTTGGGCAGCAATTCCACCAGCATGATCCGCCAGGGGCTCTCGCCCCGCGTCTGGGCCGCCGCGATATAGTCGCGGTTGCGCAGATCGAGGACCAGCCCACGGACGATCCGCATAATGCCCGGCGCCGAGGCGAAGGTGATGGCGATCACGATATTGGTGCCCGACGCCCCGAAGGTGGCGATCACGATCACATAGAGCACCAGCACCGGGAAGGAGAGGATGATGTCGGAGATGCGCGAGAGGATCTCGTCATACCAGCCGCGCCGGTAGCCCGCCAGAACCCCCATCAGGATGCCGACGATATAGGCCGAGAGCGTCGCGAGCGGGGCGTAGAACAGCACCGTCCGGGAGCCGTGGGCGATCCGGGACCAGATGTCTCGGCCCAGATGGTCGGTGCCGAGTAGGAAGAAATTCTCGCCGACCGTGGCGAAGGGCTTCTGGAAGGGCGCGATCGTCGCGTTCGGGTCATAGGCGGTCAGCAGCGGGGCGAACATCGCGACCAACAGCCAGAAGGCGACGATGGCGACACCGATCATGCCGACCGTGGTCTCGCGCAACAGCTTGATGGCGTTCCAGGCCCGGACGTACCAGGGCGGGCGCTTCGGGATGTCGGTATCGCCGCCGACGGTCTGTTCGGTCATGGCCTACCCCTCCCTTAAGAGAACCGGATGCGCGGATTGAGGAACATATAACCGATGTCCGCCAGGGTCTGGGTCCCGACCGCGACGAACACGGCGACCATGGCGCAGGCCTCGATCATGTAGATGTCCTGCCGGAGGGACGCCTCCAACAAGAGGGCGCCGAAGCCCTTATAGGCGAAGAAGAACTCGACCACGATCACCCCGGACAAAAGCCAGTTGATCTGCAGCATGATGACCGTGAAGGGCGCGATCAGGGCGTTCCGCAGCGCATGCTTCACGATGACCCTGTAATAGGGCAGGCCCTTGAGAATCGCGGTGCGGATATAGGGGGTCTGCATCACCTCGGCCATGGAGGCCCGGGTCATCCGCGCGACATAGCCGAAATCGTAAAGGACCAGCGCCATCACCGGCAGCACCAGTTCGGCGAGATTGAACCCGCTGGTCATCGCGCTGGTGCCCGGAAGAAGCCCGAGCCCGAAGACGAAGATCGCGGCCAGGAACACGGTCGAGGCGAATTCCGGGATCGAGGTCGTGACGATGGAGGTGATGGAGATCGTCCGGTCGAGCGCCGACCCTTCCTTCATGCCGGCCAGAACCCCGAGGGTGAGCGCGATCGGCACCATCACGACCAGCACCGCGAGTCCGAGGATCGCGGTGTTCCCGAGGCGGTCCCACAGCACGTCGTTGACCGGAACCTTGTAGATGATCGAATCGCCGAAATCGCCGGTCAGCGCGTTGCCGAGCCAGGTGATATAGCGTTCCCAAAGCGGGTTGTTGTAGCCGTTGGCTTCGAGCCAGATCGCCAGCTGTTCCTGGGTCGCATAGGGGCCGAGAACCTTCCGGGCGACATTGCCGGGAGAGAATTCCAGCATCACGAAGACCAAGATCGACACGACGAGCATGGTCAGAACCATGTAGCCGAGGCGCTTGGCGATGAATACGACCATGCCCTCTCCCCTCTAAAACCCCCAGAACCTGACAACGGAGATCTAGCGTCTCCTGTGCGGTGTCGTTTCCCGGTGGGACAACGACCCCTTTCGCCGAGAGAACCCGCTTCCTCGACAAAGCGGGTCGCCTCGGCGAAAGGGCCGCCGAATCGCTCCGGCGGCCCCGCCGTCCCGTCAGCTCTTGAAGTAGACTTCGTTGAACTGGTGGTAGTTGGTCGGGTGCATCACGATGTTCTCGAGGTTGATCGAGGCGGCGCTGAACACCGAGCGCCACAGCGGCTGGGTGATGACCGCGTCGTCCTGGATGATCGCCTGGACCTTCTCCATCGCCTTGCGCCGCTCCTCCACGTCGAGGATGCCGCCGGCGACTTCCAGGGCCTGGTCGAACTCCGGATTGGCGTAGTGGGTCTCGTTCCACGGCACGCCACTGATATAGCCGAGTTTCAGCACCATCACGCCGAGCGGACGGTGGGTCCAGGAGGTCAGGCCGAACGGGGTCGAATCCCACACTTCCCAATACTGCGAGGACGGCATCGGGTTGAGCTTCAGGTCGATCCCGGCCTCCTTGACCTGTTCGGCCATGGCCTGCACGGCGGCCTGTTCCCAGGGGCCGGTCGTGTTGCCGTAGTCGATCGAGATCTCGACGCCGTCCGGATAGCCGGCTTCGGCCAGAAGCCGCTTCGACTTGGCGATGTCCCGGGCCGGGAAGTCCAGCTCGAAATACTCGGGATGGATCGGGCAGACATGATGATGCTCACCCGCGAAGCCGCGTCCCTGATAGGCCAACTGCAGCAGTTGCTTGGTGTCGACCGCGGCGGCGAAGGCCTGGCGCAGCTTCTTGTTGTCGAACGGGGCCTGGCTGATCTGGAAGCGGGCGACGGCGGTCTGCGCGGTCTTCGCCTCGATCACCTTGGTGTTCGGCAGTTGCTCGAAGATCGCAAGCTGGCTGATATCGACCTCATAGATCGCATCGACCTGGCCGGAGGCGATGGCGGCGACCCAGGCGGCCCGCTCCTCGCCGAGATCGATATAGTGGATCTCGTCGAGATAGGGCTCCGGACCCCAATAGCCTTCGCGACGGCGGAGCCGGACGCTTTCGCCCACCTTGTATTCGACCAGTTCATAGGGGCCGGTGCCAACCGGCCATTTCGAGAGGTCGGCGCCGTTCTGCTCGAAGTCCCGGTGCATGATCATGGTCGGGTAGTTGTAGAGGTTCTCCGGCATCGCCAGTTCCGGCGCCCGCAGATTGAGGCGGACGGTGTGGTCGTCGACCTTCTCGACGGCGCCGTCGACCATCTTTTTGGTCTTGTTGTCGCCCTCGCCGACTTCCTCGACCATGGTCGCGAAGAGGCCGATATTCGAGGACCCGGTCTTGGGATCGAGCCAGCGGGTGAAGTTGAACACCACATCGTCGGCGGTGAAGTCGTCACCATTGCTCCATTTGACGCCCTTGCGGAGTTTGAATTCCCAGGTCTTGAGATCCTCGGACGCGCTCCAGCTCTCGGCGAGGTAGGGCCGGGTGATGTTGTCCGGGCCGGTGATCGTCAGGAATTCGCCGATGTGACGCGCCTGGTTGGACATTTCCGCCCAGGAGAACGTCGCCGGGTCGGTCATTTCCTGGACCCGCATGGCGAAACGCAGCGTGCCGCCCTTCTTGCCGGCGGCGGCCGCCTGCGGGATCGGCGCCTCGCCGGTGATCGACCCGGCCATGGCATAGGCGGCCCCCGCGGACATGCCCAGAAGGGTCGCCGTCCTCAGGAATTCGCGCCGGTCGATCTTTCCGTGGCGGAGCTGGTCCGCCATTTCGGGAATATGGGGATGAAGTTCACCCTGTTTACGCAGCATTTGACGGTCTCCCACGTCGTTAGCAATCCATCGTCATGACCGGCACCGGATAGCCCCTTATCGCGGCCGCCATCTGGCGAGCGGCCACGCTTCGGCGAACGGTGAATCCGCCACGCCGAGGATATCCTCGTTGTTCTCTGTCCATGCGCCGCATGGTCCGGTGACAAGCCTCTCCTTTTGGTCGTGACTCCACGACCGTCTGTCGTGTTCTTATTATTTCACGACATACTGCATGGTCGGGGAGTGCGGCCCGGCTGTCAAACCGTTTTGGCGCCGCAGCCCTTGGAAACCAAGCCTCGGGAACGAAAAAGGGCGCCGATAGGGCGCCCCGGATCCCGGGCGGAGGCCCGGATAAAATATTCTAAAAACGACATATAGCACCCAAAAACGGGCACATCGACGGGCAGGTCGATCGTGGGGGAGGCCCTACCGGCCCATCACCCCTTGGACGGCGACATCGCCCTCCTCCATGGCGTTTCGGAGCACGTCGATGCCTCGTTCGACCTCCTCATACATATCCCGCCAGCGGGCCAGTTCCCGGATCGCCGCTTCGCTTACCGGCTGGTTCCCGTTACCCGCCGTATCCAGCAGTTTCGCAAGATAACGGCCCCGCAGCTTTGCCGAGAGCTGCATGACGTTTTCGACCTCGCGGCTGGACACGTCGAGGACCGAGTTCTTGACCTCTTTGCGATTGTGGCGCTGCCGGACGGTCTCCAGTTCGCGCAGATATTGGGCCATGGAGATCCGGCGGTGCGACGCCTCCTCCTCGATGGATCGCCGCTGGACCGGCTCCTGTGCCTTGCGGCGGCTCACCGCGACCTTCGGGTCGCGCAGTTTCGGTGACACCGGGCGCGGCGCGTGAAGGCTGTCCAGATCCTCGCGGGAGCCCAGGCCATCCCGAGAACTTAGGCCATCCCGGGAACTTAGGCCATCCCGGGAACTGAGGCCATCCCGGGAACTGAGGCCGGTCGTGGCTTCGGCGACGGCGGCGGGCGCGAAACGGGTCGGGGTCAAAGCGGTCATCGGTGGCTCCTCGGGCCGGTGGATCTTGTTACCGACCGGACGAAGCAAGCAGCATGCCAGATTGGGCGTGGAGCCCTACCCCCGATGATAGAGCCAGGGGCCGACCGCCGGTTTTTCGAGGACGGCGCGATCCTCCGCCACCAGCCGGCGGGCATGGGCGATGGCCTCCCCGAGGGCGAACGACATCTGATGCGGGTCCATGCCGGGCCGGAACAGGACCGAGACGGTGTCCCAGGCGGTCAGGGGCCGGTCCGCCATCGCCTCCTCCAGCACCGTCAGTCTTTGCCGGTGATGCTCGGCAAGATCGGCCAGGCGGTTGTGGAAGCCGGTGAAGGGGGCGTCATGGGCCGGCAGCACCGTCACGTCCGCCGGCATCCGCCGGGTGAACTCATCCAATGTCTCCATGAAGTCGAGCAGCGGGTCGGCCTCGGGCTCGGCCGGCCAGACGGAGATATTCGGGCTGATCCGGGGCAGAATGCTGTCGCCGGACAGGAAGATGTTCCGCTCGGCGCTGTAGAGCCCGACATGTTCCGGCGCATGGCCGCGGCCGACCGTCACCTCCCAGGCCACCCCGCCAACGGTCAGGACATCGCCGTCCTTGACCCGCTCGAAGGCGTTCGGGACCGGGGTCACGCCCCGGCGGTAGCCGTCGACCCGCTTGGTCAGGATGGAGGATACGTCCTCCGGCACGCCGGAGTTGGCGTAGAAGAGCTTCGAGGCCCGGTGGCGGCTGCCGTCGCCATCGTCCGAGGCCAGCATGCGGGCGATCAGCCATTCGGTCCGGCTGGTGGTCAGCGGCAGGCCCCAGCGCTCGGTCATCCAGCCGGCTTGTCCCATGTGGTCGGGATGGAAATGGGTGACGAAGACACGCTCGACCGGCTTGCCGCCGAGATGGGCCGCGAACACCCGCTCCCAGGCTTCGGCCGTGCCGGGATCGCCGAGGCCGGTGTCGATGACCGTCCAACCGGTCTCGCTTTCGAGAAGGTAGAGATTGATATGGTTGAGCGCGAAGGGCAGCGGCAGCCGGACCCACAAAATCCCCTCCGCCGCACGGGTGACCGTGCCGAAGTCGGGGGTGTCGAACAGATAGGTGACGGAAGGGGCGTCCATGATGGCTCCGGCTTTGACGGGATCGGATGACCAAAGGGAAATCCAATTGACGATTAGGTCAAGGACAGGGCTGCCATGAAAGTTTGATGGGGTGGGAAATGGCGGAGCGGTCCCCGCCGCACGCCATCCGGGATGTCGTCATCGGCCGCGATTGCGGATACACTGCGCACCGACGAAAAACAATCATGGGGGGAGGGATAATGATAAGAATGATAAGTCTGGCTTCGGCGGCCCTGGCGGTGGTCCTGGTCGCCACGACGGGCATCATGGCGGCGCCGGCCGCCGCGCAGCCAGCCGCCAAGACCGAGGCGGAGTGCACAGCGCTGCGTGACACGGTGTTTTCCGCCGGCCACGTCACCAGCGCCCGCGTGGTCGCGGCGGCGGAGACCCTGCCGGCCTATTGCGAGGTCCGGGCGACCGCCCTGCCGGCGATCTCCATCGAGGTGCGCCTGCCTCTCGAAGGCTGGAACGGCAAATACTATCAGGCGGGGTGCGGCGGCTTCTGCGGCATCCTCGGCCGGGCCGACGCCGGGTCCGGCTGGGTCAACGCGATGCGCCCCGGCCTGGAAAAGGGCTATGCCACCGCGACCTCGGACAGCGGCCATCACGGCCTGTCGGTGATCGATGCCGGCTGGGCCCACAACAATCCCCATGCGGAGCGGGATTGGGGTTGGCGGTCGATCGGCGAGACCCATCGGGTCGCGCAGATCCTGATCGAGGCGTTCTACGGCAACGCCTCGGGCCAGGCGATCTTCCAGGGCTGCTCCACCGGCGGGCGGATGGCCCATATGGCCGCGCTGCGCTATCCCGAGATGTTCCAGGGCATTATCTCCGGCGCGCCGGCCATGGACTATACCGGTCTCGTCGCCACCAAGATGAGCTGGATCGTCCAGGCCAACACCGGGCCGGACGGGGCGGCGATCCTCGGGCCGGGCAAGGAAACGCTGATCGGCGACGCGGTCATGGCCGCCTGCGACGGGCTCGACGGCAAGACCGACGGCCTGATCGCCGACCCCCGCCAGTGCGCGGCCGACCTCTCCGGTCTGAAATGCGCCGGGGCGGCCGGCGAGGACTGTCTGACCGAGGCGGAATTGGACGTGATCGCCAAATGGCGCCAGGGGCCGGTGAACGCGGCGGGCGAGCGGCTCTATCCGGGCGGCATCCCTGAAGGCTCCGAGCCGTTCTGGTGGCTGTGGCTGACCGGCAAGAAGGAAGGCGGCGGCAAGCTCGTGCCGCTGTTCGCCAAGAATTTCGGGGCCTATATGGCTTTCGCCGACGATCCGGGGCCGGATTGGTCGCCGACGGCGTTCGACTTCGAGACCGACCCGGCGGCCCTGGCGACCATGGGCGCGGTCTACAATGCCGACGACCCTGACATCTCCGAGTTCCGGGCGGCCGGCGGCAAGATGATCGTCTGGCACGGCTGGGCCGACGCCATCGTGACACCCTACAAGACCGTCGACTGGTACGAGAAGGCGGCGGCCGCCGCGGGCGGTGAGGAGGCTCTGAAGGAGACCGTCTCCCTGCACATGATCCCGGGCCTGGATCATTGCGGTATCCTTCCCGGACCGGGCGGCATCGCCCAGGCGCGGCTCGATCCGCTAGCCCCGCTGGAGGCGTGGCTCGACGGCGGGCCGTCGCCGGCCTCGATCCTCAAGGCGGAGTAGGGTGCCCGCAGGGATGCCCGACGAAAGGGGTGAACTGGATCGGCTGGCCGGCGAAACCCAGGCGGTCTATGAGCGCAACGCCGCCCGTTTCGATTCGGAGCGTCACAAAATCCTGATCGAGCGGGGGTGGCTCGACCGTTTCCTCGCTCTGATCCCGCCCGCCCGGCGGGTGCTGGATCTGGGATGCGGCGCGGGCGAGCCGATCGCCGCCTATCTGCTGGAAAAGGGCTGCGTCCTCACCGGTGTCGATTTCGCCGAGCCCATGTTGGAGATCGCCCGGAAACGGTTTCCCGAGGCGCGTTTCGTGCATCAGGACATGCGCGCGCTCGACCTGACCGTTTCGTTTGACGGTCCCGGCCCCTTCGACGGTCCTAGCCTCTTTGACGGAATCGTCGGCTGGCACAGCTTCTTCCACCTGACCCAGGCGGAACAGGCGGCGACGCTTCCCCGGCTGGCCGCCCATCTGGCGCCGGGCGGTGTCCTCATGCTCACCGTGGGTCACGAGGCCGGGGAACGGATCGGCCGGGTGGGCGACGACACCGTTTATCACGCGAGTCTGTCCAAGACCGAGTTCGAGCGGATCCTCACGGCCAATGGGATGTCGCTGGCCGACTTCGTCGCCGAGGACCCGGCCTGCGACGGCGCCACCATCCTTCTGGCGACGAACAGGCGAGACTAGGTCCGCGAAACAAAGCGGCGATTAGATGATATTCTCATCGCTCAGGCTGGTGATGCCGACCAGGGTGATGGAGGCGTAGTTTGTGACCTCCGGGAGAGTTTCGGCCGCGGGCCGTGTATAGATGAGAACCAGGTTGCCGTCGGTCACCGTCCGGCTACTTTCGACCCACTCTTCCGGCAGATCGATCCGGTCGAGGACCGCGCCGTTTCCGTCGAAAGGTGTGAACCCCTCGATAGTGTCATGGAGCGCATCGTCGGCACCATAGACGAACAGTTCTTGGGCCGGGTCCGTCGATGTGAGGTCGGGGGCAACGCCGACGATATAGTCGTTGCCCTGGCCGCCACGGATGGTGGCGTCGCCGGACAGGTTTTCGATCCTGTCATTGGAGACGCCACCATCCAGTGAATCGGGTCCTGCCGAACCGATCAGCGTGTCGTCGAAAATGCCGCCGAACAGCGTGTCCGGCGTGTCGCCCGGACCGTCGGTCAGATAGTCGAGGCCGCCCAGGACGAAGATCTCGTTAACGTCGTCGCCATAGATGACGTCCGACCCCGCGCCACCGTCGAGCGTGTCGCCCGCGGTCCCGCCGAACAGGGTGTCGTTGCCGTCGCCGCCGACCAGACTGTCGCTATCGCCCCGGCCGGAGATCGATCCGTCGTCGCCGAACAGCAGATCGTCTCCCGCGCCGCCGACCAGGGTGTCGTCGTGGAGGCCGCCGTCGAGCGTGTCGTCGCCGAGATTGCCGACCAGGAAATCGTCGCCGGCCCCGCCGAACAGGCTGTCGTCCCCCGGGCCGCCGTCCAGGAAGTCGGCCCCCGGCGCGGAGAGCGCGCCGTTCACCGTATCCGCCAGATCGGACAGCGTGTCGTCCCCGGACCCGCCCATCAGCGTGTCGCCGCCGACCCCGCCGAAAAGACTGTCCGCCCCGTCGCTGCCGCCGATCGAATCCCGGTTGAGATCCCCGACCAGGGTCACGCCCTCGCTTTGGGCCTGGATCACATTGACCCCCGTCGGGATCTCGACCGCATAGCCGATGTCCCGCAGGATCGCCAGGTCCACGATCGAAAGATCGCGCAGACCCCTGGTCGTCGATTCCTCGAGAAAACCCGACGTGCCGTCCGCCAGCCGGTCGTCGTAATGACCGTCAGCGGTCAGCGGGACCCTTTGGCCGAACGCGTCGAGCACGGCGGGCCCCGCGTAATAGCGCTGCTCGGTGTCGCCGACGATATCCGAGCTTGTGTTGAGGCGATAGGCGTTGTTGGAAGTCGTGGTGATCCCGAGCACATGGCCGATCTCGTGGATCGCCGTCGCCACGAAATCTTCGCCTGTCCCCGCGCCGAGATCGGCCGCGTCGATCGAGAAATCCCATGTGAGCTCGGGATTGAAGACCATTGTCCCATGGCTCGGCATATAGTCGACTTCGTCATTGGCCCGGAGCAGACCGTCCGGCGCAACGGACGTGTCAGAATCGCCATTGTCCACGGAGCGTCGCGGTGCTCCCCCGGCCGCCGGACTGCCGTCAATGCCGATCAACTCCTCCGAGCCGACGAAGATCACCACGTCATCGACCGGATAAGTCAGGCGGAGCTGCTGGATCGGATCGAATTGCGGGTCGCTGCCCGGCGTCGGGAAGATCAGCTCGGTGCCCGCCGGCACGGTCGGGAAATCGTCCAGGATCACGTCTTCCCAGATGTCCGCCGCCGCCTCCAGCGCCGCCCGGCGCTCCGGATCGTCGAAGAAGCCGTCGGTGTCGAAGCGGTAGTCGAAGACGATGGAGAAGTCGTGGTCTTCCGCCTCCGGAATGCGGGTCGACCGCCCTTCGGCGGCGCCCGAGGCGACATAGTGGGCCGCCGGGTCGACGCCGGCCAAGGCCACATCCGGATGGGCGACCAGATAGGCGTCCCCGTCCAGGCTCAGCCGCTCCTCCTCGAAGCGGAAGCTGACGAAATGCCGGGCCGCCGCGTCGTCGCTCAGCCCCGCGAGGTCCGGGTTCAGGGCCCGGTAGGCATCGGCGTCGAACTCCCGCAGCCGCCGCTCCTCCCGGCCGAAGGCGGCGAAATGGGCCGCCGCGTCGTCCCGGGTCAGCCCGGCGTCGACCAGATCCGGATTGGCCAGGAGATAGGCGTCGACCGACAGCAGCCGGTCCTCATAGCGCCCGAAGGCGAGGAAATGCTCGATCGCCTCCGCGTCGCTCAGCCCCTGGAGGTCGGGATTGGCCTCCTTATAGGCCGCCGCGTCGAAGGAGAGGGGCCGGCCCTCCTCGTACCCCGCGACCCGGTAATGCTCATAGGCGTGGGCCTCGGTGATCCCGGCCGCCACCAGATCCGGGTTGGCGGCGAGATAGGCGCTGGCGAGAAAGGCTTGGGTCATGGAGGGGCGGATGTCCTGAAGAGATCGCTGCCCCAAGAATGCCCAGGAGAACTTCAATTTAGAAGGGAAATGCGCTTTCGCGGACCCGTCTAGGTCCGGATATTGAGATTGCCGCCGACCAGCGGGCCGTTCTGCAGCAGGGTGAGCGCGGTCTGGAAGCGGCTGGTGTTGCCGCTGAGCCCGAGCTGGGCGCCGAAGGCGGCGGAATCGCTGGTGATGATGAAGCGCTGGATGAATTCCTTGGCGGCGTCCGTCGCCTCGTAGATGTTGTCGAACGATTCCCGTCCGCCGGCGTTGATGTCGGTCAGGGTCTGGTCGACGATGCTCCGTTCGAGGCTGAGTGTGCGCAAGCCGACATTGAGATTGGTCAGGATCCGGTTGGCGTTGAACTCGACATTGCGGAGTTCCGCCAGAACACCGGTGCTGTCGGCGGGGTCGCTCGGCAGCTTGCCGATGGCCGTGGTCAACAGGTCGAGAACGTCGGTCTGGAAATTGCTCTGCCGCGCCAGGGTGGTGGTCCGGCCTGTGGTGCCCACGGCGATGGTCTCGTCGAAGCCGGTGGAGAGCAGGCTCACCCCGTCGAAGGTCGCGTTGGCGATGGCGTTCTCGAAGTCGTCGGAGAGCTGACGCAGTTTGAAGTCGGCGGCCCCGCGCGGATCCAGGGTGGTGGCGGCGAAGGAGAACACGTCGTTGTCCTGGCCGATCTCCTGGAAGGCGCTGTCGATGGTGGTCTTGAACGCCCCGTTGACCTGGTCGATGACATTCTGGGCGTTGGCCGAATTGTCGATGTCTAGGGCGTTCAGCACATCGGCGATATCGGTCTGGAAATCCCGGCCGCGGGCGGTCAGGAAGGCATTGCCGATCGTCTCGTAGGTGCGGTCGGTCGCGTTGTTCAACAGATTGTCGAGACCGGTCCCGGCATTGGAGATCAGGTTCTGAACCGTCGAGACCGAGGCGTTGAACTGGGTGACGAGGTTGGTGCGGTCGGCACCGTCCTCCAGCACCAGGGCCTGCTGGGCGAGGCCGGCGATCTTCTGCAGTTCGACATTGATCAGGTTGGTGCGGCTGGAGGCGTCGCGCACGGCGAGCGCGCCGGGCACGAGATCGGCGGTGTTCAGGGTCCCCGCGAACTGGGTCACCTCGCCGATGCGGGCGTTGAAGGTGCTGGCGTCCTGTTGGACCGTGATGTTGACCTGATCGAAGTCTGACTTGCCGCCGTCGAAGCTGGTGTTGGCCGCCGTCAGGGCCGATTTGTCGGCGAGCGTCACGGACTGCACGGAGGTGTTGGCCGCGGCGATATCGGTCAGGAAGCTGCTGAGATCCTGGGCGCGGACGGCGGTGACGATGGTCCCGGCGCTGTCCAGCGTCGTGGAGAGGATTCCGCTGAGGCTGCCGTCGAGCAGGTTCTGCGCCGTACCCGCCGCATCCGCGTCGGTATCGTCGAAGGTGAAGGTGGCGCTGGCCACCCGGGCGGTGATGTCGCTCACCAGGGTGGCGAACTCCGCCTGCTTGTTGGCGAGGCCGTCGGCGTCGAGATCCGGGTCGCTGAGCTCGGTCAGCAGCGAATCCAGCCGGGCCACGTTGCCGTTGATGTCCCCGAGCGCCCTGGTGGCCGCAGACAGCAGGCCCTGCTCGCGAAGCAGTTCCGGCACGGCGGCCTCCTGGGTCGCGATCTCCCCGGCATAGGGGCCGGTGCCGCTCTGGATGTTCTCGACCCGGTCGTAATCGGCCTGGACAGTATCGATGGCGTTCAGCAGGGCCGTCACCTGATCGATGGCGACCTGGGAGATGTTGCTGCCCCGGCCGATGGCGTTGAGATCGGTTTCCGCCCGTGTCTTCGGATCGGTCGCCGATACCGTTTCCTCCTCGCTCGGATTGAGCTGGAAGTCCTCCAGATTGATCCGGGTCGCGATCAGGCGTTCCTGGGTGTCGATGGACTGAACGGCGATCTGGGCCGGCAGGTTCAACGTCGTGGTGACGACGCTCCGCAACACCCGGTCGCCGAGAATGCCGAGTTCGCTGTCGACATTGCCGATATTGCGCAGGAAGAACGCCGCTTCCCGCAGGGCCGCGTTCTGGTTCCCGAGTTGGCGTTCGAACTCGTTGATGACGAAATTCTGGGTCAGCTCCTCGATAAAGGCGCCGTCGGAGAGCTTGGCCACGCCCTGGTCGAAGCGGAAGGCCTGGGCCAACTTCGCGAAGCGGGGATCCGCCAGTCGGTTCTGCAGCGCCCTTTCACTCTCCGGGTCCTCGGTCAGGATCTTCCGGATTCGGCCGGTGTTGTTGATCTCGCCCTCGAGCTGAAAGGCCGACAGAGCGAAGTTCAACAGACGCCGGTCCTTGATGAAGTCTTCCGGGTCGTCGATCTTCTGGATCTTCTTATTGAAATTCTCGATCTCACGCTGAATCCCGGCGCTGTCGCGGAAGCTCTCGAGCTGCGCGACGGGATCGTCGAGGAAGAGGCGCAAAGCGACCGAGCCGGACACCGAGCCCGCGATCTGCGTAATGTTCGCGACCATTCTAAGTCGCTCCTTCTCCGTCAAGCGTGAGCGGCCACCAGCGCCTTCTGCGTCATGGCCAGAGGCAAACGCCGTTTACCCCTAGCGCACTATGACCGATGGCGCGGATATCCGCAAGAAATCCTACGGATAGATATTAAGCAAGTTCCGGGCCACCCGATGTCCGACCCTAAGTCGGGATGCCCTTTTCCCCGAAGGCGAGATAAAGCCCGGTGGCGGCCAGAAGCCCTTCCCGCGTGGTCGAGATCAGGATGTGCTCGTTCGGCGCATGCTGGCTGCAGCCGGCATAGGAATGGGGCATCCACAGGGTCTTGAGGCCGAGGACGTCGACGAAGATGTCGTTGGGCAGCGACCCGCCGAGATTGGGAACGACGGCCGTCTTCTTGCCGGTGACCTCCTCCATGGCGTCGGCGGCGAACACCACCAGCGGATCGGTCGGGTCCAGGCGGGTCGCGTTGAAGGTCGGCTCGTCGCTGCCGGTCAGGGTCACGTCCTCGAAGCCGTGCGCATCCAGATGGGCGCGGATCGACGACATGAACCTCTCTGGATGGGAGCCGACGACGAAGCGCAGTTGGCAATGGGCCCGCGCCCAGCCGGCGATGGCGTTCTGCGGTTCGTCCGGATAGCCCGAGAGCATGGCCCGGACGGCGAAGCTGTTCCAGGCCAGCACCCGCTCGATCGGGCTCAGGCCCGGCTCGCCCCACCAGGGCTGCGGCTCCGGGGAATTCGGGCCGGGGTCGATCTCCAGGCCGCCGAGGGCCTGGCGGATGGAACCGGGGATCTCGTCCGGCTTCAATCCGTCGACCTTGAGATGACCATTGCGGTCGATCATGCAGGCGATCGCGTTGGCGAGCACCACGGCGGGGTCGGCGATCAGACCGCCCCAATTGCCGGAGTGGTTCCCACCGTCGCGGTAGTTCACCGACATCTGAAAATCGAAGATCCCCCGCGCGCCGGTGAACAGGGTCGGCATGTCCTTGCCGACCCGCGGCCCGTCGGAGGCGAACAGGATATCGGATTTCAGCATTTCCTTGTGGGTCTCGCAGAACTCCCGCAGCCCCGGGGAGCCGGTCTCCTCGCCGGTCTCCAGGATGATCTTGACGTTGAAGCCCAGCGTGCCCCGGGTCTTCAGGATATGCTCCAGGGCGGCGAGATGGATCGAATGCTGGACCTTGTTGTCGGCCGTGCCGCGCCCGTAGATCCGGTCGCCGTCATAGGTCAGCGCCCAGGGGTCGCGGTCCTTCTCCCAGCGGCCCTCCAGCCCGTTCACCACATCGCCATGGCCATAGGTCAGGATGGTCGGCAGCGATTTATCCTCGATGCGGGCGCCGGCCAGGATCGGCCCCATGCCCTCGACCGTGTTGGGGTGGATCTTCCACTCGAAGCCCATGCGGGTCAGGGCCGGGCCGATCTCCTGTTCCAGATAGGCCTGGCATTCGCCGAGCCGTTCGGCGCCCTTCTGGCTTTCGGTGCGGATCGCCACCCGGCGGGCGAGCGTTTCGAAGAACGCGCCGGTGTCGAAATGTTCTGAGACGGCGGAAAGGGTCGCGTCGGGGGTCATTTTTTCACTTATTGTTAAGGGGCTGCGGAAAACGGGGTGCACGATGAACGACGGATATTCCTTCATCAAGAGGCTTTGGGTTTGGGCGTGTTTTGTCGCCTTGAGTGACTTCGCATGGGTTGCCTCCGGCAATCTGGCTGACCTGAGCCCCGTTCTTCCTTCTCCCCTGGCGGGAGAAGGTGGCTGAGCGGGAGCGAAGCCGGATGAGGGGGCTTATTCGTCAAGGGCTGCCCGGATGCGCGTAAGCACGCCCTCGGTATTCCGCAGAACATCGTTGTTCCAGAATCGGATGACCTTAAAGCCCTGAGTTTCGAGATGCCGCTGTCGGACGGCATCCACGTCCGGGCGATGCTGGCCGCCATCCACCTCGATGATCAGGCGTCTTGCCAAACAGGCGAAATCGACGATGTAAATGTCTATGGGAACCTGCCGCCGAAACTTCCCGGCGAATTCGGTGCTGTCCCGTAGATGATACCAGAGCCGCTTTTCCGCTTCCGTCTGGTTGCTGCGGAGCGCCCTTGCTTTGGTTATCCGGTCCTTTGCCATTGACCCAATCACCCTCACCCAACCTTCTCCCGTCAAGGGAGAGCGCTTGGATTGTGCCAAGTTCTGGCCCAGTTTTTCCTTCTCCACTGACGGTCATCTGTGGCTTCTCATGATCGGAGGCCGGACGGTAGCGCAGAGAGCGGTGCTGAGGAAAGCTGTTGCGGCGGGAAGCAGCTTTACTTGGACTGTCAAGGGTGCATTTTTGCGTCCTTGGTGATCTTGTCGACGACTTTCTTCTCGTCGCGCAGCGCGAGACCGGCCAATGGCAGTTCCTCAGAAGGATAACGTGCGACAGCGGCGCGGTTTGCCGCGTCATGGCCGGTTTGTAACATGTCATCGATTTAGATAGCCAGGCGGACATTGCGGTTCGTCGCCCGCCCGCTTTGGACTAAATGTTCGAGTCCGGGAAGGCGGCCTTGCGGCGGGCCATGAAGTCGAGCAGTTGCTCGTCCACACCCGGATCGATCGGCGGCGCCTCATAGGCGGCGAGCTTCGCCTTCACCACATTGGCGGCGTGCTGATAGGTGTCGATGGAGCCTTCCGCCTGCCATTGCTCGAAGGTCGCGTTGTTGGCGATCTCGGAGCGGAAGAACGCGGTCTCGAAATTCCGCTGGGTGTGGTTGCAGCCGAGGAAATGGCCGCCGGGGCCGACCTCCTTCAGGGCGTCCATGGCCTGGCCGTTCTCCGACATGTCCACGCCCGCCGTCATGGTGTGCATCATGGCGAGCTGGTCGGCGTCCATCACCAGCTTTTCATAGGAGGAGGCGAGCCCGCCCTCCAGCCAGCCGGCGGCGTGCAGCACGAAATTGACCCCGCCGAGGACGGTCGGCAGCAGGGTGTTGGCGCTCTCATAGGCGGCCTGGGCGTCGGGGATCTTGGAGCCGCACAGCGACCCGCCGGAGCGGAAGGGCACGCCGAGGCGCCGGGCCAGTTCCGCCATCCCGTAGAGCACCATGGCCGGTTCCGGCGTGCCGAAGGTCGGCGCGCCCGACTGCATGGAGATCGAGCTGGCGAAGGAGCCGAACACCACCGGCGCGCCCTTGCGGACGAGCTGGGCGAAGGCGATGCCGGTCATCGCCTCGGCGAGGGTCTGGGCCATGGTCCCCGCGACCGTCACCGGCGACATGGCGCCCGACAGGATGAAGGGGGTGATGATGACGGCCTGATTGTTGCGGGCGAAGACCTTGAGGGCGCCGAGCATGGTGGCGTCCCAGGTCAGCGGCGAGTTGGCGTTGATCAGGCTGATCATCACCGTGTTCCGGTCGACGAATTCCTCGCCGAACAGGATCTTCGCCATATCGACGGAATCCTGCGCCCGGTCCGGATGGGTCACCGAGCCCATGAACGGCTTGTCGCTATGCCGCATATGGGCATAGAGCATGTCGAAGTGGCGCTTGTTGACCGGCAGGTCGACCGGCTCGCAGACCGTGCCGCCGGAGTGGTGCAGGGCCGGCGACATATAGGTGAGCTTCACGAAATTGCGGAAGTCCTCGATGGTCGCGTAGCGGCGGCCGCCCTCATAGTCGCGCACGAAGGGCGGACCGTAGACCGGGGCGAAGACCGTCGCGTTTCCGCCGATCTCGACATTGTTCTGCGCGTTGCGGGCGTGCTGGGTAAAGGTCGACGGCGCCGTCTTGCACAATTCGCGGGCCATGCCCTTGGGCATCCGCACCCGTTCGCCGTCGACGTCGGCCCCGGCATCCTTCCAGATCTGGATGGCCTCCGGATCGTCGCGGAATTCGACCCCGATCTCCTGTAGGATGATATCGGCGTTCTCCTCGATCCGGACCAGCGCCTCCTCGCTCATCACCTGATAGGGCGGGATATTGCGGTTGATATAGTGGAGCTGACGGACGGCCTTGGTCTCGCGCGCGGCCCGGCGGGCCTCCCGGCCCCCACCACCCCGGCCCCGGCGCGCCGCCCGGCCGCCCTGGCCTTCCGTGTTCTCGATATCCGCCATCGTCAGATACTCCCAGAATTGCGCGCCTGTGCGCACGAGGTTCGACCCGTTCGAATTGTTTCCGTTATGTGATCCGGGCGGGGGGCGGCGGCGCGTTCCAAGGCGACAGCGGCTATTCCCTTTCCGCCACCGGATGCTATCCCCTCTCCGGATGTATCCGCTAGACCGAATCCCACCCGTCGTCAGGGGACAATTGTGACGCCCGATCTCGCCCTGGAGGCGCTCAGCCACCTCTTCGACCGCGACCCCGCCTTGCAAAGCCGCAGGGAGACGGGGGGATTTTTGATTCGGCCCACCGCCCTGCCGCGGGGCTTCCGCGGTTTCATCGCCGAACAGACCTTTCGGCCCGCCGCCGACCGGCTCAAGGCGTCGGGTCTCAGGGTGACACGGCGCGTCTCCGGCCGGCATGCGACCGGGGTCGTGCTGGCGACCCAGCATAAGGAGGAGACGCTGGCCAACATCGCTCGGGCGTGGGGCCATCTGGAGCCGGGCGGCCTGCTGGTCTTTGCCGGTGAGAACGGCATGGGGGGCAAGAGCCTCGGCAAGCAGGTGGCCGTGGCCCTGAACGGGGCGCTGAATGGGGCCCTGAACGGGGCGCGCCGGGAGAGCCTGCGCAAATCGACCGTTCTGCTCGCCGCGAAGTCTGGGGAGGCGCCACCGGCCTTCGAGGCCTGGCTTGAGCAGGACCAATTGGCGGTCCGGATCGAGCATCGATTCGCGACCCGGCCCGGCATGTTCTCCTGGAAGGCCGCGGATAAGGGCTCGGTCCTGTTGCGTCGTCATCTGCCGGACCGGTTTTCGGGGCGGATCGCCGATCTCGGCGCCGGCTGGGGGTATCTCGCGGTCCATCTCGCCGACCGGGCGGAGCCGGGCACTTGCGTCGATCTCTATGAGGCGGAGTTGCGGGCTCTGCAGGCCGCCCGGCTCAACCTTGCCGATGCCGGTCCCGAGATCGCCTGCCGTTATCGCTGGGTCGACGTCACGCGCCGGGCGCTGCCGAGACGGGCCTACGACCTGGTCGTCACCAATCCGCCCTTCCATGAAGGGCAGAGCGCCGATCCCGGGATCGGCCGCGAATTCCTGACCCGGGCCGCCGAGATGCTGAAGCCCGGCGGGACTCTGCTCGCGGTCGCCAATCGCCATCTACCCTACGAGGCGACGCTCGACCGGGCGTTCCGACGGTGGGAGACGATCGCGGACGAGGGCGGGTTCAAGGTGTTTTCCGCCATGCGTTGAGGTCGACCGACCGCACGGTCTTGATTGGCGGTCTTGATTGACGGCCTTGATTTTGGGTCGGTTTGGCGGCACGTAACGGTCCATGAGTGACGATCCCGATCTGAAGGCCCTGGCCCCCGACGGCGCGCAAATCCTGGACGTGCGGGGTTTCGCGTGCCCGCTGCCCGTGTTGAAGACCCGTAAGGCGATCAAATCGGTCGACGATGGCGGGCTGTTGCTGGTGGTCGCGACCGACCCCGCCGCCCCCTTGGACTTCGAGGTCTATTGCCACCGGGCCGGCAATCCGCTGGAAGAGCAGTGGCAGAAGGACGATCTGTTCGGATTCCTGATCCGCAAGGGCGGTGCCGCCGCCTGATCGAGAGTACTTTCCGACCGTCACATTGTCTCGAACGGCGGCGCTTCCACGGTACCCAGGGTATCGACGAACGGTAGGCCCGGGATGCCGGGGATTTCCGGAAAGCTGGGGATCGTCGGGATGTCGAAAGTTCCCGGCAGATTGTTGAGCAAGGTCTGCAGCGCGGTGAAATCGAGGGTTCTGAGCGCACCGGTGAAGAAGGAGACGTCACCCGTCATGGCGTAATCCAGGACGGCGGCCTCGAAGGCCGGGGTTCCCGTCTCGAACCCGATGTTGGTGGCCAGGCTCTGAGCGGTCTGCACCAACTGCGGGTCGAGCTGGTCGGTGGAGGCGGGCGTCGCGGGGAAGCTCTTATCCGTGAAGCTGTCGGTGGTTTGGCCGCTCTCATAGTCGAACAGGGATTCCGCCTGGGTGATCCGCCAGCTATCGGCCAGGGTCCGGTGGATCTGCTCGAAACTCGCCGTGCTGCCCAAATTCGTCCCGTCGCTCAAGGATAGATCGTTGCCCGGATCGCCGTCCTTGTTCCCCAGAAGACCCGTGACGCTTCCCGAGGCCCGGCTGTCCGCCAGCGTGATGTCGACGTCGAAGAAGGCGCCAAATTGCGGACCCGGCCCGTTGTTGGCGATGATCATCTTGTCGCCCGTTGCGAAGAACAGGGTGTATTCGTTGCTCTGCCGGGTGACGGCGCCGGTGCCAACCTGTTGGGTGGCACCATCGGCCAGTTCGACCGTCGCGCCATCCACCTTCAGGGTGAGAGTCTCGCCCGCCGTGAAGGAGACCCGGGCCGATCCGACTCGGGTCGCGATCGCCGTGGTGAGCGAGATCGAGGTGCCCTCCACCGGCTCGTAGCGGACCTGGATTTCGAAGCCGTCCGAGGCGGCGGTCACCAGCTTGAACTCCCCGACCGCCATGAAGTCGTAGGCCAGTCCGTCGAAGCTGACGAGATGGGGGTCGCCATGGCTTTGGCCCCGGTCGCCCTGATCCGGGTCGGAGAGCAGGCGGGGTGGGGCGATATCGGGTAGGCCCGCCATAGGCAGCCCCGCGGTCGGGAAGCTGTCCCGCAGCTGATTGAAGAAAGCCAGACTATCGGTCGCAATGTCCGGGTTCGCCGCCGTGAAGGCGTTCTCGTCGAAGAACTGCCTGTTCTCCGCCTGGCCGAAAGCCTGAAAGTGCTCGGCCGCCTGCTGCACGTTGAAGCCCGCGCTCAAAAGATCGGGGTTCCGCATCAGATATCCCGCCGCGTCGAAGCCGGGCAGGCGCCCCTCGTCGCGGCCGAAGTTGACGAAGTGCTCTCCGGCCTGCGCTTCGGTGAGGCCGGCGGCGATCAGGTCCGGATTGGCGGCGAGATAGGCGTCGGCGCTGAGCGGACGGCTCTCCGCCTGTCCGAAAAGTTTGAAATGCTCCAGCGCCTGGGCCTCGGTCAGGCCGGCGGCCGTGAGGTCGGGGTTGACCGCGAGATAGGCGGCAGCGTCGAAGTCGAGCATCCGATCCTCGTTGCGGCCGAAGTTGAGGAAATGGCTGAGGGCGCTCTCGGTTGTCAGGCCGGCCGCCGCAAGATCGGGATTGGCGGTGAGATAGGATTCCGCATCGAAATTGAACGCGTCGTTCTCAGTGATCGTCCCTTTGGCGCTCAGGCTCATCCTGCCGTCCGGAAAGGCGGCGTTCACCGGGTTGAACAGGCCGACCAGGAAGGTCTCGTCCGGTTCGATCGAGATGTCGGGGGTGATGGCGACCTCGATCGTTTTCGTGGTCTCGCCCGGTGCGAAGGTCAGCGTCCCCGGCGTGGCCGTATAGTCCGTGCCATTGGTCGCGAGATCATCGAAGAAGCGGTAGTCCATGGTCACCGCTTCCTCGGGCGCGCGGTCCAGGCTTACCGTAAAGGTTGCGGTCCGGCCGACGGCATCGGTTTCCGTAACCGTGGCGTCGGAGATCGAGACGGTGGGGGTGGTTGGAGTTTCCGTCGCGCGCGGGTTGGTCATTGCTTGCCCCGTGATCGTTTCCTGAATCTCGGATCAAGTTTATAGCCCTAAAAAAATAGGGGTTTTGATCGAGGTCAATTTCCAGCCTTCTTCCCGTTGCCGAGAACGCCTCTTTTCCGGTATTTCTGAAGCGGAGGATCCATCGTAGGATGGGGGGCACAGTCGCGGTGCGCACTCTTGCGATGACGACGGGAGGTTGGGGGGTAAGGTGAGCGTCGCGAAGACCAATTTGCGCTGCGAAATGCTGACCCTTCGCGAAGACAGGGTAAAGACGCCCAACGGGGTCTTCATCAGCGGCGTTCATGTGAAACTGCCCGACTTGATTGGCGAGGCGGTGGCCGGGCGGCTTTTCGGTGACGAGGCGGTCCGGACCGTTGTGGGATCGAAACAGGCCAAGGGCGAAATCCGCCGGCCCCTCTTCCTCGCCGGCTCCATAGGGGGATACAAAGCGGTCAAGCAGGCCGTCGGAGAGATCGAGCGGCTGCGGCTCACCGACCTCGGCAAACTCGATCTGGAGGACGGCAAACTCCAGCAAACGCCCAAGACGGCCACCGAGACGGATTTCTTCAGTGCCCATGTCGCCCCAAAAGCCGGCGAGCAAGGGCATGTCGTGGAATGCGGCGTGGTCCGCTTCATTCTCACCGACTTTCTGTCCTACGATTCCGTGGTAACCGCCTTCAGCGATCGGTGGATGCTGCAATTCATGGCAAAGCTGGACCTGTTTCCCGTCTTCTTGATGGAGGACCCCGCCTATTTCGAGGTCCGGGACCTTCTGCCCCTGTTCCATCGGCTGGGCGGCGAGTTGGACATCCCCATCGTTCTGCTCGCCAATTTCCGGGACCGTCGCGCCCAGAACGCCGTTCTCGAGGTCTTGGGCGTCGATCCGAACGCCATCGGCTGATCTCCCTTTCCCCCGCCGCTCTTGCCGATCCAGCCTCATAACAGCTTTCCGGAATAGCACTCAAAACGAGATATTCATATATTTATATACGAGTGTTTAGAATATTTGCTCAGTCGAATCCTAATATCGTCGACGGTCCGTTGGGGCTCTTCTGTGCTGTCTCTTCAATAGGCGAAGTGGTGTCGCAAAAAACCCACTTTAATGGTGCGAACCGAAATTGCTTGGAACATCTCGCGTTGAACATTATTAGTACCCCGTACGCACATGAGTTCGGAAAATATCGAAAATCTAATGTGCTAGGGATCCAAGAGACATTGTGGAGGCAACGTTAATGGAAGAGCAGAAAACAGAGTATGAAGCTGCGGAAAACAATCTGACCGCGGATGGTCTGCGTCCGGTATCCACCCTTCAGGACGACGCGCCGAGCGACGAGAATCGCCGCGGCTTTCTGAAAACCGCCGGGATCGCGGCGCTCGCATCCGTTGTATCGGTGCCGTTCAGCCGGTTCTTTCCCGAAGGACTTCAGCCGGTCGGCCTGGCCCACGCGGCCGGCGGGGATATGGACGCCTATGCGTTCAAGGACCAGTTGACGCTCCTGAACGATCGTCCGATCAACGCCGAAACGGCGGCCCATCTTCTGGACGACCGGGTGACGCCGGCCAACCGTCTGTTCATTCGGAACAACGGCCAGGTGCCGGAACACGCCCTGAACATGGACGCCTCCGACTGGAAGCTCACCATCGACGGCGAGGTCGACAAGACGATCGAACTCACGCTCGACGAGCTCAAGTCCAATTTCGAGAATGTCACCCGTCAGCTTGTTCTCGAATGCGGCGGCAACGGACGTGCTTTCTTCGTGCCCGGCGCGTCGGGCAACCAGTGGACGACGGGGGCGGTCGGCGCTCCCGAGTGGACCGGGGTCCGGATGCGCGACGTGCTGAACGCGGCGGGCGTCAAGCCGAGTGCCGTCTACACCGGCCATTACGGCAACGACCCGCACTTGTCCGGCGATCCGGAGAAGGTCGCGATCTCGCGTGGTGTTCCGATCGAGAAGGCCATGGAGGAAGACGCTCTCATCGTCTGGGCGATGAACGGTGAGGACCTGCCGGCCATTCACGGCTTCCCGCTCCGGACCATCGTGCCGGGCTATCCCGGGTCCGCCTCGCAGAAGTGGCTCACCCGCATCTGGGTCCGCGATCAGGTCCATGACGGTCCGAAGATGGGCGGCTATTCCTACCGGATGCCGGCGTATCCGGTGGCCCCGGGCACCGAGGTTCCGACCGAAGACATGGTGATCATGACCACCATGCCGGTGAAGTCGCTGATCACGAGCCCGGCGACGGGCACGCAGATGACCGGCAAGACCCTGGACATCCGCGGGCACACCTGGGCCGACGGGGACGTCGCGTCGGTGCACGTCTCCCACGACTTCGGTCAGACCTGGCAGGAAGCCAAGCTGGAGAAGCCCGTCAACCGCTATGCCTGGCAGCACTTCAGTGCCACCATCGAGCTCCCGCAGGCCGGTTACTATGAGATCTGGTCGCGGGCGACCGATATGGAAGGCCGCACCCAGCCGGTGACCACCCCGGGCTGGAACCCGCGCGGCTACGGCAACAACATGGTCCATCGGATCGCCGTGCTGGCCGGCTAACGGCCGGACACCGCACCGGATGCCGGGGCGTGTATCGGATGCGCGCCCCGGCTTTCCGCCCTATTCCTCTATATTGCATGAGTGCGGTGATGCTCATGCCGATCGCTATGACGGAGCTGGAGATGAAGCTGCGGTTTCTAGGGGCTGGTTTCGCCTCTGTTTTTGTTCTTGGTGTTGGCTTGTTCGGCCTCACGACCGATGCCGCCGCGGAGGCGGCGATCCCGAATCCGATGATCCAGCCGGGGCCGCTGATGCCGCAGCCCGGTCAGCCAATGAGCCCGATGAATATCGCGCCGATGCAGCCCCTGGGCGGTTTGGCGGGGCAACCGGAAACCGGGGTCGAGCGGGATCCCGAATTCGAGAATTTGCCGATCTCGCCCGGCATGGAGGATACCTTCTACGCGTGTACCGCGTGCCATTCCTCCCAGACCTTTCAGCAGATGCGCCTTACCGAGGCCCGCTGGGAGTATCTCTGGGACTGGATGATCAAGGAACAGGGGATGCCGGAATACGACGCCGAGACCCGTGACATCATCCTCGCCTATCTCAACGAGCACTTCTCGTCCGAGCGGTAACGCCGTTTGCAAGGTCCTGTGAAAAGGGGCGCCGTCCACTGGGAGGCGCCCATCCGGGCTATGGATCAAACAGCCTAGAGCAGTTTCCACTCGCCCGCCTCGGTGCGGCAGCGATCGATGATGTAGCGGAAATGGTCGCCGGCGTCCTTGACATAGATGTCGTGCTGCAGGCGGACACAGTCCAGGCCCCGTTCCTTGAACAGCTTAATGATCTCCACCGTCCCCTTGTTGCCTGTATCCTTGTTGGTCCAGGCTCCCAAGTCGCCGACCGCCCTTGCGTCGTTGCCGTAGAGCTCTTTGGCCGCGGCGCGGAGCATCTGCCGGTCTTCTTTGGTGATTTCGAAGTTGTCGCGCAGGAAAATGGTGCTGGCCCCCGCTGGCAGCGCTGCCGTCAAGAAGAGACCCGCCGCGACGGCCGCCAATAGATGGTTCTTGAACCGCATCACTTTGTCTCCTCTGGGTGGCTCCCATGGATGGCCGGCGCGATGGACGCTGGCTCACTTTCCACTCGCTTGAAACGATACCCTGACCCGGGGTTACCGACAATCCATCAAAAGGGGCGATGAAAGGCGTGCAAAAGGGGGGGGCTGTGCGATCTGCCGGCTGGGCTTAGGATGATTCGGCACCGGCAGAGCAGGGGGTATGGGAATGCTTGAACGCGGGCAATGGGCCTTGGCAGCAGCGCTTGTCGCGTTGGCCGGTGCCGTCCTCTTTTTCGCCCTGGAACTTGCGGCCGTGCGCAAGGTGGCGCCCGAGTTCATGACCCAATTGAAGGCGACCGCGGAAGCGGTGGAGCCGGTGGCGGCGGAGATCGGTCGGGCAACCGGCACCGTTCCGGACATCCTTGCCGAATCCGAGGCCATCCGGGCGGCCCTCCCGCCGATCCTCGATGAGATCGCCGCCGCCCGCGCCGCCGTCGACAAGGCATTGGCGGAAAGTGCGGCGGTGCGGGCGGCGATGCCGGATCTTTTGGCCGAAAGCACGGCGCTGCGCGAAACCGTCCCGGGTATTCTGACCGAGGTGGCGGAGGCCCGCGCCGCCCTTGACCGGGCCGTGTCGGAAATGGCGGAGGCCCGGCAAACTCTTCCAGATTTGCTTGCCAGCGTCGATGCGACGGCGGTCGCCCTCGACAAGGCGGCGCTGGAAATCGAGGCGGTCCGTCCTCTTATCCCCGAGGTGCTCGATGAGGCCGTAGCGATCCGCAACCGCATCGATCCCACCTTAGACCGCCTGGATGCCGTGGTCGCGAATGCCAGGAGCGCCGGCCAGGAGGCCTCGGAGGGTGCCGTTTCCGGTCTGCTGACCGGCATCCTGAAAGCGCCCTTCTCGCTGTTCGGCGGTTTCGGTGGGGGCGACGATCTGCGCAGCCTCGCCGGAACGGAGATGCTGACCCAGGACGATTTCGTTCTGGCGCGGGAGGCCTTCTGGGACCTGGACCTGGACCGGGCGGGTGACAGCGCGCTGTGGCGGAACCCGGAAACCGGCCTTGAGGGGAGCCTGACCGTGGTCGGGGCTGCGGACGATGTGGGGGAGGGATGCCGGCGCATCCGCAACATCGTTTCGCGGTCCGGCGAGCCCCTAACGGACAAGGTCTTGACCCTTTGTCCCGCGGAGGAGGGGCGCTGGGGGATCGTTGACCGATCGGGGCAGCGGTAACGGCGGCGATACGATAGCGCGCTATCCGTCGCTAGCCTTGCTGTGCCACCCCGCCGCGGTTGACGGTATAGGCGATGAGGTCCGCCATCAGCCCTCTGACCGGCGTCTCGGGGACGGTTTCCAGGCATTCCGCCCCCTCGCGGGCATAGCGCCGAGCATCGCCATAGGTCTCGAAGAAGCTTGCGGACCCGATCACCTCCTCGATGGCCTTGGCGATCGCGGCCTCCCCGTCCAACTCGCCGCGTATGACGCGTGCGATGTGGCTTTCCGGGCCCCGTTCCTCCATCGCCTTGATGATCGGCAGAGTGAGCCGCCGCATCCGCACATCGGCCCCCGGTTCCTTGCCCTCGCTGACGCTGTTGACCGTGAAATCGGCGAGGTCGTCCATGATTTGAAAGGCGCGGCCGAGCAGCCGGCCATAGCGGCCCAGCCTCATGACATGCCGCTTGCGGCCCCGCATCAGGGCCGCGCCGGATTCGCAGGCGAGTTGAAAGAGGACCGATGTCTTGCGGTCGATGGTCTTGATATAGCGGTTCTTGAGCCGTGTCGGGGACCAGGTCGGATCGGTGGTCAGTTCGTCGATCTCGCCGCAGCAGATGCGCGATCCGGCGTCCAACACCATTTCGACCAGGTACATGTCCTCCTGGGCATCGATGGCGCCGGCGAAGCACTTCACGGCGTTGACGAATTGCAGATCGCCGACCAGCAGGGCGATGTCCGGACCCCGTGCGGCGTTGACCGACGGCAGGCCCCGGCGCTTCGGGGCCCGGTCGACGATGTCGTCGTGGATCAGGGTCGCGACATGGAGCATCTCCAGCGAGGCGGCCGCCTTGTAGACCCTGCTCGGCATCGGCTCGGTTGCCGGCAGCGTCGAGACGGCCCGTGCGGCCATCAGCAACAGCAGCGGCCTTAGTTTCTTGCCGCGATTGTAAAGCTCGTATTCGACATCCGAGAGATAGTCCCGCATCGGTTCGATGGCCGCCGTCAGCGCCGCCCTGAACAGGGTCAGGTCGTCGGCGAGCAGGACATGGGCGTCGTCCAGCGGGCTCGGCTTATTCATTCTTGAGGCTGTCCATCAGCGCTTCCCGGGACAGGCGTCGGTAGCGGCTCAGCACCGGAATCGCGACCCGTATCTGCTCGCGCAGGCCCGGACTCGCCCGATGGGCGACGGCGATAAGCGCCAGGATGCTCGTCTGCAGGACCAATTGCAGGTCGCGCCCGCCCTCCGGCGACCGTTCCAGGGCTGCGAGCCGCGCCCGTATGGTCGGATGATGGGCGAGCAGGCGCCAGATCTCGTCGCCATAGCCGTAGCGAAGATAGAGCAGTTGCCGGCCTTCCTCGGTCCCGGTCAGCATGAACCGCATGTCCCGGAGTGAGGGGTGGTCGGCCCCGGTTTCAGAGGCCGCCGCATTAGCCGAGGCCATGGCGCAATCCTGCACCAGGTCCTCGACGATGGTGACCGCCTCGTCATAGGTCTTGTGGAAGAAGCTCGTGAGCGCGCTGACGATCTGATCGAATTCGGCGCCGATATCCTTCAGATACTGGGCCGCGTCCTCGGCGCCCGTCTCGAAGTAGTTGGCAAGCGCGTTGGCGACATTGTCGATGTCGTCGGCAAGCTCGCCCAGGGCGTTCTTGATCGCGTCGATCCACTTCGAGACATCGCTCAGGATGTCCGCGAATACCTTCTTCACGTTGTTCTCGAGCCAGGAGAGGATCGCCGAGCCGAGCTTCGAGAGGTCGCTGGCGATATCGCCCAGGTCCAGGGTGAAGTGCAGATCGAACTTCGGCAGGCCGCCCCACTCGAAGGTGAGATGCATGGAAAGCGACACGTCGCTGCCGACGGTGATGGAGGCCCCGAGATCGGCTTTCGGTCCGTCGATATGGACTTTCGGGATCAGCGTGATGCCATCGACCTTCAATGGCCCCAGGGTGACGTCAAGGTTGAAGTCGATATCGGCGCCGGCGGTGAAGTTCTTGTCGTCGATCAGGTGGCAGTTGAGGGTGTAGCCGTAGATGTCGAGGAACTTGGTCTCGATGTCGAAGTCGAAGCTGGATTTGGCCGCCTTGGCGTTGACCGATTCGGTCAGGCCCAGAACCTCGACCTTGCCGTCCAGGGTGAAATAGGGCGGCGACCCGTCGGCCGCCCAGCTTTCGAGCGTCAGAAGCGGGGTGCCGTTGGCCAACGCAATGCGGTTGGCCCGCTGGAGGGCCGCCAGTTGGGTTGTGTCGATGGACCCGCTCGGCCCCTTGCTGGCGTCGTCCGCCGCAGACAGGGTGAAGACGTCGAGCAGGGTGATCGGCTTGCTGATGCTGCCGCTGGCGATGATCCCCTTGGAGAACTCGACCTCGATGTTGAAGTCCGCCTCCCAGGAGAAGATATCGATGTCGGCGATGATCCCGATACCTTGCGGAAAGGTGGCGCTCTTGCCGTCGGTGGTGACCGTGGCGCCGGCCGGATCGGCGACGACCCAGAACGCGATTTCCTTGAAGCCGATATCGTCGAGGATCGGCACGTCGCTGAGATCGAGATCGGTGAAGGTGGAGATCAGATCGCCGAGGGTCAGCTCCTGCCCCTGGCCGTCCTTGAGTTCGAACAGGAAGAAATCCGGCTCCTCGAAGTCGACGATGCTGCCGGCGATTTCGAAGATGATCGAATCTCCGTTGTGGCCGACCTCGAACTGGCCCTCCAGCATAATGGTCAGCCCGATCTCGTCGACCGTGATGCCGAGTCCGAAGGAATCGATCGTCAGGCCGGTGATGCCGAACGGGTCTTTCCAATGCTCGATCTGGATGGTCACGGTCAGTTTCGGCGCAGGTCCGACGGTGATCGTGCCGTCGCCCTCGAGCCCGATGCTCTCACCATGGACGTTGAGGGTCGCCTGAATGTCGATGGTGGCGGTGATCGGCGGCCCTTCCTGGATGGTTAGGCCGAGCTCCTTGAAGGCGAGCGCGTTGGTCGACGGGCTGCCGGGCAGGGTCGCCTTGAATTCGGACTTCGACGGATCGCCCTCGTCGATGACCAGCAGAAGGTCCAGCTTGATGTCGTCGTTGAACAGCTTCGAGACCGGGCCGACGATGTCGCCGGTGAGCTCCAGGGAGGCGAAGAAGGTGAACCCCTCGTCGACGCTGGCCGGCAGGGCCGGCAGTTTGATGTCCGGCAGATTGACGCTGTTGCTGCCCTTCATGGTCGAGACGATGACGCCTTCGTCGTCGATGGTGATGTCGTTCAGGATCCCGTTCAGTCCCGACCAGAGGTCGCCCGGCGACCACTTCTCCGTCACCACCAGGCCGGTGATGACGCCATAGGTTCCCTGGGCCTTGCGGAGATCGAAATAGGCCGCGCCCACGGTGGTTTCGTTGACCGCGGCGGAGCCCGAGAAGGAGAACTCGTAAAGCTCGCTGGTCGTGTTCAGCGTGATCGCCACATCGATGTTGTCGAAGGTGACGGTCACGCCGCTGATGATCTGGGTATGGGTGATTTCCTGGGCGAGCTTGCCGAGGTCCAGCTTTTCGATGTTGCCCTTGAGCTGGAAGTCGCCCGGGAGGGTCCAACGCGTCGAGAAGGTGGCGTCCCCCGCACCGCCACCGAGATCCAGATCGCCGTTCGCCCCGATCGTGCCGCTGGTCTTCGACGATTCGTAGTCGAGCGACAGGTAGGCCTCGGTCAGGGTGAGGGTCGTGAACCCGATCGGGACCGACCAGTCGCCGGTGAGGCCGGTGGTGAGCTGAAAGCTCTTCGGATCCGTCTGTCCGCCGAAATTCAGTTCGTTGAGGACAAGCGTCGTCCCGTCGAGGCCGAAGGAGGGAATGAAGTTTTGGACGAACGGCACCAGGTCGATCGTCGTCCCCTCGACCAGTCCGCCGGACACGCTGAACTTCGGGGCGGTGGCCGACAGGGCGATGTCGCCCCCGCCGACCTCGAACAGGCCGTCGAGTGTGGCGATGACCGAGGACTTCTCCACATTCACCGTGAAGACGATGTCGATCTGGTCGATGGTGATCTGGCTGTAGACCGGCCAGGGGGCGGTGGTGCCGAGATCGATCGCCACCGTGGTTATCTTCTTTGTCTTTGGCATCAACAGGAAGGTCAGGGACTTGAGCGCGAAGTTGCTGCCCGGATCGAACCCGTCCGACGGCAAACTGCCGGCGAAATCGATGCCCGGCAGCATCGTGGCGAAATCGGAGAAGGCGACCTCGGAGAGCTGGGTCGTGTTGGCCGTGATCGGCACGCCGCCGGAGGGGGCGGTGATGTCCATCGTGATCGGAAGCTGCACCCCGGCCAGCGGGATCGTCGAAGCGAGATCGAGGGATGTCTTGGGGCTGTAATAGGGGGACGCCGCCTGGCTGCCGCCACTTACCGAAAGCGGCTGAGGCGTCGTCAGGACCGGTTTGCAGGCCACGACCAAGTCGAGGGCGAGTTTGCCCAGCACCGGCAGGGTCTGTTCGGCCAAGGTCAGGGACAGGCTGAAATCCGGAACCGCATGGCTTTGGCCGATCGCCCCGGCCATCGAGGCGACGCCGTTGTCGCCAAGGAGCCACAGAATGGTCTGCCAGTCGTCGGACAGCGTGAGGTCGCCCTTGAAATTGAGCCCTTTCTTGAGGCTCCCCGCCGCGACGGAGGTGAGGGTGAGCGTGCCGTTGGCCACGGTGATCTTGCTGATCCAGAGATTCGCCAGGACCGGCCAGCCGGTGGCGAAGGTCCAGTCGGACGCCAGGGTGGCGGTCAGGGTCAGCACGGTGTCCTGCCCTGACGGGCTGAAATCCGCATCGACGGTGAGGCCGGCGAGCGGGGCGCCGCTGCAGGTCGCGCCCTTGATCGTGACCGCCTCGCCGTCTTTGGTCAGGGTCACACCGGTGAGATCGAGTTGCCCATTCGCGAAATAGGTCGTGAGAACGTCCTGGATGCCGCCGCTGCCGAAAGCGTTGGCGGGCAAGGTCAGGGTCGTTCCCGAAAGATGGGTGTTCAGCGTGTCGTAGATGCTGGTCGAGGCCATGGTCCGGCTCCTCGTTCTAAAGATCGATCGAGAGATGGAGCGGGTAGTGGTCGCTGATGCCGTAGCGGACGATCAGCCAGGCCCATATCGCCTCGTCGAGACATTGATTGAGCGGGTCGGGGAAACAATCCGCGTTGGGGAAGGCCCGGTTGCCGTCGCCGTCGACGAGGTCGAAATTCTGAACGATGCCCCGGACCAGCGAATCGGAATCCATCACCTTGGCGACGAGATCGATCACCGTGCCCGCGGCGTTGTCGGGATTGATCGTCGAGGCGTAGAAGATGTTGTCGAGTTGCAAGTTGAGATAGGACGCCGCGTCCGTGGGCCAGGTGTCCGAGTTATCGCCCCATTTCCTCCGGCCGTCCTGGAGCGACACGATATGGGTGTCGTCGGTCGTCATCGCGGTCGTGCCGGCGCCGTGCTGATCGTCGGCCGGGGGCGCCGGCGGGTTCTCGGCCGCGTCAGTCAGCCATTGATAGGGGCCGGTCTCGCTGTTGACGTCGAGATTGTAGTCTCCGCACAGCAGCCGCTCGTAGACGGCCTGGTTCGCGCCCGCATTGTCCACCGCATAGATTTCCGGCGTCATCGCCAGGCTTTGCAGGCCGTTGCGGGCAAAGGTGTTCGGCGGGGCGTGATAGACCGACACGGCGAAATTGTTGTTGGTGTCCGTTGTGCGGAACCCCATGACCGCCGCGCGGCGGCCGTTGCTGTTGAACCAGTTACAGGGGAACTCGACGGTGGACAGGCCCGCGTTGAGATTGTTGTGGCCATCGAGAACCGGGGCGAAGGCGCCGCCGGTCCGGTAGATGATGCCATAGCTCTCCCGGTCGCCCTGGGGACGGGCCTGGACGACATAGTATCGCCAGTCCTCCTCGGTGTATTCGGCCAGGGCCTCGCAGACGCTGTAGCAGACCGCCTCGGCGGTGGAACTGCTCAACTCCATCAGCGCCAGGATGTCGGCCCCCGCCTGCACGCCGACGATGGCGATCAGACGGACGAGCCGGTAATTGTTGACCGAGTTCCCGTATTTCTGTGGTCCGAAGACCTCGATGTTCCAGGAGAGGATGTTGATCGTCGCCATCGGCCCGTCCCCCGCGGCTCAGCTCGAGATCGTGACGTTGCCGACCACGCCGAGATAACCGCCGACATTGGTCTTTCCGAGACCGGTCGGCGTCATGGTGATGTTCTTGCCGTCGATCGAGACCGTCGCCGTCGGGATGTCGAAGCTGTCGACGTTGATGCCCTTGAGGAAGCCGGTGACCAGCGGGGTCAGGCTGGTGACCACGCCGTCGATGATGGCGGAGATCAGCCAGCCCACGACCTTGGCCGGGATCGAGCCCGTGGGGCTGACGACGATGGTGAACGGATTGACGCTGGCGGTGACCAGATTGACCTTGCTGCCGCTGATCTGCAGGTCGATGACGACCGACGGATCGGGGGTGGCGTGGGCGTTGAAGCCGAGCCCGATCGGCACGAACACGATCTTCACCCCGGCGGAGACGTCCCCGTTCAAGGTGAAGGTCCCGGCGACATCCGTGCCCTGGATCGATGTGTGGGGGTTGGTGAGCGACAGCCCGTAGCCCCAATGATAGCCGGCCCAGTCGTCGCCGCCACTGCCGTGATCGCTGAACTTGTTGGTCGCCGAGGCGAGCGCGACCTCGACCTGGGCCTGGATCATGTTCGGCCCCAGCAGGGCGAAGAAGTTGTCCGACGGCCAGGGGAAGGTGCCGTCCGGCGGCGGCGGCGTGCCGGCGGCGGCGAGGTTGCTCGCCAGAATGACGGAATCATTGACGATCCCGACCGACGGGGTGGCGATCGAGACGCTGCCGACCGAGATCGGCGGCAGATCGGTGCTGGAGAAGATGCTCTGCAGGGCGGTCTTCAAGGCCGGGTCGACCACATGGGTCACCAGATATTGCTGCACCGGATCCTGCTGCGGCGCGGCGCTGACCGACATAACGGTGAAGGTCAGCTTGTCGCCGGAGATTTCGGCCGTGCACTGCGCGGAAAACGGCAGTTTGAGCGTGGTCGTCGGCGCCCCTTTGGAGGACAGGGTGATATCGACCTCGGAGAAGCTCACCGTGAAGCTGGGCGTTTCCGCCGCCAGAAGCGGGATCGCCCGCTTCAATTCGACCGCCTTCGGATCGTCCGCCGACATCGGCATGGCGAGCGAGTCGTTGAGCCGGTCGGTCAAAAGGTCGGTGACCGCGTCGGCGGAGGCGGGTTTGGAGAGATCGAAGGTCGGCGCCGCTTTGACGTCCCAGGCGACCGTGTAGTCCACGCTCTTATAGGACGAGTCCTGCGTGCCTTTGAACGGACCCGGATAGATCGCGGCGTAGACCGCCTTGCTGCCCGCGTCGAGCTGGGCCTGATTGATGCCGAGGGCGATATCGAAAGACATGACTGTTGCTCCCCCTGGCGCCGGGGCGCCCGGCGCGATGGTTGATGGATGGACGCCCGGCGGCGGGTCAGGTCAACGAGGCCAGGGCCTTGTTGATGATCGTCGAGAGCTGATTGCGGACATTCTCAGCGCCCAGCGAGTTGTTCACCTGGGTCCCGAGGGTCGACTGGAACCAATCCGCGTCGTTCAACTCGCTCTGGACGTCCGACGTGAAGCTCGGGTCGGAGCCGTTTAGAAGGTTGATCTTGATGTTCGGGATGTCCGCCGAAAGCTTGGTGACGTCGACGGTGAGCGTCTCGTTCGGCGGCGTCCCGGTGATCGTGACGGTGCCGGTAAAGGTGATCGTCGGCGAGGTGAAGGTGAAATCGAAGTTGCCGGTGCTGGTATATGTCGTGATCTGATCGACCTTGGCCTGTTCCTTCTCGGCGGCCTGGGCGGCCCATTTGGGATAGTCCCGTTCGGCGGCCTCCCGTGCCTCGCGCGCCCAGTCCGGCTCCTCGATCGGTTCGGCGAGGGAGGCGCCGTTGGGGTTGGTGTTCGAGACGGTCGTCATCACCGACCCGACGGTCCGCTGATAGGCCTGCGGCAGGGCATGACCCTTGAACCCCAGGATCGCCTCTTTCAGGTTGCTGAACGGATCGTCCTGCGCCTCCTCGGCGCTGATCCCGTTCGGAATGCGGTTGATGGTCTCCTTGTAGAACATCGTCTGCATGTAGATGGCGTGGCTGTTGTAGTTGGTATCGCCGACGGTGAAGCTGTTATTGTCCGGGTTGGAGGCGGCGGCATTGGTCACGGCCATGTAATAGGAGGTCTTCTGTCCGGCCGTCGGATAGTTCTTCCACGCCTCGGTGAACGAGTTGGTGCCCGACGTGATCTGATACATCGGGTCGTTGTTGTCGTAGTAGGTGGCGACGAGGGACGGACCGCCACCGCCTCCCGACATCAGATTTCCGCGATATTGCGTGGCGAGCGTCATGTTGTCGCCGCTGGACGCCGCCGCCAGTTCCGGCGGGATCGGTTGCGGGTTGGCGTTCGCCTCCGCCTCGTCCATGGCGCAGCCGGTGAGGCCCTTGCCGTCCGCCTCGAAGTTGCCTTTGAAGTCGAGGGATTGGAAGACGACCTCGATGGTCACGGAACTGGCGTCGTCGGCCGGGGTGAAGCTCTTCTTCTGGATCGAGGGCAGCCCGCTCAACACCAGCGAGGTCAGGGAGATATCGACATCGCCCCAGGTGCTCGATTTGTAGATCGGGATATTCTTGATGTCGGACAGTGTCGTCGACTGCATCGGCTCGATCTTGTCGCCTCCGATGGTGCCGCCGTTCTTCAGAAGACTCGGCAGATAGTATTGGGAGCTGGAGTCCCAGATGAGGTTCCAGGCTTGCTTGAGGATCGCGACATTCGGGTTTCCGTTGGTTTCCATGACCTCTACTCCAGCATCGATTGTTGAAAGAAAGGGCGGCGCCCCGCCGTTGCCTTTCGGGTGCCTTTCCGGGGGCGCCGGCCGAAATCAGGTCTCCTTCTCGGCGGCCGCCTGTTCGGCGAGCACGTTGGCGAGCGCCTTGGTGACGATCTTGCTGAGCTGATCGAGGATCGACTGGCTGTTGATCTCTGCCTGCAGCCGCTGCAGCACCACCGTCGTGGCCTGGGTCGTGTTCAGGGTGTTGTCGATGTACTCGTTCCAGCTATCCCGGCCCTTGTCCTTGGGGATGCTGGTCGCGTCGACCTTGAAGACGATGTTCTTCGCGTCCGTCACATTGGGGTCGCTCTGGATCCGCAGGCCCTTGACCGTCCCGGTCAGATTGTCGTGGCTGTCGGTGCCGATGGCGATGAAGGCCCCCAGGGCCGCCGCCTTGATGGTCGCGGTGAAGGTCCCGGTGCCGGTCTGCGGCTGGGACGCGCCGGAGCAGGTCTGGAAATTCGTCGTCGGGCAGCAGCTCAGCTTCAAGGTGAAGGTGCCGCTCAGTTCGAACTGATACTGCCAACTCGGCACCTGGCCGACGATGGCGAGCCCCGTCACATTGTCGCCGATCACCATAAGCGGCTGCGGCAGCGCGTTCGACAGGCCTGAAATGACGATGTTCTCAAGGGTCAAGGGGGCTGGCGCGCCCGGGGTTCCGATCCACGATTCCGAGCCGGGCGCGGAGGCGCCGCAGATCGAGCTGACGGCCGACGAGGCGAAATCGCCGATGCTGCCGATGGACCAGCTCGAATTCGTCGTCGTGTACGGCTCCAGCGTCGGGTCGGACGCATTCTTGATCACCGTCGGCATGTAGTAGTCGCTCGACGCATTGGTCGCCATTTTGTAGAGCAGCGACACGGTAAAGCTGAGCAGCGACGGTTTGGCGACCGACTGGACATAGGCCGTCAGCCCCTTGTTGAGGGCCGATGTCACGCTTGACTGAGCCAGGCATTTGTTGATGACGGTCGAGAAGACCCCCGGATTGGCCGCGAGCGCACTGCCGAGATCGTTGGCGATCTTCACCTGGGCGGTCGGGTCCGCCGGCTGTTCCAGCGTGAAGGTGTGGGTGGTCAGGCTGCCGACCGCGCAGGTCAGCGATGTGACGGAAACGTTGTAACTCCCGTCCACCGTTGCCTTCAGGGTCAGGACGGCTCCGCCGAGGCCCATCGTGAAGGTGCCGCTGATCGTCTCCGCTTTTCCGCAGTCGATGGCGATGGAGAAGGAGCCGGTGATGGTCGGCTGTTCGAGGACGAGACCGGTTGGTACGCTGGCGCCGCCGAGGGTGACCGTCATACTGACGTCGTTGCCGCTGACCGATTGATTGCCGAGCACACCGTTGGCCAGACCGGAAACCGAGACGTTGGTGAGCGTCATCGTCGCGCTGGTCGCCGTCCCGCCGCCCATGTCGGTGCAAAGGGTTTGCGCCAGGGTGCCGCTGATCTGGCTCAGATCGCCGAAATCCACGGTGCCGGAGACGGCCAAGGGGTCGAGGACGGGAAGCGGTTGGGCGAGAACCAGGACGGGATAGAAGAGCGCGCTCGTCTCGTCATTTCCTTTGGTGACGATCGTATCGATCACATCGGAAAGGCTCTGGGTCATGGCGCGTCTCCCCTGATTTTGCTGTTTTGTGAAGTGTTTAGGGTCTTTTTCTGCGTTCTTAGGCGGCAAAAAATACCTTCACAGCAATCAAAAATAGCAACAGCCTGAATAATATCGCAATCCTTTAATCACAAAGGATCGATAAAATTTCGTGATAAAATTGTTTCAATCAGATTGTATCGTGCATTAGCGGATTTTAAGGGAGGTTCCGAAAATCCATGCCGTTGGAGACACCGCTTGCGGCCTCCGGTCTCTCTGGGATGATTGCGCGATCACCAACCGTGTCATGGCGAGGCCTTTCGGATTGGCGTTGACCGTCCGCTCGATCTTTGTCCCGCGCATGGTGCGGGACCTGATGCCTTAGGCTACGTGTCTTGGAAACCGTCTGGGCTGATCCGCCCTGTGAACCTCTTCGTCGCGTTTGAGGGATTGTTAATTCTTTTCGGCTACACCCGACAAAGACTTATGGCGGACCGGCCGGCCCGTCCCCCACGCAAAGGCGGTGCACTGGTGCCCATGTTCAAGACCGGATCAGGCTTCGACAGGATGTTCGACTATTGGATAGGGCTGAAGGGCGATCAGGCATTGCCCGCCTATCATGCGATCGACCCGATCGAGATCCCATGGGCGTTGGCCAATCTCTATGTCGTCGAGCGCAAGGACGACGGCATGTTCCGATATCGGCTGGTCGGCGAAGCGGTGCAGGCCAAGTATCGTGTTTCCCTTAAGGGCCGGACGTTGCACGATTTCCTGGAGAAGGAGACCGCCGACCGGACCGTTGCCACGTGGGAAGAGGGGCTGCGGAGCGGACTGGTGCGTTATACGCACTCCCGCCATTACCGCGACGTGTCCTATCCGATTTGTGGCCGGCGGTTGCTCATGCCCTTCGCGGACCGTGACGGCCGGGCGCGTTTCATTCTCGGCTATGTGGAGTTTACCGCGGAGATGCGATCGCTCGTCCCGCTCGAGGCGGCGCGCACCGAGATCTTCCACGAGACCTGGATCGACGCGGAAGGCGAGGTCACTGCCGCGCCCGGTACCGGCGCCGTGGCGGTCGGTTAGGGCGCCGTCACCAGTCCGCCGCGCCGAGAATACTGGAAACCCGCGTTCCGTCGTCCGACAGCGGCAGAAGGACGCCCGCCGCCGACCGTAGGGTGATGTTCCCGCTGGTATAGGTAAGCCGGAAGAAGACGGGCGCGCCGCGCCGATACACCGCCTGTGCCCCGGTTCGGAAAGGGGCGGCGCTGGGGTTCTGGGCGATCAGGTCGTTGACGGACAGGCCGGTGAGATCGCGCCCGTATTCCCATTCGTGACGGGAGCCGAAGAGCCGCCACCGGAAATCCTCGCCCGCGCCCAGCACGTCGAGAATCACGAGATGCGGCAACAGCCGCGGGCCGAGGCGGAGCGGGTCGACCTGGTCGCGCCGGGGCATGGCTGTGGGATTGATATCACGCCACACCGCCTCGGTTTCCCGCGCAATCCGGAAATCCGGATGCTCTCGGGTCGCGGCGTCATCGACAAGTTCGATGTCGCTTGAAAGGCCAGCATCGAATTGGATTTCCGACAACGGTTTTTTGCGATCGTCGGCCGCCATCTTCCATCCTCGCCGGCTGCCTTTGTGAGATGCCCGACGAAGGGCACGCTCCTCTCGACCTTTGACATAGGGTGCGTCGTGGCCATTTCGACGCAGGACAGGCATTCTCCAATCGTGGCATACATCGCCGGACCGTTCCGCCGCACTCTCCGTCACCAATCCTCTCCGGTTGCTCAGCGAGGCCCTGAAGATCGAAATCGTGAAATTCGGGAGGGGACCGCTGCGCCGTCTTGATTCCGGGCGGTGAGGATTTTATGTTTGGTTAGCTAAAATTCACACTTATCCAACATGAGCCGGACATAGGTTTTTCGATCAAATAAATCGGTAGGGCTGGTGATGTGTATTTAGGTTTGGTGTGAATAACCGTATTGCGGGCATTTAAATTTTTTTTAATTAAAACTGCCACTAAACGCGTGCCGAAATCTCTCCGATGTGCTTTTCTCTTGCCGGTACGATTCAGGGTTTGGGAAGCGTCATGCGGCACGTTTTTTGTGTGTTGTTCGGTCTATTACTGCTTCCGGGGGTTGCGACCGCGTCGGAGTATCGACAGCTTAGCGGGCCGGCGACGGTTGTCGACGGGGATACCATCCGGTTCGAGCATATCGAGGGCTCGATCGAGCTGTGGGGCGTGGACGCGCCGGAGATTTGGACGGAAGCCGGCGAGCGGGCCAAATTGGCAATGGAGGATATCGTTTGGGCGGGCCAGCCGTTGAGCTGCACCGACGCCGGCCAAACCCTCCACGGCAGAACCGTCGCCCGATGCCTCGACAAATACGGACGCGATATCGCCGAACGCCTGATCCTCCAAGGCTATGCCCGGGCCTTCAAGGCAACGGGACGGGGGCAGGCGGTCCCGTTCCCGGACGCGTGGCTTAATTACGCGCGGGCGGAAGCGGCGATGCGCTGAGCCGAGAGGCGGGTTGGACACTCGGAAAAGATCGATAGGGGTCAGGCGAGGAGAGCGTCCTCGAAGGGGAAGGTCGACAGCAGCTCCTTCCCCGTTTCCGTAATAAGGACCTGTTGCTCCAATTTCACGCCTTCTCCGCCTGTTTCGCCGCCGATGAAGCTCTCGACGCAGAGCGTCATGCCCGGTTCGATAACCCCGTCATAGCCCGCATCGGGAAAATCGGTCCGGTGGTAGAGATAAGGGTATTCGCCGGTCATGCCGCAGCCATGGGCCGAGAGGTAGTAGCGGTTCGCGAAGAACTTCTCCGGGATGGTCCAGGCCGCTTCGGCATAGTCCCGGAAGGTCATCCCCGGCTTCAGAATATCGAGATTGTGATGCACCTGCTCATGGGCGGTCTTGTAGAGTTCCCGCTGGGCCGGCGTCGGTGCCGACGGGCCCGAATGGAAGGTGCGTGAGAAGTCGGCGTAATAGCCATGGCAGCCGACGACATCCGTATCGAGCGCAATCAGTTCGTTCTCGCCGATCACTCTGGTGCCGGTCTCCTGGAACCAGGGATTGGTCCGCTCGCCCGAATTCAACAGGCGGGTTTCGACATAGTCGCCACCCTGGGCGATCACCGATTGATGGAGCACGGACCACAATTCGTTCTCGGTGAGTCCGGGACGGATCGCGGCCCGTAGCTTGCCCACCGCCACCTCCGTCGCGCGGACCGAGGCGCGGACGCATTTCATCTCCTCGTCCGACTTGATCGCCCGGGCCATCTCGACTGGTTCCTGGGCGTCGACGATCCGATAGCCTGTTGCCGCGAGCGCGATCGCCGCACCGGCGTTGATCCGCTCCAGACCGATGGTCTCGCCCGGGCCGACCTCTTCCCGAAGCGTCGCCGCCATACCCTCCGCCCAAATGCGTTCCCGTTCCGCGATGGCCGGGCCGGCCGAAACGAAGCTGGCGGTCGTTGAGGGGCGGACCTCGTCCACCGTCTCGAAGCCGTCGGCCAGATGCAGGCAGCCGGTGAATTCGAAAAGAATGCTGCGGGTGGCGGTCAGCAGCAGATAGCGTGCCGGCGTGTTGCGGGCGGAGAATACCTGCATGTTCCGGGTGCCGGTGGCATAGCGGATGTTGACCGGGTCGGACAGGATCACCGCCGCGACGCCCCGGCGTGCCATTTCCGCCCGGACGCGGCCAAGCCGGTAGCCGCGGACCGCGACATGATCGATGGTCGGGTCGGTATCGTCCAGAAGGCGGACGCCGGCGAGATCCGCGCGGTCGGCGTGCCAGTCGAGTTGCATGGGTTTCTCCGTGGAAAGCGGCCTGATCCGACACAGGATAATGCCTTTGGATTCTGCCGGCATCCCGCTGGCCGACCTGGATTTCCGTTCAGGCGACATAGGTTAGGGGCTTGGGTCGTGACCTAGAGTAACTTTTGATATCGGAGACCGCATGCACGCTGACGCGCGAAACGGCCAATCGATCCTGTGGCGGCGCCTGGACGCCCCCGGGCATGAGGCCTGCTTTGTCCGCTGGACGGGGGCGAATTGGTTGATTGAGGGGGCCGCGGTGGGGCGCGACCGGGGCGCGGCCTCGATGCTGAACTATGCCCTTGTCTGCGACCACAATTGGATGGCGCGCAAGGCCGCCGTCTCGGGCTGGACCCCGGAGGGCGAGATCGATCTGGCCATCGATCGCGACACATCCGGAACCTGGCGGGTGAACGGTATCGCCGTTCCCGAGGTGGATGGGGCGTTGGACCTCGATCTCGGGTTCACGCCGGCGACCAATACTCTGGCGATCCGGCGCCTGGGCCTGGATGTGGGTGAGTCGGCGGACATCGCGGCGGCCTGGCTGGACGTTTCCGATTGGATGATGAAACCCCTGGCCCAGGGCTATGACCGTCTCGATGAGGATCATTATCGCTACCGGTCGCCAGGTAACGATTATGAAGCCCGGTTGGAAACCGATCCGTTCGGCATGGTCACAGCCTATCCGGGCCTCTGGGTTCAGGCCTAGCCCGGTTTTCCCTAGGCAGGCTTGCGGCGCGCGGCGTCCGCCGTCATCAGCACGATCCCGCCGCCGATCAGCAGGGCGCCGACCAGAAGTCCGTCGGGTGGGGCTTCTCCCAGCAAATGGATGGCGAGGGGAACGGCCACCAGGGCCGAGACCGACCCGAGCAGGCTGAGATAGACCGGCCCGCCATGTTTCTGCAGCACGAACAGCAGCAGGAACTGAAGGGCGAAGGTCGTGCTCTGCGCCAGAATGAGAGGCAGGGCGGCCGGCACTTGCAAGGGTACCGCGACCGTGAAGCCCGGAACGCCCCCTAGCAGGAAGAGAAGTCCGGCGGCCGCCCCGACCATGCCCGGGGCGAGCACGTCGGGCTTTGCCCCCTCGGGCCAGCGCAGGGTGCGGTAGAGGTTCCCGGCCGCCAGGAAGACCGGCCCCAGGAGGGCGGCCATGATCCAGAAGCCTGCGGCGGCGGGGGCCTGAAACTTAAGGACGGCGATATACCCGGCCCCCGCCAGCGCCAGGGCGACACCGAGCGCCCGGATATGGCGGTAGCGCTCCATCCGCAGCGCCAGCGCCCCCAGATAGGTCAGCAAGGGTGGCAGTGTGATGGCGAGGGCGACGAAACCGGCGCCGACATGGGGGATGGCGGAAAAGAACAGGAAGTTGGGGGCGGCCACGCTGACAAGGGCGGCCACCAGATAGTACTCCGCCGTCTGCCGGTTGACCGGCGGGAACTGCCGGCGCAGGCCGGCGGCCACGAAGAGGATGACGCTCGCCCCGACCACGGACCAGGTCAGGAACCCCAGCGGTGCCACGCCGGCGTTGGCGGCCAGCTTGGCAAACGTCGTCGAGACCCCCAGCATCGTGCCGGTGCCGATTAGGCACAGGCAGGCGATAAGCCACGATGGCATGGCGCGTTCCTCCCGCTGTCAGCGGTTCCGGACGAACGCCGCGATCCGGTCTCCGGCTTCCGCCATGCGGTCGGCCGGGGTGGTGAAGGCGATCCTCAGGAACCCGCTGCCGGCCGGCCCGAAGGCATCGCCCGCGACCACCGCCACCTTTTGTTCCTTGAACAGCTCCATTGCGAAATCGAAGGACGGGATTCCGGTCCCGCGGACATCGGCCATGGCGAACATGCCGCCATGGGGCGAGTCGCAGGTGATGCCCTCGATCTGATTGAGCCTGCGCACTATGACATCGCGCCGTTCCCGGAAGGTCTCCCGGATCGTCTCCAGCTCCGGCTGGGGCTGGGTGAGGGCCGCCACGGCGGCGTCCTGTATGAACGGGGCGTAGCCGAACATGGAGACCTGCGCGACGTCGATCATCCGGCGCACCACCTCGTCGGGGGCGACCGCCCAGCCGACCCGCCAGCCGGTCATGGCGTGGGACTTCGAGAGGCTGGAACAGGTGATGACCCGATCGCCGATATCGCGGATCGCGGCGGGCGAGACATGCTCGCCTTCGAAGGTGAGCGGGCCGTAGACCTCATCGGAGATGATCCACAGATTATGCTCCATGGCGATCTCGCCGAGCTTGTAGAGCTCTCCCCGGGTGAAACAGGTGCCGGTCGGATTGTTCGGCGTGTTCACCAGGATGACGCGGGTACGCTCGGTGACGGCGGCCCGGATCGCCTCGATGTCGAGGTGGAAGCCGTTGTCGGCGTCCAGCGGGACGAGCACCGCCTTTGCGCCGGTCGCCTGGACGCAGCCTTCATAGGTCGAATAGGCCGGATCGAGCAGAATCGCCTCGGTGCCCGGGTCGAGCAGAACCTGGAGGGCGTGGAACAGCGCCGATTGCGAGCCGGGGAAGACCACGACATTGCCGGGGCCGCAGGGCTGCCGGGCGATTTTCATATGATAGGACGCGATCGCGGCACGTAGCTCGGGAATGCCGGCCGCGGGCGTGTAGTGGGTCCTGCCCGACCGCAACGCGGTGACGGCGGTCTCGATCACCCCTTGGGGGCTGTCGAAATCCGGATCGCCGATCGACAGGTTGATGACGTCCTCGCCCCGGGCGGCGGCTTCCCGCGCATGGCCAATCACGGACCAGGCTTCCAGACCCGCCCGGAACCCATGCTCGGTCCGTGCCGCGAAACGCATTGCCATGATCAGATCTCTCTTTCGACGATGCCGGTGAGGCAGCCGAACCCGCCGGCCGCCTTGACCAACTCCTGCGCCTCGACGGTGACGCATTCGATGCCGAGGCTTTCGTAGAAACCCTGCACCTCGGGATAGCCTTTTTCCAACAGGATACGGCGGGGGCCGAGGGTGACGAAGTTCATCGACCGGTTGAGCGTGTGGTTGTCGAGATCGGGGATGAAGGCGACCCGGTAGCTCCTGTCCTGCAGCGCCCGGACGGCGCCATGGGGGGTGCGGCGCGGCCAGCAGATCGCCAGATCCCGGTCGGCGAAACGCAACATGCCCATGAGATGCATGGTGCCGAAGGGCATATCGACCGGAATGGTCTCCACGCCCATTTCCTCGAGGGTCCGGCCGATCTGATGGGCCGCCTCCTCGTTGGTCCGATGGCCGATGCCGAGAATAACGCTATGGGCGTCGAGCCACATGGCGTCCGCCCCCTCGAAGGTCGCCTCGCCGCGCAAGGTGCGCACCGCGGGGATCCGCAGGTCGGAGAGCCGCCGCTGGACCTCGATCTCCTCGCCGGCCCGCACGGTCGACGCCGGGCGCGCCAGGATCACGCCCTCGGGGGTCATGAACATGAGGTCGGCGCAGAACATCTGATTTGGATTGGCCGCCCCCGCCGGGTCGACGTAATGGACCGTCACCCCCTGCGCCCGGAACGCCTCGGCCATGGCGTCGTGTTCGGCGGCCGCCTTGGCGACGTCGATCGGGGCCAGCATCTGGACTTTGTCCGGGTCGTCATGGCTGGCGGCCAGTTCCTCGCCCGGCCGATGGAGCAGCACCTGCTTCAGCGGCTTCCATTCACTGTCCTGGCCGCAAGGCCCCCAAAGTCCATCGGCGGCGAGCTCCTCGCGGTGGTCGGCGATCCGCTGCGACCAATTCTCGCCGCCATACGCGGCGGTTCCGAAAGTGTTCTGCCCCCATTCGGCCATGGTCCGGTTTCCTTGCTGCGGGGATCAGGTTTTGGCGATGTAGTCCATCGCCGCCTGGACGCCGCCCGGCTTGTGCGCCAGCCCGACTGTCTGCATCGCCATCTCGATTCCGGCCAGCGCCCCGAGGATCATCGGCGGGTTGAGCTCGCCCATATGGCCGATGCGGAAGGTTCGGCCCTCGAACTTGCCGAGGCCTTGGGCGATCACGGTATCGTAGCGCAGATCGGCCGTCTTCAGCAGCAGATCCGGATCGAAATTCTCCGGCACCAGGACGGACGTCACCGCGTTGGACCGGAAGTCCGGATCGACGCCGACGAATTCCAGGGCACCGCCCTCGGCCCAGTGGGCCACGCAGCGGCGCACCGCCTCGGCAAGGCGGTGGTGGCGGGCGAAGACCTGGTCCAGGCCTTCTTCCAGGACCATGCGCATACCTTCGATGGTGCCCCAGATCGCGTGCTCGGGCGCGGTGCCGCTGAAGCGGAATTTGGAGCGATCCGCGAAGGCCCGCTTCCAGGAGAAGTAGTGGCGCGGGGTGTCGACGGTCATCGCCTTGTCGATCGCCTTTTCCGAGACCGAGCACAGGCCGAGACCCGGAGGGCCCATCAGCCCCTTCTGCGACCCGGCGACGCCGACATCGACGCCCCAATTGTCGACCTGGAAGTCCGTGGTCGCCAGACAGGCGATCACGTCGACCAGGAACAGGGCCGGGTGATTCGCCGCGTCGATCGCCTTACGCACCGCTTCGACATCCGACCAGATGCCGGTGGCGGTATCGACCTGGACCATGGCGACGGCCTTGATCTCATGGTTGGTGTCGGCCCTCAGGCGTTCTTCGACCGCGGCCGGATCGACCGGCTTCCGCCAGTCGCCCTCGACCTCCTCGACCTCGATATTATGGGCACGGGCCATCACGCCCCAATTCTTGGAGAAGTTCCCGGCGACGGGGATCAGGACCTTCTCGCCCGGATTAAGGACATTCACCAGGGCCGCTTCCCAGGCGCCATGGCCCGAGGAGGCGTAGATCGCCACCTGCTGTTCGGTCTGGAAGATCTGCCGGGCGAGATGGATCGCCTCTTCCTTCGCCGGGGTGAAGCCCTTGTAGACGTCCATCGCCGGACGGTGCATCGCGTTCAGGACCCGGTCGGGGATATTGGTCGGGCCGGGGACCTGGAGGAACTGGCGTCCACGCTTGACCGTCGTTTTCGGAGGGTTGAGAGGAGAATAATTCATGGCCGCCGCCGTTCTTGTAAGATTGTGCCTCAAGACAATAGACCTGCCGGAATATCCGGACCAGTCCAAGGGACATGAAAAATTCTACGGGATGTTCAAGCCATTAGCTCAGTTCATTCGGCTAGGTCGTCCCGATAAATTTTTCCGTCCTTCATAACTATTTTTAGGGCCGTGTCGGGCCGCGTCATCAGCGTGATATCGCTCAGCGGGTCGCCGTCGACGACCAACAGGTCGGCTCGATAGCCCTTGGCGACGCGGCCGATCTCGTCCGCCATCTGGAACAGGGCCGCCGCCGTGACCGTGGCCGACCGGATGATTTCCGCCGGACTTTGGACCTGGCTGCGGATGTTGAATTCGTTGAGTTGGTGGCGGTGCATGTCGCCCAGCAGATCGCTGCCGAAGACGATCTGCACATTCTTGGAATGGGCGAGCCCCAGCGCCTCGATGCCGGCGTCGAGGACCTGATAGGTCTTCTCGACCAGTTCCGGCGGCATGCCCGCCTCGACGCCCTCGTCCACCAGGGCGCGGTAGGTCGACAATGTCGGCACCAGATAGGCCCCTTTGGCCTTGAAGATCTCGCAGCTTTCCGCGTCGATCAGGTTGCCGTGCTCGATCGAGCGCACGCCGCATTCCAGCGCCCGATTGACCGCGCGGGCCGTGTAGGCATGGGCGCAGGCGTAGCGGTTCGCGGCCTCGCATTCGTCGACGATGGCCTTGAGCTCGTCGAGCGAGAACTGGGTCGAATCGATCCGGTCGGTCGGCGACGCGACCCCGCCGGAGGCCATGATCTTGACATGATGGGCGCCGCGCCGCAGTTCGTCGCGCGCCGCCTTTTGAACCTCGGCGATACCGTCGCAGATCCGCCCCATCCCGGCACAGCAAAGGCATTCGTCCAGGATGTTCTCGCCCGGACCACGGAAATCGCCGTGGCCGCCGGTCTGGGAGAGCGCGCGGCCCCCGAACAGCAGTCTGGGGCCGTCCAGCAGATCCTCCTCGACCGCCTGGGCGAGGCCGAAATCCGCACCGCCGGCATCGCGCACGGTCGTGAAGCCGCGATAGAGCATCGCCGCCATCACCTCGCCGGCCTTGGCGGTGACATAGCTCGGTGACCAGGAGAGCAGCTTTTTAAAGTTGGCGGTCGAGGCGACGACGTGGACATGGGCATCGCACAGGCCCGGCATCAGCGTCTTGCCGGCAACGTCGATCCGGCGGGTGTCGGCGGGAAGCGTCGCGGGGGCTCCCTCGGTCACCGACGTGATCCGCCCGTCTTCGACCAGCACGGACCGGCCCGGAGACAGGCGTCCGGCGTCCGGGTCGAGGACAGATGCGTTTTCGAACAGGATCGGTGTGAACATGGGAAGCCTCGTTCTTTTTGTTATGGGATAGACGTCGGGTCAGGGCGCGTTCCGGCTGCCGGTCAGGACCAGATTTTCGAGCGGCTCGCCGCGCGCGAAACGGTCGAGATTGGCGGCGACGAATTTCCAGCGTCGCTGACGCATGGCGCGGGTCCAGCCACTGTTGTGTGGCGTCATCACCACATTGTCGAGCAGATGGAAGGGCAGGTCCGACGGCCTTTTGCTGATCCCGTCCTTGTCGAGATAACGGTACCAGACGTCGATGACCGCGCCTTGGATGGTACGCGTCGCCAGGGCACGGTAGAGCGCGTCCTCCTGGATCACCCGGCCGCGGCCGACATTGATGACGACCGTGCTGTCCTTCATCGCGGCGAACTCGGCGGCGCCGATCAGGCCCTCGGTCTCGGCGGTCAGCGGGCAGGCGATCAGCACATAGTCGCTCTCGCCGAGAAGCCGATGCAGATCCGCCCCGGTGCCCAACCAGTCCAGTTCCGGCGGGCAGGGCTTCTCGCTGCGGGCATTGCCGATCACCCGCATCCCGAAGGCCCGGGCCCTGAGCGCCACTTCCCGGCCGATATGCCCATATCCGACGATGCCGACCGTCTTGTCCCGGACCTCGCCGTGTTCGGGGCCGCCGCCGACGCCGCGCTTCTCCCACCCGACCTCCTTGAAGCGGGTGGCCGAGCGATGCAGCCCGGTCTCCCATTCAAGCATCGCGCAGAGGACATATTCCGCGATCGCGGTTTCATGTTCGAAGGTGTTGCAGACCGGAACGCCCGCCTTGAGATGCTCCGGCCGCATCCAGTCATAGCCGGTGAACGGGATCTGGTAGAGGCCGAGCTTCGGCATCGCCGGCCAGTCCTCGCCCAGGGCGCCGCCGCACATCGCCGTGATGTCCGGGGCGAGGGCCTCGAGGTCGGCCATCGGTTCCCCGGGATTCCACATCTCGATGCGCCACTGTGTCGTCAACGCGTCCCGCAGCATGGGCAAGGCGCTGTCGGCGTCCCGCCGGATCATTAAAAGCACGTTCTCGCTGGTCTGATCGCGCGGGGTGTCGGAAATCGATCGGTCAGGCATGGCATTCCGGAAATGGTGAACGGACGTCCCAACACTCTTTAGAGGGCGGTCGCGGCCTGTCCAGTCCGGAGACGGGAATATCAGCCATCCAACGGGCCGGTTTCACCCTTTCCGCCCTCGCCCTCGCCCTCGCCCTCGCCCTGGCCGGTATTCCCGCGCTGCCAGTCCGCGAGCGATTTGGCCAGATCGAAGAGCCGTTTGCGGACAAGGCCGTCCTCAATGTCGTAGTAAGCCTTGACCAGATCGATGGTTTCCCGGCGGGTCATCGGATCCGTCTCCCCGCCTGTTTGCCCGCTGGGCTCCGCCTGGGGGGCGACCGGCGAAGCGATGCCTTCGAAGAAGAAGCCGATGGGCACGCCGAGGACTGTCGCGATGTCTAGCAGGCGGCTGGCGGTTACCCGGTTGATCCCCTGTTCGTATTTCTGGATCTGTTGGAACGCCAACCCCACCCCGTCCCCCAGATCGCTTTGGGTCATGCCGAGATAGTGCCGCCGCTGCCTGATGCGGCGGCCGACATGGGCATCGACCGGCGTGCGTGCGCCGCGGTTACCCGCCTGGGACGGTTTCGCCGCTGCCAAGGGCTTCTCCTCCAGTACATTTTTTGGTAGTGGGGATGTCTGGAATGCCATTTACGGCAGAATAATAGCGTGGCGAGAGGCGAGCGAGTTCAATAAATGGGAAAAACGGATTTGTTGGATGCCCTCGGCGACATGCATGACGCGGTCGGCAGGGTCTGGGACATGGTCTACAATCACGCTCTTGGGTTGAAGCAAAGCCGCTCGCCGATTGATAATTTGGCGAAATGGGCGGATCGGGCGCAGGTCAGCAAGGGCACCTTGACCCGTGTCTTGGACGGACAACGGCCGAAGGCGGATACGCTTGAGAAGCTGGCGCGGGCAATTATACATCCTGACCAAGAGGATAACATCGTCGGCATGGAGAATGATGTCCTGGCCTTCGAGGACGGCATGGCCGCGCTCCCACAGCATCCGATCGTAAAAAGTGTCGTGGATGTCTTCGTCGCCCAGAACGCCGTGATCGACTATGCCGAATCGGTACCGCACTGGAAGGTGAGTGGGGCATATGATCGGATGACTGTTTCAAGGGTCAACGCCGATCGGACCGAGATCGAGAATTTGCATCGGGGCGTCGACCTGCGATTCCGGGTGCTGGGACCGCCGAAATGTCAGGTGACCAAGCTACAATTCTGGCGCCGTCGCAATTTCGAGCGCGGCTTGCGGAGCCTCGAGAGTGGGCGGCCGCAGTTCCTGTTTCAGGAGATGTTCATTCTAGAGAACGACGATCTCGACAGCTTCGAGAATCTCGTTTCGACCATGGCATTCGAAAGCCACGACATGGGGACCGTTTTCATCACCGTCAGCGAACGGCGGAAACCCCAGTAGGCGGACCCTGGAAAACGGGTTCGGAGCGGGCTTGCACCTGCCCCGAAGACCCGTTTTCAAGACCCGTTTTCAAGATCCGTTCTCGGGACCTGCTGTCATGTCGACCGTCCGCCGGCACGGACGGGACAGTGAGCGAGCGGGTAATCAGGACGCCTTTTCGCGGGCCTCCTTGGACATGTTGCCGACCGACTTGACCAGTTCGAAGATCTTGCGGCGGGTCGGCATATCGTCGATCGCGTAATAGGAACGAACGAGTTCAAGGGTTTCGCGCCGGGCCATCGGGTCCGGGTTGTGCTCCGGCTCATAGGAGACACCGCGCTGCTGCGCCGGGGACTGGGCGGCCGTATCTTCTTCCATGTCGTCGAAGAAGAAGCTGATCGGCACATCCAGGATGCGTGAGACGTCGAACAAACGGCTGGCACCGATGCGGTTGGCGCCGCGTTCGTATTTCTGAACTTGCTGGAAGGTAAGCCCGAGCGCTTCGCCAAGTTTCTCCTGGCTCATCCCGAGAAGCGTGCGGCGCAGGCGCAAACGCTTTCCAACATGCACGTCTACGGGATTATAGCCGCCGCGGGGGCGTTGTTTTTGTTCTGTTGCCATCATCTCTCTCCGAAGGGTTCTTCATCCCACTTTTTGGGATGTCTGAGGTGTTTTTCTGCTCACCGCGAGTGTTCGCGACTTAGTGAAAGAACTTGTACGAAAAAATGTAAAAAAAAACAACAAATGCGGATAATGGCTCGCGTACTTTCGTGCGCGAGATGTACCCATCGAATAGGACGATTTTAGCGCCACTATTCAAAAGACGTGTGTAGGGGAGACAGAAAAAACATGAAAGGTTATCGATTTAACCATGTTTACCGTTAATTTCCAGTTAAGGGTCGATTCACTCACTTAAAAGTACGCATCGAAAAAATTTTTCTGCGTCAAAAAAAACGGAGGAAAATCAAGGGTTAGTGACTCCCATTCTCGGACATCGTTCCGGAATCGACCTGATGTGACGCCCTGGAACGGGAGAAAACCGCCGCTGGCCGCTATCTCCGGCACCGTAGTGCCACGCGGGGCGCCAAAAGGGATCGGAGCATGGGAGTGCCGGCCTGGGCGTCCCCCCAGGGGAGACGATAGCGATGTCCGTGCTCAGCGACGAGGAATTCAGCGCAACCGTTCGGTCGATTTCCGGGGCCAGGGGGTTGCCCAATCGCCTCTATGTTGACCCGGAGTCGGCCGAAGCGGAGCGGCAGACGGTCTTCCGCAACAACTGGACCGGCATCGGATTCGCCCATGACGTCCCCAATGCGGGCGACGCGGTCCCGGTGACCTTTCTCGGTTGGCCGCTGCTCATGCTGCGCGACCGCAAGGGGCGGGTGAAGGTCTTCCACAATGTCTGCCGGCATCGTGGTCACCCGCTGATCGACAAGAAGTGCAGCGGGCTCGCCATGCTACGCTGCCCCTATCATAGCTGGGCCTATGGCTTGGACGGCAGTCTACGCTCGACGCCGCTGATCGGCGGGGTGGGCGTGAACGAGGTGGAGGGGTTCGACCGATCGCGGTTCAACCTGGTCGAGGTACGCAGCGAAGTCTGGTTCGGGGTGGTGTTCATCGACATGTCCGGCGTCGCGCCGCCGCTGTCGGAGCGGACCGATGCCATCGAGGCGCGCTGGCCGGGCGCGGATTTGGCGCGGCTCGTTTCCGGCGGCGACCGGGCGCAGTTCGCGCTGACGGTCGAGTGCAATTGGAAGCTTGCGGTGGAGAACTATTGCGAGGCCTATCACCTGCCCTTCGTCCATCCGGACCTCAACAGCTATTCCCCGCTCGAGGATCACTACACGATCGCCGAGCGCCATTTCGCCGGGCAGGGCTCGATGAATTACAAGGGCAATGACGCCTTGGGCGGGAAGCCCTTTCCGGAGTTCGAAGCCTGGCCGGCGGAAAAGCGCGAGATCGCCGAGTATGTCGCCTTCTTCCCCAATGTTCTGTTCGGGATCCACCGGGACCACGGCTTCGCCATTTTGTTGATCCCCCAGGGCCCCGCCCGGACAGAGGAGCGCATCCAGCTCTTCTATGTCGGCGACACGGTGCCCGAAGACCCCGCAATGGCGTCGGTGATCGACGCCCATGCCCGTCAATGGCGTCAGGTTTTCGAGGAGGATCTGGGCGTCGTTGCCGGGATGCAGCGAGGCCGGACGTCCCCCGGGTTCGATGGCGGTGTCTTCTCGCCGGTCCTCGAAACCCCGACCCACGCGTTTCACCGCTGGACAGCCGAGCAGCTTAACGGCTAAAACCGCGCCGGAATTCGGGGTTTCGGCCTTTCTGGAAGATCCGGACCGCGTCGGTCTTGCGGTCGGGGCCGGGCGCCCTATGTCCTCCGCGCAGGGGCATTTATGGGCTGGCCGGCCCGTGTCATAGGATCCCACATCTCTTCCGACAACAACGAAAACAGAGGCTCGCCGCCGGAAGACGGTTGATTGTAGACCAAATTGGTCCTAAATATACCCCCGTAAGGAGACAGGGTATGCAACTCAACCGTTTGACCGATTACGCGGTCGTGATCCTGGGGCAGATGACCCGCCATCGCGGCGCGACCGTCTCGGCCCTCGATCTGGCGAAGGGCACGGGTTTTCCGCTGCCGACGGTCCAGAAGGTTCTCAAGCAGCTCGCCAAGGCCGGGCTGGTGGCGAGCCAGCGCGGCGTGGGCGGTGGCTATCAGATGGTCGGTACCGCATCCGAGGTGACGGTGGGAGACGTCGTCACGGCGATGCAGGGGCCGATCATGCTGACCGCGTGCGTGGAGGGGTCTGAGGATCCCTGCAACTGCGCGGCGCATTGCCCGCTCGCGGGGAACTGGAACCGGGTCAATGAAGCGATCCGGGCCGCGTTCGCCAGCGTGACGCTCGAAGAGATGCTGACCTTTCCCGCGCCCGGCCCCGCTTCGGTGCCCGACCCGGTGGCCAAGGCCCCGGTCGGCGTTCCGGCGTGAACGGGCTTCGGCCCCGATGATTTTAACCGATTAGGTGAGAGACCATGGTTGCGACGATCGAAACGGAACAGACAGTCAAGGAACTTGGCGCCCAGAAGTACAAATACGGTTTTGTCACCGACATCGATATGGAGAAGGCCCCGAAGGGCCTGAACGAGGATATCATCCGCTTCATCTCGGCGAAGAAGAACGAGCCGGAATGGATGCTGGAGTGGCGCCTCAAGGCCTATAGCCGCTGGCTCGACATGACGTCGCCGGACTGGGCGAAGCTGAACATCGATCCGATCGATTACCAGGACGCCTATTACTACGCGGCGCCGAAGAGCAAGGACGACGGTCCGAAGAGCCTGGACGAGGTCGATCCGGAACTGTTGCGGACCTACGAGAAGCTCGGCATTCCGCTGAAAGAGCAGGAGATGCTCGCCGGTGTGGCCGTCGACGCCGTGTTCGACAGCGTCTCGGTCGCCACGACCTATAAGAAGAAGCTGGAGGAGCAGGGGATCATCTTCTGCTCGATTTCCGAGGCGATGCGCAATCATCCGGAACTCGTGCGCAAATATATGGGGACCGTCGTTCCCCAGGGGGACAACTTCTTCGCGGCGCTCAACAGCGCGGTCTTCACCGACGGCAGCTTCGTCTATGTGCCGAAGGGCGTGCGCTGCCCGATGGAACTGTCCACCTATTTCCGCATCAACACGGCCGATACCGGTCAGTTCGAGCGGACGCTGATCATCGCCGACGAGGGCTCCTATGTGAGCTATCTCGAGGGCTGCACGGCGCCGCAGCGCGACGAGAACCAGCTCCATGCCGCCGTGGTCGAGCTCATCGCCCTCGACAACGCCGAGATCAAATACTCCACCGTCCAGAACTGGTATCCGGGCGACGAGAACGGGGTCGGCGGGATCTACAACTTCGTGACCAAGCGGGCGGCCTGCCGCGGCAAGAACTCCAAGGTGTCCTGGACCCAGGTCGAGACCGGGTCGGCGATCACCTGGAAGTATCCGAGCTGCATCCTGCAGGGTGACAACTCGGTCGGCGAATTCTATTCGGTCGCGATCACCAATAATCATCAGCAGGCCGACACCGGCACCAAGATGATCCATCTCGGCAAGAACACCCGCTCGACGATTATTTCCAAGGGCATTTCCGCCGGTCAGGCCGACAACACCTATCGGGGTCTGGTCAGCATCATGCCGAAGGCCGAGGGCGCGCGGAACTTCACCCAGTGCGACTCGCTGCTGATCGGCGACAAATGCGGCGCGCACACGGTGCCGTATATCGAGAGCAAGAACCCAACCGCCCGCATCGAGCACGAGGCGACGACCGCCAAGATCAGCGAGGACCAGCTGTTCTACTGCAAACAGCGCGGCCTCGGAGACGAGGACGCGGTCGGTCTGATCGTCAACGGCTTCTGTAAGGAGGTCATGAAGGAACTGCCGATGGAGTTTTCCGTCGAGGCGCAAAAGCTGATCGGGATCAGCCTGGAAGGCAGCGTCGGCTAATCGGGGCGCCGTCCCCCGTCGACCGGTCCCACAAGAGATTTATTGGAAGAGGAAGCTATGCCGCTTATCGAGATCAAGAACCTGCACGCCCGCATCGAAGACGATGGCAAGGAGATCCTGAAGGGGATCGACCTGACCATCGAGCCGGGCGAAGTCCACGCCATCATGGGCCCGAACGGTTCGGGCAAGTCCACCCTGTCCTATGTGCTTTCCGGCCGTGACGGCTACGAGATCACCGAAGGCTCGGTGATGTTCGACGGCGTGGATCTTCTGGAAATGGAACCGGACGAGCGGAGCCGCGCCGGCCTGTTCCTCGCCTTCCAGTATCCGGTCGAGATTCCGGGGGTGACCAACTCCACCTTCCTGCGCGAGGCGGTCAACGCCCGCCGCAAGGGGCAGGGCGAGAAGGAAGTCGACGCGCTGCAGTTCGTCAAAATGATGCGCGAAAAGACCAAGAAGCTGGGCATGTCCGACGAGATGCTGAAGCGGGCGGTCAATTTCGGCTTCTCCGGCGGTGAGAAGAAGCGGAACGAGATCCTGCAGATGGCGGTCCTCGAGCCGAAATTCGCGATCCTCGACGAGACCGATTCCGGCCTCGACATCGACGCGCTGAAGATCGTCTCCGACGGGGTCAACTCCCTGCGCGATCCGTCCCGGTCGATGCTGGTCATCACCCACTACCAGCGCCTGCTGAACTACATCGTGCCGGACAAGGTCCACGTCATGGCCGACGGCAAGATCCAGCGCACCGGCGGCAAGGAACTCGCCGAAGAGCTCGAGGCAAGCGGTTATGCCGACTATCAGGAGGACGCGGCATGAGTGACGCGCTCGATCACTTCCTGATGGGGGTGGGCGGCGCCAAGGCTCAGCTCTCCAGCCCCCATATCGACGCGCTCAGGGATCGGGCCGTGGCCGCCTTCAAGGCGACCGGCCTGCCGACGGCGCGGACCGAGGCGTGGAAATTCACCAGCGCCGCTCCGTTGATCAAGGCGAACGCGGCCCCGGTTGTTACCTCGGCCGATCCGGAAACGCTCCCGGCGAACGCGCTTGCCGTCGACTGCCCGACGGTGGTTCTGGTCGACGGGGCCATCTCCGAGACGCTGTCGACGCTCGACAACCTGCCCAAGGGCCTCACCGTGCGGTCCGCGTCGGCGGGCGACGCCGGCCTCGGCGATCTGCTGCCGCTCGAAGGCTTCCCGTTCGCGGCACTCAACACGGCGAGCTTCCGGGATGCGGTGATGATCGAGGTGGCGGCGGGTCAGACGGTCGAAACGCCGGTCCACATCGTCTCCCTATCGACCCATGCCAAGGTGCCGCAGATCAGCCATCCGAGGATCTGCATCAAGGTGGGCAAGGGCGCCATCGCGGCGGTGGCTGAAAGCCATATCGGCGAAGGCGGCGTGAGCTTCGCCAATGTCGCGGTCGAGGTGGATGTCGCCGATGACGCGGTCCTGACCCATGTCAAGCTGCAGGACGAAAGCCGCGACGGCTTCCACACGGCGATGACGGCGAGCAAGGTCGGCGAGAAGGCGACCTATGAGAATGTCGTGATCCAGATGGGTGCGTCGCTCGCCCGTAACGAGATCCGTCACACGATCGCGGGAAGCCATTCCGAGAGCCGCTTGCTCGGCGCTTATCTGGGCGATGGCGATCAGCATCTCGACAACACCACCTTCGTCGACCACGCGGTCGCCGACACGGAACTGGACGAGGTCTACAAGGGTGTCCTGGCCGGCAAGGCCCGCGGTGTGTTCCAGGGCAAGATCCTGGTCCGCCCGGACAGCCAGCGCACGGACGGCAACCAGATGAGCCGCGCCCTGCTGCTCTCCGACAAGGCGGAAGCCAACCTGAAGCCCGAACTGGAGATTTACGCCGACGACGTGAAATGCTCCCACGGGGCGACGGTCGGGGAACTGGAGGAAGACCAGCTCTTCTATCTTCAGGCGCGGGGGCTGAGCCGGCCTGCCGCACGTGCCTTGCTTGTCGATGCCTTTGTGATGGAGATTGTCGACCGCATCAGCAGCACTTCGCTGCGCGAGGCGATGGCGGACGCGGTTCGCGCTCACTTCGCCCGGATGTTCAAGTAAGTCGATGTTCGAAGCAGAGTAGGAACGCCTGTCATGGCCACCGCGACCGCCAGCCACACTCCGGAGGATGTCTTCGACGTCGAAGCCATCCGCGCCCAATTCCCGATCCTGTCGGAGGAAGTCCACGGCAAGTCCCTGGTCTATCTCGACACCGGGGCGTCGGCGCAGAAGCCGCAGTTGGTGATGGACGCGGTGGACGACATGTACAAGCATGCCTATTCCAACGTTCACCGCGGCGCTCACCGCATGAGCGAGCTGGCGACCGACCGGTTCGAGCATGCGCGCGAACAGGTGCGCAGCTTCCTCAATGCCGCCCACAGCCACGAGATCATCTTCGTGCGCAACGGCACCGAGGCGTGCAACCTGGTCGCCTTCTCCTATGCGAAGAAGTTCCTGCAGGAAGGCGACGCGATCCTGATCTCCGAAATGGAGCATCACTCCAACATCGTGCCCTGGCACATGGTGGCGGAGGAAAAGGGGCTGCGGGTGCTGGCAGTGCCGGTCACGGACGACGGCGGCTTCGACATGGACGCCTATGACCGGTTGCTGGAGGACGGCGTCAAGCTGGTGGCCGTCACCCATACGTCGAATGTTCTCGGGACGGTCACCCCGGCCAAGGAGATCATCCGAAAGGCCCACGCCGCTGGGGCCAAGGTGTTGCTCGACGGCTGTCAGTCGGCGGTCCACATGCCGGTCGACGTTCGGGATCTAGACGTCGATTTCTACGCGATCACGGGGCATAAGCTCTATGGCCCGTCCGGGATCGGGGTGCTCTACGGCAAGGAAGAGCTCCTGAATGCGATGCCGCCCTATCAGGGGGGCGGGTCGATGATCAAGACCGTGACCCTGACCAAGTCGACCTATGCGCCGCTGCCGGCGAAATTCGAGGCCGGGACCCCGGCGATCGCCCAGGCGGTTGGCTTCGGCGCCGCGCTGGACTATATGCGCTCCATTGGGTTGGACGCGATCCGGGATTACGAGGAGGACCTGAGGGCCTATGCGACGCAAAAGCTGTCGGCGGTCCCGGGCCTCAAGATCTACGGGACCATGCCCGGCAAGGCGGCGGTGATCTCCTTCACCCTCGACAAGGCGCATTCCCATGACGTGTCGACCATTCTCGACCGTCACGGCGTCGCCATCCGTGCCGGCCACCATTGCGCCCAGCCCCTGATGGACCGCTTCGGGGTCGCGGCGACCGCCCGCGCCTCCTTTGGTATGTACAACACAAGGGCCGATGTCGACCGCCTCGTCGAGGCCGTCGAGTTCGTGTCGGAGATTTTTGGCTGATGCTCGACGAGCTGAGAGAACTGTACCAGGAAGTCATTCTGGACCACGGGAAGAACCCGCGAAATTTCCGGGCGATGGATAACGCCACCCATAAGGCGGCCGGCCGAAACCCGCTGTGCGGCGACCAGTTGGTCGTCTATCTGGCGGTGGACGAGGACGGCAAGGTGGCCGATGCCTCCTTCCTCGGCAAAGGCTGTGCGATTTCCATGGCGTCGGCCTCGATGATGACGGAGATGGTCCACGGCAAGACGCCGGAGGATGCCGAACGGCTGTTCGAGAACTTCCACACGTTGTGCACCACGGACCACACGCCGGACGCGCCCGAGGGCCTGGAGGACGAGGTGGAGAAGCTGGAAGTGCTCTCCGGCGTGCGCCAGTTTCCGAGCCGGGTCAAATGCGCGACCCTGTCCTGGCACACCATGGACGCCGCCATCAAAGGCGAAGAAGAGATTTCAACGGAATAAAGGCGGACGGGAGGATCGACGGATGCAGCCCTACAACCCCTATATGATGGCGATGGACGACGACCCGGCGGTGGAGGAGGGCTTCACCGCCACACGGGGCGCCCCGCTCGCCGACGGCGCGGAGCACGCGACGGAGGAAGACGTGGTCAAGGCGCTGCAATCCGTCTACGACCCCGAAATCCCCGTGAATATTTATGATCTCGGTCTAATATATGAGATCAATCAGAAGCAGACCGGAGATCTGCATGTGAAAATGACGCTCACCGCGCCGGCCTGTCCGGTGGCGGGCGAGCTTCCCGGAGAGGTCGCCGACGCGGTGGCCGCGGTGCCGGGCGTCGGTGAGGTCGAGGTCGAGATGACGTGGACCCCGCCGTGGAACCCCGGCATGATGAGCGAGGACGCGAAGATCGCGCTCGATATGGGCTGAGGCCTCGTTGCGGAGCCTTGTTCGATGTTTCTTGTTCGACTTTGACGCTGGAAAGAGGATGAGCCGATGTTTGGTGCCCCTGGAGCCGGTTCGATCGTAACCCTGACCGATGCCGCCGCCAATCAAGCCCGCAAGCTGATCGAGCGGAGCGAGGACGGCAAGAACGCGCTGCGGGTCGGCGTCAAGGCCCGTGGCTGTTCCGGCATGAGCTACTTTGTCGAATATGCCGACGAGCCGAAAAAGTTCGAGGAAGTGATTGAGGAAAAGGGCGTGCGGATCTTCATCGACCCGGCCGCGACCATGTTCTTGATCGGCTCCGAAATGGACTATGTCGAGGAAACCTTCCAGACCGGGTTTGTGTTCAGCAACCCGAACGAGAAGGGCCGCTGCGGCTGTGGCGAGAGCTTCCACGTCTAGGATATAAGGGCTTCGGCTTCCTTCCTGAAGGACGCCGACCGGTCGGCCCCCGCCCAGGCGCGATAGACTGGGTGCGCCTCCCTCTTGACGTCCCATAGCATCCCCATCAGGTGTTCCGAACGGCGGAAAATGCCCATGAAAAGGGGTGCCCCTCGCCCTGCGCGTGGGGCCCACGCCTTTTGCGCGTCCGTGGTGGACAGAGCGTCGTGGAGAGGGGACAGTCGCTCAAGCGAAGCGGGACGCGCCGCGCCGTCCTTCGCCATGATCCGAACGCCGCCCATCGAAAAGGGGTCGCCCTTATGCCGGAACCTTTCCTGTCCTATCTCATCGAGACCCTGGCGGAGATCGATGCCGCCGGTCTCTATAAACGCGAGCGGCAGATCACCTCGCCCCAGGGCGCCCATATCCATGTCGGGGCCCCCGGAGCCGAGGGGGCGTCCGACGTCATCAATCTTTGCGCCAACAATTATCTCGGGCTCGCCGACCATCCGGCCCTGATCGCTGCGGCCCGGGCGGCGATGGACGACCATGGCTACGGCATGGCCAGTGTCCGTTTCATTTGCGGCACCCAGGATCTGCACCGCCACCTTGAGCGGCGACTCGCGGACTTCCTCGGCAAGGACGATTCGATCCTGTTCGCCGCCTGTTTCGACGCCAATGGCGGGTTGTTCGAGCCTTTGCTCGGCCCGGAGGACGCCGTCGTTTCCGATGCGCTGAACCATGCCTCCATCATCGACGGGATCCGGCTCTGCAAGGCGAAGCGATACCGCTACGCCAACTCCGACATGGCGGATCTGGAGGCCAAGTTGAAGCAGGCCCGATCCGACGGGGCACGCTTCGTGATGATCGCGACGGACGGCGTGTTCTCGATGGACGGCTATCTCGCCAACCTGCCGGAGATCACCCGGCTGGCCGAGGCCTATGAGGCCGTCGTCATGGTCGACGATTGCCATGCCACCGGCTTCATGGGGCCGCAGGGGCGCGGGATGCATGCCCATTACGGCGTCGGGGATAAGGTGCACATCCTCACCGGGACGCTCGGCAAGGCGCTGGGTGGGGCCATCGGGGGATATATCGCCGGGCCGCAGCCGGTCATCGACCTGTTGCGTCAGCGCGCCCGGCCCTATCTCTTCTCCAACGCTCTGCCGCCGATGGTGGTGGCGGCGTCGCTCGAGGCTCTGCGGTTGGTCGAGGAAGGCGACGATCTGCGGGCGCGGCTGTTCGAGAACGCGGCCTATTGGCGCCAGGGGCTCGCCCGTCTCGGTTTCACCCTCCTGGAGGGCGAGCATCCGATCGTCCCGGTGATGCTGGGCGAAGCGCGTCTGGCCCAAGACATGGCGGCGGAGCTCTACCGGAACGGGGTCTATGTCGCCGGCTTCTTCTTTCCGGTGGTGCCGAAGGGGCAGGCGCGGATCCGCACCCAGATGAACGCGGCTTTGAGCCGGGAGGATTTGGACCGGGCCTTGGAGGCGTTTGCCAAGGCCGGTAAGGCGACGGGAGTGCTGCCATGACGACGAACCAGATGAAGGTCCTGATGAAGTCGAAGCCGGAGCCGGGCCTGTGGATGGCGGATGCCCCGGTGCCGGAGATCGGCCCGGACGACGTGCTGATCCGGGTCAAGAAGACCGGCATCTGCGGGACCGACGTCCATATCTGGCAGTGGGACGAGTGGGCGCAAAAGACCGTGCCGGTTCCGTTGGTCACCGGCCATGAATTCGCCGGCGAGATCGTCGAGGTCGGTCGCGACGTGGACGATCTGGCGGTTGGCCAGCGGGTCAGCGGCGAGGGGCATTTGATCGGCCATCATTCGCGTCAGGTTCGGGCGGGCAAATTCCACCTCGATCCGGAGACGCGGGGCATCGGGGTCAACGAGCAGGGGGCGTTCGCCGAGTTTCTGCGCCTGCCGGCCTTCAATGTCGTGCCGCTGCCGGATGCCGTCGACGACGAGATCGGGGCGATCCTCGATCCCCTGGGCAACGCCGTTCACACCGCCCTGAGCTATGACCTGATCGGCGAGGATGTGCTGATCACCGGGGCCGGGCCCATCGGCATCATGGCGGCGGCCGTGGCCCGCCATGTCGGCGCCCGTCACGTGGTGATCACCGACGTGAACCCGGACCGTCTGGCGCTCGCCGAACAGGTCGCCGATGTGGTGACGGTGAATGTGGCGGAGGAGGACCTACGGTCGGTCTATCCCAGGCTGGGCCTCAAGGAGGGTTTCGATGTCGGGCTGGAGATGTCCGGCAACCAGGCGGCGATGGACCAGATGGTCGAGTGTCTGGTGATCGGCGGGCGGATCGCGCTGCTGGGGATTCCACCGGGCAAGAGCCAGGTCGATTGGTCCCGGATCGTCTTCAAGTCGATTACGATCAAGGGGATCTACGGCCGGGAGATTTTCGAGACCTGGTACAAGATGATCGCCATGATCGAGAATGGCCTGGATGTCCGCAAGGTGATCACCCACCGGTTTTCCGTTGACGATTTCGCGACGGGGTTCGAGGCGATGATGAGCGGAAGGAGTGGGAAGGTCGTCCTGGATTGGACCGGCGGGAACAAGGGGTGATCCGACGCGGGGTGATTTAGGAGCGCGATTTGCGGTTCTTCGCCTTGTGGGCGGCGACCAGGGCGTCGAGTTCGGCGAAATCCACCTCGTCGCCGTCTTCCGCCACGCGCTTTTCGATGTAATCGAGGATCTCCATCGCTTCTTCATGGTCCTTGCGGACCCGGTCGGAGATCAACCGCACCTCGTCGAGGGTGGACTGGATTTTGGCCTCGCTTTCCAGGGCCATTTCGTAACTCTGCGTCAGCCGGGCGTGTTGCCGGCGCAATTCCGCGGCCGATTCGTTGAGGCTTTTCGAGGTTTCGCGCATCTCTTCGGAGGATTTGACAATACGCTGGATGGCACGGTCCCGACGCTCCTTGTGATCGAGACGGGGCGAAGGGAATTGAATAATATCTGCCATCGCAATATCTCCTCTCTCTTCATTAGAAATGGTATGGGAAGAGCCTTGCATTAACCAAGCACTAATTATTGGCTGTCATCCTTAGGATTTTTTCGACCTACCATAAAGGATATGCGCCCCTCATGGCGGACCAGACACTGAATACTGGCGTATCGGCCACGCATCCGCCCTTTAGTCGGGTGATCGCCCTGATCGGGACCGCGCATTTTCTCTCCCATTTCTACATGGTCGTCCTGCCGGTACTGTTTCCCGTCCTGGCCCCGGCCCTGGGGGTCAGTTTCACCCAGCTCGGCCTGGCGATGACCGCGTTTTCCATTGGCTCAGGCCTGTTTCAGGCGCCGGTCGGCTTTGCGGTCGACCGCTATGGGGCGAAGGCGATCCTGATCGCCGGCGTGGCTCTGGAGGGGCTCGCCTTCCTGCTCATCGGGGTTACCGGAAACTACATCTTCCTGCTGGTTCTGATGACCCTGGCCGGCATCGCCAACAGCGTCTACCACCCCGCCGACTACGCCATTCTGAACGCCAGCGTCGACCAGACGCGGATCGGTCGTGCCTTTTCGATCCACACCTTCACCGGCTTTTTCGGCGGCGCGGTGGCCCCGGCGATCGTGCTCGGCCTGCAGGCCCAGATCGGCTGGCAGAGCGCGCTGACTCTGGTCGGCCTATCCGGCCTGGTGATGGCGGCCCTGCTGCTGTTCTACGGCCGCAGCCTGACCGATGTCGGGGCGCGCAAGAAGAAGGGCGAGGCCGGCGGCAGCACCAGGGACGGAATTTCGCTGCTCTTCAGCAAGCCGGTGCTGTCGGGCCTGTTCCTCTTCGTCTGCATCGCGCTGGTCGGCGGCGGCATCAACGGGTTCGGGACGGTCGCCATGGTCAACGGGCTGGAGATGTCGCTGGAGATGGCGGGCCTCGGGCTCACCGGCTTCCTGTCCGGCATGGCCGGCGGGGTGCTGATCGGCGGCCTGATCGCCGACCGGACCAGCCGTCACGATCTCGTCGCGATCCTCTGTTTCGCCCTCTTGGCCGCCACCATGGCGGCGATCGCCGCGACGAGCCCCGGTCCCTGGCTGCTGATCCCGCTTTTGACCCTGGGCGGCATGTCGGTCGGCATTGTCGCGCCCTCGCGGGATATGATCATCCGCTCGATCACGCCGCCGGACAGCATGGGCAAGGTGTTCGGTTTCGTTTCCGTCGGATTCAACATCGGCGGTATCATCGCGCCGCCGGCCTTCGGTCTGTTGCTGGACCATGGGGCGCCGACCCATCTGTTCTGGGCGGTGTCGGCCCTGGCCCTGCTCACCGTCTTGGCCGTGATGGTGACGACCTGGCAGCGCGCCCGTCATCAGGCGGTCTGAAGTTCGGGCTTTGATCGGGGCAGGTCTGGTCTGTTCTTTAAGGCCTTGGTTCTGTCACGATCGGGGCTTAAGGAAGCGACCCGTTATTTCGGCACATTTCGCGGCACATAGGATTTCGAATGTCTTTGGGGTTGGGCAGCTACGAGGAACGGCGGCGCAAGAAGACCTGGGGGCGGGTGATCAAACTCGTTCTGTTCCTGGGTGTCGTAGGCGGTGTCGCGATGTTCAGCTATCAGGTTGGCGTGCAGGACCGGAACCGGAACCTCGCCGATCTGGTCGACGAGAAGAATACCCTTGAGGCGCAGGTCGACCAATCCGGCAACGCCATCGCCGAGCTGAGGGCGCGGGTTGCCGAGGCCTCGGCCCAGGCCGAGATCTGGGAACGGCGTTATCGGGAGGACGTGCCGGAGGGGCCGCTCGCCGAGTTGAACCGCAAGGCGGCTGCCCGGGTCGCGGAGGGCGTTCCGGCGGAGCGGTTGGCCTTCGTCATCGACAATGTGCGGGCCGCCCGTGACTGCGAAACGGCGGAGACAAAGCGCTTCCTTTTGCAAACCCCGCTGACCGAGGGACCCGCGACCTGGGTGACCTTCCTGGACGGCCGCATGACCGTCACGGGCCGCGGCGATTCGGCGACCGACGATGCCGGCCGGCCCCATGCCTGGTTCGATCCGGAAAAGCCGGTGACCCTGACGGTGACGGAGATCGGGGGTATCCAGTCGCAGGCCACGGGCCCGCTGCCGCTGCATCATTCGGTGGTCCAGGGCACGGTCGAGCACCGTTTCACCATGGTCGCCGGGGAAGGCCGCGGTTTCGTCGAGATCACCGCCGACCGTTGCGCCTTTCCGTGACCGTTTAGGTTTAAAGCCCGATCGCCTGGCAGTATTGCCGCTTGGTGCGCAGGGGGCGGCAGGCCTGATCGGCCGCGGCCTTGGTGGCATAGCCGCCGGCGACCAGACGGACGAACTCCCGGCCTCCGGTGCGGGGCCGGAATTTGGAGAGCCGGTGATCCAAGTCGCCGAGTTCGGTCTTGTATTTCTCGGCGAGCATCTTCCAGCCTCGTTCGGCGGCGGCCTCGGTACGGTAGGACGCGAGGTGAAGACCGAATTTGGCGTCCTGCGCCATGCCGCCGGTCATTTGCTTACCGTCCTCCGCTGGTTTGCCAGCGGCCGCGGGGGCAGTGCCGGAGGTCATCGTTTCCAGAAGCTGGTCGACCTTGCGTTCAAGGACCGCCACGCGGCGTTCCAGGGTCTGGAGACCTTCGGGCGCGGCCATCTCCTCCTTGGGTTCTTCCTTCATGACCGGCGCGGGCATCGGTTCGCCGTCCAGTGTCGCGAGCGCGGTCTGGAAGGGGCTCATTTCCGCCACCGGCCGTTCCCTGGCGAGGGAGAAGTCGACCAGATCGCGGGTCACGGTGATCGTGTCGAAGGCCCGGATCCGGCGGGCATAGGTCTGCGCTTCCGGGGCATAGTAGATGGTTTCGATATGGTCGGGTCGCTGGCACACGATCTCATAGGTGAAGAACCGCCCGGCCTCGACCTCCAGCGCCCTGGCGTCGACCACCTTGCAGCTATGCTGAACCCGCCACCCGCCGGGCCGGTTTTCCGATTGACCACGGACGATGAAATCGGTCTCACGGCCGACCGCGAGTGGGAACAGATTGGGGCCTGACCCGTCGATCTCCTGTTTGCCGCGGCCGAGTTCCGGATCGCCGGACCAGGACAGCACCGGCGAGGTGACGTCGTAGAGCGTTGTCCAGACGGTGCCGCTCTCATTGGTCCAGACCACCTTGTCGCTCGTCGTGGTGAGAACCTGTTCGCGTATCTGCTGGCCCGCCTCCCGATAGGTGAAGGTGTCGCCGGGGCTGTAGCGCGGCAGGGGGGCCGGCGGCAGGTCGAGCGCGGCCGGTTGGGCGCCGGCACCCTGCGGGACGGAGGCCTGAGCGGAGCCGCCGGCCGGAGCGCTGGGCGCCTGGGCCTGACCGCTGTCGCCGGAGGCCAGGGCGTCGAAGGAAGCGGCCATTTCGTCAACGAACCCCGAGACGCTTTCGCAGCCGGTCAACAGACCGAGGCACAGGCTCAGCGTCATCAACCGTCTCAAGGGCCGTTTCATGGGCAGTCCAATCTCGCGTACAATTCTTTTCTAAACCTAGATATAGTAGCAAAGTGAACAGGTTATGCCCAGATATATATGTCATCGCCACATGACAGAGGGGATTACCCGGGCTTGAATTTGTCCTCGTCGATGATGATGAGGGTTGGGACCGGCTGTGTGAGGGCGACCTCGATCGAGGCGCTGAGGGCCGCGTGGGTCGTGGGCGCGTTCGCCCGGGCGCCATAGGCCGCCGCCAGTTTGATGAAGTCCGGGTTTTCGAGGTTTACCCCGATGGGCGGGATGTTGCGGTCCTCCAGGCCGAGCCGGATCTCGCCATAGGCATTGTTGTTCCACACGAAGATCGGCAGCGACAGACCGTTCTCGACGGCGGTTGCCAGTTCCTGGGAGGTGAATTGCAGTCCGCCGTCGCCGACCAGTGCCGTCACCACCCGGTCCGGGCAACCGATCTTGGCGCCGATCGCGGCCGGCACGGCATAGCCAAGGGTCCCGAAACCGCAGGGATGGTTCCACAGCCGCGGGCCGTCCACCGGGAACAGGTCGTGGCCGGCATAGGCGATCTGGGTCATGTCGTTGAACACCATGGCGTCGTCCGGCAGCGCTTGGCGAATGGTGTCCAGAACGTCGCGATGAACCGTTTTCAGGCCGTCGGTGGCGCGCAGTTTGGCCTTCATCTCGGCCGCCCAGGCGCGGGCGCGCCCGGCGGTCGCCGCGATTTCCGCCGGCGGTGGGCCAAGTCGCTCCAAGAGGGCGTCGACCGACAGCCCGGCGTCGCCGAGCACCGGGACCATGACCGGATAATCGCCCTGCAACTCGTCCGCGTCGATGTCGATCCGCACCGTCCGCTCCGGCAGGGGAAGCGGGCCTTCGATCCAGATGTCCGCGTCGGAGAGTTCCGAGCCGATGACCAGCGCCACATCCGTGTTCACCAGCCGGCCGTCGACCGCCCGGTCCGACAGGCACATACCGGCGGAGAGCGGGTGGCTTTCCGGCACGATTCCCTTGCCGGCGACCGTCGACATTACGACCGCGCCCAGGCGCTCCGCCAGGGCGGTGATCGCCGCGCCGGCCTGCCAGGCGCCGCCGCCGAGAATGATCGTCGGGTCCCGTGCCTCGGCGAGAACCGCCGCCGCCTCGGCGATGCGGTCCGGATGGGGGGCCGGGATCTTCGGCAGGGGACGGCTCTGCCGTGGCGCCTGGACCGGCAATGGCATGACGTCGATCGGGACCTCGATATGGATCGGCCGCGGGCGCTCGGTCGCGAATTTGGCGAAGGCCCGTGCGATCACCAGGGGCATGTCGTCCGGGTCGTGGAGCGTGTGGCTCCAGCCGGTCATCGGGGCGGAGAATGCCCGCTGATCGGTCATCTCGTGGAGTTTTCCGCGCCCCATATTGAGGTGGCGCCGCGCGTTCACGGCCGTGATCACCAGCATCGGGATCGAGTCCGAATAGGCTTCGGCGATCGCGGTGGCGGCATAGGTCAGGCCCGGCCCGGTGATCAGGGTGCAGACCCCGGGGCGGCCGGTCGCCCGCGCATATCCGTCGGCCATGAAAGCCGCCCCCAATTCGTTGCGCGGGGTGATATGGCGCAGATCCGCGTCGGCGATGCCCCGGTAGAGCTCCAGGGTATGGACGCCGGGGATGCCGAACACCGTATCCACGCCATAGCCGCGCAGCAGGTGCATCAGGGCCGCGCCGCAATGGTCGTCGGGCAGATTGTCGAGCAACGGTTTCTCCGCTGTCGCGGCGCCCGCCAGCGGCAGCGTGGCCGCCGCCGTCTCGATAACGCTCTTGGGCGCGGGTTTGGGTTTGCGGCCCCGGGGCTTACCTGCCATGTCCTCACCTGTCGGGCTGGTTACGTTGACCTGACCTATCTCGCACGCCAGACTGCCATGGAACGAAACGGCGCCAAAGCCGATAAACCCGCATTTCAGAACGTTTCGAACGGTCTTGGTTAAGGGAGAAGCGAAGGATGTCCGCAACGCTGCACGCAGTCGATGGATCGCATGTCCGGGGAAAGGTCAGCCAGGAGGAGTGGGAGGCCCGGGTCGAACTCGCCGCCTGCTACCGGTTGGTCGCCCATATGGGATGGACCGACCTGATCTATACCCACATCTCCCGCCGGGTGCCGGGGCCGGATCATCATTTCCTGATCAATCCCTATGGCTTCGGATTCGACGAGATCACCGCCTCCAGCCTGGTGAAGATCGACCTCGATGGGAATCCGGTGATGGATACGCCCTATGAGGTGAACAAGGCCGGCTATGTGATCCATTCCGCCATCCATGGCGCGCGCGAGGATGCCGCCTGTGTACTCCACACCCACACGGTCGCCGGCATGGCCGTCTGCGCCCAGCCGCGCGGTCTGCTGCCGATCAGCCAGCATGCGATGATGTTCTACAACCGGATCGGCCATCACGACTATGAGGGCATCGCCACCGACGTCGACGAGCGGACCCGTCTGGTCAACGATCTCGGCCCCCATCAGGCGATGTTGCTGCGCAATCACGGTCTCCTGACGACCGGTGGAAGCTGTGCGTCGGCCTTCACGACCATGTACTATCTGGAAAAGGCCTGCGCGGCCCAGGTCGCGGCCCAGGCCGGCGGTCAGGTGATCGAGCTGTCCCACGAGGTCGCCGAGCACACGGCCCAGCAATACGACCGGGGCGGTCATGCCGGGCGTGAGCGTCCTTGGCCGTCCCTGATCCGCATGCTCGACCGGATGGGCAGCGACTACGCGACCTGAGCGGTGTATCGGTCGGCCATTCGGGGTCGGCCTTTCAGGTGTTGGGCATTCGGGGTTGGGCAATCGATAACGGCAAAGACGGGAGAGGGCTATCATGGCGGTCCATGCGGATATCGTGCTGACCGGCGGTCGGGTGTTTCTCGGTCTGGACGAGGGCTTCGCCGAGGCGGTGGCGGTATGGGGCGGCAAAGTGCTGGCCACCGGCACCGCGGAGGAGATCGCGCCGTTGGTCGGCCCACAGACCGAAGTGGTCCCGCTGGAGGGACGGTGCGCCATCCCCGGCATCAATGACGGGCACCAGCATCCGCTCTCGCTCGGTCTGGCGTTGTTCCAGATCGACCTGCGGCCGAGCGAGGTCACGACCCTCGACGCCTTCCTCGCCCGGGTGAAGGAGAAGGCGGACGGGACCCGCCAGGGCGACTGGGTTTTCGGCGGGCGCTACGACCATTTCCAGCTCGACGCCGGACGACATCCGCACCGCCTCGAACTGGACCGGGTGGCCCCCAACACGCCGGTTTTCCTGAAGCGGACCTGCGGTCATATGGGCGTCGCCAACACCAGGGCCCTTGAACTGGCCGGCATCACCGTCGACACGCCGGATCCCGAGGGCGGCCATATCGAAAAGGACGAGACCGGCCTGACCGGCCTGTTGCAGGAGCGGGCCCAGGAAGTCGTCATGAAGGCGATGCCCAAGGAGGATCCGGGCCATCTGGTCGACGCCCTCGAGGCGGCCGGCAAGCTGTTCCTGGAACATGGCATCACCTCCGTCCTCGACGCGGCCATCGGCTTCTATAACGACTATGGTCATCTGGTCGCCTTCCAGGACGCCTATCGCCAGGGCCGGCTGCCGGTCCGCAGCTATCTCGCCATTCTCGGCGGCCCGGCCGGGATCGAGCCGATCGCCCGGGAGCATGGCATGATGCACGGCTTCGGGGATCCAATGCTGAAGATCGGGACGGCGAAGCTCTTCGGGGACGGCAGTGCCGGCGGCAAGACGGCGGCGATGGTCGAGCCCTATCTCGGCGAGCCGGACAACAAGGGCATCTTCATCTACAGCGACGAAGAGATGGAGCGCTATATCGCGCAATATCACGAGGCCGGCTGGCAGATCATGGTGCACGCCATCGGCGACGCCTGTATCGAGCAGGTGCTGACCGCCTATGAAAAGGCCGACCGGATCGCGCCGGTGAAGGGCCGCCGGCACCGGATCGAGCATTGCGGCTTCGTCACCCCCGACCAGAACCGGCGGATGAAGGCGCTGGGCCTCATTCCCGCACCGCAGCCGGTTTTCCTTTACGAGTTCGGCGATCTCTATCACAAGGTGCTCGGGCCGGAGCGGTCGGATGTCTCCTATCCGATGCGGACCTGGATGGACGAGGGGATGCATCCCATCGCCAGTTCCGATGCGCCGGTTTCCGACTTCAATCCGTTCAAGAACTTCTACACCATGGTCACACGGAAGAGCGCGGTCGGCACGGAACTCGGACCGCACCAGCGGCTGACCATGGAGGAAGCGGTATCCGCAGCGACCCTGAATGGCGCCTATGGCAGTTTCGAAGAAGACATCAAGGGAACTCTGGTCCCCGGCAAGCTGGCCGACATCGCGGTCGTCGACCGGGACATCTTCGCGATTGCGCCGGAAGAGGTTCTGCCGGCCCAGGTGGATGTCACCCTGTTGGACGGTAAGATCGTCCACGACCGTCACGGCGCCCATGCCTGAGGGCCGCCCGGCCGACGTTATCCCGACGCTGCCGGGGCTTCTCCTGTTTTTCGCGCTTCTTTTGGCGAGCCTTGTTTCGGGTCTTTTGTCCGGCGCGCCCGCCCTGGCGCAGAGCGGCGAGATGCGGATCGGCAGGCTTGTCGACTGGACGACCCTGGATCCGCATCGGGCCCGCTCCTCCGCCGAGACCGAAATCCTGCGGCTGATCGGCGAAACACCGCTGACCCTGGCGGCCGACGGACGGACCCTTCGGCCTGGTTTCGCCGAAAGCTGGACCGTCTCGCCCGACCGCAAGACCTATACACTCACCTTGCAGGAAGGGCTCGCCTTCTGCTCCGGCAAAAAGGCGACGGCCGAGGATGTGGTTCGCTCGGTAAAACGCTGGCTCGACCCCAAGATCAAGGGGGCCGCCACCCATTTGGCCGGGCCGCTCGCCACGGTGACGGCGGAGGACGACCGGACGGTCCGCTACCGCCTCACAGCCCCCTATTCCGAGATGCTTCACGCGCTGACCGATACCGCGCACACCCTGATCGATGTCGACCAGGCCGAGACGGCCGGCGAGGCCTTCGGCACGGAAGCGGTCGATGGGACCGGTCCCTATTGCCTCACCGGACGCCGGGAGGACGGCACCACCGTGCTGACGCGGAAAGGGGATTGGGCGCGCAAGGGACCGGGGCCGGCCTTGCTGGGGCCGTATACCGTTCCGCCGGCCCGCATCGCCTTCGTCTCCTATGGCGAGGAGCGTGATCTGCTCGACGCGTTGATGGAGGGCCGGATCGACCGCACGCGCGAGGCGCCGTTCTGGGCGCTCGGCTATCTCCGCGAGGATCCCCGCTTCGCCGTCACGCCGGCGCCGGGACGGGCCTGGAGCTGGCATCTCGGGCTGGTCAGCGGCAGGCTCCTGCTGTCCGACCGGCGGGTGCGGCAGGCGATCGGTTCGGCCATCGATCTCGGGCCGATCCTCGCCGAGGAATTCGCCGGCGAGGTGCTGCCCGCCGGCCATATCGTCGATCCCGCCGTGCTCGATGCCCTGCCGGAAAGCGACCCCGGGCCGTTCAGCCTCGATCCCGACCGGGCCGACGCCCTGTTGGTGGAGGCCGGGTGGCGACGCGGTCCGGACGGCAACCGCCTCAAGGACGGGGAGGTTCTGGACCTCGTGGCCTATGTTCCGGCGCGGGGGCCGGCGAAGCGGATGATGACGGCGATCGCCGGCCAACTCGCGACTCTGGGCATCTCCGTGACGGTGCGCGAATTCGAGGGCGCGGACTATTGGCGGGCGCTCGGTACCGGCAGCTACGATCTCTATGTCATGGGCCTGCCCTATCGCACGGCGGGGGAAGTCATGCGGCTGGGCTTTGCCTCGAGCGCGGTGGGCGCCACCAACCGGGTCGGATGGCGGGATGCGGAGCGGACGGACTTGTTGCTGCGCCAGGCCCTGCTGGCCGCCAGCGACGCCGCCCGCCGTGATGCACACCATGAGGTGCAGAGAGTTCTGGAGAACGAGTTTTTGTGGGTGCCGATCGCCCATGAACGCAATTTCTGGGTTGATCTTGTTAGATAGCAAAGAGGAGGTGCGAGCGATGGACACGGCGCGGAAAACGGTCGTCAAGAATGCGGGTTGGATCGTCGCCTATGACGCGGGCACGGACAATCACAGCTATCTGCGCGATCAGGATGTGGTGATCGAGGGCGACAGCTTCGTTCAGGTCGGCGGCAGCTATGACGGTCCCGCCGACGAGACCGTCGACGGCCGCGGCCTGATGGTGATGCCGGGTCTGGTCAACCTGCATTCCCACCCCTCTTCCGAGCCGGGCAACAAGGGCCTCTTGGAAGAATTGGGTAGCCCCCGGCTCGGGCAGAGCGGGCTTTACGAGTTCATGCCGGTTTTCCGCCTGCCCCCCGGGGCCGCCTCGCCGGCCAGTCTCGTCGCGGTGTCGGAGCTGCTGAAAAGCGGCGTGACCACCTTCACCGACCTTTCCGGCGCCCGGGAGGGCTGGGCCGACGAATTGGCCGCCACCGGCATCCGCGCGGTTCTGTGTCCGATGTATCGGGATGCGGTCTGGTCGACCCAGGACGGCCATTCGGTGGTCTATGACTGGGACGTCAAGGCGGGCGAGAAGGCGATGGAAAACGCCATCGCCGTGGTCGACGCGGCGGCCAGGCATCCGAGCGGACGGGTCGGCGGCATGCTGGGGCCGAGCCAGATCGATACCTGCACCCCGGAGCTCCTGCGGAACAGTCTGAAAGCGGCCCGGGAGCGGGGCCTGAAGATCCATCTCCACGCCGCCCAGAGCGTGGTCGAGTTCAACGAGATCACCCGCCGCTATGGCATGACCCCGATCGAGTGGCTCGACCATGTCGGCATTCTCGGACCGGACCTGATCGTCGCCCACGGGATCTTCCTCAACGACCATCCCTGGATCAAATGGCCCCAGGCGGACGATTTCGCACTGCTCGCCGGGTCAGGGGCCCAGGTCGCCCATTGCCCCAATGTGTTCGTCCGCCGCGGGATCGCGCTCAACGCCGTCGCCCGCTATCAGAAGGCCGGGATCACCGTCGGGCTCGGCACCGATACCTTCCCGCACAACATGATCGACGAGATGCGCACCGGCTGTCATGCGGCCCGGATCATCCGCGGGGATTTCACCGCCTGTTCCACGGCGGACATCTACAGGGCGGCGACCCTCGACGGGGCGAAGATGCTGAACCGCACCGATATCGGCCGGATCGCGGTCGGCGCCAAGGCGGACTTCAGCCTCGTCGACCTGGATCATCCCTATATGAAGCCGGTCCGCGAGCCGCTTAGAAGCCTGATCTTCTCGGCGTCCGACCGGGCGATCCGTGACGTCTATGTCGGGGGCGAACAGGTGGTCTCCAAGGGCGAGGTGCTGCACATCGACGTCGACAGGGCGCTGGCCGAGCTGTCGGCGGCCCAGGCGGAGACCATCGCCACGGCCCATGAGCGCGACTGGGCGGGCCGCAGCGTGACCGAGATGACACCCATGGTGTTCCCGGTCTCGGGCGCCAACGCCTAACCGATGCTGTCGGTCGAGGCCCTTTCGGTCACGGCGGGGCGGGAGGCTGTTCCCGTCATCGAGGATATCTCCTTCGAGATCGCCGCCGGCGAGACGCTGGCCCTGGTCGGCGAGAGCGGCTCCGGCAAATCGGTGACGGCGCTCGCCCTGCTCGACCTGCTGCCGGCGGTGATGGGCCGGCGCGCCGGACGGGTCTCCCTGGATGGGGCGCCGTTGCCCCTGGGGGACGAGACCGCCATGGCGAAGGTCCGGGGCGGCGGGATCGGGATGGTGTTTCAGGAGCCTTCCACCGCCCTCAATCCGGTCATGACCATCGGCGATCAAGTGGCGGAGGCCCTGGTGCTCCACGAATCGGTCGCGGCCGACGCGGCCTGGCGGCGCGCGGTCGCCATGCTGGACGAGGTCGGGCTCACCGATCCCGGCAAGGTGGCCCTTTCCTATCCCCACCAGCTTTCCGGTGGGATGAAGCAGCGCGCGTTGATCGCCATGGCCCTGGTCGCCGGACCCAGGGTGCTGCTGGCCGACGAGCCGACGACCGCCCTGGACGTTACGGTCCAGGCCCGGATCCTCGACCTGCTCGACCGATTGAAGGCGGAACGGGGCATGGCCCTCTTGCTGATCAGCCATGATCTGGGGGTCGTCGCCGAGCGCGCGGACCGGATCGCGGTGATGTATGCCGGCCGGATCGTCGAACTGCTGCCCGCGAATGACCTCTTCACGGCGGCGCGTCATCCCTACACCCTGGGTCTGCTGGCCGCCCTGCCTCAGGCCGCGGGGCGGGGGCATCTCGCCGCCATACCGGGCCGCGTGCCGCCGCCGGGCGAACGCCCACCCGGCTGCGCCTTCCAGGCCCGTTGCCCGATTGCCCAGGCGCGTTGTGCCGAACCGGTGGCGCTGCGGAATGTCGGTGAAGCACATCGCCTCGCTTGTGCCTTTGACGGGGTGCCCGCGTGACCGACCTCATCACCGTCGCGGATTTGCGGAAGACCTTTCGCGCCGAGGGGCGTTCGGTTGCGGCCGCCGACGGCGTATCGTTCTCGATCGCCAGGGGCGAGACCCTGGCCCTGGTCGGCGAGAGCGGATCGGGCAAGTCGACCACGGCCCGCCTGATCCTGCGGCTGGTCCGGCCGGATGGCGGACACATCTCTTACGACGGTTCGGATGTGCTGTCCCTTGCGGGTCAAGACCTCAAGGCCTTCCGTCGCCGGGCGCAGATGGTCTTCCAGGACCCCTATGCCTCTCTCGACCCCAAGCTCACCGTCGGCCAGATCATCGCAGAGCCGCTGATCATTCACCGGCTCGCATCCGGCCGGCGCAAGGAGCGGGTGGCCGAATTGCTGGATCTGGTGGGGCTGGAGGCGGACGTGGCCAAACGCCGGCCCAAGGCGTTTTCCGGTGGCCAGCGACAGCGCATCGGGATCGCCCGGGCGCTCGCCGTCGAGCCCGAATTCCTGGCTTTGGACGAGCCGGTCTCCGCCCTCGACATGTCGGTGCAGGCGGATCTGCTCAATCTCCTGGACCGGCTGCAGCGGCGGTTCGGTCTGACCTATCTGTTCATCTCCCATGATATTGGCGTCGTCCGTCATGTCGCCGACCGGGTGGCGGTCATGCAGGCCGGCGCGCTGGTTGAGATCGGGGCGGCGGAAGAGGTGCTGTCGGCCCCCCGGCATCCCTATACCCAGGGCCTGATGGCGAGCGTGCCCAAGGTGCCGGACACACGCCCGCCCGGGATCGGGATATGGGCGCAAGCCGTGTCTAAATCGGAATCCCGAGCCGCCGATAGATGAAGCTCAGTAGCCAGGCCGGGCCGATCATCAGGAATTGGACGTCCTTGAAGAAGGAGGGCTTCTTGCCTTCGATCCTGTGACCCCAGAACTGGCCGATCCAGGCCAGGACGAAGGCGGCGAGCGCGACTTGCCAGACCGGTGCCACGGCCTCGACCGCGAGGATCAATCCCATCGAGAGGGCGGAGACGACGACGAAGCCGAGCGCCAGCGTCGGCGAGAGGACCGCATAGTAGACAAGCGAGAGGGTCAGCAGAATGCCGAGCCAGCCGAACGGCATCCAGGCAATCGCCCCGATCGACGGGATCTCATGGATCAGCGCGAGGACGCACCAAAAGATCACCGGGACACAAACCCAGTGAATCCGCTTGTTCCGCTCGTTCTGGTGGCTCTCGCCATATTCCTCCAGAAGAGCGTCGATCTTCCGCATCGTCTCATGCCTCCACTCATTTCCCTCTTGGGTTTTTCCCGAGGGTAGCGGGAGGCAGGGGGGCCGGCAATCCGAAGCCCGCGCCTGAAATGGGCGGTATGATCAAAAGCCCGCTGACAGGAAGGCCGCTTCCCTTCTAGTCTCAACCAAACAACAAGGAGGCAGGCTTCATGGCGTCATTCGACAAGGTGATCACAGGCGGGGAGATCGTCACCGCTTCGGACCGGTATTTCGCGGACATCGGGATCAAGGACGGCGTGATCGCGGCGATCGGCCGGGATCTCGACGGTGCCGCCGAGGTGATCGACGCCGCGGGCAAGCTGGTCCTCCCGGGCGGGATCGACAGCCATTGCCATATCGACCAGCCATCCTCCTCCGGTGCCATCACGGCGGACGATTTCGAAAGCGGCACGCGCTCGGCGGCCTGCGGCGGGACGACCATGATCATCCCGTTCGCCGCCCAGCATCGGGGCCAATCGCTCCGTGCCGTGGTTCAGGACTATCACGCGCGGGCGGAGGGAAAGGCCCATACGGACTATGCCTTCCACCTGATCATCTCCGATCCGACGGACCAGGTCCTGGGTCAGGAGCTGCCGGCCCTCATCAAGGACGGCTATACCAGCTTCAAGATCTATCTCACCTATGATTCGCTGAAGCTCGACGACCGTCAGGTCCTCGATGTGCTGGCGACCGCCCGCCGCGAGGGGGCGATGGTGATGATCCACGCGGAAAACCACGATGTGATCAACTGGCTGACCGAGCGCCTGTTGGAAAGCGGACACGACGCGCCGCCCTTCCATGCGGTCGCCCACGCCGCGGCCGCCGAGCGGGAGGCGACCCATCGGGCGATCACGCTCGCCGAGATCGTCGATCAGCCGATGCTTGTGGTCCATGTCTCGGCCAAGGCGGCGATCGACGAGATCCGCGAGGCCAAGGCGCGGGGGCTCAAGATCTATGGCGAGACCTGTCCGCAATACCTCTTCCTGACCGCCCATGACATGGACCGGGAGGGCTTCGAGGGGGCGAAATACATGTGCTCGCCGCCGCCGCGCGATAAGGCCAATCAGGAGCATGTGTGGAACGGCCTGACCTCCGGCGTGTTCGACGTCTTCTCCTCCGACCACGCGCCCTATCTCTATTCCGGCGACGAGGGCAAGGCCCAGCATGGCCATGGTTGCGGCTTCCACCGGGTCGCCAACGGCGTGCCGGGGCTGGAGATCCGCATGCCGCTGCTGTTCTCCGAAGGGGTTCGGACCGGTCGCCTCGATATCCATCGCTTCGTCGACCTCTGCTGCACCCGACCCGCCCGGATGTACGGGCTCAGCCCGCGCAAGGGCACCATCGCGGTCGGGAGCGACGCCGACATCGTGCTCTGGGACACGGAAAAGACGGTCACCATCACCCAGGAGCTGTTGCACGACAACATGGACTACACGCCCTATGAGGGGCGGGTCTGCACCGGTTGGCCGGTGCTGACCCTGACCGGCGGCGAGGTCGTTTATCGCGACGGCGAGTTCGTCGCGCGCAAGGGCAAGGGCCGGTTCATCCCCTGCGATCTGCCGGAGACGGCGAAGCCGCTGGGTCAGTCGATCCACGGGTTCAACCCCGCCGAAGGCCGCTATGCGGGCCGCTACGAAGCATAAGGATAAACAAGAATGACGCGTATTCTGACGGCCGCGGCCGCCCAGCTCGGCCCGATCGCCCGTGAGGAGAGCCGCGAAAGCGCGGTCTCCCGCATGGTCGACCTCATGAAGCAGGGGGCGGCGCGCGGTGTCCGCTACCTGGTGTTCCCGGAACTGGCGCTGACCACCTTCTTTCCCCGCTGGTATATGGAGGACTGGGCCGAGGTCGACAGCTTCTTCGAGACCGAGATGCCCGGGCCGGCGACAAAGCGGTTGTTCGAGGCGTCGGCCGAGTACGGCATCGGCTTCTATCTCGGCTATGCGGAGAAGACCCCGGACGGCCACCGCTACAACACCGCGATCCTGGTCGACGACAAGGGCGCCATCGTCGGTAAATACCGCAAGGTCCATCTGCCCGGCCATTCGGAATATGAGGGCCACCGGCCCTGGCAGCATCTCGAGAAGCGCTATTTCGAGCCGGGCGATATCGGCTTTCCGGTCTGGCGGTCCCAGAACGCGATCATGGGGATGGCGATCTGCAACGACCGCCGCTGGCCGGAGATGTACCGGGTGATGGGCCTTAAGGGCATGGAGGTGCTGTCCCTCGGCTATAACACGCCGGATGTGAACACCTCGGCCTGGGAGCCCAATCACCTGCGCATGTTCCACAATCACCTGGTGATGCAGGCCGGCGCCTATCAGAACAGCAGCTATGTTATCGCCACGGCCAAGGCCGGGATCGAGGAGGGTGTGGGCATGATTGGCGGTAGCTGTATCGTCCAGCCCTCCGGCGAGATCGTCGCCCAGGCCCAGACGGTCGGTGACGAACTGATCGTCGCCGACCTGGATCTGGATCTGTGCAAGATGGGCAAGGAGACGATCTTCAACTTCGCCCGCCACCGTCGCGTGGAGCATTACGGGATCATCGCCAGCCAGACGGGCGTGGTCGAGCCGGAGTGATTCGGCCCTCCCGCCCGCCGGTTCCTTCCTCTTATCCCTCCAGGAAGGCACCGGTCTGGAGCCGCCAGAGGCCGGCATAGTGGCCGTCCGGCTTGGCGATCAGGTCGTCATGGGCGCCGTCCTCGACGATTTGGCCGGCGTCCATGACGATGATCCGGTCCATGCTCTTGAGCGTGGAGAGGCGGTGGGCGATGGCGAGCACGGTCTTGGTCGACATCATCTCGTGCAGGGACTCCTGGATCGCCTGTTCGCTCTCACTGTCGAGGGCGGAGGTCGCCTCGTCCAGGATCAGGATCGGGGCGTCCTTCAGGATCGCCCGGGCGATGCTGATCCGCTGGCGCTGGCCGCCGGACAGCTTCACCCCGCGTTCTCCCACATGGGCCTCGTAGCCCGCGCGGCCCTTGTTGTCCCGGAGGTCCAGGATGAAGTCGTGGGCATGGGCCCGGCGCGCGGCCTCCTCGACCTGCGCCAGGGTGGCGTCCGGCCGGCCGTAGCGGATGTTGTCGGCGACGGACCGGTGGAAGAGATAGGTCTCCTGCGTGATCATGGTGATGGACCGGCGCAGGGAGTCCTGGGTCACGTCCGCGATGTTCCGCCCGCCGATCTCGATCGATCCGCCCCGGATGTCGTGGCCCCGCACCAATAACGTGGTGACCGTCGATTTTCCCGCACCGCTGCGCCCCACCAGCCCGACCTTCTGTCCCGCCGGGATGACGAGGGAGAAGTCCTTGAGAACAGGCTTGTCCCGGTCCCTCTCGGCTTGTCCGTAGTTGAAGGCGACATGCTCCATTCGGATTTCCGCCGTTTCCGGCGTGACGATGAGCGGTTTGGCGTCCGGCCGGTCGGTCACGGTCTTCGCGGCGGTCAGCACCTCTACGCTTTCCCGCACGCTGCCGAGATTCTCCGAAATGCTGGCCACCTCATACATGATCCAGCCCGATTGGAAGGTCGCCTGCAGGACCATCGGCAGGGCCATGGCGAAGGCGGCGATGCCGGCGTTTCCCTCCTTGTCGATGAGCCAGAAGCCAACCACCGCCGTCCCGACCAGCAACGCCATGTTGAACAGGTCGATCACAAGGCTGAGGCGCCAGACCGTCATCATGGTCTTCTCGCTGCGCCGGCCCGCCTCGTTCAGCAGGCCGACAACCCGGTCGTCCTCGTCCTTGCCCCGGGCGAAATACTTGATCGGCAGGAAGTTGGTGAAGATGTCCACCACCTGACCGGTGAGCGTGCTGATCGCCTCTTCCGCCGCCGTCGACCGCGCCTTGATCCGCGGTACGAAGAACCAGAGCGCCGCGATATAGCCGACCAGCCAGATGAACAGCGGCAAGGCCAGCAGCCAATGGGCCGACGCCAGGAACCAGAGATTGGTCAGGGTGAAGATCGCCGCGAACCAGATGGCGGCGATCACCGACCCCACCGCCTCCTTAAGCCGCGGGGCCGACTGCAATAGCTTGTTGGCGATCCGGCCGGCGAAATCGTCCTGGAAATAGGCCAGGGACTGGTGCGAGACATGCCAGTAGATCTGGCGCCGGATCATCATTTTGAAATAGGGCGAGAACACCGCGAAGTTGACATATTCCGAGACCACGCCGCTGAAGAAACGGACGGTCAGGATCGCCACACCGGCCCAGATCATGGCCAGGGTGTACTGGGTGTTCTCCACCAACTCGCCGACATACCAGAACTGGAGCGAGATCATCACCGCGAAGATCCCGTCGAGGCTGGTGATCGCGAAGATCGGGCCGGGGATCTGGCGGATAAAATACCAGCAGAAGCCGGGGAAGTCGGCCGGCAGCGGGTAACGGCCCGGGTCCGGCACGTGATCGACATCGATCCGGACCCAGGCGTTTAGCCGGTCGAAGGGGCGGCGCAACCGGCCGAGGATATCCATCGCGCGCGGTGCCGCCGGGGTTTTCCCGAGGGATTTGGTCTTTTGGGTCATCGACGTGTTGCCCGGGGTAAGCGGACATCTCTGGATCGGGTCTGTTGGGAAGCCCGCCGCAGTCTGATGGCCACGGGCTATCGGTGACGGGTACGGCCCGGGCCTTCCAAGGGGCGCGAAGCGGACGCTCGCACCCTCGGCCGAGGCGATACGGGATCGGGCGGTTAGAGCCAAATCCGACCATTCTGAATCACTTGATAATCCAGAATGGTCGGTGAATTTGCCTCTAAAACAATAAGAGAGAGCGGATTCACGCGTGGCATTCCGGTCGTGTCACGGACCAGATGCCACGCGATCCGCTCTAACCGCGAAGCGGCGGTACGCCCCCGATCATCAGGATTTTCGTCACCATGATCCCTGCTTTCCGTTGGGAATAGCTGAACACGTCTGGGAAGAATTTTGCCATAGGGTATTGTGCGAGGGAAGCGCCCGAGGGCCGCGCCCGGCGCATTGCTCCGGGGACGTTGCCGATCGGCCACAGGATCACCTCTATATCTGGCGCAAACCAGCCATCCCGGTCTTCGGTCCCGCTCGACGGCCGGCGGGATATCCATTAGCCTCTGCGCAACTACTATCCGATCTTTGCCGGAGGCTCCGCCATGACCGTTCTGCCCAATTCGCCGCAAGCGCGCGACGTCGAGACCATGATCCACAGCTATACGGATCTGAAGGCGCACCAGAGCGTCGGGCCGAAGATCATCGGTCGCGGCGACGGTGTTTATGTCTATGACGATGACGGCAAGCGCTATATCGAGGGCTTGGCGGCCTTGTGGAGCACGTCCCTGGGCTTCTCCGAACAGCGCCTGATCGACGCCGCGATCAAGCAGATGCAGGAGCTTCCCTACTACCACACCTTCGCCCATAAGTCGCATAATCCGGCGATCGATCTGGCGGAAAAGCTGCTGTCCATCGCCCCCGGCAAGATGTCGAAGGCGCTGTTCCAGTGCTCCGGGTCGGAGGCGAACGACACCGCGGTCAAGCTGGTCTGGTACTATCACAACGCCATCGGCAAGCCGGCGAAGAAGAAGATCATCAGCCGGATCAAGGGCTATCACGGCGTGACCGTCGCTGCGGCCAGTCTCACGGGGCTGCCGCATCTTCACATGGATTTCGACCTGCCGATTCAGAACGTCATTCATGCGGACTGCCCGCATCACTATCGCTTCGCCTATGAGGGCGAGAGCGAGGAGGATTTCGCCTCCCGCCTTGCCGGCATGCTGGAGCGTCAGATCATCGACGAGGGGCCGGACACGGTCGCCGCCTTCATCGCCGAGCCGGTGATGGGAGCCGGCGGGGTGATCGTGCCGCCGAAGACCTATTTCGAGAAGATCCAGCGGGTCCTCAAGAAATACGACATCCTGTTCATCGCCGACGAGGTGATCTGCGGCTTCGGGCGGACCGGCAATATGTGGGGCAGCATCACCTTCGACCTAGATCCGGACATCGTGACCTGCGCCAAGGCGCTGTCGTCCTCCTATATGCCGATCTCGGGCATCATGGTGAACGACAAGGTGTTCGAGGCCATGGTCTCCGAATCCGAGAAGATCGGGGTGTTTGGCCACGGCTATACCTATTCCGGCCATCCGGTGGCCGCGGCGGTCGCCCTCGAGACGCTTAAAATCTATGAGGAGCGGGACATCGTCGGTCATGTCCGCAAGATGGCCGAGCCCTTCCAGGCCCGCCTCAAGGCGCTCGGCGATCACCCGCTGGTCGGCGAGACCCGGGGCATCGGCCTGATCGGCGCCACCGAACTGGTCAAGGACAAGAAGACCAAGCAGGCCTTCGATCCGAAGGCGAAGGTCGGCGCCCATGTCGCCAGGTTCTGCGAGCAGCACGGTGTGATCCTGCGGCCCCTGGGCGACGGCATCGGTATCTGCCCACCGCTGGTGCTGAACGAGGAGCAGGTCCACGAGATCTTCGACAAGTTCTCCGCCGCGCTCGACGACGGCTACACCTGGGCCAAGGACGAGGGGCTGGTTTAAGCGGAGAGTCTCTCTGATGGCGTTCGATCTTTGGCTCGCCTTCGCCGCCGCCTCGGCGGTGGTGCTGATGATCCCGGGGCCGACCATCCTCTTGGTGGTCGGCTATGCCCTCGGGGAAGGCAAGCGGGCGGCGATGACCTGTTCGGCCGGCGTCGTGCTGGGCGATTTCGTCGCCATCACCCTGTCCTTCGTCGGGGTCGGCGCGCTGATCGCCGCGTCGGCGGACGCCTTTACCGCGCTGAAATGGGCGGGGGCCGCCTATCTTGTCTATCTCGGCATCAAGATGTGGCGCGCCACTCCCCATCTGGACGCGGCCGAGGCACGGACGGTTACCAGCCATCGGACCATGTTCACCCGGTCCTTCGTGGTGACCATGCTCAATCCGAAGTCGATCGCCTTCTTCATCGCCTTCATGCCGCAATTCATCGACCCGGCGGCGGCCCTGCTGCCCCAGGCGACGGCGATGACGGCGACCTTCCTGGTGCTTGCCTTCGCCAATGCCCTTTTCTATGCCTTCCTGGCCGGCACCGCGCGGCAGCAGATCCGCCGGCCCGCCGTGCTCCGGGCGGTTAACCGGGTCGGCGGGACGGTGCTGATCGGCGCCGGGATCATGACCGCCGCCCTCAAGAGGGCTTAGACGGACGCATCCCAACTCCTCCCCTCTGAACGGAGGAGACTTGGCTCGCAGGTCATCACCCTTTTCCCATTCAAGAATTCTTCGCCCACTGCACCAAGCCATGGGGCGGCTGAAATCGGCCTCCGTGGCGATTGGACAGGGCCCGTCGCCGCTCTTTCGAGGCTGGAGCGGTGCCTGTGCTTTTGGTCGCTGGCGAATCCCCCCTCACCCAAGGTAGATTCCCGGGAATTGTATCGATCGACTGTACCCATCGCGGGTCCGGCGGCGCCCTGAGGTGGCCTGCGGGACCGGCATGGAGAGGGAGGGAACACCGATGGCAAAGCGCATGCACGCCCCGGGAATGGCCATGATGACTTGGATCGCCGCGTCCTTCGTCGCCGTGGTCGCCCTGGTGCCGGGTACCTCGGGTGCCGTTTTCGCCGCCGAACTGACCGTCCAGCTCAATTGGGTGCCGACCGCGGCCTTCGCCGGATATTACCACGCAAAGGATGCGGGGCTTTACGAAGACCGCGATCTTTCGGTCCGCCTGCTTCACGGCGGTCCCGACGTCAATCCGATCGAATCGGTGGTGTCCGGTCGGGCGCAGATCGGTTTGACCGGAGCCAAGAGACTGCTGAAGGCCCGGGCGGCGGGGCAACCGGTTCGGGCCGTGGCCGCCATTTTCCAGCGTAGCCCGGTCGTTTTTATGTCCGATGCCGCGAAAAACCTTGGCGATCCGCGCCGGTTCGCCGGACGGACCATCCGGGTGACGCCGGACATGGTCCCGGTGCTACAGGCCGTGATGTCCCGGGTCGGAGTCGCCGAGGGCGACTATCGGACGGTCAGCCTGCCCTCCGACCCCGGCTTGTTCGATACCGGGGTCGCCGATATCTGGGCGGGCCACATCACCGGCCTCGCCCTGCGCCTCTCCCAGATGGGGCACCGGCTGAGCTATGTGTTCCCGTCGGATTATGGCGTGCAGGACTATGGCGGCGTGATCTTTGCGACCGAGGAGTATTTGGCCCAGAACGAGGAGGCGGTCGCGGACTTCGTTGCCGCGAGCCTCGCCGGCTTCCAGACCATCATCGAGAACGCGGACATGGCCGGGCCGCTCGTTCAACTCAGAAATCCCGATGCCGATGTCGCGTTTCAATCCGCCCGCATGGCGGCGAGCGTCCCGCTGATCCACACCGGCGTTGACCGTCTCGGCGGCATGACACTGGAGAAATGGCGGAGCATCCTGAGCTTCGAGCAACGCGTCGGCGGGTTGCCCGAGGATATGCGGGCCGAGGACGCGTTCACCCTGGGCATCCTCCGGACTTTGGGGGAGGGATGACGCGTGGCGGGCGTGGCGTCCATTTGGGGGTCCGGTCTCGCACGACGCTTTCTGCGTCTTCTGTTCTTGTTGGCGTTTTCCATCAGTCTGCTCAATGCCCTCCTGTCCTATGTCCTGGCCGAGCGATCCTTGGAACAGGCGGCGTTTCAGGAACTCAGCGGGATCGCCGCCGAGAAGGAGGCCTCCGTCCTGGATTGGATCGACGGCGTGGACCGCATCACCGAGGCCCTTGTCGTTCTGTTGCTGCAACGTCTTGAGGACCGACCCGGCGGCTTCGGTGCGGCAACCGCCGACGGCGACCTCCAGGATGCTGTGGAGCAAATCCATATGCCCTTCGCCGATCTCTTCTCCGCCTTGATGATCCTCGATCCCTTGACCGGCGAGGTCATTGCGGCGACCGACCGGACCGAGATGGGCCGCTTCAAGGACGCCTTGCCCTATTTCCGGCCCGACCGGGCGGAGGTCGGGCTGTACGGGCCGTATTTCTCGCTGTCGAAACAGCGGCCCGTCATGATGTCTTCGGGGCCGCTCATGGTCGACGGCCGGCCGGCCGCGATCCTGGCGGCCGAGCTCAACCTGGAAACGTTGTCGGAGATCGTCCGCCGGGGAACCGCGGGGCGGCGGACGATTCAATCCTACCTCGTCAACAGTGCGAATCTCTTCGTCACCCAGCCCGTGTTGGAGAGCGACCCCGCGGTCCTGCGCAAAGCGAACTTCACCGCCCCGATCCGGGCCTGTCTCGATGGCGGCGCGGAGGGGGCCCGAGCCGAGGACTTCCGCGCCGTGGACGCGCTCGTTTTCTACCGCTGGGTCGCGGATGCGCAGCTTTGTCTGGTGACCCAGATCGACCGTGTGGAGGCCTTGGCCGCGACACGCTCGGTCACGCTGCAGTTCTTCGTCACCGGTCTCATCGCACTCGCTTTTCTGATTCTCCTCGTTCTTGTTTTTGTCCCGGAACTGATTACCCGCCTGAAGGCGCTGATCGGGGCGACCGGGAGGGTCCGGGACGGCGATTTCAATGTGGAGATCACCGACCGGAACCGGGACGAGATCGGCGAACTGGCGGACAACTTCAACGCCATGACCCAAGACCTCAAGAAGCGGAACGACATCCTGGCGCTCGAACGCAAGCTGCTGATGGCGGCGCGGGTGGAGGCCCTCAAGGCCAATGACGCCAAGAGCCGGTTCCTCGCCAATATGAGCCACGAGCTGCGCACCCCGCTCAACTCGATCATCGGCTTCTCCGAGGTCGTTCTCAGCGGCGCCTACGGACCCTTGGGCGACCCGAAATACGCAGAGTATGTGAAAGACATCCGCTTCGCCGGCGTGCACCTTCTGGAGGTGATCAACGACGTGCTCGATCTCTCCAAGATCGAAGCCGCCATGGTCGAACTGGACGAACGGGTTGTCGGTGTCGAGAGCGTTCTGGAAGCGACCCGGAAGATGGTCTCGCCGAAAGCCAAAGCCCGGGGGCAGACCGTCGTTGTCGAGATTGAGGAGGATCTACCCGATCTGAGGGCGGATGAAAGGCGGGTCCGTCAGGTCATGGTCAACCTTGCCGGCAACGCGGTGAAGTTTTCGCCGGACGGTTCCAAGATCGTTCTTAAGGGGATGCAGGACGCCGCTGGCGGCATCCGGGTCGGGGTGATCGACCAAGGGCGGGGCATCGCCCCCGAGCAGCTCGAAACGGCGCTACAGCCTTTCGGTCAGCTGGAAAACACCGAACGCCATATCGCGGCCGAGGGAACGGGTCTGGGGCTGCCCCTGTCGAAAAAACTCATGGAGTTGCACGGTGGCGATCTGGAAATCGACAGCGCGGTCGGCCGAGGTACGGCCGTCTGGGTGCGGTTTCCGCCGGAACGCAACGTCGACCGGGCGGCCTGGGCCAGCACCTAGACGGGAGGTCCGCATAGACCATCGTATGGCATCAAAAACCCTGCGAAAATTATTGCTTTTCCAGGTTGTCAAGCCCATCTAACGTATATGTCTAAAATTCAAGATACTATGGGGTGATGCGATGGCGAACATCACCGGTACAAAGGGCGACGACACCCTGATCGGCACCGAAGACGCCGATGTGATCAAGGGTCGTGCCGGAGACGACATTATCCGCGGTCTCGGCGGGGCCGACGAGGTCCTGGGTGGCCGAGGTGCGGATACCATTGAGGTCGCCAGCGCGGATGCCGAATTCGACACCATGAAGGGCGGCGGCGGCAAGGACGTGCTCTATGTCTACACGCCCGACGACATTGTCCTGGACGAGTTCCGCAACACGAGCATTGAGACGGTCCAGGGCGGCCAGGGCGTCATCAACATCAAAGGTAACGCGGACGCCAACCGGCTTGATTTCACCGGCGTGACCTTCGTCGACATAGGCAGTGTTTTCGGCGGTGCGGGCGACGACAGGATCACCGGAACCGAGGGCGGCGACAGCCTGGTCGGCGGAGCCGGCGCCGACGAGCTCAAGGGCGGGCGCGGCGACGACCATCTTTTCGTCGATGCCGAGGATGTCGAGAGCAAGATTGAAGGTGGCCAGGGATACGACATCGTCTATCGCGACATTGAGGGCGTCGTCGATTTGCGGGAAGTCGGTTATCGCCAGGTCGAGAAGATCGACATCACCGGTTCCGGCCTTGCCGACAGTGTCCGGGGGACGCTCGACCTCGAGGGGAAATACGACCTCGGCCTCGGTAACGACAGCATCATCGCCGGGAATCAGGCCGATATCCTGATCGGTGGCGAGGGCAATGACTATCTCGAAGGGGCCGCCGGGACCGACTCGATCGTCGGAGGCCTCGGGGCCGACTCGCTCTACGGCAGCGACGACGCCGATACGGTCGAGGGCGGTGAGGGCGCCGACGTCATCGAAGGCGGCAAGGGCGCGGACAGCCTCTCCGGTGGGCCGGGTGCCGATACCATCGGCGGTGGAGTCGGCGACGACACCATTTCCGGCGGCGCCGGCAACGATCTGATCGAGGGCGGCGAGGGCGAGGACCGGTTGATCCTCTCCGGCGTTCAGGGCGACTACACGGTCACGCCGCTCGGCGGCGGTCTGTTCCGGATCGTCGGGCCGGACGGGACCGATGTCGTCAACTATATCGAAACCCTGGTGTTCGACGACGGGACGATGGCGCTTGACCCGGCGATGGTGCTGGCCGGTTTCGACCGGACAACGGACCTGCTCTGGGAGCGCCCGGACACCGGCTATATGTTCGTTCAGCCCGACGGCGATGTCTCCCAGGCCTATGGAGTCGGCATCAATCCGACCCGCGAGCTTCTGGCCTTCGGCGATTTCGACCGCGACGGCGTGGACGATCTTCTGTTCCGCAACACCGGCAACGCCTTTACCTATTATGCGTCGGGCGGAGACATCAACCAGGCGCAAGGACTGGGGCATCAGACCGGCCGCGAGATTCTAGCGGTCGGCGACTTTCTCGACGACAACCGCGACGACGTCCTGTTCCGGGATACGGCCACCGGCTTCACCTTCGTCATGGACGATGCGGACCCGAGCCGTATCATCGGGCTCGGCAATCAGGCGGGCCGCGAAGTCTGGGCCGTCGGCGACTTCGACGGCGATGGCGGGGACGACATCCTCTTCCGGGATACCGGGACCGGCTTCGCCTTCAAGGTGGAGAACGCCAATATCAACCAGGCGCAGGGTCTGGGGAACCAGGCGACCCGCGAATTGCTGGCGGTCGCCGATTTCACGGGGGACGGTCAAGAGGATCTGGTTCTGCGCGATACCGGCAGCGGCTACACCTTCATCATGCCGAGCGCCGAACTCACCAACCTCGTCGGTCTCGGGGAACGCTCGAATTTCACCCTGGAAGGCGTCGGCGACTTCGACAGCGATAGCGCGGCGGACCTGCTGTGGCGGTTCAACGCCAACAATTACATGTTCTGGATGGAGGGTGAGAATCCCGCCGCCCTGCATGGGTTGGGGATCCAGGCCGGGCGCGAGGTGTTGGCCATTGGCGATCTGACCGGGGATGCGGGCGACGACATCGTTTTTCGGGACGTCGCCAGCGGCTATACTTTCTACGCCGACGACGGGGACATCACCGCATTGCACGGTCTTGGGCTTCGCGGATCCGAAACCTTCCTCGCCCTGTTCGACGCGGGCGGGAATGGCGCGGCCGATTTGCTGTTCCGCAACGAGACCACCGGCTTCACCTATTTCATCTCCGACGGTGATCCGACCCAGATAACGGGCTTGGGTAACATGTCCGACATCATTCTTCTGGGCGTGACGGACCCGACCGGGCTCAACGCCGAAGAGGCCGACTGGCTGTTCTGATCCAGGCTTGGCGTTCTGTTACCTTAGGCATGGGGCGCCAGCAGAGCGAGGGCGACCACCGCGACCATGGCGGCGGCCATCAGGATATTGATGATCGACTGGGTGCGCGGTGGCAGGTCGAGACGTCTGACGGTCACCCCGGCCCAGAGCCAGAGATAGTGAATCGGGATCCAGATCGCGTTCATGATCACGAACTTGATCAGGATTTCCGCGCTCGGCTCGGCCGGCAGGAAACCGAAGCCGCTGAAAAAGGCGGTGTTCACCGCATAGGCCTTGGGATTGACGAACTGAAGCGCGATGGCATCCGTGGTGCCCGGCGGCGATTGCCGTTCGATGAAGGCGATCTTCGATCCGGCCAGGGCGATCCGGGCCGCCAGATAGAGCAGATAGGCGGTTGAGGCGCCGAGCAGGACCGTGCGCACGACCGGGTCCGCCATCACCGCCACGGCGAGGCCGCTGACCACCAGCAGGGCGACGAAATTGTTGCCGACCCAAAGCCCGAACACGAAGCGGTTGCCGGCCCGGAACCCGAACCCCGACCCGATGCCGGCGACGGAGAGAACCCCGGGGCCGGGTGTGATGATCAAGAAGAAGACCGCGGCGGCGAAGGCGAGCATGGGATCTTGGCGGTTTCGGAGAATGGGCCGCCTAGCGGCGACTCTTTGGGGCCGACTCGACGATTTCGACGGCGATCAGCAACATGTTGACGCTGTCCGTCGCCGGCTCGAATAGCGGCAGCACCATGCGGTTTCCCCGCGCGACTTTGCTATTATGCGCCTTGAGATCGGTCCGGGCAATCGGCACACCGGTCTCGACGGTGGTCCGGTAGTCTTCCAAGGTGGCGGCCTGGTCGGGACTGTAGGTTTCGTCGAACAGGGAGCGGCCGGTGAGATCCTTACCCCCGATCTCGACCAGCAAGGTCCCCACCAGCCGGTAGCGAAGGTCGAAGGGGTCGCGGACCACGTCGATCAGGGCGAGCCGATGCAGTTGTCGGGGGATTTCGATCACTGGATCGAAATCCCGGCGGGTGGGGAGGCGGCCCGCATCGGCTGGGCGGCGCCAATAGGCATAGATCTCGTGAAGGTCGGGTCCGAGGCCCTCGAGATCGAGACAAAGACGGTCAAGCATGAACGGGTGGCCCTTTGGTAACGGTAAGGCCGTGGGCACGCGATGGGTTCATTTTGTTTTCAACCGAATTCCTCTGCGGACACTTGAATATAGATTTAATCGACTAAAGGAAAACGATCCCGGAAACCAGCGAGTGAAAAACGCCCCTCGGTCGCGTTTGGCTCATAACTCGTCCGTCTTCGCTTCGCGAGGACCCGTTAAATGGCTTTCGGGAACGCCCGGTTCATGCCAGTTTTCTCCTTAAAAGCAAGAATTTGAGGGGAGGGGCAGCCATGCGAAACAAGATCATTTCGGCGGCTGATGCGGCGGCGTTGATCGCGCCGGGAGACACAGTCACCACCTCCGGCTTCGTCGGTATCGGCGTGCCGGACGAATTGCTCGCCGCCGTGGAGGCGCGTTTTCTGGCGACCGGCGCTCCCTCGGACCTGACGCTTTTTTTCGCCGCCGGGCAGGGGGACGGCAAGGACAGGGGCCTCAATCGGCTCGGCCATGACGGGCTTCTGACGCGAGTCATCGGTGGACATTGGGGGCTGATCCCGAAGGTCGGTGCGCTGGCGACGGCGGGGAAGATCCTGGGCTACAACCTGCCCCAAGGCGTGATCAGTCAGCTCTATCGCGACATCGCGGCCGGCAAGCCGGGGACGCTGACCCATGTCGGCCTCGGCACCTTCGTCGATCCCCGGCTGCAGGGCGGCAAGATCAACGCGGAGACGACCGAGGATATCGTCGAGGTCATGCCGGTCGGTGGTCGCGACTATCTCTTCTATAAGGCCCGGCCGATCGATGTCGCTTTGTTGCGGGGCACCACGGCCGATTCCGCCGGCAATGTCACCATGGAGCGGGAGGCCCTGGTGATCGATAATCTGGCCCAGGCCATGGCGGTGCGGAACTCCGGCGGGGTGGTCATCGTCCAGGTCGAGCGCATCGCCGCGCGCGGCGCGCTCAATCCCCGTCAAGTGGTCCTGCCCTCGGCCCTGGTGGACGCGGTCGTGGTGGCGAAGCCGGAAAACCACATGCAAACCTACGCCACCGCCTATTCCCATCTGTTCGCCGGCCAGTTCCGGGCGCCGGAGGACGCGAACGCGACGATGGCCATGTCCCCCCGCAAGATAATCGCCCGCCGCGCCGCCTTCGAATTGCCGATCAACGGCGTCGTCAATCTCGGGATCGGCATGCCGGAGGGCGTGGCCGCCGTGGCCGGGGAGGAAGGGCTGCTGGAGCATGTGACCCTGACCGCCGAGCCTGGGGTGATCGGTGGGCAGCCCGCCTCGGGCCTGGACTTCGGGGCGGCGGTGAACACCGACGCGATCATCCCGCAGAACAACCAGTTCGACTTCTACGATGGCGGGGGGTTGGATCTCGCGGTGCTCGGCATGGCGGAGGCGGACAAGACCGGGAACGTCAATGTCTCCCGATTCGGGCCGCGGCTGGCCGGCGCCGGCGGCTTCATCAACATCTCCCAAAACGCCCGCCGTGTGGTCTTCGCCGGGACGTTCTCCGCCGGCGGGCTGGAGGTCGCGATCGAACACGGCCGGCTCGCGATCCTGAAGGAGGGCAAGGCGAAGAAATTCCACGATCATGTGGAGCAGATCACCTTCTCCGGCGCGAATGCGGCGGCGGCGAGGAAGAACGTGCTGTATGTCACCGAACGCTGTGTTTTCGAACTCACGCTGGAGGGGCTGCAACTGATCGAGATCGCGCCCGGCATCGATCTGGAGCGGGATATCCTCGCCCATATGGGCTTCAGGCCGATCGTCAACACGGTCGCCGAGATGGACGCCCGGATCTTCAGCCCGGAGCCGATGGATCTCAGGACCGATCTGCTCCATCTCGACCTGGAAAGCAGGATCGCCCTGGATCGGGAGACCGGACGCCTGTTCATCAATTTCGAAAAGCTGCGCATCCGCAGCGAGGACGACCTGGCCCGGATCAAACACCGGGTCGAGGAACTCTGTTCCCCGCTGGCCGAACCGGTGGACGCCATCGCCAACTATGACGGCGCGCAGATCGACGAGGATATCCAGGCGCGTTACGCCGAAACCATCGAGGACCTGGTCGCGCGGTTCTACCGCCGGGTCACCCGCTATTCAAACTCCGCCTTCATGCGCATGAAGCTGGGGGAGACCTTCCAGCGGGAAAGCTCGCCCCATATCTTCGAAACGGCGGCGGAGGCACGTGCGTTCCTCGACCGCAACCCGGAGCCCAAAAGCGGGGAACCGAAAAGTTAGGTAGGAGAAGCGCCTTACGGCAGCTCCTCCACGTTGATCCCCAGCGTGATGGCGCCGATCGCCGCCCCGCCATCGCTGATGGTGGCGCTGATCTGGGATTGGAAGCTCTCGGTCGAATCGTCGAACTCGACCTCGTCGATGAACACCGCGTCGGGGCCGACCCCATAGGTCTTCTGCCATTTGGCTTCGTCGCCCTGCATATAGTCGGAGGTGACGTCCGACTGGCCGACATTGAGGCCCTTGTTATCCATCACGAAGATCTCGGAGAAGACGCCTCCGCCGGCATCCTTCTTCCCTTTGAGGAACGCGGACAGATCGTTGCCGAGCGTGCCGTCGACCAGCGGGCCGGAACCCGCCTTCGCCTCGGCGCGCCATTGCTTGTCGAGGGTGTCGATATCGGCCTCGGTGATGCCGGCGTTCTTCTCATTCTGTGTCTTGATCGCATTTATCACGGCCGGGTCGCTCAGCCAGGGCTTCACCTGCTCGTCGAACACCGCTTGGATCTGCGGCGCAAAGTCATTCGCGTCCGCCGGCTGGGCGATCATGGTAAGTCCAAGAACCATGGAGGCGCCGACCACTGTGTTTTTGAAAAATGTTTTCATCACCTGTTCTCCATTTGCTAATTTAATGACGAAGCTTGGTAAACGGTGCCGCAAATTTACAAATAAATGGTTAACGCCTTGTCGTTAAATTTTTGTAAACCATTTCGGTCTAAAGTTTTTATAGTGAATACTTATCGGAGGTTGCAATGCGGATCGGTGCAAAGCTCGCTGCCAGTTTTTTTGTTGTGGTGATTATTTCGGCCGGTCTCGGGGCCGCGGGCTGGTTTGGCCTCTCCCGCTACGCCGACTCCGTTGCAAGCTCCGATAGAGTAAATTCAGTCAACGCCGAACTGGGCGCCGTCAAGGCGGAGATCCCGGTTTACCGTCAAACCTCCGATAGCGTGTTGGCGGATAAACTGACCGCCGATCTTTCCGCGCTTCGGGAATATGCCGCCGGTCTCGGCGAAGAGGGCTTGCTGACGCAAATCTCGGACTACAACATCTCCTTTGAGAGCCTGGTCGGCGCCCAAACCGCTCGCAATACGGCCTTGGAGGAAATCAGCCAAACGACGGACTTGGTCGGGGCCGTTTCCAGTGCGATCGTCCAGGACAGCAAGGCGCGTTTCTCCGAGATGTCGCAAAGGCTGACGGTCGCGATCGAAGAACAGAAGGCGCAGCTCAACCGTCGCCAGCTCGCCGATGCGCTGCTCCTTAAAACGGCGGACGCGCGGCGGGTGGAAGGTACCTATCTCAATCGCCGGACCCAGGAAAACGCCGAGGCGCTGAACGAGGCGGTAAAGGATCTTTTTGTTGTCGCCATCAATCTGCGACGCGCGACAAAAGACAGTGGGTCCGTGGAAAAGGCCGCCGGGCAGGTCGCCAAGAATGTCGGGGCCTATCGTAAGGCCATGCAGGCCATGATGGACGCCCCCTTCGGTTCCGACGCTTCCTTCCAGGCTGCAAAAGATCTGGAGTCGGCATCGAAGCGCATTTCCGCCTTCACCAACGGCATGTCGAAACTCATCCAATCCGCCTTCGATAAGGCCGGCGAGGCCGCGGATGCTGCAAGGATCGCCATGACGACGGCGGAAAAACAGCTGGAGACCGGTTTGGATCTGCGGGCGCAGGTCCTCGAATTGCGCCTCGCGACCCGCGATGTGGTCGCCGGATCGGCCGACCCGCAATCCGTTACCGAGGGCAGGGCGGCGCTCGCAACGGCCACCGCGACGGCCGAGGATCTGGCGACCATGACCGATGCCGGGGAGCAGGCGGTGCTGGCGCTGAACAGCTATGCAGGCGCCTACGACCGCTTGGTTGCCAGTCTCATGACCGAGAATCAATCGGCCGAAGCGATGCAGGCCGCCGCCGCCAACACCAAAACCGAAACCTCCCGGATCGTCGCCAACTATGAGGCGGCCCGCAACGGCGAGCAGAGCCTGGCCCAGACCATCATGATCGTCGGTACCCTTGTGGCCGCCGCCATCGCGGCAACCCTCGCGGTACTCCTGACCCTCGGCCTGGCGAAGCCGGTCCAGCGGTTGACCGGGGCCATGGGGACCATGGCGGACGGCGATCTGGAGGTCACGCTGACCGACCAGAACCGCAAGGACGAGATCGGGGCCATGGTCGCCTCCCTCGACCGTTTCAAGGAACAGCTTCTCCAGGGGCGTCGTTTGGAGGCGGAACGGGCCGAGCAGGAGCAGAGGGCTGAAATGGAACGCAAACGCAGCATGAACGAAATGGCCGATCAGTTCGAATCCAGTGTCGGAAAGGTCGTCGAAACCGTCCGGGATGCGGTCAGCAGCCTGGAAGGCAATTCCGGGAAGATGTCGGCCGCCGCCTCCGAGACCAGTTCCCAGGCGACCACCGTCGCGGCGGCGGCGGAAGAGGCCTCGTCCAACGTCCAGACCGTGGCGAGCGCCACCGACGAGCTCTCCCGGTCGATCGGCGGCGTCGCCGAACAGGTTGGCCGTTCCGCGGATGTCGCCGACACCGCGGTGCGGGAGGCGGACAGAACCTCCTCCGCGATGAACGAGCTCTCCGGTCAGGTCGAAAAGATCACGGAAATCGTCGACCTGATCACCCAGATCGCCGAGCAGACCAATCTCCTGGCTCTCAACGCCACCATTGAGGCGGCGCGCGCCGGTGAGGCCGGGAAAGGGTTTGCCGTCGTTGCGACGGAGGTCAAATCCCTGGCCACCCAGACCGCCCAGGCGACCGACCAGATCGCCCAGCAGATCGGTGCGGTGCGTGACGGTACCGCCGAGGCGTCCCAGGCGATCAACAGCATCACCGGGGTGATCTCGGAGATGAAGGAGATTTCTACCAGCGTGTCCGACGCGATCGCACAGCAGACCCAGGCGACCAATGAGATCGCCAACAATGTGACCCAGGCGGCCCAGGGCACCCAGGAGGTCTCGACCACCATCACCGCCGTGGAGGGCGCCGCCCGGGAGACCGGGGTGACGGCGGCCGAGATCAACGAATCGGCGACGGATCTCTCCCAGCAGGCGGAGACGCTCAGCGTCGAGGTGAACCGTTTCCTCAGCGAGGTCCGGGACCGCAACCGGATCGCCTAGAGGTCTATTAGATCGTTGTCGTCAGTTGGTAGCCGGGGGCGTGGGCCAGGCGGACCGCCGTGACCGGCGTGGCCCCGATCCAGGTCGTCCGATGAATGACGAAGAGCGGCTTGCCGGCGGTCGTGCCGAGCGCGTCCGCATCGGCCGGGGTCGCGGCCTCGGCGGAAAAGCTGAGATCGCCCCTGGAAATCAATGCGTTCCGCACCAGCCATTCATTGGCGCTGAGGCTTGAGAAATCGGCGTCCGCCACCCCTGGCACGGCGTCGGTATTGATCCACCGGTCCTCGTAGAGAAAGGGCTGCCGGTCCGCGAGATGGACGGCTGTGACATGGAGAAGCGGCCGGTCCGCGTCGAGGCCGAGGGCCGCATAGACCGGCGCCGGCGCCGTTTCCAAGGCGCGCCTCAGCAAAAGATGACGGTAGGCCCGGCCGCTTTCCTCCACCTCGATCCGGGTGATCGGAATGTCGAAGATGGCTTGCCGGACCGGAGTGAGGGCGACCCGGGTGCCGGCGCGCCTTTTTCGGTCGAGATGCCCCTTTTCCGCCAGTTCGCGGAGCGCCCGGTTGATGGTGGCCCGGGCACAGTTGAATTCCTCCGCCAACGCGATCTCCGACGGGATCAGGTCGCCCGGCCCCCATTCCCGGCTGCCGATGCGGCGCAGAACCTCTTCCTGGATGTCGCGATAGGATCGTTGCGCGCTCATAGGTCTATCCGAAGCTCCTGAAGGACGGCGCGGTAGCGGTCCGTGATTTCGTCATGGCGAAAATGCCGGCCCCGCTCCACCAGCGGCCGGCCGGCCGACCAGACGCTGTCGACCGCCCTATCGCCGCCGGCAAAAATCCAGGCGTCCAGCAGCCGGTCTCCGGCGAGCCCCTCCAGGTCCGGATGCGCCGTCCGGAGGGCCAGCATGTCGGCAAGCCTGCCGGGGGCGAGTGCGCCGCTGTCCCGGCCGAGGGCCTGCGCGCCGCCCCGCGCCGTCCCGTCGAACAGGGTCCGGCCGGTCGACCGGTCTTCCTCCGCCAACGCCGCCCGGGTGCCGTCCCGGTAGCGTTGCGAATAGTCCAGCGTGCGCAATTCCTCGATCAGGGAGATTCGGATATTGGAGTCGGTGCCGATCCCGAAAACTCCGCCCGTGTCCCGATAGCGGACCCCGTCGAAAATGCCGTCGCCCAGGCTGGCCTCGGTCACCGGGCACAGGCCGACCACGGCGCCGGACCGGGCCAATGCCCGGGTTTCGTCAGGCATCATGTGGGTCGCATGCACCAGGCACCAGCGACGGTCGATGGGCAAATTTTCCAGCAGCCAGGCGACGGGGCGGGTGCCGGTGTGGGCCTCGACCGCCTCGACCTCGGCTGTCTGCTCGGCGATGTGGATATGACAGGGCGCTTTGGACCTTAAGGCGGAGACGACGGATAGGCTCTCCGCCGAAACGGCACGAAGCGAATGGGGGGCGACGCCGACGATCGCGGGATTGGTAAGGCGTGCACAGGCCGTTTCCGCCGCCTCCTCCAGGGCCGCGAAGCGATCGAGATCGCAACCGAATCGGCGCTGACCCCCCTCCAGTGGCCGCCCGTCCAGGCCGCCCTGCTGATAGAGAACCGGCAACAGGGTCAGGCCGATCCCGGTCTGCTCCGCCGCCGCGGCGATCCGTTCGGCCATCTCGGCGATCCGGTCATAGGGCCGCCCATCGGGCCGGTGATGGAGATAGTGGAACTCGCCGACCGCGCCGTAGCCGGCCTCCAGCATCTCCATCTGGGCGAAGGCGGCGATCGCCTCCACATGGTCCGGGGTCAGCCGGTCGAGGAAGCGGTACATGAGCCGGCGCCACGTCCAAAAGGAGTCTGTCCCGTCGCCGCCCCGTTCCTCGGTGAGGCCGGCCATCGCCCGTTGAAAGGCGTGACTGTGAAGATTGCCGGGCGCGGGCAGCAGAACATCATGCTCCGCCGGCCCATCCGTTGGGCGGATGGCGGCGATTGTTCCGTCCAGCCCGATCTCGACGGCGACCTTCTCCCGCCAGCCATGGTCGGTGAGGGCACGCGTGGCGGTCACAATTCGGCGCATGGTTATGGACTCATGATTGACAATTAATTGCAGACATAATATCGCGATAAGCAGACAAATCAACGGAAGTCCGCACCATGGCCACCCGGCTTCTCATCCATGGGACAGTTGCGACGATGACCGAGGGCGGTGCCGCCTACGGTCTCATCGAGGATGGTGCCGTTCTGCTGGAGGGTGGGCGGATCGCCTGGGCGGGGACGACTTCCGACGCGCCTTTTCATGACCGGCCGGAGGATCTCGGCGGCCGGTTGGTGACGCCGGCGCTGATCGATTGCCATACCCATATCGTCTTCGGCGGCGACCGGGCCCGGGAGTTCGAGATGCGACTCCTCGGGGCGAGCTATGCGGAGATCGCGAAGGCGGGCGGCGGCATCCTCTCGACCGTGACGGCGACGCGGGTCCTCGACGCCGAGACCTTGGCGCGGCAGGCCCTGCCCCGCCTCGACGCGTTGATCCGGGAAGGGGTATCGACGGTCGAGGTGAAATCCGGCTACGGCCTCACCATCGCCGACGAGGTCAAGATGCTGCGGGCCGCGCGTCGCCTCGCCGATCTGCGGCCGGTGACCATCGTGACCTCCTGGCTGGCCGCCCACGCCATCCCGCCGGAATATGAGAACGCGGCGGATCGCTACATCGCGGAGGTGGCGATTCCCGGTCTGCGGCAGGCCCATGCGGAGGGTCTGGTCGATCAGGTCGACGGCTTCTGCGAGGGTATCGCCTTTTCCCCGACGCAGATCGCCTTGGTCTTCGAGGCGGCGGCGGCGTTGGGGCTGCCGGTGAAGCTCCATGCCGAACAGCTTTCGAATCTCGGCGGCGCGAAAATGGCCGCCGGTCATGGCGCCCTGTCCTGCGATCATGTGGAATATCTCGATGCCGACGGTGTCCGGGCGATGGCGGCGGCCGGCAGCGTCGCCGTGCTGCTGCCGGGGGCGTTTTACACCCTGCACGAGACGCAAGCGCCGCCGGTCGACGCCTTCCGCCGGGCGGGCGTTCCGATGGCGGTGGCGAGCGACGGCAATCCTGGCTCCTCGCCGATGTTCTCCCTTCTCTTGGCGCTCAACATGGCGGCGACCCTCTTCCGCCTGACGCCGGAGGAAGCGCTGGCCGGGGCGACCCGCAACGCGGCCAGGGCGCTGGGCCTCTCCGACCGTGGGACGATCCAGGCGGAGAAGCGGGCCGATCTCGCCATCTGGGACGCGGCGCATCCGGCGGAACTTTCCTACCGCATCGGGTATAACCCCCTCGCCCAGCGGATCCATGGAGGCATCGATGCTTGATCCAGGAAAGGTGACGCTCACCGAATTGGACGCGATCTATCGTGGCGGACCGGTGTGGATCGATCCGGCCGCGCGCGCCGGTGTCGAGGCCAGCGCCCAGATCGTCGCCCGCGCCGCCGCCGGCGCCGATCCGGTCTATGGTGTCAACACGGGGTTCGGGAAGCTCGCCTCGGTCCGCATCGCCGCCGAGGACACCGCGACCCTGCAGCGCAATCTGATCCTGAGCCATGCCGCCGGGATCGGTCCGGCCCTCCCGCGCGACGTCGTCCGGCTCACCATGGCGTTGAAGATGATCTCGCTTGCCCGCGGCGCGTCCGGGGTACGCTGGGACATTATTCAGCTCCTTCAGGACATGCTGGCGACCGACGTCATTCCGGTCATTCCGCAACAGGGGTCCGTCGGGGCCTCCGGCGACCTCGCCCCGTTGGCCCATCTCGCCGCCGTGATGATCGGCGAGGGGGAGGCGGTCTATGACGGCGACCGACTGCCGGGCGCCGATGCCTTGACGGCGGCCGGGCTTACGCCGGTCGTGCTCGGGGCCAAGGAGGGGCTGGCGCTGATCAACGGCACCCAGGTCTCGACCGCCCTGGCGCTCGCGGGACTGTTCCGGGGCTGGCGGATCGCGACGACCTCCCTGGTGACGGGCGCCCTGTCGATCGACGCGGCGATGGGCTCCGGCGCGCCCTTCCGGCCCGAGATCCATGCCCTGCGCGGCCATCTGGGTCAGATCGAGGCGGCCGCCTTCCTGCGGATCTTGATGGCCGGGTCCGACATCCGCGAAAGCCACCGGGACGAGGACGAGCGGGTTCAGGATCCCTATTGCCTGCGTTGTCAGCCCCAGGTGATCGGCGCCTGTATCGACCTGATGCGCCAGGCGGCCCAGACGCTGCGGGTCGAGGCGAACGCGGTGACCGACAACCCGCTGGTGTTCGAGGACGGCAGCATCGTGTCGGGCGGTAACTTCCATGCCGAGCCGGTGGCCTTCGCCGCCGATCAGATCGCGCTTGCTTTGGCCGAGGCGGGCGCCATCGCCCAGCGCCGGATCGCGCTCCTGGTCGACCCGGCCCTCAGTTTCGGCCTGCCGGCCTTCCTGTCGCCGTCGCCTGGGCTCAATTCCGGCCTGATGATCGCGGAGGTCACCTCCGCCGCGTTGATGAGCGAGAACAAGGCGCTGGCCAATCCCCGCTCGGTCGACAGCACGCCGACCTCGGCCAATCAGGAGGATCATGTCTCCATGGCCTGCCATGGCGCGCGGCGGCTGTTGGAGATGGCCGACAATCTCTCCGGCATCGTCGCGGTGGAGGCGCTCGCCGGTGCGCAGGGCGTCGAGCTTCGGGCCCCCTTGGAAACGTCGCCGGCCCTCAAACAGATCATCGACGTGATCCGGGCCGCCGTGCCGCCGCTTAAAGAGGATCGTCTGATCGCGCCCGATATCGAGCGGATGGCGGAACTGGTCGAGGCGGGTGGCCTGCGCCATCCGGACCTGCCCGAATTGGAGATCCTGTGATGCAGCCCGTCGCGGTTCACGAGGGCACCGGCCCCGTCGTCCTCGGCCTGCCCCATACGGGAACCCATGTGCCCGGGGATGTCCTGGCGCGGCTCAACCAGACCGGGCGGGTTCTGTCCGACACGGACTGGCATGTGGATCGGCTCTATGCCGGCCTGCTGGCCGGGGCGACAACCGTTCGGGCGACCTTCCACCGTTATGTCATCGACGCCAACCGCGATCCGTCCGGCGAGAGCCTCTATCCCGGCCAGGCGACCACCGGCCTTGTCCCCGAGACCGATTTCGATGGGCAGCCGATCTGGCGGGAGGGCGAAGGGCCGGACGACGCGGATATCGCCGACCGGCTGAAACGCTTTCATACGCCTTACCATGCCGCGCTGCGGGGCCAATTGGACCGGGTGAGGGCGCAGCATGGCGTGGCGGTGCTCTATGACTGCCATTCGATCCGCAGCGTGATCCCGCGGCTGTTCGACGGCACCCTGCCCGATTTCAACATCGGCGATTTCAAGGGCGCCGCCTGCGCCCCCGCCGTGACCCGGGCGGTCGCCGACATCTGCGCCGATCAGCGGGATTACAGCCATGTGCTCAACGGCCGTTTCAAGGGCGGCTGGACCACGCGGCATTACGGCGACCCGGCGGCGGGCGTGCACGCGATCCAGATGGAGCTGTCGCAGGCGACCCATCTCACAACCGAGACGCCGCCCTTCGACTATGACCCGGAGAAGGCGGAACGCCTGCGCCCCATCCTCAAACAAATTCTCTCCCGCCTCGATTACCTGGCCGTCACAGGAGCCCTGCAATGATCGACCGCAAGCACAACTCCCGGCCGGTGAAGGCCCCGACCGGCCCGGACCTCTCCTGCCTTTCCTGGACCACCGAGGCGCCCTTCCGGATGATCCAGAACAATCTCGATCCGGAGGTCGCGGAGAACCCGGCGGAGCTGGTGGTTTATGGCGGCATCGGCCGGGCGGCGCGAAGTTGGGCGGATTTCGAGATGATTCTCGACACGCTCAAGACCCTGCCCGAGGACAAGACCCTGCTGGTCCAGTCCGGCAAGCCGGTCGGTGTCTTCCCGACCCATAAGGACGCCCCCCGGGTGTTGATCGCCAATTCCAACCTGGTCCCCCACTGGGCCGATTGGGACCATTTCAACAAGCTCGATAAGGTCGGGCTGATGATGTACGGCCAGATGACGGCGGGAAGCTGGATCTATATCGGCAGCCAGGGGATCGTCCAGGGCACCTATGAGACCTTCGTCGAGGCCGGCCGTCAGCATTATGACGGGAACCTCTCGGGCAAATGGCTGCTGACCGCGGGGCTCGGCGGCATGGGCGGCGCACAGCCCTTGGCCGCCGTCATGGCCGGGGCCTGCTGCCTCGCCGTCGAATGCGACCCGGATCATATCGATTTCCGCCTTCGCACCCGCTATGTCGACGAGAAGACCGATAGCCTGGACGACGCGCTCGCGATGATCGACCGCTGGACGGCCGCCGGCGAGGCGAAGTCCGTCGGTCTGGTCGGCAACGCGGCAGACATCTTCCCGGACCTGGTCCGGCGCGGCGTCCGGCCGGATCTGGTGACCGACCAGACGTCCGCCCACGACCCGGTCCATGGCTATCTGCCGCTGGGTTGGAGCCTCGCCGAATGGCGCGACAAGCAGGAAAGCGACCCCAAGGCGGTCGAGAAGGCGGCCCGGGCCAGCATGAAGGTTCATGTGGCCGCCATGGTCGACTTCTGGAACGCCGGCATTCCGACCCTGGATTACGGCAACAATATCCGGCAGATGGCGCTGGAGGAGGGGTTGGAGAACGCGTTCGCCTTCCCGGGCTTCGTGCCGGCCTATATCCGCCCGCTGTTCTGCCGCGGTGTCGGGCCCTTCCGCTGGGTCGCCCTCTCCGGCGATCCGGAGGACATCTACAAGACCGACGCCAAGGTGAAGGAGCTGATGCCGGACGACGCGCATCTCCACACCTGGCTCGACATGGCCCGCGACCGGATCAGCTTCCAGGGCCTGCCGGCGCGGATCTGCTGGGTCGGGCTCGGCGACCGGCACCGGCTCGGCCTCGCCTTCAACGAGATGGTGGCCAGGGGAGAGCTCAAAGCCCCCATCGTCATCGGCCGGGACCATCTCGATTCGGGCTCCGTCGCCTCGCCGAACCGGGAGACCGAGGCGATGAAGGACGGCTCCGACGCGGTCTCCGACTGGCCGCTGCTGAACGCCCTGTTGAACACGGCGTCGGGCGCGACCTGGGTCAGCCTGCATCACGGCGGCGGGGTCGGGATGGGGTTTTCCCAGCATGCCGGGATGGTGATCGTCGCCGACGGAAGCGAGGACGCCGCCCGCCGGCTCGAACGGGTCCTGTGGAACGACCCGGCCACCGGCGTCATGCGCCATGCCGATGCCGGCTACGAGGACGCCACCGCCTGCGCCCGGGAGAAGCAGCTCAATCTGCCGGGGATTTTGGGGTAGGGGGCAAAACCCATTCCGTCCCGAAGCGCGCCAGCGCGTGTCACCAGAATGCCCCCTCACCCCGGCCCTCTCCCCAGGGAGAGGGAGGTGGATGGCACGTGCCCATTTGCTCCGCCCATCACAAAGGTCTAATATACCCGACAGACGTTGGGGGTGCGGGCCATGCAGGTCGTTAGCTTATCCTTCTACCGCTTCGAAACGGCCTGGGACCGGGCCTGGGCGCTGGGCCAGATGGGCTTTGCCCGGCGCGCGCTGAAGCGGGTTCCCCATATCGGTTTCCACAAACTTCTCGGCAGCGGCACCGGCGAAGGGTTTACCCCGATTCCGAACTGGTCGGTCTATGCCATCCTCGCCATCTGGCCGGATCGCGAGATCGCCGAGGCGGAGATGGACGCGGCCCCGGTGTTCCAGCGTTATCGCGGTCATGCGGTGGAAAGCTGGACCGTCTTTCTCGAGGCGCGCTCCGTGCGGGGGCAGGGATGGGCGCACGAGACACCTTTCCAGATCGGCGAGGGCGGCAGCCGCACCTCCCCCATCGCCGTTTTGACCCGGGCGACGGTGCGGCCCTGGGCGGTGTTCCGATTCTGGCGCCATGTGCCGGGCATCGAGGCGGTGATCCCGGATCACTATGAGGGCCTTCTGTTCAAGATCGGCCTCGGCGAGGTGCCCTGGCTGCATCAGGTCACCTTTTCGATCTGGCGTACGCCGGAGGAGATGGAGGCCTTCGCCTATCAGGGGCCGCATCGGGCGGCCGCCCGGGAATCCCTCGACAAGGGCTGGTTCTCGGAGGATCTGTTCGCGCGCTTCGCCGTTTTGGGCGGCAAGGGTGAATGGGAGGACCACGATCCGCTGGCCCATAGCTTAAAGGAACGATCGGAGCCGCGGGAGGAGCCGGCACCGGAACCGGTGCCCGCCTGACGGCCATGGACTCCGATCTCTATAGGCCGCCCGCCCCGAAACCGCTTTCTCCCACCCTGTCGCTGCTCCGCACCTTGATGCGCGGCGAGCGGGACCTGCTCGGTCTTTTGCCGGAGGAGGCCTATCGCATCCGGGTCGCGCCCATGGGGGTGTCGCGGCGCAAGATCCTGCTGGTGAACGAGCCCTCGGTCGTCCGGCGGTTGCTGACCGAGGCGGCGGGCGACTATCCGAAGAACGATCTGATGATCGGCGCGCTGCGGCCGCTGGTCGGGGAGGGAATGTTCATTTCCCAGGGCGAAACCTGGAAACGCCAACGGCGCATGCTGGAGCCGGCCTTCACCCATATGCGGATCAACCGGGCCTTCGCGGCGATGGAGGCGGCTGTGGCCGACTATGAGACCCATCTCGACGGGGTCGCGGCCAGGGGAGAGGTGTTCTCGCTGGAAGCCGGGATGAGCCATGTCACCGCCGACATCATCGGCCGGACCATCTTCTCGCGGACGCTGGAGAGCGAGGATGCCAGGGGCATCTTCGACGACTTCGCCCGCTATCAGAACGCGGTCGCCAATGTGGAGTTGCGGCGGCTGCTGTGGGGGAAACCCTTCGCCGATATCCCCCAGCCGGCGGAGGTGACCGAGGCCTGTGGGCGGATCCGCGACCATATCGGGCGGCTGATCGACGCGCGGATCGCGGGCCAAGCGGACCGAGACGGGAGCGGATCGAGCGGCCAGGACGGTGATCTCGCCGCCGAGGTCATCGCCGCCGTCGACCCGGAGACCGGCACGAAATTCGACCGGGAGGAACTGGTCGATCAGATCGGCACCTTCTTCCTGGCCGGCCACGAGACCACGGCCAGCGTGCTGACCTGGTGTTTCTTCATCCTCTCGAACCAGCCGGAGGCGGTCCGCCGGATGCGGCGGGAGATCGAGGCGGTGACCGGGGGCGGCCCGGTCCGCTTCGAGCACACCAAAAGGCTTGCCTTCACCCGAAACGTTTTCCGGGAAACCCTGCGCCTCTATCCGCCGCTCACCTTCATTCCCCGGGTCGCGATCCGCGAAGTCGAGATCGAGGGCCACCGCCTGCCGCGTGGCGCCATGGTGATGATCTCGCCCTGGATCATCCACCGGCATATGGACTTCTGGCGCGACCCCGACCGGTTCGACCCCGACCGGTTCGACCCCGACCGGTTCGAGGCCGGCGAGGGAGAGCCGGGCGCCTATCTGCCGTTCGGTCTGGGGCCGCGTGTCTGCATCGGGGCGGCCTTCGCGACCTTGGAAAGCGCTTTGATCCTGGCACGCCTCATCCGGCGTTTCGACTTCGCCATGGCCGAGCCGGACAAGGTCCGTCCGGTCGCCCGCTTGACCACCCGACCGGCCAGCGAGGTGCTGGCGACGGTAAGTCTCGCCGGGCCGGTACGACAAGAGGCGGGCCAAGCGGCGCCGGTTGGTGTAGTCTGACGGGCATGTACGGGGCCTTGAACACACAGAGCCGCATGTCGGAACGGCGGACCCATAACCGGGTCAGCAAGCCGAATATCTTTGTGCGCATCAACGGGTATGTGTACCAGCCGGAGGACGCCTCCCTGGGCGGCTTTTCCATTTGCCCCTATGACGGTCCTCTCTGGAACGGTGACGGTTTCGAAGGGGAGTTGATGGAGCCGGATGGCACCAGCCATCCCTTCAGCGGCGAGGTGGTCACCCATCTTGAGCTGCAGAGCAAGCTCGCCTGCCGTTTCGTCGCCCTGTCCGATCCCGGTTTCGACGCCCTGACACGGGGGATTTCCAGCCAGTATACCGCCCGCAACGCGCTCGACGAGTTGGAGCATAACGGGCGGGCGAGCGAGCATTTCATGGAGCGGCTGAAGCGCCTGCCCAACGAGGTGCTGGCGCAGTTCGACCGCCAGCAACTCGATGCGTTGCGGCGGGTCTTCGACGCCCCGGAACGCAACCGGCATTTCATCGACCAGCGGCGCTCGATGACCGTTTTCGGCCGGACCTTCTATTTCGTGCTGTTGATGGGGCGGGACCGCCGCAAGGCCGGTCGGGGGCTGGCGCCCGAGAAGCCGCGCTTCGGGTTTTTCTCGCGCCTCGCCGAGGGGCTGGTGAAGATCGTCTTCGTCGGGGTCGTCATCGCGCTCATTGCGCTGCCGCTCTATGCTGTCAAGACCATGGCCGGTGTCGACATCCTGGACAACACCGGGCTCAGCACCCTGTGGAGGCTGTTGAAGGAACAGGTCTTCTACGTGCTCTGAACGCGTCCGCTTATTCCGCCGGCTTGCTGGGTACCGCGGCGGCGGGGGCGGAAGCCGCCGTGACGCCACGGTCGAGCGCGGTGCGTTTCGGCAGCGGCCGATCCTTGAGATGGGGATTGAGACGCCGCTCCGACATGGCGATCCCCCGGGTCACGATGAAATTCATGGTGAGATAGATCGCGCCCGCCACCAGAAAGATCTCAATCGGCTGCCAGGTGGCGCTGATCAGCTTCTTGGCGATGCCGGTGACCTCCAGGATTGTGATGGTGCTGGCCAGCGAGGTCGACTTCACCATCAGGATGATCTCGTTGCCATAGGCGGGCAGAGCCTGACGGATCGCCACCGGGAACACGATCCGGCGGAACAGCAGGACCCGCGACATGCCGCAGGCCTTGCCGGCTTCGATCTGACCCCAGGGAACCGACTGGATACCACCCCGGATGATCTCGCTGGTATAGGCGCCGGTGTTAAGGGCCAGCGCGATGATCGCGCACCAGAAGGGCTCTTTCAGGACGATCCAGAGGATGCTTTCGCGGACCGCCTCGAACTGGCCGAGGCCGTAATAGATCAGGAAGATCTGCACCAGCAGCGGGGTGCCCCGGAAAACATAGACAAAGCCATAGGCAAGCCGGGGCAGCACCGGGTCCTTGGCGAGCCGGGCGAGCGCTATCACGACCGCCAAGACGAAACCGATGGCAAGGGAAAGAAAGACCAGTTGCAGGGTCAGCGGGATGCCTTCGATCAGTTGCGGAAAGGCCTCCGCCATCAGCTCGAAATTCATGCCGCCCTCCTGACACCGCGATTGGCCCAGGACTCGGCCCGGCCAAAGCCGAAATTGCTCAGGCTGGTGAGCAGCAGATAGAGGATCGCCGCACAGACATAGAAGGTGAAGGGCTGCTGGGTCGAGCCGGAGGCGATCTGCGCTTGACGCATGATCTCGACCAGGCCGGTGATGGAGATCAGGGCCGTATCCTTCAGGGTCAACTGCCAGACATTGCCGAGGCCGGGCAGGGCGAAACGGGCGACCTGCGGGACCATGATCCGGCGGAACAGGAGCCAGGACGACATCCCGCAAGCTTTCGCCGCTTCGATTTCGCCGCGGGGAACGGCCAGGATCGCGCCGCGGATCACTTCTGTGGAATAGGCGCCGGAGACGATACCGATGGCGATCGCCCCGATGGTGAAGGCGTCGAGTTCGATATAGCCGGTGTGGCCGAAGACGGAGGCCACGGCCATGGCGGCCTGGTTGCCGCCGAAGAACAGGAGGTAGAGAACCAGGAGTTCGGGAATGCCGCGGATGAAGGTGGTGTAGCCTTCGACGAGCCAGCGGAACGGGGCAAAGCCGGAGAGCCGCAAGGCCGCCGCTCCGGAGCCGATCACAAGGCCGAGGCCGAAGGCGGCCAAGGCCACCAACAAGGTGGTAAAGGCGGCCCGGACCAGTTCATCGCCCCAGCCGGCATCGCCCCAACTCAACATTTCCATGGCGGATTCCGGTTCTCAAGAAAGGCGGCCGGGCGGGGCTTGCGCCCCGGCCCGGCGCCCGGGAGACTTCGCCTCTTTTGACTGAGCCCCTCTCGGCTCAGTAGGAGGCGTCGAAGCCGAACCACTGGATGGCGAGTTTCGAGACGGTCCCGTCGGCGGTCGCTTCGGCGATCGCCTTGTTGAACTTCTCGACAAGCGCCGCGTCCGCCTGGCGGATGCCGACACCGACCCCGCCGCCGAACGGACCGCCGGTCATCCCGGCGCCGATCGCGGTGAAGTCCTTGCCCTTCTCGGTCTCGAGCAGCGGCTTCCAATAGCTCATGGAGGCGAGCGCCATGCCCACCCGGCCGGCCTGCAGGTCGAGATCCAGGTTCTCCTGGGTGTCGTAGGTGCGGATTTCGACCGTGTCGCCCATGAATTCGCGCAGGAAGTTCTCGTGGGTCGTGGCGACCTGCACGCCGATCGTCTCGCCCTTGAAGGCGGCGGCCATCTGGTCGAGCACGGCCTGCTCGTCGCCGTCGATCTCTTCGAGGTTGAGGCTTTCCAGCTTGCTGGTGAAGTCGGCGTGATCGCTGTTCTTCAGGACGACGAAGCGGGCCGGGGTGGCGGCATAGGCGTTGGAGAAGGAGATCACCTTCTTACGCTTATCGGTGATCGACATGCCGGCCATGATGGCGTCGTATTTGCCGGCGTTGAGCGCCGGGATGATGCCGTCCCAGGCCTGGGCCACGATTTCGCACTCGGCGCCCATCCGGGCGCAGAGGTCGCGGGCGAGGTCGAGTTCGAAGCCGACGAGCTTGCCGGAGGAATCCGTGAAGTTCCAAGGCGCATAAGCGCCTTCCGTCGCGATCCGGACCTTGTTCCAATCGTCGGCCGATGCCTGACCGACTGCTAGGGGACCGACGGCAAGGGTAACGGCGGCGATCGCCGCCAGCAGCATTTTCTTCATGTTCGAGTCCTTCATTTTGAGCCTCCCAGTTTATCGTGTCGCCAGGTCGCCCCGGGCGGAGCGCCGCCAGGGGGGCTCCGTCCCCGGGCGGGCTCACATGCACCATGTCGTCATGATGCGCTGCAAAAACGCGTGACAGGGAGTCTTAGCGGGTGAACCGGCTCTTTGGGAAGACGGATATTGACTGTCTTCCCAAAGATCGGGCCGCAAAACGAGCGCGGGTTCGGGTCGTTCGTTTAGATGTCCGGCGAATGCAGATCGTGGATCAGCACGACGACACTGATTCCGGTGCCGGTCGGCTGGGCGAGCGGGATTGACAAGGCGGACCCGAGAACATGCTCGCCGCACATGGTGCCGCTCATCACGAACGGGGTCGGCCGCTCCTGCTCCTGCGTCGTCTCCACCACTTGCTGCAGGGACCGGCCGGCATAGGCGCAGGTGCGGGCGGCGATGTCGGCACCGGTCAGATCGATCGGACCATAGAGACGCAATTGGGCGCTGTGCATCTTGAACCGCCAGCATTCCTGGGATCCGTCATCGTCCCGGCCCAGCATCATCGCATATCCCATGCCGGCGAAGTCGCGGCTTGCCAGCGACAGCAGGGTTTCAGCGGCGACCGGTCCGTTGGCATCCAGCAGGGATTTGGCCGGAAGCGGCGTTTCCCGGGCTTGGGAGAGGTCGAGCCTCTGGGCCCTGACGCCGGTCTCCGGTCCGAACGGCAGGTCGTGCATCCACAGCGGGGCCCGGGGCAGGGGCGCGCTGGCCAAGGGATGGATCGGTAGGATCGACCTGGCCCGGGGAACCGATAAACCGTCCGCCAGGGCGATCCGGGCCGACACCGGTTTCTTGAAGATGGGGGCGAGATTGCAGGTCTGGTTGAACAGATCGTTCGTCCATTCCTCGACGTCATGATGACCGCCCAGCGCATTAAAAAACGCTATGCGATCATGAAGCGCCACAACCTTGGACAGAAGGCCGTGATCCAAATCGCCGGAGGCACTCTCGCTGCCGAATTGGAGCAACTTCTCAAATGGTGTCTTTGCTGCGCACATTTTTTCGCATTTCTGTTAATCTGTCCCTGGCATACTGGCAGAATAATTGTTATGTTCAACCTTAGATGATGCGTTTTGCGCAAAAAAATTCGCAGACCGCCGATCAGCAGGAAAGTTAGGTTAGATGTCCGCATTTGTCTTTGACCCGGATCGCGATAAAAACGGCCTAAAAACGGCCACGGATCTGCTTCGCGTTCGCGACGAGGTGTTTGATCGTCTGGTCGCGTATGCAAAGACGTGCAAGTCCGTACGGAAATGGGCAAATGAGGCGGGTGTGTCCGAGGCGCTGATTCGGAAGATGCGCCAAGGGGAAATTCCCAAGCTCGAGACCCTTGCGACTCTGGAAAGCGCGCTGCCCGAGGATCTCGATCGGGAGACGTTGGTGCATGACCTCGCCTATGCCGAGGAGACGCTGACGCCGAGCGATTTCGACGAGGTTGGGCCGACGGCCGGTCTTGTCGGTCGTGCGCTTGAGATTTGGCGCAATACGGCGGACCTCGATTCGAAAGCCTTTCATCAAGCCCTGAGCGAAGCGGGGATCGCGCGGAGGATGTCAGCCGTTCATTTTGATCAGTCGGGACTGCTGAAGTTCGATTTCATGGGCGAGGATATGGGGAAGCTCAGAAGCTTGTGCCTGCATCGGCCGGTCCGCCATCTGGTGAACAAGCGCATGGCGGAAGCGGCGGAAACGCGGATGCTCAAGGCGGATCTGCGCGGCGAACCGCAGATGTCGCGGATCAGCTTCGGTCTGCCGGGCGAGGGCGTGATCCGCTGCATCGTCCTCAACCTTCCGTTCACCGACGAAAAAGGTGAACGGGAGATCGTGAACGTGTCGACCCGGTACTAAGCGGCCATATGCGTGGCGCGTTGAGGGAAATGGGTTCGGGCGTCTGGACCGTCGCAATACCCTCTCAAGCCGATATCATCAAACAATCACTCTAGGCCGATCACGGTCCAGCGGGACGAGATGCGCGGGCTCGCGGGTCGGGTCGATGGCGACGCTGTCTGGCCCATGCTCTTCCTTATCCACATATGGCCCCGCCGGGGTACACTCGATCAGTTCCTCGGCCCGCCGGAAGACATCCACTTCCTCACAGATGCCGAGCCAATAGGGCACGGGACCGGTGGTGAACTGGATGCGTTGGACATATTCGGCGAGATGGGTGAGCCGGAATTTGTCGGCGATCCCGCGCTTCACATGTTCGTCGATATAGAATCCGAAGATGCCGCGCGGCTGATAGAGCTCCTGGGCGACGGTGCGACCGAGGGCCTGCATGAACCAGGTGAGGCCGGCGCTGACCTCCGTCGAGCGCACTTCCTTGGCGAGATAGAAACCGCCGACCTTGACGAATGGGCCTCGCATCGCCTTGGCGAACTGCAACGCCGTCCCCTGGAAGGCCCAGCGTTCGCCGCTCGACTGCTTGTGAAAGACGGAGGTTTCGTCCATCAACTCGATCAGGCGGCACTGCTGCGGCCAGTAGCCGGCGGCCCAGGTGCCGACGATCTTGCCGTCCTTCTTGGCAAGCACCGTGAATCCTTCTTGAGACGTGGTGTGCTCGCTCGTGAAGCCGCCGAAGAGCGGGAAACCGCCACGTTCGACCTGCTCGAACTGCTCGTAGCCGTCAAGGATGTACAGCTCACAACCCAGGATCTTCAACGGCGCTTTCAGAACCGTTGACAGCTTGCTTGAATAGGGAAGGCTGGAGAGGTCCAGCCTATTGGAAATCAAAACGCTCATCGTGGCACTCCTCTCGCCATAACAACCCCAAACCCCTGGCCCCAAACCCATGGCGCCGAAACCATGCGCGGCGTCCCCGGTACCCTCCCGGACCCGCACAGGGTGCAGCACGACAGTGGCGCAGATTTAACTTAAACGCCGGTCCTGCGCGTTAAAGTTACAGCGTTGGCGCGAAATCACAAAGCGTTGAGGCGTTTTTGGTGAAAATGCGTCAGAGCTGGCTGGCAAGAAACTGTCGGCAGCGCTCGGACGTTGCGGCCCCGAAAACCTGGGACGGCGGACCCTGTTCCTCGACCAGACCCTGGTGCAGGAAGATTGTTTCGCTGCTCACTTCGCGGGCGAAACCCATCTCATGGGTCACGATCAGCATGGTCCGGCCTTCCTCGGCCAGTTGCCGCATCACGCGCAACACCTCGCCGACCAGTTCCGGGTCGAGGGCCGAGGTCGGCTCGTCGAACAACAGCACCTCCGGATGCACCGCCAGCGCCCGGGCGATGGCGCAGCGCTGCTGCTGCCCGCCGGACAGATGACTCGGATAGTGGTCCAGCTTGTCGCCGATCCCGACCTTGTCCAACAGCGCCTTGGCCTCCTCGATCGCCTCCGCCCGGGGACGCTTTTGGACGTGGATCGGCGCTTCGGTCACGTTTTCCAGGACCGTCAGATGGGACCAGAGATTGAAGCTCTGGAACACCATGGCGAGTTTGGTGCGGATCCGGTCCACCTGTTTGCTGTCCGCCGGTGCCCCACGCCCCCGGGAGGTCTTCATCTTGATCAACTCGCCGGCGACCCGGATCTCGCCCGCGTCCGGGATTTCCAGCAGATTGATACAGCGCAGAAGCGTGCTCTTGCCGCTGCCGGAGGAGCCGATGATCGAGATCACGTCGCCGTTGCGGGCGGTGAGGTCGATCCCCTTCAAGACCTCCAGCGGGCCGAAGGATTTGTGCAGGTCTTTGATTTCCAGCGCGGGTGTCGACATGAACGGGCTCTTGCTCCCAGGTTGGAGACAGGGGATGGGGAGATGGGGTGTAAGGGCCGAAACGGTCAGGCCCTAACCGTTAGCGTCTTTCACCTGATCCCGCAATTAAACCCTGGTGCCCCCCCTGGCTCATTTCCCCTGGCTTATTTCCCCTGGCTCATTTCCCCTGGCTTATTTCCCCTGGCTTATTTCCCCTGGCTCATTTCCCCTGGCTCAGCTCCCCTGGCTTCATCCGGCCGGCAGATCGTCGATCCGTTGGCGCACCGCATCGAAGAGCGGGTTTTCCGGGTCCAGGACGGTGAGGATCCGGCCCCACTTCTCGCGCGCCCCGTCGGGATAGCCCGTCTGGGCGTCCCGTATTCCCAACAGCAGCAGGGCCTCTACCTGATCCGGATTGATCTCCAACGCCTTTTGCATGGCGAGAAGGGCCGCTTGCGGGATCGGCTTGCCGGCCTGCAGGTCCTGCGGGCTGTAGAGCGAGAAGGCATAGTTGACCTGTGCGTCCGCCCGGTCGGGGCCGAATCGGGCCGCATTCTCCAGGGCCTCCCGCATCTCTTCCTCGCGCCCGAGCACCCGGTAGCTGCGGGCCAATTGCAGCCATCCATCCACGTCGAAGGGCTCGTCCTCGAGGCGGGCGCTCAACCGTTCCACCATGCTGTTGATGAAGTCGGTCCGCTCCTCCGGGGAAAGCTCCTGGGCGGCGGCGACATCCTCCTGGGTCGGACCGCCCTGAGCGGAATTCTGGGCGGGATTCTGGGCCGGATTCTGGGCCGGATTCTGGGCTGCGTATTGAGCCCGGGCCTCGTCGAGATCGATATCGGCCTCGTTGGCCGCGCGCTCCAGGGCGCCCTGCAGGATCGTTCCCCACTGGGTCCCCGCCGGGATCGCGCTCTCGATCGCGAGCCAGTCCTGCAGCGCGCCTTCCGGATCGCCCTCTTGCAGTTTGGCGAGACCGATGAAGTAGCGTGCCTGGGGCAGGCCCGGCGCCAGCGCGTCCGCCTCGTTCAACAATTCCTTCGCCGCTGGCGAGATCACGCCCTCGGCCCGGACGATCAGAACATCGGCCAGCCGCACCAGGATCTCCGGCCGCCGCTCGGCTTTCAGGGCCTTGCGGAAGGCGCCCTCTGCCTCGTTGAACTGGCCGATTTCGCGGTAGGCGGCCCCCAAATCGATCCAGCCCCGGATGTCGTTCGGGTTGTCCTCGAGTGCCAGCCTCAGATCCTGAATGTCGCTTTGGATCTGGGCCCGATCGAGATTGATCTCCTCTTTTTCCTGCTCCCGACCGGCAAGCGGCTGATCCGGCGCGCCGGGATTGCCGAAGACTAGGTAAAGGGCTATGGCGGCGGCCGGAACACCGCCGAGGACGACCGCGCCGAGGCCGACCTTCCGGCCTTTTCCCGCGACCCGGCTGTCGGTCGCCTCATCCGCGTCCTTCAGCAGGCGGCGTTGGATCTCGACCTTAGCGGCGTCGGCGTCCTCCGCGCCGATCAGGCCGGCGGCGCGATCCCGTTCGACCTCCGCAAGCGCGGCCTTGTGGACCCGGAGGCTCGGACGGTCCTCGAACGGGTCCTCCTCCTCGCGGCGCTGAAGGAGGGGAAGCGCCAGCCATAGCCCGCCCAAAAGGGCGAAAAGGGCGGCGAACAGCCAGAAAAAGAGATCGGCGGACATGGCTTATTTGGACCGTTGGTTAGGCATTGCGGTCTATTCCCGCATCGGATCCGGTGAGTTTGGCGAGCCGGGCCTGTTCCTCAGGCGTCAGAGGAGCGGGACCTTGCCCTTTGGCGGCGGACTTTCGGCGCAGGATCAGCACCACCGCGGCGCCCCCCAGGGCCACCAGAATGCCCGGGGCCAGCCAAAGCCAGAGCGTACTGCCCTGGGCCGGCGGGTTCAGCAGCACATAGGTGCCATAGCGTTCGACCAGAAAGTCCTTGATTTCACGATCGTTCAGGCCCTCGGTGATCTTCTCGCGGACCAAGACCCTGAGGTCGCTGGCGAGATCGGCGTTCGAGTCCTCGATGGACTCGCTCTGGCAGACGAGGCAACGCAACTGCTTGCCCAAGGCCTGCGCCCGGGATTCCAGGGTGGGGTCGGCCAGCATCTCGTCCGGCTGCACGGCGGCGGCGGGGAGGCTCCATAGGAACAGGGCGACGAACGCCGTCAGCACCGCCTTCATTTTCGCAACTCCTCGATCAACGGCATGATGTCCCGCTCGATGATCTGGCGGGTCAGGGCGCCGGCATGGCGGAAGCGGATATGGCCGTCCCGATCGATCACATAGGTCTCGGGAACGCCGTAGACGCCGAATTCGATGGCGGCGCGGCCGTCTTGGTCGACCCCGATCCGGTCGTAGGGATTGCCGAGTTCGTTGAGGAAGCCGATCGAATCGGCGATCTCGTCCTTGTAGGCGATGCCGTAAAGAGGAACGTTCTCGACCTCGGCAAGGCGAGTCAGGATCGGATGCTCCGCCCGGCAGGGCACGCACCAGCTGGCGAAGAAATTGACCAGGGCGACCGGCTCACCCGCGAGATCCGCCGTCGCCAGGCCCGGTGTGCGGTCGTCCAGCGGCGCCAGCTCGAAGGTCGGGGCGGGCTTGTCGATCAGGGCCGAGGGCAACTCCTGCGGATTGAGGGTCAGGCCATAGGCGAAATAGCCGGCGATGGCGAGAAAACCCGCCAGGGGCAACAGATAAAGAAGGCGTTGCTTCATCGCACTCAGTCGCCGGCTTCGGGCTGGGCGCCGGCCGGCGGAGCGCCGCCTTCGGTTTTGCCCGTCGTGGCCTTCTTGGACCGGATCGGCGCGCCGACCCTGAGACGCCGGTCGCTGAGGCTCAGCACCCCGCCCAACACCATGATGATGGTCCCGAACCATAGCCATGGAACGAGCGGATTATGGTGCAGCCGGACGGTCCGCCGGCCCTGCTCGTCCTGTTCGCCGATCACCACATAGAGGTCCTCGAAGACCGTCGAGCGGATCGCCGCCTCGGTCGTGGTCATGCCCTGCACCGGGTAGAAACGGCGTTCGGGATCCAGTTCGGCGATCTTCTCATCGCCCTTGTAAACGCTGATCACCCCGCGCTCGGACATATAGTTGGGGCCCATCTTGGGCTCGACGCCCTCATAGACCAGGGTCCGGCCGGCCAGCTCGAAGCGGTCGCCCGGTTCCGCGGCGGCGATGATGTCGGTGCTCATCAGGCTGTCGACGGTGATGCCCATGACCACGATGGCGACCCCGGCATGGCCGAGGGCCGTACCCCAGACGGAGCGCGGCAGATTGAACAGCCGGTTGAGACCGGCGCCGAGCGTGCCCTCCCGGGATCGGCAACGGTGGACGAGATCGGTCGTCACACCCGCAAGCACCCAGACCCCGGCGGCCACACCCAGGGCGGCGGCGATCGCATCGGTCTCGGCGACGAACAGCACGACCAGCGCGGCGGCCGCGGTGGCGACCAGGGCGGCCCGCAGACGGTGCAAGAGCCCCGAGATACCGGCCCGTTTCCAGCCCATCATCGGCCCGGCGGCCATCAGGATGATGAGCGGGATCATCAGGGGGATGAAGGTGGCGTTGAAGAAGGGCGGGCCGACCGAGATCTTCTCGTCGGCGACGGCCTCGGCGATCAGCGGATACAGGGTGCCCAGCAGCACGGTCGCACAGGCGACGGCCAGGAACAGGTTGTTGATCAGAAGACCGCCCTCCCGGCTGATCGGCCGGAACAGCCCGCCGGGCTGGAGATCGGGCGCCCGCCACGCGTAGAGCGCCAGGGAGCCGCCGACGGCGATGCCGAGCAGGATCAGGATGAACACACCCCGTTCCGGATCGACGGCGAAGGCGTGAACGCTGGTCAGCACGCCGGAGCGGACGATGAAGGTCCCCATCAGGCTCAGCGAGAAGGCGATGATCGCGAGCAGGACCGTCCAGCTTTTCAATGCGTCGCGCTTTTCGACGACGATCGCGGAATGCAGTAGGGCCGTCGCCGCCAGCCACGGCATGAAGCTGGCGTTCTCGACCGGGTCCCAGAACCACCAGCCGCCCCAGCCGAGCTCGTAATAGGCCCACCAGCTTCCCAGCGCGATCCCGAGCGTCAGGCTCGACCAGGCGGCCAGGGTCCAGGGGCGGACCCAGCGGGCCCAGGCGGCGTCCACCTTGCCCTCGATCAGGGCGGCGACCGCGAAGGAGAAGGCGACCGACAGACCGACATAGCCCAGATAGAGGAAGGGCGGGTGGAAGGCGAGGCCCGGATCCTGCAGCAGCGGATTGAGGTCGCGGCCGTCCAGCGGCGCCGGCAGCATGCGCTCGAACGGGTTGGAGGTGAGCACGATGAACAGCAGGAAGCCGACACCGATCATGCCTTGAACCCCGATGACCCGGGATTTCAGGCTTTCGGGGAGATTGCGCCCGAAGGCGGCGACCGCCGACCCGAAGGCGGCCAGAATGAGCACCCAGAGCAGCATCGAGCCTTCATGATTCCCCCACACACCGGAGATCTTGTAGAGCATCGGCTTCAGGGAATGGCTGTTCGAGACGACCAGCGCGACCGAGAAGTCGGAGGTCACGAAGGCGTAGGTGAGGGCGGCGAAGGACAGCCCGAGCAAAGCGAACTGCGCGTGGGCGGCCTGACGTCCGAAGGCGGCCAGGCGGACATCCCGCCGGGCGGCGCCGACCATTGGCAGAACGGATTGGCCGATGGCGACGACCAGGGCCAGGATCAGGGCGAAATGTCCGAATTCGACGATCATTGGGTTGCCTTCCCGCCATAGGAGGCGCTGGGTAGAGCATTGGGCGAGGGCGCGGGTTCGCCCTCCTGCCAAACACCCTGTTCCTTCAGAGCGTCGGCCACTTCTTTCGGCATGTAGTTCTCGTCATGCTTGGCCAGAACCTCGTCGGCCCGGAACACGCCATTGATCAGCACGCCCTCGGTCACCACGCCCTGACCCTCCCGGAACAGGTCCGGCAGCACGCCCGTATAGGTCACCGCGACCACATGCGGACCGCCGTCCTCGATCACGAAACGGGTCGTGATCCCGTCCTCCTGCGGCTCGACGCTGTCCTTGGCGACAAGCCCCCCGAGGCGCAGACGCTGGTCCGGGGCCGGGGTCTCGGCGGCGATGTCGGTCGGCGTCCGGAAGAAGACGAGCGTATCCTCGATGGCGGTGAGCACCAGTGCGGTGGCCACGCCAAGCAGGCCCATGCCGATCAGAACGGCATAGAGGCGGCGCTTCTTCTTCAGTTTCGCTTTGCTCATCCTTCAGCCTATCTCTGTCCGTGGCCGAGGCCCGCGGCATCCCGTTCCGCCTCGAGCCTCGCCAGGGTCGTCCGCGCCCGCCGTTGGCGCAGCAGGGTGGTCGCGATCAGGAACACCAGGCCGACCGCGGTCACCGCATAGGACGGCCACACGAACGCGGCATAGCCGCCCATATCGAAAAACGCGTTCACGGTGTCGCTCCATCACGCAGGCCGGCGGGATCCTCGTCCGGACCGGCGCCCCGCGCCTCGGCCAGGGCCAACGCGATCGACCGGGCCCGGCGTTCCATGATGTGGCTTCGCACCCGCACCAGAAGCAGGGCGGTGAACAGCGTCATATAGGCGCCGCCCATCAGCAGGAGCGGGGTCAGCATGTCCGGATGGATGGTCGGCCCATCGAGCCGCGCCACGGCTGCCGGCTGGTGCAGCGTGTTCCACCATTCGACCGAGTATTTGATGATCGGCACATTGATCCAACCGACCAGCGCGATCAGGCGGGCCGCCTGGGTGCCGCGCTGCGGATCGTCGAAGGCGTTCTTTAGCGCCATGAAGCCAAGATAGAGGAAAAGCAGCACCAGCATACTGGTCAGCCGGGCGTCCCAGACCCACCAGGTGCCCCACATCGGCTGGCCCCACAGGCTGCCGGTCACCAGGCAAAGCACGGTGAAGGTGGCGCCGATCACGGCGGTTTCCTCGGCGATCAGATCGGCGACGGCATGTTTCCAGATGATCGCGATCGCGCTCGCGATGGCCATGGTCGTGTAGCAGCCGAGCGCCATCCAGGCCGCCGGCACATGCACATACATGATGCGCACCGTCTCGCCTTGCTGGTAGTCGGCCGGTGAGTTGAACAGGCCGAGATAGAGCCCGTATCCGCCCAGCAGGATCGTCAGCCCCCAGGCGAAGGGAATGATCGCCGAGGCAAGCCCGATGAATTTCGTCGGGTTGGCGTATCGATGGAAAACATTCGTGCTCATGATGCTCGGCGGTGTCTCACATATTCAAGTTTTTATATATAAGCAGAGCCAACTGGCCGCGTCCACGGACTGGGACGAAGTTCCCATCATAAATGGGACAAAAGCTTGGCGTTCGCAACGATTTCCGGGCGAAATCAGCGTAAGGCGAGACGCAGGGCCGCAGCGGACGCCCATGGGGTCAAGGCCAGCGATCCCGCCAGCAGCGCGCCGAGGAACGCGAGATGGGGGGCGACGTCGAGCGCCGTGATCGCCGCGTCGACCGCACCGACCCCGAAAATCAACACCGGAATCGTCAGCGGCAGGATCAGCAGGGCGACCAGAACGCCGGACCGGCGCGCGCCCAGGGTGACGGCGGCTCCGACTGCCCCGATCAAGCTGATCGTGGGCGTGCCGATCAGGAGCGAGAGCACCAGTTCGAGCGACCCCTCGCCGGTCAGGCCGAGCAGAATCCCGAGCAGTGGGGCCATCAGGGCGAGGGGCAGTCCGGTGGTGAGCCAATGGGCCAGTGCCTTGACCGCGACAATCGCCTCGAGCGGCGCGGGGCTGAGGGCAAGCTGTTCCAGCGTGCCGTCCGCGTGGTCCGCCTCGAACAGCCGGTCGAGGGAGAGCAGTGCGGCAAGCAGGGCGGTGACCCAGAGGATTCCCGGCGCGATCTTCTTCAGCAGCACCGGGTCGGGACCGAGGCCGAAGGGGAAGAGCGCGACGGCGATCGTGAAGAAGACGAGCACCGTGGTCGCATCGCCGATCTGCCGGATCGCCAGTTTGAGGTCGCGGGCAAGGACGCCGAGCAGGGTGTTCATGACGCCTCTCCCAACACGATGTCGCCGAGACCGGCGTCGAGGCCGAACAGCGGGTCGATCCGGCCGCCGGGAAAGGCGTCGAGATTCAGCCCGTCGGCGCCCGGCACGTCCAATTCCACATGGGTCGAGACGACAACGGCTCCGCCGGCGGCGCGGTGTCCGGCGATCAACGCCTCCACCAGGCCCCGCCCTTCCGTGTCGAGGGCGGCGGTCGGTTCGTCCATCAGCCAGAGCGGTCGTTCGGTCGTGATCAGGCGGGCAAGCGCCAGCCGCCTTTTCTGACCCTGGCTCAAGAGGCGGCCGGGGAAGTCGGCGACGGCGGTGAGCCCGCAACGGGCCAGGGCCTCTGTCGCGGCTCCGGTGTCGCCGCCGAGCACAGTGGTCGCCGCCGCGAGATTTTCCGTCGCCGATAGGGCCGGCTTCACCGCGTCGAGATGGCCTTGATAGTGCAGGCTCGCCCGGTAGCCGGCGAGGTCATCGGCAATGTCGTCGCCGTCCTGATGCAAGTGTCCCCGTGCCGGCGGCAGCAGGCCGGCGAGCATCCGCAGCAGGCTGGACTTGCCGCTGCCGTTCCGACCGGTCAGCAGCAGCGCGCCACCCGCGGGGAGGGTGAAACCGAGGCCTTTGAAAATGAGCCGCTCGCCGCGCACACAGGCGAGATCGCGCCCCTCCAGCGCCGGGACTTCAGGCGATCCGGACATGCGCGCTCCGAACGGGGGCGGTCAGGGATGGCGTGTGGGTCGGGACGGCGAAGAGGGAAATAGCCCCAAAAGAGATAGAGGGTGGTGCCGGGTTTGGGGATTGGCACCACCCTCCATAGTCTGGGGCAAATAAACGAGTGAGACCGGTGTTGGGGACAATCTCACTCAACTGGAGATACGGGGTTTGTGTGAGGAAAGAGAACCATGTCCCGTTTCCTCTGTCAACAAACAAAAAGCAAAAAAACCGAAAAACATTCAAATCGAAAGGTGTTTGATCCTTTCGGGCTTCGATGCTAGCCGCGAACATCGTCAATGACCTTCCCATCATTCTGAAGCTCACCAGGTGTGGCGAATGCGACCGTACCCCGCAGTTTCGTTATGGACTGCACGCTTTCCTCGATCGAAATTCTTAAGTCGTCACTTGGGGTTGCCGTCTCGCAGGCGAGTGTCATCACGTCTTTGCCGTCCTGCTGCGCGACGGTCAGGCGCGCCTTCACCACGGACGGATGGCGCTTGAGAACCTCGTTGATCTGGCGGGGATGGACGAACATTCCCTTGACCTTGGTCGATTGGTCGGCGCGGCCCATCCAACCTTTGATTCGTAAATTGGTTCGCCCACAGGGGCTTTCACCCGGAAGGACGGCCGACATGTCGCCGGTCCCGAAGCGGATGAGCGGATAATCCGGGTTGAAGGTGGTTACGACGATTTCCCCGACCTCGCCCTCAGGCACCGGATCGTCGGTGCCCGGGCGGACGATCTCGACGATCACCTGTTCGTCGACGATCATTCCCTCCTTGGCCGCGCTCTCATAGGCGATGAGGCCGAGATCGGCGCTGGCGAACGCCTGAAGGGTCTCGCAGCCGGCATCGCTCAAGGCCTGGCGGACATCCGGGAAGAAGGGTTCGCCGGAGACGAGGGCCTTCCGGAAGGTCATTGGCAGGCCCTTTTCGAGCGCCTTGTCGACGATGATTTTGAGGAAGCTCGGTGTTCCCGCGTAGCATTGCGGCCGGAAACGTTCCATGGCCTCCAATTGTTGTTCCGTGTTCCCGACCCCGCCCGGGAAGACCGGACAGCCGAGTGCGGCCGCGCCGGTTTCGACGATCGAGCCGGCCGGGGTCAGGTGGTAGGAAAAGCAGTTGTGGACGATCTCGCCCTGACGGAAGCCGGCGGCGAACATGGCGCGCGCGAACCGCCAGGCATCCTGGCGCCGACCCTCGGCGTCGGCGATCGGACCGGGGGACAGGAAGATCTTGGCGAGATCGCGCACCGCCGTCGCGTTCATCCCGCCGAAGGGGGCGCCCGGCGACTGGAGGTCCATGAGATCCGTCTTGCGGGTCACCGGAATCTTCCGGAGATCGTCGAGACCGGCGATATCCTCCGGCGCGATTCCCTTCAGAAGTTCCTTGAAGTAGGGGGCGTGGGTCTTGGCATGTTTGAGCTGGCTGTGCAGTCGGGCGAGGTGATCGGCCGCCCGTTCCTCCCGGCTGCGCCTTTCCAGGCTGTCGAAGAACTCGCTCACCGCTTCCTCCCCATCCGTTATTCTTTGATTTGCCAAAGGCGTAGCACAGTCGGGCTGGCCAGCGCGAGAGGGATGGCGTAAGGCGTGGCCCCATGATCGACGATTTCTCCATAGACGACGCATCGCGGGCCGGCGCCCTGCTGCAGGGGTTGGCCGGGGACTGGATCCTGGTGCGCCGGATCGCAGCGCTGTCCGATACACCCGATCTCGGGAGCGCGTCGGGCAGCGCCCGCTTCACGCCCTCTGAGGGTGGGCTCGACTATCTGGAGGAAGGGGAAATGGTGCTCGGCGACTCGCCCCCGTCGCGGTTCGCCCGGCGCTATCGCTATGCCGTGGAGGAGGGACGGATCGCGATCCGCTTCGCCGACGGCCCCGATATCGGGAAGCTGTTCGTGCCGTTGGCGTTCCAGCCGTCCGCCGGGGGTGCGGTCGGCGCCGAGGCGGTGCATCTCTGCGATCCCGACCGCTACGAGGTCGCCATGACCCTGCTGCCGGGTCTCGTCTCCATGGCCGTGACCGTCACCGGGCCGGCGAAGGCCCACCGCATCGAGACGGTATTGACGCGGCCGGATTAATCTGCGTCCTTCGGCTTCGCGCCGGGCGCCTCCGGGCCGTCTTGACGGATGTCGGCGGTCGCGGTCTCGATCGTTGATACCGTTTGCGCCGTGATCACCGATTCGGCGAAGTCGACCCGCTCGCCGGCCAGGACCTTGCCCCGGCGCGACATCCGCCAAAGCACCACGAGCGCAAGAAGGGCATGTATCGAAGCGGTATATGAAAAAAGCGCCTGGAACGGTGCGAGATTCTGCACCAGCGCGGCCAAGGGCGGGCCGATGGCGGCGCCGAGACCGAAGGCGAGGAGCAGGCCACTGGAGACCTCCACCATCTCGTTCGGCGCCGCGTGATCGTTGGCATGGGCGACGCCGAGCGAATAGATCGGCAGGGCGCCGGCGCCGAACAAGGCACCGAAGATGTAGATCGACGACGATCCTGCCGGGCTGAAGAATGTCAGGCCGACGCCGGCAAGAATCGCCAGGAGCACGGCCGCCAGAATGACATAGCGCCGGTCGACCCGGTCCGAGATCGCCCCCAGGGGATACTGGCCCAACGCGCCTCCGGCGACCACGGCACTCATAAACAGACCGATACCGGCGGTATCCATTCCGCGATCTTGGGCGAATACCGGTCCAAGGGTCCAAAACGCTCCGTTTGCAAGGCCCACGGCAAGGCAGGTCGCAACACCTACCGGTGAATTGCGATAAAGCAGACCGAGGCCAGTTTGGACGGCGTGAATCGGGCCGGGCGCTTCGGCCTTTGTGAAAGCGAGCGGCAGGGCGGCCACCGAAACCAGGATCGACGCCGCCGCGAAGAGCGAGAACTCAAGCGGATCGTCGAGGGCGATCATGAGCTGGCCCACGGTGATCACGGTCAGATTGATCACGGTGTAGATCGAAAAGATCGTGCCCCTTGTCTCGTTGGTAGACTTCTCGTTGAGCCAGCTTTCGATGACGATATAGAGCACCGCGAAACAGGTCCCGGTGATGCCCCGCAAGACGGCCCAGAGAATGGAATCGAGAACCATTGCATGGATCAGGACCGCGACGGAGGCGAGCGACGCCATAGCCATGAAGGTCCGGATATGACCCCCGCGCCTCAGCAGTGCCGGGCCGACCAGACAGCCAAGAGTAAAACCGATGTAGTAGCCGGTCCCGATGAGGCCGATCTCGACGGCGGTGAAATTCTCCAGATTGCCGCGGACCGGGATCAATGTGCCCTGCAGCCCGTTGCCCGTCAGAAGCAAGGCAACGCTGATCAGAAGGGCGGCGACGCCACCGACGACGGCCATCAGGCCGGGCGGTTGCCGGTCCCCTTCCACGCTGTTTGTCATGATTTCGGCCCCCCGTCACGTCCGGGGAATCATGCCGGGGTAATGTTGAAAGATCAAAGCCAGCGCTTGCGGCGTTTGAAGGACTTGAGGTTCTTGAAGCTCTTGCGTTCCTCGGATCCGCCGCCGAGATAGAACTCCTTCACATCCTCATTGTCCATCAGCTCCGCGGCGGAGCCGTCGAGCACGATCTTGCCCTGCTCCATGATGTAGCCGAAGGAGGCGACGCCGAGGGCCATCTTGGCGTTCTGTTCCACCAGAAGGATGGTGATGCCGAGATCCTCGTTGAGCTTGCGGATGATGGAAAACACCTCCTGCACCAGCAGCGGCGAGAGGCCCATGGACGGCTCGTCCATCAGGATGAGCTTGGGTCGGGCCATGAGGGCCCGTCCGATGGCGAGCATCTGCTGCTCCCCGCCGGAGAGATAGCCGGCGAGCCCGGTCCGTTCCCTGAGCCTGGGGAAATACTCGAACACCATATCCATGTCGGCCTGGATGTTGCCCTTGTCGGTGCGGGTGAAGGCGCCGAGCCGCAGGTTCTCGATCGGCGTCATGTCGGCGACGATGCGGCGGCCCTCCATGACCTGGAAGATCCCCTTGCGGACGATCTTATCCGGATCGATGCCGTCGATCCGTTCCCCGTCGAAGACGATCTCGCCCTCGGTCACCTCGCCGTCCTCGGTCTTCAACAGGCCCGAGATGGATTTGAGCGTGGTCGACTTTCCGGCCCCGTTGGCGCCCAGGAGGGCGACGACCTTGCCCCGGGGAACCTCCAGCGACAGGCCGCGCAGGACGAGGATCACGTCGGAATAGACGACCTCGATGTTGTTGACCGACAGCATGATGTCCGGCGCAGCGTCGTCGGAGAGATGTCCGAGGTCCAGATCGGTGGCGGTCATGGTCGGGCTCCCAAGCGAAAGAAAAGCGGTGTGAAAGGGACAAAGAGGACCGGCACGTCCGGTATTGGGCGTGCCGGTCCTGATCAGATCACCGGAAGGCGGGTCTTATTGACCGAGCCACTCGGCCTTGCGCGGAATCTCGGCGACGAAGACCTCTTCCATCGCGTTGGCACCGCCCGCGGTCACGCCGCGATAGACGAAGACCTTGTTGGTCCCGCGATGGTCGGCATCGGTCCAGGAACTGGCGAGGCAGACGCCTTCCAGGCCTTCCGGCACCCAGCCCTGACGCTCATACATGGCCTGCTTCACATTCGGGCCGGTGACGCCGCCGTCCATACCGTCCGCGATCTTCATCGCTTCGGCCATGAAGAAGACGGAGCATACGCCGCGCATATAGTGAACGGCCCGGTAGTCGACGCTCGCATCGCCCAGTTTGGAGATTTCCTCGACCTTCTTCATGCCGGGCACATCGGCGCCCCAGGCGGCGGAGCCCATCACCCAGACGACACCGTCCGCGGCCTCGCCGGCGGCTTGCATGACGTTCTCGTCATAGCCCCAGACATTGGCCATGAACTGGACGTCCACGCCGACCGTGTCGCAGGACTTCATCAGCGAGATGTTGGAGCCCGAGGTGTTGGCGAGGAAGGCGTAATTCGCACCGGACTCTTTGAGGGCCAGGCACTGGGCCTTGAAGTCGGACGGGGCCAGCGAATACTGGATCGCCGGCAGGACCTCGAAGCCCAGTTCGGTGGCGTATTCCTCACCCGACTTCTTCGGCGCGTTCGGATAGGGGTGGTTGTCGCCCATGTGGACGTATTTCGGGCTCCCCTGGCCGCCCTTGGCCTTCCAGTCCTCGGCCGCCCACTGGATCAGACCGCGCACCCCGTCGGAATAGCTCGGCCCGTAGAAGAAGTTGTAGGGGGCCGGCTTGGTGGTGTTCGGGTTCTTGCCCTGCGGATCGGTCAGGTGACCGGAATAGGAGGCGGAGTAATAGGGAATCTGGTCCTTGGCGACGAAGGTGACGAGGGCCTCCGTATCGCCGGTGCCCCAGCCCTGGATGGCGACATAGTCGCCGGCGCTCTGCCACTTCTTATAGGCCTGGATGGCGCGCGGCACCTGATAGGAATAGTCGACCGTGTCGACCTCCAGCATCTTGCCGTTGATGCCGCCATTGGCGTTGATCCAGTTCATGGCGTCGACCTTGGCCTGACCGTAGACCTTCCCGACCACGGCGGTGCGGCCGGTGAAGTCGACGATGTTGCCGACCTTGATCGTGTCGGCGTTCGCCGTCCCGGCGAAACCCACGCCGGTGAAACCCGCGACGGCCATCGCGATGGCGGCCGAAAGCGTTGCAACCTTCTTCATAGTTCTCTCCCTGTGTTTTGCCGGCCTTGTTGTTGTTGTCCCTGCCGGCGGGTGGTTGTCCGGTCCGGGCCGTGCCCGGATCTTTCCAGACCCCTTTCGTCGAAAACTCTAATACGAGAAGGGGTAAAGCTTCCAGTAGGCCTTGATGAGCTGCCAGCGATGGGCGAGCCCGTCCGGTTCGAAGATCAGGAACAGGACGATGGCAAGGCCGATCGCCATCTCCTTAAGGAAGGCGAGCGCGGTGATCAGGGCCGTCGTGTCCGCCAGGCCCATGCTGCCGGCGACGCTGACCACGGTCTCCATGGCCTCCGGCAGCATGAGCATGAAGCCCGTGCCCATGAGCGAGCCGGCGATCGAGCCAAGGCCGCCGATGATAATCATGCCGAGGAATTGGATCGACAGCAGAATGTCGAAGCTCTCGACCGAGACATAGCCCAGATAGTGGCCGTAGAGGGCACCGCCGATCCCGGCATAGAAGCTGGAGATGCCGAAGGACAGGACCCGGTACTTGGTCAGGTTGATGCCCATGATCTCGGCCGAGAGATAATGGTCCCGCAGCGCGACCAGGGCGCGGCCATCCCGGCTGCGCATCAGGTTGGTCGCCAGCAGGTACATCACCACGACCCAGAACAGGACCACATAGATGTAGCGGTCGGCACTGCCGAGATACCAGCCGAAAAGCGTGAAGCTCTCGGCGAGTGAGCCGGCCGAGCCGCCGGTGAACCATTCGGCGCGGTTGAAGAAGTCGAACAGGATGAATTGCGATGCCAGGGTCGCGATGGCGAGATAGAGCCCCTTGATCCGGGCGGCTGGGATGCCGACGATCATGCCGACCAGCGTGGTCATCGCCCCGGCGAGCGGGATCGACAGGACCACGGGGATTCCGTGATTGTTGGACAGATAAGCCGAGGCGAAGGCGCCGAAGCCGAAGAAGGCCGCGTGGCCGAGCGAGATCTGTCCGGTGAACCCGACCAGGATGTTGAGGCCCAGGGCGGCGACCCCATAGCAGCCGATCAAGATGAGCTGGTCGGTCCAATAGGGGGTCAGCCCGTCCGGTTGCATGGCGAAGAGCGCCGCGCCCGGGATCGCGATGGCCAGGACGTTGCCCATGGTCACGCCGAAATAGATCTTCAGCACATAGAGGGCCGCGATCATCACCGCGGACGACGCGATCACCCCGAGGGCGACATTTCCGGCGCCGAGCAGCGCCGGCAGACCGAGCGGTAGCAGGGCCAGGATGACGATGCTGCCGACGACCCAAAAGGCGGAGCCGCGGGACGGAAAGACCCTCTGGTCGCCGCGATAGTTGGTCTCGAACTCGCCGCAGGGGCGGGCCATTGCCGTTGCCATGATTGGGTTTCTCCCCGTTCTCTATTCTTCTTTCAACGGCTGGTCAGACACGCTCGATATCGCGCGTGCCGAACAGGCCATAGGGCTTGATCATCAGGATGATCACCAGGACGTAGAACGGCGCCACGGTGATCAGGTTGCCGAAATTGAGGATCTCGGAGTCGTAGAACTGCGCCATGCCCTCCAACAGGCCGATGATCAGACCGCCGATGATCGAGCCGACGATCGAGTCGAGCCCGCCGACGATCACCGCCGGGAATACCTTGATGCCGTAGAAGGACAGCTCGGAACTTACCCCGTTGACGATGCCGACGGTCACGCCGGCCAATGCCGAGACGACGGCGGCGATCGCCCAGGAGATCGCGAAGACCACCTTGATCGAAATCCCCAGCGACTGGGCGACCTGCTGGTCGAAGGCGGTGGCCCGCATCGCCAGCCCCATGCGCGAGAACTTGAAAAACCAGGCGAAGCCCAGCATCACGACGAGCGAGAGCACCAGCGAGAAGAGATAGGCCGTCTGCACCGGCATGATCCCGAACAGGTTGACGGTGCTGGTTTCGAAGATCGGCGGGAAGGGCTGCACGAACACGCCGAACATCCACTTCATCAGCGCCTGGAAGAAGATCGACAGGCCGATCGTCACCATGATCACCGAGATGATCGGCTCGCCGATCATCGGCCGCAGCACGATCACCTGCAGGGCGATGCCGAACAGGGTCATGAAGACGAGCGTGAACAGGAAGCCCCAGAAGAAGGGCAGTTGCAGGTCGGTCAACAGGAACCAGCAGACCCAGGCGCCGACCAGCAGGAACTCGCCCTGGGCGAAGTTGACGATTTGGCTCGCCTTGTAGATCAGCACGAAGCACATGGCGACGACGCCGTAGAGCGCGCCGATCACCAGCCCGTTAATGCTGAGCTGGGCCGCCAGCAGGGGGTTGAGGAAGAACATCCAGACCAGCGCGCCGAGCATGGCGACGCAGAGAATGGTGAAGGGGATGTCTCGGGCGGTGAAGCTCATCTGGCTTTGTCCTTGCCTATTTAGGGTCCTTGGTGCCGGGCCTTATCCCAGCATTCCGGCCGTCAGTCGGCGGCGTCCTGGGTGACGCCGGCATGGGAGGTCGTCTCGCCCAGATCGACCACCTTCAGCACGGTCTTGATCCGCTGGCTGGTGCCGTCCTGGAAGGTGATGGTGGTGTCGATGTCGACGGTCTCCTTGCCGTCATAGACGGCGCCGATGATGTCGGCGTATTTGTCGGCCACCACGCCCCGGCGGACCTTGCGGGTTCGGGTCAGTTCGCCGTCATCCGCATCCAGTTCCTTGTAGAGCAACAGGAATTTCTGGATGCGTTCCTGCGGTCGCAGGGTCGCGTTGACCTTCTTCACCTCTTCGCGCAGCAGCTCGTAGATCTCCGGTTTGGCCGAGAGGTCGGTGTAGGTGGTGAAGGTCAGGCGGTTCTTCTCGGCCCATTTCGAAACGACCGAGTAGCGGATGCAGATCATCCCCGCGAGATAGGGGCGCTTGTCGCCGAGGATCACGGCCTCGGCCACATAGGGCGAGAATTTGAGCTTGTTCTCGATGTATTGCGGGCTGAACCGGTCGCCGCCGGAGGTCGTAGCGATATCCTTGACCCGGTCGATGACGATCAGATGCTTTCGGTCGTTGAAATAGCCGGCATCGCCCGTGTGCATCCAGCCGTCGCGCAGGTCCGCCTCGGTCGCTTCCTCGTTCTTGTAATAGCCCGAGAACATGTTCGGATGCCGGGTGACGATCTCGCCCAGGCCGTTGGCGTCCGGGTTCTCGATCTTGATCTCGGCGGCTTCGAAGGCGGTGCCGACCGTATCCACGTCGATCTCGTCGGCCTTGTGGATCGTGTAGGCGCCCATGGTCTCGGTCTGGCCGTATAGCTGGCGCAGCGGCACGCCCATGGCCTGGAAGAACTTGAAGGTCTCCGGCCCCATCGCCGCTCCGCCGGTGGCGGCCGAGCGCAGGTTGGAAAAGCCCAGCCGGTCGCGCAGCGAATCGAACAACAGCATGTCCGCGAGCTTGGAATGGGTTCCTTGCTCCACCGCCTCGATGCCCATCTTGCTGCCGACCTCGAAGGCCCAGCGCTTGAGCGGAGAGGCGTCCATGATCCGGCTGCGCACATCGGCGGCGATATGCTCCCAGACCCGGGGCGCGAGCAGCAGGAAGGTCGGGCCGATCTCGCGGAGATCGTGCATCGCGGTTTCCTGCTCTTCGGGGAAATTGACCTTCATCCGGCTGACCAATGCCATGCCGAACACATAGATCTGCTCCATGATCCACGGCGCCGGCAGGACGGAGACATACTCGTCCGTCTCGTCCTTGGGGTCGGCCGCCAGATAGTGATGGACATGGCGGATGAACTTGCCGCTCTCGAACATCGCCAGTTTCGGGTTCGAGGTCGTCCCCGAGGTGGTGCAGAGGATCGAGATGTCGTCGCCGCTGGTCGCCTGGACCATCTCGTCGAACAGGCTCGGCTTGTCGTGTTTCAGCGCTTCGGCGTCTTGGGCCAGGTCGGCCGCGTCGAGCAGGCGTGGATCGTCGTATTTCCGCATGCCCCGCGGATCGGAATAGACGATCTTCTCGACGCTCGGGATCTGGTCCTCGAGGGCGAGCAGTTTGTCGACCTGCTCCTCGTCCTCGGCGAAGATGACCCGCATTTGGCCATAATTGATCAGATAGGCGACCTCCTGATCGAGGGCGTCCCGGTAGATCCCGAGGCTCATGCCGCCGATGGCGTGGATCGCGATTTCAGCCGCCGCCCAATCGGGGCGATTGTCGCCGATGATGCCCACTACCTCGCCTTTCTCGACGCCGAGCGCCTTGAGGCCATAGGCGAAGTCCTTCACCCGATCGCGGTAGTCGCGCCAGGTCATCGGCTTCCAGATACCCAGATCCTTCTCCCGGATCGCGATCTCGTCCGGATGCTCCTTGGCATGGAGGCAGAGCAGTTTCGGCAGGGTGTCGTGGACCGCCGGATCGGGATAGTCGGTACGGATCTTGTCGATGGATTTCTGGGCCATCACGCGTCCTCCTTGAGGTCCCCGGTCTCCCGCTCCAGCGCCTCGATGAACTCGTCCTCTTCGCCGAGATAGGCCTTCTTGACATGGTCGTTCGCGCGAACGTCCTCGGGCAGGCCGATGGCGATCTGCTTGCCGAAGTCAAGCACCATGACCCGGTGGGAGATGTCCATGACCACGCCCATGTCGTGCTCGATCATAACGACGGTCATGCCCCACTCCTCGTTCAGATCGACGATGAAGCGGGCCATGTCCTCCTTTTCTTCCAGGTTCATGCCGGCCATCGGCTCGTCGAGCAGAATGAGGTCCGGCTCGATCGCCATGGCGCGGGCGAGTTCCACCCGCTTCCGGAGGCCATAGGACAGCGTGCCGGCCATCGCCTTACGGACATGCTGGATTTCCAGGAAGTCGATGATGTCCTCGACCTTGCGCCGGTGTTCGAGTTCTTCCTTCTGGGCGCCGCCGATCCAGTAGAGCGCGCCGGTGATGAAATTATTCTTCAGCAGGTGGTGGCGGCCGACCATGATGTTGTCGAGCACCGACATGTGGCCGAACAGCGCCAGGTTCTGGAAGGTTCGTCCGATTCCGAGACTGGCACGGTCGTTCGGGCTGCGGCCGGTGATATCCTGGCCCTTGAAGACCACCCGCCCTTCCGTCGGCTTGTAGCGTCCGGAAATGCAGTTGAGCATCGATGTCTTGCCGGCCCCGTTCGGGCCGATAATGGAAAACAGTTCTCGAGGACGGACGTCGAATTGAACGTCGGTCAGCGCCTTGATCCCACCGAATCTCAAAGAGACGTGGTCGATCTCAAGGACGGGCGTCGTGTCTGCCACGCGCGTCACTCCCAGCTTCGTTTCTCCCACGCTTCCGAACGCCCGGTCTTGTCGCCGCTATCTATCCGAAAGGCGGGCCTATCCTTGCCGTGACAATGCCCCCGGTCAAGATGCGGGAATATCAGCCATGTCGAATTTAGATGGTCAATTGAGGAATTTTCCAATTGACGGTCGGCCCGTTTCGACCTTGAGGCTAGTTTGGCGCATGAAGAACAATTTTAACCCGCGGCGGTCGGCGACAAAGTCGGCCGCTCCACCGGAGCCTGGGGCAAATACGGTGGCGTGGCCGGGCGGTCCGCGTGTATTTCTTTGTCAAGTCGGGGATGACGGGCCTCTTGCCATGTCCGCCCCGTCGTGCCGCGCAGGCGTGTCGTACCGAAGAGCCATGCTGTACAGAAACGGCATGTCCTATCGAAGCATTGGGGTGGCCGTGTGCTGATCATTGATACCGATGGCGGGGTCGACGACATTCTTTGTCTCGCCATCGCCGTTAAGCTCGGGCTCGCCGAGGATCTCGCGGTCACCACCTGTTTCGGCAATGTCAACGTCGACCGGGCGACCAGCAACGTGACGCTGCTGGCCCGCACGATGGGGGTCGACATCCCGGTCTACAAGGGGGCCGCCTCCTCGCTCGACGGGGCCATCGTCGACGCCGAGGCGGTGCACGGCCATGACGGGCTCGGCGGCGCGTCCGAGGGGTTTTTCGACCCCCATGCCCGCCCGCTCTCGGCCCTCGTGCCCGTCGCCTTGGCGCGGGAAGACCGTAGCATCGACATCGTCGCCGTCGGGCCGGCCACCAACATCCCCGGCATGATCGAGCGGTTCGGGGCGAAGATCCGCTCCGTCACGCTGATGACCGGTGTCGTCTACGATTTCGGTAGCCTCAATCATTTCAGCACCTTCAACGCCTATGGCGATCCCCTGGCCCTCGGCAAGGTGGTCGACCAGCGGGAGATCCCGGTCACACTCGTCCCGCTGGACCTGTGCCGCAAGGTGATGCTGCCGAAGAGCAGGCTTCCCGCCTTCGACCGGTTCGGGGCCGTGGGCGATATCCTGAAGCGCTCCCATGCCTTCTATATGGACGTCTATCGGGACCTCGAAGGCATCGAGGGCTGTTATCCCCACGACAGCCTGACGCTGCTGTGTCACCTCCATCCGGATCGGTTCCACCTTGTGCCGTTCGCCGTGCGGGTCGGTCGCGAGGGCGAGGAGCGGGGACATCTGATCGTCGGGAAAGACGCCACGCCCACGGTCCAGATCGCGATGGGGACCCGATACCGATGGGCCCACGATTTCTTCCGCTTCGACTGGGTCGAGGCTTAGGTGCGCAGTCCCGGCGCCCGGCGGGCCGGTCGGGCGATGAACACCATCATGGCCATCAGTCCCAGGGCTCCGAAGGGCACGCAGGCGAGAAAGATCGAGCGCGCGACCGTCACCGCGTCGGCTTCCGTCGCCATGGAATGAATGCCCGCCGCGTTGGCCACAATACCGATGTAAGCCGCGCCGATGGCATAGCCGAGCCGCTGCACGGTCGGCAGGGCGCCGGAAATCCGATGCACCTCATCGGGATCGGCCAGCTTCGTCATGCGCCGCAGGATAAAGGTCCAAGCGAGCCCGAAACCGCCGCCTTCCAGGGCCGCACAGACGGCGATCAACCAGATCGGGCCGTTGGGAATCGCGTAGAGGAAGCCGACGATGCTCACCGCCACCACGGTCATCCCGAGGGCGATCATCAACCGGTCGAAACGGGCCGGCAGGCCGCTGAAGAAGAACGCCGTCACGCTCCAGCCGATGGTGGCGGCGGCGACGATATACCCCGTGGTTAGCGCGGAAACGCCATGGATCGCGGTCACGAGCAGCGGGCCGAAGGCGAGGATGGCGATGGTGGCGATCGCCATGGTCAGGATCATGAGGAGGGCGGCCCCGGTCGGGTGGCGCAGGTCCATCGGCCGCATGGGCAGCAGCCGCGTATCGCCGGCGCGTGCGTCGAGCTGCAGGAAGGCCAGGAGGCAGCCAATTCCGCCGAGAATCAGCAAGGATGTCCGGACAAGCTCGATCTCGACCCCGGCATAGGCGATCATCATGACGCCGAGGCACAGCACCGCGAGGCGGCGCAGGGGGAAGGCGGCCGGTCGTTCCGCGCCGGTTTTTCCCTTCGGCTCCGGGCGCAGGAGGATCCACGCCCCCAGCGCGAAGGCCTTGGCGCCGAAAAAGGCGAACCCCCAGCGCCAGGTCGCGAACTCGACGAAGAAGCCGCCGATCAACGGGCCGAGAAAGGCGGAGACCCCCCACAGGGTCGAGATCAACGCCATCGCCCGGGCGATATATCGGTTCGGAAACAGGACGCCGATCGCAACGAAACCGAGGGCCACCAACCCGCCGCCGCCGACACCCTGCATGAGGCGCCCGGCCAGAACGACCGGGAAACTGGGGGCGGCCGCGCTCACCAGGCAACCGATGCCGAACACGACCGCGGCCACCGCCATCGGCAACCTCAGGCCATGGCGCATGGCGAGCAGAGCGCTTGATGCCCCGGCCACGATCGAACCGATCTCGTAAAGCGTCACCGACCAGCCGACGAGTGACGCCCCACCGATTTCGGCGACCATCGACGGCAGCATCGTCGCGACGATCAGGCTGTCCGCGGCGTGCAGCCAGACCGCGACGCACAGCAGGATCAGGGAGGCGACAGGGTTCGCTGCCAAGAACTCCCGCCAGGAGACGAAACTCTCTTCACTGCTACCGCTCTTTTCAACGCCATCGACCATTGGAGCCTCCTCTCGCCCGCTTTCGAACCGCCCTTGACAGCGTTCGGGCTACGACCTCAACTAAGGTTGAGGTCAAGGAGAAAACGTCATGGCGAACCGCTATCTCACGGTGGGAGAGGTTGCGCGGCGGGCGGGGGTCCCCATCTCGACGCTGCATTTTTACGAGCGCAAAGGGCTGATCGCGTCGGAACGCAATGCGGCCAACCATCGGATCTACCGACGCCAGATCCTCCGCCGCGTGGCCGTGATCAAGGTCGCGCAGAGTGTCGGCATCCCGCTTGCCGAGATCGCCGAGGCTTTGGGCGCCCCCCCGCCCGGCAAAGCTCTCGACCAGGAGGAATGGGCACGGGTCTCGGCGGTTTGGCACGACGACCTGACCGAGCGGATCGAACTTCTGACCGCGCTTCGCGACAAGATGGCAAAATGCATTGGTTGCGGCTGTCTCAGCGTCAAGAACTGCCCGCTGTTCAACGAGGACGACCATCTCGCCGCTGACGGCCCCGGGGCAAGACTGCTGTAGCCGGCGATGTCGCCATGCACCGGCGACAAAACAGCCTTGTCGGATAATTGGTATGGAAAAAATACCAATTATCCGATATGAAGGCGGCGAATACGGAATTCACTAAATCGCGCGCGACTTGCGCGCCGCTCCCGCACTGGGGCCGCGACGAGTTCGTCGCACTGCCGCCTTTCGGATGGAACAAGGGGAAAGATCGATGGTTGGGCAAGACAGCTTGAAGACCCGCCGGACGCTCACGGTCGACGGAAAAGAGTACGACTATTTCAGCATTCCGGCGTTCAACGCGCTGGGGCATGGCGATGTCTCGCGGCTCCCCTATTCGCTCAAGGTGCTGTTCGAGAACATGCTGCGCTATGAGGACGGCCGCACGGTTACGACCGACGACGTGAAGGCCTTCGTCGAGTGGGCCGCGCAAAAGTCCAACGCCCGGGAGATCGCCTACCGTCCGGCCCGCGTGCTGATGCAGGACTTCACCGGCGTCCCCGCCGTGGTCGATCTTGCCGCGATGCGAGACGCCGTCGCCGCCCTTGGCGGTGACCCGAAGCGGATCAACCCGCTCTCCGAGGTCGATCTGGTCATCGACCATTCGGTGATGGTCGACGAATACGCCACCGCCGCGGCCTTCAAGGGGAATGTCGACAAGGAGTTCGCCCGCAACGGCGAGCGCTACGAGTTCCTGCGCTGGGGCCAGTCCGCCTTCGACAACTTCCGCGTCGTCCCGCCGGGCACCGGGATTTGCCATCAGGTGAACCTGGAATATCTCGCCCAGACCGTCTGGACCCGCGCCGACGGCGACCGTACCGTCGCCTTCCCGGACACCCTGGTGGGCACCGACAGTCACACCACCATGGTCAACGGCCTCGCCGTGCTCGGCTGGGGGGTCGGCGGGATCGAGGCCGAGGCCGCGATGCTCGGCCAGCCCGTCTCCATGTTGATCCCGGACGTCATCGGCTTCAAGCTGACGGGCAAGCTGAAGGAGGGGGCGACCGCCACCGACCTGGTGCTGACCGTCACGCAGATGCTGCGGCAGAAGGGCGTGGTCGGCAAATTCGTAGAGTTCTACGGGCCGGGCCTCAGCGCCATGACGCTGGCCGACCGGGCGACCATATCGAACATGGCGCCGGAATACGGGGCCACTTGCGGCTTCTTCCCGATCGACGCCGAGACGATCCGCTATCTCACCTTCACCGCCCGCGATCCGCATCGGGTCAAGCTGGTCGAGGAATACGCCAAGGCCCAGGGCTTCTGGCGCGAGGACGACACGCCGGATCCGGTCTTCACCGACACGCTCGAACTCGACATGGGCACGGTGGAAAGCTCTCTCGCCGGCCCGAAGCGGCCGCAGGACCGGGTCTCCCTGTCCGACGCCGCCGCAGAATTCGTCGCCGTGGAGAAGGACCTTGGCGGTGCCGGTAGGTCTGCCATGGTCGAAGGCGGCAATTACGCGGTCTCCGACGGCGACGTGGTCATCGCCGCGATCACCAGCTGCACCAACACCTCCAACCCGTCGGTGCTGATCGGCGCCGGCCTTGTCGCCAAGAAGGCGCTGGAAAAGGGCGTCACGGTGAAACCATGGGTCAAGACCTCGCTCGCCCCGGGCTCCCAGGTCGTGACCGACTATCTCGAGGCCGCCGGCCTGCAGGACAGCCTCGACAAGCTGGGCTTCAACCTGGTCGGCTATGGCTGCACCACCTGCATCGGCAATTCCGGCCCGCTGAAGCCGGAGATCGAAAAGGCGATCACCGACAACGATCTGCTGGTGACCTCGGTGCTTTCGGGCAACCGGAACTTCGAGGGCAGGGTCCATCCGCTGGTCAAGGCGAACTATCTGGCCTCGCCGCCGCTGGTGGTGATCTACGCCATCGCCGGGTCCATGAAGGTCGACGTCTTCAACGACCCGATCGCCGAAGATAAGGACGGGGATCCGGTCTATATGAAAGATCTTTGGCCGACGAACGCGGAGATCGCGGCCGAGATGGAGAAGTCGATCACGCCGGGCATGTACCGGTCCCGTTACGCCAACGTCTTCGAAGGCCCGGAGGAGTGGCGCTCGATCCCGGTCTCCGGCGGCCTGACCTATGAGTGGAACTCCGGCTCGACCTATGTGCAGAACCCACCCTACTTCGTGGGCATGTCCAAGGAGCCGGGCGAGATCACCGACATCACCGGCGCCAAGATGCTGGCGAAGCTGGGCGATTCCATCACCACCGACCACATCTCGCCGGCCGGCTCCTTCAAGCCGGAGACCCCCGCCGGTCGGTATCTGACCGAGCGTCAGGTCCGGCCCCAGGATTTCAACTCCTACGGCTCCCGCCGGGGGAATCACGAGATCATGATGCGGGGCACCTTCGCCAATATCCGCCTCAAGAACGAACTCGCGCCCGGTACCAGCGGTGGATACACCGTGAAACCGGGCGAGAGCGAGCCGAGCTTCATCTACGACACGGCGATGGAGATGCAGGAGGCGGGCGTGCCGCTGATCGTGGTCGCCGGCAAGGAATACGGCACCGGCTCGTCGCGTGACTGGGCGGCCAAGGGCACCCGCCTACTCGGCGTCAAGGCGGTCATCGCCGAGAGCTTCGAGCGGATCCACCGGTCGAATCTCGTCGGCATGGGCGTGCTGCCGCTGCAGTTCAAGGAGGGCGACAGCCGAGAGAGCCTCGGCCTGACCGGCGCCGAGACCTTCGACATCACCGGGATCGCCGGCGACATCACCCCGCTCCAGGATGTCGATGTTACCATCACCTATGGCGACGGCACCAAGAAGACGATCCAGGTGCTGTGCCGGATCGATACCGCCAACGAGGTGGACTACTACCGCCATGGCGGCATCCTCCACTACGTCCTGCGGGACCTCGCCCAGGCGGCATGACGCCGTCTCGCCCCTCACCCCTCGCTGCGCTCGGACCTCTCCCAAGGGAGAGGTGTCGGAGCAGCGACGATTCCGCCGGCGCCTTGGTCCACCCCCTCTCCCTTGGGGGAGAGGGCCGGGGTGAGGGGGCCACTTCGGCGCCCCCACTGTCTCCTTGATTGCCTTGCCCTTCAGCGTAAAACGGCAGTGGTATCTGCCTCTTATAGTGGTATTTTATTTCTTTCTATGTTACCGATCCGTTGATTCAAGCAGACTTCGAAGATTACAATGGCGTACCCTACAGCCGTGAACAGCCAGATTACCGATTCCGTAACCCAGGGCGGGCCACTCAGCGACAATGCGGTGGCCCTATGTCTTCTGTTTCAGATCGCCAATGCGGAAAACAGAGCCTACATGCACACAGGGTCTGGAACACTTGTGATTCAAGGAAACGGGGCGGACAAGGACTGGATTTTGAAGACCTTTAAGGAATGCCAGGACGCTGTTCGAGGAATCAAGCATAGCGATCACGAGCAGTAGCCGGGGCCTGTTTTCAGGAGCGTTTCCGCTTCGGCGGTGATCCGGGCGACCAGATCGCCGGCCGAGGGGATGTCCCGGATCAGGCCGGTCGCCTCGCCGACGATGACGCCGGCATTGTCCGCGTCGCCCGCGACGGCGGCGGCGTTGTAGCGCGCCTCCGCCTCTTCCAATCCGTCCCGCAGCAGATCCTCGCGGCCCTGCCAGGCCCGGGTGAAGGCGTTGTCGAGGACCCGGATGTCGAACTCCGCCGGCCATTGCTTGCGCCGGATGACATCGACAAGGGTGGTCCGGACCGTGGCGTCGCCGTCGGCCGCCAGGGCGGCATCATAGAAGCCCTGCGGTACCAGCGCCTCCCGGCTCGCCCAGAAGCGCGAGCCCATCAGCACCCCGTCCGCCCCCAGCATCAGGGCCGCCGCCAGGCCGCGCCCGTCGGCAAGTCCGCCCGCCGCGAGCACCAAGGTCCCGGGGGACTCGGCCCGGCAATGGTCGACGGCCTCGGCCACGAACGAGAGCGTCCCCCGTTTCGCGCCATGACCGCCGGCTTCCGATCCCTGGGCGACCACGATGTCGGCCCCGGCGGCCAGCGCGTCCCGGATATGGGCCATGGTCTGGGTCTGGCAGATCGCCACGGCACCCGCCTCCCTGACTTTCGGGACGAAGGGGGCCGGGTCGCCGAAGGATAGCATCACCGCCTTGGGCGCATGGGCGATGACCCTGTCGAGCAGCGCCGGTTGGTCGGCGAGCGACCAGGTGATGAAGCCGCAGCCGACCGGTTGATTGCCCGCCGCCTCGAATTGCGCGTCCAGCCAGTCGCCGTCGCCATAGCCGCCGCCGATCAGGCCGAGGGCGCCCGCCGCCGAGACCGACGCGGCGAGCTCGCCGCCCCCCGCGAAAGCCATGGGGGCCGAGAGAATGGGCGTGGCGAGCCCGAGGCGCTCGGTCAGACGGGTGGTGATTGGCATCGCGGCCTCCCTAGGCGTGACAGTCGATTGCATATTACCGCCGGGCGGGCTACTGAGCCAGCGAACCCGCCGCGAGACGTCCCGCAGGATTTCCCATGACCGTACCCTTCTCCGAAGCCTTCAAAGTCTGGGCCCGGATCGGCGTGATCTCCTTCGGCGGTCCCGCTGGCCAAATCGCCCTGATGCACCGCGAAGTGGTCGAGGAACGCGGCTGGCTCACCGAGCAGCAATTCCTCAACGCGCTCAGCTTCTGCACCCTGCTGCCCGGGCCGGAGGCGATGCAACTCGCCACCTATGCCGGCTGGCGGTTGCACGGGGTGAAGGGTGGGCTGGCCGCCGGTCTCATGTTCGTGCTCCCCGGTGCCGTCGTGATCTTCGCCCTGGCGGCGCTCTACATGCTGTTCGGCCAGGTGTCCTGGGTCGAGGCGGCCTTTCTCGGCATCAAGGCGGCGGTGCTGATCATCGTGCTCGACGCGCTGCGCAAGATCGCCGGCCGGGCGCTCAACAAGACCTATCACTATGTCCTGGCCGGGTTGGCCTTTGTCGGGATCTTCTTTCTTACACTGCCCTTTCCGCTGATCGTGGGGCTCGCGGCCCTGGTCGGCCTGGTGATGGCGCACCGGGCCAAAGAACAGGAGGTCCACGAGGCCGATCCGCTGGAGGCCGCCGCCAAGCCGAAAACCGTCTCCACCGTCGCGGTCTGGCTGGTGATCTGGCTCGGGCCGCTGGCCGCCCTGTGGCTTACCCTCGGCGACCAGCATGTCTTGACCCAACTCGGCCTGTTCTTCTCCAAGCTCGCGGTGGTGACCTTCGGCGGGGCCTATGCGGTGCTCGCCTACATGGCCCAGGAGGTGGTGGACATCTACGGCTGGATGACCGCCGCCGAGATGCTCGACGGGTTGGGACTGGCCGAGACCACGCCCGGGCCGCTCATCCTCGTGACCGAGTTCGTCGGCATCTTGGCCGCCGCCCGGGATGGGGCCGAGGGGGCGATCTCCTGGCCGATGGCGGTGGCCGGGGGCGTGGTCACGCTCTGGGTCACCTTCGCGCCCTGTTTCCTCTGGATCTTCGCCGGCGCCCCCTATGTCAGCCGGCTCGCCGAGGCGCCGCGCCTGCGCGGCGCCCTGCAAGGGGTCACCGCCGCGGTTGTCGGGGTGATTCTCAACCTGTCGCTCTGGTTCGCGTTGCATGTTCTGGTCCCCGATCTCGAGGAGAGATTTGCCGGTCCGGTGCGCTATTACGCCATCCCGGAGACGGGCCTCGCCTGGGAGGTCGCGGCGCTCGCGGTGGTCGCCGCGGTCCTGCTGTTCGCCGCCAAGCAGGGGGTCCTGCGGGTACTGGCGATCTCGGCGGTCCTGGGTCTCGCCATCGGGGGGCTCTAACAGTCTGCCCAAGTCGCGCACGCAAGCGTGATGGTCCGTCACCGGCCTGTGACGGGCCGCCTCGGTGATATGTGCCCATCTTCATGGATGCGGCGCGGAGATGTATCCCCGATCCCATACCCTCCCCGTGCCGTCGTCGTCGTCTCCTCCACGCCGTTGGGGGAGGCGCTTCGGGGACCCCGTTCAGGGGTCGGCCGGGTCCCGAGATCGGAGGGGGGATCGAAGCGAGGATCTCATGTCTGATCGCAGCATAGCCAGGTTTACGCCACCCGCGTTGATGGCCCCCGCCTTGACGGCAATCGGCATCTCCTTGATGTCGCTGACCGCGCCGGCCCTGGCCCAGGATACCCGCCCGGTCGTTGTCGAACTCTTCACCAGCCAGGGCTGCAGCTCCTGCCCACCGGCGGACGCCTTTCTCGGCGATCTCGCCCAGCGCCGGAACGTGATCGCGCTCGCCTGGCATGTCGACTATTGGAACTATCTCGGCTGGAAGGATCCGTTCGCGCTGACCGAGGCGACCCAGCGGCAGAGGGTCTATGGCCGGCGGCTCGGCCTGCCCTATGTCTACACGCCGCAGATGGTGATCGACGGGCGTTTCGACGAACGCGGCTTCGACCGCTCCGGCGTACAGGACCGCATCGGGGAACAGGCGGACGCGGCATCCCGGCCGCCGGTGTCCGTGTCCCTGATCCGGACCGATCGGGCGATCACCGCCCGGCTGTCGAGCGCGCTGCCCAGGGAAGAGGCGTCGGTTCTGCTGGTCGTCTTCGACCGCGAGCACCGCACCGAGGTGAAACGCGGCGAGAACGCCGGGCGGACGCTGATCGACTTCAACATCGTTCGGCGGGTCATCGATCTGGGCGGCTTCGCGGGCACGGGGAAGGATTTCGAGATACCCGCCGATTCTGTCGGACCCGATCAGGGGCTCGCCCTGCTGGTGCAGGCACCAGATCAGGGCGGTGTCATCGGGGCGGCCCAGCTCCTGCCCGGTGCCCGGACGGGCGGCGGTTAGCGGCGATAACGTGCTTCGCGGCGGGGTCTCTCGCGTCGCAGGAATAGAAGCGCACGTTCTGCGTCCGCTCTTCTCCCCCCTCATCCGGCTTCGCTGATGCTCAGCCACCTTCTCCCCCGGGGGAGAAGGAGTACCCTCCCTGGCCCCAATGGGCAGAGGGGCGGCGAGAGCCGCCGGGAGAAGAGGGGCGGGTAGGGGCGCGGGGCCTCCTACCCGGTCACCGCCGGGTCCCAGGGCGTGCGGGCGAAGACCTCCCGGACCATCGGGACGAAATGGTCGAGATCGCGGGTCGGATAGGCCGGATCGAAGCTGGTCTGATCCCACAGCTCGCAGAAGCGGACGCAGGCGTCGTAGTTCGGATGGTCCTTGAACTTGTCCCGCCCGTCCGGGTTCTCGCCGACATGCTCGCCATAGTATTTGAGCTGGAACAGCCCGTGATGCTTCAGCGTCCAGGTGCATTCCTCGCGGACATAGGGGGCGAGGATGGTCGCGGCCATACTGTCATGGTTGAACGGCGCCAGCATGTCGCCGATGTCGTGTAACAAGGCGGTGACGATCCAGTCGACATCCGCGCCATCGTCCTCGGCCCGGGTCGCCGACTGCAGGGAATGCCCCAGCCGGCTGATCCGGTAGCCGCCGGCGGCCCCGTCCAAGAGCTTCAGATGGTCGAGGATCCGGTCGGCGACGCCGGCGGCGAACTTCTCCTCCTCCCGTTGCAGCAGGTCATAGTCGGCCTTCGTGCCGTCGCTCATCTTGGTGAAGGAAACGGTTTCCATTCCGGTGGTCCCTCGATTGTGTGTTCCTAGTGTGGTGGATTTGAAGTTTGTCACATTATCGACGGCGCGCTCCCAAACGACCTTCGGATTCGGGACACTAGCGGGTGTAGGTGAAGTCTTCCGCGCCGGCGGCGAGCGCCACTTCCTGAGCTTCCGTCACCCGGTCGTGCAAGTCCAGACCATGTTCGCTGAAATCCTCGGTCGCCCCGGCGGCGAGGCGGAAATTCCCGAAATGGTCGCTGCCCCGGACCAGTGTGGCGAATTCCAGCCGGCCCTCCGGATCGACGTCCGGTCGCAGATAGCGGATCGCGACACCGATCCGCCGGACATCCGACCTGTTGCGACCGCTGGCATGGAACATCCGGCCATGATGGAGCGCCATCTCCCCTGGTTCGAGGATCACCGGGGTCGCGTCCTTCTCGTCGATGTCGACCGCGATTTCCTGACCGCGGGACAGCATCGCGTTGTCGACCGGACGGTCGACATGGTCGACGATCATGTTCCGATGGGAGCCGGCGACATAGCGCATGCAGCCATTGGCCTCGGTCACCTCGGAGAGCGCGATCCAGGCGGTGACCTCGTGATCCGTATGACCCATGCCCCAATAGGTGATGTCCTGATGCCAGCCGACATAGCGCGGCGAGCGCGGTTCCTTGGCGAAGACCTCGACGCCCCAGCAGATCAGATCGGGGCCGAGCACTTTCGAGACGGCGTCGACGATCCGTGGATGACGGGACAGGTCCTCGGCGAATTTCAGAACATAGTGGGCGTTGGCCCGGAGATAGTCGTTCAGAGGCTTACGGGGCTTTGGATGATGCGCCTCGGCGTCTTCCAGCGCGCCTCGGAAATGGCTCACCTCGTCCGCCGTCAGGACCGGGATCGGGAAAGCGAAACCATCGCGCCAATAGCGCTCGGCAAGACCGTTGTTCGGGGCGGCGGACATCATGGTCATGCGGCAACTCCTTCCTGATCGCGGCTCAAGGACCATTTCAAACTCGCTTATGAGCAATGCCACATAAATCTCCAAAAATCGGATTGGCATGATAACTTCAGGTTATGAAAAGCATGAAGCATCGCCTGCCGTCCCTGAACGCGCTGGCCGCTTTCGAGGCGGCGGGACGGCTCGGTGGTTTCACCCGTGCGGCGGAGGAATTGAGCATCAGCCAGCCGGCGGTGACCCGGCATATCCGGGGGCTGGAGGCGGATCTCGGGGCGCCGCTTTTTATCCGCGCGCATAACAAGGTGTCCCTGAGCGATCCGGGATTGCGGTTGTGGCATTCGGTCAACCGGTGCCTGTCGGACGTCGCGGATGTCGTCCAGGCGATACGCGAGGATACGGAAGCCCCACCGTTGGGATTCGCGACCCATTCCGGCTTCGGCCAGCAATGGCTGATGCCGCGCATCGAATCCCTCCGGACCGCGCTTGGCGGGCGGCCGATCAATCTTTCCATCATGGACGGCGACCGGGAACTCAATCAGGGCAACTTCGACTGCGCCATCCGCCATGGCGGCGGCCGCTGGCCCGGCCAGCAGAGCGTCCGCTTGATGGATGAGGTCGTCGTTCCCATCGTCAGCCCCCGCTATCTCGAGGCCCATCCGGATCTGGCCCGGGCGACGGCGGAGGACTTCGTCACGCAGCCGCTCATTCATATGGACGAGGGGGACCGGCCCTGGATGACCTGGTCGGTGTGGTTCCGCCATTGCGGGATCAGGCTGCCGGTCCGGCAAATGCCGATCCGGTTCAACCACTATCCGCTGGTGGTGCAGGAGGTTCTGGCCGGCACCGGGGTCGGCCTCGGCTGGCGCCCACTGGTCGACAGCATGCTGGAGACCGGGGCTTTGGTCGCCGTCGGTCCACAGGTGACCAGTCTCGAGTCCGGGTGGTGGCTGACCTGGCCGAACGGATCCGCGGACCCGGACCGGGACCGGGTCCTCACCTGGTTGCGGGGCGAGATCGCGCCCGCCGGAACGATTTAGCGGAACAGTTCGTCGCGCGCCCGCTTCAGCCGCTCCTGGAAATCCTTCACATTGCTTTCGACCTGATGGACGAAATGATCCCAGTTCTCGGCGGTCTTGTGTTGGATTTCGGCGGCCTGCTCCGCCAGTTTCTTCTGCTGGTCCGCCAGTTCGTCGATGGCCTCGTGATAGCGCTCCGACATGTGCTCCTGGGAGTCCGCCGCCTCTTTCTTGAGGTGCTCCATCTCCTTTTCGACGCGCTCCTGCAGTTCCTTGATCTCCCGTTGGGCCTCCGCGATCTGGGTGTCGCGGTAGTGGCGGAACCGGGCGATGGCCTGGTCGATTTCGCTTCCGATCGTCATGGGTTCTTTTTCCTCCTATCCGATGTGCCCGGGAGGCCGGGCACGATCACTCCCAAAAATCCTTCCACGCGCCTTCCATATTCATGAAGAAGTCGCGGAAACCGGCACGCAGGCCGCTGGTCGCCTCATCGGCCCCGTCCACCGCATCCTCGGCGCCTTCGGCAAGGGTTTCCTTGATCTCCTTCAATTTCTCCAAGGCGGCCTTGGAGGCCTCGCTGGCACTATCGCCGGCTTCCTCGATATCGGCCTCCATCTGCTCGATGGTGGCGTTCAGCCGTTCCGGCGCATTCTCCCATGCCTCTTGCGTCGCCTCTTGGGTGACGATGCCGAATTCCTTAAGGCCTTCCAGCGCTTCGTCGAAGGTCATCTCCTGGTCGGAGGCGAAGGCGGAAAGCGGGGCCACCAGGACGGCGGCGAAAAGAAAACGGCGGATCATGAGCGGGTCCTTTGGAGCGGTTCTTTGCCGGGGGCTCGGCCAACACCTTGGTTTATCGGCATATGGGATGACTTTCGCCGGTTTTGAACAGGATTTGTGACGCCGGGCCTCGCCACTGGAAAGCGATAAGGCATGGTACAACATAGCCGCTGACACTTTGATGATAGCGCACCCGACGAGGACAGTGCACCCGACCGGGTAAGGAGAGACGTCATGAAGATCAACGCGAATTTCGACGAAAAGGTGATCCTGCGGTCCGAGGATGTCGACTGGGTTCCGTCGCCGCTGCCGGGTGTCGACCGCAAAATGCTCGACCGTATCGGCGGCGAGGTGGCGCGCGCCACCTCCATCGTGCGTTACGCGCCGGAGAGCCGCTTTTCCGAGCACCAGCACACCGGTGGCGAGGAGTTCATCGTCCTGGATGGCGTCTTTTCCGACGATTCGGGCGACTACGGCCCCGGCTCCTATGTCCGCAACCCGCCCGGTACGGCCCATGCGCCGTGGAGCAAGGAGGGCTGCACCATCTTCGTGAAGCTGTGGCAGTTCGATGCCGCCGACCTCACTCCTGTCTCCACGAATATCCTGGCCGAGGACGGCTGGAACACCGGCCCCGCCGAGGGCATGCAGGTGAAACCGCTCTACACCTTCGACGGCGAGAAGGTGTTCGCGGTCAAATTCGCGCCGGGGGCGGTCAACGCCACGCACAGCCATCCGGGCGGCGAGGAGATCCTGGTGCTGGAAGGCTCGATCTCCGATGAGGACGGGACCTATCCCAAGGGCGCCTGGGTGCGCTCGCCCGCCGGCAGCAGCCATGAGGTCACCGCCGGACCCGAGGGGGCGGTGCTGTGGATCAAGCATGGCCATCTGCCGCCGGACCTATCCAACCTGCAAGCCGCCTAGTGGGAATGTCCGCCCCCGACGACTATCTTGACCGCAACCGGGCCGCCTGGTCCGAGGTGGCGGATGTCCATGCCCGGCACCGGTTGGCGACGCTGAAGGCGGGCTTCGCCGCGCCGGGCTTTTCCACCTTCGGCGACCCCGACCATGTGGATATGGCCCGGCGCCTGCGGCAGGTCGGCTTCGCCGGCAAGCGGGTGGCGCAGATCGGCTGCAACAACGGTCGGGAGACCCTTTCGGCGGTGAACGAGGGCGCGGCCTCGGCGGTCGGCTTCGACTTCACGCCGAAATTCCTCGGCCAGGCGCGGGAACTGACGGCGGCGGCCGGGCTCGACGACCGGGTCGACTGGGTCGAGGCCAACGCCATGGACCTACCGGTCCGCTATGACGGTCAGTTCGATCTGGTTTTCACCACCATCGGCGTGCTCGGCTGGATGCGTGAACTGGAGCATCTGTTCGACGGGATCGCCCGTTATGTGAAACCGGGCGGGCACTATGTGCTGGAGGAGATGCACCCGGTCTCCTTGATGTGGGACGTGCGGCAGTCCGGCGGGTTCGAGCCCCAGTTCTCCTACTTCACCGAAGAGGTGTATGTGGAGGAGGGCGGGCTCGACTATTACGAGGACTCGGACTATGGCAGCCGAGAGAAGAGCTATTCCTTCACCCACACGCTATCCAAGATCGTCAATCTGTTGTGCGAGCGGGGCTTCGTCATCACGGCGCTAGACGAATCGCCCCATGACATCGGCAGCTACTTCCCCGGCCTTCAGGACCAGCCCGCCAACCCGCCCATGGGGCTGGTGATCGTCGCCGAGAAACGGTCGTAGCACCCTCACCCCTCGACCGCCGTCGCGGTCTCGGACCTCTCCCGAGGGAGAGGTATGGGGCTTTGACGTCACGTGCGTCGTTCCAAAATCAGACGGCCGATGTCACTTAAGACGCCGTCCATGTTTTCGGCGACTTCGTTGTTCCAGAAGCGGACGACGCGATAGCCGGCCGTTTCGATATGCGCCGTCCTCTCAGAGTCCCCCTCGGCGCTGTGCTGGCCGCCATCCACTTCGATCACCTGGGCGCATTCCTCGCAGAGGAAATCGACAATGTAGGGTCCGATCGGGTGCTGGCGTTTGAATTTCCCGCCCTTTAGCTGGCGCCCTCGCAATCTGTTCCAGAGACGTTTCTCCATCTCCGTCTGATTCCGGCGGAGACGGCGCGCCTTCCGCGTCATGGGGTTGAAAGCCTCGGCCATGGGGCAGCGTAGACCCTCTCCCTGGGGAGAGGGAAGGGTGAGGGGAGTATCTTTAGAAATGATCCGTGCGGAAGACTTCCACGTCGGAGACCGTGACGATGCCGATATGGCGGCTGACCAGTTCGAACAGCGGGTCGAGGATCTCGTCCACGTGGGCGCCGTCGGTGATGCACAGGATCATGATCATGCGGCTTGCGTCGCTGACCTGGCCCTCGCGGGTCCAGATCCCCTCCCGGCCCTTGCCGGCGATCGCCGGGACGACCGTGTAGCCGGTGGCGTCCATGCGGTCGAGCAGTCCGGTCACGCGGGCCTGCATCGGCGCCTCGATGATGATCTCGATGCGTTTTTTCTGATAGCGCTTCATGGTCCTGCTCCCTGGATCAGCCGCCCGCGACCGCCTGTGCGGCCGCCCCGTAGAGCGGGATGCCGACGATCAGATTGAAGGGGAATGTAACGCCCAAAGACAGGGTGAGCGAGATCGCCGGTTTCGCCTCCGGCAGGGCGACCCGCAGCGCGGCTGGAACGGCGATATAGGAGGCCGAGGCGGCGAGCGTCATCAACAGGGTGGTGCCGCCGACGCTCAACCCCACCATCTGGGCCGCGACCAGCCCGAGGGCGGCGCCGATCGGCGGCATGATCAGTCCGAAGCCGATCACCGGCGGTTTGAGATATTGCCGCCCGGTGCGCATGCCGCGGCCCGCCACCAGGCCCATGTCCAAGAGGAACAGGCAGAGTACGCCCTTGAACGGGTCGACGATGAAGGGCTTGATCTCCTCCTGACCCGCCGGGCCGGTGATCCAGCCGATGGCGAAGGCGCCGATCAGCATCACGATGGAGCCGTTCAGCGCGATCTCCCGGAATAGTTCGGAGCGGCCGCCCGGTTCCGGGGCCGTCGCGTCTGACTTGAACAGCGAAGCGCCCTTGATCAGCAGCAGGGCGACGAGGATCGGCGGGCTTTCCATCACGGCCGCCACGGCGACCAGATATCCCTCATAGTCGAGGCCGAGCCGGGTCACCGCGTCGGTGCCGGCGACAAAGGTCACGATGGAGATCGAGCCGTAATGGGCCGCGACCGCCGCCGCGTCGATGCGCGAGAGCTTGGAAATTCGCTGCAGGATGAAAAAGGCGATGAGGGGGATCAGCACACTGAGGACGATGCCGGCGAGGACAGCCGCCATCAGCTTCTGGTCGATGCCGTGTTCGGCGACCCCGGCCCCGCCCTTGAAGCCGATGGCGAACAAGAGATAGAGCGCCAGCGCCTTGGCGATCTGCTCCGGGACGATCAGATCGGAACGGGCGAGCGCCGCCGCGAACCCCAGCACGAAGAACAGAACCACCGGCGAGACGAGATTGGCATAGGCGAGGGTGAAAATATCGGCCATGGATGGAAACCCCCGGAACCCGCGACTAACATCGTGAAAGACCGCCCCCGGGCGACGGGGGCGGAGGCTATTAAGGTGAACCTTGCTTATAGTGCAAGATGTTGTTTCTTTTCAGGAGTATCCGGATCGAGGGGGGTGGGGTGCCCGCATTCAAGAAACTGATCGAACAAAACCGCGAATGGGCCGCCCGGGTGACGGCGCGGGACCCGGGGTATTTCGAGGGCCTCTCGAAACAGCAGGCACCGCAGATTCTCTGGATCGGATGCGCCGACAGCCGTGTCCCGGCCAACCAGATCACCGATTTGCCGCCGGGCGAGGTCTTCGTCCACCGCAACATCGCGAATGTGGTCGTGCCCTCGGACCTCAATTGCCTGTCGGTGATGCAATATGCCGTCGAGGTCCTGAAGGTCCGCCACATCATCGTCTGCGGCCACTATGGCTGCGGCGGGGTGCAGGCGGCGCTTGACGGCCAGGATCACGGCCTGATCGACAACTGGCTAAACCATATCCGGGCGGTGCACCGGCTCCATGCCGACAAATTCCCGGAGGAGATGGACGGCGGCGGCAAGGTCGATCTTCTCTGCGAGCTCAATATCCTCGAGCAGGTCAGCAATGTCTGCAACACGACGATCGTGCGCGATGCCTGGCTGCGCGGACAGAACCTGCACGTCCACGGGGTGGTCTATCGCCTGAAGGATGGCCTGTTGAAGGCGCTGATCAAACGGACCGGGCTCGATTCGGAGGAGCGGCCCGATCCGTTCGACGGGGAATAGGGCCGAACCCTATCGGGTCATGGCACCCTAATCGGTCATCACTTGGCGCTTCGCCTCGTCTATAAGGTGCTGCATCTTGGCCCGGATCTCGTCTGCGCCGATCTTCACGTTGGCAGCCTCGAAATCGGCGAGGACTTTCTCGACCACATCCTCGTGGCCGGCCTTCTCGAAATCGGATTTCACCACCTCGATGGCGTATTCCTCGGCGGCGTCGCCGCTTTTGCCCAGATGTTCCGAGGCCCAAAGGCCCAGCAGCTTGTTACGACGGTTGGTGACCTTGAAGCGGAGTTCCTCGTCATGCTGGAACTTGCGCTCGAAGTCTTTTTCACGCTGGTCGAAACTGCTCACGATGTCGTCTCCCTGATCGGCGAAGCTTTGCTCTCATATAGCAAGCAGGGTTGCTCGATACCATCCTTGGTCTGGATCAATTCGCCTGCTATGAAACGCGGCTTGGAGATACTCTTATCCTTTAAGGAACACCAGCCACAATGGCGCGTCGCAGACAACTCTACGAAGGCAAGGCCAAGGTCTTGTTCGAAGGGCCCGAACCGGGGACCCTTGTGCAATATTTCAAGGATGACGCCACGGCCTTCAACAACCAGAAGAAGGACGTGATCACCGGCAAGGGCGTGCTGAACAACCGGATGTCCGAATATCTGATGGAGCGGGTCGGTCAGATCGGCATCCCGACCCATTTCATCAAGCGGCTCAACATGCGCGAACAGTTGGTGCGCGAGGTCGAGATCATTCCGCTGGAAGTCGTTGTCCGCAATGTGGCCGCCGGCCAGATCTCCCAGCGGCTCGGCATCGCCGAGGGCACCCAGCTGCCCCGTTCCATCGTCGAGTACTATCTGAAGGCCGACGAACTCGGCGATCCGCTGCTGGCGGAAGAGCATGTTACCGCCTTCGGGTGGGCGACGCCGCAGGAACTGGACGAGATCCTGTCCTACGCGCTGCGGATCAACGATTTCCTGACCGGCCTGTTTCTCGGCATCGGCCTGAAGCTGATCGACTTCAAGCTCGAGTTCGGCCGGTATTGGGAAGAGGAGGAAATGCGCATCGTCCTCGCCGACGAGCTGAGCCCGGACAATATGCGGCTTTGGGACGCGCAGACCGACGAGAAGATGGACAAGGACCGCTTCCGCCGCGACATGGGCGGTGTGCGCGAGGCCTATCAGGAGGTCGCCCGGCGGCTCGGCATCCTGCCGGAGGAAGTCCAGGCAGAGGCGGCCGCGGAAATGGGCCAGGCGCCCAAATCGGTGCATTGAGGAAGAGATCATGAAAGCAAAGGTGCATGTGACCCTGAAGAACGGCGTGCTCGATCCGCAGGGTAAGGCGATCCACAACGCGCTCGGCTCGCTCGGCTTCGAGGGCGTCGACGAGGTCCGCCAGGGCAAGGTGATCGAACTCGATCTCGCCGACACCGACGAGGCCGCCGCCCGCGCCAAGGTCGAGGAGATGTGCAAGAAGCTCCTCGCCAACACGGTCATCGAGAATTACGCGATCGAACTCTCGGCCTGAGGCCATGACCCGAACCACCTCTCGGCTCAACGCCTTGGGACAGCCCATCGGCGACCCTCTGCCCGAGGGGTGGGCGCCTCCGGGACGACCGCCGCGTGACGCGATGGAGGGGCATTGGGTCCGGCTGGAGCCGGCCGACTCCCACCGCCATGCCGAGGGGCTGTTCGCCGCCAACGGTACGGCGGAGACGGATGCGAACTGGACCTATCTCGCTTACGGCCCCTTCGCGGAGTTGGTGGACTACCGGGCGTGGTTCGAAAGCATCGAGAGCGGGGACGACCCGCTGTTTTTCGTGCTCATCGACAAGACGACCGGGAAGCCGGTCGGGATCGCGTCCTATCTTCGGATTGATCCCAAGGCGGGTGTCATGGAGGTCGGGCATATCAACCTCTCGCCACTGGCCCAGCGCACGCCGCTGTCGACCGAGGCCATGTATCTCATGATGAAGCGGGCCTTCGATCTCGGCTATCGGCGCTATGAGTGGAAATGCGACGCGGTGAACGCGCCCTCCATGAAGGCGGCCGAACGGCTCGGGTTCACCTATGAGGGCACGTTCCGGCAGGCGACCCACTATAAGGGCCGCAACCGGGACACCGCCTGGTTCAGCGTCCTCGATAGCGAGTGGCCCGCGCTGCGGGATGCCTTCGAGGCGTGGCTCGATCCGGCGAATTTCGATGCCGACGGCCGCCAGCGCCGGTCGCTGGCGGCGTTGCGGGGCGACCGCTAGGCGGTCAGGGTCTCGAGACGCGCTAAGACTTCATTGAAAAGCTTGTCATCTAGTCTTTCGCCTGACGGCAAAAGGTTGCGGGCAACTCTGTCGACGGATTTGATCTGGTCGACGAGGATCGCTCCCACAATCGGGCCACCGGCAGGCAGCATCACCTTCCAAGGCCAGGGTGAGAGGTTGGAGGTGATGGGGCAAACGAGGACGCAGTTGGAGATCTCGTTGTAGGCGCTGGGGGAGATAACGACCGCTGGGCGTCGGCCGGCCTGTTCATGTCCCCGCTGCGGGTTGAAGTTCAGCCAAACGAGATCGCCACGGTCGAGGCTTGGCGGTACTGGCGCGTCGTCTAGCATCGACTAAAACGCTTCCTCGCCTTGGGGAGCATCGTCCAGTGACGGTGGAGGTGTCGCTTCTTGCGCTTCCGCGACTAAGTCTTCCAGCGCATAGGAAGGACGGTCCCGGCGGATGACGAGGGCGTCGTTCTCAATTCGGATCTCGATAGTTTCGCCTTCGTGCAGGCCCAGCGTCTCCACCGCCATCTTCGGCAGTCGAACGGCACAAGACCCGCCCCAAAGGCCGATGCGGGATTTCATGCTCCGTCCTCCCTGCTGATACTCCGACAGGGAATATATAGTCTATTTTATAGAGTATCAAGCGTTGGCGGGCGGTTGTCTCGCCTACCGCCCGTCGCGGTTGCCGAGCAGGCGGAGGCGCAGGGCGTTCAGCTTGATGAAGCCGTGGGCGTCGTACTGGTCGTAGACGCTGTCTTCCTCGAAGGTCACATGCTGCTCGGAGTAGAGGCTGTAGGGCGACTTGCGGCCGACAACGGTGGTGTTGCCCTTGTAGAGCTTCAGGCGGACGACGCCGGTGACCTTCTCCTGGGTCCGGTCGATCAGGGCCTGCAGCGCCTCGCGCTCCGGCGAGAACCAGTAGCCGTTATAGAGCAGCTCGGCGTATTTCGGCATCAGGTCGTCTTTCAGATGCATCTCGCCACGGTCGAGCGTGATGCTCTCGATCGCCCGGTGGGCGACGTTGAGCACGGTGCCGCCCGGGGTCTCGTAGATGCCCCGGGACTTCATCCCGACATAACGGCTTTCGACTAGATCGAGTCGGCCGATGCCGTTCTTGCCCCCGACCTCGTTCAGATGGGTCAACAGGGTGGCAGGGCTCATCTTGACGCCGTCGACGGCGACCGGATCGCCCTTTTCGAACTCGATTTCCATATAGGTCGGCTGGTCCGGGGCGGCCTCCGGGCTCACCGTGCGCTGGTAGACATATTCCGGAGCCTCGACCCAGGGGTCTTCCAGGAGTTTGCCTTCGGACGAGGTGTGCAGCAGGTTGGCGTCGACCGAGAACGGTGCCTCGCCGACCTTGTCCTCCGGGATCTGAACCTGATGTTCGCGGGCCCATTGGATCAGCTTGGTGCGGCTGCCCAGGTCCCATTCGCGCCAGGGGGCGACGATCTTGATGTCCGGCTTCAGGGCGTAATAGCCGAGTTCGAAGCGGACCTGATCGTTGCCCTTGCCGGTCGCCCCGTGGGAGACGGCGTCGGCGCCGACATCCTTGGCGATTTCGATCTGGCGCTTGGCGATCAGCGGCCGGGCGATCGAGGTGCCGAGCAGGTAGACCCCTTCATAGAGCGCGTTGGCGCGGAAGGCCGGGAAGACGAAATCGCGGACGAACTCCTCGCGCAGATCGTCGATGAAGATCTCTTTGACTCCGAAATTCTCGGCGTTGCGGCGGGCCCGGTCCATGTCCTCGTTGGCGCCGAGATCGGCCGTGAAGGTCACCACTTCCGCGCCGCGCTCGACCTGTAGCCAGCGCAGGATGACGGAGGTGTCGAGGCCGCCGGAATAGGCGAGCACGACCTTTTTGATGTCGGACATGGGGATACTCCAGGAAACGGGTTCTAGAACGAGTCGGAGCGTATAGCGGCCTAAAGGACGGCAAGCAAGCGGCAGCGGTGCGCCACACCGATTTCCGATTCGGTTCAACCAAGACCTTGCACGATAAATAGAGTCTTCCACCGGATTTTCGGCTAAAAGCAATCAAATCACCCAAAAAAGTTAATGCAGATTTAAAAAGAAATTCTGTATGGTTAACACGCGAACAACGTTCATCAAAAGTGATTGAACGGAGCTGCCGCACAATCTTGAGGGGTAAATCAACCGGGAGAAATCGGCATGACGGGGTCTCAAAAGACGGAGCAGGGAACCGTGCTCAATATTGTACAAACGATCCAGGCGCTCAATTTCGCGTCGAATGCGGTTTCGGGGCGCGCTGGCGTCACCGCCACCCTAAACGACGCAATGGAACACTATATCAACGGTGGCGGTTTGCATCGTTTTCCAGGTTTTTTCACCATCATGAATGGTGGTGGGACCTATGATGGCATTCAATATTCTCAACTAAAGGGGGCGGATTGGCAGCCCGTTTTCGGGCCGATCGTGGTTGCCGCCGATTGGGTGGCCAAAAACACGATTTTCGCAGCGAAAAGCATCTCGAACCGGATGGTCGTGGTCGCCATCGCCGGGACGAATTTCGACTCGATTCCCGATTGGTTGAAACAGGACGCGATGGTCAAAAAGACCCAGATGGTCCCTTTCCCCATTGATCCGTCCAAGCCCATTAGCGAGCAGGAAATCGGCAACGCCCCGATTGATTTCGATAAAATTTACTTCACCGGCGCTACCGCAGAGGGTGTCCACTCTCTTCTCAACATGCGGGACGACAAGGGACGCAACATCAAAGACTATCTATCGGCCAACGCCAGTAAGGATGACACGCTTGTGTTCACCGGACACAGCCTGGGCGGTGCCCTGTCTCCGGGACTGGCAATGCAGCTCTACGGTCCGGGACAAATGGACCGGGGCGATTGGAAAGACGTTCTGGTTCAACCTTCGGCGGGAGCGTCCCCGGGCACCGATCGGTTCGCCGACGAGTTTCATGTTTCGTTCCCACCGACGCCGACCGGATTGACAAAAACCGAGGATCCGGAAGGCGATTTCATGTATTGGAATGTGAATTACGCCAACACCCAGGATGTGGTGCCCCATGCCTGGAATCGCTTGAGAGCGACCCACGGCCACGGGTCCTTCCCGTCGTCTTTTGCCCCCGAACCGGACATCACGCCCGAAGGTGTGATCGAGACGATCTGGGGATATTTCGGTGGTGCGGCAAAATACGCGTTCGAGGAGGCGGTGGACGCCGCCATCAGACGGGGCGAAGGTGAACGGTTATATAAGAATTTGAAGCTCGCCGAATTCACGCCGAAGAAATGGCAAACTTCTGACAAAAACGAAAACCTAGTGGATTTGCCGCTCTACACAGCTACGGACCCAGCGGCAAGTTCCGACGTTATCCTTCCGATGATCGAGGCCACACACATCAAACAATACTCAATCCACTTTTCGGTCCATATTCCGAAGTTGCCTAAGATCGTCTAAATTAAGGGGGGCGCTCGGCCCCCCTTTCGATCTCAACACAGTTCAGAGGCTGTATTTGCTTTTGATCGGGATCGAGCGGCCTTCTTCCGACTGCTCCTTCTTGCGGCCCATCGTCAGCGTCAGGACCCCGTTGTCGGTGTGGGCCTCAATCGCCTCGTGGTCCACATCCGGCGGCAGGCGGAAGGCGCGTTGGAACGATCCATAGGTCCGTTCGGAGAAGAAATAGGTCTTTCCCTTCTCCTCTTTCTCTGTGCGCTTCTCGCCCTTGATGGTGATCAAATTGCCCTCGATGTCGACATTGATGTCCTCTTCCTTCACGCCCGGCAGTTCGATCTGAACGACATAGGCGTCGTCCGTCCGGGAGGCGTCGGAGGGCGGGCTGAAGAACTCGGCGATCTGAGAGCCGAGCCGGCGCATCGGATCGAAAAGGGTGGGCCAGAAGGCGGATTGGGTGTGTGGGCTCGGTTCAACCATGACCTGTCCTCCTCATAGGGTCTCGTTTGAGGCGGAATCCTATGGCCGGCGCGCCGGCTGTGTGTGATCTAGATCAAAAGGCCCCGTTTTTGGCTCAATTTTTTTGACTCAGAGGAATCCCGAAAAGAGCAGCGCGACACTGGTGACACAGCCGACGACCGGTACCCACAGGGGCACCGTGAAGACATTTTCCGGGACCGCGTCGCCCCGCCGCTTGATCCAGATCAGCGAGGCGTTCACCAGGGTGAAGACCGCCAGCACGATGGTCGAGGTCGTCTCCGCCAACTGAGCGACCGGCAGGAGCAGGGCGAAGAGCAGCACCAGGACGGTGACCGTGACGGTGGCGATGACCGGCGTGCTGGTCAGTGGGCTGACCTGGGCCATGATCTTCGGCAGCGATCCCATGGCGCCGAGGCCGTATAGGACGCGGGAGGCCATGATCATCTGGATCAGGACCCCGTTCACGGTGGCGACGATGGCGATCAATCCGAAGGCGGAGCGGATCGCCGGGTCGTACTGGTCGAAGATCAGGGCGAGAGGAGCGGAAGAGCCGACCAACTGCTCCATCGGGACCACCAGAACGACCACGCTGACGACCAGGATGTAGAGCACCGTCGTGACGACGAGTGTGAGCACGATCGCCCTGGGCATGGTCCAATGGGGGCGTTTCACCTCCTCGGCGACATTGGCCATATCCTCGAACCCGACAAAGGCGAAGAAGGCGAGCAGGGTGGCGGCGGCGATGCCGGTCCAGGCCTCCCATTCGAAGGGCGGCAGCGTGCGGCCGATCTCCGCCACGGCGTCGGGATTTATGGCGATCCCCGCGACCACCGCCATGATCAGCCCGCCGATCTCGACCAGGGTGAGCGCGGCGGCCACGGTCACCGACTGCAGGATGCCCCACACGGCGACGGCGCCGACGACGATGGCGACCATGGTGGTCAGCAGGGGCGTGGGAAGGGGCACAAGCGTTTGCAGGTAGTTCGCCGCGCCGATCGAGACCGCCGCCGACGAGACGACGCCCGATGCGGCCACGAGCAGGCCGACGGCGAGGCAGAGCGTGGGGGAGCGTAGGCCCTCCCGGACATAGGTCGCCTCCCCCGCGCTGACCGGATACCGGGTCGCCATCTCGCAATAGGAGAAACCGGTGAAGCCGACGACAACGGCGGCGATCAGAAAGGAGATCGGGGCGTAGAAGCCGGCTTCCGCCGCCGTGGCGCCGACCAGCACATAGATCCCGGCGCCGATCGTCACCCCCAACCCGTAGAGGGTCAACAGGGGCAGGCTGAGCCGTCTTTTGAGCGGTGAGGCGTTGTCCATGGCCGATCCATGCCGCTACGGGAGACTTAACTCCCTAGCACGAAAGGAAGCGGTCCTCCCAGACGCTTGAGGGACGGGCAGGGCCGCCATGTCTTGTCACGAATGAGCACTAATTTATTCAACGAAAATGTAATCGAAAGTTGTTATATTGAGTTTGTGAATAATGCTTTGGATGCAGGAGAGGGCGATATGGGTGTGTGGAAAGGACTTTTTGCGGTCGGCGCGCTGCTAATGCTCGCAGCTTGGACGGCTGTTCCGGCGGCGGCGCAGACCGCCGCATGCGAAGGCGAGGCATATCCCACGGCGAAGGTCGGCAACACGACCTTCTGCGGGATCGCGACCAGTTCGCGCGGGGCCGACATCTCGGCCTATCTGGGGATCCGCTATGGAACCGCCGCCCGTTGGGAGCGGGCCGTCTTCGCGTCGGATTATCAGAATGAGGAAACGATCCCCGCCCAGGCCTATGGCGATATCTGCCCGCAGCCAGGGTTCGAGGTTCATCCGACCATGTACGACATGCGCTTCGCCGATCCGATCCAGATCCAACAATGGCAGAGCGAGGACTGTCTGTTCCTCAATGTCTGGGCGACCAAGGATGCCAGCAACGCGCCGGTGATGGTCTTCATCCATGGCGGGGCCTTCATCACCGGCTCGTCCTCCGCCGGCATCGCCCTCGATCCCGAGACCAAGAGGCTCGACATCGCATCCGGCGCCTATAACGGCCAGGGGTTGGTCGCGGCGGCGGAGGCCGTCGGCCAGCAGTTGGTGGTGGTGACCATCAACTACCGGCTCGGCGCGTTGGGCTTCTTTTATCACGATGCCAGAGGCGAGACGTCGGCGCCGGGTAATTTCGGGATCACCGATCAGCGGCTCGCCCTGCAATGGGTACACAACCATATCGGCGCCTTTGGAGGCGACAACGGCCAGGTGACGATCTTCGGCGAGAGTGCGGGGGCCATGTCGGTCGGCCTGCTCGCCTTCAACACCGACGGGGAATATGGCGGCGGCAACACGGCGCCCCTGTTCCGCGGCGCGATCATGGAGAGCAATCCGCTCAATGTCCCCTATCGTCAGGACGTCCAGGTCCAGAGCCAGTCCGGGCCGATCGGCATTCTGGATCAGGTCAATCTCGAGTCCTGCCTGTTACTCTACAACATCGTGGATAGTGGCCAGCCGGTGGACAACAATTGCAGTTATAGCAATGGATCAAGGGACAATCGAGCGACCTTCGACTATAATAAGAGCTATGAGCAGATCAAGAACGACCCCTCCCGCGAGATGATCGGCGAGATCATCGGCGAGCAGCTCAACCTCACCGCTCTGCTGGGCGAACTGCTTGGCTCGCCCTCGCCGGCCAAGTGGTATGCAATCCTTCCCTGGACGCCCTTCGTCGGCGACTATGATCAGGTGCTGTTCGACAGCCAGCCGGGACGCCAGGGCTTCAATCCGGATGCCACCCCGATCCCGATCCTGATCGGCACCAACCGGGACGAGGGCGATCTGTTCGTCGACATGATGCGGGACCCGAAGAACCAGGTCAGCCTGCTGCTCAACGCCTTGTATCCGACCGTCGTCAACAGTCTGTTGGAGGTACCAGCGTCGGCCAGCACCGCCAATCAGGAGTTGGTCAAGGTGACCGCGCTGTCACCGGAGACGGGTGCCAAGGTCAATCCCTACTGCGGGAACAACAAAGGTGGGTCCTGCGCCAACTTCACGTCGAAAACCAGTGGCTTCGTCGCGACCGAGACCGGGGTCAACCTGTTGATCGCCAGCCGCGCGCAGACCGCCTTCTCCCAGGTCGCGACCGATCTCGTCTTCCGCTGCGGCACGGCGACGGCGGCGACCCAGGCGACGCTCCGGGGCAAGGGGGTGTCCATGTATGTCTTCAGCCACAAGCCGGAGCCCCAGGACAACGTCTTTCCCGGCTCCAAGGTTTGCAATGTCCATGACAGCGATCAGTATCAGGCGGTCTGCCATGGCTATGAGATTCCGTTCGTCTTCTCCAGTGGCGGGCAGACCGGCGGGATCACCCCGATGACCGAGGATTGGGCCGCCTTCGCGGCGGATCCGGACGGGTTCACCGCCGACCACGCCTGGACACCGAACGCGAAGCTGCCGCTGATCTATCCGGCAAAAGACGATCCTGCCTATCTCAACCCGTGGATGCCTCTGGACCAATCGATCGAGCAGGCGGCCCATTGCGAGATGTGGAACGGCAAGGTGGTGCCGACCTGGTTCGACGATCTGGTATCAGATTAAGCCCTGTCGTGCTTAAGCCCTGTCGTGCTTAAGCCCTGTCGTCGGGCGGCGGCTCCTGGCCGCCGTCCTCCGGCTCCCGCTTCCACTGAGGGGCGTCGCCGCGCGGCACCCGGCGGATGATGATGTCGCCATTGGGCAGGATCTCGGGGGCCTCGTAGAGCGGGATGGTGCCGATGAACAGCTCCATGGCCCGCATCAGTTTCTCCAGGCCTTCCCGGGCAATCTCGTCAGGGGTTTCCTGCTGTGCTGCCACGGGACCCGAGAGCAGGGTGGTGAGGGCCGCCATCACAAGAAGTCGTTTCATCGCCCGATCCTTATCCTTCACGTCAGTCAGGATAGCATCGAGCCCTGAAAAGATGGCGAAAATCGTCCCGTCTATTCGTTCCTGAGCAACGGCGCCGGCTTTTGCCCGAGGGCCCGCCAGGTTCCGACCAGGCCGAGGATCAGGGTGATCGCCGTCGAGACCAGGGTCGTCCATCCCAGCGTCGCCCAGGATATCGCGAAGTCACCGCGCATCACCTGGGTCACCACCGCATAGCTCGCGCCTGTGCCGACGAAGCCGGCGACGATGGCGATCAACAGGCCGAGGAGGCCGTATTCGATGGCATAGGCGGTCACCACATTGCCCCGGGTGGCGCCCAAGACCTTGAGGATGATCGCGTCGTAAAGCCGCCGGCGATGGCCCGCCGCGATGGCGCCGGCGAGCACCAGGGTCCCGGCCAGGATCGCGACACCGGCGACCACCTGGACCGCCTGGCCGACATTGTCGAGGATTCCGTTGGCGGTCTCCACCGCCTCGGCGACGCTGATGGCGGTGACGTTCGGCATCTCCGCCGTCACCGCCCGCTCGACGGCGGTCTGCGTCTCCGGTCCGTCCGCTTGCAGGGTGGCGAGCACCGTATGGGGCGCGTTCTCCAGGATGCCTGGCGAGAACACCATGAGGAAGTTGATCTGGAAGCTGGTCCAGTCGATCGTCCGCAGGCTGGCGATCTCGGCCGTGACCTCGCGGCCCAACACGTTGACCGTGATTGTGTCGCCGATCCCGATGCCGTAACCGGCGGCGATATTGGCGTCGAAGGAGACGAGCTGCGGCCCGCTATAGTCCTCGGGCCACCATTCGCCGGCGACCAGGGTCGTATTCCCCGGCTGGGCGGCGGAGAAGGTCACCCCCCGGTCCCCGTTCAAGGTCCATGTCACGTCCGGGGCGATGGTCGCCTCGGCCGCCGGGACGCCGTTGATCCTGGCGATACGGCCCCGGACCATCGGGGTCGTGTTGACGTCGGAGACGCCGTCAAAGGCGGTGACCGTTTCCAGGAAGCCTTCTTTTTGCTGCGGCTGGATATCGATGAAGAAGTAGGACGGCGCCTCCTTCGGCGCGCGCTCCGTGACCTGACGGGCGACATTGGCCTGCACCAGGCCCACCGCCACCAGCACCGTCAGGCCGAGGCCGAGGCTGACCGCGACGCTCGGCGTGGCGGCGCCCGGCCGGTGGAGATTGGCGATCGCCAGACGCAGATCGGCACGCTTCGGCTTCTTGGTCCGTCGGGCGAGCTGCATCAGGCCGTGGGCGGCCGCGAAGAACAGGATGAAGGCGACCAATGACCCGCCGACGAAGGAGACGGCGAGACGCTGATCCGTCGAGGAGAGGATCGCCAGGGCGGCGAGGGCGAGCAGGATGGCGCCGGTCGCCGCGATATAGACCGGGCGGGGCAGGCCGCTGACCGGCGCGATGGCGTCCCGGAACAGGCTCGATGGCTGCACCTCACGCGCTTTCGCAAGCGGCCAGATGCCGAAACCGAAGGCGGTCAGGAAGCCGAACAGGGCGGCGATCCCGAGCGACAGCCCATCGATCGCGAAGGCGACCTTGACCGGGAACAGATCCTCCAACAGGCCGCCGAGAATGACCGGCAGAATGGCGCCGATCACAAGGCCGATGGCGATACCCGCCGCCGCGATCACCGCGACCAGGGTGAGATAGGTCTGGAACACCAGCGGCCCGGTCGCGCCGACGCAGCGCAGGGTGGCGATGGTCGTCATCCGGCCGTCGACATAGCTCCGCACCGCGTTACCCACGCCGACACCGCCGACAAGAAGCGCGGTGAGGCCGACCAGGGTCAGGAATTGGGTGATGTTGACGATGATCCGCTTCAGGCCCGGGGCGGCTTCGCTCAAGCCGCGGATCTGGAAGGCGCCTTCCGGAAAGGCCTCGCGCAGATCGGTCATGAAGACGCCGGGATCGGTGCCTTCCGGCAGAACGACCCGGTAATGCCAGGTGATCAGGCTGCCCGGCTGGATCAGTTCGGTCTGGGGCAGGGACTCGTCGTCGACCATCAGGCGCGGGCCGAAACTCGCGAAGTTGACCGCGCGGTCCGTCTCCTGGGTGATGACGTCGCGGATCTCGAAGGTCGCGGCCCCGACCCGGACCGCGTCGCCGACCTCGATACCGAGCCGGGTCAGCAGCCGGTCCTCGACGACGGCCCCGTACACGCCGTCGACCGGCGCCAGCGCCTCCGACAGCGGTATGCCGGAGCGCAAGACCACCTGGCCGGCGATCGGATAGGAATCGTCTACCGCCTTCAACTGCACCAGCGAGCGGCTGTCCGCGTCCTCCACCCGGGCCATGCTGCGCAGTTCGGCGGTCCGGGAGACGGTGCCCGCATCCTCCAGATAGGATCGGACCTCCGGTGGGATCTCGATGTGAATGGCCCGCACGTCCACGTCACCGCCGAGAATGTCGCGGGCATCGTCCTGCAGGCTGGTCAACAGCGCGTTGGAAACCGAGCCGACACCGGCGATGGCGCCGACGCCGAGCGCCAGACAGGCCAGGAAGATTCGGAATCCGGCGATGCCGCCGCGCAATTCGCGCAGCGCGAAGCGGAGGGAGACGGGCAGGCTGTTCATGATCGGGGCTCCCGCGCTCAGGCGCTCTTGGCCATCGGCGTACCGGGTTTCACGACGGTATCGATCTCGGTGATCTGCCCGTCGGCGATGTGGACGCGGCGGTCGCATCGGGCGGCAAGGCCCTCGTCATGGGTGATCAGCACGAGGGTCGCGCCCTGCTGCCGGCTGAGGCCGAACAGCAGGTCGATGATCTTTTCGCCGGTCGTACCGTCGAGGTTGCCGGTCGGCTCGTCGGCCAGAATGAGCGACGGCTTGGTCGCCACGGCGCGCGCCAGCGCGGTGCGTTGCTGTTCGCCGCCGGAAAGCTGCGAGGGGTAATGGGTCATCCGGTGGCCGAGGCCGACCGCGTTCAGCGCCTCCTCGGCGCTCTCGAAGGCATGGTCGTGGCCGGCCAGTTCCAGCGGTACCGCGACATTTTCGAGCGCCGTCATGGTCGGGATCAGGCGGAAGGCCTGGAAGACGATGCCGACCCGGTCGCGGCGAAACAGCGCGAGTTGATCCTCGCTGAGCTTGGTCAGATCCTGCCCATCGACGACGACCCCACCGCCGGTCGGCGTCTCCAACCCGGCCATCACCATCATCAATGTCGACTTGCCGGCACCCGACGGGCCGACGATCGCGACCGTCTCGCCCTTCTGCGCGGTGAAATCGACGCCCCGCAGGATGTTGACCTCGCCGGCCCCGCTCCTCAGGTTAAGGTGCACGTCGCTGATCCGAACCAGCGGCCCGCCATCCGTGCCCGTCTGACCCTTTTCGATGCTGGACTGACCCATGATGAGATTGCCTTTCCTAAGCTCGGTGACGTCGTGGCTTGCGCCGGACAGCCTCGGATATGGGGGTCGCGGCGCCGGGATCAAAACGCAAATCGGAATGCGCGTTCTGCAGGGCCTCGTTCTCGGCCTGCTTTTGCTTCCGTCTACGATGGCGGCGGCCAAACCGATCAAACTTCTCGCTCTTGGCGATTCCCTGGTCGCCGGCTACGGCCTGCGCGAGCCGGAAGGTTTCGTACCGAACCTCGAAGCCGCCTTGCGGGAGAAGGGGTTTGACGTGACCGTGATCAATGGCGGGGTGTCCGGCGACACCAGCAAGGGCGGGCTTTCTCGGCTCGACTGGTCGCTGGCCGACGATCCCGACGCGGCGATTCTCGAACTGGGGGCCAATGACGGGCTCCGGGGCATCGATCCCGCGTCCACGAAACAGAACCTCTCCCAGATCATCGAACGCTTCCAGGCCGAGGGGATCGAGGTCCTGCTGGCCGGGATGATGGCGCCGCCGAATTTCGGCCCGGAGTATACGAGCGAGTTCAACGGGCTTTACCCGGCCCTGGCGGAGGCCTATGGGATTGCGCTCTATCCCTTTTTCCTGGACGGGGTGGCGGCCGAGCCCAGCCTCAACCAGGGCGATGGCATCCATCCGAACGAAAAGGGGGTGGACATCATCGTCGAACGCATCACCCCTTATGTGACCGATCTTCTGGAGAGTGTTCAGTGACCGAAAGCGCCATTCTCGATTTCGACGTGGCCCACGCCGCGGCGTCCGACTGGAAAGTCGCGACCGACGCGCTGATCACCCATCTTGAGGTCCCCGACGGGGCCAATGTCGGCTTCCTCTATGCGACCGATCACCACGCCGGTCACCTCGCCGACATCGCCGACCGGCTGATGCACGCGACCAAGATCGATACCTGGACCGGCACCGTCGGCATCGGGATCCTGTCGACGGCGGGCGAGAGTTTCGACGAACCGGCCATCGCCGTGATGGTCGGGACCGTGCCGGAAGGCAGTGTGCGGCCCTTCGGTCCGGTGCGCGAAAGCACGATCGAGCTCGATCTTCTGCATCGCGAGTGGATCGAGAACCAACATCCGACCCTGACCCTGGTCCACGCGGATCCGCGCCACCCGCCGGTGGCCCATCTCATCGAGTCTTTGGCCGAGAATGTGCCGACCTTCCTGACGGGCGGCCTTACCAGTTCCAGGCATCATTATGAGCAGATGGCCAGCCAAGGCCGCCCCCTGGCGCTCGAGCACGGGGTGTCGGGTGTCATGTTCTCCGCCTGGCTGCCGATTGCGACCGGGCTCACCCAGGGCTGCAGTCCGATCGGGCCGACCAGGACGGTGACCGAGGGCGACGAGAACATCCTGAAGGAACTCGACGGCCGCCCGGCGCTCGACGCGCTGATCCAGGACATCGGACCCGAATATGCGGAGGATCTGAGCAAGCTGGGCGGGTCGATCTATGTCGCCTTTCCGGTGCCCGGCTCGGACATGAACGACTATCTCGTGCGCAACATGATCGCGATCGACCCGGAGCAGGGCTGGATCGGCGTCGGCGAGGAGATCAATCCCGGTGATAAGGTCATGTTCTGCAAACGCGACCGGGAGTCGGCGGAGGCGGACCTGCGGCGGATGCTGCGCAAGGTCAAGGCGACCCACAACAAGGAGCCGAAGGGCGGGATCTACATCTCCTGCCTCGCCCGGGGTCCCAACCTGTTCGGCCCGGCCGGCGAGGAGGTCGCCATCATCCGCGATGAACTGGGCGATTTTCCCTTTGTCGGCTTTTTCGCCAACGGCGAGATTTCCCACGACCGGCTTTACGGTTATACCGGGGTCATCACCCTTTTCTTCTAAAACGCTAAAGGTTTCAGACAGATGGAATATCGCCGTCTCGGCCTGACCGACATCGAGGTCAGCCTGATTTGCTATGGCATCATGACGTTCGGCCAACAGAACACCGAGGCCGAGGGGCACGCCCTGATGGACCAGGCGCTCGACGGCGGCGTGACCTTCTACGACACGGCCGAGATGTATCCGGTGCCGCCGAAGCCGGAAACCCAGGGCGATTCGGAGCGGGTGCTGGGCACCTGGATGAAGGCACGGGGGAACCGCGACAAGGTCATCGTCGCGACCAAGGCGACCGGTCCCGGCGCCGATTTCGCCCATATCCGCGGCGGCACCTCGGCCCATACCCGCGCCAATCTCGAGGCGGCGGTGGATGCAAGCCTCGCGCGGCTTCAGACCGACTATATCGATCTCTACCAGCTTCATTGGCCGGACCGGCCGGTCAACAATTTCGGCCGCATGCTGTTCGATCATAGCAAGGCCCAGGCCGGGACCCCGGCGGAGGAGACGCTCGCGGCACTGGCAGACATGGTGAAGGCCGGCAAAATCCGGGCGGTGGGGCTCTCGAACGAGACGCCCTATGGTGTTCACGCCTTCCTCAAGGCGGCGGAGGTCCATCACCTGCCCCGAGTCGTCTCGATCCAGAACCCCTACAACCTGTTGGCCCGGCATTTCGAGCTCGGCCTGTCGGAGATGGCGGTACGCGAGCATGTCGGGCTTTTGGCCTACTCGCCGCTCGCCCAGGGGGTGCTCACGGGGAAATACATGGATGGAAAACGCCCCGAGGGCGCACGAATCACTCTGTTCCCGAAGCGCTATAAACGCTATATAGGGGATAAGGGACAGGTTGAGACCGCTAAATATGTGAAAATCGCGCTGGACCACGGTCTTGCGCCGGCACAGATGGCGCTCAGCTTTGTCAACCGGCAGCCCTTCGTCACCGCGAACATCATCGGGGCGACGACGAAGGAGCAGTTGGCGGAGAACATCGGCTCCATCGACGTCGCGCTGAGCGACGAGGTGATGGACGCGATCGAGGCGGTCCACCGGGAAACCCCGGTCCCCTGCCCCTAGGCTCCGGATTTCCGGAGGCGGGGTTTTCTCGGCAGGGGTCGGGGCGACGTTGGGCAGAAACAAGGCGGGTTTCCTGCCGGGTTCGGCGGATTCCTCAATTAAGGAGGCCCTGATGAAACGGCTCTTCGTCGCGATTGATCTCCCCGACCATATCCGAGACGATCTTTCCGAACTGCAAGGCGGCGTGCCCGGGGCGCGCTGGATCGACTGGGACAACCTCCATCTGACCCTGCGCTTTATCGGCGACGTCCGCGAGGACATGGCCGACGATGTCGATATGGCGCTCTCCGGCATTGTGGCGCCGAGTTTCGATCTCTCCATCACCGGCCTTGGTACCTTCGAGACGCGGGGCGAGCCCACCACGCTGTGGGCCGGGATCGAGCGCAATCCGCAGCTCAAGCATCTGCGCGACCGGATCGAGAGTTCCCTCCGCCGCATCGGCCTGCCGCCGGAGGGCCGCAAGTTCTCGCCCCATATCACGCTGGCCCGTCTGAAGAACCCCTGTCTCGATAGGCTGCACAGCTACATGGCCCGTAATAATCTGGTCCGGCTCGCGCCGTTCACCGTGCATGGGTTCACCCTGTTCTCCAGTCATCTGGGCCGGAGCGGGGCGACCTACACGCCTGAGGCCTGTTATCGACTGAAGGAGCCGGCGCTGGCATGACCCTGGGCGGTGACCTAAAGCCTGGCGATCCGATCGTGATCCTCACCGGGGCGGGGATCTCGAAGGAATCCGGCTTGGCGACCTTCCGCGACGCCGACGGGATCTGGGCCAAGGTCCGGGTCGAGGATGTGGCGACGCCGGAGGCGTTTCGCGCCAATCCGGTCCGCGTCCACGACTTCTATAACGCCCGGAGGCGCCAGCTTCAGGAGGCCCATGTCGAGCCCAACGCCGCCCATCAGGCGCTCGCCAGGCTGGAGCGGGAATGGCCCGGGCCGGTGCTGCTGGTGACCCAGAACATCGACGATCTCCATGAACGCGCCGGCAGCCGGAATCTCATTCACATGCATGGGGAATTGCTGCGTGGCCGCTGCGAGGACTGCGGCACCGTGCACGATTGGCCCGGCGATATGAGCCTGTCGTCGCCCTGTCCCGCCTGCGGCCGTTCCTCCGTGTTGCGGCCCCATGTGGTCTGGTTCGGCGAGATGCCGTTGGAGATGGACCGGATCTACGCCGCGCTGGACAATTGCGCCCTGTTCCTGTCGATCGGGACGTCGGGCAATGTCTATCCGGCCGCCGGCTTCGTTCAGGAGGTGAAACTGCAGGGGACCGGGCACACGGTGGAGCTCAATCTCGAACCCTCCGAGGGCGCGACCCTGTTCGACGAGACGATCCACGGCCCGGCGACCCGGGTGGTCCCCGACTATGTCGGCCGGTTGCTGAACGCGCACGCCGCCGCCTGACCATGACGGCGTCGCAGCAGGTCATCGCGGCGGCAAGGGCATGTACGCTCTGCGCCGATCTGCCGCTCGGCCCGAAACCGGTCTTCCAGGTCCATCCCGAGGCGAAAATCCTGATCGTCGGTCAGGCGCCCGGCACCAAGGCCCATGAGGCCGGGCGGCCGTTCCAGGACATGTCCGGCAAAAGGCTGCGGGATTGGCTCGGGGTCGACGAGACGACCTTTTACGATCCGACCAAGATCGCCTTCATGCCCATGGGGTTCTGTTATCCGGGCCGGCTGCCGCGCGGCGGCGACTGTCCGCCCCGGGAGGTCTGCGCGCCGACCTGGCATCCCCGGATGCTGGCGATGATGGGCGAGGTCGGGATGACCTTTCTGGTCGGGAGCTACGCGCTCAACCGGTATCTCGGGGAGCGGGTCAAAGGCCGCAAGCTGGCCGATGTGGTCGCCGACTGGCGGGATTTCGCGCCGGATTACGTGCCAGCACCCCATCCGAGCCCGCGCAACACGATGTGGCTCAAGCGCTATCCGGTTTTCGAGGCGGAGGTCCTGCCCTTCGTCCGCCAACGGGTCCGGGAACTCCTGGGATAAGAATGTCCCTCAGCCCGGCCTTCTCCCCGGCCCTCTCCCCGATCGGGAGAGGGGGAGAAGGTTGGGATGAGGGGGAAGGCAGCGCCTACTTCACCCGTTCGAGGATGGAGACATAGTTGGCGACGGCGGCACCGCCCATGTTGAAGATGCCGCCGAGCTTGGCGTCCTTTACCTGGAAGTCGCCCGCCTCCCCGGCGAGCTGCATGGCGGCGATGGCGTGCATGGAAACGCCGGTGGCGCCGACCGGATGGCCCTTGGACTTGAGCCCCCCCGACGGGTTGACCGGCAGCTTGCCGTCCATCTCCGTCTGGCCTTCTTCGGCGATCTTGGCGCCTTCGCCGCGCTTGGCGAGGCCCATCGCCTCGTATTCCAGCAGTTCGGCGATGGTGAAGCAGTCATGGGTCTCGACGAAGGACAGATCGTCCAGGCTGAGGCCGGACTGGTCGAACGCCTTCTTCCAGGCCACCTCGCAGCCCTCGAAAAGCGTGATGTCGCGCTTCGACATGGGCAGGAAATCGTTGACCTGCTGGGCGGCCCGGAAGGCGATGGCCTTATCGGAGCCCAGGGCGGTATCGACATCCGTCAGCACGACGGCCGCGGCGCCGTCGGAGACCAGGGAGCAATCGGTGCGCTTGAGCGGTCCGGCGACCTTCGGGTTCTTTTCGCTCTCGGTGCGGCAGAAGTCGTAGCCCACGTCCTTCTGCATATGGGCGAAGGGGTTCTTGGCGCCGTTGCTGTGGTTCTTGGCGGCGATCCGGGCGAGCGCGTCAGACTGGTCGCCATGCTTTTGGAAGTAAAGCTCGGCGATCTTGCCGAAGACACCGGCGAAGCCGGCGGGGATGTCGCCCTCTTCCTTGAGATAGGCGGCCTTGATCAGGGTTTCGCCGACCTGGCGGCCGGAGACGGCGGTCATCTTCTCGACACCGACGACCAGGACCCGCTTGGCCTTTTTCGCCTCGATCACGTTGATCGCCTGGTGGATCGCCGCCGTGCCGGTGGCGCAGGCGTTCTCCACATGGGTCGAGGGCGTGAAGCGAAAGCGCGGATCCGCCTGCAGGACCAGGGAGGAGGGGAACTCCTGCCGGTCGAAGCCGCCGTTGAACTGGCCGACATAGATCATGTCGATGTCATCGGGGCTCAGCCCGGCGTTTTCGAGGGCGTCGACGGCGACTTTGACGATCATCTCCTCGACATCGTCTTCCCGCTTGCCGAACTGCAAATGGGCCCAACCGGTAATGCACGCAGTCATGGTGTTCCTCCACCGCTTTGTCGATAATCAGTACGTGACGCTTTAGCAAATCCGAAAGCACGGGGGAACCGCTTCGCGGCAGAGCAGACCTGTCCCCCGGTCACTTCTTGGGCAAACGCCGGTAGCGCACGAAGCTGTAGCCCGGGGTGTCGCCGTCCGGCGGAAAGGTCTCGCGGCTTTCCTCCGTGAATTCCGCCCGGTCGAAGGCCGGAAAGAAGGCGTCGCCCGCGACCTCCAGGTCGATTTCGCAGAGATCGAGAAAATCGCAGAGCGGCAGGGCCGCGGCGTAGATCTCGCCGCCGCCGATGACGAAGACCGTCGGCGCGTCGCCGGCCAGGGCCAGCGCGTCCTCCAGCGAGGACGCCGTCTCGACGCCGGGCGCTTCGAAATCCGCCTGACGCGTGATCACGATGTTGCGCCGGTTGGGCAGCGGCCGGCCGATCGCCTCGAAGGTCTTGCGCCCCATCAGGATCGGGTGGCCGCTGGTCACCCGCTTGAAGCGCTTGAGGTCGGCCGGCAGATGCCAGGGCATGTGACCGTCCTTGCCGATGACGTTGGCCTTGGCGACGGCGGCGATCAGACCAATCTCGGGGCGGCCGATTTCCGGTCGGCCTTTTTGCGGCGCCATGGCGTCAGACCGCGACCGGGGCCGGGATATGCGGATGGGCCTGATATCCGACCAGTTCGAAATCCTCGAAGACGAAGGCGTCGAGGTCAGTCCGGTGCGGATTGAGATGCATCTCCGGCAGCGGATAGGGATCGCGGGAAAGTTGTTCCCGGGCCTGATCGAGATGATTGAGATAGAGATGGGCGTCGCCGAAGCTGTGCACGAAATCGCCCGGTTTCAGGCCGGTCACCTGCGCCACCATCAGGGTCAGCAGGGCGTAGGACGCGATGTTGAAGGGCACGCCCAGAAAGATGTCGGCGCTGCGCTGATAGAGCTGGCACGACAGCCTGCCGTCGGCGACATAGAACTGGAACAGGCAATGACAGGGGGCGAGCGCCATCTGGTCGAGTTCGGCCACATTCCAGGCCGAGACCACCAGCCGGCGGCTGTCCGGGTTGGTCCTGATCTGATCGACGATGCGGCCGAGTTGGTCGATCGACCCTCCACCGGACATCTCACCGGCGGGCGCGGGCCACGAGCGCCATTGCCGCCCGTAAACCGGACCTAGGTCACCATTGTCGTCGGCCCATTCATCCCAGATGGAAACCTTGTTTTGCTTCAGATAGGCGATATTCGTCTCGCCTTTTATGAACCAGAGAAGCTCGTGAAGGATCGAGCGCAGATGCAGCTTCTTGGTCGTCACCAACGGAAAACCGGCCCCGAGATCGAAGCGCATCTGATGGCCGAAAACCGATTTGGTGCCGGTGCCGGTGCGGTCGGTCTTGGTGGCTCCCTCTTCCAGAACCCGACGCATCAAAGCGTGATACTGCTCCATGGGTCACCATATTTAGTGTTTCTTGTTCACTTCACCACAATATACGCTGTCTGAGGCCGGTCTCTCAAGAGGGGACGCGTGGATCGACCCGAATTCGCTGTGGATAATCCACCCCCCTGCGACCCTTCGGCGGCGGGAAGCGCTGGCATCGCGACGCATTAACCCCTATCTGTGCATCTGTCATGTCCAAGTGCGGCACCTATGTTTGTGTGTGTCGACTTCTCCAGGTTCAAGGGAGCAACAATGCCCTGGGATAATAAAGGTGGATCCGGCGGCCCGTGGGGCGGCGGCGGTAGCGGTGGAAATGGCGGCAGCCCGTGGGGCCGGCCGCAAGGTGGCGGCGGTGGCGGCGGCGGTGGTCGCGGTCCCGGCGGCCCGACCCCGCCCGACGTCGAAGAGCTTCTGCGCCGCGGCCAAGACAATCTCAAAAAGTTCATTCCGGGCGGCGGCGGCAACAAGATCCTGATCGGGATCGGCGCGGCCGTGCTGGTCGCGATCTGGCTGTTCAGCGGTTTCTATCGGGTGCAGCCCAACGAGCAAGGCGTGGTCCTGCGCTTCGGCGAGTGGATCAATACGACCCAGCCGGGCCTGCACTACCATCTGCCGACCCCGATCGAGACCGTGATCACCCCCGATGTGACCCGCGAGAACCGGATCGAGGTGGGCTTCCGCTCCACCGGCCAGACCACATCGCGGGGCAGCAGCGTCGCCGACGTGCCCGAGGAAAGCCTGATGCTGACCGGGGACGAGAACATCGTCGACATCGACTTCGTCGTGTTCTGGCGGATCCAGGATGCCGGTCAGTTCCTCTTCAATATCCGCAGCCCCGATCTGACCGTGAAGGCGGCCGCCGAATCGGTGATGCGGGAAATCGTCGGCCAGACGCCGATCCAGACCACGCTGACCGAGGGCCGTCTGGTCATCGAACAGCGGGCCCAGGAAGAAATGCAGCGGCTGTTGAACGAGTATTTGGCCGGTATCGAAATCCGTTCCGTTCAGCTTCAGGCGGTCGATCCGCCGCAGGACGTCATCGACGCCTTCAACGAGGTGCAGCGCGCCAAGGCGGACAAGGAGCGGACCCGGAACGAAGCGGAAGCCTATCGTAACGACATCGTCCCGCGGGCCAGGGGTCAGGCGGAACGGCTGATCCAGGAAGCGCGGGCCTATAAGGAAGAGGTCGTGGAGCGATCGACCGGTGACGCCAACCGCTTCAATCAGGTCTACGCGGCCTATAGCATCGCCGAGGACGTCACCAAGCGGCGGATCTATCTCGAAACCCTCGAGCAGGTTCTGGGCGGCGTGAACAAGGTGATCATCGACGACGCGATCGGTGAGGGCGGCGGCCAGGGCGTGGTGCCCTATCTGCCGCTGCCGGAAGTCCAGAAGCGCCAGCAGCAATCCCGAACCAACTAGGGCCGTAGTCAGGGAACGAAACAATGAAACGTATCGTCGCCATCGTTCTTGGCGTCCTCGCCATCGCCGTCATCGTCGTCGGCTCAAGCGCCCTCTTCACCGTGCATCAGACCCAGCAGGCGCTGGTCCTGCAGTTCGGTGAGCCGAAGCGGGCGATCAAAGATCCGGGCCTCAAGGTGAAAATCCCCTTCATCCAGGATGTCCAGTTCTACGAGAAGCGGACGTTGCCGCTCGATCCGCCGCGTCAGCAGGTCATCCTGATCGACCAGAAGCGGATGGATGTGGATACCTTCGGCCGGTTCCGGATCGAAGACCCGCTGCGCTTCTTTCAGACCGTCGGCAACGAGACCGGCGCCCGCTCGCGGCTTTCGGCGATCATCAACTCGGCCCTGCGCCGGGTGCTTGGTAACGTGTCGCTGCCGCAGATCCTCTCCGACGAACGTCAGGGCCTGATCGATCAGATCCGCGGCGAAGTGAATGTCGAGGCCAACCGTCTCGGTATCGAAATCGTCGAAGTGCGGATCCGCCGGGCCGATTATCCGGAAGAAACCAGCCAAGCGATCTTCAACCGGATGCGTTCCGAACGGGAGCGGGAAGCCTCGGAATTCCGCGCCGAGGGCGAGGAGCTTTCGCAGCAGATCCGGTCCGACGCCGACCGCCAACAGACGGTGATTCTCGCCGCCGCCGAGCGGCAGGCCCAGGAGCTGCGCGGTGAGGGGGATAGCCAGGCGATCCGGATTTATGCCGAAGCTTTCGGCAAGGACCCGGATTTCTTCGCCTTCTATCGGTCGATGGAGGCCTACCGGACGGCGCTGAGCGGGTCGGATACCACCATGGTCCTCTCCCCGGACAGCGACTTCTTCGAGTTCTTCAACTCTCTGCAAGGGATTACCGGCCGGTCGGATACGGACCGGAGCCCCGCCGACGAGTAGAAACGGGCGTTTGATTCCGTGACGGACCCCGCGCCGCTTTCCTGCCCAATTCGGGTCGTAAGGAGAGCGTCCGCGGGGTTTTTCGTTTCCCGCCCCGCCATCTGAGGATAGCCTTCTCTCACGAGAAAAATGAGGACTGCGATGTTCCTGAAACCGCTCCGGACGGCCCTTGCCGCCGCCACTCTCCTGATCGTCACCCCAGTCATGGTTTCCGGGGGTGCGTCTGCGGCTTCCGCGCCGGACAGTTTCGCCGATCTGGCCGAACGCCTGTTGCCGTCGGTGGTGAACATCTCCACAAGCCAGGCTCCCGAGGCGCCGTCCGACGACGGCCCGCAGTTCCGCCTGCCGCCGGATTCGCCGTTCCAGGATCTGTTTCCGGAATTCTTCGACCGCGAGCGGCCGCAGCAGCGGCCCTCCACCTCGCTCGGCTCCGGCTTTATCATCGATGCCAGCGGGATCATCGTCACCAACAACCATGTGATCGCGGATGCCGACGAGATCCGGGTCACGCTGTCCAACGATGTCGAGCTGCCCGCCGAGATCATCGGGCGGGACGAGAAGACCGACATCGCCGTCCTCAAGGTCGATCCGGCGGGGCAGAGCCTGAAGGCGGTTCCGATTGGCGACAGCAGCAAGACCCGAATTGGCGATTGGGTGATCGCCATCGGCAATCCCTTCGGCCTCGGCGGCACGGTGACCGCCGGGATCGTCTCGGCGCGGGGCCGCGATATCGGCCAGGGGCGCTATGACGACTTCATCCAGACCGACGCCTCTATCAACCGGGGGAACTCCGGTGGCCCGATGTTCAACATGGATGGCGAGGTGATCGGCATCAACACGGCGATCTTCTCGCCGACCGGCGGTTCCGTCGGCATCGGCTTCGCGGTTCCGACCTCGCTCGCCGGCAAGGTCATCGACCAGCTGATCGAGTTCGGCCGGACCCGCCGGGGCTGGATCGGCGTCCGCATTCAGCCGGTGACCGACGACATCGCCGAGACCCTGTCCCTGCCACTGGCGCGCGGCGCCCTGGTGGCCGCCGTCACCGAGACCGGGCCGGCCGAAGGCGCCGGCATGAAGGCGGGCGACGTCATCATCGAGTTCAACGGCAAGGACATCGAGGATCCCCGGGGGCTCGTCCGGATCGTCGGCGATACCGAGGTCGGCGCCGATACCCCGGTCACGATCTGGCGCAACGGCGAGGCCGTGGACCTGACCATCAAGGTCGGCGAGCTGGAGGAGGCGGAGCGGACCGGTCTGCTCGCCAGCACCCCGAGCGGGGACAGCCCGGTCGAACGCGCGCTGGGCCGTGTCGGCCTGCAGTTGGCGCCGGTCACCGAGGGGGTGATCGAGCGCTTCGGCCTCGGCAGCAATGTGGAGGGCGTCGTCGTCACCGACGTCGCCTCCGGCAGTCCGGCGGACGACAAGGGCATGCAGGCCGGCGACATCATCCTGGAGATCGACACGGAGTCGGTCGCGACGCCGGGCGATGTGGTCGACCTGATGCGCAAGGCGGAAGAATCGAACAAGCGCAGCGTCCTGGTCCGCTATCTCCGCAATGGCGAGCCGGAACTGATCGCGCTACCGATCCGATAGGGGCCGATCCGGTAGGGGCCAATTCGCTCCGGGCCGATCCGACAACCCATACCGTCAGCGCGGCGGGACCAGCACCAGCTTGCCGGTGAACCCCTTGCCCAGGAAATCCTCCTGGGCGGTCCGGATATCGACCAGGGGATAGGTCTTGGCCACCACCGGCCGGATCTCGCCGCGTTCGATGTATCCGACCAGATTCTCGAACACCGCGTCCTCCTGGAAGGTGCAGCCGAAGAGCGTGAGGTCCTTCAGATAGAGGGTGCGGACATCGAGTTCGACCAGCGGGCCGGCGATGGCCCCCGCCGTGGCGTAGCGTCCGCCCTTCCGCAGCACATCCAGCAGCGCCGGCCAGCCCGGACCGGCCACCAGGTCCACCACCATATCGACCGAGTCGGGTCCCAGGACCGAAACCGGATCGGCGTCGCGGTCGACGGTCTCGTCGGCGCCGAGGGCCTTCACCGCGTCCGCCTTGGCCGCGCCGCATTGGGCGATGACATGGGCGCCCCGGCGCTTGGCCAGTTGGACCGCCGCCGATCCGACCCCGCCGGACGCGCCGGTGATCAGCACCCGTTCGGCGCCGAGGCCGGCCCGGTGCAGCATGTTCTCCGCCGTCGAATAGGCGCAGGGGATGGAGGCGAGTTCCGCATCCGACCAATCGCAGTCGACCCGGTGCGTCTCGCGGGCGGGCGCCACGGTGAACTGGGCGAAGGCGCCGTCGCATTCCGAGCCGAAGGTCCAGCACTCATAGGGACGGTAGTCGACATAGCTTCTGAGCATGTTGCGGACCAGCACCCGCTCGCCGATCCTGGCCGGGTCGACGCCCTCGCCGACGGCGACGATATGGCCGCAGCAATCGGCCCCCTGGATACGGGGGAAGGTCAGCGGCGTGCCCGACCAGCTCGCATCCGCGTCGTCGACCGTCGCGAAGCCGCCGGCCCCGCCGACATCCGTCGCCCCTTTGACCGCCTTCGAGTACCAGCCGATCCGGGTGTTGATATCGGTATTGTTGATGCCGGCGGCGGCGACCCGGATCAGCACCTCGCCCGGTTTCGGCGCCGGGACCGCAACGTCGTCGCGCGGATCGAGCTTGTCCAGGCCGCCATGGCCCGTCAGCAAAACGGCTGTCATGGTTGCGGGCAGGTCGGACATCGCGCAATCCTTCTTCTCGGAACTTCAGGGGGCGGTACCATGCGCATTCAATCAATCGAGGTCTATCAGCGGCATCTGCCCTATGCGGGCGGGGTCTACCGCCTTTCCGGGGGACGAACATACGAGACTTTCGATGCCACCTTTGTCCGGATCACGACAGGTTGCGGTCTGGAGGGATGGGGCGAGTCGACACCCTTCGGCTCCACCTATATCGCCGCCCATGGGCGTGGTGTGCGCGCCGGCATCGAGGAAATCGCCGGCCATCTGATCGGTCTCGACCCGCGCCATCTCGACCGGATCAACGAGGTGATGGATCAGGCGCTTGCCGGTCATCTCCATGCCAAGGCCCCGATCGACATCGCCTGCTGGGACGTTTTCGGCAAGGCGGTCGACATGACCGTCGCCGACCTTCTGGGCGGCGGCACCGGGGAGCGGCTGCCCACGATCTCGTCCGTTTATGCGGGCGATCCCGAGGACATGCGGGGCCGTGTCGCCAATTTCCGGGCCGGGGGGTATCGCGGTCATTCGATCAAGGTCGGCGCCTCCCAGTCCGAGGGCGGGCCGATGCTGGACGCGGAACGGATCATGGCCTGTCTCGCCGACCGCGAGCCCGGCGAGTTCTTTCTTGTCGACGCCAATGGTGGGCTGACGGTCGAACACGCCCTCCGCATGTTACGGGTACTGCCCCGGGACGAGGATTTCGTGCTCGAAGCGCCTTGCGCCACCTTTCGGGAATGCGCGTCGCTCCGGCGGCGGACCGATGTTCCGATCATCATGGACGAGCTCGCGACCGACGACGCTTCGATCGCCCAGATCATCGCCGACGACGCGGCCGACGGCATCGGCCTCAAGATCACCAAGTCCGGCGGTCTTACGAGAGGGCGCCGGCAGCGGGACATTTGTCTGGCCGCCGGCCTGCCGATGAGCGTTCAGGACACCACCGGCTCCGAGATCGCGTTCGCCGCCATCGTCCAATTGGGCGCCACCGTACCGGGCCGCTACCTCAACTGTGTCCTGGACTGCCGGGACGTGTTCTCGGTGGAGACCGCCTATTTCGATGCGCCGGTAAAGGACGGCGGGGTGCTGCCGCCCAATCTGCCCGGCCTCGGCGTCACGGTCGATCAGGAGGTGATGGGCGAGCCGGTGGCGGTGTATGGGTGATGCCGCATCCGAAACGAACCCCTCCAACCTCCCCTTATCAGGGGAGGATTTGTTCCTCACTAGGCTCGGCGTGTCCTAGTCCGTCGCGTGGTCCTTTTCGGCATAGCCCTGGAGGGCCAGCATGGCGTCGAGGTCGCTGTGGTCGAGATGGATGCCGGCCCTTGCCGACACCACATCGGTGCTTCCCCCCTGACAAGGGGGGATCGAGGGGGGTTAACGGCGGCTAAGCGCGACCCCGATAAACCCCTCCAACCTCGCCTTATCAGGGGAGGCTTTGTTCCTCACTAGGCTCGGCGTGTCCTAGTCCGTCGCGTGGTCTTTTTCGGCATAGCCCTGGAGGGCCAGCATGGCGTCGAGGTCGCTGTGGTCGAGATGGATGCCGGTGCGCTCGGCGACGGCGGGCTTGGCCTTGAAGGCGACGCCGAGGCCGGCGGCCTCCAGCATGGGCAGATCGTTCGCCCCGTCGCCGATCGCCGCCGCGTCGGCATAGGCGAGGCCGAGCTCGGCGCATTCCTCGCCCATGGTCGCCAGTTTCATATTGGCGTCGAAGATCGGCTCGACGGCGGTCCCGGCGAAGGCGTCGCCGTCGAATTCCAGCGTGTTGGCCCGGTGCATGTCGAAGCCGGCCAGATCGGCGACCCGTTGGGTGAACTGGGTGAACCCGCCGGAGACCAGGACGGTCCGGGCGCCGTGGGCGGCCATGGTGCGGACCAGGGTCCGGGCGCCGGGGCGCAGCACGGTCTTTTCCAAGACCTTGTCGACGATGGATTTCGGCTTGCCCTTGAGCAGGGCAAGGCGTTCGCGCAGGGCCGCCTTGAACTCGATCTCGCCGTTCATCGCCCGACGGGTGATCTCCGCGACCTGCTCGCTGATGCCGGCCTCGGCGGCGAATTCGTCGATGGTCTCCACCGGGATCATGGTCATGTCCATATCGGCGACCAGCAATTGCTTGCGCCGGTTGGTGGCGGGCATCAGGTTGACGTCCACGGGCTCTCCGGCCAGGCTCTCGCGCCCATGGGCCAGATCCTCTTCCGTCGCCCCCGCGATCTCGATGGCGCGTCCGGGCACCAGGACATGGGGCGCATGGGCGTCCGGGAACAGCGCCCGGAAACGGTCCGTCTCCAGGGCGGGATTGTCGGCGGCGGTGGTGAAGACGAGCATCTGAGTCATGGAACGGTCCCGGCCTTAAAGGCATATGAGAAGATGACGATGAACGAGTATTACGGGGCGGATCGGAGGACCGCAAGAACGCCGTCCCCTCAAATCATCGACCGGGGCGTGCCCCTGGGTGTGCGATGAGGATTCCGATCGTCGTCATTTGCGGGCCGACGGCCTCCGGAAAGTCCGCCTGTGCGCTCGCCGTCGCCAAGGCGTTCGACGGGGTGATCATCAATGCGGACTCCATGCAGGTCTATCGCGACCTCCGCGTTCTCTCCGCCCGGCCCACGGCCGAGGAGGAGGCGGAGGCGCCGCATCGGCTCTACGGCACCCTGGACGCGTCCGAAAAATGCTCCGCCGGGCGCTGGCGGGAAATGGCCATGGGGGAGATCCTGGCCGCATCCGTGGCCGGCAAGCTGCCGATCCTGGTCGGCGGGACCGGTCTCTATATCGAATCACTGCTCTATGGCATCGCCGCCATGCCGGCGATCCCGGAAGCGGTGCGCGATGCCGCCATGGCCCGCCATGCGGAGATCGGCGGGGCGGCCTTCCGGTCGGAGCTGGCGGCGATGGATCCGTTCGGGGCCGGCCGGCTCGACCCCGGGGACACGCAAAGGCTGGTGCGGGCCTATGAGATCGTGAAGGCGACCGGAACCCCACAGCGGGAATGGCAACGCCGGGAGGTGTTGGAGCCGGCGCCCGTGGACCCCCTGGTCGTCAAGTTGTTGCCGGAGCGGCCGGGCCTCTACCATCTCTGCGACGCCCGGTTGGACAAGATGATTGACGAAGGCGGGCTCGACGAGGTGCGGACCCTGGCGGCACGCGGTCTCGACCCGATGCTGCCGGCGATGAAGGCGGTCGGCGTGCCGCCCCTGCTGCGTCATGTCGCGGGCGGGATTTCGCTGGCGGAGGCCCTTGAAATCGCCAAACGCGATACCCGCCGCTACGCCAAACGGCAGCTCACCTGGTTCAGAAACAGACTGCAATCCGGCCATGCGTTCAGTGAGAAATTTTCGAAAAGCCTTTTGCCTGAAATCTTTGCAAAAATTCGGCAAACGGTGTTGACCGGGAAAGATTGAACGTCTACGTTCCGCCTCCCGCAGTGCACAAACGCTGCGCGATACCCAGTTTTCCTAATGTTCCGCCGGATCTCCGGCTTCCCATACCAGTGTAACGCGCTTCAGGAACGGATCGAGCATGACCACCGCGGAGAAAACCCAGACCGCCAAGACCCCGGAGACGGCCCCAAAGACGGCCCCAAAGACGGCTCCAAAGACGGCCACCGAGACGGCCCCCGACATGACGGCCCCCGCCACGCAGCAGATGACCGGTGCCGAGATGGTACTGAAGGCGCTGGCCGACCAGGATGTCGAGGTTGTATTCGGATATCCGGGCGGGGCGGTCCTGCCGATCTACGACGCGCTGTTCAAGCAGAACCAGGTGCGTCACGTCCTGGTGCGCCATGAGCAGGGTGCGGTGCACTCCGCCGAGGGATATGCCCGCTCCTGCGGCAAGGTCGGAGTCGTCCTGGTGACCTCCGGCCCCGGTGCCACCAACGCGGTGACCGGTCTCACGGACGCGCTGATGGACTCGATCCCGGTGGTCTGCCTGACCGGCCAGGTGCCGACCCATCTGATCGGCAACGACGCCTTCCAGGAGGCGGATACGACCGGTATCACCCGGCCCTGCACCAAGCACAATTACCTGGTGAAGCGGATCGAGGATCTGCCGCGGGTGATGCATGAGGCGTTCATCGTGGCCTCGACCGGCCGGCCCGGCCCGGTCGTGGTCGACCTGCCCAAGGATATCCTGTTCGCCGTCGGCGCCTATGTCGGCCCCGAGCAGATCAAGATGAAGAGCTATCGGCCCCAGGTCGAGCCGGTACCGGACGCCATCGACCAGGCGGTCGAACTGTTGCGCCATGCCAAGCGCCCGATCATCTATTCCGGTGGCGGCGTGATCAACGCCGGCCCCCATGCCTCGGAGCTTTTGACCAAGCTGGTCCGCACGACCGGGTTCCCCTGCACCAACACGCTGATGGGCCTGGGCGCGATGCCGGCCTCCGATCCGCATTTCCTCGGCATGCTGGGGATGCACGGGACCTATGAGGCCAATCTCGCAATGTACAATTGCGATGTGATGCTGAATGTCGGCGCCCGCTTCGACGACCGGGTGACCGGCAATTTGAAGGAGTTCTCGCCGAACTCGAAGAAGATCCACATCGACATCGACCCGTCGTCCATCAACAAGAACGTCAAGGTCGACCTGCCGATCGTCGCAGACGCGGGCAACGCGCTACAGGCGATCCTGGACCGGTGGAACCACAAGAAATGCGCGCCGGACGGGGCGGCCCTGTCGGCCTGGTGGAAGCAGATCGACGCCTGGAAGGCGAAGAAATGCCTGTCCTTCGACCAACAGGGCGACGTCATCAAGCCGCAATACGCGATCCAGCGTCTCTATGAGTTGACCAAGGACCGGGACGACGTCTTCATCACCACCGAGGTGGGGCAGCACCAGATGTGGGCGGCCCAGCACTTCCATTTCGAGAAGCCCAACCGGTGGATGACCTCCGGCGGGCTCGGCACCATGGGATATGGCCTGCCGGCCGCGATCGGCGTACAGATGGCCCATCGCGACGCGCTGGTGATCGACATCGCCGGCGAGGCGTCGATCCTGATGAACATCCAGGAGATGTCGACGGCGGTGCAATACCGCCTGCCGGTGAAGGTCTTCATCCTGAACAATCAGTGGATGGGCATGGTCCGCCAGTGGCAGGAACTGATCCATGGCGGCCGCTATTCCGAGAGCTATACCGAGGCGCTGCCTGACTTTGTGAAGCTGGCAGAAGGATTCCACGGGGTAGGGTTGCGTGCGACGAACGTAAATGAGCTTGACGACGTCATCCTTAAAATGATCGAAACCGACGCACCGGTGATCGCCGACATTTGTGTCGACGAGAAAGAGAACTGTTTCCCGATGATCCCGTCCGGGGCGCCGCATTACCAGATGCTGCTCGGTCCGGACGATCAGGCGGACAAGCCCCAGTCCGAAGAGGGCATGGTTCTCGTCTGATCGGCCAGGACGGCCGGCGGTCAAAAAGGGGGGGTCGGGCCGTCTTCGTGCGCCTGGCGGACAATAAGAAGAGTTTGAGGAAGCGTCAGGCGTGAGCGAGATCGAAACCCACACAATCGCCGTTGTGGTGGACAACGAACCCGGTGTGCTGGCCCGGGTCATTGGGCTGTTTTCCGGCCGCGGCTATAACATCGAAAGCCTGACGGTTTCCGAAATCGACGAGGAGCAGTCGATCTCCCGCATCACCGTGGTGACCTCCGGGACGCCGATGGTGATCGAGCAGATCAAGGCGCAGCTGGAACGTCTGGTGCCGGTCCACTATGTCTCGGACCTCACCCTGGAAGGCTCCCATGTCGAACGGGAACTGGCCCTGATCAAGGTCCGCAACAGTGGCGGCAACCGGGTCGAGGCGCTTCGGATCGCCGACACCTTCCGGGCCCGGACGCTCGATTCCACCCTGGAGAGCTTCGTCTTCGAGGTGACCGGCTCGGTCAAGAAGATCGACGCCTTCATCGACCTGATGCAGGCGCTGGGCGAAACCGAGGTCTGCCGGACCGGCGTCGTTGCCATCATGCGCGGCGAGAAAGTCGCCTCGACCAACTGAACCCATACGCAATTCCAACCTAAGAAGTCTCAAGCGGAGTACCCATCCCATGCGCGTTTATTACGATCGTGACGCCGATGTGAACCTGATCAAGGACAAGAAGGTCGTCATCGTCGGCTATGGCAGCCAGGGCCACGCCCACGCCAACAACCTGAAGGACAGCGGCGTCGAGAACGTCACCGTCGCGCTGCGCCCGGGTTCCGGCAGCGCCAAGAAGGCCGAGCAGGCCGGTTTCAAGGTCGCCGCCCCGGCCGACGCCGTGAAGGACGCCGACCTGGTCATGATGCTGACCCCGGACGAGATCCAGCCGGATCTCTACCGCGACGAGATCCATCCGAACATCAAGGACGGCTCGACCATCGCCTTCGCCCACGGTCTCGCCGTTCACTTCAACCTCATCGAGCCGCGCGACGACCTCTCGGTCATCATGGTCGCCCCGAAGGGTCCGGGTCACACCGTGCGCTCCGAATATGTCCGGGGCGCCGGCGTTCCCTGTCTCCTGGCCATCCACACGGACAATTCCGGCGTCGCCAAGGAACTCGGCCTCTCCTATGCCAGCGCCATCGGCGGCGGCCGGGCCGGCGTCATCGAGACGACCTTCAAGGAAGAGTGCGAGAGCGACCTCTTCGGCGAGCAGGCCGTGCTCTGCGGCGGTGCGGTCGAACTGATGCGCGCCGGCTACGAGACCCTGGTCGAGGCCGGTTACGCTCCGGAAATGGCCTATTTCGAGTGCGTTCACGAAATGAAGCTGATCGTCGACCTCATTTATGAGGGCGGGATCGCCAACATGAACTACTCGGTCTCCAACACCGCCGAATACGGCGAGTATGTCTCCGGTCCGCGGGTCATCACCCCCGACACCAAGAAGGCGATGAAGGAGATCCTCGACGATATCCAATCCGGCCGCTTCGCCCGCGATTGGATGCTTGAGAACAAGGTCAATCAGGCCTCCTTCAAGGCGACACGCCGCAACAACGACGCCCACCCGATGGAAGAGGTCGGCAAGAAGCTGCGCGCCATGATGCCCTGGATCGGCGAGAACGCCCTGGTCGACAAGTCGAAGAACTAGGTCCTTCGGCCCGTCGCGAAGCGCGCCAGCGCGTGCGACCATCAAAAGCGACGCCGTTCTGATTTCGGGCGAGAGTGGCTCCCGCCCGCCGCAAAACCCTCTCCAAACGGAGAGGGTTTTTTGCTGCTCCTCCCCTTGAGAAGATTGTATTGAGAAGATCGCATAGGAGGAGGTGGTTCTGTTCACCTCCCCATCACCCTGCCCGTCTCTTGGGGAAGAGCGTTGGGTGAGGGCGCGCTTTACCGCGCCTCCATATTCTCCAGGAAGCGGACCGGTTCGCCGATATGGCGGGCGACGAGTTCGCTGTCCCGCATGACGGTTTGTCCGCGGATCACGGTGCCGACGGGCCAGCCCTGGACGGTCATGCCCTCGAAGGGTGACCAGCCGCATTTCGACTGCAGCCAATCGGCCGTGATCTCGCGCTTCGCCTTCAGATCGACGATGGTGAGATCGCCGTCATAGCCGAGCGCGATCCGGCCCTTGCCTTCGATGTTGAAGATCCGTTGCGGACCGGAGCACAGGAGATCGACGAAACGCTCCATCGTGAGATTGCCCTGGGCCACATGGTCGAGCATCAGCGGGACGATGGTCTGCACCCCCGGCATGCCCGACGGCGTCGCCGGGTATTCGTTGGCGGTCTTCTCCTCGCGGGTATGGGGCGCGTGGTCGGAGCCGAGCACGTCGACGACGCCCTCCCGGATCGCGGTCCACAGGGCCTGGCGGTGGGCCTCGTCCCGGATCGGCGGGTTCATCTGGGCGAAGGTGCCGAGCCGCTCGTAGCAGTCCGGGGCGGAGAGGGTCAGATGCTGGGGCGTCGTCTCGACCGTTGCGACGTCCTTATAGTCCTTGAGCCAGGCCATCTCGTCGCCGGTGGTGATGTGCAGGACGTGGACCCGCTTGCCGGCCTCGCGGGCGAGCCGCGTGATCCGCTGGGTGGCCTTCAGCGCCGCCTCGACGTCGCGCCAGATCGGGTGAGCCCGCGGATGGGCCTCCTCGCGGGCGATGTGCAGGCGCTCGCGCAGGCGTGGTTCGTGCTCCGCATGGACGGCCACGCGGCGGGTGGTATGGGACAAGAGGTTGCGCAGGGCGTCGTCGTCCTCCACCAGCAGCGAGCCGGTCGACGAGCCCATGAACACCTTGACGCCGCAGCAGCCGGGGAGCTGTTGCAGGGTCCCCAACTGGTCGAGATTTTCCTCCGACGCGCCGATGAAAAAGGCGTGGTCGGTCCAGGCCCGGCCCTTGGCGCGCGCCAGCTTGTCGGCCATCGCCTCCACCGTGGTGGTGGTCGGGCTCGTGTTCGGCATTTCGAAGATCGAGGTCACTCCGCCCATGGCGGCGGCACGGGTGCCGCTCTCGAGATCCTCCTTGTGCTCCATGCCCGGCTCGCGGAAATGCACCTGGCTGTCGATAACGCCCGGCAGCACGGTCAGCCCCGTCGCGTCCCAGCGTTCGGCGGCCTCCGCCCGGGTCAGATCCCCCAGGGCCTCGATCTTGCCGTCGCGGATCCCGACATCGATCCGTTCGGGTCCGTTGGGCGTCCAAACGGTGCCGCCGGAGACGATCAGGTCGAGGGGGAGGGCGCTCATGCTGCTGTGTCCTTTGCTTCGGATTTCGAGGTTTTGAGTTTGGGCTTGGCATTGGCGGCGACGTCGACCCAGTTGCGGTAGAAGACATCGGCGTCCCGGTTCCAACGGCGTGTCGGCTTCCGCGTCGGGTCGTCGCCGGGGAAATAGTGTTTCGGTGGATCGATCGGGGCGCCGGCGTCGACGTCGCGCTGGTATTCTGCCAACAGCGTATCGGCGTCATATTCGAGATGGTTCATCATGTAGAAGCGCTTAGCCGCCCGGTCCTCCATCAGGCAAACCCCGCCCTCGGCGCTGTGCAGCACTATCTCGACCTCCGGGACGCCGTCGAGATCCGATGCCGCGACCTCCGTATGGCGTGAGGCGGGGATCTCAACGGTTTCCGCCAATCCCTGAGCCAATGGGCTGTCCGGGCGTTCCGTGCGATGGGCGAAGACGCCGAACATCTTGCCGTCGAGATCGCGCTTGGGCACGCCATGCCAATGGAACAGCGCTCCCTGGGCGGCCCAGCAGATGAACAGGCAGGCGCCGACATGGTCGACGGACCAGTCGAGGATGGAGAGGAACTCCCGCCAATAGGTGACCTCCTCGAAGGGAAGATGTTCCACCGGGGCGCCGGTGATGATCAGCCCCTCGAAGGTCTCGTCCTTGACCGTGTCGTGGAAACGGTAGAACCGGTCGAGATGCTCCTTCGCGGTGTTCTTGCTCTCATGGCTGTGGGTTTTCAGGAACACCGGCTCGACGGCCATCCCGCTCGCGGCGAGGCCGCGGGCGAGCTGGGTTTCCGTCTCGACCTTTTTCGGCATGACATTGAGGATCGCCACGCGAACGCGCTCCGCCGGCGCTTCGGCGGGGGTCAGGACCGCGACGCCCTCGTCTTTGAGTTGGGTGTAGGCGGGAAGATCCGGGTCCAGGATCACGGGCATTTGGGCACTGTCTTTCTATAGCGTCGGGCGGGTCACGCCGCTTTCGAGCCTTCTAACTTTGCGTTGACCGCTTCCCTGACAAGGGTCTCGAAGGCGAAGGTGAATTCCTCGGTCGGAACAGATTCTTGCGTGATTTCCAAGATCTTGCTGGCCGGCACCGTGACGCCGATGGCGTCCGCGATGGCCCGGTAGCGGGGCACCCGGGCGTCCAGCAGGCGGGGAAAGGCGTAGCGGGAGAAACTCGCCGGATAGATTTCGCGCGGGTCCGAAAGACCATGCTCGGCCATGAAGCCCTCGACCAGCCGGTGCAGCACGTCCTGGCGGTAGAACAGAGGCTTCGGATCCGATTGGGCGCGGCGGTTCAGCATTTCGACATGCTCTTCCGTCGCCTCGATGTAAATCAGCAGCGTGTTGTCCGCGACGACGCGCAGGACCGGGTCATTCGGGTCGACCGCGAGGCTCCCGTCCGGGTTCTCCTCCATGCGGATGATCTCGCAGAGGCTGCCCGACGCATCGTTGAGGAAATGGCTGTATTCGTAGATCGAATAGGCCTTGTCCTTGAAATGCTCGATGTCCTTGGTGGCGCGGACCTCGGCATCGTAGTGGAGATGCTGGCGGCGGGCGAACTCGCCCAACGTCCGGCCGAGGCCATGGAAATAGTTGGTCGCCGGACGGTCAGCGGGATCGCGCTCGTTGGCGGCGTCCGCCAGGCCGAGGCCGCCGAGATATTTCGAGAGCGGTTCCAGATTATGCAGGCCGATATTGTGGCGGATGTACATTGAATCCGATCGCAGGAGCCCGGCCAGGGCGGGATGCCCGGTCGAGAACACCATCCGCTTCAGATCGTCGTTGATCTCCTCCGAGAGATAGAAGGTCCCGATCCGGTAATCGACGGAATAGTGGAACCATTCGGAACTCGGCAGGCGGGAGGCGAGCCGCGTCTTGCCGACGCCGGACATGCCCATCACCGTCACCGATTTGTGATCGCCGAAAAACCGATCGAGAACTGCCGGGTCCACCCTGTGTCACTCCGCCGCGGATTGAGATGAGATCACCCGCATATGAGCCGAGGGAGGACCCGGAAGTCAAACGAAGTCGCACAAACCGAAGGGACGGTCACCGTGGCGACGGGACCCGAAAGGCCGGGATGACCAGCTACTTCTCGATCATGTCGAGAAGCCGGCGCAGGGCGTCGGTCTGTTGGCCGATCTGGGTCGCCACGGCGTCCATCCCGGCCTCGGTCGCCTCGGCCGTCTCCACCACGGTCGACATGGTGTCCAGCAGAACGTCCGCGGCCATCGCCGCCTTGCCGACCCGCTCCACCGCCTCATTGATCTGTGAGGTGATGCTCTCCGCCGCCTGACCGGACGTCGCGGCCAGGCTCTTGACCTCGCTCGCCACCACCGCGAAGCCGCGGCCGGCATCGCCGGCGCGGGCCGCCTCGATTGTCGCGTTGAGGGCCAGAAGGTTGGTCTGCTTGGCGATTCCCTGGATCGAGACGACCTCGCCATTGATCTCGTTGGAAACATCGACGACCCGTTCGAGCACCTCCTTCATGGAGCCGAGATCGTTCGAGCCCTGGTCCGCGCGGCTGCGGGCTTCGGTCGCGCGGCCGAGCAGGTTACGGGTCTCCGCCTCGATCGTTTCGGCGAGACCGCTGACCTCGGCGACCCCGCCACGGACCGCTTCGATCATTTCCTGTTGTCTGCGGTTGGCCTCTTCCACCTCCAGTTCGCGCAGCTTGCCGTCATGAATATCGATCAGCGATCCGGCGACCCGCAGCGGGATGCCGTTCCGGTCCCGTGTCGTCCCGCCTACGGCACGGTACCAGCGCCAGTCGCCGTTGCGGTGCTTGCAGCGATAGCTGACGTCATAGGGGGTCCTACCGGACCGGTCGTTCAGATGGTCCATGAAGACGGCCACCGTCCGGTCGACATCGTCCGGATGGAGCAGGTTGGACCAGCTATCCGCCTTGTCCGGGAAGTCGACCTCGTCGCGATAGCCGAGCAGCCGCCGGAATTCCGGGGACCAGGTCCATTGGCTCTGGGGATCGAGCGCATCGCCCCGGTAGATGACGCAATCCCAGAGGCCGACCCCGGCATGGTTTTTATAGAGCGCCAATTGCGCCACCGTGTCCTGGGTCCGCTCCAGGGCCGCTTCCAGTTCAGCGATACGTCGCTCCGACGAGGAGGTGTGGGAGACGGGATGGGGGGACATATCGTTCATCGCAGCTTCCTCAATGATCGTTTGCAAAAAGATTTCTGCCTACAATCAATGATAGTGGCTATGACTACGCGGTGGTTCAATTTTATCGGGATAAAATAAATTTAATATCTATGTAGGATTGTGTTAAGGCTCTGTTAAGTTTTCCGTTCTTCGAGAATTTGCCGAAGGATGTCTCGGGTTTGATTCATGCCCGGCTGGGTGGGGTGAATCTCGAGCGACCGCTCCACGGCCTTGAGGGCGGCCTCCGGTTCGTCGAGCCGCTGATAGATGAGGCCGAGGCCCGCCAGGGCGCCGAAATGTCGCGGCTCCAATTCCAACGTCCGCTGAATATCGACCACCGACTCCTGATAGCGGCCCATGAGGTAATAGGCGGTGGCGCGCTTGTTGAAGGCCTCGCTGAACTCGGGATCGATGCGTGCGGCGTTGCCGAAGAAGACCACGGCGCTGGTGAAGTCGCGTCGGTTCATGGCGTCGATGCCCAGCCGCATGGCGACATTGGCCTCCTCGTCCTGGCCCTCGATCCAAATGGTCCAGATCTGTTGTTCGACCGGGAAGGCGGCCGGATAGCTGGGCGCACTGCGCAGCAGGCCGAAGAGCGTCGACAGCCGGGCGTCGGTCTGGTCGGCCCGCGCGGACGTGCCACCGGCGACGAGGGGCAGGGTGAGGGCCAGGATCAGGACCAGGCATGTGAAATAGCGCGTAAACACGGTAAAGAGTATGGAACGGCGCTTGAGGCTTGGCCAGGGGCTAGGTCGTAACGCCTTGTCACAGGGACGATAGCCTTTCCGCGATGACTCGACCGCCGCCGTCCGACAGACTTCTCTCGGTCCCGAAGGGAGTGACCGTCATCCGCCGGGAGCGTCGGCCGGACGATATCCCCGAGCGCATGGGCTTCGACACCGTGCACGCCTGGCTGTTCGAAAAGGCGCTGATGGAACCCGGCCTGCTCGATCTCTACCAGGGTTTCTGCTGGCGGCTGGTGGCGGCCGGCTTTCCGCTCGACCGCTCCACGCTCCATGTCGGGACGCTGCATCCCCAGCTCTTCGGCTATGCCTGGAATTGGGAACGGGAGAGCGGCTATTGCCAGGAGGTCAAGGTCGGAACGGAGGTGTTCAATACCGAGGCCTACCAACGTAGCCCCTTGCGGGATGTGCTTGACCGCGGCAAGCGGTTCTCTACCGATCCGAGCGACCGCGAGACCGCGGCGCAATGGCCGGTGATCGCCGACCTCACGGACCAGGGCTATACCCAATACATCGCCTTTCCCCTGACGGCCGGGGCGGCCTATCACAACTCGATGTCTTTCGCGACCAAGCAGAGTGGCGGATTCTCGGAGGAGAACCTGGCGACGCTGGACCGACTGTTGCGTGTGTTCGCGCTGCATGTCGAAGGTCATATCGCCCGGCGGATCGGGGCCAACGCGCTCAACACCTATCTCGGGCCGGTGGCCGGCAAGCTTGTCTTGGCCGGGTCGATCCGGCGCGGGGACGGCGACCGAATTCGCTCCATTGTCTGGGTCTCCGACCTGCGCGGCTTCACCCTGTTGGCCGACCGGCTCGCCGGCGATGAGATGACCGCCCTTCTGAACGCCTATTTCGAGGTGGTGGTCGGCTCGATCCTGGAGGTGGGCGGCGATGTGCTGAAGTTTATCGGCGACGGGCTCCTGGCCGTGTTCCCGATCGACCGCTTCGCCGACGAGGCCGCCGCCGCCGAAGCAGCGCTGACCGCCGCCGAGACCGCGCTTGCCCGGCTCGACGCCCTTAACGCCGATCCGAACGCGCTGCCCGGGATCGAGGATTGGCGGCCGCTCAAGAACGGTATCGCGCTCCATTATGGCGATGTTTTCTTCGGCAATGTCGGGGCGCCGGCCCGGCTCGACTTCACGGTGATCGGCCGGGCGGTCAATATGGCGGCCCGTCTGGAGGCCCTGACGAAGGGCCTGGGGCGGTCGCTGGTGATCAGTCAGCCGGTGGCCGAGCTGATCGACCGGCCGCTCGCCGATCTCGGCGAACACGCCTTACGTGGCGTCGCCGACCCCGTGCGGATCTATGGGGTGGGGTCCTAAGCTCCTCCCCGCTTCCCCGCACCCAACCCACTCCCCCGGGAGAGGGGTCTTTTAATCAGTAACACGGGGGTGGTCCGAGCGCCCGGCGAAAGC
>JANSWW010000021.1 GCA_024743275.1 Alphaproteobacteria bacterium
AGGCCTGGAACTCGGCACCGCCGGCTTCCGCCAGCACCTTCGTGATCGCGGCCGTCAGCGACGTCTTCCCATGGTCAACGTGACCAATCGTTCCGATGTTGCAGTGCGGCTTCGAACGCTCAAACTTAGCTTTTGCCATCGGAGACTCCGTTTCCTTCTCGTCTATCTAACTTGTTCAATTCCGGGGCGGCCTTAGGCCATCTTCGCCTTGACTTCGTCGGCGACGGCCTGCGGCACCGCCTCGTAGTGGTCGAAGAACATCGTGTACTGGGCGCGACCCTGGCTCATGGAGCGCAGGTTGTTCACGTAGCCGAACATGTTGGCCAGCGGCACCATGGCGGTGACGACGCGGGCGATCCCGCGCTGGTCCATGCCGGTGACGTTGCCGCGACGGCTGTTCAGGTCGCCGATGATATCGCCCATGTATTCTTCCGGGGTCACGACCTCGACCTTCATCATCGGCTCGAGGAGCTTCGGACCGGCCTTCGGCATCGCCTCACGGAACGCGGCACGGGCGGCGATCTCGAACGCCAGCACAGAGGAGTCGACGTCGTGGTAGGCGCCGTCGGTCAGCTTCACCTTGAAGTCGATGACCGGGAACCCGGCGATCACGCCGGCATCCTTGGCCGACTCGAGGCCCTTCTCGACACCCGGGATATATTCCTTCGGAACGGACCCGCCAACAATCGAGTTGTCGAAGGTGAACCCCTCACCCGGCTCGCTCGGTTCGAATTCGAGGATGACGCGGGCGAACTGACCGGAACCGCCGGTCTGCTTCTTGTGGGTGTAGTCGACCTTGGTCGGCTTGGAGATGGTCTCGCGGTATGCGACCTGCGGCGCGCCCACATTGGCGTCCACCTTGAACTCGCGCTTCATGCGATCGACGAGAATTTCCAGGTGAAGTTCACCCATGCCCTTGATGACCGTCTGACCGCTTTCGTTGTCGGTGGAGACCTGGAAGGACGGATCCTCCTGGGCGAGGCGGCCCAGCGCATTCGCCATTTTCTCCTGGTCGGCCTTCGTTTTCGGCTCGACCGCGACCTCGATCACCGGATCCGGGAATTCCATGCGCTCCAGGATGATCGGCTTCGACGACTCACAGATCGTGTCGCCGGTCGTGGTGTTCTTCAGGCCGGCGATGGCGACGATGTCACCCGCCATGGCTTCCTTGATCTCTTCCCGGCTATTCGCATGCATCAGCAGCATCCGGCCGACCCGCTCCTTATTGTCCTTCACGGAATTGAGGACACTGGAGCCCTGGGTCAGGGTCCCGGAATAGACGCGGCAGAAGGTCAGGGAGCCGACAAAGGGGTCGGTCATGATCTTGAAGGCCAGCGCGGAGAACGGCGCCTCGTCTTCGGCCGGGCGGCTCATCGGCTCCGGATCGTCGCCAATGGAGACACCCTTGACGTCGCCGATGTCGAGCGGCGACGGCAGATAGGCGACGACGGCGTCGAGCAACGGCTGAACGCCCTTGTTCTTGAACGCGGTCCCGCAGAGCACCGGCACGAAGGACAGGTTGATCGTGCCCTTCCGGATGCAGGCCATCAGGACCTCTTCCGACGGCTCATCACCGTTCAGATAGGCCTCAAGCGCATCGTCGTCCTGCTCCACGGCCAGTTCGACCAGCTTGGCGCGGTATTCCGCGGCCTGGTCGGCGAGGTCGGCCGGGATGTCCACATATTCGAACTCGGCGCCGAGGTTCTCGTTCTTCCAGACGATCGCCTTCATCTTCACGAGGTCGACGACACCGGCGAAATCCGCCTCGGAGCCGATCGGCAGCTGCAGCACCATCGGATTGGCGCCCAGACGGTCGACGATCATGTCGACGCAGCGGAAGAAGTTCGCTCCCATCCGGTCCATCTTGTTGATGAAGCAGAACCGCGGAACTTGGTACTTGTCGGCCTGGCGCCAGACGGTCTCGGACTGCGGCTCGACACCGGCGACCGCGTCGAACACGGCGACGGCACCGTCGAGCACCCGCAGGGAGCGCTCCACCTCGATGGTGAAGTCGACGTGGCCCGGCGTATCGATGATGTTCACCCGGTGGTCCTGCCAGAAGCAGGTGGTCGCCGCGGACGTGATCGTGATCCCGCGCTCCTGCTCCTGCTCCATCCAGTCCATGGTGGCATTGCCGTCATGAACCTCACCGATCTTATAGGAACGGCCGGTGTAGTAGAGGATACGCTCGGTCGTGGTCGTCTTACCGGCATCGATGTGGGCCATGATGCCGATGTTGCGGTAACGCTCGAGGGGAGTTTGGCGGGCCATTGGGGAGTGCTCCGAGTGATCTTTCGTTAGCCGAAGGGGATCCGATTACCAGCGATAATGGGAGAAGGCGCGGTTCGCCTCCGCCATCTTGTGCGTGTCCTCACGCTTCTTCACCGCGGAGCCGCGATTGTTGTAGGCGTCCAGCAGTTCGGCCGACAGACGATCGACCATCGTGTTTTCCGACCGCTTCCGGCAGGCGTCGATCAGCCAACGGATGGCGAGCGCCTGGGCCCGGTCCTGACGGACTTCGACCGGCACCTGGTAGGTCGCACCACCGACGCGGCGGGACCGGACTTCCAGGTTCGGCTTAATGTTGTTCAGCGCCTCATGGAAGACCTGGATCGGATCCGTCTTCGCCCGGCTTTCGACCTTGTCAAGCGCGCCATAGACGATGCGCTCGGCGGCCGACTTCTTGCCGTCGTACATGAGGTTGTTCATGAACTTGGTCAGAACCTGATCGCCGAATTTCGGATCCGGCAGGACTTCCCGTTTTTCAGCGCGGTGACGACGCGACATCCCAGCTTCTCCTTACTTCGGCCGCTTGGCGCCGTATTTGGAACGGCGCTGCTTCCGGTCTTTCACACCTTGCGTATCCAAGGTGCCGCGAATGATGTGGTAGCGGACACCCGGAAGGTCCTTCACACGGCCGCCGCGGATCATCACGACGGAGTGTTCCTGAAGATTGTGACCAACACCGGGGATATAGCTCGTGACCTCGAACCCGTTGGTGAGGCGGACACGCGCCACTTTCCGAAGCGCGGAGTTCGGCTTCTTCGGCGTCGTCGTGTAGACCCGGGTGCAAACGCCCCGCTTCTGCGGGCAGGCCTGCATGGCCGGAACTTTGTTCTTCGCGACCTGCTTTTCGCGCGGGCTGCGGATGAGCTGGTTAATAGTCGGCATAAACCGGTTCCCTACCGTTTGTCCAAACCCGTCCAAAAGGACGAAAAAGCCCGCAGCCGGACTAGATCCGGTCAACGGACATAGATGTTTCAAACTCGGCCCTCTGGCTGGGCTGTGTTTAGGCGGTTTGTCGGCATCGGGCGTCGCAACGCCCCTTTCGATGCCGGCCTACTACCAAGCCCCTTTCCGAAGGTGCGCGGAACATACGGATGCCGCCTCCCGCCGTCAAGCCCTCGTTACCGGGCGATGACGGTTTTTTGGCAGACCCGTCACGCATGGCTCCTGCCCGCGATACGGCGCGCGATCCTGCCGGGCTAAAAACCCGACACTCCGTCGAAAACAGAGAAAGCCCCCTCCCGGTGGGGAGAGGGCTTTCGGAGATGTAGGAAGGATCGGGCGCCAGACAACAGAAACCGACAAGGGGACCCGATCCAATTCCGTGTTTCCTACGCCGCGTCGGTGCTGCCTTCCTCGGCGGCTGCTTCGCCGGCGGCGGCCGCCTCGGCCGCCTGTGCTTCCGCCAGGGCCCGGGCGTTCTCCTCCTGAACCCCCAGCTCCCGGTCGCGCTCGGCGGCCTTGAGGCGGACCTGGTTCATGTAGGCACCGGTCCCGGCCGGGATGAGACGGCCGACGATGACGTTCTCCTTGAGGCCTTCCAGACTGTCGACCTTGCCATAGGTCGAGGCCTCGGTGAGGACCCGGGTGGTCTCCTGGAAGGAGGCCGCGGAGATGAAGGACTTGGTCTGCAGCGAGGCCTTGGTGATCCCCTGCAGCACCGGCATGCCCTTGGCGGGCTGCAGCCCCTCGTTGACCGCCTTCTCGTTCTCGACCTCGAACTCGATCCGATCGATCTGTTCGCCGACCAGGAAGGTGGTCTCGCCCGGCTCCAGAACCTCGACCTTTTGCAGCATCTGGCGAACGATCACCTCGATGTGCTTGTCGTTGATCTTCACGCCCTGGAGACGATAGACGTCCTGGATCTCGTTGGTGAGATAGGTCGCCAGCGCCTCGACACCGAGCACGTTCAGGATATCGTGCGGCACCGGGTTGCCGTCCATCAGGAGATCGCCGCGCTGCACATAGTCGCCCTCATGGACGGAGATGTGCTTGCCCTTCGGAATGAGGTATTCGCGGGCCTCGGCTTCCTCCTCGGTCGGGCGGACGATGATCCGGCGCTTGGTCTTGTAGTCCTTGCCGAATTCCACATAGCCGTCGATCTCGGAGATGATGGCGTAGTCCTTCGGCTTGCGGGCCTCGAACAGCTCGGCCACCCGCGGCAGACCCCCGGTGATGTCCCGGGTCTTGGTGCCTTCCCGCGGAATACGGGCCAGAACGTCACCCGGCTTCACATGGGCGCCGGCCTCAACCGAGAGGATGGCGTCCACCGGCATGAAGTACCGTGCCTCATTCCCACTGGCGAGCTGCAGGACTTCGCCGTCCTCGTCCCGCAGGGTGACGCGCGGCTTGAGGTCCCCCCCCTTGGACTGCTGCTTCCAATCGACCACGACCCGGGAGGAAATCCCGGTCGCCTCGTCGGTGATCTCGCGCATCGAGACGTTCTCGATGAGGTCCATATAGTGGGCGATGCCCTCCCGCTCGGTGATGATCGGCAGGGTATAGGGGTCCCATTCGGCCATCTTCTGGCCCTTCTCGACCTTCGACCCCTCGTCGGCCAGCAGGCGGGCGCCATAGGGCACCCGGTGACGGGCCTTCTCGCGGCCGTTCTCGTCGAGGACGACGATCTCGGTCGAGCGGTTCATGACGATCGGAACACCGGAGGAGTTGGTCACCGCCATCCGATTGTCGACCCGCACCGTCCCGTCGAGGGAGGCCTCGACGCTGGACTGCTCGGCGCCCCGCTGGGCGGCCCCGCCGATGTGGAAGGTCCGCATGGTCAGCTGGGTGCCCGGCTCGCCGATCGACTGGGCGGCGATGACGCCGACCGCTTCGCCGACATTCACCGTTGTCCCGCGGGCGAGATCGCGGCCATAGCACTTGCCGCAGACGCCGACACGGGTCTCGCAGGTCAAAACGGAGCGGATCAGGACCTGGTCGATCCCGGCCTCGTCGATCGCGTCGACCAGGCGTTCGTCGATCAAGGTCCCGGCGGCGGCCACGAGATTGCCTTCCGCGTCCTTGAGGTCCTCCACCGTGGTCCGGCCGAGAATGCGCTCGGCGAGCGGGGAGATGACCTCGCCCCCGTCGATGACGGCGCCGACGGTGATCCCGTTGGTGGTGCCGCAATCGTCCTCGGTGATGATGCAGTCCTGGGCCACGTCGACGAGACGGCGGGTGAGATACCCGGAGTTCGCCGTCTTCAAGGCGGTGTCGGCGAGACCCTTCCGGGCGCCGTGGGTCGAGTTGAAGTACTCGAGCACGGTCAGGCCTTCCTTGAAGTTGGAGATGATCGGCGTCTCGATGATCTCACCGGACGGCTTGGCCATCAGGCCGCGCATCCCGGCGAGCTGCTTGATCTGGGCCGCGGACCCCCGCGCCCCGGAATGGGCCATCATCCACACCGCGTTGGTGTCGCGGCCGACCTCTTCCTTGGCGATCCCCTTCATCATCTCGTCGGCGACCCGGTCGGTACAGGACGACCAGACGTCCACGACCTTGTTGTACTTTTCGCCGTAAGTGATGAGGCCTTCCATATATTGCTGCTCGAATTCCTTGACCTTGTCCTGGGCCTCTTCGATCAGTTTATGCTTGGCGTCCGGGATCACCAGATCGTCCTTGCCGAACGAGATGCCGGCGCGGCAGGCCTGGGTGAAGCCGAGGTTCATCAGACGGTCGGCGAAGATCACCGTCTCCTTCTGACCGCAATGGCGGTAGACGACGTCGATGACGTTCTGAACTTCCTTCTTGGTCAGCACCTTGTTGATCAGGTCGAAGGAAATGTTCTTCGCGACCGGCAGTACCTCGGCGATCTGCAGGCGGCCCGGCGTCGTCTCGACGATGCGGGTGCGCAGATTGCCGTCGGCGTCCATGTCGGTGATCCGGCCCTTGACCTTCGAGTTCGCGTGCAGTTCGCCAGTGGTCAGGGCGTGCTCGACCTCGGCCAGATCCCGCATGACCATGCCTTCGCCCGGCATACCCTCACGGGCCAGCGAGAGATAGTAGAGACCCAGGATGATGTCCTGGGACGGCACGATGATCGGCTTCCCGTTGGCCGGCGACAGGATGTTGTTCGTCGACATCATCAGGACGCGGGCTTCGAGCTGGGCTTCGAGCGACAGCGGCACGTGAACCGCCATCTGGTCGCCGTCGAAGTCGGCGTTGAACGCCGTACAGACCAGCGGATGGAGCTGAATCGCCTTGCCTTCGATCAGCACCGGCTCGAACGCCTGGATGCCAAGACGATGAAGCGTCGGCGCCCGGTTCAGCATGACCGGATGCTCGCGGATCACCTCCTCCAGGATGTCCCACACCTCGGGACGTTCCTTTTCGACCATTCGCTTCGCGGCCTTCAGGGTCGAGGCGAGACCGTAGAGTTCGAGCCGCGAATAGATGAACGGCTTGAACAGCTCCAGCGCCATCTTCTTCGGCAAGCCGCACTGGTGCAGCTTCAGCTCCGGACCGACCACGATCACCGAACGGCCGGAATAGTCGACCCGCTTACCGAGCAGGTTCTGGCGGAAGCGGCCCTGCTTGCCCTTGAGCATGTCGGAGAGCGACTTCAGCGGGCGCTTGTTGGCACCGGTGATGACCCGGCCGCGGCGGCCGTTGTCGAACAGCGCGTCGACCGACTCCTGCAGCATCCGCTTTTCGTTCCGCACGATGATGTCCGGCGCGCGCAGCTCGATGAGCCGCTTCAGGCGGTTGTTCCGGTTGATCACCCGGCGGTAGAGATCGTTGAGGTCGGAGGTCGCGAATCGGCCGCCGTCCAGCGGGACCAGCGGGCGCAGTTCCGGCGGAATGACCGGAATGACGTCCAGCACCATCCATTCCGGACGGGACCCGGACTGGACGAAGGCCTCGACCAGCTTCAGGCGCTTGACCAGCTTCTTGCGCTTGGCTTCCGAATTGGTCTCGCGCAGATCGGCGCGGATCGTTTCCTTCTCATGTTCCAGATCGATGCGCTGGAGGATTTCCTTCAACGCCTCGGCACCGATGCCGGCCTCGAAAGCCCCCTCGCCCAACTCGTCGAGCTTGTTGAAATACTCTTCCTCGCTCAGCAGCTGGAACCGCTCCAACTCGGTTAGCCCCGGCTCGATCACCACGTAATTCTCGAAATAGAGAACCCGCTCGAGATCCTTCAAGGTCATGTCGACCATCAGGCCGATGCGGCTCGGCAGCGACTTCAGGAACCAGATGTGGGCGACCGGAGAGGCCAGCTCGATATGGCCCATCCGCTCGCGGCGGACCCGACTGAGGGTCACTTCGACACCGCACTTTTCACAGACGATGCCTTTGTACTTCATCCGCTTGTACTTGCCGCACAAGCACTCGTAATCCTTCACCGGACCGAAGATACGGGCGCAGAACAGGCCGTCGCGCTCCGGCTTGAAGGTCCGGTAGTTGATGGTTTCGGGCTTCTTGATTTCGCCAAAGGACCAGGAGCGGATCTGCTCCGGTGATGCAATCGCAATCTTGATCTGATCAAAGCTCTGGGGGCCAGTTTCCTGGCCAAAAATCTTCATGAGCTCATTCATGGAGTGTCTCCTTTTGGGAAATCCCCGGAAGCCGGCCCGCTACTCGACGCGGATCCGGCCCCCGTAATACTTATGCCCTGGCGGCGGCTTCTAAAGGGCGATCAATACCGCCGGGAATTCAACTCGACATTAAGGCCAAGGGATTTCAACTCCTTGACCAAAACGTTGAAGGATTCCGGGATACCCGCCTCGAAGTTGTCGTCGCCCTTGACGATCGCTTCGTAGACCTTGGTCCGACCCGCGACGTCGTCCGACTTCACCGTCAGCATTTCCTGCAGGGTGTAGGCCGCGCCATAGGCTTCCAGCGCCCACACTTCCATCTCACCGAAACGCTGACCGCCGAACTGTGCCTTCCCGCCCAGCGGCTGCTGGGTGACGAGGCTGTAGGGACCGATCGCCCGGGCGTGGATCTTGTCGTCCACCAGGTGGTGCAGCTTCAGCATATAGATGTAGCCGACCGTGACCGGACGGTGGAACTCCTCGCCGGTCCGGCCGTCGATGAGACGGACCTGACCGGAGGCCTGGAGACCGGCCTTTTCCAACATCTCGACGATGTCCTCCTGACGGGCCCCGTCGAAGACCGGCGTCGCCATCGGCACGCCGCGCTGGATGTTGGTCGCGAGCTCGATGGTCGCCCCTTCGTCGAAGTCCTTCACCTCGGACCAGTCCTCGGCGGAGTAGACATCCTTAAGCTTCGCCTGGATCGGCTCCAGATAGCTCTGGGTCGCCTCGCCCCGCTTGGCGGCATACTGGTAGGTCTCGACCAGTTCGCGCATCTGACGGCCGAGACCGGCGGACGCCCAGCCAAGGTGGGTTTCGAAGATCTGACCGACATTCATCCGCGACGGCACGCCGAGCGGGTTGAGCACGATGTCGACCGGGGTGCCGTCGGGCAGATAGGGCATGTCCTCGATCGGGTTGATCTTGGAGATGACACCCTTGTTGCCGTGACGGCCGGCCATCTTGTCGCCCGGCTGCAGCTTGCGCTTCACCGCGACGAAGACCTTGACCATCTTCATCACGCCCGGGGGCAGCTCGTCGCCGCGTTGCAGCTTCTCGACCTTGTCCTCGAACCGGGCCTGGAGCTGACCTATGGCCTCGTCGAATTGCTGCTTGAGCGCTTCGATGTTGTCCATCGCCTCGTCGTTGTCGATCGTGACCTGGCGCCACTGCCCAGGCGTGAACTCGGCCAGCAGTTCCTCGGTGACCTCGCCGCCGGTCGGGAAGCCCTTGGGCCCGCCGGTCGCGATCTTGCCGAGCATCAACGCCTTGATGCGGCTGTTGAAGTTCCGCTCCAGAATGGCCCGCTCGTCGTCCCGGTCCTTGGCGAGACGCTCGATCTCGCCCTGCTCGATCGCCAGCGCCCGCTCATCCTTGTCGACCCCCCGGCGGTTGAACACCCGGACCTCGACCACGGTGCCGCTGCCACCCGGCTCGACCTTCAAGGAGGTGTCGCGGACGTCGGAGGCCTTTTCGCCGAAGATGGCGCGCAGGAGCTTTTCCTCCGGCGTCATCGGCGATTCGCCCTTCGGCGTGACCTTCCCGACCAGGATATCCCCGGCCTTCACTTCCGCACCGATGTAGACGATTCCCGCCTCGTCGAGATTCTTGAGCTGTTCCTCGCCGACATTCGGGATATCGCGGGTGATCTCTTCCTGGCCCAGCTTGGTGTCGCGGGCCATGACCTCGTATTCCTCGATATGGATCGAGGTGAAGACGTCATCGCGCACGATCCGCTCGGAGATCAGGATCGAATCCTCGAAGTTGTAGCCGTTCCAGGGCATGAACGCGACGAGCACGTTCCGGCCCAGGGCCAGTTCACCCATATCGGTCGACGGACCGTCGGCGACGATGTCGCCCTGTTTGATCACGTCGCCCTTTTTCACCAGCGGACGCTGGGTGATGCAGGTGTTCTGGTTGGAACGCTGGAACTTCAGAAGGTTGTAGATGTCGACGCCCGGGGCGGTCGATTCCGTCTCGTCGGTGACCCGGATCACGATCCGGGTCGCGTCGACCTGGTCGACGACCCCACCGCGCTTGGCGGAAATCGCGACACCGGAATCCTTGGCCACCTTCGCCTCGACGCCGGTCCCGACCAGCGGGGCCTCCGCCTGGATCAACGGCACGGCCTGACGCTGCATGTTGGAGCCCATCAGCGCGCGGTTGGCGTCATCGTTCTCCAGGAACGGAATGAGCGCGGCGGCGACCGAAACGATCTGCTTCGGCGAGACGTCGATCAGATCGATGTCCTCGGGCCGGGCGAGACCGTAGTCACCGGCCTTGCGGACGGAGATCAGGTCGTCGACGAAACGGCCTTCCTCGTCCAGATGCGCGTTCGCCTGGGCGATCGTGTATTTCCCCTCCTCCATGGCGGAGAGGTAGATCACGTCGTTGACCACCTTGCCGTCGATGATCTTCCGATAGGGGCTTTCGATGAAGCCGTAGGGATTGACCTTGGAATAGGTGGCGAGGCTGTTGATCAGACCGATGTTCGGGCCTTCCGGCGTTTCGATCGGGCAGATCCGGCCATAGTGGGTCGGGTGTACGTCCCGCACCTCGAAGCCCGCCCGCTCCCGGGTCAGACCGCCCGGCCCGAGGGCCGAGAGGCGCCGCTTGTGGGTGATCTCCGACAGCGGGTTGGTCTGGTCCATGAACTGGGAGAGCTGCGAGGACCCGAAGAATTCCCGGACCGCGGCCGCCGCCGGCTTGGCGTTGATCAGGTCATGCGGCATGACCGTGTCGATCTCGACCGAGCTCATCCGCTCGCGGATCGCCCGCTCCATGCGCAACAGACCGACGCGATACTGGTTTTCCATCAGTTCGCCGACCGACCGGACACGGCGGTTGCCGAGATGGTCGATGTCGTCGATCTCGCCTTTGCCGTCCTTGAGGTCGTGCAGGACCTTGAGGATCGACAGGATGTCCTGCTTGCGCAGAACCCGCATGCTATCCTCGGTCTGCTGGTCGAGACGGGCGTTCATCTTCACCCGGCCGACCGCCGACAGATCGTAGCGTTCGCCGTCGAAGAACAGGCCTTCGAACAGGGCCTCCGCGGTCTCCAGGGTCGGGGGCTCACCCGGGCGCATGACCCGGTAGATATCGATCAGCGCGTCCTCGCGGGTCATATTGCGGTCGACGGCGAGCGTGTTCCGCATATACGGACCGACATTGGCGCCGTCGATATCGAGGATCGGCAGTTCGCCGACATTGGCCTCGGCCAGCGCCTCGAGAATGGGCTCGGTGACCTCGTCGCCGGCCTCGACATAGATCTCGCCGGTGTCTTCGTTGATCACGTCCTGGGCGACATAGTTGCCGACGAGTTCCTCGTCGGCGATGAAGACATGCTCCAGCCCCGCCTCGGACAGCTTGCGCGCGGATCGCGCGGTGACCTTGTCGCCGGCCTTGACGACGACTTCGCCGGACTTGGCGTCGATCAGGTCGTTGATCAGTTTCACGCCCTTGTAGCGATCGGCCGAGAACGGTACGCGCCAGCCATTTCCGGCCCGCTCATAGACCGTGTGGCCGTAGAAGGTCGCGAGAATATCCTCACGGCTGAGGCCGGTGATCTTGGTCCGGTCCGCGTCTTCCCCCGAGGCCTTGGCCGCCACCAGATGCGCCTCGCCCTCGTCCGACATCAGCGCCAGCAGTAGGGTCGTGGCCGGCAGTTTCCGACGGCGGTCGATCCGGACGTAGATCAGGTCCTTGGCGTCAAATTCGAAGTCGAGCCAGGACCCGCGATAGGGGATCACCCGCGCGGCGAAGAGATATTTGCCCGAGGAGTGGGTCTTGCCCTTGTCGTGATCGAAGAAGACGCCGGGAGACCGGTGCATCTGGGAGACGATCACCCGCTCGGTGCCGTTGACGATGAAGGTGCCGTTGTTCGTCATGAGCGGCATATCGCCCATGTAGACTTCCTGCTCCTTGATGTCCCGGATCGAGCGGGCACCGGTGTCCTCGTCGACGTCCCACACCACAAGACGCAGGGCGACCTTCAGCGGCGCGGCGAAGGTGATGCCGCGCTGCTGGCACTCCTCGACGTCGAATTTCGGCTCTTCGAGCTCATAGCGGACGAATTCGAGCATCGCCCGGTCAGAGAAATCCTTGATCGGAAAAACCGACTTGAACACTTCCTGCAAGCCGACGTCGGCACGATCGGCCGGCGCGACGCCGACCTGGAGGAAATGATCATAGCTGGTCTTTTGAACCTCGATGAGGTTCGGCATGGGCGCGACTTCCGGAATACGCCCAAAGCTCTTGCGGATCCGCTTACGACCGGTGAAGGACAATGCCATTGTGACCCTCGCATGCAAGTCAAACTAAATGTCCATGAAACCGGTTACCCGTCGGACGGCCCGGTTCCCGGACCCTCCGCCCCCCATGGACAATGGGGGCTTTGATGCAGCCGCGCCTTAGAGACGCGAAAGGTCGGTAAGGGGCACGGCACCTCCCGGCGCCGGCCCCTTCCGACTTAACCCAAAAACAACTCGTGCTGTTCGGGCGCCCCGTAACCGGGGAGGACCGAAATCACTTGATTTCGACCTTGGCGCCAACCCCTTCGAGCTGCTCCTTGATCTTGTTGGCCTCGTCCTTGTCGACGCCTTCCTTGACGGCTTTCGGCGCACCTTCGACGAGGTCCTTGGCTTCTTTCAGACCCAGACCGGTGATGCCCCGGACTTCTTTGATGACGTTGATCTTCTTGTCGCCGGCGGCGGCCAGGATCACGTCGAATTCGGTCTGCTCTTCAGCGGCGTCACCACCGGCGTCACCACCGGCACCCGGCATCGCGACGGCGACCGGGGCGGCGGCGGCGGCGGAAACGCCCCACTTGTCTTCCAGCATCTTCGCGAGCTCGGCAGCCTCGATGACGGTGAGGTTGGAGAGCTCTTCGGCAATCTTTTCGAGATCGGCCATTTTCCTAATTCCTTCTCTTCACTTGAGCTTCGATAAAACAGATGTCCGTTCGCTTGAACGTCCCTAAAAGGCACATGTCCTGAAGCGCGGCAGGGGGTTAGCCCTCCTGCTCCGCTCTTGCCTGAAGAACCCGGGCCACCTTCGTCGGGGCGGCGTTGAGGACACCGGCCACCTTGGTAGCCGGCGCGACAATCACGCCGACAAGCTTCGAGCGAAGCTCGTCGATCGACGGCAGCTTGGCGAGGGCCTCGACGCCTTTGGCGTCCATGACCTTCTCGCCGAGAGCACCACCGATGATCTCGATCTTGTCGTTCTTCTTGGCGAACTCCACAGCCACCTTGGCCGCCGCCACCGGGTCCTGCGACGTCGCGATCGCCGTCGTTCCCGTGAAGAGGTCATCCAAGGCTTCGTATTGCGTGCCCTTGAGAGCCAGTCGCGCGAGACGGTTCTTGGTGACCTTGTAGCGTGCGCCGGCTTCCCGCATCTTCGTCCGGAGATCGGAGGCTTCCGCCACGGTCATGCCCGACTGACGGGTGACCACGACAACTGCCGATTCCGCGAAGGTGTGGTTAAGCTCGCCGACGAGCGCCGATTTCTCGGTCCGGTTCACTGTCTCCGCTTCCTTCTCATTGAGAACCCCCGAGAAGACGTCCGGTCCGAAGACCGGTCCCCTCCTGGAAACCAGGGGTCCCGTTGCACGTGGGCCTGTTGGCCGCCCGGCGGATGCCGGAACGGCCCTTCGGCCCGGTTCGCCTGTCCAAAAGAAGCTCAAGCGGGTCGGCCCGCCCGCCGCCGAACTCGACCGCGGGAAGGCGTTTGATTCCGCCTGTTGCCCCATCTCTTGCCGGAAATTAAGAGACCTTCCCTTTGGGAAGACCTCACCGACAGTCTCGGACAGGTTGGCCCCCACCGAAATGGGGACCGGCCCCCGCCCGGTCGCCTACGGCGTCCGGACGGGAATTCGCATCATCCGAAAAGAACTAGGTCGCTTCCGTCAGACCGACCAGGTCCACCTTGACGCCCGGCCCCATCGTGGAGCTCAGCGCGACCTTCCGGATGTATTGTCCCTTCGCACCCGACGGCTTGGCGCGGCTGACCGCGTCCACAAAAGCCTTCAGGTTGTCGACCAGATGCGTTTCGTCGAAGCTGGTCTTGCCGACGCCCGCATGAATGATGCCGGCCTTCTCGACCCGGAACTCGACCTGACCGGCCTTCGCGGCCTTGACCGCGTCGCCGACATTCGGGGTCACCGTGCCGAGCTTCGGGTTCGGCATCAGGCCGCGCGGACCGAGCACCCGGCCGAGGCGGCCGACGATACCCATCATGTCCGGGGTCGCGATGCAGCGTTCGAAGTCCATCATGCCGCCCTGGATCTGTTCCATCAGATCCTCGGCACCGACGATGTCCGCTCCGGCCTCGCGGGCCTCCTCGGCCTTCGCATCCTTGGCGAAGACCGCGACACGCACCGACTTGCCGGTGCCGTGCGGCAGCGCGACCATGCCACGGACCATCTGGTCGGCGTGGCGCGGATCGACGCCGAGATTCATCGCCACTTCGATGGTCTCGTCGAACTTCGCCTTGGCATTGCCCTTGACCAGCTTCACCGCCTCTTCAAGGGAGTAGAGCTTGTCACGGTTGACAGTTTCGTTGAGAGCGCGCAGGCGCTTACCAAGTTTTGCCATTTGTCTGCCCTCCCTTAACCGTCGATGATTTCGATGCCCATCGACCGGGCGGAACCGGCGATGGTGTTCATGGCGGCGTCGACGTCATAGGCGTTGAGGTCGACCAGCTTCTTCTCGGCGATTTCGCGCAGCTGGGCCTTCGTCAGCTTACCGACCTTGTCCTTGTTCGGCGCCGAGGACCCTTTTTCGATGCCGGCCGCCTTCTTGATGAAGTAGCTCGCCGGGGGGGTCTTGGTTTCGAAGGTAAAGGAACGGTCCGCATAGGCGGTGATGATCACCGGCGTCGGGGTGCCCGGTTCCATCTGCTGGGTCGCCGCGTTGAACGCCTTGCAGAATTCCATGATGTTGAGGCCACGCTGACCGAGCGCGGGACCCACCGGCGGCGACGGATTCGCCTTCCCGGCCGGGATCTCGAGCTTGATGTAGCCCACGATCTTCTTTGCCATCTTCCACTCCTCACTATGGTCCCGTTTCAGGGACCCGTTCTTCACTCTGGAGCCGCGTGGTCCGGGGTGGCGCCCCTCCCACACGAACGTTCAACCGGTCGGGCTCGATCGGATGACCGATCAGACCTTTTCGACCTGGTTGAATTCCAACTCGACCGGGGTCGCCCGGCCGAAAATCATCACTTCCACCTTCAGGCGGAACTTCTCGTCGTCGACCTCCTGGACATAGCCGGAGAAAGACGAGAACGGACCGTCGGTGACCCGCACCTGCTCTCCGACCTCGAAGGTGATGGTCGGATGGGCGCGCTCGACGCCTTCGGTAACCTGGTTCATCAGCCGGTCGACCTCCCCCTTGGGAAGCGGCATCGGCCGGTTCTTCGTTCCGAGGAAGCCGGTCACCTTCGGCTGGTCCTTGACCAGGTGCCAACTTTCGTCGGTCAAATCCATTTCGACGATGATGTAGCCGGGGAAGAAGTTCTTCTCCACTTGGACCCGCTGGCCCCGGCGCATCTCCGTCACTTTTTCGGTCGGCACCAGGATCTCGCCGATCAGATGCTCCATATCTTCGCGCTTCGCGGCCTCTTCAATGGCCTGCTTCACCTTCTTCTCGAACCCCGAGAAGACGTTCACGATGTAATGCTTCATTGCGCTTATCCACCGAGGCCGAGGATCACGCCAATCCCGAAGGACAGAATTTGGTCGACGATCAGAAAGAAGATCGCCACCACCGTGACCATGATGAACACGGTCAGGGTGGTCACCGCGGTCTCTTTGCGACCAGGCCAGGTGACCTTCTTCGTCTCCGACCGCACTTCGCGGATGAACTGCGCCGGGGATGTCTTTTTCGTGGCCATACGCCCTCAAATCCTCAAACCGAACCGCCCGTCAGATGGGGATTTCTCCCCTCGTCGACAACGCGCACCCAAAAATCACGAAGGGACCCTGACGGCAGAATGCCGGGTCCCAGCGCAATAACCCACCAATTTCAAGAGCTTATGCCCTCATGCAGTGGCAGGAGTGGAGGGACTCGAACCCCCAGCCCCCGGTTTTGGAGACCGGTGCTCTACCAATTGAGCTACACTCCTTCAAGACAAATCTTCACAGACCGTCCCGAAAACTGCATCGCGCGGCCCGGAAACATACCCGATCGGGTGTGTGTTGCAAGCCTTGCGGGGTGAAAAGGCCGGATCGCTTTTCGGGCGGCCCGGCCCCTTCGAAGTCGATACCGCCTGACGGAGCCAGGCGGGGTCCGACGCTCTCTTACTCGGTGATACCGGCGACGACGCCGGCGCCGACGGTGCGACCGCCTTCGCGGATGGCGAAGCGCAGGCCCTCGTCCATGGCGATCGGGGCGATCAGCTCGACATTCATCGCGACGTTATCGCCCGGCATCACCATCTCGGTGCCTTCCGGCAGCGTCACCACACCGGTCACGTCCGTGGTC
>JANSWW010000024.1 GCA_024743275.1 Alphaproteobacteria bacterium
AGTTTATTCCGTCCCCATCAATGCATATCGCACCGGGCGGGCAATCATTGTCTGGACGCGTCCCGTGGATAATCACATCAGCTTTGCAACCACCTTGCCCATCGGGAACATCACCAGGCTCGCATACGACCTCGGCCTCCAGCCCCCACGGATCGGTGAAGTTCACCGGATCGCCCCCCACATACGCATACAGGTTCACCCCGCCGGAGTGGCCGATGGGATCAGCCTGCATGAACCGTCCGAGCTCTGCGTGATAGGTGCGGTTCTTGTAGTGATACACCCCGGCGTCAGCGAGCCATACCTGGCCGGTGTACTGGAACAGGCCGGCGTTGGTCGCGCCGGGGTTTCCGTAGGCGTCATAGGTGTTGGTCTGGACGCGTGCGCCGGTGGAGTCGGTGTGGGCGATGATGGAGCCGCGCTCGTCGGCGTGGAGCCAGCGCTTGTTGCTGAGCCCGGAGCCGTCATAGCGCACCAGGGGCTCGTCCATGCCGGGCCCGTGCACCCAGCGGTGCTGCATCACGCCCGACGCGTTGTACTCCGCGATGATCGCCGCGCCGTCATATTGATAGCGCGCCGTCCCCGACGCGCCCGAGGTCTGCCACAGACGCCCCAGCGGATCATACGCCAGGCTCATGGACCCGCCCGTCCCGCCGACGCTCGTCAGCCGGTTATAGGTGTCATACTGATAAGTCCGGCCATTGTATGAGGTCAGGTTGCCCCGCGCGTCATAGCCCCGCGCAGCGACGCCCGAGACGCTCGTGATCTGGTTCAGGCCGTTATGGTCGAACAGCGTGTCCACGGTGATGGAATGGGCGTAGGTGTAGCTGGCGTTGGAGACCGTGCGCTCAGTGATCTGGCCGGAGAAGTTATGATCGAAGCTCACCGTCATACTGATAGCGCGCCGTCCCCGACGCGCCCGAGGTCTGCCACAGACGCCCCAGCGGATCATACGCCAGGCTCATCGACCCGCCGGTCCCGCCGACGCTCGTCAACCGGTTATAGGTGTCATACCCGAAGGTTCGGCCGTTGTATGAGGTCAGGTTGCCCCGCGCGTCATAGCCCGGCGCAGCGACGCCCGAGACGCTGGTGATCTGGTTCAGGCCCCCGCGACGCCCGCAGGCGCGCCAGCGCCGAGGACGCGCATCAGAAAGACCCTTCGATCTCGCCGGAATGGTTGTGGTCGAAGCTGACGGTGAGGTCGGCCGAGGTCCCCGCGATGTTCTTCACCAGGCTCGCAAGTCGGCCGGCTGGCCTGCGGTGCAACGAGACCTTTGAAATGGCGCGTATAGTAAGTCTCTCAGTTGCTCTTGTGAGACGGTACTGTGAGCGGACCTAGACACGCCGCAGAACAATGCTTGGTTTTGATGCTTTTCATGCCCAAATTTAATAAACTTTTGAGGCAAGTTAAATTTTATGGACTTCCGATACCGTCATAAAAATTCAATAACAAACCAAGGGGAATAAGAGAAAATATAAATACACCCACTTGATCAAAATAACCCGAACCCCGTAATTTAAAAAGTATTATGACGCCACAGGCGACGCCGATTATCAAAATGAGGTGCGATGCCAATTGCATGCCGATCAACCTCGTATAGGCATGAACAGCGGCTAGAATTACAAGCGATCCCAGCAATAGACACTTTTTAACCATATCTAACCTAACATCTTGGCGGTTCCGGCATTGACGGCATCAGCGGTTCTGGCGGAGCGACGGCGGTTGCAATTGCAGCTATGCTACCAAAGGTGACTGCGAATGGAGCTGCCGCAGCGGCAGGAGCCGCTCCACCTAATCCGGCAACTCCATTGGCAGCCCCAACACTGCCAAGTACATAGCCAAGTATTCCACCACCGTTTGATGCGCGCGCCCGCGACTCGATCATTGCATCATGCCATGCTGGGGTATGATGCAGTCGCCCATCCGGTCCTCTCATGTAAGGATTTGGAAGGTTCGGATTTGCTCCAGGTGCTTTTGGAACCGTGGTGAAGCCACGCGGCTCCCCGTTCGGGCCGCACTGCTTTTTCTCTTCCTCCCCGTCCTCTTGTTGATCACCGTCACCATTGCCGCCGCCACCGAAGTCGACGATGTCGATGTCAAGCGGCGGTGGTAGAAGGCCCGGATCAAAGAAGTTTATTCCGTCCCCATCAATGCATATCGCACCGGGCGGGCAATCATTGTCTGGACGCGTCCCGTGGATAATCACATCAGCTTTGCAACCACCTTGCCCATCGGGAACATCACCAGGCTCGCATACGAC
>JANSWW010000012.1 GCA_024743275.1 Alphaproteobacteria bacterium
AGGCCTGGAACTCGGCACCGCCGGCTTCCGCCAGCACCTTCGTGATCGCGGCCGTCAGCGACGTCTTCCCATGGTCAACGTGACCAATCGTTCCGATGTTGCAGTGCGGCTTCGAACGCTCAAACTTAGCTTTTGCCATCGCTCTACCTATAGCTCCCGCTCGGTGTCACAACAAAGACCGGCAGGAATAGGGGGCTGCCGGTCTCACAAGATAAGGCGGCGGGGTGGGCGAGTTCGCGAGCACAACACCCGCAACCATGTCCGATGAAGTTACCGGCCGGGAGACGTCGGTCCTTTTCACGACCGCGAGGAGTGAAAAAGGACTTGGCTCCGGCGCGCCAACCGCCACGAGATGGCGTCCTTAAAGAGTTTCGCCCCCCGATGCAACAGTCGTTTTGAAGATGAAGCGGCCCGGTGCCCCGCGCCGGACGCATTCAGGCCCGCGGCCCCGGCGTCGGCCCCTGCGAGGGACCTCCATCGGCCTTGGTTTCGGCCTGGACACAGCCGCCTGGGAAAGATGGAGCGGGTGATGGGAATCGAACCCACACAACCAGCTTGGAAGGCTGGGGCTCTACCATTGAGCTACACCCGCGTAGTACCGGCCCTTAGTACCCGCCCTTTAGTAACGGACAGTGTACGGGGACGCGCGACGACCGGCAACCAGAACCGCTGGCGGAGCCATCCTCTCGGCCGGGTCCTACCCGCCGATGGCGGCCGACGTTCAGGGGCCGACGTTCAGCGGGTGGGGAATGGTGGAGGGGGTAGGATTCGAACCTACGTACGCTACGCGGGCAGATTTACAGTCTGCTGCCTTTAACCACTCGGCCACCCCTCCAATGGTCGGCGGTGCGAACTCCTGAACGGAATCCCCAACGCGATCAAGGCGCCTCGGCTAACCGGAGTTGCGCAATATGAGGATTTGACTTGCCATGTCAAATGATTTCCCGGTCTTTTTTCTGGATCGGCCAACAACGGGATTTCCATCTTCCCGGCGGGCCGATAGAGGTAGCGCCCGACACCGTCCCGCCCGCCCTTATCGCGCATTCAGGAAACCGCCGCCATGGCCGACCGTCCCCCCCGTTCCACCCCCAGAAGGCAAACAGATCCGCGCGAAACGCCGGACCGCGCCAAGCGCGAAACGCCGGACCGCGCCAAGCGCGCCGCGCAGGGATCGCCGAAGCGGCCCGGCAAGCCTTCGGGCGGCCGGAACGAGGGCCCGAACCAGGGCCCGAACCAGGGCCCGAACCAAGGCCCGAGCCAGGGCCCGAGCCGGGGCCCGAACCAAGGTAGGCCGCAGCAGACCCGGCGCGGCGGCAAATCGGGGATCGGCGCCACCCGCCCCCCCAAGGCGGAGGACGGGTGGCTCTATGGCCGGCACGCGGTGGTCGAGGCGCTGAAGAATGACGGGCGGGTGAAACGCCGGCTGCTGCTCGCCGCTTGGGACGAGGCCCTGGCCAATCTCGCGACGGAAAGGGGCCTTGTGGTCGAGCAATGGGAAAAGCGGGCCTTCGACCAGCGCTTTCCCGGCCAGGTCCATCAGGGGATCGCGCTGGATTGCGATCTTCTGCCGGATCCCGCGCTGGAGGATTTCCTCGCCGGGCTGGGGGAGAAGGCGACCCTTGTGGTGCTCGACAAGCTGACGGATCCGCACAATGTCGGCGCGATCCTGCGCTCGGCCGCCGCCTTCGGGGCGGACGCGGTCGTCACCCAGCGCCGGCATGCCCCGCCGCCGACCGCCGTTCTGGCCAAGACCGCGTCGGGCGCGCTGGAACACATTCCCTACATCCAGGAAACCAATCTCGCCCGCGCGCTCGATCAGATCCAGGAATCCGGGTTCACCACGCTCGGCCTCGACGAGCGGGGCGATAAGACCCTGGCCGCCATGCCGCGGGCCGAACGATTGGCCATCGTCGTCGGCGCCGAGGGACCCGGCCTGCGCCGACTGGTCAGTGCCGCCTGCGATGTCCTGCTGCGCCTGCCGACGCGGCCGCCGATCGAAGCGCTCAATGTCTCGAACGCCGCCGCGATTGCCCTTTATGAACGCGCCCGGGAATGATAGAACCCTCCCGATTTCCCAAATCGCCGGCTTAGCTCAGTTGGTAGAGCATCTGATTTGTAATCAGAGGGCCGCGGGTTCGAATCCTGCAGCCGGCACCATTCTTCAGCCGGTCCAGCCCGGCTGCCACCGGCTTTTCGACCCCGATTCAGCCTTCCTTAATCCCTGAATGGTTTTGTGAACCGTGGGTTTATTTTCCCAGTCGCGCGTCCATTGACCCGGACGGCGCGTATGTTCTTTCGTTCTCACGGAACGCTGTCGGGCATGATGCAAGGAAGCGCGGGTTGACCAAACGCACCGAACCCTTCGACACCGAGACGATCCTGGCCTCCGTCCTGCCGGTCGCCAACGGCGCGGGCAGCTATGGCTCGATCGGTGTCTACCGGACCGTTCGGCGCGAGGACCTTGAGCGCGCACTGCTGCGCTTCGCCGACCTGTGCAGCCGTCGGACAACCCTGCAGCCCTTGCAAGACTAGGCCATGGATTCTCCCATCCGGCTCTGCCATCGGTAGAGCTTTGAGATGTCAGGAGAAGCAGCGAAAGCGATGCGGCGCATCGGTGAGCCGGTTCGACGATGGAGATCGGCGCTATACCGATGGCCTAGCAGCCGGCGGCGAGCCGCTGACCCGCTAGCCGCCAGGCAGCGATCGGTCAAGACGGCGCGCCCGAAAGAGCCTAAGCTGTTCGCCTGTCACAGGGAGCCGCCGATGACCGACATGCCCCAGCTACCGACCGAGAATGTCTGGGACTATCCCCGCCCACCCCGGCTCGAACCCGTCGCACTGCCGCTGGTCGTGGTCTTCGCCGGGATCGAGATCGCGCGCACGACCGCCGGCCATCGGGTTCTCGAGACCTCCCACCCGCCGACCTATTATCTGCCGCGCATGGACATCAGGATGGACCTGCTGACCCCGGCGCCGGGCCGGTCGCTCTGCGAGTTCAAGGGCTGGGCCCAGTATTGGACCATCGAGGCCGGCGGTCGCCGGTCGGAGCGGGCGGCCTGGTCCTATGCCGATCCGAGTGCGGCCTATGCCGATATCGCCGAGGATCTGAGCTTCTACGCCAGCAAGGTCGACCTCTGTTCCGTCGGTGGGGTCCGGGTCGACGCCCAGGAAGGGGACTTCTACGGCGGCTGGATCACGGGCAATCTCACGGGACCGTTCAAGGGTGGACCAGGGACGGCGGGATGGTAGACGGTGGGATGGTAGACGATCCGATCCTCGGCGGCTGGCGGGAGCACCGCTTCGGAATGCCGGAGGAGCGCTGGGCCTGGCTTGCCGGACGCAGCGCCTGGGTCACCGGAGCGGGTACCGGCTTCGGTCAGGCCATCGCGGTCGGCCTGATGCTGGCCGGCTGCCGGGTCTATCTGAGCGGCCGGCGGGACTCGAAGCTGGGCGAGACCGCGCATCTCGCGAAGGAAGCCGGGGCGGCGCTCGGTCTCGCTGTGCCGTTGCCGGTCGACCTGACCGACGAGGCCTCCCTTCGCGCCGCCGTCTCCGAAATCGCCGCGGCCTCCCCCGCCACCACCCTGCTGGTGAACAACGCCGCCGTGCCCATCAATGAGGGGACCACGCCGCTGCTCGACATGGACCCGACCGACTGGTCCCGTCATATGGCGATCAACGTCACCGCCCCCTGGCTCGCGACCAAGCTGCTGTTTCCCACCCTGGCGGCGGCGGGCGAGGCCCGGGTGTTGTTCGTGTCGTCGCTGGCCGGCTGGCATTTCACGCCCGGCTTCGGCCCCTACAACATGGCGAAGGCCGCCCTCAACAGCTTGGCGCTCAGTTTCGCGGACGAGGCCGCCGCCGCCCATCCGGCGATGGATGTCCAGATCAATGCGCTGGTCCCCGGGGAGGCCCGCACCGAGATGAACCAGGGCTCCGAGGTGAGCCCGTTCACGGTCCTGCCGATGGCGTTGCGGCTGCTGTCCCAGCCGTCGGGTGGCCCAAACGGATATGCCTTCGAAAGATCGGGAACCGCGTTGCCGGTCGCGTCCCGACCCGCTTACGCCCAACCGCTGGCCTAAACCGTGCGGATCCGAAAACCGGCGGTCGCTTTCTTTAGGGCGGCCACCTCAGGCGGCTTCCATTCCCGGCCCCGGCTTCGGGTCGCCATCGGGCACGATACCCGCCAGGGGGTCCTGCGGTCCGGTCGCCGCCGGCCGCGGCGTGGCGGCCGGCATGGTCTTCTCGTCCGAGGACGACGCCGCATCGTCCGCATGAGCGTCCTTGAGCGCCTGGGCCTTCGATTGGGCCACCCGGAGACGTTCGTGACTCTCCGCTTCCTTGGCCAGCAGGACCTCGATGTTGCGCATCTCGATCTTCGACAGGCGGACCCGGTCCTCGTCCGTCACCCCTTTCGCCGCCGCGAGTTTTCCCATTTCGAGGCGGATCCGCATAAGGTCGGCTTCGGCGAACAAGGCGGCCGCGGCGCGGGCCTTGCTGTCGGCGCGCTGTAAACGGTCGTCCCAATCGACGGAGTCGGATTTCAGGAAGCCGAGATGATCGTCGGCGATGTCACGGACCGCCGGCTGAACCCATTTGCTGTAGTTGGCCATGGCCCGGCGGCGCAAGGGCGTCTGGAAAATCCAGAAGTCATAGCCGAACATCCCGCCCAATTCCGACGGATAGTCCCGCAGGCGCTGCATCAATTCTTCCTTGGGATAGTGCCGGAACAGCACCTCCAGGGTCCGGAACGCTCGGTCCGGGGCCGGATAGACCCGCTCCATCAACGAGGTGAGTTTCCGGACCTTGAGCCGATGCCGGTTGAGGAACAGTTGCTCCTCCTTCACCTGGCGGACCTCGGAATCGCAGCGCGCCCGGTCGGAGGCCGCCTGCTTCACAACATAGGCGACCTCGTGCTCCAGTTTGGTCAGCGCACGGAAACAGTTCAACGGATCGCTATTGCCTTCCGCTTCCGTCAGATTTTCTCTCAAAGATGCTAGTTGCTGCTTACCATCCATGAGCCATCGGCATCCAAACAATTTTAACCAATTTCTGCGTTAAACCGCCGATTACCGGCTGGCCATACGATCGTCGGCAGACAGTGGCGAGATTAGAGGCCTGTCCCCAAGGGATCAAGGCCACCCATTGGACCAATATTGATTTTCTATTTCTAGTTATGTTCGATCACAGTCTCTGATCCGACGCGCGGCGGTGACGAACGCGGCAAACAGCTTCCGATGCGCGCGCCGGTAAAAAAGCAGCTCTGGATGCCACTGAACGCCGATTCGGAAGGCCTTGCCGGCGAACTCGATCGCTTGAACCACGCCATACTCGTCTCGTCCAGCCACCGCACCCCCCTCGCCGAGCCGGCGGACGGACTGGTGGTGGATCGCATTGACGAGCAGTGTCTCATCCCCCGTGATCCGTCTGAGTTGGGAGTCGGGCTCCAATGAAACTCGTTTGAGGGGCAAGGGCGTGCGAAGTCGGGGCAATCCCTCAAAGTCACGGTAGATGTCCTGATATAGATCGCCGCCCTGGAACACATTCAGCATTTGTGATCCTCGGCAGATACCCAGGATGGGAAGGTCGCCATCCCAAAGGAGATCGAGAGCGCGGCGTTCCAGATCGTCCCGATCCGGGTCGATACGGACATCGGGAGTTGGAATCCCACCGTAAAGCGTGGCACCGATATCGTCGCCCCCGCCTATGATCAGACCATCAAGACCCTCGAACCGTTCCGGCGCAAAAGGGGCCACAATTCGGCGGCCGCGCGCGCCTTGGAGCCGAAGCGACAACGCGGCCGCCGTCTTTAAGGCCCATCCTCGTCGTCGCCCTCCCGTTACTCCGATCACCGGCCGCGTCAAAGGTGGCTCCACACTTCGGTGGAACGCGGCGTCCAGTCCTCGGCCCAAAAACGATCCGCATTGGCAATCCACAGATCCGAGTATCGCCGGATCAGGTCCGGACGCTCGGCCAACGCCTCGACATTGAGCCAGCGGCGCCATTCGAGGCCGACCGACCAGGTGGGATCGTCGATCATCGCGTTGGGAAGCCGGTAGTGGAAGGTTGGGCGCGCGTTGATCTTCTGTGCCGGAACGGCCTGCCGGACACGCGCATCGTCGATCCAGGCGAAGAAGGGAAGCATGTCCAGTTCCCGGGAGCGACTGGGATTGAATTCGACATAGTCGTCGATCAGTCGCTCCATGCCGGGACGGTAATCCGGGTCGAGGATCAGTCGGCACCAGTCCGAGGAATGGGCGGACGCGAAAGAGGTCAGCCGACGGGTCCGGTCAATCCCGATCTCCGTCCGAAGTGCTTCGCGGAGGAGGACGAAGGCCCGCAGCATGCTCAGAACATAGTCGGGCTCATAGCTCGGCAATTCCGGATTGAGTTGCGCGCCGAACGCGTAGAACGCACTGGCATAGGTCCCCTCCGCCCCCGCCTCGCGCAAGGCATCGCAAAGCCCGTCGATCCGGCAGGCGTCCGCGATCGGCACCGGCGGGCAGGCGATCTCCATGGGCAAAATCGTTCCACCAAGCTCCGCGGCAAAGACCCGGAACGGGTCATCCGGATCGCCTTCGTGAAGGATTTGAAGATCCAATTCGACCGTGAAGTCGCCAAACTCGGTATCCAGAACCTTGATCTTGTAGTCGCTGATACACTCCAGTCGGCCGCCAAATCTCTCTTCGACCAAGGTCGCACTGCGCGAAGCGTCCAGGTTGCCGTATTCGAGTTCGAGACCAATACAGCGTGGACGGCCCTCCGGATTCAACGCGCGCGCCGGTTGGGGCCAGGGAAATGGGCCGTTTGATGTAGGCATGAATCCTCGTCGCAAGAGGTAACGGTCCCAGTCGACCTATGTCGGCGAGGCTGAAAATCAAAAAGCCCGCCGGATCGCTCCTGCGGGCTTTTTCCCCCTCCATCGTGCCGCCGGGCGACGGCAAACGTTGGAGACTCCAGAGGTCTTCCTTACAGCATGGATTGGGCGGCCAGCACCCATCCGCCGAGCAGGACGGCATAGAGACCAACAACCGCCGGCCAGGAGGCAGCGTTGTTACGGTAGGCGCGGATCATATCGTCCTTATTCATCGCTACTCTCCTTTTCAGACAAAAACGGCGCCGACGGTTATGTCCAGCGCAGCCTGTCGGTTGATCCCATGGAACGCGTTTTTCGTTCCGGTTCTGAGACGTGATATGACGCAGGCGTCCGTCGCTTTCAAGCACAATTGGCATGCGAAATCTGTCCGTTTTGCAATGCCGAAAACCGCCCTTTGCATAGCTCCACGAAACTGTCCCAAACACGCCGCATTAAGTGATCCAAACGACGCCAACGACGAAGGTCGGGAGCGGCCACCGCGACCGGGCGCCTCTTCTGTAAACGGTGCTTTTCCGCTATAGCGGAGCCATGGGCTTTCTCTCGCGACTCTCCCGTTCTCAGCGCCTCGTTTTGGTGGCCTCGGTCGTGGCCATCGCGCTCGCCCTGTTCCGGTTGGAAGCGCCGCGCCAGGGGATCGTGACCCTGCCCTTTGCCGCCGCCGACACCCCGGCGACCCTCTATCGTCTGCCCGATTCCCAAGGCCCCATCGTGGTGATCGCCCATGGCTTCGCCGGATCACGCCAGATGATGGAGGCCTACGCCCTGACGCTCGCCCGGGCGGGCTATCAGGCGGTCGCCTTCGATTTCCAAGGCCATGGCCGGAACCGGACCCCGATGTCCGGCGACGTCACGGAAGTCGACGGGACCACCGCCCTGCTGGTGGCCGAGACGGAGCGGGTCATCGCAGCGGCAAAGGAGCGCCTGCCGGCACCGGACGCGATGGCGCTTATCGGACATTCCATGGCGACGGACATTGTCATCAGAGCCGGGATTCCCGACCCGGCCGTCTCGGCCCTGGTGGCGATCTCCATGTATTCGGGCGCGGTCACCGCCGATCAACCGAAAAACCTGCTGGTGGTCACGGGAGCCGGCGAGCCGGGCCTGCGGCAAGTCGCGTTGGACGCCTTGCGGCAGATCGATCCCCAGGCGGTCGAAGGCGACAGGGTGACGGCGCCGGGTCTGATCCGCAAAGCGATCGTCGCCCCCGGGGTCGAGCATGTCGGCGTCCTACAGAGCCGAACAGGCCTATTGGAGACCGTCGCCTGGCTGGATGAGACGCTTGGCGTCGAGCGGCCCGAACCGCTGGAGATCGTGCAGCCCGGTCCCTGGCTGCTGCTGTTGCTTGCGGGGATCGTCGCCCTGGCCTGCCCCCTGTCGGCGACCCTGCCCCATCGCGCCGAGACCCGGGTCGATATCCCGCTGGACCGCCGGGTTTTTTGGGCGGCCATCGCGCTCCCCGCCATCGCGACACCGCTTATCCTCTGGCCATTGCCGACGGCCTTCCTGCCGGTGCTGGTCGCCGACTATCTCGGCTTACATCTCCTTGTCTACGGGGCGCTACAGGCCGCGCTCCTGTGGCGGGCTGGGCTCCGGCCTACGGCGGCGGCGTTGACCGGCGGCTGGATCGGGGCGGTGGCCCTCGTCGCCTACAGTCTGGGCGCCTTCGGCCTCGCCCTCGACCTCTACGGCGCCAGCTTCATGCCCCATGGGGGCAGGCTGTTGATCATCGGCGCGCTCACAATCGGCGCGGGAATCTTCATGGTCGGCGATGCCCTGCTTCTGCAACGGGTCGGTGTGTCCTTTTGGCATCGGCTAGCGGCTAGGCTGGCCTTTTTTTCATCCCTCGGCCTGGCCATCGCCCTCGACTTCGAAGGGCTCTTTTTCCTGATCCTGGTGATGCCGGTCATCCTCTTGTTTTTTATCGTCTTCGGTCTGCTGGGACGGTGGATCGCCCTGCGGCAGGGGCCTTTGGCGGCCGGGCTGGGCCTGGGTTTCGTCCTGGCGTGGTCGATCGGCGTTAGCTTTCCGCTGTTCGCGGGTTAACTCTTTCTTCATATCTTTGCGACTTACTGCCCACGATCTCAGGCGTGTATCTTTTTGTAATCGCTCTATTTGCGAAAACGTAAGACTGGAAATTCACCCTAAGGATATACTCCTGTGCAGGATGTATTAATGCAGGACAGCTTTACCAAAGGGGCTTCGGCAGACCCGTCCGTGCTGACGGCCATTGTCGAGCACATCAACCAGGCGATCAGTTATTTCGACCAAAGCCTCAATCTGGTCGTCTGCAATAAGCGATATCTGGATCTCCTGGATTTCCCGGTTTGGATGGGGGTGCCCGGCACACCGGCCTCGACCTTCCTCAGATACAACGCCGAGCGGGGGGAATACGGTCCCGGCGAGGTCGAGGATCTGGTCGCCCACCGGATCGCGTTGATGATGAAGTTCGAACCGCACAGTTTCGAACGTCAGCGGCCGGACGGCCGAATTCTGCGGATCGAGGGCAATCCGATCGAGAGCGGTGGCTTCGTGACCACCTATACCGACATCACCGAGCTGCGGCGGTCCCAGATCGAGCTGGAAAAGACCAATGCGGAGCTTGACGACCGGGTCCGCCAGCGGACCGAGGAACTCGCCCAGCAAACCGCGGCCCTGGGCACGGTGCTCACCAGCATCAGCAGCGGTATCACCCTGGTCGACCGCGATCTCAATTTCGTCCTGGCGAACGACCGCGCCTCGGAAATCCTCGATATCCCAAAAGAACTGATGCGCAAGGGCACGCCCTTCGACGAGGTGATGCGCTACAACGTGGAACGCGGCGAATACGGGCCGGGCGACCCGGATCAGCAGATCCGCGAGCGCGTCGACCTGGCGCTCAAATTCGAACCCCACCATTTCGTCCGGGAGCGGCCGGATGGAACCGCCATCGAGGTCGAAGGTTATCCGGTCGCCGACGGGTTCGTGACCACCTACACCGACGTGACGGAAAAGTATCAGGCCGCCCAGAAGCTGAAGGAAGCGAATATCGAGCTCGAACGCCGGGTTCTGGAGCGGACGGCGGAGCTACAAGAGTCTAAGACCCGTGCGGAAACCGCCAACAAGGTGAAGTCGGAATTCCTCGCCCATATGAGCCATGAGTTCCGGACACCGCTCAACGCCATTCTCGGCTTCTCGGATCTGGTGCGCAGCGAAATGTTCGGCCCGCTGGGCAACGAAAAGTACAAGGAACATCTCGACCTGGTGCACGCGTCGGGCAGCCATTTGTTGAGCCTGATCGACGATCTCTTGGAAATGGCGCGACTCGAGACCGGGCATTATGTGCTCGATGACGCCACGATCCAGATTTCCGAGGCGGTGGACTATGCCCGCAACACGGTGATGCACCAGGCGCAGGAAAAGAACCAGCGCATCGAGGTACTGCTCCCCCATACCCTCCCGGACCTGCGCGCCGATCCGCGGCGCCTGCACCAGATGCTCCTCAATCTCCTGTCCAACGCCGTCAAATTCAGCCCCGAGCGGGCCGTTATCAGCGTGAGCGCCGAGGCCCTGACCGAGACCGGTCAAAACGGCGACGGGATCGCGATCCGGGTCCAAGACAGCGGCACGGGCATCCCGGAGGAAGACCTCGCCCGGGTGACGGAACCCTTCGCCCAGGTCCGCTCGACCATGAAATCCCAGGAGGGGACGGGCCTTGGGCTCGCCATCGTCAAAGGGATCATGGAGGAGCATAACGGCCGCTTGGACCTCGCCAGCACGGTCGGAAAGGGCACGGTCGCATCGCTCGTCTTCCCGGCCGACCGGACCGTCCACCAGCGCCCGAAAGGCGTCAGTGAAGCTTGAGCTTCGGCCGGATCACCTGATTGACATGGCCCAGAGCGATCATCAGGGCGCCCTTGATCATGCCGTGCACGTTGAGAAGGTGCAGCCGATAGAGCGAGTTGTAGGCGAAACGGGCCAGCCGCCCCTCGATCGCCATCCGCCCGCCGATCAGATTGCCCATCAGGCTTCCGACGGTCGAAAAGCTGCTCAGGGACACGAGAGAACCACGGTCCCGGTAAACGAAGGGCTTTAGAGGCCTGTCCTCCATCTGGGCCACCAGGTTCTCATAGGCCGTGATCGCCATTTGGCTCGCCGCCTGGGCCCTTGGCGGGATCGGCCGGTCCGCCCCCTCGGGAATGTAACTGCAGCAATCGCCGATGGCATAGATCCGCTCGTCGGTTTTCGACTGAAGCGTCGGGCCGACAACGATCTGATTGCTGCGATTGACCTCCAACCCGTCCAGGGAGCCTTGGATGTCCGCCCCTCGGACGCCGGCCGCCCAGAGCCTGAGGTCGGCTTCGATCCGATAGCCGTCCTTGGTATGAACGCCCTGCTCGTCGACCTTGGTGACCGTAGTGTTCGTGAGAACGGCGACGCCGAGCGCCTCAAGCTCGGCGCGGGCGGCATCGGCGAGCTTCTGCGGCAAGGCCGGCAGGATGCGCGGACCGGCCTCGAGCAAGGTCACCTCCAGGGAGGACTCGTCGAAGACTTCCAATCCGTAGTCCCGCAATCCTTTGGCGGCATTGAACAATTCGGCGGCAAGCTCGACACCCGTCGCCCCGCCCCCGACGATACAGATCCGGACCGCCGCATCCTTATCCCGCCCGCTTTCGGTCTGCAGGCTGACCCGGAAGCACTCGTTGAGCAGCCTCTGGCGGAACACCTCGGCCTGATTGCGGTTCTCCAGGAACAAGCAGTTCTCACGCACGCCGGGAATACCGAAATCGTTGGACGTGCCGCCATAGGCGAGCACCAGATAGTCGTAGCGAATGCGATGGCGGGCCAGGACTTCCTTGCCCCTCTCGTCGATGAAGGGCGCCGTGATGACCTGCCGGTTCTCCCGGTCGATCGACTCCAAGCTGCCGTAGAAGAAACGGTAACCCCAACGATGGCCGTGGCCGCCATAGCCGACCTCGTCGAGATTGGCGTCGAGCGATCCGGCGGCCACTTCGTGCAAAAGCGGCTTCCAGATATGCGACCGGAACCGGTCCACTAGGATAATGTCATGCCGGTCGCGGCCGTATTTTGCGCCGAGCTTCCGGGCGAGCGGCAGGCCGCCGGCCCCTCCGCCCACCACCACGATCTGGGTCTTTTTGGTCATTTCGGTCCCGCCGGCTCCCTCCATAGGCTGTACGGCCGCCCTTGAAGGGCGACCGTTTCACCTAACCTAGACCGGGCTGGGAATAGGAAAAAGACCCTTCCCCTTATCCGGAAATGGCGGGACCCATCAGCAGATCCGGCAGCCAGGTCGCGATCTCCGGAAAGACGCACAGAATCAGGATCGCCAGCACCATCGACAGCACATAGGGGATCGAGCCGACCAGAATCTTCTTCAGCGGAATATCCGGCGCGATCCCGTTGATGACATAGAGGTTGAGCCCCACCGGCGGGGAGATCAGACCGATCTCCATGTTGATGGTGAGAATGACCGCGAACCAGTAGATGTCGAACCCGGCATTGGTGACGATCGGCTGCAGAATCGGCGCGGCCATGATGATCACCGCGACCGGCGGCAGGAAGAAACCCGCCACCAGCAGGAACAGGTTGATCGCCCCCATCAGGACCCAGCGGTTGACATCGAGGGTTCCGATCCATTCGGCGATGGACTGGGTGATGAACAGGGAGGACAGCATGTAGCTGAACACGCCCGCGGCGCCGATGATGAACAGGATCATCACCGATTCCCGCGTGCTGTCGCGCATCACCACCCAGATCGAGCGCCAGTTCCACAGCTTGTAGATCACGACCGCCACCATGAGACAGGCGAGCGCGCCGACGGCCGCCGTCTCGGACGGGGTCGAGATGCCGCCATAGAGCGCGTACAGCACCCCGGCGATGATCACCAGGAAGGGAACCACCCGCGGCAGGACCTCGAGCTTCTCGGCCATGGAGAAGACCCGGCCGCCGAGGACCTGGCCCTCGCCCGAGCGCCAGGTCTGATAGATCGACCAGGCCATGAACAGGCCGACCAGCAACAGCCCCGGCAGAACGCCCGCCAGGAACAGACGGCCGATCGAGGTCTCGGTGGCGATCCCGTACACGATCATCGTGACCGAGGGGGGGATGAGAATGCCCAGCGTGCCACCGGCGGCGATGGAGCCGGCGGCGACTTCGTCCGGAAAGCCACGCTTCCGCATCTCCGGAATGCCCATCTTGCCGATCGCGGCACAGGTCGCCGGGGACGATCCAGACATGGCGGCGAACAGGGCGCAGGCGCCGAGATTGGAGATCACCAGCCCGCCCGGCACCCGGGTCAACCAGCGGTCCAGCGCCTCGTAAAGGTCGGCGCCGGCCCGGGTCGAGGAGATCGCGGCGCCCATGATGATGAACATCGGAATGGAAAGCAGGGCGAAGTTGTTGATCTTGCCGGCGAAGATTTCGGGGATCAGCTCCAGCGCCCGCATCCCGTCGAAGATCAGCAGGAAGATGGCGGAGACGACCAGCAGGCCCGCGGCGACGGAAATGCCGGAGAACAGGATTACGATGGTCACCACGGCGACGATGGCGCCCAGGGTCAACGGATCCATCAGAGGCGCTCCTCGTCTTCGAGGTCGAAGGGTTTCTCGATACCGACAAGGGTCGCGTAGAAGTCGGCCAGAAGCTGTAGGCTATAGAGCCCGAATCCGACCGGAACCGTCAGATAGACCGGCCATAGCAGGGGGCCCCAGACGCTGTCGGAGCGTACGTTGAAGTTGAGGTTGTAGGCGAAATAGTCGTAGCCGTAATAGATCATGATCGCCATCACCGCGAAGGCCATGGCGCTGGTCGCGAGGAACAGCCAGATCCGCGCCCAGGGCGGCAACAGCATCGGCAACAGATCGACATTCACATGGCCGCGCAGCTTCTGCACATAGGGCAGGCCGAGCATGGTGGCGCCGATCATCATGAAGACCACCATCTCGGTCTGCCACACCGTGCTCTCGTTCAGCACATAGCGGACGATGATCATCTGGCAGGTCAGCAGCACGGATCCGACGATCAAAAACGCCGCCGCGACACCACAGACGCTGGAGAGGAAGCCGATCGTCTTGAGGACCGGGTTACCGCCATGTTTGGCGATACGCAGTTGATGGGAATGACCGGACATGGCGGGGCCTCGACTGTCCTTGCGGGATCAAGAAAACAAAAGGGGCCGGGAGTGATCCCGGCCCCTCGTGCGCGGTGCCTTATTCCACCGCCAGCGCCAGATCGAGCAGTGCCTGACCGTTCGGGGTCTGTTCGATGAAGACCTTGTAGGAGGTCTCGCCGGCGATCTCCCGCCAGGCGTTGAAATCCGTCTCGGTCATGTAGGAGATCTCGACGCCGTTCTTCTCGAAGGTCGCGGCCGCGGCAGCGTCGGCCTTCTTGGCCTCTTCGAGATAGAAGGCTTCGGCCTTCTTGGCGCCTTCCATAATCGCCTTCTGCTGGGCCTCGGTCAGACCGTCGAAGGTCGACTTGTTCATCAGCATGGGCTGGTACATGAACCACAGGGCATAGTCGCCGGCCGGGGTGAAGCACTTCACCTGTTCGAAGATCCGGTAGCTGACAAAGGAGGACGACGAGGTATTGGCCCCCTCGAGGACACCGGTCTGCATCGCGGTGTAGATCTCGGAGGACGCCATGGAGGCGATGGAGGCGCCGGCACCGGCCAGCATCTGCTCGAACGCCTTCCCGGCGGCGCGCATCTGCAGGCCCTTGGCGTCGGCCGGGTTCTTGATGCACTTGTCGACACCCGCGAAGCCGCCGGCGAGATAGCCATGGACCAGGACCATCACGTCGTCCTCGGCCATCTGCTTCTGAATCTCTTCCATGAAGGGCGAGTAGTTGAGGCGCGCGGCGTGGTCGTGGTTCTTCACCAGACCCGGCATCAGCGTGAGGTTATAGGCCGGGCGCTGACCGCCGGCATAGGACAGCGGGAACACCGACATGTCGAGCTGACCGCGGGAAAGCGGGCGATACTGCTCGCGCGGCTTGAACAGGGATTTCGACGGGAAGATCTTGATTTCCAGGCCGACATTGGCCTCGGCGACATGATCGGCGACCATTTCCGCGATCTTGTGCCGCACATCCTTGGTCGACCACTGGTGACTGAGGCGCAGTTCCGTGGCGCTCGCGGCACCGGTGGCGAGGGCGGTGACGGCAAGCGCGGCCACGCCCAGTTTCATGAGCTTGAGCATTGTTTTCTCCCTGTTTCCAAGCGATCCGGTTACCCGGATTCTTCGCCCGTTTCTTCTGTTGAGATGTCGGTGACCCGACCCCGGGCCTAAGCCACCCGAAAGGACTTAGCGCGTCAAGGGATATTGTCCGGCCCCAGGAAGGGAGAAAAAGTTATTTTCCGGTGTTTTCCGGGCTCAGCGTTCCTCGTCGCGGGTGAACAGCAGATCGCGGAAAAACCCGAAAACCCCGACTTCCGCAGGGTCCTTTGGATCGTCGGGGATGATCGGGTCGTCCTCTTCCGTCAATTTCTTGATCAAGAGGTTGGTCAGCACCACGGCGAGCGGCACCAACACCACCATGATGACCAGAATTCCAATGACCTGAAAGGTCTCGATCCCGCCGCCCATGGGGCACAATCCTCCGCCGGGGGTTCACCGGTGGGAAAGATGCCCCATCGACGCGTCTCCCGCCAGCTTAACGATACAGCCGGTCGCCGACGTCCAGGTCCTTATAGAGATGGGCGACCTGTTCCTCGTAGCCGTTATATTTGAGCGTCGGCACCCGTTCGTTGCTGCCCAGCATCCGCTCGGTCGCCTGGGACCAGCGGGGATGGTCGACCTCCGGGTTCACATTGGCCCAGAACCCGTATTCCTTGGCCTGCAGTTCTTCCCAGAAACTCACCGGCCGTTCGTCGGTGAAGGTGAGGCGGACGATCGACTTGATGGACTTGAAGCCGTATTTCCACGGCACGACCAGGCGGATCGGCGCGCCCATCTGCTTGGGCATCGGCTTGCCGTAGACCCCGGTCCCGATAAAGGCGAGATCGTTCGTCGCCTCGGCCATCGTGAGGCCCTCGACATAGGGCCAGGGATACCAGCGCTGGCGCTGACCCGGGGCGATCCGGTCGTCGAGGAAGGTCTCCATGCGGATGTATTTGGCGCCGGAGAGCGGCTTGGCTATCTCCACCAGACGGCGCATCGGGAAGCCGGTCCAGGGCACGGCCATGGCCCAGGCCTCGACACAGCGGTGACGGTAAAGCCGCTCCTCCAACTCGACCTGCTTCAGAAGATCCTCGAAGCCGAGTTCCATCTCCTTTTCGACCATGCCGTCGATCAGCATGTTCCACGGATCGATCTCCAGCCGCTGGGCGGCCTTGGAGATCTGCTTGTGGGAGCCGAACTCGAAGAAGTTGTTGTAGGTGGTGACGATATCCTCGGGCGAGACCGGCCGATCCAAGGTGAAAGCCTCGTTGCGCGGCGCCGGATATCGCCCTTCACCCACGGCGGCCAGCAGGGCTTTCGGTCCCATGCCGATGCCGAGCCCGGCACCGGCGGCCAGGATCGGCCCCGCGGCGATCGCCTTCACCAGTGCGCGGCGTTGCCGGAACACGGATTCCGGGGTGGCTTCGCTTTCCTTGAGTTCCCAAGCCTTCTTGCGGCGCAGCAGCATCGATCGTCTCCCATTCGGTCCGGTGATCCTTTATCTGACCACCGGTCCGGTCACGTCAAATAACCGCTGCGTTATGCCGCGAGAGCGAGGCCCTCGCCAAACCCTCTCCTGTGACGGGAAAGGGTTTGGGTGAGGGTGACACTTCCCACCTCGCCAAGAGCAGGAAGGGTAGAGGTCTCGGCTAGCTTAGGCTGGCGCAGAAACGCTGGATCCGGGTGCAGGCCTCTTCCAGGATTTTTTCCGAGGTCGCGTAGGAGACCCGGAAATGGGGCGATAGCCCGAAGGCCTCGCCATGGACGGCGGCGACCCCTTCCTGATCCAGCAGCGCCACGGCGAAATCCTCGTCCGTCTCGATCACCTTGCCATCCTGGGTCTTCTTGCCGAGCAGACCCTTGATGGACGGATAGACGTAGAACGCGCCCTCCGGCGTCGGGCAGTCGATCCCCGGCGCCTGGTTGAGCATGGAGACGACGAGGTCCCGGCGGCTCTTGAACGAGGCCTTGAAGTCGGCGAGGAAGTCGTGCGGGCCGTTGAGGGCCGCGACCGAGGCGGCCTGGGAAACCGAACTGGGGCAGCCGGTCATCTGCGACTGGACCTTGGCCATGGCCTTGATCAGCGGGGCCGGGCCGCCGGCATAGCCGATCCGCCAGCCGGTCATGGCATAGGCCTTGGACATGCCGTTCACGGTCAGCGTGCGGTCGTAGAGCCTCGGTTCGACCTGGGCCGGGGTGAAAAACTCGAAGCCGTCGTAGACCAGATGCTCGTACATGTCGTCGGGCATCAGCCAGACATGCTCGTGCTTCAGCAGCACGTCGGTCAGGGCCTTCAGTTCGTCATGGGTATAGGCCGCCCCCGACGGGTTGGACGGACTGTTGAGGATGATCCATTTCGTCTTCGGCGTGATCGCCGCCTCCAGCCGTTCCGGCGTCAGCTTGAACCCGGTCTCCTGCGGGCATTCGACGACCACCGGCGTGCCTTCGGCCAACAGCACCATGTCGGGATAGCTGACCCAGTAGGGGGCCGGGATGATCACCTCGTCGCCCGGATCGAGGGTCGCCAGCAGCGCGTTGATCAGCACATGCTTGCCGCCATTGCCCACGGTGATCTGGTTCGGCGCGTAGTCAAGGCCGTTGTCCCGCTTGAACTTGGCCGCGATCGCCTGCTTCAGGGCCGGCGTGCCGTCGACCGCCGTGTAGTGGGTGTCGCCCGCACTCATCGCCGCCGTGGCCGCCGTCCGGATATGTTCCGGCGTGTCGAAATCGGGTTCCCCGGCGGACAGCGCGATCACATCCTTGCCGGCGGCCTTGAGTTCGGCGGCCTTGCCGGAGATCGCGATGGTGGGGGACGGCTTGATACGGTCGAGACGGGAGGCGAGAAGGCCCATTTCGGTTTTCCTCTGGAGATGCATTAAACAAAGTTTGGAAGAGCTTCCGACGCGACGTTAAGCCCCTGCCATGCGCGGTTCAAGGCCTCATGGGAGTGGAGATGGAGATCATTTGGCTGCTATGTCTAAACGCATGCCATCCTTATCTTCAGCCGGCCGGTTCGAGAATTTCCGCCGGGTGCTCGGTCATCCCGAGTTTCGCCACTACCTGACCGCGAGCACACCGAATCTGATTGCCTTCTGGATGCACCGGATCGCGGTCGGCTGGGTGATGTGGGAGCTGACCGGCTCCGCCGCCTGGCTCGGCATCCTCGCCTTCGCGGAACTGTTTCCCACGGTGCTGTTGACCGCCATCGGCGGGGTCCTTGTCGACAGGCTGGGGGCGAAGAAGATGGCGATGATCACCCAGGGCGTTCTGGTGGTCCTCAAGACGGTGATGGCGTTGATCGTCGGCTTCGAGCTCGCGACCCCGATGCTGTTGGTCGGGCTGACGGTGATTCAGGGTCTGACCATGGCCTTCTTCTCGCCGGCCCGGCTCGCCATGGTTCCGCAGCTTGTCCCGACGGCCGATGTCGGCAATGCGGTGGCGCTCAATTCGATTCTGTTCAATCTCGCCCGCTTCATCGGTCCGGCGCTTGCCGGCTTCACCATCGCCATGGTCGGCCCCGCCTTCGCGATGGCGGCCTATGCGGTGACCGCAGCCTATTTCATCCTGGCTCTACAACTACTGGTGAATGTCCCCGCCCCGCCGAAGCAGGAGAAGGGCAGCCTCGATATCGTCGGCGACCTGGTCGCGGGGCTGCGCTATGTCCGCCGGCATGAGGGAATCGCCCCGCTGCTGGTCCTGACGCTCGCCACCTCCTTCGCGCTCCGGGCGGTGTGGGAGCTGCTACCGACCTTCGCCGACGGGATATGGAACGCCGGGGCGGAGGGACTCGGCATTCTCGCCGCCGCCCCCGCCGTCGGCTCGATCCTCGCCGCCCTCTATCTCGGTGCCCGCAACGGCGACGAGGGATTGGTAAAGATCGCCATCCTGGCGGTCCCCGCCTCCTCCCTGGTGCTGATCGGCTTCGCCTATGCCCCGTCCTTCTGGCTCGGCTGCCTGATGATGGCGGTCGCCGGCGCGACGCTGCTGTTCAACGGAGTGGTCTCCCAGAGCCTGATGCAGACCTCCTCCGACAAATCCATGCGGGGCCGGATCATGGGACTCTACTGGATGATCTTCCGCGGCGCGCCGGCCATCGGGGCCCTGGTCATCGGCGGGCTCGGCGACGTTTTCGGGATGTCCGGGCCGTTTTCGCTGGCCTGCATCGGCGCGGCCCTGGTCGCCGCCCTGGTCTGGCGGCGCCGCGAGACTATGGCGCAGCGGTTGGAACGGTCGGTGTAGCGGCGGACACGGTCATCGCCTATATTGCAGCCATGGGCGTTGAACTGAAACCAGAGCAACAGGCCGATCTTGACCGGATCGCAGAACTGACGGCACGCCGGCCGGAGGAGATACTGTCGGAGCTTTTAAGGTCCGAGCGGTCCGCCGCCGAAGAGACCGAATCGCTCCGCAGCCAAGTCATCGAAAGCCTTCAGGATATCGAGGCCGGACGCTACCGGCCGGCAGAAGAGGTTATCGCCGATCTAAAGGCCCGCCTCGACGATCGTCGCTGACCTCAGAGTTTGGCCGTGAGCGGGCGTAAGGCGCTGAAGCCCATCGTAACCACCCGGGCAGAGCGGGAGATACGAGATATCGCGGACTACATCGCTGAGCACAACATTGAGGCCGCGATCAATTTCTTGGGCGAAATCAATGAGCAATTCGTCAAAATCGGACAACATCCCGAAGCCGCACCGCTCGCCGCCGAGTTCGGCCCGAACATTCGCAAGCGGGTAAGCGGAAACTATCTCTTGCTCTACACACTGTTCAACGAACAGGCGATCATCCTCGCCGTACAGCACGGTAAAAAGAAACGGCGACGGATTGTGCCGTAGACTATCGCCGCCACCGCGTTACATCGGAACCACAACCCGCCACCAAAGACCGCCCCATGGCTCTCGACACAGACGACAAAGCGACCGTTCCGGATTTCCTGATCGACAAGGCGCGGCGGACCGACTACCGCCCGCCGCTGGCCGAGGAGGTCGCGCCCCAGGACCGGGGCCAAAACCTCCAGGTCATATCGGAATTCGCGCCGGCCGGCGATCAGCCGAAGGCGATCGCGGACCTGGTCGAGGGCCTCAACGATGGCGAGGCGGATCAGGTCCTGCTCGGGGTCACCGGCTCCGGCAAGACCTTCACCATCGCCCATGTCATTCAGGAGGTGAAGCGCCCGACGCTGATCCTGGCGCCGAACAAGACGCTCGCCGCCCAGCTCTATGGCGAGATGAAGAGCTTCTTCCCGGAGAACGCGGTCGAGTATTTCGTCAGCTATTACGACTATTATCAGCCGGAGGCCTATGTCCCCCGGACCGACACCTATATCGAGAAGGAAAGCTCGATCAACGAGCAGATCGACCGGATGCGCCATGCGGCGACCCGCTCGCTCCTGGAGCGCGAGGATGTGGTGATCGTCGCCTCGGTGTCCTGCATCTACGGCATCGGCAGCCCGGAAGACTATTCCAAGATGATCCTGCCGCTCTCCAAGGGTCAGGAAATCCCGCGCCAGGACATCCTGCGCGCCCTGGTCGATATCCAGTACAAACGCAACGACACCGCCTTCGGTCGCGGCACCTTCCGCACCCGGGGCGACACCATCGAGATCTTTCCGGCCCACTATGAGGACCGGGCCTGGCGGCTTTCGCTTTTCGGCGACGAGATCGAGGAGATCGTCGAGTTCGATCCGCTGACCGGCGAGAAGGCGGCCAGCCTCGAGAAGATCCGGATCTTCTCCAACTCCCACTATGTGACGCCGCGCCCGACGCTCCTGCAGGCGATCAAGCAGATGAAGCACGACCTGGCGGTCCGCGTGCAGGACTTGGAGAAGCAGAACAAACTGCTGGAGGCCCAACGGCTGGAACAGCGGACGACCTACGACATCGAGATGATGGAGACCACCGGGGTCTGTCCGGGGATCGAGAACTACTCCCGCTATCTGACCGGCCGCAATCCCGGCGAGCCGCCGCCGACCCTGTTCGAATATCTGCCGCCCAACGCCCTGCTCATCGTCGACGAGAGCCATGTCACGGTCCCGCAGATCGGCGGCATGTTCAAAGGCGACTTCGCGCGCAAATCGACGCTGGCCGAGTTCGGCTTCCGTCTGCCGGCCTGTGTCGACAACCGGCCCTTGAAGTTCGAGGAATGGAACGCCATGCGTCCGCAGACGATCTATGTCTCGGCCACCCCCGGCAAATGGGAGCTGGAACAGACCGGCGGTGTCTTCACCGAACAGGTGGTGCGCCCGACCGGCCTCATCGATCCGGTCTGCATCGTCCGGCCGACCGTCAATCAGGTCGACGACGTGATCGCCGAGTGCCAGGAGGAAGCGGCCAAGGGAAACCGGGTGCTGATCACCACGCTCACCAAGAAAATGGCCGAGGCGTTGACCGAATACATGCACGAGGCCGGCATCCGGGTCCGCTATGTCCACTCGGACGTGGACACGCTGGAACGGATCGAGATCATCCGCGATCTGCGCCTCGGCGCCTTCGACGTGCTGATCGGGATCAACCTTTTGCGCGAGGGCCTGGACATTCCGGAATGCGCGCTGGTGGCGATCCTGGACGCCGACAAGGAGGGCTATCTGCGCTCCAAGACCTCGCTCATTCAGACCATCGGGCGGGCCGCCCGGAATGTGGAGGGCCGCGCCCTCCTCTATGCCGACCGGATGACCGACAGCCTGGAATACGCCATCGGCGAGACCAACCGGCGCCGGGAAAAGCAGCAGGAATACAACGCCGAACACGGGATCACGCCGGAGACGATCAAGAAGTCGATCTCCGACATCCTCTCCTCGGTCTACGAGCGCGGCGACCATGTCACCGTCGACACCGGTCAGGAGGAGGGCGACCTCGTCGGCAAGGACATCAAGACGGTGATCAAGGAACTCGAGGAGCAGATGAAGGCGGCCGCCGCCGACCTCGAATTCGAGACCGCCGCCCGGCTGCGCGACGAGATCAAACGGCTCGAGGCGGCCGAACTCGGCATGACGCCGGAGGGCAAACCCCTGCCCAAGGGGGCGGTGGTCCGGATCAAGGCCCCGGTCCAGCCGCCCAAGGGCAAGCGCGCGCTGGAGGAAAAAAAGGCCAAGGGCCGACGCCGGCGGGGATGAGAGGTCCTTCCCCCTGTTCTCCTAGATCTCGCCCGGCGGCAAACGTCTCCCCTCACCCTTCCCTCTCCCCAGGGAGAGGGTTTACGCTGCCCCATGATCGGGATTTTCAACCCCGTGACTCCGAAGGCGCGCCGTCTTCGCCGGGATCAAACCGAGATGGAAAAGCGCCTTTGGAACAAGCTGCGCGGGCGCCAGTTAGAGGGTGCGAAGTTCAAACGCCAGCACCCGATCGGACCCTACATCGTGGATTTCTGCTGTGAGGAATGCGCCCTGGTGATCGAACTGGATGGCGGCCAGCACAATGAAGAGGTGGATGCGGATCGGACCACCTACATCGAAAAAGCCGGCCATGGGGTCGTTCGTTTTTGGAACGGTGCCGTCTTGGAAAACTTGGACGGCGCCTTGAGCGAGATCAGCCGTCTGATCTTGGAACGACGCGCTTGACGTTCGAGCCCCACACCTCTCCCTCGGGAGAGGTCCGAGCGGACCATAGGGCCGCGCGGGGTGAGGGGGCCCTACCGCCGTGTCGCCAGGAAAATCCCCGGCAGCACCAGGGCGGCGCCGTAGAGGTGATAGTCGCGCACCGGCTCACCGAGCAGCACCCAGGCGAGCGCGCCGTTATAGAGCGGGATCAGATACATCAGCAGGCTGGTGGTCGACGCGTCCAGCACGCTGATCACCTTGCCCCAGGCCTGATAGGCCCCGAAGCTGGCGAACACCGCCAACAGGGCGACGGCGGTCACCGTGGTCTGGTTGAGGCTCGGCAGTTCGACCCAGACCGCCTCGCCGATATGGAAGGGCAGCAGGATCAGGACGCCGGCGGTCACGATGGCGGCGAACCGGGTCTGCAGCGGCATGGCGGTCGGCCTGTGCTTCAGCATCAGCGAATAGACCGCCCAGCCGATGGCCCCGCCGAGAATCCACAGATCGCCGATCACGAAATCCAGAGCCAACAGTGTCGCGAGATCCCCATGGCTGATGATCCAAAGCACCCCGGCCACAGCCAAGCCGGCGCCCGCCAATTGCCGGAAACCCAGTCTGGTACCGAAGATCAACCCGTCGCCCATGACGATCAGGATCGGTGAGATCGCATAGATCAGGCCGATATTGGTCGCCGAGGTTGTGTCGGCCCCGACATAGACGAACACCCCGCACACCCCCATGCCCAGCGCGCCGAGGCCCAACAGGTCGCGCCATTCGCGCAAGGCCGCCCGGCGATAGCGCCACAGGCCCGCGCCGGCGATCGGCAGCAGCAGCATCAGGGTCATGAACCAGCGCCAGAAGGCGAGCGCGTTCGGCGGGACCTCGTCCGCGACCCAGCGGGCGATCAGCATATTGGAGGCGAAGAGGGCGGGCGCGACGAACAGAAGAACGAGAGCGATGGTCCTATCGCGGGTGCCCGAACTTGTTTGGCTCTCCGCCTTTGAAGTCATAGTCCGTGAGGTCCTCTTCTTCCGCCATCTGGCTCGCCGCGGCCCGGCGATCGAGTTCCTCCGACGCGGCGACCACGGGGTCTTCCGGCACCGATGTACCACCCTGGCCGACGGGTGCAACCGGACGGGGACCGATCCCGCCGCGCCGCAGCCCTGCCGTGAGCGCAAGGCTCTCCTGATGGGGAACACCGCAATGGTCGAGGACGGACTGGCCCAATTGCAGGCTCGCCTCCTCGATTTCGGGAACCGCCCCCTTCACCCCGAGCTGGTCCATCAGAGCCGCCTGGGAGGCGTCGAGGCAGCGGACGAAAATGTCGAGATCCGGGAAATGCCGGTGGATGGACTGGACGGCGGGCGCGATGTGGTCGTCGGCATCCATGGTCACCACCAGGGCCCGGGCGCGCTCGGCCCCGACGCCGTGGAGGAGCGCCTGGCGCCGCATGTCGCCGTGATAGACCGGCTTGCCGTCGGCCCGGGCCTGCGCCACCACAGAAGCGTCCAGGTCCACCGCCACATAGCGGACCCCCGCCCCGTCCAACAGCTTGCAGATCGTCCGGCCGAACCGACCATAGCCGCAGACGATGACATGGTCGCTGATGCCGAGGAGTTCCTGGGGCACCGACTGGCTGTGGGATTGCCGCTGGTCGATCCGCCGGGCGAGCCGGCCGGCCAGCACCGTGAAGGGCGGGGTCAACGCCATGGAGAAGGCGATGGCCAGGATCAGCATCTGCGACGTCTCGTGGCCGAGAAGCGAATTCGACGATGCGATCTCGAACAGGACGAAGGCGAATTCGCCGCCCTGGCACAATAGGGCCCCGGCGCGGATCGACGCGATCATCGACTGGCCGAACAGCATCGCGAGGCCGGTGGCGATGACCGCCTTGCCGACCATCAACGAGACCACGATCACCGTCAGCCAACCGAGATTCTCGAAGGCGAGCCCGATGTCGATGCCCATGCCCACGGTCATGAAGAAAAGGCCGATGAGAATGCCGCGGAAGGGGCCGATATCGGCCTCGACCTGATGACGGTATTCGCTCTCGCTGACCAGAAGACCGGCGAGGAAGGCCCCCAAGGCCATGGAGAGCCCCACCGTCTGGGTCGCCCAGCCGATGCCGAGCACGATCAACAGGGTGACGGCGGTGAACAGCTCCTGGGCTCTTGTCTGGGCGATCACCTTATAGAGCGGCCTCAGCAACAGACGGCCGATCAGAACGATCACCACTAGGGCGGCGATGGCCTTGGCGACGGCGATGGCCATGGCGAGCATGATGGACCCGGCGTCCCCCGCCCCCAGCAAGGGTAGGATGACGAGCAGCGGGACCACCGCCAGATCCTGGAACAGCAGGATCGAAAATGCCGCCCGGCCGTGCAGGGTCGCGAACTCGCCCCGCTCGTTGAGCAACTGGATGACGAAGGCGGTCGAGGACAGCGCCAGCGCCCCGCCGACCACAAAAGCCTCGGTCGGCGGCAGGCCGACGCCGAGAGCGGCCAGCGCGATCACGATCCCGGTCAACACCACCTGTGCCGCCCCCAGTCCGAAGACCAGCTTCCGCATAACGATGAGACGCTCGAAGGACAGCTCCAAACCGATGGCGAAAAGCAGGAAGACGACCCCGAACTCGGCCAGCATGGAGGCCTCCTCCGTGTCGGCGACCATGCCGAGACCGAAGGGGCCGATGAGGGCGCCGGCGGCGAGATAGCCGAGCACCTGGCCGAACCGGATCCGCTGGAACAGGGCGGCGAAGAGGACACCCGCCGCGAGAAAGACCAGGACGTCTCCCACGGGGGTCTCATGGGCGTTCGACGTCGTTGTGATCAGAGAGGTGAGTTCTTCCACAGGCCGATCTTCGGTTTTCTCAAGGGCGACCGCGGCCAAAGAAACCCGCGGACTTTTGCGCGAAGCCTAGCACAGTCGCCCTTCTGTTTGGCAGTACCGAATAAGCTAATATACCGCGTCGAAACGGTCCGGTTGGCCGAAACGCCTTTAAATCGCGAGGCCCGTTCCCAAGTACACGGCCTGAGCTTCCCGATCGACATTGCGGCCCATCGCGATGGGCGGTCGCCCGACGACCTGGATCAGACGACCTAACATGACGGACTACATTCCCTATATCGCGGTGGCGGGCGGCCTCGTCCTTCTGCTGATCTCTGCGGAGATCCTGATCCGCGGTGCCGTCGGGGTCAGCCGGCGGATGGGAATCTCGCCGCTGGTCGTCGGGATCACGGTGATCGCCTTCGGCACCTCGGCGCCGGAACTGGCCGTCAGCGTCGATGCCGCCCTGGCAGGCGCGCCGGGCCTCGTCGTCGGGAACATCGTCGGCTCGAACATCGCCAATATCCTGCTGCTGATCGGGCTCGTCGGCCTGGTGACACCCTTCGGCCGGTGCGGTGCCCCCCTGCCCCGCGACGGGCTGGTGCTGATCATCGCCACCCTGGTGATGCTGGCGGTGACCAGCCTGGGCGAGATCACCCGGCTGCACGGCATCGTCATGGTGTCGATGATCGCGGCCTATCTGGTCTGGTGCTATAAAAGCGACCGGAAACGGGGCCAGAGCGCCTTTGCCGAGGAAGTGGAGGAGTTCGATAATCTGCCCTCGAAAGGCTGGCTCCTCGGGACTTTGATCGTCCTCGGCCTCGTGGGCGTTGTCTGCGGCGGGCATTTCGTCGTCTCGGGCGCGGTGGAGATCGCCGCCCGCCACGGGGTGTCCGACACGGTGATCGGGCTTACGATCGTCGCCCTCGGCACCTCGCTGCCGGAACTGGCGACCGCCGTGGTCGCCGCCTATCGCAAGCACAGCGACATGGCGTTCGGCAACATCATCGGCTCCAACATCTTCAATATCCTGGCCATTCTCGGGATCGCCGCGATCACCCATCCGATCGCCGTCCCCGAGATGGGTCTCAAGGTCTGGTTCATGGCGGCGGTGACCTTCGTCTTCCTGGCCCTTGTGTACCGCAACAGCAGTTTCGGCCGGCCGATCGCCGCCGCCTTCTTTCTCGCCTATGCGCTGTTCACCTTCGCCCAATACCGGCCGCTCTCCGTCTCCGCCCTTGCCCTTCAGTGATGCGGGCCTAATTCCCGAGCCATGAAGACCGTTTGGGGAAAACAACTCGAACCCATGCCGAAACGCGCCCTGGTGACCGGGGCGGCGCGTCGGGTCGGCCGAGCCATCAGTCACCGTCTCGCCGACGCGGGCTACGATGTCGCCATTCACTACCGCGGATCCGTCGAGGAGGCGCAAAGCCTCCAGTCCGAGATCCTGTCGAAGAACCGCGCCGCGGTGCTGATCCAGGCCGATCTGGGTGCCGAGGATCAGGTCCGGCGGATGATCCCCCACGCGGCCGAGGCCATGGGCGGGCCCATCGGGTTGGTCGTCAACAACGCATCGACCTTCGTCGAGGACCCGGAACCGACCGATCGGGAGACCTGGGACTTCCATATGGAGCCCAACCTGCGCGCGCCCTATCTGCTGGCCCATGCCCTGGTCGCCCAGATCCCGGCCGAGGCCAGCGGCGCGGTCGTCAACCTGATCGATCAGAGGGTCTGGAACCTGCCCAAGGACTTCCTGACCTACACCCTGTCGAAATCGGGCCTATGGACCCTGACCCGGACGCTGGCGCTCGCCTTCGCCCCGCAGGTCAGGGTGAACGCCGTCGGCCCCGGCCCCGTTTTGCCGTCGGTCCGACAGTCGGACGAGAACTTCGAGATGCAGGTCGCCGGAATCCCGCTGCAGCGGAGCATTCCGCCCGAAGAAATCGCCGAGGGGGTTCTGTTCCTTGCGGAGGCGAAATCGGTCACCGGGCAGATGATCGCGCTCGATGGCGGGCAGCATCTCAACCATGCCCCGCCCGGCGGTTTCGGCGATATGGTCGAATAGATAATTTAGGAAAATCAGAAGCTTCTGGAGCCTGGCGCCGGCTAGTTCAAAATCCGTGCGCGTTCAACGACTCTTTTCCGTTGACAGGGTCGAAATCGGCGGATTCGGAGGTCATGTTTTGCACACCCGGCGATCGACCGAACGGCCTGTCCTTTTCCCCTACAATGTTACAAACCGTATATGAAAACTTAACAGAGAATGTCTATTGACCTTTTTGTTTTCAATAACTTATGGAAACTGCATAAAAACTAGGCAATAAAATGAAAGGCTAGGGTGTCTGCGGCATCCACTGTTTAACAGCGCTTTTCCCCACAAGGTTATCCACAGTTATCGGGGAAATCGTCGTTACGCCTTGGTTTTCCGACACTTTCCGTACCGAAACATTGTTTGAGGAAAAATAATTTAGAAAATGCTTACAAATTTCCCTGGTATTGCACCATTCGACCCGCACGCCACGGTATGAGCGCCAAAGGCGTCGATATTCCCCGAGCAATCCCGTTTTTTCCCGCCGCCGCCTCCGTTAAGATGTCGCCATGTCGAAAGCCTCCAAAGAAGACCTTCCCTTCAAGCGCAGCCACGCCCCCACCGCCCGACGGACCGGACCGGAATCCGTTATCGGCGAGGCAGGGGTCGGCGAGGCAGGGGTCGGCGAGGCAGAGGTCGGTGCGCCGGACTTCGGCGGCGAGGGCACGGAGGCCGAGTCCCAATCGCCGTCGCGCATCCGCGCCTCGATCCAGGACGGGGTCACGATCCTGAAGAACAATCTCAAGACCATGCCGGGGGCTCCGGGGGTCTACCGGATGCTCGACGGACGGGGGGACGCGCTCTATGTCGGCAAGGCCCGGAATCTGAAGCGCCGGGTGACCAACTACACCCATGTCGACCGCCTTTCCAATCGCCTGCGCCGCATGGTGGCCGAGACCAAGTCCATGGAGGTCGTGGTCACCCATACCGAGGTCGAAGCGCTCCTGCTCGAGAGCAACCTCATCAAGCGCCTGATGCCGCGTTACAATGTGCTGCTGCGGGACGACAAGAGCTTTCCCTTCATCCATCTGACCGGCGATCACGCCTTCCCGCAGATCCGCAAACATCGCGGGTCGCGCAAGGACCCGGGCGCCTATTTCGGTCCCTTCGCCTCGGCCGGAGCCGTCAACCGCACGATCACCGCCCTTCAGAAGGCGTTCTTGTTGCGGAACTGTTCCGACAGCATCTTCAACGCTCGGACCCGCCCCTGCCTGCAATATCAGATCAAGCGCTGCTGCGCGCCCTGTGTCGGCTATGTGGACGAGGCCCACTATGCGGACCTGGTCAAGGCGGCCACCGACTTTCTGAGCGGCCGCAACCATGAGATCCAGCGCGATCTCGCCCGCCATATGGAGCAGGCCGCCGAGGACTTGGACTTCGAGACCGCCGCCCGCTATCGCGACCGTCTGCGGGCACTGTCGGCGATCCAGGCCCATCAGGACATCAATGTGGAAGGGATCGAGGAGGCGGACGTCATCGCCGCCCATCAGGAGGGCGGGCAGACGGCGATCCAGGTCTTCTTTTTCCGCGGGGGCCGCAACTACGGCAACCGCCCCTATTTCCCGTCCAATCCGGACGCGATCGATCTCGCGGGCGTGCTGACGGCCTTCGTCGGTCAGTTCTACGACGACAAGACCCCACCCCGCAGCATCCTCTTGTCCCACGATCTCGAGGAACAGGACCTGGTGGCGGAGGCGCTCTCGGTCCGGGCGGGACGCAAGGTAGAGGTCCTGCAACCCAAACGGGGCGCGAAGCGGAAAGTCGTCGACCACGCCGCCCGCAATGCCCGCGACAGCCTTGCCCGGCGGATGGCGGAGAACGCCAGCCAGCGCAAGCTGCTCGACGGGGTCGCGGAGACCTTCGGACTGGATGGGCCGCCGGACCGCATCGAGGTCTACGACAACTCTCACATCCAAGGCGACAAGATGGTCGGCGGGATGATCGTGGCCGGACCGGAGGGTTTCCGGAAAACCGCCTACCGGAAGTTTAACGTCAAAGACCCGGAAACGGCTGCGGGTGACGACTACGGAATGATGCGGGAAGTATTGAGCAGAAGATTCTCGCGTGCGTTGAAAGAGGATCCGGAGCGTGAGGGCGGCACCTGGCCCGATCTGGTGCTGATCGACGGTGGCAAGGGCCAGCTCTCCGCCGCCCTCGATGTGTTCGAAGAGCTTGGGATCAAGGATGTTCCGCTGTGTTCCATCGCCAAGGGTCCAGATCGGGACGCCGGCCGCGAACAATTTTTCATGCCCGACCGGCAAGCATTCCGTCTCGACCGCAACGATCCGGTGCTTTACTACCTTCAGAGGTTGCGCGACGAGGCTCACCGCTTCGCCATCGAGGCCCATCGCGGGCGCCGTACCAAGGCGCTGCATACCTCGGAATTGGACGGCGTCCCGGGCATCGGCGCGAAACGCAAAAAGGCCCTGATGCTGCATTTCGGGTCCGCCCGTTCGGTGTCCCGCGCGGGACTGGCGGATCTGGAGGCGGTGGACGGCATCTCGAAAGCTGTGGCGAAGAAGATCTATGACCACTTCCACGAAAACGGCTGAGCCGAATGCCGATAAACAGGGACACGGCAAAACGAGGACGGGCAAAATGATCGGCGGAGCGTTCACCCTGCCGATGCTGTTGACCTATGGCCGGATTCTGGCGATCCCGGCGGTGGTTATCGCCATGCTGCAGCCCGGGACGGTCTGGTATTGGGTCAGTTTCGTTATCTTCGTCGCCGCCTGCGTCACCGACTATTTCGACGGCATGATCGCCCGCGCCCGCCAGCAGGTCACGGCGCTCGGCGCGCTCCTCGACCCCATCGCCGACAAATTGCTGGTCGCCGCCACCCTGATCCTGCTGCCCGCGACGGACCGGGTCGGGGACCTCGCCGTGATCGCCGTTCTCCTGATCATCAGCCGGGAACTGATGGTCTCGGGATTGCGTGAATTCGGGGCGACCCAGGGCATCGCTATCCCGGTCACCCAGTTGGCGAAATGGAAGACGACCGTCCAGATGACCGCCATCGCGGTCCTGATCGCCGGCGCCCCGGCCCTCGCCCCGCTGGTAGGGCAAAACATCGCGGCCTGGGTCAAACCCGCCGGGGAAACGCTGCTTTGGATCGCAACGGTTTTGACCTGGGTCACCGGATGGGACTATCTTTCGGGTACTCTGCGGCATTTGAACGAGCCGCCAAGAAGATAAGCCCCCAAGCCGTTTTGAGCGAAGGGGCACCTCGGGGAGGAGCGGAACCGTGAAACGCGTGCTCGGCATTGCGGGATGGAGCGGTAGTGGGAAAACCACTTTGGTCACGGCCTTGATTCCGGCGCTGCTGGCGCGGGGGTTGACGGTGTCGACCCTGAAGCATGCCCATCACAACTTCGACGTCGACAAGCCGGGTAAGGATTCCTACGAGCACCGCACGGCCGGCGCGACGGAGGTCCTGGTGAGTTCCGCGAACCGCTGGGCGCTGATGCATGAGAACCGGGACGGCGGGGAAGCCACGCTGGACGATCTGATCGCGCGGATGTCCCCGGTCGATCTGATCCTGGTGGAAGGCTGGAAGACCGGCACGCATCCGAAAATCGAGGTCTACCGCCCGAGCGTCGGCAAACCGCCGCTCTATCCGGACTCCGACAGCGTCGTCGCCGTCGCCAGCGACGCGCCGCTGCCCGATTTCACGGGTCCGGTCCTGGACATCAATGACATCGAGACCGTCACCGATTTCATCGTCGGATGGCGGTCGGCGGAGGCGGCCTGATGGCCCAGCTCAGCAACGACTGCTTCGCGTTCGGGGGCGCGCTGACACCGATCGACGAAGCGCTCACCGAGATCGAGGGCCGGGTCACGGCGGTGACCGGGACCGAGACCATTCCGCTGATGGAGGCCATGAGCCGCCCCCTGGCCCATCATGTGGTCGCCAAGACCGCCGTCCCGCCCTTCGCGAATTCGGCGGTCGACGGCTATGCGGTGCGCTACAGCGATCTCGACCCGGACGGGGACACCGTCCTGGAGCTTGTGGGACGCGCGGCGGCCGGCCATCCCTTGCGGGTCGTCCCCTCGCCGGGCACCGCGGTCAGGATCTTCACCGGCGCGCCGATGCCGGCGGAGTTGGACACGGTCTTCATGCAGGAGGATGCGCGGGAAACCGCGACCGGCAAGGTGACCCTGCCCCGGGGGCTCAAGAAAGGCGCCAATGCCCGGGATCCCGGCGAGGATGTGGGCGTGGGCGATCTGCTGGTGCCCGCCGGCAAGCGGTTGACGGCCGCCGATCTCGCGTTGATGGCGGGACAGGGCCTGACGGAAGTCGCCGTGCGCACGCCGCTCCGCGTCGCCGTGATGTCGACCGGCGACGAGCTGGCCCAACCGGGCGACGAGGCCCACTCGGGTCAAATTTTCGATTCGAACCGGACCATGCTGATCGGACTGGCCCGCGGCCTTGGGGCGACGGTCACCGATCTCGGTATCATCCGGGACAATGCCGACGTGATTTCCGAAACCCTGCAACATGCCGCCCGGAGCCACGACGCCATCCTCACCTCCGGCGGGATGTCGACCGGCGAGGAGGATCACCTGACCGCCTCGCTGCGCCGGGCCGGGTCGGTCCATTTCTGGCGGCTGGCGATCAAACCGGGCCGGCCGGTTGGGCTCGGCCAGATTGGCGATTGCGCCGTGGTCGGCCTGCCGGGAAATCCCGCGGCCGCGGCCGTATGTTTCGCGGTTCTCGGCCGCCCGCTGCTGGCCCGCCTGGCCGGGATCGTCCTGCCGCCCTTGCCGCGGTTCCAGGTCGAAGCGGCCTTCGGCTACCGCAAGAAGAAGCAACGCCGGGAATATGTCCGTGTCAGGCTGGAGGACAGGGCGCAGGAAGATCCGCTCGCCTTCAAATTCCCGAAGGAGGGCGCCGGCCTACTGACCTCGATCGCCCATACGCAGGGGTTCGTCGAGCTGCCCGAGGACTTAACCCAGGTGATAGAAGGCGATAAGGTGCCCTATATCCCCTTCGACGCCCTCGGCCTGCAATAGAAAGACCCTAAGGAACCCCATGAAGCTCGTCTATTTCGCCTGGGTCCGCCAGCATATCGGCACCGCGGAAGAGGAGCTGTCCCCGCCGGCCGAGGTCGCGACGGTGGAACAGCTTCTCGACTGGCTCGAAGCCCAATCGGAAGGGCATGCGAAGGCGCTGGCCGACCGCAAGGTGATCCGTGTCGCGGTCAATCAGGATTTCGCGGCCCCGGATCATCCGGTCGGCCCGAATGACGAGGTCGCCCTGTTCCCACCGGTGACGGGGGGCTAGGCGATGACGATCAAAGTCCAGGCGGAAGACTTCGATGTCGGTGCGGAGCTGAAGGCGCTGGCCGAGGGCAACACCCAAATCGGCGCCGTGGCGAGCTTCGTCGGGCTGGTCCGCGATATCGCGCCCGAACCCCCGGACACCGATAGCCCGCACGCGAACGTCCATCAAAGCGCCATGACCCTGGAGCATTATCCGGGCATGACGGAAAAGGCCCTGGCCCAGGTCGAGGCGGACGCCAAGGCAAGATGGCCGTTGGATGCCACCTTGATCATCCACCGATATGGCCGCCTGCTGCCAGGCGACCAGATCGTGCTGACCGCCTGCGCCAGCCGCCACCGCGAGGCGGCCTTCGAGGCCTGTCATTTCATGATGGACTATCTCAAGACCAAGGCGCCCTTTTGGAAGCTGGAGGAGGCCGGCGGCGAGGCCCGCTGGGTCGACGCCCGGGAAAGCGACGACACGGCCGCCGCCCGTTGGGCCAAGAAAGAGGACGCCGCGCCATGACCGACTTCGGACCGATGCTGCTGATCGGCTGCGGCAAGATGGGCGGCGCCATGCTGGCGGGCTGGCTCGAAAGCGGGGCGGCGGAAAGCGGTGTGGTGGCGGTCGAGCCCAACGCCGATGCCATGACGGCCTTCGCCGGCGACCGCCGGGTCCAGCGGGTGGACGCGATCTCCGACATCCCGGAGGGCTTCGCCCCCGAGACCGTCATCCTGGCCGTGAAACCGCAGATGATGGAGGCCGCGCTGGTCGGATTGGCCGGACGCTTGCCGCGGGACGCCCTGATCCTCTCGGTCGCGGCGGGCAAGACCATCGCCTATTTCCAGACGATCTTCGGCGATCGGCCCGTGGTCCGGGCGATGCCCAACACCCCGGCGGCCATCGGGCGGGGGATCACCGCATGGATCGCCGACGGCCGGACCACGGCGGCCCAGGCCGCCCGGGCGGAGACCCTGTTGAGAGCGGTCGGCGAAACGGTCGCCCTGGACAGCGAGGAGCAGATCGACGTGGTGACCGCGCTGTCCGGCGGCGGACCCGCCTATGTCTTCCATCTGGTCGAGGCCATGGCGGCGGCCGGCGAGGCCCAGGGACTTGCCCCCGAGGTCGCGATGGCGCTGGCGCGGCAAACGGTCTCCGGTGCCGGCGCCCTGCTGGACCAATCGCCGGAGAGTGCGGCACAACTGCGGATCAATGTCACCAGTCCCAAGGGCACCACTGAACGGGCGCTTGGGGTCCTGATGGCGGAAGACGGTTTCCCCAGCCTCGTCGAAAGCGCCGTGGCGGCGGCAACGGCCCGATCCCGGGAACTCGCGGGATAGCCCCTCCTCCTCCCTAAATGTCAGAGGCGACAGCATGACCGATCAAGACGCGCTCACCATCTTCGATACGGCCTTCGCCCTGATGGCCGAACGCGGCTGGAACGCCCTGACGGTGGCGTCGATCTGCGAAGCCTCCGGCCTCAATAAGAACACGGTGTTCAAGGTCGCCCCGACCAAATTCGCGTTGATGGATGCCTTCGCCCGCCACATCGACAGCGAGGTGCTGGCCGGTGGGATCGAGGACGATCCGGAGGAAACCACCAAGGACCGGCTGTTCGAAATCATGATGCGCCGCTACGACCTGATGGGTCCCTATCGCGCCGGGCTCAAGCGGCTGATGTCGGATACCCGCACCCGGCCCCTGGACCTGTTGGTGATGGGGCCCAGCATCATGCGGGCGATGGAGAATATGCTGGCCGCCGCCGGGATCGGCAGCGAAGGCTGCAAGGGCATCCTCAGGGCCAAGGGCCTCGCCAGCGTTCACGTCTCGGTCCTGCGCACCTTCGTCGACGACGACAGCGAGGATCTCGCGAAGACCATGGCCGCCCTGGACCGCGCGCTCGGACGTGTGGAGACCTACGCCACCCGTTTCCGCCTATAGCCAATCACCAGTCCTTCGCCCGATCGGGGCATTTTACTAAAACGTCACAATTTCAGCCTTTGTCGATCCGGGTCATTGGTCCATTGATCTTTCGGACAGTACCCCCTACAAAAGAGGGTAATGCTGCACTGCAACACGCATTCCCCGGCGGGGTGAGCGGCCGGACGGTCCGCTCAATACCGGAACGGGTGGGACAAGCGAAAAGGAGTTCCTGATGGCGACCAAGACGAGCAAGACGGCGAGCAATCCCTTCGATATCGATTTCACCAAGATCATGGCGGATTACAAGATGCCGGGCGTGGACATGGACTCGATCATGGCCACTCAGCAAAAAAATGTGGACGCGTTGACCAACGCCAATCAGGCCGCGGTCGACGGCGCCCAGGCGCTGGCCCAGCGCCAGATGGAAATGTTCCACCAGGCCTTCGAACAGGTCCAGGAACTGGCGAAGGCCATGAGCGGCCAGACGACCCCGCAGGATTTCGCCGCGAAGCAGACGGAGCTGATGAAGTCGGCCATCGAAAAGGCCATCTCCAACAGCCGCGAACTCGCCGAGTTGGCGACCAAGTCGCAATACGAGGCGGCCGACATCATGAACAAGCGCTACACAGAGCTGCTGGACGAGATGAAGTCCGCGATCGACAAGACCAAGTAAGCGGTCCGTTTCGGACGGCTTCCAAAAGCGCCGGGTCACCCCCGGCGCTTTTTTTATGCAGATCAGATGCGCATCAGACCTCTTCCCCGTTTCCAGGAGACATCGCTAAGCTTCCGCCGCTCACGAATCAGGAGACGAAGAAGGACAGGCCATGACCTCAGACGCCAGCCCCGCCGCCGAGATCGGATTCGCCGATTTCCTGAAGGTCGATATCCGGGTCGGCCTGGTGACGGACGCCCAGATCAACGAGGAGGCGCGCAAGCCCGCGATCAAACTCTGGGTCGATTTCGGACCCGAGATCGGATCGCGGAAGACCTCGGCCCAACTCACCAGGCACTACACCCCCGAGGGCCTGATCGGCCGCAAGGTGCTGGCGGTGGTGAACTTCCCAAAAAAGCAGATCGGAAAGTTCATGAGCGAGATCCTGGTGCTCGGCGTCCCGGATGAAGAGGGCGAGGTGGTCCTGCTCGAACCCGACCACACCATCCTGGATCAGGTGCCGGTCGGTGGGCGGATGTACTGAACCGTCCCAAACATCTCCATAAACCGTGTAGAGTGACCCGATTGGGAGATCCGACATGGATACCGCTTCGGACACATCCACCGTCCTGCTGGTCATCGTCGGCGGTGTCATTCTGGCGGGCCTCGTCGCCCGCACCCTGCTCTATCGCCTGCATCTGCCGGCGATGGCGAGCTATATCCTGATCGGTCTCGTGCTCTCCGCCTTCAACGGCGTGTTCGATTTCATGACGCCACGGCTGAGCGAGGGCATCGGCTTCCTCGCCCAGTTGGGTGTCGTCATGTTGTTGTTCCGGGTCGGGCTCGAGAGCGATCTCGACATGCTGTTCCAGCAGTTGAGTAACGCCGCGCTGATCTGGCTCCCCAACATCCTGGTCCCGGGAGTCTTCGCCTTCACCGCGATCTATCTCTGGCCGGATCAGGGAATCGTCGCGGCCCTGTTCGCCGGCGTGGCCGCGACCGCCACCAGCATCGGAGTGTCGACCGCGGTGTGGGAGGAGGCCGGACGGCTGCGCACCCCGGACGGGGCGCTGTTGGTCGATGTCGCGGAGTTGGATGACCTATCGGCCGTCATCCTTATGAGCCTGCTGTTCGTGATCGCCCGGGTGGTGGGCGATCCGGGCGCCAACGGCGCCTGGGCGGACGCCGTCACGATAGCCGTCTTGCAGCTCCTCAAATTCGCCGCCTTCTGTATCGCCTGCTATCTTTTCTCCCGCTATATCGAGCGCAAACTCACCGCCTGGTTCCAACGGCGCGACCGGCGTTTCGGACCATTGCTGTTCGCGACCGGCTCCGGCGTTCTGATCGCCGCCGCGGCCGATCTCCTGGGCTTCTCGCTCGCCATCGGCGCCCTGTTCGCCGGCCTTGCCTTCAGCCGCGATCCGGCGGAGCGCCAGATCGACTGGGCGTTCGCGCGGATCTTCATTCTGTTCAGCCCGTTCTTCTTCGTCGCCATCGGGCTCGCGGTCGACCTGACCGAGATCGGCGGCGCCCTCGCGCTGGCGGCCGCCCTGTTCGCCGCCGCGTCGATCGGCAAACTGATCGGAGCCGGGCTGCCGGCCGCGCTGCTGACAACGCCGCACACCGGTCTGGTCATCGGGCTCAGTATGATCCCGCGGGCGGAGATATTCCTGATCATTATGCTGCACGGCCTGACCCAAAACGCCGTGTCGGAGCAGCTCTACACCGCCGCCGTGCTGGTTTGCCTGGCGACCAGCACGCTCGCGCCGATCGCCGTCCGCCGCTTGCTGTCGAAGCAGCCCAGAGATACCCATACCGCGTAGCGTAAATCGCCTTTATCCCCTTTTCCGAGATGAACTCCCGGGTATAGACTCAGGGACGAAAACAAGGAGAAGAACGATGCGCCTACCGCATAATGCCTGGGTCGCCGTTGCCGATGGTGAGAAGTTCCTTTTGCTCACCAACCACGGCGAACCCGACCAGATCGACCTTCGGGTGATCGACAAGGAAGCCCTGTGGAACCCGCCGGACCGCCAGCAGGCGGCCGACAAGCCCGGTCGGTTGAACGATAACGGCCCCGGGCAGAAGAGCGCCGTCGACCAAACCGACTGGCATGTGGTCGAGAAGAGCCGCTTCGCCCATGAGATCGGACGCCATTTGAAGCAATGGGCCATGGACGGCCTCTATAAGGACCTGATCGTCATCGCCGATCCCCATACCCTGGGGGTGTTGCGCAGCGAATACGACGCGGCGGTGAAGGACCGTCTGCGGGCGGAGATCGCCAAGGATCTCACCCACCAGCCGATCGATAAGATCGAGGCGGCCTGCGTCGCCCATTGAGACGGTCACACCGGGTCGGCGCCTGAAAATGGTTCGCGGTCGGCTATGCGCCCTTGCGCCCCAAGGTCTCGAGCTTTTCGAGCCAACGGGCCCTTCCGGCGTCGCCGATCGCCTCGACCGACCCGATGACCGTATCGCGTATTGGCCCGATGCCGACAAATCCAAGAACGTGTCGTTTCAGGCTGCGCAGGCTGTGGGCGAAGTAGTAATACCGGTAGAGGAAAGCCGGCATCCCCATGGTCACGACGATCCGCGCGGAGCGGCCGGCAAGCCGTGGCTTGGGAAAGCCATCGGATTTGTAGTCGAAGGCGAAACCTGGACGAAAGACCTGCTCGAAAAACAGCTTGAGCAGTCCCGGCAGGGTGCCGAGCCAGAGCGGATAGACGATCATCAGGTGCTCGGCCCGCTCGATCGCCTGTTGTGCCGCGAGAATTGGGCCCGATGGGGTCTCTGTTTCGAAGGTCTTCGCGGAGCGTAGCACCGGAATGTCGAGATCGGCGATGTCGATCCGGGCGACCTCGTGGCCGGCCGCTTCGGCGCCCGTCTGGTAGGCCTCGGCGAGCGCCCGGTCGAAATGCCCCGGAGCGGGATCGGGATGTCCGAGAATGACAAGGATGCGGCGAGACATGCTGGGAAACCTCCGTGGGGCCGGCCGGGCCAGGGTCATGAATTGGGCGTTGCGGACTACCCCTTCCCGAACACGCGCTTGATATCGTCCGCCTGGCACATGCCGGTGAGGACCGAGCGATAGCCCTCCACCGCTTCCGCACCCGAATTCTTGAAGGCCTTGCGCAGCAGCCGGCGCTGCCGGTCCGTCAGCTTGCGTTCGAGATCGCGCCCCGTCTCGGTCAGGGTCAGGAGCCGCTGGCGGCGGTCCTCCACGCCGGTGCGCTGCTCGATATAGCCCTCCTTGACCAACTGACTGAGCACGCGGGACAGGCTCTGCTTCGTTATGCGTAGAATGCGTAACAGATCTGTCACGGTGATGCCCGGATAGCGGCCAACGAAGTAGATCGCCCGGTGATGCGCCCGTCCCAGCCCCAATTCGCCAAGGATTTCATCGGGTTCCGCCGTGAACTCCCGATAGGCGTAGAACAGAAGCTCGATCGATTCCCGAAGATCCTCGTCGCGCAGAAAGAGCGGATTGGCCCGTGTTTTTACGTCAGTCATGTTGACCTTATTAGAATGAATTGCTAACTGTTTACCCAAGAGCACGAAATTATCGTACTCGAACACCAAAAAAAACAGATCAGAAATATCCAAAAAGGCTAATTTCTGAGATTCCGGAAATATGCATAAGCAGAGCATTCCGGAACAAGCGGAGGAAAGGACAAGATCATGGCGGGCCCCTCTTTTGCCGATCACGACGGTTGGATCTGGATGGACGGAGAGTTCATCGAATGGCGCGACGCGAAAGCCCATATCCTAACCCATGCATTGCATTACGGCTCTTCCGTTTTTGAAGGAGAACGCAGTTATGACGGCGTGATCTTCAAATCGAAGGAGCATTCCGACCGCCTGGTCCACTCGGCGAAGACCCTCGGGATGGATGTTCCGGTCACGTCCGAGGAGCTGTGCGAGATCAAAAACGCGGTCATGCGGAAGAACGGCATTCAGGAGGGTTATATCCGTCCGGTGATGTGGCGCGGATCCGAGATGATGGGGATTTCCGCCCAGGCCAACACGATCCATGTGGCGGTCGCCGCCTGGGTCTGGCCGAGCTATTTCGATCCGGCCGAGAAGATCAAGGGCATCAAGCTGAAGATGTCTCCCTGGCGCCGCCCCGCCGAGAACATGGCGCCGGTCCACGCCAAGGCCGCCGGCCTCTACATGATCTGCACGCTCGCGAAGCACGAGGCGGAGGCCGAGGGTTTCCAGGACGCCCTGATGCTCGACTATCGCGGCTATGTCGCCGAGGCCACCGGGGCCAACGTCTTCTTCGTGATCGACGGCAAGCTGCACACCCCGTTGCCGGATTGCTTCCTCAACGGCATCACACGCCAGACCGCCATCGACCTTGCCCACAACCGGGGGATAGAGGTGATCGAACGGCACATGCAGCCGGAGGAGATGGCCAACGCGACGGAATGTTTCGTCACCGGAACGGCGGCGGAAATCACTCCGGTCTCCCAGATCGGCGAATACAGCTTCACGCCGGGCGATATCTGCAAGACCCTGGTCCAGGACTATGAGGACTTGGTGCGCGGCCGACTGACCCTTGGCAAGACTCCGTCCCTCGCGGTCGACGCAGCCGACTAGGAAGACCGCCCCATGGCCATGACCTGGTTCTCCGCGAAGGTCAAAAAGCGCGACAGCGCCATCGAGGGAACCGGGCTCTGGTGCATCACCCCGATCGCGGCCGGCGAACCGGTCGTCATCAAGGGCGGCCGGGTCTTCGACCGGGCCATCCGCGACATCCTGGCGGTGGAGCTCGGCCCGGCGGAAATCCAGATCGAGGAGGATCTTTTCATCGGTCCGATGTCCGCCGAGGAGCGGGATCAGTCGATGATGTATCTCAACCATTCCTGCGATCCGAATCTCGGCATTTCCGGCCAGATCGTCTTTGTGGCGATGCGCGACATCCCCGCCGGGGAGGAGCTCACCTTCGACTACGCCATGGGCGACGACGACCAGTACGAGATGGTCTGCAATTGCAGGAGCGATCGTTGCAGAGGCGTTATCACCGGCCAGGACTGGCGGAAGCCCGAGATCCGGGAACGCTATCGCGGCTGGTTCGCCGACTATCTCCAACGCAGGATCGAGGCGGAGGGCTGAGACCCGGGCGTTGGTCCGGGTCAGTTTGGCATTCAGTCGTTCTGGGCCGTCAAGGCGCTGTCCGCCCCATCCGCCTTCGCGCTCTTTTTCCGGACCGGCTTGACGTCGTCCGGCCCGTCATAGGCCGAGACCCCGACCGAGAGCGCGAAACAGGCGAGCGCGATATAGCGGGGGATCTCCACCGGCTTACCGTCCCGCTCCCCCTTTTCGTAATACTGCACGACCCGCCGCTTGAGGCCGAGCGCCTCCGCAGCGTCCTTTTGGCTGAGCCCAAGCGTTTTCCGCCAGCGTTTGAATCCTTTGGGTGTCATATCGCTAGACTACCAAGTCGATTTGTCTAGGTCACGAAAAAATGCGCACTGGATGCGCATAAATTAACTTGATGTTAACGCACTGTGTGCGCATATTCATATCACTGTCATATTTCAAGAAAGGAGGCAGTGATGCCCCGCCATGTATATGAGCTGGGTGGACACGCCGATCACCGGCTGGACGCCCTCCTACTCAATCACGCCGAGACCCGGGCCAATATCCGTCAGGTGGCGGACCTCGACCCGAACAGCCGCCTGCTTTGGCATATCGAAGCGGCGGACCTCGACGAAATCAGTACCGATCCCGTGGAAGTGTGCCGCTATCGGCAGCGCTGGCCCTGGGCGCGGGTTACGGTGACGTCCATCGACGGCTAACGTCGTCGCGTTCATCGTATGGGTGCCCGGGATCCCCTCCCCCGGGCACCCGCCCCTTTAGGATGGGCGGGAGCAGGAGACGGGCGCGACAGGCATGTTGCGAATCCCCTTGCCCCGACCCCTCACAAAAAGGCAAACAAGGGCCGCATTTTTCGATCAGATCCGAAGAGCGGACGGCCCATGAAATCCTCCATCCTCGTCTTTCCCGGCACCAATCGCGAACGCGATGTGGCCCATGCGCTGGTGCGCGCGGGCAGCGCCGAGCCCGCCTATGTCTGGCACCATGACACCAGCCTGCCGCCAAGCGACCTGATCGTCGTCCCGGGCGGTTTCGCCCATGGTGATTATCTGCGCTGCGGCGCCATGGCGGCCCGCTCGCCGATCATGCCGGCGGTGATCGAGGCGGCGGCCAAGGGCGTGCCGATCCTCGGCATCTGCAACGGTTTCCAAGTGCTCTGCGAAAGCGGGCTTCTGCCCGGCGCCCTGATGCGCAACGCGGCGCTCAAATTCGTCTGCCGCGACGTGACGCTGGAAGTCGCGACATCGGACAGCCCGTTCACCCATTCCCTGGCGAAGGGTCACCGCATGACGGTCCCTGTCGCCCATCACGACGGCAACTATTTCGCCGACCCGGAGACCCTGAAGGCGCTGGAGGACGGCGACCGGGTCGCCTTCCGCTATGTCGACAATCCGAACGGCTCGATCAACGATATCGCCGGCATCCTCAGCGAGAACCGCCGGGTGCTCGGCATGATGCCCCATCCGGAAAACGCCACCGACCCGAAGATCGGCCGCATCGACGGCCAGGGTCTGTTCACCGCCATCGCGACCGCCTTGGAAGGGGCTGCGGCATGACCATCGCCAACACCGCCATCACCCCGGAAATCGTCGCCGAACACGGCCTGACACCGGATGAATACGACCGGGTGCTCGACATTATGGGCCGGGAACCGACACTGACCGAGCTCGGCATCTTCTCGGTGATGTGGTCGGAGCATTGCAGCTACAAATCCTCCCGGGTCTGGCTGAAGAAATTCCCGACCGAGCGGCCGTGGGTCATCCAGGGGCCGGGCGAGAACGCGGGCGTCATCGATATCGGCGACGGGCTGGCGGCGATCTTCAAGATCGAGAGCCACAACCACCCCAGCTTCATCGAACCCTATCAGGGGGCGGCGACCGGGGTCGGCGGCATCCTGCGCGACGTATTCACCATGGGCGCGCGACCGATCGCCAATCTCAACGCGCTGCGCTTCGGCGCGCCGGACCATCCGAAGACCAAACATCTGGTCTCCGGCGTGGTGGCCGGCATCGGCGGCTACGGCAACTGCGTCGGCGTCCCGACGGTCGCCGGCGAGACCGAGTTCGATCCGGCCTATAACGGCAACATCCTGGTCAACGCCATGACCGTCGGATTGGCCCGGGCCGACCGCATCTTTTATGCGAAGGCGGCCGGCATCGGGAACCCGGTGGTCTATGTCGGGGCCAAGACCGGCCGCGACGGCATTCACGGCGCCACCATGGCCTCGGCCGAGTTCAACGAGGACTCCGAGGAAAAACGTCCCACGGTCCAGGTCGGTGATCCGTTCACGGAGAAGCTGCTGATCGAGGCCTGCCTCGAATTGATGGCCGAGGACGCGATCGTCGCCATCCAGGACATGGGGGCCGCCGGCCTCACCTCCTCCTCCGTCGAGATGTCCGACAAGGGGGGCACCGGCATCGACCTGGATCTCGACAAAGTCCCGGTCCGCGAGGAAGGCATGACCGCCTATGAGATCATGCTCTCCGAAAGCCAGGAACGCATGCTCATGGTCCTGAAGCCCGAGGCGACGGAAAAAGCCCGGGCGATCATGGAGAAGTGGGAGCTCGACTATGCCGAGATCGGTTTCGTCACCGACACCGGCCGCCTGCGGCTGAGCAAGGATGGCGAGATCAAGGCCGATATCCCGGTCCAGCCGCTGGTCTCCCAATCCCCGGTTTACGACCGCCCCTATCTGCCGACCCCGCCGCGCGCCGTGCTGGCGCCGGAGGAGACCACGGCCCCCGGCGATCTGATGCAGGCGCTTGTCCGGCTGATGGGCGGGCCGAACCTTTCGTCGCGCCGCTGGATCTGGGAGCAATACGACCACCTGATCATGGGCGACACGGCGATCCGGCCGGGGGGCGACGCTTCCGTCGTCCGGGTCCGCGACACCGACAAAGCCCTGGCGCTGAGCGTCGACTGCACACCGCGCTATTGCTACGCCGATCCGGTCCAGGGCGGCCGTCAGGCGGTGGCCGAGTGCTGGCGCAACATCACCGCCACCGGCGCGCAGCCATTGGCGATGACCGACAACCTCAATTTCGGCAATCCCGAGCGGCCGGAGATCATGGGCCAGTTCGCCGGGTGCGTGGTCGGCATGGCCGAGGCCTGCGACGTGCTCGACTTCCCTGTTATCGGCGGCAATGTCTCGCTCTACAACGAGACCGCCGGTCAGGCGATCCTGCCGACCCCGGTGGTCGGCGGCGTCGGCGTATTGGACGATATCGAAAAGCGTGTGCCGATCGCCTATGGCGCCGAGGGCCTCACCCTGATCGAGATCGGCGCCAACACCGGCTGGCTCGGCAGCAGCCGCTATCTCCGCGACATCGAGGGCGAGGACAAGGGCGCCCCGCCGCCGGTGGATCTCGCGCTGGAGCGGAAGACCGGCGACGCGGTTCGCGGACTGATCGCCGACGGCCTGATCGAGGCGTGTCACGATATTTCCGACGGCGGCGTGCTGGTGGCGGTGACCGAGATGGCGCTGGCCTCCCGGATCGGCGCGGACATCGCTCCGGACGCCGCCCTGCCGCTCCATGCCTGGGCGTTCGGCGAGGATCAGGCCCGCTACGTGGTCGCCACGAACGCGCCGGATACGGTGATCGAACGGCTCGCCGCCTTGGATATCCCGGCAACTTCCTTGGGCAAGACCGGGGGAACGACATTGACGGTCGGCAGTGGTATGACCATCTCTCTTGACAGCGTTGCGGAAGCCCATGAAGGATTCTTCCCGACACTGATGGGCGAATAACCGAGTCAAAAATACCCGACCGTAAATCTGGGAGATCAACCCGCCATGCCGATGGACCCGGGCGAAATCGAAAAACTGATCGTCGAAGCGCTTCCCGACGCGGAGGTGACGATCCAGGACCTCCGGGGCGACGGCGACCACTATGCCGCCCATGTCGCCTCCTCCGCCTTTCAGGGCAAGTCGAGGGTTCAGCAGCACCAGCTCGTTTACAAGGCCCTCAAGGGCCGGATGGGCGGCGAACTCCACGCCTTGGCGCTGCAAACCACGCCGAAATGACCCCCCCCTTTATCTGAGACGAAAGACGAAACCATGACCAACCCCGTGCACGACCGCATCCAGAAGGATGTCACCGACAACGCCGTGATGCTCTACATGAAGGGCACCCCGCAATTCCCGCAGTGCGGCTTCTCCGCGATGACCGTTCAGGTCCTGAACGCGCTGGGCGTCGACTACGGGGCCGCCAACGTGCTGGAAGACCCGTCCTTGCGCGAAGGCGTCAAGGAATTCTCCGACTGGCCGACCATCCCGCAGCTCTATGTGAAGGGCGAATTCGTCGGCGGCTGCGACATCGTCCGCGAGATGTTCGAAAGCGGTGAACTGCAGGAAATGATGCAGTCCAAGGGCATCAACGCCCCCGCCCAGTGATTGTGCAGTAGTCAGTCCGGCGCTCCAGCCAAAGAAAAACCCCTCGCGATCCGCGAGGGGTTTTTTGTTTCCGCACCGGCGAACCTCCCCCCCTTTTGAGGGAGAGGGGTTTATGGCGAGATGCTCAGATCAGCGCGCCCATGGAGGCGGCGGTGTCGAGCATCCGGTTGGAGAAGCCCCACTCGTTGTCGTACCAGCTCATGACGCGGACGAGCTTGCCCTCGATCACCGTGGTTTCCGGCAGATCGACGGTCGAGGAGGAGGCGTTGTGATTGAAGTCGGAGGAGACCAGCGGCTCCTCGTTGATGGTCAGCTTGCCCTTGAGCGCGTCGGACTCGGCGGCCGCGACCAGCGCCTTGTTGATCTCCTCGGCGGTGGTGTCCCGCTTGGCGATGATCTTCAGGTCAATGAGGCTGACATTGGCGGTCGGGACGCGCATGGCGGTGCCGTCCAGCTTGCCTTTCAGTTCCGGCAGCACCAGGCCGACGGCGCGCGCCGCCCCGGTCGAGGTCGGAATGATCGACTGGGCCGCGGCCCGGGCCCGGCGCAGATCCTTATGCAGGGTGTCGACGGTCCGCTGGTCGCCGGTATAGGCGTGGATGGTGGTCATATAACCAGACTCGATGCCGACGGTCTCGTGCAGGACCTTGGCGACCGGCGCCAGGCAGTTGGTCGTGCAGGAGGCGTTGGACACCACATGGTGTTCGCCGGTGAGCTGGTCGTCGTTCACGCCATGGACGACGGTGATGTCGGCGCCCGTCGCCGGGGCGGAGATCAGCACCCGCTTGGCGCCGGCCTCGAGATGCTTGGCCGCGTCTTCCCGCTTGGTGAAGATGCCGGTGCACTCCAACGCGATGTCGACCTCGAGGTCCTTCCAAGGCAGCTTGGCCGGATCACGCTCGGCGAACACCTTGATCGGGCCCTTGCCCAGGTCGATGAAGTCCTCGCCGGCGGTGACGTCGAACGGGACTTTGCCATGCACCGTGTCGTATTTCAGCAGATGGGCGTTGGCGTCGACCGGCCCCAGATCGTTGATCGCGACGCACACGATATCGTCCCGGCCGCTTTCGTAGAGCGCCCGCAGCACCAAGCGGCCGATCCGGCCGAACCCGTTAATGGCAACACGCAGAGCCATGGTTCCTCATTCCTTTCCTGTATCGTCCCGGTCGCCCCTCTTTAACGTCGGGGGCGTGGTAATCGTTGATTTCGTCGCTGGGTTTTAGAGACGTTCGCGCACCGCGTCTACGACCGCCTGGGCCGTGATGCCGAAATGCTCGTAGAGCTTGGCCGCCGGCGCCGAGGCGCCGAAGCCCGTCATGCCGACGAAGCCGCCGTCCAGACCGATGAACCGGTCCCAGCTCTGCCGCATGCCCGCCTCGACGGCGACCACGATGGAACCCGGGGCCAGAACCGAGTCGCGATAGCCCTTGGGCTGGGCCATGAACAACTCCTGGCAGGGCATGGAGATCACCGCGGTCGGCACGCCGTCGGCTTCCAGGGCGTCCCGCGCGGCGAGCGCGATCTCAACCTCGGAACCGGTGGCGAGCAGGGTCGCCTTCCGTTCGCCCGAAGCCTCCGCCAGGACATAGCCGCCCTTGGCGCTCAGGACCTCGTGGCTGTGATGGGTCCGGACCGTCGGCAGCCCCTGACGGGTCAGCGCCAGCACGCTCGGGCCGTCCTTGCGCTCCAGAGCGAGCTGCCAGGCCTCGGCGGTCTCGACAGTGTCGGCCGGCCGGAAGACGGCGAGATTGGGGATCGCCCGCAGCGCCGAGAGATGCTCGACCGGCTGGTGGGTCGGACCGTCCTCGCCGAGGCCGATGGAATCATGGGTCATAATGTAGATGACCCGGATGCCCATCAGCGCCGAAAGACGGATCGACGGCCGGCAGTAATCGGTGAAGACCAGGAAGGTGCCACCGAAAGGAATGACCCCGCCGTGCAGCGCCATGCCGTTCATCGCCGCCGCCATGCCGTGCTCGCGGATGCCGTAGTGGATGTAGTCGCCGCCATAGTTCTCGGCGCTGACCGGCGTCGCGGTCTTGCCCTTTGTGTTGTTGGAGCCGGTCAGGTCGGCGGAGCCGCCGATCAGCTCGGGCATCACCTCGAGAAGGGCGTCGATGGTCTTTTGCGAGGAGACACGGGTCGCGACCTTCGGGGCTTCATTGGAGATCGAATGCCGGAAATCGTTGATCACCGCGTGCAGATTGGCCGGCAGGTCCCCGCGCATCCGGCGGCCGAACTCGTCGCGCCGGTCGGAGAAGGTGAGCCGCTCGACCCAGGCCTCGTGGGCGGCGCGGCCCTTGCGGCCGGCGGCGTGCCAGGCGTCGACCACGTCCTGGGGCAGCTCGAAGGGCGGAAGGTCCCACCCGTAGAATTGCCGTGCGCCGGCGATTTCCTCCTCGCCCAGGGGGGCGCCATGGGTCTTGGCGGAGCCTGCGAGCGTGGGGGCGCCGAAGCCGATCGTCGTCTTGCAGGCGATCATCGACGGCGTGTCGGTGGTTTTGGCGTGGGCGATCGCGGCCTCGATGGCCGCCGGATCGTGGCCGTCGATCGACTGCACGTCCCAGCCGGCGGCGGTGAAGCGCCGCAGATGATCCTCGGACGTCGCGAGGCTGACCGGGCCGTCGATGGAAATGCCGTTGTCGTCGAACAGGCAGATCAGCTTCGAAAGCTTGAGATGGCCGGCCAGGGTGATCGCCTCCTGGCTGATGCCCTCCATCAGGCAGCCGTCGCCGGCCAGAACATAGGTGTGATGGTCAACCAGATCGTCGCCGAATTCCGCGTTGAGCATCCGCTCGGCGAGCGCGAAGCCGACCGAGTTGCCGAGGCCTTGCCCCAACGGCCCGGTGGTGGTCTCGACGCCATGGCCATGGCCATATTCAGGATGACCCGGCGTGTTGGAGCCCAACTGCCGGAAATTCTCCAGTTCGGACATCGGCATGTCCGCCTGCCCGGTCAGGTGCAGCAGGGAATACAACAGCATGGAGCCATGGCCCGCCGACAGGATGAACCGGTCGCGGTCGAACCAATGGGGATCGGTGGCATCGAATTTCAGGAACTTGGTGAACAGGACCGTCGCCACGTCGGCCATGCCCATCGGCATGCCGGGATGCCCGGACTTCGCCTTCTGTACCGCGTCCATCGCCAAGACGCGAATAGCCGCCGCCATGCGGCCATGATCGATCGCTGTGCTCATCATCAAAATCCCAGAAAAAGGCAAGAGGTTCCCCAAAAGTGCCGGGACAATCACCTTTTTGGCCCGGCGGGGTCAACCTCGTGATTGCGGGCATCTGGCCCCCGGAAAAAGGCCCCTCGAGTGCCTCTGTGCGGCACGTGAACGCTGGACAGCACAGATGCTTCGGCATATCAATAGGTTGTCTGCTAAAAGTTGAGAGTCTGATTGATGTTGGATCACGGTCTGGATCAGGCCCTTGCCCGGTTGGAAGCCGCCATTGTTCGGCTTGAGCAGGCGGCCGCGCGGGCGCGGCCCGGGTCGGCAACCGCCGAACCCTCGGCGGACGAGGCGGCGCTGAAGGGTGAACTGCAGGCCCTCAAAAAGGATTATGCGGCCTTGGCCGGGGTGACCCAGTCCGTCGCCACGCGGCTCGATGAGGCCGTGGAGCGGCTCGAAGAGAGCCTCGACTGATGCCGCAGGTCGAACTCCATATCAACGGCCGGCCCTACAAGGTCGCGTGCGGTGAGGGCGAGGAGGCGCGGACCACCGCGCTCGCCGCCGAGGTCGACCGACGGATCAGCGATCTCAAAAAACAGATCGGCAATGTCGGGGACGCAAGGCTGCTGGTCATCGCCAGCATTTTGATGGCGGACGAATTGGCCGACGCCCGCAATCAGGCGCAGGGACGGGCCGAATCCGAACCCTTCCAGCCGGAACTATCCCCCGCCGCCTCGGCGCCGAAGCAGGACGATGCGGCCCTGAAAACCACCATCGAGACCATCCAGCGCATGGCCGAGCGGATCGAACGGATTGCGGAATCGATCGAAGGGGCCTAGGTAGAGTGGGCTGCGCGGTGCGATAGGTCCTCAAGTCCCCGGGCCCGAATACCAACCTCCTTGGGAGCTGCCTCTGTTAAGGTCGTGGCCTTAATATCGCGGCGCCCACCTGCTTGTAGCAGGGCCAGGAGGACGAGATATGGCCAACGGCCGCGTGGCACTTCATTCTCGCCCCGGGATTTCGGCCTGGGTGGCGACCCGGAATTTCCCTGACATCAGAAGGCGGGCATGACGGCCAGCAAAAAAGAAACTCTTAGAAAAGAAATGACCGCGCGCCGCAAGCAAGCCCATGCGGCTCTTGGCGAAGACGCCTCGGACGGCATCGCGGTCCAGATCCTGGCGCTCTTCGATCCCATCCCGAAACAGGTTCCGGTTTCGCTCTACTGGCCCATCGGGTCGGAAATCGACACGGCCCCGCTGCTGGCGGTCCTGTTCGAACGCGGCCATGTGCTGGGCCTGCCGGTAACGCCGGGAAGCCCCGGTCCGTTGAGCTTCCGCCGCTGGACCCCGGATACGGAAATGACCGTCGGCCCGATGAACATTCCGGTCCCGAAAGCGAGTCCGGCCATGTTCCCGGACATCCTTCTCGTCCCGCTGCTCGCCTTCGACACCCGCGGCTATCGTCTCGGCTATGGTGGCGGCTATTACGACCGCACCCTGAGCCAGGCCAGGGCCCGGCGGCGGGTGATGGCCATCGGGCTTGCCTATGACGAACAGGAAGTGGACCAGGTACCGACCGAACCCACCGACCAGCCCCTCGACATGGTGATCACCCCGACACGGGTGATCGAGCCTGCGGAATTGGCCCGCCTGGGACGCGCCGGGCGATGAACATCCTGTTCTTCGGTGACGTTGTGGGCCGGACCGGGCGCGAGGCGGCCCTGGCGGCGATCCCCGTCCTCAAGGAAAAGCTGGCCGTCGATTTCCTGGTCGTCAATGGCGAGAACTCCGCCGGCGGCTTCGGGATCACAGACAAGATCGCCCAGGACTTCTATGCCGCCGGCACCGACGTCATCACCACGGGCAACCATGTCTGGGGCCAGCGCCAGATCATGCACACCATCGATCAGGACCTGCGCCTGCTGCGTCCAATCAACTTTCCCCCCGGCACCCCCGGGCGCGGCGCCGTGGCGGTCACGCCAAAGCGCGGCGGCAAGCCGGTTCTGGTCGTCAACGTCATGTGCCGCGTCTTCATGGAGCCGCTGGACGACCCGTTCCGGTCGGTCGACATGGCCTTGAAGAACTATGTTCTGGGGAAGACGGCCAGCGCGGTGATCATCGACATGCATGGCGAGGCGACATCGGAAAAGATGGCGTTCGGCCATTATCTCGACGGCCGCGCGAGCCTGGTCGTCGGCACCCATACCCATGTCCCGACGGCGGATACCATGATCCTTCCAAAAGGCACGGCCTATCAGACCGATGCGGGGATGTGCGGCGACTATAACTCGGTGATCGGCATGAACCCGGTAACGGCGATCCACCGTTTCACCAAGAAAACCCCGTCGGAACGGTTCGAACCGACGGACGGCGAGGCCACCGTGTGCGGCACCTTCGTTCAGACCGACGACGACACCGGCCTTGCCACCCGGATCGAACCGGTCCGCCTCGGCGGGGTCCTGACGGACCATATACCGACACTCGCCTGAGACCGAAGACCGTGGTTGGACAAGCCGCGACCGTGCATGTCCGAGGGATGCGCTCCGGCGAGGAGCGGCTCTTCCTGGAGCTGCACCACGCGGCGGTCCGTGGCTTGGCGGTCGAACATTACCCCGAAGCGGTGATCAATGCCTGGGCGCCCCTGCCGGTCACCGAAGGCGCCGTGGCAAGGGTCGCCGCCAATCCCGACCGCGAACTCCGCTTCATCGCCGAAGTGGACGGGAATCCCGCGGGCCTCGCAGCCTTGGTCGCGAAAGATGGAGAGCTTCGAGCCTGCTATGTCGCACCGGATTTCTGCCGCCATGGGGTCGGCCGGGCCCTGATCGCCGCGGTCGAGAGGGCCGCCGACGAAGCAGGTCTGGCATCGTTGTGGCTCGACGCGTCCACAAACGCCGTGCCCTTCTACCGATCGCTCGGATACGACGTCGACAGACCAGCGACCCACCGGCTCGCCGCCGGGGTTGAGATGGCCTGTTTCAGAATGTCGAAAACGCTGGCGGATTGACCGCTGCCGGGATCAATCGTCGGTCAGCGCGGTGACGGCGGCCTCGAGCCCGTCGGCGATCTCCGCCCCGACCTTGCCACCGGTGCCGGAGATCTTGTTCAGCAGAATCACCGTGATGGCGTCCACATGGGCCTTCACCGCCTCCTGCTCCTTCTTGTTGACCGTCTTGCGGCCGTCCGTGAAGCGCGAGAGGGAAGCGCAGACCCGGGCCAGCAGTGGGTACCCGAAGTTGCCGGACATGCCGCGTAGATCGTGGGCGATCCCGAAAATCTCGTTCAGCGCCCGCTCCTTGGACATGTCCGGATCGTCGAGCCAGGCATACCGCTCGCGCAGCATCTCCATCATCGGCTTCGCCTCGGTCGGCAGATCGACCTTGGCGGCCGCCGCCTTCTGGGCCTGCTCCGCCTTGGCGACGGTCTTGTCGTCCGACAGGCGCGCGTTGCCGACGAGCTGCTTCAGTTTGTTGGGAGGGGTGATGACCTCCAACGGTTCTTTTGCCTTATCGCCCATCTAACGCCTATCACCGGTTGGATTTGGATGGTTGCCCCCGCATCCCATCCGTTTGAAGAGTCTAACAGATGTTGGACCCAACGCCCATCAGGAAGAGCGCCGTTCGGGCCCCTCATACTCGATCTTGCGCCGCCGCCGGTCGGGGCCGAAATACTCCTCGGTCCGCACGAAGGAACGCCTTTTGTGGATCATCAGATCGATCCGCATCAACAACTGCTTGGCCGTCACAGGCTTGGCGATGAACTCGTCGACCCCGGCGTCGCGCGCCTGTTCGACCTTGACCCGCTCGGTGTGCCCGGTGAGCATCAGGATCGGGATGAAGGGGTCCGGGCTGTCGTCGTCGTTGCGCATATATTGCGTGAACTCGATGCCGTCCATCTCGTCCATCGCCCAGTCGAGAATGACCAGATGGCATTCCTTGTCCCGTACCTTCTGCAGGGCGGAGCGGCCGCTCGCCGCCTCCAGAACATCCGAAATCCCGACCGAGTTCAGAATCGCACGGACCAGAGACCGCATGGTTCTGTTATCGTCGACCACCAGAACCGTGACTTTCCCCATCCCAGCCATTCTTCTTCTTCCGTTCTGGTCCCAGAAGGCCCTGTATTCTGACGCGTCCGCAGGCACTTGTTGTGGCGCCGCCGACCCTCGTCTGGGAAGCGGTCGAAGTGCTACCGGTCAGAAAAAACCAATATACAAAAGTATTTGCAGAATTTGCTTGCCTTTATCTCCCCCATAAATCAAGTGGACATCCGCAAAATTTTTCGGGCCGCACGCGGTCCGATCGTTGCCGGACGACAGCCCCGTACCTCTCGGTAGACACGCATGATAATGCGTTTTAAGAGACGTTGGGCACAAAATCTGGTATCCATACGACATAAGGGATTCAAGGAGGGATCGCCATGGCCGGGCATTCCAAATTCAAGAACATTATGCACCGCAAAAGCGCACAGGACGCAAAGCGGGCAAAACTCTTCACCAAGATCGCGCGGGAGATCGAAGTCGCCGCACGCCTCGGCGGCCCGGACGCCGCGGCCAATCCGCGTCTCAAGACCGCGATCGTCGCCGCCCGCAAGGTCTCGATGCCCAACGACAACATCAACCGGGCCATTAAGAAGGCGGAAGGAGCCGGTGACGGGGCCGATTATGTCGAGATGCGCTACGAGGGCTACGGCCCCGGTGGTGTCGCGGTGATCGTCGAGGCGCTCACGGACAATAAGAACCGGACCGCCTCCGAAGTCCGGGCGGCCTTTTCGAAGCATGGCGGTTCCCTTGGCGAGACCAATTCGGTCGCCTTCATGTTCGACCGGGTCGGTCTGATCGTCTACGCCAAGGACGCGACCGATTTCGACAGCTTGTTCGAGGCCGCGGTCGAGGCCGGCGCGGACAATGTGGAGGAAGGCGACGAGGGGCTGGAGGTCACCTGCCAACCCGGCGACTTCGCCCAGGTCCGCGACGCGCTCGAAGCCAGCGTCGGCGAGGCGAACAGTGCCGAACTGTCGTGGAAGCCCACCACCCTGGCGCCGGTCGACGAGGACAAGGCGCAGTCGGTCTTCAAACTGATCGACGTGCTGGAGGACAATGACGACGTGCAGAACGTCTCGGCCAATTTCGACATTTCGGACGACGTGCTGCAGAAGCTGACCGCCTAAGCGCGGCGGAGAGGAGACCCATGCGTGTCATCGGCTTGGATCCGGGCCTGCGCCACACAGGTTGGGGGGTGATCGATGTCGACGGCGCACGGCTCTCCCATGTCGCCAACGGGGTGATCTCGCCCGACGCCAAGCTGCCGATCGCCGAACGCCTCGCCTTCCTGCACAAGGGGTTGCTCGACCTGATCGAGGATTGGGGGCCGACCACGTCGGCGGTCGAGGAGACCTTCGTCAACAAGAACCCGGAGAGTACGCTGAAGCTCGGCCTGGCCAGGGGCGCCGTGCTGCTGGCCCCCGCCCTGCTCGGGCTAGAGGTCGCGGAGTACGCCCCAAAGACGGTGAAGAAGTCGGTGGTCGGCACCGGCGGTGCGGACAAGGACCAGGTCCAGGCCATGGTCAGGCGCCTTTTGCCCAAGGCCGTCTTCACGTCGGCCGACGCCGCCGACGCCCTCGCGGTCGCGATCTGCCACGCCCACGCGGCCGGCACCCAGGCCCGGACCGGCCGTATGGCGATACTGGGAGCGGGCCGATGAGGGAGACCGGGCGATGATCGGGCGCCTTAAAGGCGTGGTCGAGGAGCTTTCGGCCGATCAGGTTCTGATCGACGTCCAGGGCGTCGGCTATGTGGTCTCCTGCTCCGCCAAGACCCTGTCCAAACTTCCCGGCCCCGGCGGTGACGCGGTGCTCGAGATCGAGACCCTGATGCGCGAGGACCGACTACAGTTGATCGGCTTCTCGTCGAAGGCGGAGCGCGACTGGTACCGGCTGTTGACGACCGTCCAGGCGGTCGGCTCGCGGGTCGCGCTGGCGATCCTGTCCGCGCTCAATCCAGACGAGATCACCCAGGCGATCGCGGCCCAGGACAAAGCCTCCCTGACCCGCGCCGACGGCGTCGGCCCGAAGCTGGCCCAGCGGATCATGACGGAACTGAAGGACAAGGTCGGCGGCATGGCGCTCGGTCCCGGTGCGGTCGTGGCCAGCCTGTCCGAGGGAGACGCGCCCCCGGCGGCCGGCGCGGTCGCGGATGCGATCAGCGCGCTCACCAATCTCGGCTATGATAAGCCGAAGGCCCAGGCCGCCGTTGCCTCCGCGGCTGCCAAGCTCGGCCCGCAGGCGAGCGAGAGCCAGCTCATCCCCGCCGCCCTTCGGGAGCTCGCAAGCTGATGGCCATGGAACCGGAAAGACTGGTCGACGGCGCGGTCCACGGAGACGAGGCGGATCACAGCCTGCGCCCCCGGACCCTGAGGGACTTCATCGGTCAGCGGGCGCTTAAATCCAATCTCGAGATCTTCCTCCAGGCGGCCCGCAAACGGGAGGAAGCGCTCGACCATGTGCTGCTCGCCGGCCCGCCCGGACTCGGGAAGACGACGCTGGCGCAGATCCTATCGCACGAACTCAATGTCGGTTTCCGGGCGACCTCCGGGCCGGTGATCGCCAAGGCCGGCGACCTGGCCGCGATCCTGACCAATCTCGAGGCACGGGACGTTCTGTTCATCGACGAGATCCACCGGCTCTCCCCGGCGGTCGAAGAAATCCTCTATCCGGCCATGGAGGACTTTCAGCTCGACCTGATCATCGGCGAGGGGCCGTCGGCGCGCTCGATCCGGATCGACCTGCCGCACTTCACGCTGGTGGGAGCCACGACCCGAACCGGTCTGGTCACGACACCCCTGCGCGACCGTTTCGGCATCCCGCTTCGCATGCAGTTCTACGAGCCGGAGGAACTGCAATCCATCGTCACCAGGGGCGCCGGCCTGCTGGGCGCGGAGATGACACCGGAGGGGGCGGCGGAGATCGCCAAACGGGCGCGCGGAACACCGCGTATCGCCAATCGGCTGATGCGCCGGGTGCGCGATTTCGCGGCCGTTCTCGAGGCTCCGGCCATAGACCAGAAGATCGCCGACGACGCCCTGACCCGCCTGGACGTGGACGGGCGCGGCCTCGACATGATGGACCGACGCTATCTGACACTGATCGCAGAGACCTATGCCGGCGGCCCGGTCGGGGTGGAAACGCTCGCCGCCGCCCTTTCGGAGCAGCGCGACGCCATCGAGGACGTGATCGAGCCCTATCTTTTGCAGCAGGGGCTCATCCAACGCACCCCGCGCGGTCGGATGCTGACCGCCCAGGGCTACCACGCCATCGGTCTGCCCGCGCCGAAACCGCGCGGGACGGAGGATCTGTTCGGGGGTGCCGATGGCTGAGCCGCATCGCCTGGCGGTCCGGGTCTATTACGAGGACACCGACGCGGGCGGGATCGTCTACCACGCGCGCTATCTGCACTATTGCGAGCGGGCAAGGACCGAAATGCTGCGGGACGCCGGCTTCGACCACATGAGCCTGATGCGCGATCACGGCCTCGCCTTCACCGTGGTGGATATGGACATGGCGTTCCGCCGCCCGGCCCGGCTCGACGATCTTCTCTCGGTCGAAACCGTGGTCGAGGCCGTCAGACCCGCCTCGATCCGGCTGAGCCAGCGGGTCCTCAAGGACTCCGATCTCCTCTATCGAACCGGCGTGCGGCTGGCCCTGGTGGCGATCTCCGGCGACACGCCGAGCCCGAAACGACTGCCGAAAGCGATTTTCGAAGGGTTTTCCCAACTTCTGCCATGTTCTTAGGGCCAATGTCTGCGGTCTTCGCCAAATCTCCGAGACCCGCACTGGCCGAACCCCGATAAGAAGGGCCCACACCTGCCATGAATGAAACCGTTAACGCCCTTGAACTCGCCGGAAGCGTGTCCCATGACATGTCGATCTGGGGCCTGTTTCTGCAGGCGGACTGGATCGTCAAGACCGTGATGCTCATGCTGATCGCCGCCTCGATCTGGAGCTGGGCGATCATCTATGACAAGGCGATGAGCCTGAAGCGCGCCCAGAAGGCGGTGAAGGCGTTCGAATCCTCCTTCTGGTCCGGTGGCTCGCTGGAAGAGCTCTACGACCGCATCCATGGCCAGCAGACCGATCCGATGGGCGCCGTCTTCGTCGCCGCCATGCGGGAATGGCGCCGGTCGGCGGCGAAGGGACTGTCCGGCGACGGTAGCCTGCGCGCCAATCTCCGACAACGGGTAGACCAGGCGATGGCCGTCTCCATCGGTCGCGAGATGGCCCGGCTGGAGCGCTTCATGACCTTCCTGGCCTCGGTGGGTTCGACCGCCCCCTTCATCGGCCTGTTCGGCACGGTCTGGGGGATCATGAACTCCTTCCAGTCGATCGCCGCCTCGAAGAACACCAGCCTCGCCGTCGTCGCCCCCGGCATCGCGGAGGCCCTGTTCGCCACCGCGCTGGGCCTTGTCGCCGCCATTCCGGCTGTGGTCGCCTACAACAAGATCTCCAACGACCTTTCGCGTTTCGCCAACCAGCTCGACGCCTTCGCCGTCGAATTCTCCGCGATCCTCTCGCGGCAATTGGACGAGGAGCGCTGAGATGGCCGGCGGTATCGTCGATCGTAGCCGGGGGTCCGGACGCTATAAGCCCCTTTCGGAGATCAACGTCACGCCTTTCGTCGACGTGATGCTGGTGCTGCTGATCGTCTTCATGGTCACGGCCCCGCTGCTGACGGTCGGCGTGCCGGTCGATCTGCCGAAGACCGAGGCGAGCCAGATCAACAATCCGGACGAGCCCCTGGTCGTCACCATCGACGCGGAACGCAAGATCTACATCCAGGAAACCGAGGTCCCGCGCGAGCGACTGGTCCCGCGCCTGCGGGCCATCACCGCCGCCAACCAGGACCAAAGGATCTTCGTGCGCGGCGATCGGACCATCGCCTATGGCGAGGTCATGGGCCTGATGGGCCTGATCAATTCGGCCGGTTTCGACCGGGTGGCCCTGATCGCCGAACTGCCGGACCAGAACAACTAAAGCGCCCGCCCCATGCAACACGGCCTCCTCTTCTCGTCTCTGCTCCACATCGGCGTCGTCGCCGTTGCGGTGATCGGGATGCCGTCCTTTTTCGACCCGCCCCCGGTGGCGAGCCCGGTCATGACCTTCGAGGTCGTGAGCCAGGAGGAAATCGCGCAGGAAGAGGCGCCGGAGGCCGTCTCCCAAACCACCAAGCCGCAGGAGCCGGACGAACCGATCGCCGAGACGAAACGCAATGTCCCGCCGCCCCCGCCGCCGCCCGCCCCGGAACAGGTGGCCGCCCTGCCGGAGCCGACCCCGGAGGCGGTTCAGGAGCCGGAGGCGATTCCGCTGCCCAAGGCCCCCGAGCCGGAACCCGAGCCGGAACCGGAACCGGTCGTGGCTCCGAAACCGAAGCCGAAAGCCGAGCCGGAGCCGCAAAGGGCGGTCGCCCCGCCGCCGCCCCGTCCGGCGCCGCCGCGCCCCGCCCCGAAGAAGGCCGAGCCTAAGAAAGATCCGCCGAAAACCAACCAACTGGCGAGCCTGCTCGACAGCCTCAACAAGGACCGCGAACAGGTCCAAAGGGGTGACGAGAACCGCAAGGGCGCCGCGGCCCAGCCCCCGGCGCCGAGACTGGACTCCCAGCCGAAGGCCGAGAAAAAGACGCTAGACCGGCCCGTGAAGCTCAGTTCCGGCGAGATGGACGCGCTCAGGGCGCAATTGCGGCAATGCTGGAACTTCCCGGCCGGGGCGAAAAACCCCGAAGACCTGATCGTCGAGGCCAGGGTGGTGATGCGCAGCGACCGCACGCCGGCCACGGTCGAGATTCTCGATAGCGGCCGGTTGTCCGACAGCTTCTACCGGGCGGCGGCCGACGCCGCGCGCCGGGCGCTGCTCAATCCGGCCTGCCATCCATTCAAATTACCACCGGACAAGGCCAGTCTGTGGCAAACCATGATCCTCACCTTCGACCCCCGGGAGATGCTGCAATGACCCTCAAAGGCGCCCCGTCGCCATTCGCCCTGCTGCTCTTGCTGGTGACCGCCTTCGTGCTGGTCCCCGATGCCCGGGCGCAACTGCGCGTCGACATCACCCAGGGCGTGAGCGAACCGATTCCGGTGGCCGTCGCCAATTTCCACGGCGACGACCTCGGATCCCAGGACATGGGCGCGCAGATCACCGCGGTGATCCGGTCCAATCTGGAACGCTCGGGGCTGTTCCGATCGGTCGACCCCGCCGCCTTCATTCAGGATATAGCCGCCCTCAACATCCGGCCGCGCTTCGCCGATTGGCGGGTTATCGGCGCCCAGGCGCTGATCTCCGGCAAGGTGACCGTGACCGGCTCGACGCTGGAGGCCGAATTCCGACTGTGGGATATCTTCGCGGAATCCCAGATGACCGGCCTCAAATACTCGACGGTCCCGTCGAATTGGCGGCGGATCGCCCACATCATCTCCGACGCGATCTACAAGCAGATCACCGGCGAAAACGGGTATTTCGACACCCGTATCGTCTATGTCTCGGAAACCGGGCCGCAGAACCGGAAACAGAAGCGGCTGGCGATAATGGATCAGGACGGCGCCAACCATCAGTATCTGACCGACGGGTCGACGCTGGTGCTGACGCCGCGATTCTCGCCGACGACCCAGGAAATCACCTATCTCGCCTATTACAACAACAAGCCGCGGGTCTATCTGCTCAACATCGACACCGGCCAGCAGGAGGTGGTGGGCGACTTCCCGGGCATGACCTTCGCCCCGCGGTTCTCGCCGGATGGCCGGTCGGTCATCATGAGCCTGGCCCAGGCCGGCAACTCAGACATCTACACCATGGACCTGCCGACCCGTCGGGTCCGCCGGCTGACGAATCACCCTGCGATCGACACCTCCGCCAGCTTCTCGCCGGACGGCCAATTCATCACTTTCAACTCGGACCGGGGCGGGAGCCAGCAGATCTACGTGATGCGCGCGGACGGCAGCGACGTCCGCCGGATCAGCTTCGGCGACGGGCGGTATGCCACGCCGGTCTGGTCCCCGCGCGGCGATCTGATCGCCTTCACCAAGTTCGGCGGCGGGGTCTTCCATATCGGCGTGATGCGTCCCGACGGGTCCGGAGAGCGGCTCTTGACCCAGAGCTTCCTCGACGAAGCGCCGACCTGGGCGCCGAACGGCCGGGTCCTGATGTTTTATCGCCAGACCCCGAGCGACTCGCAGGGGCGAGGCAAGGCATCGATCTGGTCGGTCGACCTGACCGGGCGGAATCTGCGCGAAATCGGTACCCCGCAAGATGGGTCCGATCCTGCATGGAGTCCCTTGATTCCATAACAAACTACGGGTAGATGTTAATCAACTTTGCGAGCAATGGCGGGGGCGTTCTCGCGACCGCGGTGACGAATTGTGGTGTGAATCGCTATTCGCTCTCCCATATGTTCGCCAATAAGACCGCCTGTAACATCTCTTGGAGGGCGTTTAATGCGCTTTAAACTGACCACTCTTATCGCCGCCGCCTTCCTGGTTACGGCTTGTGAAGCCCCGACAGATGAGACCGCCACCGCCGGCAGCGGCGGCGCGAGCAGCGCGTCCACCAGCTCGACGGTGACCAGCACGACTCAGCCGGCCCAGCCGAGCATCGTGCCCGGCACCCAGGAAGACCTGGTGGTGAACATCGGCGACCGCGTCTTCTTCGCCTTCGACAAGTCCAACCTGACCGCCGAGTCCCGCGCGACCCTGGAAAAGCAGGCCGCCTGGCTGACCCAGCACCCGCAGGTCACGGTGATCATCGAAGGTCATGCGGACGAGCGCGGCACCCGTGAGTACAACATCGCCCTCGGCGATCGCCGGGCCACGTCGGCCCGCGACTATCTGATCTCGCTCGGTGTCGACGCCGGTCGGATCACCACGATCTCCTACGGCAAGGAGCGTCCGGCGGTCGCCGGCTCCAACGAGGAAGCCTGGGGCCAGAACCGTCGCGCGGTGTCCGTCGTCAACTAACGGCACCCGCAAGACCCTTTTCCAAAGGCCGGAAGCGTTCCAGACGTTTCCGGCCTTTTTTCATGCCGGCGCCGTTTAAGTCGGGTGCTTTTTGAGGCCGGCACCGGGACAAAGGATGCGCGTCGGGGTCGGTTCCGGACGCCCCGCCTTGGTCCCGCCACAGCTTTTTGGCTAAAATGGCCCGAAAAGTAGCCCCACTCCAAGAGCACGGGTTCCACGAACAGGGGTTCCAACAACCCAAAGATCCTGAAGCCCATGAGAGAGCCTTGCCGATGATCCGCTTCCCGCTCCGTCCCGCCTTCGTCCTGCGATCGCTCTGCGCCGCGCTTGTCCTTCTGATCTCGGCGCCGGTCGAGGCGCAAACCCTGCAAGACCAGGTGAGGCAGTTGAAACGGGATGTGGAGGACCTGCAACGGCAGGTTTTCCGAGGGGAGGCGCCAGCCACTCCGCCGCAAGCCCAAACGACGACAGGGGGCGCGCCGGCCACCAGCGGCGTGGGCCCCGCCACCCAGATCCGGGTCGACGCCATCGAGCAGGAATTGCGCGGCCTGACAGGCAAGATCGAGGAACTGCAGTTCGGCCTGACCCAGGCGAGAGGCCGGCTCGATGCGCTGTCCGGCGATATCGATCTGCGGTTTCAGGATATCAACGACCGGCTGACGGCCCTGGAACAGGGCGCACCGGGCGCCCCGACGGGTCCGGCACAACCGATCGAACCGGAGCGGCCGAGCGCGACCGCCGAAGCCGCCGGCGAAGGTCGGTTCGGAACCGGCGACGACACGACCCAGACGTTGGGCGCCCTGATCGTGCCCGGGGCTGCGGACCCCGCCGCGCCGTTTCCGGAAACCGCCGAGGAGAGCTACCGCCGGGCCTATGGCCTGGTGATCGCCGGTCAATACGACCGGGCGGAACAGGAGCTCAAACGCTATATCGAGGTGTTCGGCGACAGCCCGAAGGCGCCCAACGCCCAATACTGGCTGGCGGAAACCCACTATGCGCGGAAGCAATACGATGAGGCGGCGCGGGAATTCGCGGCTGGCCTTCAGGCCTATCCCGAGGGTCCGAAGGCGGCGGACAATCTCCTCAAGCTCGGCCTCTCGCTCGCGGCCCTCGGCGAGAAAGAGAAAGCGTGCATCGCGCTCGGCGAACTCAATGTACGGCATCCTGACGCGCCGGCGAGCATTCTCGACAGGGGCAGCGAGGAGCAGCGGAAGCTGGGGTGCTGACCGGCGCCGATTTCGACGCCCTGTTGGCGCCGCTCGGTCCCTTCGAGCGGCGCCCCGCCCTGGCGGTCGCGGTGTCCGGTGGACCTGACAGCGTCGCCCTCCTCGATCTCTCCATATCCTGGGCGCGGCCCCGTGGTGGTGGCGTGTTGGCCCTGACCGTCGATCACGGGCTGCGGCCCGGTTCGGACGTGGAAGCCGCTCAGGTGGCCACCTTGGCCCGGCGTCTCGGTGCAGACCACCGCGTCCTGACCTGGCGCGGTGGGAAACCCGCGACGGGGATACAGGAAGCCGCCCGCATCGCCCGCTACGATCTTCTTGGCGATGCCTGCCGCAAGGCCGGCATCCTCCATCTGCTCACCGCCCATCACCGCGACGATCAGATCGAGACCTTCCTTCTCCGCCGGGACCGCGGCTCCGGGCCGGACGGGCTGGCCGGCATGGCGGCTTCCGCGCCGACGCCCTGGGGGCGGCTGCTCCGCCCGCTCCTGCCGGTCCCCAAGAGGGATCTGATCGCCTATGCGGACGCTTGCGGTCTTTCCTATGTTACAGATCCCAGCAACCGGGACCGCCGGTTCACGCGCGTCAGGCTGCGCCTCGACCGGGACGCGGCTGAGGATCCGCAAACACGCGACCGCATCCGCGCCCATGGCGACCGGCGGGCCGAGGCCGACGACGATCGGGCGGCGGAGCTGGCGCGGCTCGCCCGGATTTTGCCCGATGGCGGCGTGGCCCTGGGTCTCGCCGGAACAATGGCGCTCGCCCCGTCCGCGCGGGAGCGCTTGTTGCGGTTTTGCCTGTCTCGGGTCGGCGGCGCGCCCTACCCGCCACGGGCCGATCGGCTTGCCCGGCTGGTGGCGGCGCTCGGCACCGCCCCGCCCTTTTCCGGCAGGACGCTGGCCGGATGTCTTGTCGCGCTCCGCTTGACGGCCGGGTCGGCCGAGATCACTTTGCGACGCGAAACTCCGCGCCAGCCCGGCAAGAGGCGAGACAAAGCGACCGCCCCGGCGGCGAAGTTTCGGGTTGCGCCCCTCTGGACGCGACTTACCTAATATGCGTAGCGTGGCCGATGAAGCCCGCCCTCGCACGAGGATCACCCCGCATTTTGGAGCGGTATTTTGAATAACTTCGGCAAAAACCTGGCCCTTTGGGTCATCATCGGCGTTCTGCTGATCGCCCTGTTCAATTTGTTCCAGGGCTCGAACACGCGGACGCCCTATTCGCAACTGGCCTTCTCAGACTTCATGGCCGAAGTCGAGAGCGGGCGGGTCGCCGAAGTCACCATCCAGGGCCGCACGCTGACCGGCCATTTCGAGGACGGCAAGGCCTTCTCGACCTACACGCCGGACGACCCGACGCTGGTCCAGAACCTGCGTGAATCCGGCGTTCGCATCACGGCGAAGCCGCCGGAGGAGGGCATGTCCGGCTTCCTGGGCATTCTCATCAGCTGGTTCCCGATGCTGTTGTTCATCGCCGTGTGGATTTTCTTCATGCGTCAGATGCAGGGCGGTAGCGGCCGGGCCATGGGTTTTGGCAAGTCGAAGGCGAAGCTGCTGACGGAAAAGGCCGGCCGGGTCACTTTCGACGATGTCGCTGGCATCGACGAAGCCAAGCAGGAGCTGGAGGAGGTCGTCGAGTTCCTTCGCGACCCGCAGCGCTTCCAGCGGCTGGGTGGAAAGATCCCCAAGGGCGTTCTGCTCGTGGGTCCTCCGGGTACCGGTAAGACCCTGATGGCCCGCGCCATCGCCGGCGAGGCCAATGTGCCGTTCTTCACCATCTCCGGCTCGGACTTCGTCGAGATGTTCGTCGGCGTCGGCGCCAGCCGGGTACGCGACATGTTCGAACAGGGCAAGAAGAACGCGCCTTGTATCATCTTCATCGATGAAATCGACGCGGTCGGCCGCCACCGGGGCGCCGGTCTCGGCGGTGGCAACGACGAGCGGGAGCAGACCCTGAACCAGCTCCTGGTCGAAATGGACGGCTTCGAGGCCAATGAGGGCGTGATCCTGGTCGCCGCGACCAACCGCCCCGACGTGCTCGACCCGGCCCTGCTGCGTCCGGGCCGCTTCGACCGCCAGGTCGTGGTCCCGAACCCGGATGTCGTCGGCCGCGAGAAGATCCTGAAGGTCCACCTGCGCAAGGTGCCCCTGGCCCCGTCCGTGGAAGCGCGCACCATCGCCCGTGGCACGCCGGGCTTCTCCGGTGCCGATCTCGCCAACCTGGTGAACGAGGCGGCTCTGCTGGCGGCCCGGCGCGGCAAGCGCGTGGTCGGCATGCAGGAGCTGGAGGACGCCAAGGACAAGGTCATGATGGGGGCCGAGCGCCGTTCCATGGTGATGACCGAGGACGAGAAGAAGCTGACCGCCTATCACGAGGCCGGTCACGCCGTCGTCGCCCTGCACAATCCGGAATCCGATCCGATCCACAAGGCGACCATCATCCCGCGCGGCCGGGCGCTCGGCATGGTCATGCGCCTGCCGGAAGGCGATCGGGTCTCGGTGTCCAAGGCGAAGCTGCTGGCCGACCTTCGCGTCGCCGCCGGCGGTCGTCTCGCCGAGGAGCAGATCTTCGGCGCGGAAAAAGTGACCTCGGGCGCTTCCTCCGACATCAAGATGGTGACCGATGTCGCCCGCCGGATGGTCATGGAGTGGGGCATGTCCGACAAGCTCGGCTTCCTGGCCTATGCCCAGAACCAGGAGGAAGTGTTCCTCGGCCATTCCGTCGCCAAGTCGCAGAACATGTCCGACGCCACGGCCAAGGTGATCGACGACGAGATCCGTCACATCGTCGATTCGACCTATGAGGACGCGCGCCGGATCCTGACCGACAACGCCGACGAACTGGAAACCCTGGCCCAGGGCCTGCTCGAATACGAGACCCTGACCGGAGACGAAATCAAGGCGCTGCTCGCCGGCGAACCGATCAATCGGGATACGGACGACGAACCGAAGGCCGGGTCCGGCCGCCGGTCCAGCGTCCCGACGACCTCCCGCAAGGGCGGTGAGGCCTCCGGCGGGATCGCGCCGGAACCGCAACCGGGGAGCTGACACCCGTCGGCGTGACGCAATGCGAAAGGGTATCATCCCCCTCGCCCGGGTTCAAAAGGCCGCGCTTGAGCGCGGCCTTTCCGCATCCGGGACCGTCTATTTCCGCCCCATGGCGTTCGCGCCCCTGGGCACACCCGAGACCCGCCCGCTTGCCGGAGGGCCGACCGCCTTCCGCCTGGTCGAGGTACTGGTAAAACTCCCCGACCGGATCGTCACCTGCACCCTGGCGCCGGAAGCGGTGGAGGACTGGCTCGAAGACGAGCCCAATCCCTTGGAACTGAAATACCGCTTCGTGGCCCTGTCGGCCATGATCCCCGCCTTTGCCGGCGTCACGTTGGACCGGCCCCGGCTGATGGGCATCGTCAACACGACCCCGGACAGCTTTTCCGACGGCGGCCGCTATCTCGACCCGAAACGCGCCATCGATCATGGCCGGAGGCTGATCGAGGAGGGAGCGGACATCCTGGATATCGGCGGCGAGTCGACCCGCCCCGGCGGCGACGCCGTGGGCCTGCAGGAGGAACTCGACCGGGTCATGCCGGTGATCGAGGCCCTGGCCAAGGACGGGGTGCCGCTGTCGGTCGACACGATGAAGGCCGGCGTCATGGCGGCGGCGCTCAAGGCGGGGGCGGCCATCGTCAACGACGTCACCGCCCTCACCCATGATTCCGACGCCTTCGAGGTGGTGACCCGCAACCGGGCGCCGGTGGTCCTGATGCACATGCAGGGCAAGCCGAAGACCATGCAGGCGAAACCCCGCTACGCCGACGCGCCCCTCGATGTGCTCGATTTCCTGCAGGACCGGGCCGCCCTGCTGACGCGAGAAGGGATCGCGACCCAGAACGTCGCCATCGATCCGGGCATCGGCTTCGGCAAGACTCTGGACCACAATTTGCAGATCCTCTCCTCGCTCAGCATGTATCATGGCCTCGACCGGCCCATCGTGCTCGGCGTGTCGCGAAAGCGCTTCATCGGCGCGCTCGACCGGGAGTCGGTCGCCGAGGATCGGCTGGCCGGATCGCTGGCGACGGCGCTGACGGCGCTGCAGCAGGGCGTCCAGATTTTCCGGGTGCACGATGTGGCGGCCACCCGCCAGGCCCTATCCGTTGGGATGGCAACAATGTTAGGGAAAGCCTAACCTTTTTACGGTAAAGCTATCGTTCACCAGTCTCCTCGGCGCCATCGGATCTCAGGAGAGGAGACCGGATCGACAAGAGAGCGGCCGCCGGGCCGGAGAGCATAACGGGAGAATTTGGTTTGGAGCGTAAACTGTTCGGCACCGACGGCATCCGGGGAACGGCCAACCGCGACCCGATGACCGCCGAGATGGCGCTGAAGGTCGCCGTTGCCGCCGGTAGCCAGTTCCTCAACCACCGAACAAACGGTCACACCACCGGCAAAACGGTTCGCGCCAAACGGCCGCTCGCCGTGATCGGCAAGGACACGCGCCTGTCGGGCTATATGCTCGAGCCGGCCATGACGGCCGGCTTCGCCTCCATCGGCATGGATGTCATCCTGGTCGGTCCGCTGCCCACACCCGCCGTCGCCATGTTGACCCGGACCTTCCGGGCCGATCTCGGCATCATGCTGTCGGCGTCGCACAACCCCTTCGAGGATAACGGCATCAAGATCTTTGGCCCGGACGGGTTCAAACTGTCCGATCGGGTCGAGCACGAGATAGAGCGGGCCGTCTTCGACCGGATCCCGCCCCGCGCCGCGCCCAAGGAACTTGGCCGGGTCCGCCGCCTGGACGATTCCCACGGGCGCTATATCGAGTTCGTCAAGGCGACCTTCCCCCGGGGAAAGCGGCTGGACGGGCTGAAGGTGGTGATCGATTGCGCCAACGGCGCCGCCTACCGGGTCGCCCCACTGGTCCTGGCGGAACTGGGCGCCGAGGTCATTCCGATCGGGATCGAACCCAACGGCTTCAACATCAACGACAATTGCGGCGCGGTCTTCCCCCGCAAAATCCAGGCGGCGGTGTTGGAGCATAACGCCGACATCGGCCTGGCGCTCGACGGGGACGCCGATCGGCTGATCGTCGCCGACGAGAAGGGAGCGGTCGTCGACGGTGACCAGATCATCGCCCTGATCGCGAAGTCCTGGCTGCAACAGGATCATCTCGCGACCTCCCAGGTCGTGACGACGGTGATGTCCAATCTCGGCCTCGAACGCTATCTCGGCGATCTCGGCATCGAGCTCATCCGCATGCCCGTCGGTGACCGCTATGTGGTCGAAAGAATGCGCTCCGATGGGATCAATCTCGGCGGCGAGCAGTCCGGCCATATCGTGATGTCCGACTATGGGACGACCGGCGACGGCCTGATGGCGGCGCTGCAGGTCCTGGCCGCGAAGGTCGAGGCGGACGAGCCGACCAGCGCGGTCGCCAATCTGTTCACACCGCTGCCGCAACTCCTCAAGAATGTCCGGGTAGCCCCCGAGGCCATGAGCCGGGTCCTCGAAGAGGACAGCGTGGTCTCCGCGATCGCCGAGGCGGAAGCGAGCCTTGGCGCGGCCGGACGCATTCTGATCCGCAAGTCGGGAACGGAGCCCCTGATCCGGGTGATGGCCGAGGGTGAGAACCGGTCCCTGATCCACGATGTCGTCGACGGGATCGTCGCCGCCATCGCCGCGGTCAACACGCCCCGCGACACGAAGGCTGCTTCATGACGACCATGCCCACCGCAAACGCAGATCTCGCCCGTATTCTCGTGGTCGCCGGATCCGATTCCGGTGGCGGCGCCGGGATTCAGGCGGATATCAAGACGATCACCGCGCTCGGCGGCTACGGCATGACGGCGGTGACGGCGATCACGGTTCAGAACACGCTCGGCGTCAGTGGTATCCACAGCATTCCGGTCGACATCATCGTCCGTCAGATGGAAGCGGTGCTGACCGATATCGGCGCCGACGCGGTGAAGACCGGCATGCTGCACTCGACCGAGATAATCGAGGCGGTGAGCGCCGCCCGCCAGCGACTGTGCCCGGACGTTCCGATCATCGTCGACCCGGTGATGGTCGCGACCCGCGGCGACCGGCTGCTGGAGGACAAGGCTGTGGACGCCCTGAAGCGGGATCTCCTGGTGCAGGCAACGATCCTGACCCCGAACATTCCGGAGGCGGAGGTGCTGACCGGCATGACCATCCGGGACGAGGACGACATGGTCCACGCGGCCCATATGCTGCTGACCCTGGGCCCGCAGGTGGTGGTCATGAAGGGCGCCCATCTGCCGACCGAGACGATCAAGGACCTGGTCATCAGCGAAGCGGGACAGGTCACCTTCGAACATCCTCGGGTCAAGACCACCAACACCCACGGCACCGGCTGTACGCTCGCGTCGGCGATCGCCACCGGCATCGGCCAGGGCATGGAGCCCAACGCGGCCATCGATCGGGCGCGGAACTATGTCCTGGAAGGACTGCGCACCGCCCCGTCCTTGGGCGGCGGCAACGGGCCGATCAATCATCTCCACCCGATCCAGGCGGCCCAAGCGGGTTAACGCATCAACGAGCAGATCCGCTACATGACGGGGATCGGCGCGCCGGGCCCTCTGCGCAGCATCTCGGCGAGGATATCCAACCCGCGTTCGAGATCCTGTTCCCGCTGCGGCGACCCCAGACAGATCCGGATACGGTCGGCCACCTGACGCGGATCGGCGGCAAAGGTCTCCGACCCGATCAAATCGACTCCCAACCGGCGCGCCTCCTCGACGAACTCCCCGGACGTCCATCCTTCGGGTAGCGGAAACCAGAGGTTCATGGCGTCGGGGTCCGACCCACCGGCGGCGTTCCCGAGTTTCCGCCGAGCCAAATCGTTGCGCAGCCGCACGTGCTGTCGGTGCCGGGCGAGGATGTCGTCCGCCGCCCCAGAGCGGACAAGCGTTCGGAAGGTCTCGACAAGGATCGGAGACGCCATCCAGATCAGGGTGTGGATCGCCACCGACAGGCGAGCGTGTAGGGCCGCAGGCACGACCATCATGCCGACCCGCAAACTGGGCGCGATCGACTTCGATACCGAGGTGAGATAGACGGTCCGGTCCGGCGCGAAGGTCAGCAGCGGCGGTGGCGCGTCGGGTTTCAGCGCGCCATAGACGTCGTCCTCGACGATCAGCGCATCATGGCGTTCGGCGATTTCAGCGATCGCCTGCCGCCGTGCGGTCGGCATGGTGGTCGTCGTCGGATTCTGCAGGGTCGGGATGGTGAAGATCGCCCGGGGCCGATGGACGGCACAGATCCGGTCCAGTTCTTCCGGCACCATCCCGTCCCGATCCACCGGCACGGGCAGGAGCCGGGCGCCCGCCGCATCGGCCGTGCTGCGGAAGGACGGCCAAGTCTGTTCCTCGACGGCGATCAGGTCGCCCTGGCCAACGCAGGAGAAGACGGCGGTCGCGATGGCGTTTTGTCCCCCGGCGACGATATGAACATCCTCGGACTCGACCTCAAGACGGTGATGGCGGAGCCAGAGTGCCACCTCTTGCTTGGCCTGGCGGGATCCGATTCGGCTGGTCGGATATTGCAGGGTGGCGGCGAAGTCGTCCCGCTGCGCGACCTCCAACATGGCGTTTCGAATCGCCGCCGCGTCCTCCGGCAGAATGGTCGGTCGGTTGAACCCCATATTGACCCGGCCCGGCTGGGCCTCGAAGGAAAAGAACCCATCCGGCTTTCGTTCCCCTCGGACGAAGGAGCCCCGGCCGACCTCCCCGGTCAGAAGACCCCGCCGTGTGGCTTCCTGATAGGCACGGGTCACGGTTCCGACGGTAACACCGATTTCATAGGCGAGCGCCCGATGGGTCGGCAGCCGGTCCCCCGGCTTCAACCGCCCGGCGGCGATATCTTCCGCGACGGCGTCGGCGATGGCACGGTAGCGAGGACCGGTCATCCGGCCAAGGTCGGGAGTCCACATTGTCATGGAGACAATATAATCATTGTACCCTTTTTTGCATAGAACTAAATTCATTGTATCGATTGTATCGAAAGCCGATCAACAGAGCGAACCGAAGGAGAAGGAGATGTCCGCCGACGCTTTCAGCCAACCGCCCGTCCGCAAACCGAGCGCGTTACCGATGGGCAAGATTCCCGTGCCGGAGCCGGGAACCAATCCGATTGTCCGCCACATCGAAGACGCCATACTGTTTTTGATGGAACTGCAGCGCCGGGCGGACGAGAAAGCGAAGCTGAAAACCCTGCCTTGGCACCTGATCAACGATGCCGGGATCTCCCTTGAGGAGTTGGAAGCCGATCTCAAGAAACCGTTCTGGCGCTTCCCCTCCCATTAACCGGTCCCATTAGAAGGACCGCCCCCAAAAGGACCGCCTTATGTCAGATATCCAGAAAGCACCCCTCCCCTCCAAGACCAGGGTCGAGGAAGCCCTCGACCTGGTCCACAAGGTCTTTCCCGGCACGCCGCAATATGCCTGGCCGCTGCTGGCCGAGCGGACCGGGACGGAGGTTTGGGTCAAGCACGAGAACCATACGCCGATCGGTGCCTTCAAGGTGCGGGGCGGCCTCGTCTTCATGGACGATCTGACCCGGCACGGCGCGTCCGGCGGGCTGATCACCGCGACCAGGGGCAACCACGGCCAGTCGGTGGCGCTCGCCGCCAGGCGCTATGGTCTCAACGCCACGATCGTCGTGCCGCACGGCAATTCGGTGGAGAAGAACGCCGCCATGCGCGCCTTCGGGGCCAATCTCATCGAACATGGCGAGGACTTCCAGGAGAGCCTGGAGTTCTGCCAGGACAAGGCGGCGGCCGACCATCTGACGATGGTTCCGAGCTTCCACCCCCTGCTGGTCGCCGGCGTGGCCACCTATGCCATGGAGTTCTTCCGGCAGGCGGGAGAACTGGACACGGTCTATGTCCCCATCGGCCTTGGATCCGGCATTTCCGGCGTGCTCACGGCGCGGGAGGCGCTGGGCTACAAGACCGAGGTCGTCGGCGTGAACGCGGAGAACGCCGCAGCCTATGCCCTGTCCTTCGCGCAAGGCCAGATGGTTACGACGAACAGCGTCAACACCATGGCCGACGGGGTCGCCTGCCGGGTGCCGAACGCCGAGGCGCTTGAGATCATCCTGAGCCACGCCGACCGGGTGATCACCGTCTCGGAGGCCGAGATCAAGGAGGCCATGCGGATCTACTTCACCGATACCCATCAGGTGGCCGAGGGCGCGGGTGCCGCGGCGCTGGCCGCCTTGATGCAGGAACGGAGCACCCAGCAGGGCAAACGGGTGGGTGTGATCCTGAGCGGTGGCAATATCGACCGGCCTTTGTTTCAATCCGTCCTCGCCGAGGCGGGTCCCTGCCCCGGCTGTCCCAAAGCCCTATCCGACGCCTGACACCGGAGAGAAGAATGACCGAAGAACTGTTCCGCCAAGACAGCTATCTCAAGGACTGCGCGGCGACGGTGACCGCCTTGACCGAGGACGGCGCCATTATCCTCGACCGCACCGTCTTCTACCCGACCGGCGGCGGCCAGCCGGGCGACACCGGCACGCTTACCAAGGCGGACGGGACGGAGATTGTCATCGCCGACACCCGCAAGGGCGAGACCGGCATTCTGCATATCCCGGCCGAGGGCGCGGCGGCGGTCGCGGCGGGCGACACGGTGACGGCGGCCATCGACTGGGACCGGCGCTACAGGCTGATGCGGATGCACACCTCTCTCCACCTGCTGTGCGCCTGCATCGAGGGCGACGTCACCGGCGGCCAGATCGGCGCCGAGAAGAGCCGGCTCGACTTCAACCTGCCGGAACTGCCGATGACCAAGGAGGAACTGGCCGACAAGATCAACGCCCTGGTCCAGAGCGGCCACGATCTCTCCATGGAATGGATCACGGACGCCGAGATGGACGCCAATCCGGATCTCGTTCGCACCATGTCGGTGAAACCGCCGCGTACCGGCGGCAAGGTTCGCCTGATCCGCATCGACGGTGTCGACCTGCAGCCCTGCGGCGGCACCCATGTGAAGAACACCAGCGAGATCGGTCCGCTCGAGATCGGCAAGATCGAGAACAAGGGCAAGCAGAACCGCCGGATCAACATCCGACTGGCGGGGTAACCCGGCTCCCCCCTCATCCTAACCTTCTCCCCCAGGGGAGAAGGAACTCGACCGAGATCGTCTTATCGCCCTCTCCCCTCGGGGAGAGGGTCGGGGTGAGGGGGTGTGCCCTGTCAAAACTGGATAGACGACGCAGAAAGGGGACATCCCATGACCCAATTTTATGACTATGTGACGGTGGACGTGTTCACCGCGACCCGGTTCGGCGGTAATCCGCTGGGCGTGATCCCCGACGCAAGGGGCCTCAGCACCGAGGAAATGCAGACCATCGCGCGGGAGTTCAACTACTCCGAGTCGACCTTCGTCCTGCCGCCCAGCGATCCGAAGAACACGGCCGAGGTCCGGATCTTCACGCCGCGATCGGAACTGCCCTTCGCCGGGCACCCCAATGTCGGCACCGCTTATGTGCTGGCCACGCTGGGCCTCGCCGAAGGCGACGTCTTCCGCTTCGAGGAGAAGGCGGGTCTGGTGCCGGTCAGGATCGAAAGGGAAGGCGATGCTGTCGTCCGAACGACCCTGACCGCGCCGAAGCGGGTGCAGTTGCTCAAGACCTTCGACCCGGCCCTGGTCGCCGATGCGGTCAGCCTGCCGGTCGAGGCTATCGTCACGGACCGCGCGGTCCCGACGCTGGCGACCGTGGGGCTGCCCTTTATCATGACTGAGGTGAAGGACCGGGCGGCCCTGGCCGCGGCGAAGCCGGATCTTGCCGCCTTCGATCTGTTACGCGACCCGGACGACCCCAGCGGCACCGGCCGCAGTTCCACCCTGCTGTATACCACCGAAGGCGTGGAGGACGGCCTGGATGTCGCCGACCGAATGTTCGCGCCGACCCACGGACTGATGGAGGACCCTGCGACCGGCAGCGCCAACGCCGCCCTGATGGGCTTCCTGGCCGCGACCGACCCGCGCGACGATGTGGATCTCGCCCTCCGCCTCGGCCAAGGCTACGACATGGGCCGACCGAGCCAACTCCACGGCACCGCGACCAAGCAAGGCGGCGTCGTGACCGAGATCACCATCGGCGGTGCTTCCGTGATCATGATGGAAGGCCGGATTCGGGTGAATTGATCCCCAGGGTGAATTGATCCAAGGGGCGAGGGTCCTGCGTAAAGGGAATACCTTCCCGAAGCAGAAAGCGCGCACGCGCATGCCCTCCCCCACTATCCCGCTTTCCAGCGGATTTGTGCTGTCCGCCCCTGGCCTTGCCGTGCTCGCGGCCCTTGTGGCGTTTTATCCCAGCGAGGGTCGGGCCCAAGGTCCCGGCAGTCTCGACGAACCGCCCAAATGGTTCCCGATGATCACCGACCTGGAACTCGACGAAATGTCGGACCGAACGGAGCCCCTCGTCGCGCAGACGCCGGGCAGCGCCGTCCCCTTCGCGGTGCCGAGGGAGGGCGAACCGCTGTGGGAAGCCGGTATTGGGGCGTTCACCACCTATGGCCCCGACTATCCCGCCTCCGCGTCCTACAGCCTCAATGGCCTGCCCTTCCCCTTCGTGGTCTATCGCGGGGACTTCTTCCGGGTCGGTGAGGACGCGGCGGCGAAGATCGTCCCCTTCGAGACCGACCGGGTGGAGGCGAGCCTCTCCCTCGACGCGGCCTTCGGCGCCGACAGCAGCGACAACGACCTGCGTGCCGGCCTACCCGATCTCGACCCCCTGTTCGAGATCGGCCCGGAACTGATCCTGCGCGGCCCCCGTTTCAATTTCGGGCCGCGGGGCATGGGTCAGATCGAACTGGCCCTGCAGGGACGCGCCGTGTTCTCGGTCGATCTTGGGGAGATCGAGCCGGAGTACCGCGGCCTGGTCTTCGAACCGAAGCTGCGGTACCGGCAACCCGGTATCGTCGGGGAGGGGTCGATCCTGTTCGCCTCCATCGATCCGATCTACGCGACCGAAGAACTGCACGACTATTTCTATGAGGTCGAACCGCAATTCGCCCGCGCCGGCCGACCGGCCTATCAGGCGGAGGGCGGCTATCTCGGGACGACGCTGAGCGCGGGGCTCGGCATGGAGATCACCACGCGCCTCACCCTTTTCACCGGCGCCGAAGTCGGGATCTATGCGGGGGCGGCGAATTCCGATAGCCCTCTGTTCGAGGACGAGTTCACCGCCGCCGCCTTCCTCGGCTTCTCCTATGCGCTGTATCAGAGCGACACCCGGGTCACGCGGCGATAGCCTGACGGGAGAGCGCCGCCATCATGTATCTGGCCTTGTTGATGTTCGCCGGTGTGGCCTGGGGCTCCACCATGGTGTTGGCCAAGCTCTCGGTGGCGGACGGGCATGCGGCCATGGGCGTGGCCTGGTGGCAGGCGATGATCGGCGCCGTCCTGCTGGGCGCCCTCACCCATGTTCGGGGAAAACGGCTGCCGGTTTCGCGCCGGCATCTCATCTTCTATTTGGCGCTCGGGGCGCTTGGGACCGCCATTCCCCACTCGGTCTCCTTCACGGTGGCGAGCCATCTTCCCGCCAGCCTGCTCTCGGTGATCATTTCGACGGTCCCGCTGCTAACCTATGCCATCGCCGTGCCCATCGGCGCGGAGCGTCTTTCGGCGCAACGGGTGCTGGGAACCGGGTTGGGGATCGCCGGCATTCTGATCCTGTTGTCGCCGACCGCCGATCTCGGGATGGCCAGTGCGATCTGGATCGCGATCGCGTTGATCTCCCCACTCTGCTATGCGGTCGAGAACCTGACGCTTGATAAGGCGACGCCGCACGGGCTCGATCCGATCTCGACCCTCTGCGGCATGTCGCTTGGCGCCTTGATCCTGCTGACCCCGATCGTCCTTCTGCGCGGCGACTTCGTCAGCCCGGTCCCGCCCTGGGGAACCGACGACCTGGCCGTCGGCGCCATGGCCCTGATCCACATCGCCGCCTATACGACGCTGATCTACCTGATCGAGAAGGCCGGCCCCGTTTTCGCCTCCCAACTCGCCTATGTGGTCACGCTTTCCGGCGTCGCCTGGGGCATGGCCGTTCTGGCCGAGCGGCCCGGCGGCGGCTTCTGGATCGCCCTGGGGCTGCTGATCGCCGGCCTCGCCCTGGTCAATCCGCGTAGATCGGTCAGCACGAAGGACGCGTGAACCGGGTGGAATCCGGTTGCGGACGCCTTGGACATCGAGTATTCATGATTTCATGAATACTTCACCCAGCATAGATGCCCTGACCGCCCTCGGCCACCCCGGCCGGCTGGCGGTGTTCCGGCTGCTCGCCCGCCGCGCGCCCGACGGTGTGCGGCCCAGCGAGTTGGCCGAGGCCCTGTCGCTGAAGGCCAACACGCTTTCCGTCTATGTCACCACCCTGACCCGGGCCGGCCTGCTGCGATCCTGGCGCGACGGCCAATCGGTCTTTTACGGGATCGATTTCGACCGGGTCGGCGCCCTTGTGGATTTTCTCGTCAACGACTGCTGCCGCGGCCGGCCGGAACTGACGGCGCCCCTGGCGCCCAGCGCCGACCGCGCAACCGAAGGGAACGCCCCCATGCCGACCGATGTCTTCAATGTGCTGTTCATCTGTACCGGCAATTCGGCCCGGTCGATCTTCGCCGAGGCGATCCTGACCCAGGAGGGCGCCGGCAAGTTCCGCGCTTTTTCCGCCGGCACCAAGCCCTATTCCGAGCTCAATCCCCACGCGATCGAGGTTCTGAAGAAACTCGGTCACGACGTGTCGGGTCTGCGGGCCAAGAACATGGCGGAGTTCCAGACACCCGACGCCCCGAAAATGGACTTCGTCTTCACGGTCTGCGACCAGGCTGCCAACGAGGAATGCCCGCCTTGGCCGGGTCAGCCGGTCTCGGCCCATTGGGGCATGCCCGACCCGGTCAAAGTGGACGGGACGGAGGCGGAAAAGGCCCTCGCCTTCATGGCGACCTACCGGACCCTGCGCCACCGGCTGGACGGCTTCCGCGCCCTCCCCTTCGAAAGCCTCGACCGCCTTTCGCTCCAACAGAGACTGGACGAGATCGGCCGTGAAGCCGCCTTGGGCGAGGCCGATCCGATCCAATAGGGAAAAACAGAGACATGAAGGTAGCGATCAACGGTTTCGGCCGGATGGGCAGGCTCGGCCTCAGGGCGGGGTTCGACGATGCAGCCTATGACATTGTGGCGATCAACGAGATCACCGGCGGTCCCGAAACGGCCGCCCATCTTTTGGAGTTCGATTCGGTTCAAGGCCGCTGGCGGCGCGGGATCGATCACGGCTCGGCCCATATTACCGTCGGCGGAAGCACCATCGCGTTTTCCGACGCGAAGACGCCGGCGGACATCCCCTGGACCGGCGACGACGTGGATGTGGTTTTGGAATGCACCGGCAGGTTCAAGACCGTGGCGTCTCTCCAGCCCTATTTCGAGAAGGGCATCAAGAAGGTCATCGTCTCCGCCCCGGTGAAGGAGGAAGGCGCGCTCAACCTGGTGATGGGCGTCAATCAGCATCTCTACGACCCGGCGGTCCACGACATCCTGACCGCCGCCTCCTGCACCACCAACTGCCTCGCCCCGGTGGTGAAGGTGGTGCATGAGAACATCGGGATCGTGCATGGCTCCATGACCACCATCCACGATGTGACGAACACCCAGGTCATCGTCGACAAGCCGATGAAGGATCTGCGGCGCTCCCGCTCGGCGCTCAACTCGCTCATCCCGACGACGACCGGCTCGGCGACCGCGATCACGATCATCTATCCGGAACTCAAGGGAAAGCTGAACGGCCATGCCGTGCGGGTGCCGCTGCTGACCGGATCGCTGACCGACTGCGTCTTCGAGGTCGCCCGGGATACCAGCGTCGAGGAGGTCAACGCCCTGATGAAGGCGGCGGCCGAGAAGGGTCCGCTCGAGGGCATCCTCGGCTATGAGGAAAAGCCGCTGGTCTCCTCGGACTTTGTCGGCGATCCCCGCTCCGGCATCGTCGACGCGCTCTCCACCATGGTCGTCGATCGGCGCCAGGTGAAGATCTATGCCTGGTACGACAACGAGTGGGGCTACATGAACCGGATGATGGAGATGACCCGCATGGTCGTCGACAGCCTCGAAGGATAACGGTCATGGCGTCGACCGACCCCCGGGCCAGCCTGCCCGGAAGCCTCAGGGACTACGGCATCGTCACGGCCGCCTATTGGGCGTTCACGCTCACCGATGGCGCGCTGCGCATGCTGGTCCTGCTCTATTTCCACGGGCTGGGCTATTCGCCCCTGGATCTGGCGACACTCTTCCTGCTCTACGAGGCGATGGGAATCGTCACCAATTTCTTCGGCGGCTGGATCGGCGCCCATTTCGGCTTGCGAGTCACGCTCTTCGCCGGCCTTGCGGTCCAGATCGCCGCCCTCACCGCGCTCTCCTTCCTCGATCCGACCTGGGCGCTCGGGCTCTCGGTCGCCTTCGTCATGGGGACCCAGGCGCTGTCCGGCGTCGCCAAGGATCTCACCAAGATGAGCTCCAAATCGGCGGTCAAGTCCGTCGTCAAAAAGGGCGATCAGGGCGGGCTGTTCAAATGGGTGGCGGTGCTGACCGGGTCCAAGAACGCGCTCAAGGGCGCGGGCTTCTTCCTCGGCGGCCTCCTTTTGGAGGTGCTCGGCTTCCAACACGCGCTCTATGCCATGGCGGCGATGCTGGCGGTCGTTCTGATCGGTGCGGTGGGCTTCGTCACAGCCGATCTCGGTAAGGCCAAGACCAAGATCGCCGGCAAGGATCTGTTCTCGAAAACCCGCGAAATCAACCTTCTATCGGCGGCCCGGGTCTTCCTGTTCGCCAGCCGCGATGTCTGGTTCGTCGTCGCCGTCCCGATCTTCCTCTACGACATGGCGGGCTGGAGCTTCACCCAGGTCGGCACCTTCATGGCCGCCTGGGTCATCGGCTACGGCATGGTCCAGGCGGCCGCCCCGAAGCTGCTCGGAAAGAATTCGGCGGAGAGCGGCCCGGTCCGGGCGAAATGGCTCTGCGCGGCCCTCACCCTTATTCCGGCCGGCATGGCGGTGACCCTGATGGGGCCTGACACCATCCCGATCCTGATCGGCGGCCTGCTGGTCTACGGGGTGGTCTTCGCGCTCAACTCTTCGGTCCACAGCTATCTGATCGTCGCCTACTCGGACCACGACAAGGTGGCCCTCAATGTCGGCTTCTACTACATGGCGAACGCGGCGGGTAGGCTAGGCGGAACCTTCCTGTCGGGGCTCGTCTATCAGCTCCACGGCATGGAGGGGGCGCTCTGGGCGTCCTGCGCCCTGCTGGCCCTGACGCTGGTCTTCACATTGCCGCTGAAGCCGGCGATCAGCGCTCGGTCAGCGCCAGCTTGACCCCCAGGCCCATCAGGATCGACCCGCCGATCCAGCGGGTGATTCGCTGCATCCCGACGCTCTCCTTCAGCTTCTTGAGGATCAGGCTGGTCGACAGCACGGCCACGACATCGGCGGACGAGAAGGCGAAATTCACGATGGTCCCGAGAATGAGGAACTGGGCCCAGATCGGCAGGCCCGCCGCCGGATCGACGAATTGCGGCAGGAAGGCGATGAAGAACAGCGCCACTTTCGGATTGAGGATCTCCACCAGCATGCTTTCGCCGAAGGCGCGCGCCCGGCTCTTCTTCCGCAGATGGGGCAGCGCGTCGAGATCCGCCCCTTTCGCGCGGATGACGTTGAAGCCCAGCCAGATCAGATACATCGCCCCCAGGGTCTTCACGACGACATAGGCCTCCGGCACATGGATGAAAAAGGCGGACAGTCCCAGGGTCGCGGCGATCACATGGAGATAGCAGCCGATATGGATGCCGAAGGCGGCCATGAATCCGCCACGCTTCCCGGACGCGAGGGTCTGGGCGACGGTGTAGAGCAGCGCCGGTCCGGGCATATAGGCGAACAAAAGGGTCGCGAGCGCGAACGGGATAAGATAATCGGTCGACGGCATGACGGCCTCCGCTACCGGCGCCCCTTGCAGGGGGCTCATGCTGGCGTTATCCAAACACTCCCTATATCACGATCGAGTTTCTTCGTTCCCGAAAGATCGTCTTCGAAAGATCGACCATGACAACCCTTGTCCGTTTCGCGCCGAGCCCCACCGGCCAGATCCACCTCGGCAACACCTTTATCGCCCTGGTGAACTGGCTGCATGCCCGCAAGACCGGCGGCGATTTCCTGCTGCGGATGGACGACACCGACGTCGAACGGTCGACCGTCGAGTATATGGAGGGGATCAAGGCCGATCTGACCTGGCTCGGTCTCGACTGGGATCGTTATGAACAGCAGTCCCTTCGCACCGACCGCTATGACGCGGCGGCGGAAAAGCTCAAGCAAATGGGCCGGCTCTATCCCTGCTACGAGACGCCGGAGGAATTGGGCCTGAAACGGAAGGCGCAGCTCAACGCCGGCCGGCCGCCGGTCTACGACCGCGCCGCCCTCAAGTTGACCGACGCCGAGCGGGCCGCCTTCGAGGCCGACGGCCGGAAACCCCATTGGCGTTTCAAGCTCGACCAGGTGGTGGTGTCCTGGACCGATATGACCGCCGGCCCGCAGCATTACGATCTCGGCTCGGTCAGCGACCCGGTCCTGATCCGTGAGAACGGCATTCCGGTCTACACGCTCGCCAGTGTCGTCGACGATGGCGAGATGGGCGTGACCGACGTCATCCGCGGCCATGACCATCTGCCGAACCAGGCGGTGCAGATGCAGCTTCTGGAGGCGCTCGGCTTCGATCAGCCGAAGACCGCCCATCTGCCGCTGTTGATGGGGATGGACGGCAAGCCGCTGTCGAAACGCCTCGACTCGAACGCGGTTTCGGGTCTGCGCGGGCTCGGCTTCGAACCCCAGGCGGTGACCTCCCTGCTGCTCTGCCTGGGTCAGGGCGACGCGCCGGAGCCGATCATTACCATGGACGCCCTGGTGGAGGCCTTCGATCTCGGCAATTTCGGTCGGGCGACTCCGAAATTCGCCCTCGACGACATGAAGACGATGAACGGCCGGGTACTCCATGCCCTGGCCTACGAGGCGGTCGCCGACCGCCTCACGGACATGGGCATCGAGGGCGGGGCCGCGTTCTGGGAAGTCGCCCGGAACAATGTCACTTTCCTCACCGATGCCAAGGAATGGTGGGAGGTGATCAAGGGTCCCATCGAGCCGCAGATCGATTCAGACGACGTCGCCTTCATGATGGAGGCCTCGGGCCTGTTCCCGGACGGCGAGGTCACCGGCCAGACCTGGGATATCTGGACCAAAGAGGTCAAGGAGGCGACGGGCCGCAAGGGCAAGACCCTGTTCAAGCCGCTGCGTCTGGCCTTGACCGCCCGGGATCACGGGCCGGAGCTCAAGGATCTTTTGCCCCTCATCGGTCGGGACCGATGTCTGGCGCGGCTCACCGGCGATTTCGCCTGACCCGCCCCCAGACTCCACAGACCGAGGAGGCCGGCATGACCGCCCTCACCCTGAAATTCCACAATACGCTCACCCGGCGGAAGGAAGACTTCACGCCGATCGATCCGGACCGGGTCCGCATGTATGTCTGCGGCCCGACGGTCTATGACTACGCCCATATCGGCAACGCCCGCCCGGCGGTCGTCTTCGACGTGCTCTACCGGCTGCTGCGCCATGTCTACGGGCCGGACCATGTGACCTATGCCCGGAACATCACCGATATCGACGACAAGATCATGGCCCGCTCGAAAGAAAGCGGTGAAAGCGTCGCCTCGATCACTAGGAGGACGGCCCAACAATACGTCGACGACATGGCCGCGCTCGGCGTCATGGAGATGGATGTCCAGCCGCGTGCCACCGATCATGTCGGCGAGATGATCGATCTGATGCGGGTGTTGATCGACAAGGGCCACGCCTACGCGGCGGAGGGGCATGTCCTGTTCGACGTCCCGTCCATGCCCCGTTACGGGGAGTTGTCGCGGCGCAGCCAGGACGAGATCATCGCCGGCGCCCGGGTCGACGTCGCCCCCTACAAACGCAATCCAAGCGACTTCGTCCTCTGGAAACCCTCCGCCGACGACCAGCCCGGTTGGGACAGCCCCTGGGGACGGGGCCGTCCGGGCTGGCATATCGAGTGCTCGGCCATGGCGGCAGAGCATCTCGGCAAGACCTTCGACATCCATGGCGGCGGCCAGGATCTGGTGTTCCCGCACCATGAGAACGAGATCGCCCAGTCGGTGTGCGCCCACGGCACCGAGCGGATGGCGAACTATTGGCTGCACAACGGCTTCATCAACATCGATAAGGAAAAGATGTCGAAGTCTCTCGGGAACTTCGTCACCGTTCATGACCTGCTCGAAGAGCATCCGGGCGAGGCAATCCGTCTGGGCCTGCTGAGCGCGCAGTACCGGCAGCCCCTGAGCTGGTCGGACGCGCTTATCCGCGAGCAGAAGGCCGTTCTCGACCGGCTCTACCGGGCGCTTGAGGGCATGCCGGGAACCGAGGCGGCGTTGCCGGACGAGGCGGTGTTGTCGGCTTTGGCGGACGATCTCAACACACCGGCGGCCCTGGCGCGGATGCACGAGCTCGCAACCGCGATCAACAAGGCATCGGCAACGGAGAAGCCGTCCCTGCAGGCCAAACTGAAAGCGTCGGGATATCTTCTGGGCATTCTGCAGCAGGACCCTGAGGCCTGGTTCAAGGGTGCCCCCCAGGAAGCGGGCGGCCTGTCGGACGCCGACATCGAGGCGATGATCACCGGCCGGGCCGATGCGCGGAAGGCAAAGGATTTCGCCGAGGCGGACCGGATCCGCGACGCCCTGACCGCGGCCGGGATCGTCCTGGAGGATGGCCCTGCCGGCACGACTTGGCGCCGCCAATGAATTGTTAAAAAACAACCATTGATCGCTTCCAAACCACTCTTCATACTTCCGAGGGAGTTCATGGGGAGCATACGCAGTGATGCGACTGGGGCAAGTGTGTCGGCTTTTTTGGATTGTCGCCCTGATCGCGGTCACGCTTGTCTGGGGCCGAGGCACCCATGCCGACGACAATACCCGCGATAATACCGGCGACAGGGCCGACATGTCCCTCATCGCGGCGCGCGACACCGCCGGCCAGATCGCGGCGGCGTATCCCTTGGACGGACCCGTTGCCGGTCAGGGCAGACACACCGCCTTCCGGCTGCCAGGAACGCCCCCGGGCAAGGGTGAAACGCTCGACGTCTATTTCGGCCTCGGCGATTCGGTCGAGACTCTCCGCCGCGTAACGGTCCTGACCTGGTCCGACGACGGGAGCGGGGGCGGCAGGGTGAGCCTTGTCGTGCCGTCCCCGGAGATCGACATCGCCCAGGGCGAGGTGATGGCCGATATCGATCTTTTCTTCGTCCATCGCGACGCGCCAAACCCCACATCGGGCCAAACAACCGGAACGGCTTCAGGGGCGTCATCAGGGGCGTCATCAGGGGTAGCAACAGTGTTTCGCGGCGACCTTGGCGTGACTTCGCCTTTGCAAGGCCGTGTCTTCGCGTTCGGCTCGGTGGCGCTTCTCTACGCGATGGTCGCCATCGGACTGTACGCGCGGCGGCGCGGCACCCCCAACCACACGGAAACGGCCGGGGCGGAGGCCGTGTCGTTGATCGCATCCTTCAGTCCCCTTCAGATCATCCGGTCCCGCGAAGGGACCGCCAGCCTGTCCAGCTTCCAGATCCTGGCCTTCACCCTGATCATCGGCGGCTTGCTCGCCTATGCGCTGTGGCTGACCCATTCGCTGTCCGACCTGTCAGACGATCTGATGGTCCTACTGGGCATCGCCGGCGGCGGCGGCCTGGTTGCCAAGGGCGTGGCCGACAATGTCGGAAAGATCAGCGCGCGGAACTGGGCCTTCTTGGTGCGCAACCAATGGCTCACGCAAGACGCGGCGCCGGTAAAGGCGGCCCGGCTGTCGGATCTCGTGATGCGGGACGGCCGGGTCGATCTATTTCGCCTGCAGAACCTGTTGTTCACCGTCCTGGTCGGTGTCTCGCTGTTCATGCAGGAGGTCGGGGGCTTGGCGGAATACGAGATACCGCCAGCGATCTTCGGCCTTCTGGGTCTGTCGCAGATCGCCTATGTCGGGGGCAAGGCCGTCGGAAACGACATGATCACGGCCCTCGACACCGCCCTCACGACCCTGCAGGCGAAACAGCAGGCCCTGTTGAAGGCGGCGGGCGGGTCGGTGCTGTCCGGGACCGCCGCGAGCCAGCTTGAAAGGATGTCCACCGCCTACCCGGCGCAATGGCAGGATTTCAGGGCGGCGGAGCAAACCGCCGAGGAATTGACCCGGGCGACCTTCCCCGCATCCAGGCCCCGGGATCTCGGCCCCGAGGCCTTCGGGCTCGTCGATCGACCCGACACGCCGGACACACCCGCCGTTCCACCCCCGACCCCTCAATCTGCCGCGACCTGATTTCCCTCAAAGCAGTGCTTGAAGCGTCGGCGCCGGACAGGCATTGTGCGGCGCCTTCCAGATGTATTGCTAATGTATTGAAAAGCCATGAGCGACCGGATCTTCCTTTTCGACACCACCCTTAGGGATGGCGGTCAGACCCAGGGCGTCGATTTCTCCGCCGCCGACAAGAGGGCCATCGCCGAGGCCCTGGACGCTTTCGGGATAGACTATGTCGAGGGCGGCTGGCCGGGGGCGAACCCGACCGATGACGCCTTCTTCGCCGCCCCGCCGGCCCTGGAGACGGCCAAGCTGGTCGCCTTCGGGATGACGCGGCGGCCGGGCCGGTCCGTCGACAACGACCCGGGCCTGTCGGCCGTGCTCAATCAGGGGGCGGGAGCAGCCTGCCTTGTCGCCAAGACCTGGGACTTCCATGTCACCGACGCGATCAACACGACGCCGGAGGAGAACCTCTCCATGATCGGCGAGTCGATCGAGCGGGCCACCGCGAAACTCGGCGAGGCGATGCTGGATGCCGAGCATTTCTTCGACGGCTACAAGGCCAATCCGGACTATGCGCTGTCCTGCCTGGAAACGGCTTATGAGGCCGGCGCCCGCTGGATGGTGCTGTGCGACACCAATGGCGGCTGCCTGCCCGGCGAAATCCACGAGATCGTCGCGGCGGTCGCCAAACGGCTGCCCGGCGACCGGCTCGGGATCCATTGCCATGACGACACCGGCAACGCGGTCGCCAACAGCCTCGCCGCGGTGGACGCCGGCGTCCGCCAGATCCAGGGCACGCTCAACGGCCTGGGCGAGCGCTGCGGCAACGCCAACATCATCACCTGCATGGCCAATCTCGGCCTGAAGACCGACTACGACATCGGCATCCCGACGGAGAAGCTCAGCGGCCTGCGCGGTCTCTCCCGGCTGTTGGACGAGCGCCTCAACCGACCGAGCGCCCGCCAGGCGCCCTATGTCGGCGACAGCGCCTTCGCCCACAAGGGCGGGCTGCATGTCTCGGCGATCGAGAAGAACCCGGCGCTCTACGAGCATGTGACGCCGGAAAGCGTGGGCAATCACCGCACCATCGTGGTCTCGGATCAGGCCGGCCGGTCGAACATCCTGTCCCGCTTCAAGGAGATCGGGATCGAGATCGATCCGAAGGATCCGGACGTTTTCAAGCTGGTCGATCTCGTCAAGCGGCGGGAGCATGACGGCTACGCCTATGACGGCGCCGAGGCGAGCTTCGAACTGCTCGCCCGGCGGATGCTGCAGCATGTGCCGAGCTATTTCTCCCTCGACAGTTTCCGGGTGATGGACGAACGCCGCTTCGACGGCGCGAAAGACGCGGTCAGCATCTGCGAGGCGACGGTGATGGTCCGGGTCGGCGAGACGGTCCGCCACGAGGTCGCGGTCGGCAACGGCCCGGTCAACGCCGCCGATATCGCACTGAGAAAGGCGCTGACGCCGTTCTATCGGGAACTCGCCGACCTGACCCTGACCGACTACAAGGTCCGCATCCTGAATTCGAGCGACGGCACCAGGGCGGTGACCAGGGTGATGATCGAAACCAGCGACGCCGACGGCAATCGCTGGAACACGGTGGGAGTCTCGGCCAACATCCTCGATGCATCGGTGGATGCGCTGATGGATTCCCTCGTCTATAAGCTGTTCCGCGACGGCGCCGCCCTTCCCGGCGGCCAGGACTAGACGACGCTCCGAATAGAATCAGGATAAGGAAGTGGCAGGTACGGACAGCACGCAGACGGGGCCTCGGACCCCGGCGGACGCCCCGGCGATCATCCTCGTCGCCCCTCAATTGGGCGAAAACATCGGCACGGCGGCCCGCGCCATGGGCAATACGGGCCTCTCGGATCTCCGCCTCGTCAACCCACGGGATGGCTGGCCCAGCGACAAGGCCCGCGCGGCGGCCAGCGGCGCCGACTGGGTGATCGACGGCGCCCGGGTCTATGACAGCACCGACGCGGCCGTCGCGGATCTGACCCATGTCTTCGCGACGACGGCGCGCAGCCGCTTCATGATGAAGCCGGTGCTGACGCCGAAGACCGCCGCCACGGAGATCCGGCAGGAGGCCGCGCGCGGCGGGAAATGCGGCATCCTGTTCGGCCCGGAGCGGACCGGTCTCGACAACGAGGATCTGGTCAGGGCCAACGGCCTGGTGACCATTCCGCTCAACCCCGGCTTCACCAGCCTGAACCTCGCCATGGCCGTGCTGCTGATCGGGTATGAATGGTGGTCGGCGGGCGACGCGACACCGGACCGGGAGATCTCCGGCGGGCATATGCCGGCGACGCGGGAGGAATTCCGGAATTTCATGGACCGGCTGACCGAGCGGCTGGACGAGACGGGCTTCCTGCGCGAGGGGGACCTCGCCCCGACCACGGTCCGGAACCTCACCAACCTGTTCCAGCGCGCGGAACTGTCGGCCCATGAGATCAACACGCTCCACGGCATGATCAAATACCTCCAGCGCACCGCCCTGCCACCGGAAAAACGCAAGAAGGGGTGATCCCCTCACCCGGCGCATTCCATTCACCGACCTCTCCCACGGGAGAGGTGGACACGAAGCCCACCAGTCTTCCCTCTCCCTGGGGAGAGGGGCAGGATGAGGGGATTAGAAGAGCGTTTGACTCTGCGGAAAACCCCTGTATAACCCCGGCTTCATCCCGCAAACGCGGGCTGTCGGCGTTTGTCCGATGGCCACGGTCCCCGGTCCTTCCGGGGGGCTGAGCGGGCAAGACCAAACCCGAAGGGCACGCGGCAAACGCGGCCCGTCAAAAGGAGTGACATCATGGCCAAGCGTGAGCAGGCTAAATATAAAATCGATCGCCGCCTCGGGGTGAACCTCTGGGGCCGCCCGAAATCCCCGATCAACAAGCGCGAATACGGCCCCGGCCAGCACGGCCAGCGCCGCAAGAAGCCCTCCGACTTCGGCACCCAGCTGATGGCCAAGCAGAAGCTGAAGGGTGTTTACGGCAACATCGGCGAGAAACAGTTCCGCAAATACTACGAGGAAGCCACCCGCCAGCGCGGCGACACCGGCGAACTCCTGGTCGGCCTGCTCGAGCGCCGTCTCGACAGCGTCGTCTACCGCATGAAATTCGTCTCGACGGTCTTCGCCGCCCGCCAGTTCGTGAACCACGGCCACGTTCTGGTCAACGGCCGGCGCCTCAACATCCCGTCCTACACCGTGAAGGACGGCGACGTGATCGAGGTCCGCGAGAAGTCCCGTCAGATCCCGCAGGTCCTGGACGCGGTCGCCTCCAACGAGCGCGACGTGCCGGACTATCTGGAAGTCGACCACGACAAGATGAAGGGCACCTTCCTGCACCAGCCGAAGCTGGCCGACGTGCCCTATGCGGCGCAGATGGAACCGAATCTGGTCATCGAATACTACTCCCGTTAACGACCGCGGATACCGTCGGCGGCAACCAGTCTGTCGGACGGTCGTTCTTCGAGCCCCGGACACAGGCCTCTGTGTTCGGGGTTTTTCGTTTCGCGAGTTTGGTGTTTCGAGCGGTCGGGTGCTAACAGGATATCCGAGGACCTCAAGACGCCAGGGACAGGATCCGATGAAGATAGGGGGCGTGCCGATCTCGGAGATCAGACGGCTGTACACACGCCGCTGGTGGCGGAAGACCTATGGACAAGCGGCCGAGGATCACCTGTTGCAGGATCTCTTCGCCGAAAAGGACCGGGGCTTTTATGTCGATGTCGGAGCCTTTCACCCGCGGAAGTACTCGAACACCTATCTGCTTCACAAAAAGGGTTGGCGCGGCATCAACATCGACACCAGCCCGGCGAAGATCGCGCTGTTCGATTTCGACCGGCCCCGGGACATTAATATCTGCACGGCGGTCGGGGCCGAATCCGGAGAGGGTACGCTCTACAGCTTCGAGGATGGCCGGTCAGCCTTGGACACGATGGACAGGGACACGGCGCTCGAATGGGCCCACGTCTTCAATAAGACCTTTACCGAGCTTCCAATGCCGATCCGACCGCTTTCGGACGTCCTGGCGGCGCACGGCGTGACGGAAATCGATCTGCTCAACATCGATGTGGAGGGCTATGAGAGCCAGGTCCTCGCCGGCCTGGATTTCGACCGCCACAAGCCGGCCCGCATCGTCTGCGAACACCACGGAACGATTGAGGAAATCCTCGCGTCCGATGTCTATACGACGCTGAAAAACCATGGCTACCGGCTGGTCTCCTGGCACAGGATGTCGCTCATTCTGACCTTGGACGCGGGATAGGGTGTGGCCCACCAAAGGTCCAGGTCCCACCGGTCTTCATGGCTGTTTTCACCAAACCGTCCCTTTCCCGGTGAGTGCCCTCTGGGATAGCGTGACCCATCCCAACACTCTCAGGTGAGGAGAAGGCCATGAGCCTGCGCATCAATTCGACCGCCCCCGATTTCACGGCCGACACGACCGACGGGGAGATCAGCTTCCACGACTGGATCGGCGACGGCTATGCCGTGCTGTTCAGCCACCCGAAGGATTTCACACCGGTCTGCACCACCGAGCTCGGCACCATGGCCGGCCTCAAGGACGAGTTCGCCAAGCGCAACGCCAAGATCATCGGCATCTCCGTCGATCCGATCGAAAGCCATGTGAAGTGGAAGGACGACATCAAGACCGCCACCGGCCAGGCCGTCGACTATCCGCTGATCGGCGATCCGGAGCTCAAAGTGGCGAAGGCGTACGACATGCTGCCGGAGGACATATCGGGCACCTCCGAGGGCCGCACACCGGCCGACAACGCCACCGTGCGGACCGTCTTCATCATCGGGCCGGACAAAAAGGTGAAGCTGTCGCTTACCTATCCGATGACCACGGGCCGGAATTTCGACGAGATCCTGCGGGCGCTCGATTCGATCCAGCTCACCGCCAAGCACCAGGTCGCGACTCCGGCCAACTGGAAGCAGGGCGAGGACGTGATCATCACCCCGGCCGTCTCCAACGAGGACGCCAAGGAACGCTTCGGCGACTACGAGACGGTCCTGCCCTATCTGCGCAAGACCAAGCAGCCCAAATAGGATCGAGCAAGATGACGGTCACCGTTCGCGAGGCCGGCCCGGCGGACGCGGAGACCCTGTCGGAGATCGGCGGGGTCACCTATCGCGCCAGCTTCGCGGACGGCATGACCGAGGCCCAGGTCGCCGATGTCCTGGCCCGGAAGTTCTCCCCGGAGGCCTATCGGGCGGCCCTGGCCGGGAATGTCTTGCTCCTCGTCGAGGTCGACGGCGTGCCCGCCGGCCTGTGCCAGATCGGACCGGTCCGTATCGCGGTCAAGGGACCTCAACCGGGACCGCGAGACCGGTCGGTGGATACGCTTTACGTCCTGCCGGATTTCCAGAGGCGGGGGCTCGGCCGGCATCTGATGACAGCCGCCCTCGCCCATCCGAGCCTTCAGGACGCACCGGCGCTCTGGCTCGACGTCTGGGAGGAGAACGACCGCGCCGTCGCCCTCTATGAAAGTCTCGGCTTCGAGCGGGTCGGAACCACGGAGTTCATCGCCGATGGCGTCGTGGTCGGCGAGGATCTGGTGATGCGCCGAGAACGTCAGCTCTCCTTGCCGTAGACCAGCCAGTAGACCAGCCCGACGAGAACCCCGCCGCCGAGGATATTGCCCAGGGTGACCGGGACCAGATTGCCGAGCAGGCCCATGACGTCGACGGTGCCGTGCAGATAGGTGGCCCCGATCGGGATCAGGAACATATTGGCGACCGAGTGCTCGAAGCCGAGGGCGACGAAGGCGGTGATCGGGAAGACGATCAGCATGATCTTGCCGCTTGCCCGCCGGGCCGCCATGCACATCCAGACGGCCAGGCAGATGAGCACATTGCACAAAACGCCCCGGGCCACCGCCTCGACGAAGTCCATGCGCAGTTTCTCCCGGGCGATGACCGCCGCCGTCTCGGCGACCGCCCCGTCGCCCATGGTCATGATGCCGGACGCATGAATCAACGCCACCATGACGAAGGCGCCGATCATATTGCCGATATAGACCAGCACCCAGTTCCGCAGCAGGGCGAAACCGCTGACCTTGCCGTCGGCCCAGGCCATGACGATGAGATTGTTGCCGGTGAAAAGCTCGGCCCCGCCGAGCACCACGGCGATCAGGCCGATAGAGAAGGCGGCCCCGCCCAAAAGCCGGGTCGGGCCGAAGCCCAACTCACTGCCCGTGATCGCCACCAGGAACAGCATGGCCCCGATGGCGATGAAGCCACCGGCCAGGATGGCCAGCATCAAGGTCTGCTGGAAGGAAAGCGCGCATTTCTTGACGCCGACCTCATCCACGAGACTGGCGATCTGGGCGGGCGAAAGCACGGCGAGCGCGGCGGGATCGACGGGCTGCCGGTCCGCCTCCGTGTTGTCGTCCCGGTCGTCCAAGGACTGGACCATGGTGCCCCCACCGGCTCTTATCGATGGTGCAGCCTGACCCGATTACCCCGCTATGTCGTTGACCTGGGTCAATAACGCCAAGGGAGAAACCGGCCGAAGCGACGGGGCTTCGACCGGCTCAGAACCTCACCAAGCCCCTCACCCGAGGTGATGCACCTCCTGCAGGCCATAGACCGGGGTCGGGATCCCCTCCATCCGGGCCTTCAGTTGCAGCGCCAGGAACTGCGAATAGTGCCGCGACTGGTGCAGATTCCCGCCATGGAACCAGAGCGCCTCCTGCTGGGTCGGCTTCCACATGTTCCGCTGTTCGCCCTCCCAGGGTCCTGGATCCTTGGGTGTGTCCGACCCGAGGCCCCAGCATTTCCCGACCTTGTCGGCGACCTCCTGGCTGATCAGGTCGGCGGCCCAGCCGTTCATCGACCCGTAGCCGGTGGCATAGACGATCACGTCGGCCGGCAGTTCCGTGCCGTCGTCGAGCTTGACGCCGGTCTCGGTGATCTCGCTGACCTGTCCGGTCTTGAGCTTGATCTTGCCGTCGATCACAAGCTGGCTGGCGCCGACATCGATGTAATAGCCGGAGCCGCGCCGCAGATATTTCATGAACAGACCCGACCCGTCGGCGCCCCAATCGAGCAGGAAACCCGCCTTCTCCAGCCCCGCGTAGAAGTCGGCGTCCTGTTTGGCCATCTGCTCATAGAGCGGGCGTTGGAAGTCGGCCATGATCGCATAAGGGATCGACGCGAAGATCAGGTCCGCCTTCTGGGTCGTCATCCCGTTCTGCACCGCCTCTTCGGAATAGAGCGCACCGAGCCCGATATCCATCAGCGTGTCCGATTTGACGATATGGGTCGACGACCGCTGGACCATGGTCACGTCCGCGTCGTTCTCCCACAACGCCGCACAGATATCGTGCGCCGAGTTGTTGGAACCGATGACAACCGCCTTCTTGCCCTGATAGGCATCCGGACCCGGATGTTGGGACGAGTGATGCTGGTCGCCCTTGAACCTATCCATACCGGGGAAGTCCGGGAGGTTCGCCTTGCCGGACATGCCGGTGGCAAGGACCAACTGTTTCGGCCGCAGCACGACCTCCTCGCCGTCGCGGTCGACCACCACGGTCCACTCGCCCGAAGCTGCGTCGTAGCGTGCGGAGGTGGCCTGGCTGCGGCTCCAATAGTTCAGCTCCATGATCTTGGTGTACATCTCGAGCCAATCGCCGATCTTGTCCTTCGGCGCGAACACCGGCCAGTTCGGCGGGAAGGGCAGATAGGGCAGGTGGTCGTACCAGACCGGATCGTGCAGACAGAGTGACTTGTAGCGGTTCCGCCAGCTGTCCCCCGGGCGGTCGTTCTTCTCGATGATGATCGTCGGCACGCCGAGTTGACGCAGACGCGCGCCGAGCGCGATCCCACCCTGACCGCCCCCGATGATGACCGTATAGGGTTGGGTCTCGTAGCCGAGCGTGCGCTGCTCCTCTTCCCGCTCCTCTTTCCAGGTGGGCCGGTGTTTCCCCGCGCCATGCTTGGCCCCGAGGGGACGTTCGAAGCCCAGCGGCTCCTCATGTCCCTTAAGCTCGGTCATGGTGGTGAGCAGCGTCCAGATCCGTCCGTCGCGAAGCCGCACCAGGCCGTAGCCACGCGCGACCCCGGTCTCGAAATTGAACCAGGCGGTGATGACTCCGCCCTCCTCCGTCGCGTCTTCGCCGGCGGCTAGCGTCCAGTTCGACGGCTTGGTGGTGGAAAGCTGGGCGCCGAGCATGTCGCGCACCGCGTCGGGGCCTTCCATCGTCCGGATGTTCCAGGTGAAACTGATCAGATCGCGCCAATAGCAATCTTCCGTGAACAGACCGACGGCGGCGTCGATATCGTTCGCGGCGAGGGCGTCGTCCAAGGACGACAGAACGGACTGGGCCTGAGCGCTCGGAGTGATGTCGAGCATACGGTTTCCTCCCTTGTTTTGATTAGGGTGGCAACCGGGTCCGATTCTCTTGCCGACTCCGCTGGTCGCCACAGGGCGGCATTGCAGTCGCCCCGCCCACAACTTACGGCGGCACAGAAAAGACCGGCAAGACGTTATCGGAGTACGCAGCCATGTGCGGCCAAACGCCCGCGGTTACGGGCGCCGGTCAACATGGCATCCTTGGGCATGTTGCCCCAGTGGACTACTCCGCGACCTTGGTGCTGCTGATGCCGCTGGACCGGAGCGCCGACTGGGCGGCCGAAAGGCGGGCGATCGGCACCCGGAAGGGCGAGCAGGAGACATAGTCGAGCCCGGCTTCCTCGCAGAACTGGATAGAGGCGGGATCGCCGCCATGCTCACCGCAGATGCCGAGCTTCAGGTCGTTCTTGACACCCCTGCCCTTCTCGACGGCGATGTCGACAAGCGCGCCGACTCCTTCCCTGTCGATGGACTGGAAGGGATCCTTCTCATAGATGCCCTGCTCTTGGTAGGTGCCGAGGAACGCGCCGGAATCGTCCCGCGACAGTCCGAGGGCGGTCTGGGTCAGATCGTTGGTGCCGAAGCTGAAGAAGTCCGCCGACTGGGCGATCTGATCGGCGACCAGACAGGCCCGGGGCAGCTCGATCATGGTCCCGACCATGTAATCGATCTCCACCCCCTTCTCGGCGGCGACGGCCTTGGCGATCTCGATCACCCGTTCCTTGAGCAGGTCCAGTTCCCGTTTGGTGGCGACCAGCGGGATCATCACCTCGGGCACCACCTTCTCGCCGGTTTCCGCGAAGATATGGGCCGCCGCCTCGAAGATGGCGCGGGCCTGCATCTCGTAGATCTCCGGATAGCTGATGCCGAGGCGGCAACCCCGATGGCCGAGCATCGGATTCGATTCCTGCAGCTTCACCACCTGGGCGCGGAGTTCGACCGGATCGACCTCGGCGGCCTCGGCCACCTCGGCGATGTCCTTTTCGTCATGGGGCAGGAACTCGTGCAGCGGCGGGTCCAGCAGACGGACCGTCACCGGCAGGCCGGCCATGATGCGGAACAATTCCTCGAAGTCACTCCGCTGCATGGGCAGCAGTTTGTCGAGCGCCTTCTTCCGGCCCTCGGTGTTCTCGGCGACGATCATCTGCCGCACGGCGATGATGCGGTCGGCGTCGAAGAACATGTGCTCGGTCCGGCAGAGGCCGATGCCCTCGGCACCGAACTCGCGGGCGGTCCTGGCGTCGTCGGGGGTTTCCGCGTTGGTGCGGACCCCCATCCGCCGGACGGCGTCGGCCCAACCCATGATGGCGGCGAAATCGCCGGACAGCTCCGGCTGGATCGTCCGCACCTCGCCCAGCATGACCTCGCCGGTGGACCCGTCGACGGTGATGACGTCGCCGGCCTTCACCTCCTTGCCCATCACGGTCATCTTGGCGTTGGCGTAGTCGATGCGCAGTTCCCCGGCACCGGCGACACAGGCCCGGCCCATGCCGCGGGCGACCACGGCCGCGTGGCTGGTCATGCCGCCCCGGGTCGTCAGGATGCCGGCGGCCGCGTGCATGCCGTGGATATCCTCCGGACTGGTCTCGATGCGGACCAGGATCACCTTTTCGCCGCGCCCGGCCATGGCTTCCGCGTCCTCGGCCGTGAACACCACCTTGCCGGAGGCGGCCCCCGGCGAGGCCGGCAGGCCCCGGGCGATGACATGGCGCTCGGCATCCGGATCGAGGGTCGGGTGCAGCAACTGGTCGAGGGCCAGCGGGTCGAGGCGCAACAGCCCCTCCTCCTTGCTGATCAGGCCTTCCTCGACCATGTCCACGGCAATCTTCATGGCGGCCGCGGTGGTCCGCTTGCCGGACCGGGTCTGCAGCATGAACAGCTTGTTCTGCTGCACCGTGAACTCGATGTCCTGCATGTCCCGATAGTGCTTTTCCAGCAGCAGTCGGACGTCGTTCAACTGTTGGAAGACCTCGGGCATCACCTCTTCCATGGACGGCAGCTTGCTGCCCTGCTTCTCCTTGCCGGCGATGGTCAGGTGCTGCGGCGTCCGGATGCCGGCGACCACGTCCTCGCCCTGGGCGTTGACCAGGAACTCGCCATAGAAGGTGTTCTCGCCGGTCGACGGATCGCGGGTGAAGGCGACCCCGGTCGAACAGTCGTCGCCCATATTGCCGAACACCATGGCCTGGACGTTGACGGCGGTGCCCCAGCTTTCGGGGATCTCATGAAGCCGGCGGTAGACCACGGCGCGGTTGTTGGACCAGCTTCCGAACACGGCCCCGATGGCGGCCCAGAGCTGGGCTTTCGGGTCCTGCGGGAAGGGTTCGCCCAGTTCCTCCTCGACGATCGTCTTGTAGCGGGCGGTCAGCGTCTTCCAGTCCTCGGCGCCGAGTTCGGTGTCGAGGGTGAGGTCCTTGTCTTCCTTGTGCAGTTCCAGCGCTTCCTCGAAGAAGCTGTGGTCGACCCCCAGCACCACGTCGGAGAACATCTGCACAAATCGGCGATAGCTGTCATAGGCGAAACGCTCGTCGCCGCTTTTCTTCGCCAGGCCCAGAACCGTCTCGTCGTTGAGGCCGAGATTGAGGACCGTGTCCATCATCCCCGGCATCGACGCCCGGGCGCCGGACCGGACCGAGACCAACAGCGGATTGTCCGCATCGCCGAACTTGGTGCCGACATTGGCCTCCATCTTCGCCATGGCGGCGTCCACCTGACCCTCCAGGCCGGCCGGATAGCGCTTCTGGTTCTGGTTGAAATAGGTGCAGACTTCCGTGGTGATCGTGAAGCCCGGCGGGACCGGCAGCCCGATGGTGCTCATCTCGGCGAGGTTCGCGCCCTTGCCGCCGAGAAGATTGCGCATGTCGGCACGGCCGTCGGCCGCACCGTCCCCGAAACTGTACACCCACTGTGTCATTTTGAGCCACTCACCCTTCAATTACGCTGAATTCAGCGATCTGCTGCATCGTCCGTACCAGTTCGCTCAAGAGTGCCAGCCGGTTCGCCCGAATGACCGCTTCGTCCGCATTGACCTTGACCTCGTCGAAGAAAGCGTCGACCGGTGACCGCAATCCCGCGAAAATCGACATCGCCCCCGAAAAGTCCTCTTCTTCAAGGGCGGCCGCGATTTCACCACGGGCTTCCGCTAGCGCCCGGCCCAGCGCCTTCTCCTCGTCCTGATCGAATAGGCCAGGGGCGAGCGCGGCGCCCATCGCGTCCGGCGTCTTCTCGCCCTCGATCCGCAGGATATTCGCCGCCCGCTTATACGCCGTGAGCAGGTTGGCCCCCGCCTCGCCGGCCAGGAAGGCCTGCAACGCGTCGACCCGCTTCAATACCAACACCAGATCGTCGACGCCGCCCTGGGACATGACGGCGGCGATCAGATCGTGCCGCACGCCCTTGTCCCGCATGGCGACCTTGAGACGGTCGCCGATAAACGCGATGACCTCACCGGTCACCTTGTCCCGCGCGGCCTTGCCGGTGATGTCGAGCTTGTCCCAGGCATTTTCGATGGCGGTGGCGAGGCTGAGCCGGACGCCGTTCTCGACCATCAACCGGATGATCCCGAGGGCGGCCCGGCGCAGGGCGAAGGGGTCGCGGCTGCCGGTGGGCTTCTCGTCGATGGCGAAGAAGCCGACCAGGGTATCCAGCTTGTCGGCGAGCGCGACGGCGACGGACACCGGCTTGGACGGGCAGGCGTCGGACGGTCCTTGCGGGGCGTAATGGTCGGCGATGGCGTCGGCGACGTCCGGGTCCTGACCGTCATTGAGCGCGTAGTAACGCCCCATCAGGCCCTGGAGCTCCGGGAACTCGCCGACCATGCCGGTGGTGAGGTCCGCCTTGGCCAGTTCCGCCGCGCGGTCGGCCTTGACCGGATCGGCGCCGGTCGCCTCGGCGAGACCCCGGGCCAGCAGGCGGACCCTCTCGACCTTCTCGCGCAGGGTGCCGAGCTTTTCGTGGAAGGTGATGACGTCGAGGGCGCCGAGACGGGTCTCCAGGGCCTGCGCGCGGTCCTGATCCCAGAAGAACTTGGCGTCGGACAGCCGCGCGCGGAGGACCTTCTCGTTCCCTGCCAGGATCGTCGCCCCGTTGTCCGCCGTCTCCATATTCGCGACGACGACGAAATGGGGGGCCAGCCTGCCGTCGGCGGTCTCCAGGGCGAAGTATTTCTGATGTTCGCGCATGGAGGTGGTCAACACCTCCGGCGGCACGTCCATGAAGGCCGCGTCGATGGTGCCGAGCAGCGGCACCGGCCATTCGACAAGGCCGGTCACCTCGGTGAGCAGGCCCGGATCGGCCTTCAGCAACAGCCCCTTGTCCGCCGCCAGGGCCGCCGCGCCGTCCTGGATCAGCGCCCGGCGTTCGGCGGGGTCGAGCACCACCTTCGCCGCCCGCAGCTTCTCGGCGTAATCCGCGAAACTGGTGACCTGGAACCGGCCCGGCGCCAGGAATCGGTGCCCCTCGGTCGTGTCGCCGAACGGGATTTCCGCATCGCCCAGGGACAAGGCGCCGTCGACCTTCTTGCCGTCGAACAGGCAGAGGATCGAGCGCAGCGGCCGGACCCAGCGGAAGCCATGGGTCGCCCAGCGCATGGATTTCGGCCAGCCGAACGCCTCGATCGCGTCGGTCAGGAGAGCGGGCAGGATCTCCCGCGTGTCCCGTCCCTTGGTCTCGACCACGGCGAAATAGAACACGCCCTTGCCCGTATCCCGTTCCTCGAGCTGGTCCTTGGCAACGCCATTGCCCTTGAGGAAGCCTTCCAGCGCCTTCTCCGGCGCGCCAACCCGCGGGCCGCGCTTTTCCTCGCGGACATCCTCCTGGCGCTCCGGCACGCCGTCGAACACGACCGCGATCCGGCGCGGGGTCACATAGGTCCGGGCGTCGGTGAAGGCGAGACCCTGGTCGGTCAACCGGGACGCCAGATCCTTTTCCAGGTCGGCGGCCGCCCTGGCCTGCATGCGGGCGGGGATTTCTTCGGAGAAGAGTTCAATGAGGAGCTCGGCCATCACGCGGCTCCTTCCGCGCTGGTCTCGACCCAGATCTCGCAACAGGCTTTGGCGAGGTTCCGGACCCGGCCGATATAGGCGGCCCGCTCCTGAACGCTGATCACCCCGCGCGCATCCAACAGATTGAAAAGGTGGCTCGCCTTCATGCACTGGTCATAGGCCGGCAGCGCGAGCCTTTGATCGATCAACATGGCGCACTCGGCCTCGGCGTCCTTGAAATGGTCGAACAGTTTTTCCGTGGTCGCATGCTCGAAGTTGAAGGCCGAGAACTCGCGTTCCGCCTGGTGATAGATGTCGCGGTAGGACTTCGACGCCGGCCCCTCGACCCCATTCCAATCGAGATCGAAAATGCTGTCGACTCCCTGAATATAGGTCGCCAGTCGCTCCAGCCCGTAGGTCAGTTCCGCCGGAACCGGATCGCATTCGATGCCGCCGACCTGCTGGAAATAGGTGAACTGGGTCACCTCCATGCCGTCGCACCAGACCTCCCAGCCCAGCCCCCAGGCGCCTAGGGTCGGGCTTTCCCAATCGTCCTCGACGAACCGGATGTCGTGCTCCATCGGGTCGATGCCGATGGCCTTGAGCGAGCCCAGATAGAGATCCTGGATATCCGGCGGCGACGGCTTCATCAGCACCTGGAACTGATAGTAGTGCTGCAGCCGGTTGGGGTTCTCGCCATAGCGCCCGTCGGTCGGCCGGCGCGAGGGCTGCACATAGGCGCAGTTCCAGTGGCTGTCGGGGCCGAGCGCTCGCAGCGTCGTCGCGGGATGAAACGTACCGGCGCCGACCTCCAGATCATAGGGCTGGACGATAACGCAGCCCTTGGAGGCCCAATAGGTTTGCAGCTTCAGGATCAGGGATTGGAAACAGGTCTCGGCACGCGGCAGCTTGGTGCCTTCGGTCGCGCGGTTGGGGGCCGCCATAACGTTCACTCTCCGGAAAATCGATCGTAGGCCTGGGTCGATCGGCTACGGTGCGGTGCACAATAACGGCGGCCATAGGGGGAATCAACGTTGTCGGTGGGGTTTTAGCGATCAGCCATAGGGGCAGTCGGCACGGCCGCAGGACTTGGCCCCGCGCGCGGCGACGAAGGTGTCGCAGACCCGGCACTTGACGAGATCCTCGACGCCGTCATCGGTCTCCGGCTCCCGGGTCACACGGTCGCGCGCCTTCTCCGCGGTTTTGCGGATCTTGTCGAGATTGCCGACCACCTTGAAGAAGGCGATGACGGCAAGGATGATGCCGGCGAGGACGAGGAGTTTGGAGAAGGAAAACATGCGCTTCGTCTAGCCGGTGCGGTTGGTGACGTCAATCGGCGGATAAGAAGGCGCCGGATAAGAAGGCGCCGGATAAGAAGGCGCCGGATAAGAAGGCGGCGCCCTTGGTGATAGCCTTAGAGGCCCCAGCGGGCCCAATGGGCGCGTTCCTCGATCTGGCCCAGCAGCGAGCCGGCGAAGGAGCCTGCCGCAGCCTCCACCCCGCCGCCGCGCAGGAAGGCCAACGCTCCCCGCTTTTCCGCGATCTTCGGCAGCTTGACCTTTTCGCCATAGCGCGCCCGCATGGTCGCCCGGACATCGCCGAGACCGTCGGCAAGCCCGGCCTTCACCGCCGCCGCGCCGATCAGCACCCGGCCGTCGAACAGCGTGTCGCCGTTTGGATGGATCAGCTTCGCCCCCCGCCGGTCGTTGACCTGGCCGATGAAATTGGCGTGGATCTGCTCCTGGATGTCTTTTAGCCGGGCGACATCCTCCGGTTTTTCCGGGGAGAACGGGTCGAGCAGCGCCTTGCTCTCCCCCGCCGTATAAAGCCGCCGTTCGATGCCGAGCTTGGCGATCGCCTCGGTGAAGCCGAAGCCGGCGGAGATCACCCCGATCGATCCGACCACGGACGAGCCCTGCAGCAGGATCTCGTCGGCCGCCGTGGCCAGCCAATAGCCGCCCGAGGCCGCCACGTCCTCGACGAAGGCCGTGACCCGCTTCTCCTTCTCAAGCGCCAGCGCCCGGATCCGCCCGGCGATCAGCTCGGATTGCACCGGCGATCCGCCCGGTGAATTCACCACCAGGGCGATCTCCTTGGCGTCGTCGATGTCGAAGGCCCGGTCGAGCAGCGGCTCGACACTTTCCAGCGTCAGACCTTTGCGGAAGGCCCCGACCTGGCCGATCACACCGGTAAGGCGGACGACGGGAACGACGGGCGGACGTTTGCGGAAAGGAATGCGGAACTTCATAGGGCCGTCATATCGACCCTTTAGGGCGTCTGCGCAAGGGGCACACCGTCCTCCAGGATGCGGCGCGCCGTCGCCGACAGGCCGCCATCCGGATCGTGCAGCGCCAGACCGGGATGAATTTGCCCCGGCGACGCGACGTCCCGGCGCCCCCGCACGATCACCCGCTTGGCGGCCGTGCCGGCCTTGGGCCAGAGCGGAATCACCTCGGTCTCCTGGAAACGCGGCATCAGGGCCGCCATCACCCGGTCGAGCCGGTCCGCCCGGTAGATCAGCGTGATCCGGCCGCGCGGGATCAGAGATTTGTGGGCCAGCGCGACCCAGCGCTCAAGGAGACCCTCCCGGCTCCGGTTCGCCTTGTCCTTGACCGTGTCGGGGGAGGCGTCGCTTGCCGCGTCGTGAAAGGGCGGATTGATCAGGACATGGCCGACCGGGTCGATCGCCTCCTCCTCGACCCGGCCCCAGATGATCTCCGCCTCGACGCGATTGGCCCGCGCGTTCTCCGCGGCGAGTTCGGCCAGGCCCTCGTCCCCCTCGATGCCGGTGACGGCCAGATCGGGCACCCGGGCCGTGGCACAGAGGAAGGTGGCGCCCGCCCCGCAGCCGAAGTCCGCGACCCGGTCGCCCGGGTTCAGCCGAGCGGCGGCGGCCAGCAGCACCGGATCGAGCGCCGCGCGGTAGCCCGTCGCCGGCTGCCGGAAGGCGACCCGGCCGGACAGCAATGTGTCCTCGGTGGTCGCCAACAGCGTCATCCGCCCCAGAATCCCTCTTCCTTGAAGTCGTCGGGCATCGCGTCCCCGGCCTCGATCAGCAGGCGTTTCGCCTGGTTGTAATCGTCCGGGTGGACCACCAGCCGGCGCGGCAGGATCCCGATCGATCCCTCCAGCACACTGGTGTGCAGGTCGAACATCACGACCTCGATCCCCGCATCGGCGAGATAGGCGGTGACCCAGGAGAGCCGGACGGGGTCGTTCGATTGGATGAGGGTCTTCACGCTATCAAGTCCTTTTCACCCCGCCCAGTGACGATATTCCGCGAGCCTGCGCCCTTGACCTTACATGCTTCCACAATATGCTCGCCAGCCACAAGGACGCCGCCCCGAAAACCATTGGAGAGGCCGCGCCGGACGTGACGGGACACGCATAACCTTTATGACCGAGACCGCCCTTTCCCAGACCGACCCGCAAAGGGGTCGCGAATCCCTCGACCGTTTGCTGACGCTGGTCGCCGACGACATGAAGGCCGTCAACCATCTGATCGTCGAGCGGATGGACAGCCCCGTCGTCCTGATCCCCCAATTGGCCGGCCATATCGTCGCCGCCGGGGGCAAGCGCATGCGCCCGCTGCTGACCCTGGCCGCCGCCCGGCTTTGCGGCTATGGCGACGGGGCCGACCATGTGAAGCTCGCGACCTCCGTCGAGTTCATCCACACGGCCACCCTGCTACATGACGACGTGGTCGATGAAAGCGCCCTGCGCCGCGGTCTCGACAGCGCCAACGCCATCTGGGGCAACAAGGCGAGCGTGCTGGTCGGCGACTTCCTGTTCTCCCGCGCCTTCCAATTGATGGTCGAGACAGGCTCCCTGGAGGTCCTGCGCATCCTCTCCCAGGCCTCCGCCGTGATCGCGGAGGGCGAGGTGCACCAGCTTCTGACCGCCAACGACACCACGACCGACCGGGCGGCCTATCTTCAGGTGATCGAGGCGAAGACCGCCGAGCTGTTCGCCGCCGCCGCCCGGGTCGGCGCCGTGGTCGCGGACCAGCCGCAGGAGATCTGCGACCATCTCGAATCCTATGGCCGCAATCTCGGCACCGCCTTCCAGTTGACCGACGACGTGCTCGATTACGCCGCCGACGCGGAGACCATGGGCAAGGCCGTCGGCGACGACTTCCGGGACGGCAAGCTGACCCTGCCGGTGATCCTCGCCTTCGAACGGGGCACCGAAGAGGAACGCACCTTCTGGAAGCGGACCCTGGAGGAGCAGGAGCAGGCGGACGGCGATCTTGAGCACGCCATCGCGCTCATTCGCAAATACGACACCCTGGAAGACAGCCTCAAAGAGGCCCGGGGCTATGCGGAACGCGCCCGCGACGACCTCGCGGTCACGCCGGCCCATCCGATCCGCGATATCCTCGCCGACCTCGCCAGCTTCTCCGTCGACCGGGCGTATTAATCTGGCAGCGGGGTGTCGCGTTGTTTCTCCCCCCTGACAAGGGGGGATAGAGGGGGGTTGAGCAACCCCGGACAACCCCGCCATCAACCCTCACCCTCCCCTCTCCCACTCTTGGGAGAGGGTGAAGAGAGGACGCTAGATCGGCAACGTCACCTCGGCGCGCACACCGCCCTGGGGCGATCGGGAGAGCATGATCTCGCCGCCATGGCCGCGGACGATGTCGCGGGCGATGGTGAGCCCCAGTCCGGTGCCGCCGGTCTCCGGATTGCGGCTGGCGTCGATCCGGAAGAAGGGCCGGAACACATCCTCCCGATGGGCCTCGGGAATGCCCGGGCCGTTATCGTCGATGGTGACCGTCACCTGGGCGCCAAGCCGCCGGATGCCGACCACGACCCGGGTCCCGTAGCGCCCGGCGTTGGCCAGGAGATTGCCGATCGCCCGCTTGAGCGCCGTCGGCCGGGCGACGAAGGGCAGGCTGTCGGCCGCCGTCATCGCCACATGGGTCCCGGCCCGCCGCTCGGCGTTGACGAGATCCTCCAGCAACAGGGCGAGATCCACCTCCTCCGGCTGTTCCGTGCCCTCGCCCCGGGCGAAGGCGAGATAGCCGTTCAGCATCCGCTCCATCTCGACGATGTCGTCGCCGATCTCGGCGACCGAGGGGTCGTCCCCCGGCATCAGGGCGAGTTGCAGGCGCATCCGGGTGAGCGGCGTGCGCAGGTCGTGGGAGACCCCGGCCAGCATCTCCGTGCGCTGGTCCATCTGCCGCTTGAGCCGGTCGCGCATGCGCAGGAAGGCGGAGGCCGCCTGACGCACCTCGGACGCCCCCTCCGGCTTGAAGCCCGGGCTCTCCTGGCCCTTGCCGAAACGGTCGGCGGCGACGGCGAGGCGGCGGATCGGCCGGATCTGGTTGCGCATGAAGACGATGGCGACCGCGAACAAAATGAGCGAGCTGCCGACCATCCACAGCACCACCACATAGGACGTGTGGGAGATTAGCCGCTTCTTGGTGGTGACCACCTCCAGGACGCCGTCGGCCAACTGGACCTCGATCTTGGCGTCGTCGGCATCGCTGAGATCGATGCGGAAGGGACGCCGCACCCGCTCCGAAAGCTCGCGGGACAGGATGGTCGCCACCGGCCCGTCGGCCTCGGCGGCCACATTGGGCAGGATATCCCCGTCGCGGAAATCGCTGTGCAGCCAGAGTTGATCCCGCGCCAACACGCGCAGTTCCAACAGAACCGCGTCCTTGGTCCCGCTTTCCCGCAAGTCGGCCATGATCGCGATCTCGCCGGCCAGCGCGCCCGACAGGCGGCGGGTGATCAGTTCCCAATGCCGCTCATAAAAGACGAAGGTGGAGATGATCTGCACCAGGATCATCGGCGTGATGATGATCAAGAGCGATCGGCCGAACAGGGTGCGCGGCAGAAAGGGCTTCAGGATCGGCCCGTGGGGCAGAAAGGGAAGCCGGACGGAGGAAAACGGAAGGCGCATGGGTCACCCGGCCTGCAACATGTAGCCCTTGCCCCGCACGGTGACGAGGAAGCGCGGGAATTTGGGGTCCGCCTCGATCTTGCGGCGCAGGCGAGTCACCTGCACGTCGAGCGCCCGCTCGCCCCCATCCGCCCCGGTGGCGGCGGCGAGATCGTCGCGGGAGACCGGCTCGCCCATCTTGGCGGCGAGGGCCGAAAGCATGGCCAGCTCCGCCGTGGTCAGACGGCCGAACTCCTCCCCGTCCTCCGCCCGGTGCAGGATGCCGGTCGAGAGGTTGACCACGATTCCCCCAAGGCCAAGGGTTTCGGCGGCGGGCCGTGCCGGGGTGGAGCGTGCCCTCCGCAGGATCGAGGAAATGCGCAGAACCAGTTCGCGCGGCTCGAAGGGTTTGGTGAGATAGTCGTCCGCCCCGCCCTCCAGGCCCCGGATTCGGTCCGCCGGCTCGTCCATGGCGGTCAGCAACAGGATCGGCAGGGCGCCCTTGCTGCGCAGATCGCGGGTCAGGTCGATGCCATTCTCGCCGGGCATCATCACGTCGACGACGGCGAGATCGAAATCGAAGGCCCCCATCATCTGCCGCGCCTCGGAGGCGTCGGCGGCGACCGACACACGAAAACCGTTCTCGGTCAGATAGCGGCTCAAAAGGGCGCGCAGACGGCGGTCGTCGTCGACCACCAGGATGTGGTTCTCCCGGTCGCCCGCGCGCTCCGCCCCCGCCGGGGGGGACTGTCGTTGTTCGCTGCCCATGGTCATCGTGCCCTAACCTACACGGAGCGCGCCGGATAGGGTAGGCGTCGGGAGCGCGCGGGGTCCCGATGGGGGTCAGGCGCCGTCCGGTGCGGCCCCCGGAAAGAGCCGCGAAACTTATTGCCGGATCGGCCAATTCACGGCTTGCATCGCCCGAAGGGAGCCGATATATACCCCGCTCCGGTCGGAGAGTAGCTCAGCCTGGTAGAGCACTGTCTTCGGGAGGCAGGGGCCGGAGGTTCGAATCCTCTCTCTCCGACCATTTATTTCTCCCCCACATTTTGAGAGCCGCGGAACGGTTGCCGTCGGAGCTGGCCGGGTCGTTTTTCATCCTGCGCTTCGCGTCCGGGTCTGCCGCCCCCTTCTCAGGCTTGGGCGGCTGTCGGCACGGTCTCGGGCGACGACTGAAGACGCTCAAGGGACTGACCGCCCGGCGAGTTCATCGGCAAGCAAAGGGCTTCAAAGCCCGACCGATTCACACTCGGTCCGATCCATCGAATGCCGGAACCGAATAGCTAGTGATCGTGCACATCGACGAGCGCGGTGATCAACTCTTCGGAATAGAGCGCGTCCAGATCGATGCTGCCATCCGCCCGCACGGGTCCGATCCCGCCGGCGAGATGGACCAGCCAGGCCTCGTGGTCGCGTCGGATCGCCACCGCCTCGGCGGCCGAAACCGCCTCGAACCGGATCCGGTCCCCGGGCCGTTTTCGCCCCAGCGCGGCCAGATCGGCGGAGATCACCGTCGCGATTTTCGGATAGCCCCCCGTCGTCTGCCGGTCGACCAGGAGAATGATCGGCCGCCCGGTGCCCGGCACCTGAACGGAGCCCGATGTGATCCCGTCGGAGATGATATTGAAGCCGTCCGCATGCGCCAACGCCGGCCCGTCGAGCCGCAGACCCATCCGGTCGGCGTCCTTGGTCACCGACCACTCCGCGCCCAGAAAACGCGTGACGGCATCGGCGGTGAAGGCGTCCGCCTGGGGACCCAGCACGACCCGGATGGCCCGGTCGGTCCTCAGATCGGGTACCCGGTCGAACCCATGGGGGACCGCATCCCCCGCTTCGCCGAGAACGTCCAACAGATCGCCGGCGACCAGCGCCCGCCCCTCATGGCCCCCGACACCGCTCGCGGCATAGGTCGACGCGCTTTCCATCACCGGGGCGATATCGAAGCCACCCTTGACCGCGAGATAGGCCGTGGCGCTGTCGGGAAACCCACCGAGCTTGAGGCGCGCGCCCTCGGGCAGCAGAACGCTCCGCCATCCCGGCACCGGCTCCTGGGCGCCGCCGGGCAGGGTCAACGTCGCCGGCGCGGCGGTTCCGGCGAGCGCCAGCAGAACCGCGCCGCCCACCGCCTCGACGGTGACCCCCATATAGCGGAGCTCAAGCGCGCCCGTATTGGCGGAATTGCCGACCAGCATGTTGGCCAGGACCAGCACGTCCCGGTCGACGGCGCCGGACACCGGCACCCCGAGACTCTGGAAACCGGGCCGGCCGAAATCCTGGACCGTGGTCATCAGGCCCGGATCGATGATTTTCAGCATGGCCATCAGACCGTCTCTTTCTCGACGACAAAGTCACCGCCCGCGACGGCGTCGGCGATCCGCGCGAACTCGGCGGCCTCGACCGGTACGAAACGGATGCGGTCGCCGGACGCGAACAGCGCCGGATCGTCCCGTCCGGAATCGAACAGCCGGATCGGCGTGTTGCCGATCAAGTGCCAACCGCCGGGCGAGACCACCGGATAGATGGCGCTCAGGCTCTGGGCGATGGCGACCGAGCCGGCGGGAACCCGGGTCCGCGGATTGGTCCGGCGGGGGAGATAGAGCGTGTCCGGCAACCCGCCGAGATAGGGAAACCCGGGCAGAAAACCGAGCATATAAATCTGAAACAGCGCGCCGCTGTGGAGGGCCACCACCTCTGTCGCGCTGGTGCCCGTCGCCCGGGCGACATCCTCCAGATCGGGGGCCAGATCGCCCTCGTAGCACACCGGAACCCGCCATATGGGACCGGGCGCGGCACTCCCCGCGAGATCGCCCAACAGGCCTGCGATATGCGCCTCCACCGTGGCCGGGTCCGTCACCAGGGGATCGAGATGCACCATCAGCGACCGGAAGGTCGGCACGGTCTCCACCATCCCGTCCGGCGGGGCCGCGGCGAGGCGTTGATCGAGCGCCAGCACCTTGTCGTTCAGCGCCTTGTCGACGGCGTTTCCGAACTCGACGATCAGGGCGGCATCGCCACAGGGCAGGAATCGCGGATAGGGAACGGGGGAGGCCATAAGGGGTCCTGTTGACAAAGCGGGGATGCGTCGCGAAGACAGAAAGGCTCGCGAACACAGGGGATAGGACAGGACAGATGGCGCAGAAGGTCAACATCAACGCGGATATGGGCGAAGGGCATGGCGCCTATGACATCGGAAACGACGCCGCCCTTTTGAAAATCGTCCGGTCCGCCAATGTCGCCTGCGGCTTCCATGGCGGCGACGCGTCGGTGATGCACGGGGTGGTCACGGCGGCGAAGGCCGAGGGGGTCAGCATCGGCGCCCATCCATCCTTCAACGATCTCTGGGGGTTCGGACGGCGCCAAATCGACATGGACGCGACGGAACTCGAACATATGGTCGCCTATCAGATCGGCGCGTTGATGGCGATGGCGTCCTATGCCGGCCTGACCGTTACCCATGTGAAGGCCCATGGGGCGCTCAACAACATGGCCTGTGTCCGCCCCGACTATGCGATGGCCATCGGCCGGGCGATCAAAACCGTCGACCCCGGGCTGATCAATCTCGTCCTGCCCAACACGGAATTGGAGAAGGCCGGAGAGGAATTGGGGCTGGTGATGGCCCGCGAGGCCTTTGTCGACCGGCTCTACGAGGACGACGCCACCCTGACCTCGCGCAAGATCCAGGGGGCGGTGATCAAGGATCCGGCGTTCGCCGCTGAGCGCGTTGTGAACATGGTCCGCAATCAGGTGATCTATAGCCGCCACGGCAAAGAGATCCCGGCCAAGATCGACAGCCTGTGTGTCCATGGCGACGAGCCCACGGCGTTGGCGGTGGCGGAGGCGGCCCGTAAGGGGCTGGAAGACGCCGGGATCGAGATCGTCCCCCTTCCGGAGATGATCCACTAACCAAAAAAGGGGGCAAAAGCCCCCTTCCTCGACAGGACAGGTCCTGAATTACGGCAGGATGACCTGGTCGATCACGTGAATGACGCCGTTGGTCGCCTCCACATCCGCCGTGACGACGGTCGCCGCGTCGATCTTCACACCGTCGGTGGCGTCGATGTCGGCGGTCGACCCCTGGACCGTCTCGACCGACAAGGTCTTGCCGGCGATATCGGCGGCCATCACCTTGCCCGGCAGCACGTGATAGGTGAGCACGGCGACCAGTTGGTCCTTGTTCTCCGGCTTCAGAAGATCCTCGACCGTGCCGGCCGGCAGCTTGGCGAAGGCTTCGTCTGTCGGCGCGAAGACCGTGAACGGCCCCTCGCCCTTCAGCGTGTCGACCAGTCCGGCGGCCTGAACGGCGGCGACAAGCGTGCCGAAAGACCCGGCGGACACTGCCGTATCGACAATATCTTTGCTCGCGGCCTGGGCGGTTGCCGAGACGAAAATCACAGGGGCAACAATCAAGGCAAAAGCAAGGCGTTTGATACTTGCAAACATTTGGATGACTCCTGTTCCAATATTGATACTACGCGAATAATCAAAAGCAGCACGGCGCGAAGCTTTTGCGTTCCTGTCGTCAAATGGCGTGTTTTTTTTGCCTGTCACCCCATCTTCATTGCGACCGTTGGTCATGGGAGTGCCTTCTTGTCGCAAGTCCATCTCGATTTCGCCGCCATTGCCGCCTCACGCGCGACGTCGTCCAAACCGGCCAGGACGTCGGGGCCAACGCAGGCATTTTCTTGCCGCCGCCCGCGCCGCGTGCTTGGGTCGGGGTCTTCGGTCAACAAGGACCCTGGTCCGATGCCGCGCCCCCTTCGCCTTGCCGGCCTTGCCCTCCTGGCCGTCCTTCTGCTCACCCTGCCCCCCCGGACGGTCCCCGGTCAGGCGGTCGTCGAACTTCATCTGGTGATGGCCTTCGACGTGTCGGCGAGCGTCAATGACGTCGAATACGATCTGCAGCGGACAGGCACCGCGCTCGCCTTCAACGATACGGATATCCGGGCCGCCATCGGCGGAGCGCCCGGCGGCATCGCGGTCACGGTCATCCAATGGGCCAGCGACAACCATCAGGCGGTCGCCCTGCCCTGGGTCACATTGCGGGAAGATGCGGATATCGACGCTCTGGTCTCGGCCCTCATCGTGCTGCCCCGCCAGCTTCCCGGCGGCAACACCATGATCCATGGCGGGCTCGCCTTCGCCGGCGAGCAATTCGCAGGCGCGCCCGGCACGGCACGGCGGCGGGTCATCGATATCGCCGGCAACGGCCATGCCGACAACCTGCGGAAGACCCACACGGTCCGCGACCGGTTGGTGGATGCGGGGATCACCATCAACGGCCTCGCCATCGAGGAACATGGCGACGATCTCACATCCTATTTCCACGCCAACGTCATTGGCGGTCCCGGCGCCTTTGTGGAGACCGCCCGCGATTTCCCGGATTTCGGCGACGCGATGCGCCGGAAACTCCTGCGGGAAATCGGCCCCCCTCGTTTCGCCGGTCAGCGGCCCGATGGTAAAGGCGTTGCCAGATCAGTGCTTTCCAAAAGGACCATTGGTCCCTAAGTTGTCTCTAATGTACCGAAAAATGATGGCCGCGGACCGGTCGGAGAAACCGTTTGTTCAATCCCTTCCGGACCCCCATGCCCGCCTTTGACGACATCCCCCTGGAAATTCTGAAAGTCGGCCCGAACGGCCCGGCCGAGGGCCGCCCGACGCTCGTCTTCGCCCATGGCGCCTTCGCCGGCGCCTGGATCTGGCTCGGCGGCTTTCTGCAGCATTTCACCGAAAAGGGTTATCCCTGCGTCGCCTTCGGGTTCCGCGGCCATGCCGATGGCGATCCCGAGACCCCGCCGAACGGCATCGGCCTCGATCAGTATGTCCAGGATTTGAAGGAAGTGGTCGCGGGCGTCGACGGCCCCGTTGTGGTGGTCGCCCATTCCATGGGCGGGCTCGTGGCCCAGATGGCGTTGGGGCATGTGGCCCCCCGCGCGCTCTGCCTTTTGGCGCCGGCGCCGATCGAGGGCATGGCCTGGTCCAACACCCAACTGGCCTTCGCCGATCCCCATCTTTGGTTCGCCGCTCTGCAAACCGCCCTGGAGCCCCATTCGGCAACACCGGACATGACCCGCCGGGCGATGCTGTCGGAGGATGCGCCCCAGGCGATGGTCGAAGCGATCTTCGGCCGACTGAGGGCGGAGCCGACCCTTGCGCTGAGCCAGGCGCACATGCCCCAGGCGGCCGTCAGCGCCCAGGCCCTCGGCATCCCGACCCTGGTGGTACGGGGCACCCGCGACAAGCTGATCCCCGACGATGTCTGCGTCCGGACAGCACTCTACCACGGGGCGCGCTATGAAAGGCTGCCGGAGATCGCTCACGGTCTGATGGTCGACACCCATTGGCAGCGCTGTGCCGAGGCGATCGAACAATGGCTCGGCGATGTGGCGGTCTCCGCGTAACGGCGTCTTCGCCACGCTTTCGGTCCTCACGGTCCTATCATGGTCGGCGCCCGGCTCGGCGCTGCCGCTGAAACGGACCGAACCGAGCCATCTCACGTCACCGCCGCCTTTTTCCATTCTCGACGATCTCGAGCGGGACTCTCTGCCCCTCGATCAATCGAGCCAGGTCATTCTTCTACGGCTCGAGGCGCCTTTCGAGGACGTCGCGGAGCGGGACCAGGACGCGACCCGCGCCTGCCGCGCGCGAACGCTCGGCCAACGAAACACCAATCGTTATGCGGTCCAATTCGCGGACCGGGTCGTTCCCGGAGGGCCGCCAAGAACGCTGATCGATATCGATCGGGTGACCTCGCCGGACAGGATCTATCTCTTCCTGAAGGCCTCGACGACCCGCTGCGCGGTATATTCCATTCCCTTAAACTAACGGTGTTTTGATCCAAAAAAGGTGATCTGGATCATTTTTCGGACCAAAAACGGCCTTGTGATCACCGTTCGCGATTCTCCGGTTTATGTATTCCTTGAGCGGCCAGCCCCCTCCCCCGGGGTGTTACGGCGCGCGAAATTCGGGAAAGGCCGGCATGGTTGGAATCGATAGTAGTGGGAGCAGTGGGCGGGCGGTGGACCCGGCGACCGGCGCGGCGGTGGTGCCGCGCGGACGGGATGTGCGGCTCGACTTCTTTCGGGGCCTCGCGATGTTCATCATCTTTTGCGCCCATATGCCCGGCAATGCCTGGACCCTCTACATCCCGGCGCGGTTCGGCCCATCGGACGCGACCGAGATCTTCGTCTTCTGCTCCGGCTTCGCCTCGGCCATCGCCTTCGGCGGCGCCTTTCGGAAATATGGCTGGGGGGTCGGGTGCGCCCGGGTGCTGTATCGCTGCTGGCAGATCTACTGGGCCCATATCGCGCTGTTCTTCACGATCCTGGCCGTCGTCGCCCTCGGCACCTTCCATCTCGACACCGGCAAGGACTATATCGGCCAACTCAATCTCTACCATTTCGTCAACGATCCGGCGCGCGGCATCATCCATCTGATGACGTTCACCTACGTGCCGAATCTGTTCGACATCCTGCCGATGTATTTCGGCGCCTTGCTGCTGCTGCCGGTGATGATCCTGTTAAGCCGGGTCCATGTGGGTCTGGCGATTGGCTTCTCCCTTGGTCTCTGGGCCTGCGTCCACGCCTTCGGCTGGGAGTTCCCGGCCGAATGGTGGGCAAACGAGAACGGGGATGTCCGGCCCTGGTATTTCAATCCGCTGGCCTGGCAGCTCCTGTTCTTCACAGGGTTCGCCTTCGGGGCGGGATGGCTGAAGCCGCCGCCGATGCACCGTCTGGTCTTCTGGACAGCGGTCGTGTTCGTCGTGGTCCAGATCCCTTATGAGTTCTGGATGAGCCGACGGGCGATCGACGCCCATCTGATGGAGAGCTTCGGATACACCACCGCGGTGATGAACGACCTGCATCAGTCGCTGCGCTGGTTCACACAGAAAACCGACTTCGGCATCCTGCGATATCTGCATTTCCTGGCTCTCGCCTATATCGCCCTCTATCTCCTGCGCGGGCATGAGAACAAGCTACGCGCGCCGGTCTTCAAACCGATCGTGAAGGTCGGGCAACAGGCCCTCGCCACCTTCCTGGCCGGCCTCGTCCTGTCCCGGATCGGCGGCATGTTCCTCGACGTCGCGGAGCGCGACATGGTCACCTGGGCGCTTGCCAATCTGTCGGGCTTCGCCCTGTTGATCGCGGTCGCCTACGTGGCCGGTTTCTTCAAGGGACAGCCCTGGCGGAAGACCCCCGCGGCAAAGTCGGCCCCCGCGCCGCGGCCGGAGTCGGCACCGCCCTATGGCGCGGCCCGTTTCCAGCCGGGAGCCGCCGATTGATCCGCCGGGCGCTGGTCGCGGCCCTTTTCTCAGCCGGCCTCGGCCTCTCGGGGGGCCAGGCGGGCGAGATCACCCGGGACCTGTCGCTCGATGTCGCGGGGCTGAACGCGCCGGTGCCCTATTGGGTTTACCGGCCTGACGGCGTCCCGGCGGAAACGCCGCTTCCCGTGATCTATCTGCTGCACGGCTATAACGCGGGTCCGGGGGCCTGGTTCCACGCCGCCGGTCTGGAGGCGGCCGCCGACCGTCTCATCGCGGAGGGCGCGATCCCCCCGGCACTGATCGTCCTGCCGAAACTCGGTAACAGCTGGTATGTGGACAGCGAGGCCTTCGGTCCCGTGGCGACCCGCTTCGTCGATACCTTCATCCCCGCCGTCGAGGCCCGTCATGGCGGGATCGGCGACCGGCGGAGCCGCGCGGTCGCCGGGATCTCCATGGGCGGTTTCGGGGCCTTGCGGCTCGCTTATCACCACCCGGAGAGTTTCGTGGCGACGGCGGCCCTCTCACCGGCCATCGTCTCCGATGTCGATCACGCCTGGCGGCTCGGAAAGGCCCAGATCGGCCTGTTCGGGCCGGTGTTCGGAGACCCGCTCGACCCAAATCGTCTCAGGGCGGCCAATGTCTTCAGCCCCTTGGACCGCCTGGCGCTGATGGAAGACCCGCCGGCCAGCTACATCACGACAGGCGACGACGACTATTTCGAGCTCTGGCGCGGTGCCAGCCATCTTTTTCTGGCTCTCCGGGACCGCGGTCTGCCGGTCGAGATGCGGATCACCGACGGTGGCCATGTCTGGCCGCTGTGGAAGCGGGAGTTGGCGAATGTGTTGCGCTTCCTGGGCGACCGGATCGACCCCGAATAGGCCGGCTATCAGGCCGCCTGCTGAACGATCTCCGGGTTCGCCGCCCGCGCCCCTTTCGGCTTGCGCACCCCGGCGCGGATCAGGGTAACCGGCCGGCCGAATTCCTCCGGCAACGCGGCGAAACCCCATCTGCGCATCCAGCGGCCCGCCTCAAGCCGGCTGGTCGCCACCGTGAAGGGGGTCGCCAGGAACCATCCCGCGAGGATCGGCGCCGCCCAATAGAGCAGAGTAGGCTGCGTCGCGGCGATCGCCGCCGTGACCAGGACGGCGAGGGCGAAATGGATGCGGAAATGGCTCGCCGCATCGACCCAACTCATGGCGTAGTCGCTCCGGTTCTGGGCGCCCCAGGATATGCTGCGGCCGAAGAACAGGCCGATCGCAAAGATCGACAGCGACAAGGCGACGATCGGCGCCATCAGCGTCGAGAAGATCAGTTCGACCACGAACCCGCTCAGCACCCGCGGCGTCCCGCCATAGGCCTGACGCCGCTGCGGCCGCAGGAGGACATCGAGCACGCCCATAATCTTCGGCGCGAAGGCCATGAACAGCATCGCCGCCAGCAACCAATACCCGGCGGCGGTGCCCCGCAGGTCCCAGGGCAGGCTGACGGCGCCCACCGTCGGACCGTCCATGCGGGTCACGCCCATGGCGAGGCCCAGCAACACGAAGGACATCCAGGCGAGCGGCGACAGATACATCAACATGGCCAAGACAAGCTGCAGCCGCCCCATGTTCCGAAGTCCGGGCAGGGTCAACAGCGCCTTGTATTGAAGATTGCCCTGGCACCAGCGCGTCTCGCGCGTAATGAAATCCGGCAGGGTCGGCGGGTTTTCCTCATAGGACCCGCCTTCCTCCGGGATCACCCGGACGGCGTAGCCGGCCCGGCGCATCATCACCGCCTCGACCTGATCGTGGCTCAGGATCTGCCCCCCGAAAGGCGCCTTGCCCGGCAACTCCGGCAGCCGGCAATGCTCCAGGAAGGGCCGCATGCGCAGAACCGCGTTATGCCCCCAATAGGGGCCGTCGTCGCCCTGCCACCAGGCGCTGCCCATGGTGAAGGAACGCATGCCATGCCGCATGCCGAACTGGAACAGCCGGGTGAACGGGCTATCGCTCGGCAGGCCGACGGCGAGTGTCTGCAGAATGCCGAGATCCGGGTTCCTGTCCATGATACGAGCCAATCGCCCGACCAGGGAGGCGGACATGAGGCTGTCCGCGTCGAGCACGAGAAGATAGTCGTAGTCCCGGCCGACCCGGTCGAGATGCTCCCAAAGATTACCCATCTTTTTGCCGGTGTTATCGGTCCGGCGCCGGTAGAAGAGACGGTCCGGATGGGGGCTGTCCTCCCGCCACGCGGCAAAGCGGCGCTGTTCCTCGAGATAGATCGCCGGATCGGTGCTGTCGGACAAAAGGGCAATGTCGAATTTGTTGCCGTCCGGCCCCCGCTCGAGCCCATGGACCAGCGCCTTCAGGTGACGGAAGACCCGGTCGGGGTCCTCGTTATGGACCGGCATGGCGATCAGCGTGCGCCCGCGGACCGCCGCCTTCGGGTCGTAGGCATGGGCGACCGGACACACCATCTTAAGCGGATCGGTGAAAAAGGTATTAAGGACGAAGCCGATCACCGCGTTCCAGAAGCCGATCACCGTCCAAGGCAGCGTCACGGCGAAGGCGCCCAGCATCAAGGTCTCGACCAGGGAGAAGCCCCCGGGGGCCAGGAGCAGCGCCAGGGCGGCCAGGGCGGCCAGCATCGTCCCGCCGGTCAAGGTCGCGAAGATCGCCCGCCGGATTTTCATCGAAAATCCGTGGTGCGGCGCGGCATCGACGGGTCTTTTTGCGGGAAAGGGCGCGACACTCATCGCCTTTTGGCTGCTTCCGGCCTGCACGTCGGACAATCCGTTTCTCCTCATCCCCAAATACCCAATGAACCTAGTGACTTAATCGGATGCGACGAAGTGACATTGCCGTGAACGCGCCGTGACCCATCCCGCAGGCTTACGGTCCCGGTGGCGAAGAAGATCACGGCGCCGAGACCGAACTGCCCGACAATCCGCCATAACGCCTCGCCAGACGGGCTTGATTTACACTCAAAAGTGGCGAGAAATCTCCTTTCGGCAAGACGCTCTACTTAGGAAAACGGCGGCTTTCCGGAAGATCCGGACCGATTTTCCCGGAAACGCCCCGCGCGAAGGGTGACGTATTATCCCTACAAAACGTCGTCCCGGAAGAATCATCGTTTCCCGGGTGGGCCTACAACCGGGCCATACCGGGAGTGGACGTACAGTCGTTCGCCCCGAGGGAAGAGGAACAAGCCGATGAATTTGACCCAAGACGATCTCGACGCCATCGCGGTGGCCTACCGCCTGGGCATCATGAAGGATCAAGACGAGGGTGCGGCGACCGCGATGGTTCATGCGGCACTGCAGCAACGCCACCCCCTGTTGACGGCGGAGGAAGTCGCGAGCGTGTCGGAAACGGCGATCGAAAAGATCAAGGTCGACCGGGAGGACTGGATGGCCGGAGACGATGTCGTTTCCGACGAGAACCACCCGGTCCTGGAGGGCCAAGGCGAGACGGTCGACTGATCGCGTTGACGCAGCGGACATAAGCCCCATTCGGCCCACACCTGGCTACGGGATTCACGATACTGCTTTTCACGCCGGCATCGGAACGCTATATGCCGCGCCGATGAAGACCGATGATTTCGATTTCACCCTGCCCGACGACCTGATCGCCCAACGCCCGGCGGAACCGCGTGACAGCGCGCGGCTGCTGGGCGTGCTGGGTCCGGCGCCGGATGGGATCCAGGACAAGACCGTACGCGACCTGCCGAGCCTGTTCCGGCCGGGGGATGCGCTCGTGATCAACAACACCAAGGTCATCCCGAGCCGGCTTTTCGGCCGCCGCGGCGATGCCCGTGTCGAGGTCACCCTGCATAAGCAAGCGGCCAGCACACCGACGGAGCAGAAATGGTGGGCCTTCGCCCGCCCGGCGAAACGCTTGCGGCCCGGCGATGTCGTCGACTTCGCGGACGGTCTGGCGGCCAGGGTCGAGGACCGGGTCGGGGCCGAGGTCTTACTCGACTTCAAAACCGATCCGGCCAGCTTCTTCCACGCCCTCGATGCCCAGGGCGCGATGCCGCTGCCGCCCTATATCGATCGCAAGGAGGGGCCGCGGGAAGAGGACCGCGACCATTACCAGACCGTCTTCGCCGCCCGTCCTGGCGCTGTCGCCGCCCCCACCGCCTCGCTCCACTTCACCGATGCGTTGCTGAAGGAGATCGAGGAGAAAGGGGTCGAGCGGGTCGAGACCACGCTTCATGTCGGGGCCGGGACCTTCCTGCCGGTGAAGACCGAGGACCCGCGGGACCACATGATGCATGGCGAATGGTTCGAAATGACGCCGGAGGCGGCGGCAAGGCTCAACGACGTCCGCGCGAAGGGCGGCCGCATCATCGCCGCCGGCACCACCGCCATGCGGGTCCTGGAGAGCATCACCGACGAGGACGGCACCATCCGGGCGGAGACCGGGGAAACCCATCTCTTCATCCTGCCGGGCTACCGCTTCAGGGCGGTCGACGCGCTGATCACCAACTTCCACCTGCCGAAATCGACCCTGTTCATGCTGGTCTGCGCCTTCGCCGGGACCGAGACCATGAAGGCGGCCTATGCCCACGCGGTCGCCGAACGCTACCGGTTCTTCAGTTATGGTGACGGCAGCTTCCTACTGCGCGAGGACCGGCGCGAGGACCGGCGCGAGGACCTGAGCGAAGACCGGCGCGAGGATTCGCAATGAGCCCCGAACTGCCCTTCATGCTGCACGCGACCGACGGCCGGGCACGCAGAGGCACCGTGACCACCGCCCACGGCACCGTGGAGACCCCGGCCTTCATGCCGGTCGGCACGGCGGCCACGGTCAAGGCGATGAAGGGGGCCGACGTCAAGGCGACCGGGGCGGAGATCATTCTCGGCAACACCTACCATCTGATGCTGCGGCCCGGCGCCGACCGGATCGAGCGGCTCGGCGGCCTGCATCGCTTCATGGGCTGGGACGGCCCGATCCTGACAGATTCCGGCGGGTTCCAGGTGATGTCGTTGGCCGGCATTCGGAAGATGACCGAGAAGGGCGTGACCTTCCAAAGCCATATCGACGGCTCGAAGCATCTGCTGACTCCGGAACGCTCCATCGAGATCCAGCATCAACTGGATGCCAACATCACCATGGCCTTCGACGAGTGCACGCCCTTCCCGGCGATGCACGACGTGGCGAAAACGTCGATGGAACTTTCCATGCGCTGGGCGGAACGCAGCAAATCCGCCTATCGCAAGCGCGCCGGCTACGGTCTGTTCGGGATCGTCCAGGGATCGGTCTACGACGACCTCCGGAAGGTCAGCAGCGATATCCTGACCGGCATCGGGTTCGACGGCTATGCCGTGGGTGGGCTCGCGGTGGGCGAGCCACAGGCGGAGATGTTCCGGGTGCTGGACGCCTCCACGCCCCATCTGCCCGAGGACAAGCCCCGCTATCTGATGGGCGTCGGGCGCCCGTCCGATCTGATCGGCGCCGTCGCCCGGGGGGTCGACATGTTCGATTGCGTCATGCCGACCCGGGCCGGCCGCACCGCGAAGGCGTTCACCGCGCGGGGCGAGGTCAATCTGCGGAACGCCCGGCACGCCGAGGACCCGCGTCCGCTCGAGGCGGGGTGCGACTGCCCCGGTTGCACCATGCACAGCCGCGCCTATCTTCATCATCTGTTCAAGGCCGAGGAGATGCTGGGGCCGATGCTGCTGACCTGGCATAATCTGCGCCATTACCAAAGGCTGATGGCGGCGATGCGGGACGCCATCGAGCAGGGCGGCTTCGCGGCCTTTGCCGCCGAACGGCTGGCCCATCTCGACGAGGGCGATATCCCGCCCCTTTAGGAAAACGGTATGAGCGAGAACATCTACCAGACCCTGACCCAACTCGGCGGCAAGACCAATCTGCCCGCCACACCCGAGGAGGCGGTGTTGGAGCGGGTCGCAAACCCCCATCCGGACACGCCCTATGCGGTCCGGTTCGTCGCCCCGGAATTCACCAGCCTCTGCCCGCTGACCGGCCAGCCCGACTTCGCCCATCTGGTGATCGACTATGTTCCCGGCCCCTATCTCGTCGAATCCAAGTCGTTGAAGCTGTTCCTCGGCGCCTTCCGCAATCACGGCGCCTTTCACGAGGCCTGCTCGGTGATGGTCGGCAAGCGCATCGTCGAGGTGACGGAGGCGGTCTGGTTCCGAATCGGGGCCTATTGGTATCCCAGGGGCGGGATTCCCATCGATGTCTTCTGGCAGCACGGCACGCTGCCCGACGGGGTCTGGGTGCCCGACCAGGGCGTGCCTCCCTACCGGGGCCGCGGGTGACGGCGGACCTCAAACGGAAGATCAGCGAGCGGGCGCGCGCCGAGGGCTTCGCCGCCGCCCATTTCACGACGGCCCGTCTGCCCGCGACGGCCGGAGAGCGCCTGGACCATTTCCTGGACAAAGGCCATCAGGGCGACATGGCCTGGATGGCCGAGACCAAGGACCGCCGCCGCAGTCCGGATGCGCTGTGGCCCGATGCCCGCACCGCCATCGTCCTGACCACCCGCTACACCCCGCCAGCGGATCCCCTCACCTTGCTCGACACGCCGGACCGCGGCGTGATCAGCGTCTATGCCCAGTCCAAGGACTATCACGACGTTATCAAGAAGAGGCTGAAGCGCCTCGCCCGCTGGATCGTCGAGGAGGCGACCAGGACGGAGGTGGGAGGAGCCGAGGTCAAGGTGTTCGTCGACACCGCGCCCATCCTGGAGAAGACGGTCGCCCAGCAGGCCGGGGCCGGCTGGCAGGGCAAGCACACCAATCTGGTCAGCCGCCAGGACGGGTCCTGGCTGTTCCTGGGCGAGATCCTCACCACCCTCGACCTTCCCCCGGACCCGCCGGAGCGCGACCATTGCGGCAGTTGCCGGGCCTGCCTGGACATCTGCCCGACGGACGCCTTTCCGACGCCCTATACGCTCGACGCGCGGAAATGCGTCAGCTACCTGACCATCGAGCACAAGGGCGTCATCCCGGAGGATCTGAAGCCGAAGATGGGCAACCGGATCTATGGCTGCGACGACTGTCTCGCGGTTTGTCCCTGGAATAAATTCGCGAACGCGCCGGCGGATCCCGCTCTCCCGAAACGCGAGGACCTCTGGGGACCGGCTCTCGCGGATCTGGCCCGCCTCGACGACACCGCCTTTCGGGAGAAATTCCGCGGCTCGCCCATCAAGCGAACCGGGCGGGACCGTTTCGTGCGCAATGTGTTGATCGCCATCGGGAATTCGGGCGACAAGTCCCTATTGCCCCTGGCCGAAAGTCTGGTGGAAGATCCTTCGGATGTCGTCCGGGACTCGGCGGCCTATGCCGTCCGATGCCTCAAATCCCGGCGATTTGATTAAAACACTCATAAATCCGTTTCCGAAACGGCGGGAAACCCCCTATTCTTTCGGTTGTGTTGGGGTTTGTGGCGCCTTTGGCGCCGACGAAAGAGTGTTGGGATGGCGAACAACAAGGGCAAGCCGAAGAACGGCGCGCCGGCCAATGGCCAATTGAGCAAGGCGGATCGGGAGTCCCTCAAGATTCTCGCCGGTACGGTTCGCAAGAATCTGGGGGTCCATCCGGTCTCCAACGCCATCGGCAACGCGGCCCGCACGGGCAAGCGCGAGGACTACGACAAGGCCGCCGAGGGCTTCGACATGCTGCCCGGTGCCGCCAAGAAGGTCGTCGCCAGCGACGCCGTCACCGAGGCCCATGTCCAGGTCCAGACCAGCAAGCTCAACAGGTCGATCCAGGGCGCGGTGGACCAGGTCATCGCGGGACGCAAGGCCAGGAAGGTCGAGGAAAAGAAGCAGCCCAAGGCCGGCCGGGTCGACAATGCTTGGGACTTCCAGAACATCCCCACCGATCCGGCCCTGCGGCGGAAGATGAAAAAGCGGCAGGACGAAGATTGGGACCCGCTCGACCAGGGCGCCAGTTGGGATTGGAAGACCATCCCGGGGCATAAGAAATAGGCCGGGACAAGCGGCATCCACCGGGAAAAACCTCCCAGGGGGTTACTCCCTAGTCTCCGACGGCGCCCTTCAACGCAGCCGACAAAGAGCTGAGCACCTCGCGCGCAGGCCCCTGGTTCACTCTCACATGAAGGAAAATGGGCAAACGGGGAAGTTCCGGCAACCCCAGGCGGGGACCGACATCGACCGCGCCCAGAGGCAGCATGCGCCGCGACATCGCCGCAACGCCGAGGCCGGCCATCACCGCGGCAGACACCGCGGCGACACCACCCCCGACAAAACTTTCGGTCCAATCGACCCCGGCGTCGTCGAGCAAACGGTCCGCCAGGCTTCGGACGCCGCAGGGTTCGGCGAGTGTCGCGATGGGTAAGGGTTCCCCGGCGCGGGGATGCCAGCCGGGTGCCGCATACCATCCGAATTTCTCATCGGTCAGGATCGCCCCGTCGTCCCGACCCGCATGGAACCGCACGAACGCCGCATCGATCTCACGTCTGTCGTAGCTCTTGAGCAGATCACCGGACGAGCCGACCCGGGCCTCGATGAGGAGCTGCGGGTCGTTGGCGTTGATGCGGGCGATCAAGGCCGGGAACTCGGGGCCGGCGACATGATCGCTGATGCCAACGACAAAACGGGTCCGGGCGGTGGACAGCGTCGCAAGAGCGCGATCATGCGCCGCCAGCATCTCCCGCGCGGAACCGATAAACGCTTCGCCGCGCGCCGAGATCTGAACATGTCTTGGCGACCGTTCGATCAGCCTGCAGCCCAGCCTCTCTTCAAGACGCTTCAACTTCAGACTGACGGCGGACTGTGTCGCCCCCATGGCCTCCGCCGCAAGGGTGAAACTACCGAGGTCGGCGACATTGATGAAGGCTCTGACCGCATCGAGATCAAGGGGGCGCTCATTCATTTTGAAATCTCATATTTGATATCAATAATAATAGTCTATCAAAATATATTCGTAAGTCCTAACCTCCAGTGGCACCACAAAGGAAAGGACCCATCATGCCGATCTCTCATATCTCGATGCGGGCGGGAAAAACCGAAGCCTATCGTCAGGCGATCTTCGACAGCCTCTACCGGGCTTTGCGGGAAGCGCTGAACGTCCCCGAAGACGATCGGTTCATGACCATTTCCGAGCATGACGCCGGCAGTTTCCGTTACGGCAACGCCTTCGGCGTCGATCGCAGCGACGATCTGATCTATGTCCGCGTCACCCTCTTCGACACGCGGACGACGGAACAGAAGAAGACGTTCTACCGGATGCTGACGGACAGCCTCGGGGACAGCCCCGGACTCCGGCCGGAGGACGTGTTCATCACCCTTGTCGAGACACCGAAGCCGAACTGGTCCGTCGGCAACGGTGTCGCCCAGTTCGTCTGATACGGCGTTGTGCAGGATCAACCCGGGCGGGAGTCGGGACCGGAAATCCATCCCGGAGCATAAGAAGAAAAGGCTTCCCCCTTCTAAATCAGGGCCCGATCGGCCTCGAAGCCCGCCTTTAGTTGATCGGTGCGGGCACGCAACTCCATTAAAACCTCCTCATGGGAGGAATCGCCTGCGACGTTCCGAAGCTGGTTCGGGTCGGCCTCCAAGTCATGCAAAAACTCGTAGACAGGGCTCTGATCCACATAGCGCGCATAGACATGGCGGACGCCTCGGAGACCTTCCCATTCCGGGATGTCGGGGTGCTCCATCCGATGTTCGCAAAAGAAACCGTCGCGCCAGTCCGGTACCGACGCGCCATGGACGAGTGGCAAGAGACTCTCGCCCTGATAATGCTCCGGTACCGCGATGCCGCACGCATCAAGCATCATCGCCGGCAAATCAACGTTTAGGGCGATCTCCGACCGACGCTGACCGCGCAATGCCAGGGACACCCTCGGATCGACCACGATCATCGGCACCCGCAGCGATTGTTCGAAATGGCTCCACTTTCCAGCAAATCCGCGGTCGGCCATGTAATAGCCGTTATCGGCGGTATAAACGATCAGGGTATTGTCAAGCAGCCCAATGGCGCCGAGCGTCGCAACCATCCGCTGGACCGCCCGATCTATGCCGCTGATCATTCTGAAATAACCCTTGAGATTGCGCTGATACTTCTCAGGCGTGTCCCAGCGCCAATAGAACCGTTTGCGGTTCATCGACTCCTTCATGAAATCTGGAAGACTGTTGAAAAAAGCCGGGTCGGACAGCGCGGGCGGAGGCATTCGAATGGTCTCGTAGAGGCTGTCCACCGAGGGAGGCCAGGGGAAATGATTTTCGAGATCCGTATCCTCTGCATGGGCCGCGTTGAAACTGACGGAAAGACAAAACGGCTGTGCACCGACACTCTCCAGAAAGTCGACCGCCGCGTCGGCGGTCAGATCGGTCACATGCCTCAATCGGCCGTCACCATCGGGGCGAAAATAGGGCTGCCGGAACAGAGGTACAAATCTGTCGAACAGCCGAGATGGCGCCTGCTCGGAGGCCTCGATTCCATATTTACCGATGAAGCCGGTGCGGTATCCGGCTTCTCGCAATACCCTCGGATAACTCAGATCGAGAAAACGGTCTTCAAGGGGCGGCTTTCCGAAAGTGAAGCCATGGGTGGTTTCGTAAAGGCCGGTCAGTATCGTGGCACGGCTGACGGGGCAGATCGAAGTTGTGACGAAAGCGTTTTCGAACAGGGTCCCATGCGCCGCCAACGCATCGATGGCAGGCGTTTGGATGAAGGGGTGACCGTAACATCCGAGCGTATCGTTCCGCTGGTCGTCGGCCAACAGGAACAGAATGTTGAGCGGACGATCGGCCGACTTCGACGGATTTGTCGCAAAAGGAAACAGTCCCGCATAGGCCGCCCCGGCGACCGCCGATTTCAGGAAACCCCGGCGTTGCATCTCTGTCTAGTTCCCGCCGCCGCCGCTGCTGAAGGAGAACGGGATGGTGAAGGCCTTGCGGTCGGCCGCGACGTCGAGGCTCACCCGGCGGATCTCGACGGTGAAATCGGTCTTGGAGCGCATGCACATCCGGCCGTAGAGCTCGTCCGACCGGTTGATCTCGATCGGCGCGTCCAACGCCCCCCGGCGAAGGGTGTCCAGGGTCGAGTCCTTGAAATGTTCCACCACCACCTGGAAGCTGGCGCAGGCCCCGCCCTCGAGATCGTCGTCATGGCTCTTGGTCTTGCCCACGACCACCTGATGGCCGAGCGACGGCGCGAATCGGACATTGGACATGAAGGAGCCGTCATAGACCTGCATATAGCCGATCAGCAGGGTTCCCGGGCTGTAGTCGTCGGGATAGTCCGCGAGATGTCCGGTGATATAGGCGCCGGCCTGGTCCGGGGCGGCGGCGCCGGTGAAGCGTTTGGCCGCCTCCGCGGGAGCCGTCAACGCGAGGGCCATGGCAAGCCCCGAAAAAGCGAGCAGCGTCTTCATAGGGTTAACAATAGCATCGCCGGGCCGGTTGACCATCCCGACATTTCCGTGAGGCCCCCAACCGTGAGGTCTCCGTCCGTGAGGCCCCCAACCGTGAGGCCCCCAACCGTGAGGCCCCAGGCCGCTCCTACGCCGCCGCGACCGCTGCCCGTGCCGGCAGGACGCTGCGCCGGGCGGCCACGATATCGTCCAGGGCCTCGGCGAAACCATCCAACTCCGGCGCCGTGACCGCCGTCGACAGGGCGATGAAGCCGCGCCGGGCGATGTAGAAGCCCCGCTCCAGGAGGTCGAGGAAAATCAGCTCCTTGACCCGGTCGTCCGACGCGGCGAGGTCGGCGACCTTGTGGAACGGTCCGGAGGCGCCATGGAGGTTCATCAGCGAGCCCTGCCCGGTCACGGAAAGGGCGACGTCGCGCCCCTCGAACAGGCTGTCGAGGCGATCCCGCAACGCCTCGCCCCGCGCATGCAGCGCGACGGCCTGCTCGGGCGTGAAGGCCTCGGTCAGGGCGGCGATCCCAGCCCGCATGGACAGCACATTGTTGTTGAAGGTCCCGGCATGGGGCATGGCCCCCGCCGCGGTCGGATCGTAGAGCGCCATGATATCGGCCCGTCCGCCGAAGGCGCCGAAGGACATGCCGCCGCCGACCCATTTCCCGAGTGTGATCAGATCGGGCGCGATGCCGAGCAGCGCGTGGGCGCCATGTCCGCCGAAACGGGAGGTCATCACCTCGTCGAAGATCAAAAGGGCGCCCGCCGCCATCGTCTCTTCCCGTAGCATCGCAAGGAAGGCCGGGTCGGCGGACAGGCACCCACCAGAGCCCATCATCGGCTCCGTCAGCACGCAGGCGAGGTCGTCGGCGTTCTCGCGGATCAGGGTCCGGGTCGCCTCGATGTCGTTGTAGGTCCCGAGCAGATAGGGGAAGGGCGCGTTGATCGGAATGCCGCCGCCACCGAAATAGAGCAACCCGCCATGATAGCCGCCGGACATCACCAGCACCTTGGACCGGCCGGTCACGTGACGGGCGGTGGACACCGCCATCAGATTGGCCTCGGTCCCGGAATTGGTGAACCTGACCCGCTCGATCGCCGGAAAGCGGGCGCAAACCAGCTCGGCCAGCCGCACCTCATGGCGGTTATGGGCGCCGAGATTGAGCCCGTCGCCGATGGCCTCCCGCAGCGCCGCGACGATCGCCGGATGGCTGTGCCCGAAGACACCCGCCGTGTACTCGCCCAGCAGGTTCAGATAGCGGTGCCCGTCCACATCGTCGAGATAGGCCCCCTCCCCCCGGTCGGCCCGCAACGGGAACGGTCCGTGATAAAGAACCGTCCTGGTGTTGCCCCCGGGCATGTGGGCGCAGGCCGCCTGATGGGCCGCGGCGGAGTTCGGGCGGGCGGCGGCATAGGTCTCGCGGGCCTCGGCCAGTGCCTCGTCCAAAGGTGCGTTCGAAAGTGTGGGCGTCGGCATGGGGCGTCACCGTCTGGGGGTCGGGATCCTCATGCTGGCCCCGGGACCGGCCCGCGGCAAGGGCTAACATGCCCGCCGAACGACGCTCAGCCCGGCACCGTGTAGTCGGCGGCGATGCGCAGGTCCCTGAGCGGGCGGACCCGCCGGATCGATTCGGCGTAGAGCGGATGCCGCTTGAACCGCTCCAGGGCCGCCTTGTCGTCGAACTCCGCATAAACGACCACATCGACCTCGTTGCCGAGCGCATCGACTTTCGCGTTGACGCCCACCTCGAGATGGCGTGCCTCGGGAATGCCGGCGAGCAGTTCGAGACCATTGCGCACGGCCTCGATATCTTCGGGCTGCTTGGCGCTGAAGAAAACGATGTGACGGATCATCAGGTCTGTCCTGGCCGGCGAGACGCGGCCGCGTTTCGGGAGGGGGATCGGCGCCGACGGGTCGGCCGACGGGCCGGTCGACGGGTCGGTCGACGGATCAGCGCACAATCGCCGCTGTGCCGAGCAGGGCCGGCAAGCCGGGCCTAGGATTGCCGCGCGCGTAGAAATTGACAAGGCAGGTCCGTCCGTTGGCGCAGGGTTTTTCATAGGAGGTCTGAAACCCTCCGCCATCGAGCCGGCTGAAGCTCTTTCGAAGCAGATCCGGGTTCTCCGGGGCGAAACGGTTCTCGATATCGGCGCGCAGGATTTCCGGATCGCCGACCCGCGACATCACCTGACAGCCGCGGGCCCGGAAGGGCAGGATCAGCAGAACATCGACCCCGGGCCGGGGCGCCCAGACCGAACCGGGCTGGCCGGCCAGGAAGCGCGCGGCCTGCGGCATCCGCACCTCGGTCATCCCGTCCGTGCCGTAGTCCGTACCCGCATGGGCCGCCGGAAGACAGCGCTCCAGAAAGGTGTCCATGAAAATGCGGTTGGAGGATACGACGTCCGCCGTCGGGCTGTGGGTCTCGGCCTTGGCCGGCACGGCCAAGGCGGCCAAAAAGAAAACGCGCAAGAGCAGCATCGATCCCTCCGTCATCGCCCATCTCATGGGATGAAGATCGAAACCGGACGGCGTGCATGAAAGCAAAAAAGAAGACCCGATGCGATCGGACGCACCGGGCCAAGGCATACTCAAGCCCAAGAAATGGACCTGGGGGGAATCTTAGAACTCGTCCTCGGCGAAGGACATCATGGTCTCCTTGCCGGCCATGATCTGGGCGAACAGCGCCGAGGCCTGGGGCAGGATCCGCTCCATATAGAAGGTCGCGGTGGTCAGCTTGCCCTTGTAGAAGCCGGTGTCGTCGCCGTCCTGCTTCTCCAACGCGATCTTCGCCGTCTTCGCCCACATGAAGGCCAGCGTCACCAGGCTGAACAGGCGGAGATATTCGGTCGCCGCGGCGGCCGCCTCCTCCGGATCCTTCAGGCCCTGCTGCGCCAGATGAGCGGTCGCCCGCTGCAGCCGGCCGAACGCCTTGGCGAGCGGCATGACATAGGGGGCGAGTGCCATATCCTCCTGATTCTCCTCGATGAACTGGGAGACCGGATGGAAGAAACGGCGTAGGAGACGACCCATATTCTGACCCATCTTGCGGCCCACCAGATCGAGCGCCTGGATACCGTTGGTGCCCTCGTAGAGCAGCGTGATCCGACTATCGCGGACATATTGCTCGACGCCGTAATCCTTGATGAAGCCATGCCCGCCATGGAGCTGGACGCAGTGATTGGCGAGCTCGAACCCCTGATCGGTCATGAAGGCCTTCACGATCGGGGTCAGCAGGGCGACGAGGTCGTCGGCCTCCTGACGTTCGGCCGGGTCCGGCGACTTCTCAGCGATGTCGAGGCCCTCGGCGACCCAGGCGGACAGCGCCCGCATCCCCTCGGTATAGGCCCGCATGGTCATTAGCGTGCGGCGGACATCCGGGTGGACGATGATCGGATCGGCCGGCTTGTCGGGGTATTTCGCCCCGGAAAGGCTGCGGCCCTGAAGCCGGTCCTTGGTGAAGGCGACCGCGTTCTGATAGCTCGCCTCGGCGATGCCCAGGCCCTGCATGCCGACGCCGAAACGGGCGGCGTTCATCATCATGAACATGGCCCGCATGCCGCGGTGCAGATCGCCGATCAGATAGCCCTCGGCCTCCTCATAGTTCATCACGCAGGTCGACGAGGCCTTGATGCCCATCTTGTCCTCGATGGATCCGACCTGAACGCCGTTGCGGTTGCCCAGACCGCCGTCCTCGTTGACCAGGAATTTCGGCACGATGAACAGGCTGATGCCCTTGATCCCGGCCGGCGCGTCCGGCGTGCGGGCGAGCACCAGATGGATGATGTTGTCGGTGAGGTCGTGCTCGCCGGCGGAGATATAGATCTTCGTCCCGGAAATTTTGTAGCTGCCGTCGTCCTGGGGCACCGCCTTGGTGCGGATCAGGCCGAGATCGGTGCCGCATTGGGGCTCGGTCAGGTTCATGGTCCCGGACCAGACGCCGGAGATCATGTTGGGCAGATAGGTTCGCTTCTGGGCGTCCGAGCCGAAAGCCTCGATGGCGCGCACCGCGCCATGGGTCAGGCCCGGATACATGCCGAAGGAAAGATTGGTCGAGCAGATCATCTCCTCGACCAGGGTGCTGACCATATGGGGCAGGCCCTGGCCACCGAATTCCGGATTGCCGCCCAGCGCCGTCCAGCCACCCTCGGCGAACTGGTCATAGGCCTCCTTGAAGCCCTTGGGCGTGCGGACCACCCCGTTTTCGAGCTTGCAGCCCTCATGATCGCCGGAGGCGTTGATCGGCAGCAGCACCTCGCCGCAGAACTTCGCCGCCTCCTCCAGGATCGCTTCGACGAGATCCCGGGTGGTTTCCTCGTTGCCGGGCAGCTTCTCCATCCGCTCGGCGCCGATCAGCTCATAGAGGACAAAGGACATGTCCCGAATGGGCGCGTGATAGACGGTCATCTCTCCATCCTCCCGTTAATTGCGCAGCGGCTTGCCGGTTTCGAGCATATGCTCGACCCGGGCCACCGTGCCGGCCGTGCGGATCAGGCCGGCGAAATGCTCGCGTTCCAGCTTGATCACGTCGTCCTCGGTCATCGGGACCGTGTGATCGGCCTCCGGTCCGCCGGTCAGCACCTCAGCCAACGCCGCCGAGACCACCGCGTCATGGGGGGTCAGCATGCCGCGCTGCTTGAAGCCGTCGAGCGCCATGTCGAGGGCGGCCCGGCCGGACGGGCCGGGCAGACGCAGTTCGGCGGGCTCCGGCGGCTGATAGCCCGCCTCGGCGAGCCGCAGGGCCTCCTGCTTCGCCTCGTAGAGCACCCGGTCGCGGTTCATCACGATCCGGTCGTCATGGCGGAAGAAGCCGAGCTCCTTGGCCTGCTCGGCGGATTTCGCGACCTGGGCCGTGCCGATGGTCTCGAAGGCCTTGGCGACCGGCGGCATCGGGCCTTTCGGCATCCGCGGGTTCTGGGCCAAGCGCACCAGCATTTCCTTGCAGCCGCCCCAGCCGGGGATCAGGCCGACGCCGACCTCGACGAGGCCGACATAGCTTTCCGCGTGGGCGACGATCCGGTCCGAGTGCAGCAGCACCTCGCAGCCGCCGCCGAGCGCCATGCCGAACGGCGCCCCGACCACGGGCACCGGGGCGTATTTCAGCGCCTTGTAGGTCTCCTGACCGACCTCGACCATGTTCTCGATCTCGGGCCAGGCGGCGATGTTGAGGGCGAAGAGGGCGAGGCCGAGATTGGCCCCGACCGAGAAGTTGGAGCCCTCGTTGTGGATCACCAGGCCCTTGCCCTTGCGCGCGACATGGCCGACCGATTTGCCGAGAAGCCCCAGCAATTCCGGATCGATGGCGTTCATCTTGGAGGCGAATTCGAAGCAGAAGATACCGTCACCGATATCCCACAGCTTGGCCGACCCGTTCTTCAGCACCGGGTCCGATCGGCGCTTGACATCGGCCAGCAGCAGAACGCCCTCCGGCCGTTCGATGGTCTCGTAGCCGCCATCCACGGTGAAGCGCTGCAGGTTGCCGGCGTCCACCTTGTAGAAGCTGCCGTCGCCGACCTTCTTCAGTAGCTCCGGAACCGGCATACCGTCCTTTTCCAGCTCGGCGGCGAACCAGGCCGGACCCATCTCGTCGATCAGCTCGAACGGCCCCTTCTTCCAGGCATAGCCCAGCTTCATGGCGTCATCGACCGCGTCGATGGTCCCGCAGATCTCCGGCACCAGGGAGGCGGCATAGCCGAGCGTCTTCCTCATGACGCTCCAGACATATTGCGAGGGCTTGTCCCCATGGGTGAGGAAGCCACGCAGGCCGAGGCTCTTGGCCGCCGAGACACTGTCGATACGGGGCTTCACCGATTTCGCATACTCACCGGTCTTGAGGTCGATGGACTCCTTGACCTTGCCGCCGCCTTCCCGGTTGAGACGGTAGAAGCCGCCCTTGCCCTTCCGGCCGGTATAGCCGTCGGCGATCATCTTGTTGAACAGCGGCTCGTCCCGGAACACCCGATTGAAGAGGTCGTCTTTCGGCAGGGCGGTGGAAAGGCTGCCCGCCACCAGCGGCATCAGATCGAGGCCAACCAGGTCGATCAGTCCGAAAACGCCGGTCTTCGGAATACCGACCGGCCGGCCCATGGCGGCGTCCGCCTCTTCGACCGTCAAACCCATATCCATCGCGTCCGTGGTCGCCGCCGTGATCCACAGGGTCCCGATGCGGTTGGCGATGAAGCCCGGCGTGTCGTTGCAGTCGACACAGGTCTTGCCAAGCGCCTTGTCCCCAAAGTCCCGGATCGTTTCCAGGGCCTCTGGATCGGTGTCCGTCCCGGCGACCAACTCCAGCAGACGCATATAGCGCGGCGGGTTGAAGAAATGGGTGATCAGGAAATCCCGGCGGAAGCTCTCGGGCATGCCGTCGACCAGCTTGTTCAGCGCGATTGTCGAGGTGTTGGAGGAGACGATGGAGCCCTGTTTCCGCACCCCGTCCAGGCGCTTGTAGAGGTCCTGCTTGATCGCGACCTTCTCGATGATCGCCTCGACGATCCAGTCGCAGTCGGCGACCAGGTCGAGATCGTCCTCCAGATTCCCCGGCGTGATCCGCTTGGCGAAGCGCTTGTGCATGAAGGGCTGCGGATCGGCCTTCAGCAGCTTGGCGATGGCGCCCTTGGCAACGGCGCTGCGGTCGTCCGTACCTTTCGGCACGATGTCGAGCAGCACCACCTCGTGGCCGGCATTGGCGCAATGGGCCGCGATCTGGGCGCCCATCACGCCGGCGCCGATCACGGCCACCTTGTCGATGGTTCGTTTGGCCATGGATAGTTCTCCCGGCGTTAGGCGGCTTCGAGGATGGTGGCGATGCCCTGACCGCCGCCGATGCACTGGGTGGCGAGCGCGTATTTGCCGCCTTCCCGCTTCAGCAGCGCGGCCGCCTTACCGGTGATACGCGCGCCGGTCGCCCCGAGCGGGTGACCGATGGCGATGGCACCGCCGTCGAGATTGACCGTGGCGGGATCGAGCTCGAGGTCGCGGATGCAGGCCAGCGCCTGGCTGGCGAAGGCCTCGTTGAGTTCGACCACGTCGAGATCCTTGGCCGCGATGCCGGCTCGCGCCAGCGCCTTCTTGGTGGCGACGATCGGACCGAGACCCATGACCTCAGGATCGCAGCCGCCGACCGCGACCGAGGCGACCCGAGCGAGAATGTCGAGGCCGTTCTTCTTGGCGTAATCCTCGGTGCAGACCAGGACCGCCGCGGCCCCGTCGGTCAGCGGGGAGGAGGTCCCGGCCGTAACGGAGCCATCTTCCTTGAAGGCGGGCTTCAGGCCGGCCAGGCCCTCGGCGGTCGTCTCCGGGCGTGGCACGCCGTCCTCTTCGACACGGAGGTTGCCCTCGACGATCGGCACGATCTCGTCCTTGAAACGGCCCTCGGCGACGGCGGCGGCGGCCTTGTTCTGGCTCTCGACGGCGAAAGCCTCCATGGTCGCGCGGTCCAGCTTGTAGCGGTCGGCGACATTTTCGGCGGTCTCGCCCATGCCCATATACGCTTCCGGCATCTTCCTATAGAGTTCCGGACTCGGCATCGGGTTGAAGCCGCCCATGGTGACCCGGGACATGCTCTCGACACCGGCGCAGACAAAGGCCTCGCCGGCCCCCATCTGGATCGAACCGGCGGCGATGTGGATCGAGGTCATCGAGGAACCGCAGAACCGGTTGACCGTCGTCCCGGCGACCGACTTCGGCAGACCGGCCATCAGGCCCACAAGGCGCGCCATGTTGAGCCCCTGCTCGCCTTCCGGGAAGGCGCAGCCGAGGATCAAGTCCTCCAGCGTCTCCGGATCGATTCCGAGATCGGCGACCATCTCCTTGATGACGGTGGCGGTCATATGGTCGGCGCGAACCTTGGTCAGTTGGCCCTTGTTGGCCAGGTGGAAGGGAGAGCGCCGGTAGCCGGCGATGACAACGGGGGTCTTCAGGCTGTTGGACATGGGTCGTTTCTCCGTCGATGCAGTCGGAACCGGTGGCGGGCATTCCGTCGCCCATCCGGCCTTGTTTCTTTCGGCCCGCCCTTGTCAGGCGGTGTTTGTGAGGCGGTGTTAATCAGGCCGCGCTTGTCTTCCGGGCCCTCAAGGCATCGTCGATCTGACGGTCGATGTCTTCGAGTTCGCCCAAGGTCTGGTCGATGTCTTCTTTCTGATGCTTCAGTTCGCCGATCCGCGTGGCGATTTTGTCCTTCAACAGCTCGATCTGGTTGAGCTGCGACGGGTCGGCGTCATAGAGGTCGAGATATTCCTGGATCTCGCCCAGGGAGAAGCCGAGACGCTTGCCGCGCAGGATGAGCGCCAGCCGGGCCCGGTCCCGCTTGGTATAGACCCGGGTCGCCCCGGCGCGGCCCGGATAGATTAGGCCCTTCTGTTCGTAGAACCGGATGGTTCTGGCGGTGATGCCGAACTCTTCGGCCAGTTGGGTCACCGTGAAAAACTCGTCCCCTACCATAGCGCTGCCTTTCCGTGCTCAACCCGACCTGACGTGGGTTACACCGAAGTGACGTAAACGTCAACCTGTAGCAGTTTGCGCTTTTGCCGCTTCCTCCCGGGCAAGGTCCTTCCGGGACAGCTTCCCGACGGAGGTCTTGGGCAGGCTATCGCGGAACTCGACCCCGACCGGCTGTTCGATCTTGGAAAGCTTGTCTTCGAGGAAGGCCAGCAAGCCCGCCTCGTCCACGCTTTCGCCTTCCTTCAGAACCACATAGCCCTTCGGTGCCTGGCCGCGATAGGGGTGCTCGACCCCGATGACGATGGCCTCGGCGACCGCCGGGTGGAGATAGAACGCCTCCTCGACCTGGCGGGGATAGACGTTGAACCCGCCGCAAAGGATCAGATCCTTCAAACGGTCGATCAGGAACACATAGCCCTCGTCGTCGATGAACCCGACATCGCCGGTCCGGAACGCACCGTCGGCGAACGCGTTCGCGCTCTCCTCCGGCTTTTTCCAATAGCCCTGCATCACCTGTGGGCCGCGAATGCAAACCTCCCCCGACTCGCCCTGGGGCAGCAGCTTGGTCGGATCGTCCGGATCGCGGACCTCGACGACCGTGTGCGGCATCGGGATGCCGGTGGAGCCGGCCTTGATCTTGCCGCCGATCGGATTGGTCGTCGCCACCGGCGAGGTCTCGGAGAGGCCGTATCCCTCGACAAGACGGCAGTTGGTGAGTTTTTCGAACTGCTCGCGCACCTCGGCCGGCAACGGCGCGCCGCCGGAAACGCAATACTCGATGGAGGTCAGGTCGAAGTCCTGGATCTTCGGATGATTGTTGATCGCGGTATAAAGCGTCGGCACCCCCGGCATCATGGTCGGCCGTTTCTTGTCGATGGTCTTCAGAAGCTCGTTGATCTCGAATTTCGGCAGCAGGATAAGCTCCGCGCCGACGGAGACGGACAGCCCCATGCCGACGGTCATCGCGAACACATGGAATAGCGGTAGGACGCAGAGGATTTTGTGTTCGCCGTCGCCGAGCCCCGGGATCCAGCGGTGAAGCTGGTTGATGTTGGCCGACAGGTTGGCATGGGTCAGGACCGCGCCCTTGGGCGTTCCGGTGGTCCCGCCGGTGTATTGCAGGACCGCGATATCCGCATGCGGATCGATCTCGACCGGCTCGAATGTCCCGTCGGCTTCGGCGAGCGTCTTGAAGGTTATATGGCGGTCGTCGACCGGCAGGGGCGAGACATCCTGACGCTTCAAGAGCTTGAACAGGGCCCCTTTGACGAAGGGAAGCTGGTCGGCCATACGGCCCACCACGACCTTCTCCAGTTTCCCGGTCCCGAGATGGGGGGCGACCTTCGGATAGAGCTGGACCAGATCCAGCGTCACCATCATCGATATCTCGGAGTCCGCGACCTGAAACGCGATTTCCCGCTCGGCATAGAGCGGGTTGAAATTCACCACCGTGCCACCGGCCTTCAGGATGCCGAAGAAGGTGACCACATAGAACGGACAGTTCGGCATCATGATGCCGACATGCACGCCCTTCTTGACCCCGAGCTTCTGGAATCCGAGGGCCGCCTTGTCGACCAGGCCGCCGAGCTGGCCATAGGTCAGTTTCTTGTCGAAGAAGTCGACGGCGGAGGCGTCGGGCCGCCGCGCCACGGTTTCCGCCAGCAGAGCGGGAAGCGCGTCCTGACGTACCGGAGACCGCCAATCGACGCCGGGCGCGTAATGATCGTTCCAGGGATGATCCGCGACACCCATAGCGGGTGCAACGGCGGCTTCGGGGGCACTCTGATCGGTCATGGCGCTGTCTCCTCCTCCATCACCCGCGCACATGATTATCTGCCATGCGTCGCGGTCATGACAAAGATAGAAACTTACGCTAACGAATGCAAGGTTACGTTAACGTCACTCGCTACCGATTTTCTCTTTTTCGCCGTCCTTCCCGGCGGCCTCCTCCTCAGGCCCGCTGTCGGACGAGACCTCGATGTATTCCTCGGTCCCCATCTCGGCGATCACGGAGGTGGAGTTCTGCGCGGTGTAGGCGACATACGGACCCTGCTCGTCGAGCGGCACGGCGGCGCGCTGGGTCATCCGCCAGAGCGCGAACACCGCGATCCCGGATTGAATGACACCGAAGGCGAGCCAAAGTCCCTCCGGCCCCTGAAGGTCCATGATGAACCCGCCGATCAGCGGGCCGAACGCGGCCCCGGCGCCGTTGACCGCGATCAGCGCGGCACTCGCAGCCACCATCTTCTTCGGCGGCAGGAAGTCGTTCACATGGGCGATGCAGAGGGAATAGATCGGCAGGAAGATCCCGCCCGCCAAGGCCGACAAGGCAAACAGCATCTCCGGCGTACTGCCATCGCCGATCACGACGAAGGCGAAGAGGCCGACGGCGCCCCCTGACCCGGCCGTCAACGTGATGATGAGGCGCCGGTCGAACCGGTCGGAGAACCAGCCGATGGGAAACTGCAGGAGGAAGCCGCCGACAAAGATCGCGCCCATGAAGATCGAGATGTCCTGGATGCTGAGCCCGATCAGCGTGCCGAAGACCGGCCCCATGCCGAACAGCGCCCCAACGCATAGCCCGTTTAGAAAGGAGCCCATGAAGCCCAGGGGAGACGAGCGGTAAAGACCCTTCAGCGACATGCTGTCAGGCGTCGAGAAGTCCGGCACCGGCTGGGCCGATAGCAGCAGCGGCACCAAGGCCACCGACACCAGAACGGACGCGAGGATGAAGAGGTCGTATCCCTCGGGCACCGACAGATTCAACAGCAGCGGGCCGGCCGCCATCGCGAAGTTGTTCACCAGCATATAGATCGACAGCACCGTGCCGCGGTTCGCATTGTCGGACCGGTCGTTGATCCAGCTTTCGATGACGATGTAGAGGCCGGCATAGGCGAAGCCGGTGACCAGCCGCATGGCCATCCAGGTGATCGGCTCCGGATAGACCGCATGGACCAGCACCGTCATCGACGCGATTGACGCCATCGCCGCGAACACCCGGACATGGCCGACAAGCCCGAGCAGTTTTGGGACGATATAGGATCCGCCGAGAAAACCGACGAAATAGGCGGCCATCACGAAGCCGGTCGTGTTGGTCGAAAACCCTTCCATGGAGGCGCGCACACCAAGCAGCGTGCCCTGCAGCGCATTGCCGAGCATGACCAGGCCGAAGCCGAGAAAAAGGGCCCAAAAGCCCATGAAAGCCGCTCTCATGGCCGGCACTCCACCGATCAGCGCGTGACGCGAAACCAAAAGGCGGCGCGCGGCCTCCAAGCCGCCCGCCGCCCTTCACGATATTTCCCGAAGTCTAGGGAGGAGTGATGACGGTTTCATGCGCAAGACCGACGCCCTGTCGCGAATCGGACAGGAACGGAGAGATTTTTTCGCACCCTTTCGCATGTCACCTATGCCGTGACCACAGACCGCCTGGGTTTCCGGGCGGTGCGCGGCTATGGTCCCGGCAACGAACGAGAACGCCTCACTGGAGATATCGATGCCCGATACGCCCCTCAACAACGCGCCGGCGATGGACCCGGAAGAGATCCTCGCAGGGATCAAACGCTGGGTGCATGTGGAAAGCCCGTCCGAGGACGCAGCCGCCGTCAACCGTATGATGGATCAGGCGGAGGCGGACTTCCGCACCACGACGCCGCATGTCGAACGGGTGCCCGGCTCGGAAGGCTGGGGCGACCATCTGATCGCCCGGTCGCCCTGGGGCGAGGGACCCGGGATTCTGGTGCTGAGTCATCTCGACACGGTCCATCCGATGGGTGTGCTCGCCGACGACAATCCCTACCGGATCGAGGACGGCAAGGTCTACGGTCCGGGCATCTACGACATGAAGGCCGGCGCCTTCATCGCCCAATACGCCTTTCAGAACCTGATCCGCCGCGGGGTCGAAACCCCGCTGCCGATCACCTTCCTGCTGGTCTCCGAGGAGGAGGTCGGCAGCCCGACCTCCCGCGCGCTGATCGAAAAGCTGGGGTCCGAGAACAAATATGTCCTGGTGACCGAGCCTGCCCGCGAGGGCGGCAAGATCGTCACCGCCCGTAAGGGTGTGGCGCGCTTCGAGATGCGGGCCGAGGGCCGTCCCTCCCATGCCGGCGCCTGGCATCAGGAAGGCCGCAGCGCGATCCACGAACTGGCCCGCCAGATCGTCGATATCGAGGCGATGACCGACTATGATCGGGGCGTGACCTTCAATGTCGGCCGGATCACCGGCGGGACCGGGGTCAACGTGGTCCCGCAGCATGCCTGGGCCGAGATCGACATGCGGGTGCCGGATGCCGAGATCGCCGACGAGATGGAGGCGAAGATCCTGGCGCTCAACGCCCACGATCCGGACGTGACCCTGACCGTGACCGGCGGCATGAACCGCCCGCCCTATGAGATGACCGAGGGGGTTACCGCCCTGTTCCAGCATGCGAGGAAATGCGCCGCCGAACTGGGCTTCGAACTGGAGCACTGCCCACCGACCGGCGGCGGCTCCGACGGCAACTTCACCGCCGCCCTCGGCATCCCGACCCTGGACGGCATGGGCTGCGACGGCCACGGCGCCCATACACTCGAAGAGTTCATCTATTATGACAGCATGGTGGAACGTGCCCGCCTGATGGAACGGATGTTCGAGACATTGACGTAATCCCGTCATCGAAGGGGCGTTATACTCTATACCTCACCCTCGGGAGAGGGAGAACGAAGACGGCGGAGGAAGATCGATGCGCCTTGTTTTATTGGCCCTGATGGTGCTCGCCGCCGCGCCGGCCCTGGCGGATCGGACGACCATCGCCTTCGGGTCCTGTTTCCGCCAGGATGTCTCCGACGGGTGGGAGTTCTGGACCCCGATCCTGGCGACGGAGCCGGACGCCTTCCTCTTCATCGGCGACAATATCTATGCCAGCCGAGGCGGCGCAGACCGCTTCGATGTCGCCTACGACTTCCTGCGGAACAATCCGGGCTTCCAGGCGGTCCAGGCGGCGACCACGGTTCTCGCCGTCTGGGACGACCATGATTTCGGATTCAACGACGGCGGCCGCGAGAATGCGGGGGTCGGCGAGCCCCATTTCGAGCGGATTTTCCCCGCCGCCGACCCGGCCCGGGACGCCCGCCCCGGCGTCTATGACAGCTGGATCACCGGCGAACCGGGTCAGAGGGTCCAGGTGATTCTGCTCGACACCCGAACCTTCCGCTCGCCCCTCACCCGGGGCGGCAATTGGGGGCGATGGATGGGGAAATACACACCCAGCGCCGACCCGGACCAGGAAATGCTCGGCCCGGATCAATGGGCCTGGCTGGCGAGGGAACTCGAAAAACCGGCCGAGGTCCGGCTTCTGGTCTCGTCGATCCAGGTCCTGGCCGAGGGCCACGGCTTCGAGCGCTGGGGCAATCTGCCGGTCGAGCAGGAAAAGCTGTTCCAGGTGATCGAACGGTCCGGCGCCGAGGGCGTGATCCTGCTGTCCGGCGACCGCCATCGGGCCGCCTTCTATAAGCGCAACGACGCCACGGCCTATCCGCTCTACGAGGTCACCTCCAGTTCGCTCAACAAGAGCTACCGACCGGACGCGCCGGAAACCGGCCGCTATATCCAGGAGGCCATGGTCGGGGACAACAATTTCGGCCTGGTGACCGTGGATTGGGAGGCGTCGACCCTGACCCTGGAGATCAAGACGCTGGACGGGGCGACCGCCCAGGGCCGGACCGTTCCGCTCGATTATCTGAAGCGGCGGTAGACGCCGGGCGTAGCCTTAGTCGGCGGATCACTCGGCGGCGTTCTCGATCCGCTCCATGTCGTCGTCCGAGAAGCCGAAATGGTGGCCGATCTCGTGGATCAGGACATGGCGGACGATGTCGCGGATGTCCTCCCCGGTCTCGCACCAGTAGTCGAGCATGGGACGGCGATAGAGGAAGATCATGTCCACATCGTCCCGCATCATCATGCTGTCCTGTTGGGTCAGCGCGACGCCGCGATAGAGGCCCAGGAGATCGAACGGGCTTTCGAGGCCCATCTCCATCTCCACCTCCTCGTCCGGGAAATCCTCGATCCGGATCAGCACCGGACGCAGATATTGCCGGAGTTCGGCCGGAACGGCTTTCAGCGCCTGCTGTGCCATCTCCTCGATCTCGGCGAGGCTCGGGGCGGTGGTGTGAACGGCCTTGGGCATGGCGATCCATCCGCTGCGGCGGGCCTTGGCACGGGCCGGACGATACCCGTCCTCGCGCATGCCGTCGTCGCCGAAGGGTTTCTCGAGCATGGACCCGAAGGATATAGGACTACGCATTCTACTCTCAGACTTTCCTCGGCTTCGAGCCGATATAGGTGAGCTTTAGAGGATAGGAGACCCAAATGGCAACAAAACTCGATGAATCCGCCCGCAATGCTGCCCTTGAAGGGCTCGATGGCTGGGAAATGGCCCGCAACCGGGATGCGATTCAGAAAACTTTCACGTTCAAGAATTTCTCCGAAGCCTGGGGCTTCATGAGCCGGGTCGCCCTGAAGGCGGAGCAAATGGACCACCATCCGGAATGGTTCAACGTCTACCGGACGGTGGAGGTCACCCTGTCGACCCATGATGTGGGAGGTCTTTCGGAGCTCGACATCGAGCTCGCCAAATTCTGCGACAGTCTGGCGTATTAGGCCCCTGCGTCAGCCCCCTAAAGCACATTCACCAGGGGCACGCCGGAAAGCCATTGGTGGCAGATCACGATCACCGCGAAGACCAGCACGGTGGCCAGCACCCTGAGGACGCCGATTCCCGCCCAATCGATCTTGGTCCGTCCCTGGATCGCGGCCAGGAAGGGGAAACCGGAGGTGGTGAGCGCCATCGGCCCCCATTCGCTGCCCGCTTCCCGCTGTTTCTTGAGGTCCTGACTGTAGGCGCCGACGATGGCGAGCACGGCGATCCCCAGGGTCAGGATCAGGGTGGCCTGATCGCCGTTGACCAGGGCGTGGGCAAACGCCCAGAGCGCGACGCCGACCATCACCGGATGCCTGGTTATGGTCAGAATACCGGTCTTCGGTTCGCCCATGCTTGCCGATTTCTCGGTCATCAGGGCCATGGGGTTCTTCGCCGTATAGCCGGTCACCAGGAAGAAGACCGACAGCAGCATGATCAGATAGGCCCCGTGCCGCGCGCCCGGCCCAAGATCGTAGAGATAGACATAGTCGGCATCCCCATAGGCCCGGATCATCCAAACCAGGGTGACGAGGCTGATCAGCGAATAGATGCCGCGGAAGGGCTGCAGCCCGATTTTTTCGACCAGCATCGGCCGGATCGGATTGCTCGCCAGAACGATATGGCTGCCGACGAAGGCGATGACCGCCAAGATCAGAGTATCCATCTTCAACCCCTCCCGCATTCGACGCTTCTAATAAAGGTGTAAATAGCCGGTTGAACAAGGGGCCGAAAGCGCGGGATAAGGCGGAATGAACATCGATCGTGAAACAAGGGAAGCGCTCGCCACCGCCGTGCGGGAGCTGACCACGGCCCGCGGATCGGGCAAGTCGATCTGCCCGTCGGAAGCCGCCCGCAAGGTCGCCGAGGACAAGGGCACGCCGGAGAATTGGCGATGGATGCTGAAGCCGCTGCGCAAGATCTCCCAGGATCTCGCCCGGGATGGCGAGATCGTCATCCTACGCAAGGGCAAGCCGATCGCGCCGGAGGACATGCGGGGCGTCGTCCGCCTGGCCCTGCCCGGCGCCCAGGGCGGCACCGACGTCAAGCCGGACTGGCGGGGCTCGATCTCGCTCGGCGGTGCCCGGCGCGGCGGCAAGTGAGGCACGAGGCTTTGACAGCGCAAAACGCGACCGGGGAACAGCGGTTGACAGCCGGAAACCTTCTCCCTATGTTCCGCGCTTCCTAATTCAGGGCTGCCCCTCGGCGGCCGCAAACCGCTCATTTGTTGGGATACGTCCGATGAAGATCGTGAATTCGCTGAAGTCCGTGAAAAAGCGCGACAAGAACTGTCGGGTCATCCGCCGTCGCGGTCGGACCTATGTGATCAATAAGAAGAACCCCCGCTTCAAGGCGCGCCAGGGCTAATACCCCGAGAGCGCCGGACGGCTCGCCCGTCCGCCTGACCGTTAGTTCGGTTCTTTGGGAACGCCTCCGATTGATCGGGGGCGTTTTCTTGTGTCCGATTCCCGTTGATCTTGTCGCGAAAATTGGTATTACCAATTTGAGAACAGATCAGGGAGGACATGATGATCGCGATGCCCAAGCCCGACGAGAGCGTGATCGCCCGGCGGGAACAGATCGCCGAGGACCTGGCGGAAATCATCCCCCCGGCGCATGTCATCTACGACGAGGACGAACGAAGGGCATACGAAACGGATGGGCTCACCGCCTATCGCCAGCTCCCCCTGATCGTCGTCCTGCCCGAGACCACGGAGCAGGTCGCGGAGATCCTGAAATACTGCCAGCGCGAGAAGATCAAGGTTGTCCCCCGGGGGGCGGGTACCTCGCTGTCCGGCGGCTCCCTGCCGGTCGCCGACGGGATCGTTCTCGGCCTCGGTAAGTTCAACAAGGTGCTCAAGGTCAACTATGACGACCGCTATGCGGTGGTCCAGCCAGGCGTCACCAATCTCGGGGTGACCAAGGCGGTCCAGGAGGAGGGGTTCTACTACGCCCCGGACCCGTCGAGCCAGATCGCGTGTTCCATCGGCGGCAATATCGCCGAGAATTCCGGCGGCGTGCACTGCCTGAAATACGGCCTCACCACCAACAATCTGCTCGGGATCGAATTCGTCACCATGAGCGGCGAGGTGATGCGCTTCGGCGGCACCGGCCTCGACAGCCCCGGCTATGACCTGATGGGCATCATCACCGGCTCCGAGGGGCTGCTCGGTGTGGTCACCGAGGTAACGGTGCGCATTCTGCGCTCGCCCGCCGAGGCGCGGGCCGTTCTGATCGGCTTCCCGACCTCCGAACAGGCGGGCGACTGCGTCGGCCGGATCATCGCCGCCGGCATCATCCCGGGCGGCATGGAGATGATGGACAAGCCGGCGATCCACGCCACGGAGGCCTTCGTCAACGCCGGCTACCCGATGGATGTGGAGGCCCTGCTGATCGTCGAACTGGATGGCCCCCAAGCGGAGGTCGACCATCTGATCGAGCGGGTCGACGCGATCGCGCAAGAGGCCGGAGCCACCTACTCCCGGGTCAGTCAGGACGAGGACGAGCGGGCCACGTTCTGGGCTGGGCGCAAGGCCGCCTTCCCGGCCGTCGGTCGGATCTCGCCCGACTATATGTGCATGGACGGCACCATCCCGCGTGCCCAATTGCCCCTGGTCCTGCGGAAGATGACCGAGTTCTCCGAGAAATATGGCCTCGGCATCGCCAATGTGTTCCATGCCGGCGACGGCAATCTCCACCCGCTGATCCTGTTCGATGCGAACAAGCCGGGCGATCTCGACAAGGCGGAGGCCTTCGGGGCCGATATCCTGAAGCTCTGCGTTGATGTCGGCGGGGTTTTGACCGGCGAGCACGGGGTCGGCGTTGAGAAACGGGATCTGATGCCGCACATGTTCACAGAGGACGACCTGAAGCAGCAGCAGCGGGTCAAATGCGCCTTCGACCCCGACCAGTTGCTCAATCCGGGCAAGATGTTCCCGGTGCTCCACCGCTGCGCCGAACTCGGCAAGATGCACGTCTCTGGCGGCAAGCTGCCCTTCCCCGACATCCCGCGTTTCTAGGACCTATCGTCATGGCGGATATTCTGAAGCCGGAGAGCGAAAGCCAGCTCGCCGACGCGATAAACTGGGCGCAATCCGAGAGCGTGCCCCTCGCCGTCAAGGGTCAGGGCACCAAGGACGGCCTCGGGCGCCCGACCCAGACCCGGTATACCCTGGATATGACCGGATTCAGCGGCATCGACCTCTACGAGCCGGAAGAACTGGTGCTGACGGCCAAGGCGGGCACCCCGATCGCCGAGATCCAGCAGGCGCTCGCCGACAAGAACCAGGAGCTGCGCTTCGAGCCGGGCGATCTCGGCCGCCTCTACGGCCACGCGCCGGGCGGTGGCACGCTCGGCGGTCTGGTCGCCGCCAACTGGGCCGGCCCGCGCCGGATCAAGGACGGGGCCGCCCGCGACCATGTCCTCGGCATAAAGGGGGTCACGGGCCGGGGCGAATTCATCAAGTCCGGCGGCCGGGTGGTGAAGAATGTCTCCGGCTACGACCTCCCGAAGCTAATCACCGGCGCCCATGGCACGCTGATGGCGATGACCGAGATCACGGTCAAGGTCCTGCCCGCGCCGGAGAAGATCCGCACTGTTCTTTTGATCGGTCTCTCGGCGGAGGACGGCCGCAAGGCGATGTCCAGGGCGCTCGGCAGCCCGCACGAGGTCTCCGGCGCGGCCCATGTGCCGGCGACGGCGGCGGCGATGCTCGGCGTCGATCCGGTGACGCGGCAGGGTGCGGCGGTGACCGCGATCCGGGTCGAGGGTCCCGGGCCGTCGGTCGAACACCGATGCGCCGAACTGATCCGCGAACTGGGCGGGGAACTGGGCGGCGCCACGGAAGAGCTTCATACCGAGAACTCCAAGGCGTTCTGGAAGGCGCTGGCCGATCTGGAACCGCTGGTCCAACAGCAGGACAAGCTGGTCTGGAAGATCTCGGTCGCCCCGACCCGGGGACCGGCCCTGGTCGATACGCTCGGTCTGGGTGACAGCCTGCATTGGCTCGATTGGGGCGGCGGGCTGATCTGGCTCGGCCTGGACGGATCGGATAGCCGGGCCGACGCGATTCGGTCGACCGTCGACGCCGCCGGCGGGCACGCGACGCTGATCCGCGCACCGGAGCCGACGCGGGCCGCGACGGAGGTGTTCCATCCCCTGCCCGATCCCCTGATGGGCCTGAGCCGCCGGACCAAGGAAGGCTTCGATCCGAACGGCCTGCTCAATCCCGGCCGCATGTATCCCGGTTTCTAGGAGTTCCATTCGATGCAGACCAACTTCACCGAAGCCCAGCTCCAGAACCCGGATAACGCCGCCTCCGAGCAGATCCTCCGGAAATGCGTCCATTGCGGCTTCTGCACGGCGACCTGTCCGACCTATGTCCTGCTCGGCGACGAACTCGATAGCCCACGCGGTCGGATCTATCTGATCAAGGACATGCTGGAGAACGACAAGCCGGCCAACGAGAAGATCGTCACCCATATCGACCGCTGTCTGTCCTGCCTGTCCTGCATGTCGACCTGCCCGTCGGGCGTCAATTACATGCATCTGGTCGACCATGCCCGGAAATATATCGAGGAGACCTATGAGCGGCCATGGCACGACCGCATGCTGCGCTCCCTCCTCGCCTTCCTGCTGCCCAAGGTGGGGCTGTTCCGCGTCGCCATGATCGGGGCGATGATCGCCAAGCCTCTGGCCCCTCTGTTCCCGGCCAAGGGCAAGCTTGCCCGGATGCGGGCCATGCTGGAGCTGGCGCCGAACAGCCTGCCGAGCCCGAGCCCGACCGACCGGCCCGGCGTGCACGCCGCCGACACGCCGCGCCGCAAGCGGGTGGCGCTGTTGACCGGCTGTGCCCAGCGGGCGCTGAACCCGGAGATCAACGAGTCGACCATCCGCCTGCTGACCCGCCATGGCTGCGATGTGGTGGTGTCCGACGGGATCGGCTGCTGCGGGGCGCTGACCCATCACATGGGCAAGGAGGACCTGGCGCTCGCCGCCGCGAAGGCGAACATCGACGCCTGGACCCGGGAGATCGAGGGCCAGGGCCTGGACGCCATCGTCATCAACGCGTCCGGCTGCGGCACGACCGTGAAGGATTACGGCTTCATGCTGCGCGAGGACCCGGTCTATGCCGAAAAGGCGGAGAAGGTGGCGGCGCTGACCAAGGACATCAGCGAGGTGATGACCGATCTCGGACTCGGCGCGGTGGTCCGCGAGACGGCGGGGATCAAGATCGCCTATCACGCCGCCTGCTCCCTGCAGCACGGCCAGCAGATCAAGACCCTGCCGAAGCGGGCCCTTCGCGCCGCCGGCTTCCAGGTGGTCGAGCCGATCGATCCGCATCTCTGCTGCGGCTCCGCCGGGACCTATAACCTGCTGCAGCCGGAAATCGCCGGGCAGCTCAAGGACCGCAAGGTCGAGACCCTGGAAAAGCTCAAGCCCGACGTGATCGCCGCGGGCAACATCGGCTGCATGACCCAGATCCAGTCCGGGACCGGCGTCCCCGTGGTCCACACCGCGACAATCCTCGACTGGGCCACCGGCGGCCCGGTGCCCCAGGCGCTGGAGGGCGTGTGGTCCGACGAGGCCGTCCGCCCGGCACAGGCGATGGAAGCGGCGGACTGAGCCCCTCAGCCCTCGCTTTCTCCGGGCGCTCGGACCTCCCCCGAGTGACAGATGAAAAGAGCCCTCTCCCTGGGGAGAGGGTTGGGTGTGGGTAAGCGGGGAGGAGCTTAGGACCCCACCCCA
>JANSWW010000007.1 GCA_024743275.1 Alphaproteobacteria bacterium
CGACGGATGTTGGGCCTCGTTGTCGAGAACCAGCCGCACGGCCCGCTCGCGCACCTCAGGGGAAAACTTGTTCGTGGTCTTGCTCATGATGCTCCATCCTACTCAAGAGCTGGAGCCTCCGGCAAACCCGGAGCGGTTCAGATCGTCAGCCGCATCCGGGCGCGCTGGCCCAAGGTCAAAATCCTGCTGCGCGGCGACGGCGGCTTCGCCCGCGAGGCGCTGATGGCTTGGTGCGAGGCGAACAAGGTTGACTTCCTGTTTGGCCTCGCGCGTAACGCCAGGCTCGTCGAGCGGATCCATATCGACCTCGCCTGGGCCGAGGATGAAGCGGAGCGCACCGGCAAGCCGGCCCGCCGCTTTGCCGACTTCCGCTGGACCACGCTCAACAGCTGGAGCAAGCGCCGGCGCGTCGTTGCAAAAGCCGAATGGATGCCGGGCCGCGGCGAGAACGGCGCCAACCCGCGGTTCGTCGTGACGTCTCTCCCAGCCAAAGAGATCGATGCCCGGACGCTCTACGAGCAGGTCTACTGCGCGCGCGGCGACATGGAAAATCGGATCAAGGAGTGCCAGCTCGACCTGTTCGCCGACCGCACCAGCGCGGCGACGATGAAGGCCAACCAGCTCCGCCTGTGGTTCGCCTCCATGGCCTACGTCCTGCTTGCCGCCCTGCGCCGGATCGCGCTCGCGCACACGCGGTTGGAGAAGGCGACCTGCGGATCGCTGCGCCTGAAGCTCATGAAGATCGGCGCGCAAGTCACCGTCACCGTACGGCGCATCCGCGTCGCCATGGCCTCGGCCTGTCCCTATGCCGAGGAATTCGCCCTGGCGCACGCCCGATTATGCCGCTGATCCGCGCGACCTGCGCACCCGTCGCCCGCCCCTCAACAACGCTGGACCCAAACTGACCTGGCGGCCCCCAAGCGGCGCAAAAATCTGGCACGCGCGCATCGCGCCGGATCACGCAACAACCGTCAACCGCCCCTCAAGGCCGCCCCTCAGAAACCCTGGTGAGAAATGCGGGTTAGCCAGGGCTCTTGATTCGATACTCTCGATCCCCGGTCCTATCAATCAATAGCTTCTGGCCATGCTTGAACCCCAGCCGCTTGAAAACTGCGTAGAAACGCGTTCGCGGTGAAATCCAAGCCCCACTCTTTATGCGGATGTCGGTCAGAAACTCCTGACCATCAAAAAGGATCTTGATCTCCTTCCCACGGTCATTCTTACCCCGGCCTCCCAAGCAGTCACATGGGAAGAAGGCTCGTTGTGAGGCTGGGATATCGATGTATCCGTTTCGAATTCCCGCGTCGGTGAGGTTAACGGTGATCATTTTTGATACTCTCCATGATATTGTTGTTCGGTCGTTGCTAAATTCTATTCCAATCACAGAAGTCGTTGCTCCTGTGGCGGCGAAGAACCTTTTCCAAAGCCTCCGACACTGAGCTGTCTTTTCGATATTTCTGTGACAATTCGAGATCAGCCAAGGCGCGTTCACTGATTGCGATTACTGTGAAGGGGCCTTCACCTCTTTGAAAAGCCTGAGTGAGCAGCCCCCAACATTGGCTGTGAAACAGTGGCTTAAAGTTTACACGCTCATCTGAGTCGATCATGTAGGCTGGCGGACAACGCCATCGGTCTTTGAAGCGGTTGGTAGATTTCCCGACGTATCGAACTCTCTTTGCCGCGTCCTGTACCACATAGAGGCACGGTGATCGTTCCATCCATATCTCTTGGTTTAGAATTGAGTATTCGCTGTGATGCCAGGGGCCGTACCTTGGATCTGTTGGCTTGACGTCACGACGCCATTTCTCGTTGCGAAGGGCATCTATCCGAAGCACGGGCGATGCAGCCTCAACGATCTGATTGGTTAATCGACGCACCATTTCCTTCGATCGATCTTCCGCCGAAAGCAAAGGTTGGAAAGAAAAAGAGGACTCTGAAATGGCTTGCTTGAGCTTCAGATGCTCCAATCCCGCATGCTTGGCGATCGCCAACACAGTGTTAATTTCAATGAGCTTACCTTGCGAGATCATTTTTATATCGTCCTGGGATACACTAACCTCTCGGGCAATTGCCGCTGACGAGTAGCCATTCAGCCAGAGATAAAGGCAGGGCAATGCCTGAAGCTGGGCAACTGACAGGCCGGGTCGGATAGCCTGATCTATCTGGTCGGGGCTTAGTGCAAGTGGACTGTAAAAGTGTTCTGTTTGGGTCAACCAATGCAGCGCTGACGCAAGATTTACGCCCATTTGGCGCCGGTCTGCGGCACCAACAACAGGCACCGTAAACAATGGCTTATCGCCTCGCGGACTAGCATGATTGCGAACGCTATCTAGTTTATGTCCGGAAATCAGTGAGATGTCCTCCAGTAATAAAATATCGGTGAAGAAGGGGTCTCGCTCTGGGCTAACCCACGCCCTAGCCAACCTCTTAAAAACCTCTTTTGATTTAGTTTTTGCAAGAAGGGTTCTAATCAAAGACGTCTCTCTAGCAAAAAATTCATAGTAACTGATATCAGGATGATCTATAATCATATTGTCGATGTAAAATTCGACAATTTCTACAAAATCAGAAATTTCATCGATCAATATACGCCCGTCAAATGGTGAAATAGCCTCTACCCTATTTTTTACCTCGGCTTCCAATCTCTCTATTGCATAAAAAATGTCAGTCCGCTCTATGTCGACCTTGGCCAATATTTGGTTTGCGTTGGTATCGTTTTCTTGAACCGCGTCAAAGAAACTTTCTACTGATGAAAACGCTGCGACTGCGTCAGACAGGATTGTTGATCCTAGGAGAGCAAACTCCAGACAAGCGGCACGGTTAGCTGGGACTCGCTGGATAAGGGCCTCGCAAAGCAGCAGCTGGTTGGCCCGTATTTCAAAGCAAAGGCGATCGTCCATTTCATTTATCCCCATTAACAAACTGTGATGATGGGAATAATATCATTTAGGGGTTTTCAGCCAAGATCGATGATGATAAAAAAATCATCAACGCATCCATCATCATTCTCTGTGGGGGGCACAAAAATGGTCTTGCCAGAAGCGCTACAAGTTTTTCAGCGGCGTAATCATCTTTATCGTGTGGGTAACAGTTGCCTTGGATATAGCAGTTTTCCTCAATTTATTGCCCTTGGGAGAGTGCTTTTAAGGGAAGTGATTTGTGGTGCGGCTAGCCCTAAGCGTTTGATGGATTATGCTGGTGAGCTGCGCAGATGGAGCATGTCTTCTGTAAGCGATAGAAACAGGCTCAATGAGTTGGATTCCATCATTATGGAGATCATCAATTCAGAGAGACTGGGGGATCATTTTTTGAATTGTCTTAGAGAAGAGCTTTGGCCGATTCGAAACAAGATCCGCCAAAAAACACACCAGGGGTCATGAAGGCTGAAGCATCGTAGTAAGGTTTCAGGTGGGTTTGCTTATCCTCTTCGTGCTCTGATCCCTTGAATTTGGGCCACTGATTTCTGTAATCGGTTAGGGTGATTTCCTGGTCGGCAGAGGAGTGGCACGTGATGAAGGCGAGCTGTACAGACACGGTAATCGCCTGACAGTTGCCGCTCCGGCGGGGTCAGTTTAAGCGGCTTTGCGTTTCGTTTCCTCCTTTTGGTTCTGGTTTTTCGGCAAGCCGTCGATAAAGGCCTTGGCCGGGGTCCTCCCGTTCATGCCACGGCCCTGGTGCGGGCGCTTGGTGTTGTAGGTCTTGAGGAAGGCATCGAGGTCGGCCTGCATTTCCTCGATTCCCTCGTAGAACTTGGTGCGCCCCATGACTCTGAAGTGCTCGTCGAGCAGCGTGCGATGCAGACGTTCGACGAAGCCGTTGGACTGCGGACGTCGGACCCGAGTGGTGCGGTGCTCGATCTCTTCGAGTTGCAGGAACAGCTCGTAGGGATGACGGTCGGGACGGCCGCAGAACTCGCGGCCGTTGTCCGAGAGCACCGTGGCGATCCGGGCGCCGTGTTCCTCGAAGCTGGGCAGCACGTCGTTGTTCATGACGTGGACCGCCGTCACCGGCAGCTTGTTGGCATAGAGCCGTCCCCAGGCGTAGCGGGAGAAGCAGTCGATGACGCTCTGCAAATACCCCTTGCCGACGCCCTTGAGGTGGCCAACGAAGAAGGTGTCCACCGCTACCAGGTCGCCGGTGTGCCGGGTGTGGATATGGCGTTCACGGAACTCGGGGCTGAAGCGTTCGAGCAGCCGGACCTGTTCGTCGGAGAGCTCGATCTTGCGTCCACCGACGTGCTTCTCCAGACGCAGCAGGCGGTCGTGCCTGGTCAGCAGGTCGTGACGACCCCACACGCCGCGTACACCGCCGGAGGAGACCTGGATGCCCTTCAGCATCAGCTCCTGCGCCACCCGCAGCGGGCCGTGGCCGGGATGCTTCAGGGCGTGGTCGAGGACAGCCGTCTCGACCTCCTGGGTCACCCGGTTGGGATGCGGCCCCTTGGCGCCGGGCAGCCGGTCGATCAGGCCTTCCGAGCCATAGGTTTGGAAGTTGCGCCGGATCTCGTAGAACTGCTGGCGCGAGTAGCCCATGATCCTGCAGGCCTTGGAGACGTTGTTCATCTCGGTCGCAAGTTCGAGCAGGGAGAGCTTGCGTCGTGCTACCTTGTCCTTCGTGGTCATGTCGTTTCTCCTGACTGGCTGGATTGTTTTTGGCGAACAAATCCTAACCCCAATCAGGAGCGGCATGGCCACACCCGACCCGCCCTCGGGCGGCTCGGGTGTGGCGTAAACTGTCAGGTCAATACGGTCTCAGCTCACACGGATGGATCAAGCAGGCCGGCTTGGATGACGGTCGGCGTGAGGACGGCCTGACCAGCGCCGAGCGGGAGGAACTGAAGCAGCTCCGCGAAGAGAACCGCCAGCTCAAGGTTGAGCGTGACATCCTGTCAAAGGCCGCGGCCTGGTTTGCTCAGAACGACGTGACGTCTTCGAGGTCTTCGAATTCATGACCGTGAACCAGGCCTTCTATCCGGTTGGGACCATGGCCCGGGTGCTGGGTGTTTCCAGGAGCGGTTTCTATGCCTGGCGCGTCAGATCGCCATCTGCCCGATCGATTGCCGATGGCGATCTGACGCGGCGGATCCGGCGAATTCATGACGCTTCCCGGCAGACTTATGGTGCGCCCCGCATCCACGCTGATCTCGCCGAAGCCGGTGTCTGTGTCGGCCGCAAGCGGACCATAAGGCTCATGAAAGCCGCCGGTCTGGCCGGTGTCAGCCGGCGTCGATCCCCCAGCGCCACGATCTGGGATGAGCGGGTTCGGCCTGCCTGCGATCTGGTGGATCGGAACTTTAAGGCAGATAGGCCCAACCGGGACTATCCTGAATTTTGTGCTCTGACGTGGTACTTGCTCTGAGAGGAGACCCACGTATGAGCATCGATAAAGACCTGCTGGACCGCCTGATGGAGGGCCGCTCGCCCGGCGACCTGTTTGGCAAGACCGGCATCCTGGCGGACCTGACGAAGGCTCTGGCGGAACGCGCGCTGAGCGCGGAGATGGACGTCCATCTCGATGAAGAGCGTACGGAGCAGGCCCCCAAGGGCCAGAACCAGCCGGCCAACCGGCGTAACGGCAGCAGCGAAAAGACGGTGACGACGGACACCGGCAAGGTGGTTCTGGACATTCCCCGCGACCGGAACGGCACCTTCGATCCGATGCTGATCGAAAAATACCAGCGCCGCTTTCCCGAGTTCGACCGCAAGATCGTCAGCATGTATGCCCGAGGGATGACGACGCGAGAGATCCAGGGGCACATCGAGGACATCTATGGTGTGGAAGCCTCTCCCAGCCTGATCTCGGCGATTACCGAGGCGGTGATGGAGGAGGTCACGGCCTGGCAGAACCGGCCTCTGGAACCCTGCTATCCAATCGTCTTCATGGATGCGATCCGGGTCAATATCCGGACCGACGGGGCGGTCGCGAACAAGGCGGTTTTCTTGGCCCTGGCGGTCCTTCCGGACGGCACGCGGGACGTCCTGGGGCTATGGTTCCAGGCCAATGAGGGGGCGAAGTTCTGGGCCAAGGTTCTCAGCGATCTGCGCAACCGGGGTGTCCAGGACATCCTGATCGCCGTCGTGGACGGGCTGAAGGGCTTTCCCCAGGCCATCGAGGCGGCATTCCCCCAGACCCGGATCCAGACCTGCATTGTCCATCTGCTGCGCCATTCCATGAACTTCACCAGCTACAAGGACCGCAAGGCCGTCGCCGCTGCCCTCAAGGCGATCTACACGGCGGTGGATGCCGACGCGGCCGAGCTGGCCTTGGCAGAGTTCGAGGACAGCGATCTGGCCAAACGGTATCCGGCGATCGCGCCGAGCTGGCGCCGGGCGTGGAACGAGGTCATTCCGTTCCTCGACTACCCGCCCGAAGTTCGCAAGCTGATCTACACCACAAATGCCATTGAGGCCTTGAACTCGAAGATCCGCCGCGCCGTCCGCACCCGGGGGCACTTCCCCAGCGACGATGCGGCCGCCAAATTGATTTATCTGACGCTGAATGCTACCTCGTCAGAGTGGAAGCGCTCGGTCCGCGAATGGCACGCTGTCAGATCCCAGCTCGCCATCATGTTCGAAGACCGCTTCCCCTTGGCCTGACAAATGACGTCAGAGCACAAAATATCGGACAGTCTCGCCCAACCAGCTATGGGTCGCAGACATTACCTATGTCCCCAGCTGGGCCGGCTTCCTCTATCTGGCAGTCGTGCTCGATACCTACAGCCGCCGCGTCGTTGGTTGGTCCATGAGCTACAACCTCAAGGCCCAACTGGTCATCGACGCCATGAACATGGCCGTGGCACAGCGACGGCCGATCGACGTCATCCACCATTCTGACCAAGGCTCCCAATACACGTCCATTGCATTCGGCCTGCGTTGCAAAGAGGCCAATGTCCGGCCTTCGATGGGATCGGTCGGGGATGCCTATGACAACGCCATGTGTGAGAGCTTCTTCGCGACGCTCGAATGCGAATTGCTCGACCGGCGCAAGTTCAAAACCAAGGCCGAGGCCCGCATGGCCGTCTTTACGTTCATCGAAGGCTGGTACAACCCGGCCCGGCGACATTCCGCGTTGGGATACAAATCCCCCATCACCTTTGAAAGGAAACACTGTCAGATGCTAGAGGCCCAAAGCCATTAACCGTCCACAAAACCGGGGGAACTCCAACTCCAGACAGTGACGCAAGCTACGATCAGAGCGTGGCGGCGTAAATCACACCGAATGGCCTCCGGCAATCCCGGGGCGGTTCAACCACCTGCACCAGAATCCATCGTCACGATGGACCAGAGACCACCCATGCACTAACATTCAATCTGGACCAGTCAGATGAAGCTGCTCATTAGTCCGACAAACATTCATCTGAAACTTATGAGCTCTAAGATCTACCGCTGTGGATATATTTTCTGAATCTGAACGATCAAAAAACATGGGGCGAATCGGTCCCAAGGATACCAAGCCGGAACTTCGCGTGCGCAAGCTCGCCCATCATCTGGGTTATCGTTTCAGACTGCACCGCAAAGATCTGCCCGGAACGCCAGACCTGATATTCCCCCGGTACGGGGCTGCAGTATTCGTTCACGGATGCTTCTGGCACCGTCACCAAGGGTGCAAGTATGCAACGACACCGGCAACCCGGCGGGCCTTTTGGGAGACCAAGTTCAAGCGAAACGTCGCCCGGGATCGCTGGGCGATCGAAACATTGGAAGAGATGGGATGGAAAGTTCTCGTGATCTGGGAGTGCGAGACGCGCGACATCTCGAAGATGGAAGAGCGCCTTCAGGGGTTTCTCAAGCCGTGACCCATACGCTCCCGCGCACTTCCGCCGATGACGACCCGCGACCGGGGAAACGGCAGCGCATCAAGCAAGGCGGACGGCCACGCGTGCTCGATCTCTTTTCCGGATGCGGTGGATTCTCGCTTGGCTTTCACCGAGTGGGCTTCGACATCACGTCGGGCATCGACATCGACGCCGAGGCCGCTGCTTCCCACGCGCTTAATTTTTATCCCAAAGACGCTCACGCTGTCGCAAGGGACATCGTTTCGCTCGAGCCCGAGGAAGTGACCCGGGAATTCGGCTATGGTCGGGCAGACGAAGCGGTGGACGTCCTGATCGGCGGACCGCCCTGCCAATCCTATGCCCGTGTCGGACGCGCAAAGCTCCGCGAAACTGCCGCTCACCCGGAGGCCTACAGGATTGATCCAAGAGGCAATCTCTATCTGCGCTACCTGCATTTCGTCGAGGCGCTCAAGCCGCTCGTGATCGTCATGGAGAATGTACCGGACGCTCTAAATTACGGCGGCCACAACATCGCGGAGGAAACCGCGGAGGCGCTTGAGGACCTCGGCTACGAGTGCAGCTACACGCTGCTGAACGCCGTGTTCTATGGCGTACCACAGATGCGGGAACGCATGTTTCTCATCGCCTGCCATCGTTCACTTGTAAAGGCCCCAAGCTTTCCCGCGCCGACGCACCACTTCGATCTGCCCAGTGGCTACCTCAGTTCAAGAAGTGTCGCGACCAAGCTGCTTTCCGGGGACCTCCTGACCGAGCGCCCCTTCAGATTTACGGAGCCCCCGAGGTCGGATCCGAGACATTGCCAGAAGGCCGTGTCCGTCGGTGAGGCGCTTGGCGACCTGCCGCCGCTGAGGGAGCATCTTGAAGGGAAGATCAAACGTGGCATGCGCGACCTGTCCACAAGCCTACCCTATCGCAGGGTACGCCCTTCGCGATTTGCGCAGGAGATGCGGAACTGGACCGGATTCGAGAGCAAGAAGGGCGTGACGGGCCATGTGATCCGACACCTTCCGCGCGACTACCGGATTTTCCGTAAGATGCAGCCAGGCGACCAGTACCCAGAAGCGCATGCGCTTGCGGAGAGGCTCTTCGAAGAGCACCTCAAGCGCCTGAGCGTTAAGGGTGAACAGATCGAAGACGCCTCTCAACGCTATTTCGAAGAGAGGGCCAAGTTCGTTCCGCCGTATGATCCGGGAAAATTTCCGAACAAATGGCGAAAGCTGGCAGAGGGCGAACCGTCCCGAACCCTGATGGCGCATCTCGGCAAGGATTCATACTCTCACATTCATTATGATCATGATCAGGCCCGCACGATCTCCGTACGCGAGGCCGCTCGGTTGCAGTCTTTTCCCGACGGTTTCATCTTCTCCGGTGCGATGAACGCCGCTTTCCGACAAATCGGGAATGCGGTCCCGCCTCTGATGGCCTACCAGATCGCCATGCATGTTGCGCGAGAAATTCTGGACTTGACGAGCTGAACGCGAATAGTTTTTTCTTCATTACTGACACTCACAGGTAGGCGCAGCGTTGCAGCGCATGCGAAATGCTAGCAGCGTATCGCGGGAGTGCAGTTCCTAGGGGCAGGGCGGAATTGGTTCACGGCATTTCAGAAGACAGCTCGTCGGAAGGGGTCGAACTCCCACCGCGGGCCACATCGCTGATGATGTCGATGCGGGCGCTCGGATATAGCGTCGAGGCGTCGATAGCAGACTTGGCCGACAACAGCATCGCGGCGGAAGCCGAGACTATAGGGATCGAATTCGCTGCCACGCCTGAACCCTACTTGGCCGTCATAGATGACGGTTTCGGAATGGATCGCCAGACCCTGATCGAGGCAATGCGCTTTGGAAGCGCCGATCCGAGAATGGAGCGCCATGGGAATGATCTTGGTCGCTTCGGCCTTGGCCTGAAGACGGCCTCGCTCGCGCAGTGTCGCAAGGTCACGGTCCTGACAATGCATGAAGGAGAGCTGAACGCAGCCGAGTGGGATTTGGATGAATGTGAGAGGCGAGGGACCTGGTGGCTGAGTTGTCCTGATCCGGACCTTGCGGCGCCCGAGTATGCGGCGCGTCTCCGAAAAGAGGGCAAGGGAACAGTGGTTCTCTGGCGGGAGCTTGACCGCCTGATTCCAGAGATGACCGTGAGATCGGAGACTGCATTGGACGACGCCTTGTCGGGCGTGCCGGACCACCTCGGCTTCACGTTCCACCGATTTACGGACAGCCGGGGGCCAAAGCCGCTCCGCATAGCGGTCAACAATCGGGATGTCCCGCAATTCGATCCGTTCCTCCAGGGTCACCCGCGCGGACAGAAGCTCCATGCGGAGTCATTTACGATCGACGGGCAAAAGGTGGAGGTGACGCCCTTCGTTCTGCCGTTCCCTTCCCGGCTCACGGGCGCAGAATTACAGAGGGCTGGCGGTCGCGAGAGCGTCAAGGGCGGCCACGGTTTCTACATCTATCGCGGAAACAGGCTAGTGGTGCCTGGGGGTTGGTTCCGGATCGTACCTTCGGACGAGCTTGTTCGGCTCGCTCGGGTGAAGGTCGACGTGCCAACCCAGCTCGATCACCTTTGGAAGGTCGACATCCGCAAGACCGTTCTGGAGCCGCCGAAGGAACTTCGAAGGAACCTGCGACGCATTGTCGGCGATGCATCCAAGCGAAGTCGGCGGGTATATCAGTTTCGCGGGAACAGGCAGCAGGGGGAATGCCACCGGCCGGTCTGGGCCAGATACACAGGTCGTGACAGCGCGGCTCAATGGCGTGTCGATCGCGAGCACCCTGTGGTGAAAGCCCTTGCATCCGAGAACGCGAACACGGTCGAGCAGCTGCTTCGCTTGATCGAAAACAGCCTTCCGGTCCACGACATCCATGTGCATCTCGCAAACGATGTACCTGTGGCCGATGAATCCACCTTCAAGGAGCAGGAGTTGGAGGCGCTTGCACAGCGGCTTGTCGACTCAATGGGCGAGGATCACGAGGCCAGACGCGCCCTCGTCGCTGGCCTGCCGGACATCGAGCCGTTCAGCAGGGATGTTGAGATGGCTGAAAGAATTGCGGCGAGGCTGGAGCCATGAATGAAATGAACAATGTCGAAAGCATCATCTCGACGGCTCAGGCGGGTCTGCGACTGGACCCTCCCCCCACCGAGGCGGAAATCGCCGAGTTTCTCGGCCGTTTGAAGGTCGCATTCAACATTGATGAACAGATCATCGAGAACGCTAGGATAGCTCTGCATGCCCGTTTCAATCATCGCATGGAGCTTGGGCAGACCATCCGGGACGACGACAGCCATGAACCATGGCTGTCCGCCCGCAAGGCGGAGATCGAACCCTTCTATTGGGAGCGCTACAGGAAGTTCCTGCTGCGCGGCGGTTGGGGTCCACACGTCGTCTCCACGCTGGATCAATCGCTCGACGAGATCCTAGATCTCCTAGGGGACCCTTCACAATCGGCCCCATGGAAGCGACGGGGACTGGTCGTCGGCGACGTCCAGTCGGGCAAGACCGCGACCTATGCGGGACTCATCAACAAGGCTTCCGACGCAGGGTACAGGATGATCATTCTGCTCACCGGAACCTTGGAGAACGTGAGGAAGCAGACGCAGGAACGCCTGGACGCTGCTTTCGTAGGCTTTGACAGCCGCGACTACCTCTCCACCAGCCAGTTGCAGAGAAAAAAGCACGTCGGGGTCGGCCTGATCGACGGACGCCGGGACGGCGTCGTGTTCACGTCGCGCGACAAGGACTTTCGACGCGACACGGCCACCGCACTAAACATCTCGCTCGACTCGGTTCGGGACCCCGTTCTCGTCGTTGGCAAGAAGAACAAGGCGATCCTCGAACGAGTCGCAGCGTGGCTCCGAGCGAGGAACGCCGATCGAGATGGCAAGATCGATCTGCCGCTGCTGTTGATCGATGACGAGGCCGACAACGCCTCAATCAACACGAGGTCCAATCCTGAAGAGACCACGGCGATCAATCGGGCGATTCGGGACCTCTGCTCGCTCTTCAAGAGATCCAGCTATGTGGGGTTCACCGCCACTCCGTTCGCCAACATCTTTATCGATCCGGACAGCACGGATAAGTGGCTGGAAGACGACCTGTTTCCCAAGGATTTCATCCACCTTCTAGAGGCGCCCAACAACTACATCGGCATGAACCGGATCTTTCCGGCGCGCGACGCCGACGACGGATCCCTGGACACGGCTGATGACGACGATCCTGACATGCTTGTCCAGATCGACGATGAGCTCGACTGGCTCCCCTCGGATCACAAGTCTCACGCCATGCCCGGCCCTCTGCCCAAATCTCTCAAGGAGGCGATGGATTGGTTTCTCCTGACCTGCGCGATCCGCGACCTCCGAGCCCAGAGCGACGCACCGGGAAAAGGCGGCGGACTGCATCGATCAATGCTCGTCAACGTATCCCGTTTCACGCGCATCCAGGATGAGGTGGCTGGAGACCTTCAGCAGGAACTAGAGAGAATGCAGCGCTCTATCCGCTTCCATGGTGCGAAAGAGCCGTCGAAAGCTGCCGCCGAGTCCACCGACATTGCTCGTCTCGAGGAGGCGTTCCGAAAGTTCGGCGAAACGTGCGAGTTCGCGTGGGGCGATGTCCTGGCGAACCTGCACCAGGCGATCGCACCGGTTCGCGTGCAACCCATCAACCAGCGGACCGGCTCCGCCGCTCTAGACTATGGTGCGGTCAAGACCGAGCCCGGCGTTCGGGTTATCGCTGTCGGAGGCAACAGTTTGTCTCGCGGCATCACGCTCGAAGGGCTTTGCGTCAGCTACTTCCTTCGGAACTCGAAGGCCTACGACACGCTGCTGCAAATGGGTCGTTGGTTCGGGTACAGGGATGGTTACGGCGACCTTTGCCGGATTTGGCTGAACCCAGAGGCAGAGGGTTGGTATCGGCACATCACATTGGCAACGTCGGAACTCAAGCGAGACTTTCGCCGAATGCGCATTCAACGAGCTACTCCCCGAGAGTTCGGCCTCCGGGTGCGAACACATCCGGACACTCTGATCATCACGGCCCGCAACAAGATGGCGACCGGGATGGATGTGGTGTCAGAGGTTCAGGAGGTCTCACTCACTGGGCGTGGCATCGAAACAGCTCGCGTACACAAGCGAAGCGACTACTCCGATGAAAACCGCAGACTGGTGGAACGGTTTCTGTTGGATCTCTCCTCGTCAGCTGAACCTGAGCTGGTTCGCAAGGACGGGGCGTACCTGTGGAGCGGCGTTGACTCCGCGACAATCGCCGACTTCGTGGAGCCTTTCCTGGTCCATCCTCTGAACCATGACTTCCAGGGCGACAGCATCGCCGAGCATCTGCGGGAAGCGGCGAGCGATCCTGAGCACCCATGGCGAACCTGGAATGTCGCGCTGCCGAGAAAGGGCGAGAAGCGGGGTGAGCCTTGGATCATGGAAGGTTCGGTGAGACTGGAGGCGGACCCGAAGCTCCGCCGTGTGGTCATCAAGAATGAGACGACGCCGCCCTCCCTGCTTTTGTCAGGAAGCAGCGCACGCGTCGGCAGCCGGACCGAGGTCCTCTACGGAATGAGCCCTGAGGAAGAGGGCGAAGCGTTACGGAGGGCCCAGGAGGAGGCGCCCTCTGCAAGGGCGATTCCCGAGGACGTGGCGCGTTCTGTGATGCAGCGCCCGCTCCTCGCGATCTACTTGGTCCGAGGCTATGTGAAGCATCCGAACAGCGACGAGAAGCCGCTATTCGAGGATGGCCGGATCATCCCAGCTCTCGGGCTGCACTTTCCTGGAGAAAAGGATCCGAACGCCAAGAAGCGGCTTGTCAAATACCGCCTCAACCGGATCGCACAGGCCGAGCTAGACATGGGCCTGGACCTCGCCGACGATCGTCCGATCGACGAAGACTACGATGCTTGAGCAGCTCTGGGAGGATCTCAAGAGAGCCGGTGGAGGAGTGCAGCGGCGAATAGACGAAACGCACCCCCTCGATCTTTATGCCGACTACGATCTTCCGCAGAAGCCTGGTCTTGTGTTGTTCACGCCCCGGCGACCGCCGGATTACACCTCGATTCAGTCCATCCGAATGGAGACGAGGCAAAGGGACGACGGAAAGTGGTCGCTCCGCATGATGCTGGAGACGCCAACCCTCGAACCGGTCTTTGCAGAACTGTGTCGCGATATCGTCGAGTACACGAGGGAGAATGTGGAACCGGCTGCTGGACCTTCGGCATTCCTGACCAGAGTCGACAGATGGCGTCGGCTCCTGGAAAGAGGTGCTGCAGAGTTCGGCGTCGAAGCGGTGCGCGGCCTGATCGGCGAACTTCTTTTTATGAAGCACATCGCCTTTCGCGACCTTTCAAAAGGGGCGGCCCTGACTGCCTGGACCGGTCCGATAGGGGCGCCGCATGACTTCCTTTTTCCCGACGGCAGAAGGTTTGAGATCAAGACCGTAGGCGTTGCGGCAGATACCGCGCGGATCAACGGCCTCGCGCAGCTCGATGGCTTCGGCGGGACCTTGTCGCTCGTTGTCATTCGGATGGCGAAGACCGGAGCGGACAATCCATACGGTGTAGGCGTGAGCCGACTGGCGCGCGAGATCCACTCGGAGCTGGAGGAAGATCCGGGGCTTCAGGCGGAATTCCAGAGACTGCTGCGGCTGACCGGCTGGAGGGAGGGTGCCGAGCGTGAGCCCTATGCGGCGACCATCATGCAGATGGAGTTTCACGTAGTAGCCGACGCATTCCCCGCTCTCACGCGCGAATCCGTTCCAGACGGCGTCGTCGAGGCCGATTATGAGATCAGATTGCCGCAACCTACCGAAACCGAGGTTCTCAACTGATGGAAATCGCCGACTATCATGCGGACCTGCTCGCATCCGTCGCCTCAAGGTCCGAGGCGGCGGGGCTCTCATGGCGTGAGGGCTTTGTAACAGAAATGCTGGAACGGTTGCGTGACGGCAGTGAAGTGCCTGACGCCGAGGTGTGCATTGAGCAGCTGAACGGCCCCAAGAACCGCAGGCTTCTTATCGACGCCTATGCCGAGGATGAGGCGGACAACAGCTTGCATCTCTTTGTCTGCCTTCCGCATGGAGAGAAGGGACCACCGGTACTCATTCCGTCCGAGGCCCGAGATCAGGGCTTTGTTCGCCTGCGCAATTTCTTGGACGCGGCACAGGCTGGCTGGGTGCGAGACAACATCGAAGAGAGCAGGCCCGCCTGGGCGCTGGCGCAACTTATCCGACGCCGCAATTTCAGCGCAGTACGCCTGCACATCCTGACGGATCGTCCCCTAAGTGAACGTCTGAAATCCATACCGGACGACACGACGGAGGATGGCGCCGTCATCACCTTCCAGATCTGGGACCTCACTCGTCTCAAACGTATCCACGACGCCCTCTCGGTGCGCGACGACCTGGAAGTGGATCTTTCGGAATGCGGCGGCGGCGGCCTGAAGGCTCTCCGTGCAACCAACGGAGATGAGGACTATGACGCCTACCTCGGCGTGATCGCAGCGGAGGATCTCGCGCGCATCTACATTCGCTACGGCAGCAGACTGCTTGAAGGCAACGTCCGTACATTCCTTGGGCGGCGTGGGAATGTGAATAAGGGAATTCAGAAGACCCTGAACGAAGAGCCGTCGCGCTTCTTCGCCTATAACAACGGGATTGCCGCAACCGCGTCCGGCGTGGAGATGGTCGAGGACGGGAACGGCGTCCTGGTCACTAAGGCGACGGACTTGCAGATAGTGAACGGTGCCCAGACGACCGCATCGCTCGCATCGGCATTACGTGACAAGAAGCTTCCGGAAGGAAACGTCTACGTGCCGGTGAAGCTCTCTGTGGTTTCAACGGAAGCGGCCGAGGAACTGATACCCCTTATCTCCCGCTACGCCAATAGTCAGAACGCGGTGCGGCAGAGCGACTTCTTCGCGAACCACCCATTCCACAGGCGCGTGGAGGAGATGTCCCGGCGCTTGCTGGCTCCTGCGACGGACGGAAGTCAGGTTCAGACGCACTGGTATTATGAGCGAGCCAGAGGTCAGTATTTGAACGACCAGGCGGGCCTAACCAGCAGCCAGAAATCGAAGTTCGTGGTCATGAACCCGAAAAAGCAGGTCATCACGAAGACCGACTTGGCCAAGGTGGAGACCTGCTTCGCTCTTCTGCCGGATACGGCCTGCCGCGGGGCCGAGAAGGCCTTCATCGAGTTCGCCAAGACGATCACCGACTTGTGGAAGGATGAGCAGCGGCGGGCAGAGTTCACCGACGACTGGTTCAAGTCGGCGGTCGCGCACGTTATCCTCTTCCGTCTGACCGAGAAGATCGTCTCAGGAGCCGAATGGTACGAAGGTGGTTACAGGGCGCAGATCGTCGCCTACGCCTGCGCTCGAATGGCAAAGCTAGCGAGCGAAGTTTCGGATGGAGGTCGCCTCGACTACCGGCGTATCTGGGGTCTTCAGGGTGTCGACGCTGCATTCAAGCGGCAGATCGATTTGACGGCGGAGACGATGTCCCACGTCCTGAGGTCGCCGCCGCGAGAGGGACAGAACATCGGAGAATGGGCGAAACAGCAGGCTTGCCGGAGCATGGCCCTCGGCACTGACGTGGAGATCGTGAGGGGCTTCGAGGCGTGGGGCGTTGACAAGCACACCGCAAGGACTGAACGACGGGAACAGCGAGCCGTCGGCGCTATCGATGAAGACCTCAGGGCGATGGAGACGGTGCTCCAGACCTCGCCCGAGGTCTGGGATTCACTTCGCCATTACGCGCGAGCCCGGCGGCTACTTGGTCCGAGAGACGAGGCCGCGCTCAGTGCCGCCTGCCTTGAACGCGGTCGCCCCCCGAATGAGAATCAAGCGCAGGCCCTCATAGCCTTGTTGAAGCGAGCCGAGGATACTGGATGGGTGCCACCACAGTGAGCCCGGTTTAGCGACGCGGCGGGGTGTGACACGAAACCTTAGCCGAACCGGTGGGAGGTCTCCCCGCCGCGCCGACACCGCCCGGCCACGACGTCGGCGCCGAGAACTGGGGCGTCATCGCTTCCCTGATCGAGACCGCGAAGCTCAAAGACATTGAGCCTCACGCCTATCTGACCCAAACCCTCGAAGCCATCGTCAACGGCCACAAGCAGCGAAACATCGACCAACTATTGCATTGGAAGTACACCGCTTGAGATGCCGTGGGGCAGAACATCGCTTACCTGGAGACCAGCAGACGTCAGATCGTAGCTTGCGTCACTGTCCGATTTTTGCGGGGTAGCTCGAATTCGTAGCCGTAGCGGACAGCGTTGGTCTACGTACTTCCAGAGATATCATTGGAGGTAAGCTCTATAGAGCTGGTGTCGATGTGGGTTCCCATGCAATCTTTGATTTTGTGACAATTTCAATAGACTTGTGTGGCCTATGATCTTTCACCACTTCGAAATCGGGAAGATCAGTTTCGATGTCGTAGACGGAAGTATCTTCGACCTTGGGGCTGACGTGATCGTAAGCAGCGAAAACACTCGTTTTGACATGGCTTCGCCAGACGCTCCGTCTGTCAGCGGCCAGTTGAGTGGCATCTGCGGTATGCCGTTGCAACACGCATTGTATGAGCAAACCGATGGCGGTGTCATGCCCGCCGGGACTATCATTAAAACTAATGGATTCGGGGCTGCGAGACAGATTTACCACCTTGGTATTCATCAGCCAGGTCAATGGCTAGATGATGCCGAAGATCGAGATACCCGCGAAACAGAATATGTAGACCTTATTTCGGCGTGGGTGTCAGATATCCTAGAGCAGTTTGCGGCGTCGACGCACGGCTCAATTGCACTTCCGCTCGTCGGCTGCGGAGTGTTTGGGATTTCACCCACATTGATGGGCCGCCAGATCCTGCGACGCGTCATTGAAGCCTCAGGTAAACCTGCAATGCCGCCTGGCAAACGCATCATGCTGGCTATCCAAGAGCCAGCATCCACCCAACGGGTGCTTGATGACATTTTCCAGAGTGTTCTAGACCTCCAAGCTCCAGCAGACCTGCCCGACCTCAGGATCGGTATTGAGCCGATCGACCATTATGTGGACACGAAAGTAACAGGTACGAATGGCCGGTTGGCAGCTTGGAGTCTGTGCAACTACGCAGCGACCTTGACCAGCTTCATGGTTTGCCGGCTTGCCACCTATTTGGGCATCACGGAGCCTAAGATGATTTTTCCAAGGACTGGGCCCGTTTCATTTGGGAGTTTCGAAGAAAAAGGGATAGCACTCTCCTCTCAGATCGACGACAGGTCGCCGGAAGACGTAAAACTTATAGCAAACATCTTGGCTCCAAATACCCCAACTCGCGCAGCGCTCCAACGGATCGTCGCGGACCGCAACAACATTGCCCACGATCGAGCACATCGCAGCTTAGAAGCGATCACAGAAGACACCCTTACGTTCTCACAACCCAAACGTTGGCGCTCCAACACTCAGAACCCACGTTGTGACGACCTGTTGGCAAAGCCGTGGGCAGCTCGAACAGAAGGAAACGGCTATACGGGGTTATTCCACCGATATGAAAAAAACGCGCTCTACTACTGCGTTCCTCACACTGGGCTCTTGTTCAAGCAGGCTCACAGCACATAAACACTCAAAATTTTGCAAGTTTCCTGTGCGCTGAACCCATTCTCTGGGCCGCCGGTTTCTGGAAAACCGGCGCTTGGGTCATGACGGCGGGTCGGATGCGCCGTCTCGGTACGCCAGTGCGATCGGGACTATATAGCCGATCGCACTGTGCGGACGATCCTCGTTATAGAACCTGCGCCAAGCCTCCATTTTTTCTCGGGCATCTGCAAGCGTCATGAACCAGTGGACGTTCAGACACTCCTGGCGGAATTTGCTGTTAAAGGCTTCGATGAACGCATTGTCCGTCGGCTTGCCGGGTCGGGAGAAGTCGAGGGTGACGGCATTCGCATAGGCCCATAGATCCAGGTCCCGAGAGACGAACTCGCTTCCTTGATCCACGCGGATTGTCTTTGGGACACCATGAACAGCGCAGACATTATCCAGGGTTCTGACAACATCTTCGCCCCGATAGCTGAACAACGGATCGAGCGCCGGGCAAAACCGGGACCAGGTGTCTACGATGGTCAGCACCTTTAACTGTGAATCGGCGTCGGCAGTTGACCCCAATCGGCGTCAGATTGACCCCCGGGCCGCGAATATAGGTTGATGAAAACAAGGCGCTAAACCCCCAGTGCCCCCTTGCCGATAGGGGTCATCCCGGTGTGCCGGTTCACAGTGGAAATGCCAAATTAATCCAAAGGTCGCGCCATACGGGCAGTTGCACCCTTCACCAAGGTCGCGGTCTCGGGATGATGATAACCAGATCTGACCTTGATCGGCCGGTGCGCGCAGATTTCGGATTGGGTTTCTCTTCATCTCTCTCAATCGAGAGATAGAGGTCAACAGCTGCGATGCTGACATCGATGGTGTCAAGCCAGGGGCCGCCCTTTGCACTACCAATCAGCACTGCCAATGCCCCCATGACTCCGACGAGTGTCAACGCCGGTTGGAAAGTGGCCCACCTGGCCGATTGAAACGGGACCCACCTGAGCGCTGAGCAGGCCGGGGCGTGCGGAGACCCTATGTATCGGAGTGCGGCCCGGCCTGCGGTGGTTGGGTCAGGCGGCGATTGTCTCCTTCTTCTGGGGTGGCCCGACGATGCCGGCCTTTCGCTTGTCCTTGAGACGGTAGCTCTCGCCCTGGATCTGGATGACCTGGGCGTGGTGCAGGAGCCTGTCGAGCATAGCCGCGGTGAGCACCCGGTCGCCTGCGAAAGCCTGGTCCCAGGCGCCGAAGCTGAGGTTGGAGGTCATGATGGTAGAGCCCTTCTCGTAGCGGGCGGCGACGATCTGGAAGAACAGATGGGCCTGTTCGCGGTGCAGCGGCAGATAGCCGATCTCGTCGACGATCAGCAGGCTGACCCGGCTCATGGAGCGCAGCACGTCCGAGAGGCGGCCCTGGCGCTGCGCCACCTCGACCTTGAGGATCAGGTCGGCGGCGGTGGTGAACTGGGTCTTGATCCCGGCGTTCGCCGCCTTGTGGCCCATGGCGATGGCGAGGTGGGTCTTGCCGACGCCGGATGGACCCAGGAACACCGCGTTCTCCTTGCGAGAGACGAAGGCCAGCGAGGCGAGTTGCTCGATCTGGCGCTTCGGCGCGGAGCTGGCGAACTTGAAGTCGTAGTCCTCCAGCGTCTTGACCGCCGGAAAGCCAGCCATGCGGACCAGGGTGGCGGCCGACCGGGCGCGACGGAAGTCCCGCTCGGCGACCAGGACACCCTCCAGGAAGTCCGTGAGGCTCTGCTCTTCCTCGCTGGCCCGGGCGGCCAGCGCCGGATAGGCGTCCATGATGCCTGCGAGCTTCAGATCCTCGCAGAGTTGCGCCAGGCGGTCGTGGGAGAGGGCGTTCATGCCACCCCTCCGATCGCTTCGTAGATCGCCAGGTCGTGCTGCGGCACCGTGATTGCGGCGAAGTCCACCGGGATCGCTGGCGCGATCGCCGACCAGGCCGGGCCCCGCGGCATCAGGTGCGCCGCCTCAAGGGCGAACCGGTCGACCGGACGCTCCTTCGTCTCGGCATGGAGGCGCGCATTGGCGACCTCGCGCAGCCAGCGGCCCACATGCGCGTTGGCCGTGGCCGCGTCCAGCATCACTCCCTGGGCGCGCAGCCGGCTCTCGAGCGGCCAGACGAAGCTGTCCTTCAGATACCGAATGAACCGCTCGACCTTGCCCTCTGTCTGAGCCCGGTACGGCGCGCACATCCGCGGGCTGAAGCCGTGGTGCTTGGCGAACTCGCGGAAGCCGGAATGGAACCGGTGCTCGCCGGGGCCGTAGGCATTCCGGTCTATCAGCACGGTCTTCATGTTGTCGTACAGGATCGTCAGAGGCACGCCGTCGATCGCGTCGAAGAACCGCTCGTGCCCGTCGATCAGCGTCTCGAACTTCTCGTTGTCGGCGAACCAGACGAAGGCATACCGGCTGAACCCGAGCGTGCCCACGAAGGCCGAGAGCTTGTGCCGCCCACGCCGGATCGCGGTCCAGTCCACCTGCGCCTGTCGGCCGGGCGGCGTCTCGAACCGGATGATCTCCGGCGCCGGCAGCTTGGGGTACTGCTCCCGCAGCCAGGTCTTCAGGATCGATATCCCGCCATCATAGCCGCGTTCCCGGATCTCCCGCAGATAGACGGTCGCCGGCAACCGTCGCGGTGCCGCCTCAGCAATGCGTTGCTGCAGGTACTCCTTGAACGGGTCCAGCTTCGACGGCCGCGGGACCCGGGTCCGGTAAACCGGCGCCAGGTCCGGGTCCCGGAGGTATTTGCGCACCGTCTTGCGGCTCATCCTCAGCTCGCGCGCGATCCCGCGGATCGACAGGCCCTGCCGGTGCAACACCCTGATATCCATGACTTCTTCTCCTGTTATCATCTGCTCTCCCCGTCTTTGGGGAGAACCGTAACAGGCGGGTCCCTTTCCAGCCGGCGACCCGGGTCACTTTTACATCGGCGCTAACAATACGAAAGAGACAGGATTTTGACATTTCTGAAGGGCTGCCTTACTGCGGAGTACGTAGTCCTCAACCCACCTTTGCCGATCATCTATAGGATTGCGGAAGACGGGTCGAGAACCTGTGTTGAGGACTTCAGTACCAACGCCGATGAGCGGGAAGACCCTCTTGAAGGGCGCAGTTTTGAAGATGTATACCGCTTGTGGGGAACAAGGCCCGCCGAAGGGGGCTAGGCGGAGATTTCCTTCCGGGAAACTTAGCCCCCAGGGTCAGAATTGAGGCGGTCCCGTGGGCGCGACCGAATGATAGGAGCCCAAGTCTTCCGAGTCCTCCTTGTCACCTCTAACTAGGTGCTTTCTTGGCCAATTCCATGATTGCACTCATTCTGGGCGTGGCCTAGGTATAATGATGATTGCGGATCCTGAAGGATTGGTTGGCGAAGGCGCGAAATTGTCATGGTCGTTTCCAGCCTCAAGTGCGAGGTACAAATCAATCGCTGCGATGCCGACGCCGATACCATCCAAAATGTGATCAGCCTTCGTCTTTGCTACAGAAGCGCCTAGTATGCCAATTATGATCGCCAATGGCCGTAAAACTGGGCGTGTAAACCTCATTGCTATCTCCAAACTCGTTTGAATTTGAGATAGCCAAACCTCGCTCGATCGGACGGAAAGCCGGCAGTCAGCTCGTAACGCTGAATTGCCGGGTTCCTAAGCCTCAAAAGCTAGGCGGATTGGTGCCCACTAAAAACCAAAAGCGGGCGGTGTCGGCTCACGATCAAGCTGAAAAGATCGGAGCAGGTCATAAGAATCGACAAGGAGAACAATATCGGCCTGTGTCTCGGCGGCAAACTCCTGATTCATTGCATCGAAATCATCGGGGTTTTCAGACATTCTCCTTCGCACCCAATAGGTCAGTCCTTTGTGGCCGGCTTCGAGCAGGGTCAAAGGCACGTCGCCTAGGTCGCCGTTCATATCCGCGCGGGTTAGTGCGGCCGTGGTCGCAGTGTAGCGCGCAAGCAGCACCGCATTGGGCATCTTAGAAACTGAGACGGCTTTGAATCCTGGTGGAATATCCGCCGAGTTAAGCGGGGCGGCGATGAGAATTGGTCCTTCAAATTTCATTGGACTTTTCCTTTCTGTCTTTTTGGGAGAAGGTCGGCTTCATCGAAAGCATGCTTCGCCTCGGACAAGAATGAGGCGAAGGCGTGGAAATCTCGATTAGCGTTTGCCGGGCGGCGACCCAACCGCTTGGCCACGTCGGCCGGTCCGAATCTTGGAAGCTCCATGAGGGGGAAAGGTGCTTGCTCGAAGGCTTGCTGGATCGCAAGCGGTAGAGGTCTAAAAATCCCTGTCTTCCAGCCAGCGCCTGTTGCAGGGGCACGCAAAATCTCTAAGTGGCTCGATCGTCTCGCCTGAAGAGTGTCGCGCGCGCTCACGACGTTGATCAGACTGAGCCGTTTGATGCTTGGCTCTATGGCCTCAAGCAAGCGAGCTGTGAATTGGTCGAAGGAGGTCATGTCGGTGTTGTGTGGCACGAACCAAACGACGCTCGTGGTCGATACCAGTTCGACTAACCTTCGTTTGATATGATCGACCAGGTTCCGCGGCCGCAGACAAACGAGGCGGATACGCGGAAGGGAGGTAGAACGCGGGACAGTTTCACCGTGCTTTGGTCCTGCCTCGGCGGAGTTGGCTGCGCACTGCCGTGCCATCACCGTGAGCCCATGGCACTGTTCTGCAGCTAAATCACCTTGGAACTCAATAGATAGCGCGACTCCTTTCGACTTCAGGCTGGCTACCAAGGCGGCGACCACGCTGGTGATCCCATCCAACGCGGGATCGATAACGCAAATCATCGTGGCCGGCTCGATCGCCCCGTCGGTAGACCTCGGGGCGCTACGAGGGGCGACCACGTCGGGGGCCTGATTGTGCGCCTCGTCTGTCGGCGTGTGATGTTGGCCCTTCGAGGCTTGGCTAGATGTTGTCATGCACCTGCGCTGCCTAGCCCGAGTCGCAGCCCCGGACAACGTCTTCGCGGGGTATGGCCCATCGGCTCGACCTATGCCGAACTCGTAAAAGAGACGTGCCGAGAGAGCGGCCCAAGTTCCAGATTCAGTCTTCAGCGCATCAAGGGTATCGAGATTTCCTTCGAAGAGTTCCTGGACGGTGGGCTGGCGACCGTCTGCATAGTTTCCAAGGTACGTGTGAAGGCGCGTCGATGGGCTCATGGCTGCAGTCCTCGTTGAGGTGAGATTTGGGTGGGGGCACAGTCCTCGTCTGCAGAGGGAGAGTCGGGCCTGGGTATAGGGACTATGGACCGAGTGCGCATACATTCGCCTGCAGTGGGCACTGCGGCTAACGAAACAGGTTTAGGGTCAGAGGATTGCAGTACCGGCTGCAGTGGTTCGACAGGCTGCAGTTGAGAAACTTTGCGGCTCTCCGCAGCGGCCTCCGGTCGAGGCATCGGTTGCCTGGCGACGCCAAAATCGTTTGCGTCGGTAAGCCGGAGCGACTGCCAGTATTCGCGCACTGCGCGATGAAACCGCACTCGGATTCGATTCAGTGGAATCGAGCGTCCCGTCAAAGGATGCGGCAGCGCAATTGCGGCGTGAAGGTGCCAGACACCGGTAGAACCGTCCGGCGCATGCAGTGCAGTCAACATGATACGATCACTGCAGTCGATGGCAGCGGCGCCGGCGAGGAAGGCACTGAGCAGTGCCTGATGCAACTGATTGACAGAGCTCTTGTTAGGCATCGGCGACAGAACGGCATTGAGCGCTTTGTACCGCAGATTTTTGTTATCCGCCGCGGCCTCGAAAATCGAAATCGCAGTGCCAGCGTCGAGCACGACCGACGGGTCAATACCTGTGTTCAGCAGCGTTACAGCGCCAGTTCGACGCCCGACGCGTTCGTCGGACATTGCGCCGCGGACGTTATAGCGGGCAGCACGCGCCGCGCTGCGATGGAAGCTTAATCGCGTGATCATTTGCGGCTCCACCGGGTCAGGCCCGCGTTTGAGATCGCGGCCGATAGTTCCCCGCCAACGTGCGGTCCATGGAGCCTGACGAGCTCCGATTGGCAGGTTGACGCCAGCGCCCTCAGCGTTTGCGGCGAGACCGTCAGGTCTTGCGGGCGTGCCTCTAAATGACGCACGGCCCTGAGAATTGTTAGTAGTAGACCAAGGTCACTATGCAACGGGAGCGGGTGGCCCGCGACAACCCAGGTCGGGTCCTGGTGGTGGAGAGCTAAACCCAACTTCACAAGATCAACCACGGTGCGGCTGAACTCCCCCGGTCGAGCACATAGCGCCTCAACCGAGTTCTCAACTTCGGGGGGAAACCGAAGGGTGCGGGGGCGGCTATTCGGCATCTGCCTGCCCTCCAGCGATGAATTCGTTGATAGCAGATTGCCGCCACCGCGGGCGGCGCAAACAGCGGATTGGGGGCGGGAAATCACCTCGATTCAGGTAGTTGTAGAGGGTGCTGCGTGAGATCCGCAGCGAAGCACACACCTCATTGATGGTCAAAAGTTTATCAACCATAGAGACACCTCAGTGGAAACGTTTGGTTCTTCACTGGTATCTCGTAGATTCTGTTTTCATGCGCCAAAAAGTTTACGATCACCGCTTTGAAGTGTTCAGCCCAGCATTATACGCTCAAAGGTAGTTTTGTGTTATTCTGCCGTAAAATCAATCGCTTATGATATTACCCGAACGTTCTGTAATATTTCGAAAAAACCGCATGCAACCCAGGGAATAGTAGCGCTCAACCCGTCAAGAACGCTGCCCAGCGCTCCATGAGATCACGCCGTTGGTCTAGATAATCAGTCCGCCGATAGGCTCGCGTTACTTCGGACCCCACCTTGTGGCCGAGCGCCGTCTCCGCGATCTCTTCGGAAATGTCGGTCGCCTCGGCGCACCAGGTTCTAAACGTAGACCTGAACCCATGTGGCCGCGCCTCCATCCCCTTACGTTTCATATAGTTGGACATCGTCATGTCGCTGATGACCCCTTTGCGAGGGTTTGCAAAGAAGAAGCCCCGTCTTTCATGCGCCTCCGCAAGCGAAAGGACGCGCTGGGCTTCGCGGGACAACGGGACCCGGTGTTCGATACCTGTTTTTGTTCGAACGCTCGGGATTGTCCAAAGGTCGCCATCGACCTCGTTAACATGAATGAAGCGAACCTCGCCGGAGCGACACGCCGTGAGAATCGTTAAGCGAAGGGCCAGCTCCGTCGAAGAGTCTCCGAGAGATTTGTAAAAGTCAGGGGCCTCGCTCCAGGGAAGAGCTGGAATGTTCCGGGTCTGGTGGCGTGATCTGCCCAGCAGCAACTTTGCTTTAGCGCAGGCCTGGATGTCGACATCCAGTCCCATCGCAGCTGCGTGTTTCAGGCATAGGTTCAGGCGGTTCATTGACTTCCTAGCCGTCTCGGCCTTGGCATGCCAAATCGGTCGCAGGGTGTTCGCAATATCCCTTTGGTCGATTTCCGTGATGGGGACGTCCCCGAGTCGGGGTAGGACGTGTAGTTCAAGCGGGGTGAACCACCGACCGGATTTGCCGTCGTTCTTCAGTTCGGCCTTCCTGGCCTCAAACGTTGCGTAAGCGATGTCCTTCAGCAGATGGCCACCCCGTTCGCGTTCACGGCGTTCCCTCTGACGCTCCTTGATCGGGTCCTTACCCTCACGAACAAGCCGACGTGCGGTCTCAGCATGAAGGCGCGCATCCTTTAGGCTCACGTCCCGGATCGACCCTAGGCCCATCTCGCGGCGGCGCCCGTGGACGCTTACCCTGAGCATCCATTGCCCACCACCGTCTCCGCGTTTGATGAGCCACAACCCTCCACCGTCCGGATGCTTCCCGGCCGGGGCGTGTTTGACGGCCGCCGCAGAAAGCCTATGGAGCTGCCTCATTCTGGTCCACCCTTTCATCCACCCTCGATATATGGACAGGTTTGGATGATCCGCAATGAAAATGGACACTTAAAGCACTGAAAAAAAAGATGTTAATTCAGTTTGATGGTCAGGGTAAAACAATCCTGAACAGTTTAAGTGTGCCCTCCAACGGCACCATTTTTTAAAAAGAGATCATTTAAAATCAGCGACTTGATCGGAATCTGATCTTGGATGTCCACGGCCCGGCCCGGAGACATGGGTAACAGTTTGTACCCAAGACATGCCCGGGACATGTGGGGCAGTTTCCAAGAAAACCGCGTGACAAGGCGTCAAATCCGCCGAACCCGGCGGATTGTGCAAGAGACTCCCCCGCCGAGGAGGGGGTCGGACAAGGCGCCGGATCCGCTGATCCCTCCCGGGCCAACTCCCGACGATCGATCCACTCCGCCAGCGACCCACTCCGCCAGCGACCCACTCCGCCGACGTGTATGGGTAGAAGACTATCGCCGCGTTCAAGGTCCCGTTAGGCGGCCCGCACGAGCGCGTTGCTGGGCCGCGGTGCCGAAGAGACGACGTCGTCGACGTCTTCCGAGGTCTTTTCGGACAGGTCCATGTCGGTGTTCTCGATCAGAACCCGATGAAGCACCTGGATCGCCTGATCCCGGTCATCGATCCCGACGAAGAACTGTACATCGACCTGCCGGATCCCGTCCTGTGTCGCGAGATAGCGGATACCCGCCTCGTCAAGGGCGACCAGGCCGCGCTGCAGGACTTTCACGCCCGACAGACTTGCCCCGAGGGCGGAGACAAGGCTGATCTTCTGGATCGAGATCTCGGCGGCGGGGAATGCGCGTTTCACATCCGCCTCGACCCGGCGCAGCAACTTCAAGGAGGCGTCGACATAGTGCACGATGGAATTCGCGTTGGACGCTTTGCAAACGATCCGAACACCATGCCGGGTGAGTGTTTCGAGAATCTTCTGATCGTAGCCTTTGACCCCGACCATATCCTGCTCGAACACCTGGAAGGCGACGACGTCGAGACCGGTGATCATTTCGACGCGCGACGTGTCCGTCGGGTTTGAATCGATCACCGTGCCAGGATCTTCGGGTTCGAACGCGTTCGCCACCCGCAACGGTATCGCCGCCTGACGCAGCGTCTTGGCGGCGTTCGGGTGGATGGCCTCCATCCCGAGATTCGAGAGTTGATCCGCCACGTCATAGTTGGTCCGCCCGATTTTGTGGACGGCTTGGGCCCCGACAAGCTTGGGGTCGGCGCTGGATAGATGGAATTCCTTGTGGATCACCGCCTCGCGGGCACCGGAAAGCGCGGCGAGCTTCGCAAAGGTGACTTCGCTGTATCCGCGATCGTACTGGCGCATCAGCCCTTCCTTCGCTTGGGCATAGCCGGTAACGACGGGCATTTCGGAGGCGAAGTCGATCCCGGCGATCGCATCGGCGATCCTTCGGTCGAGGCTGGGGTGATGTTCGTCCCGCCAACCGGACAGATCGACGAACCGGGCATTCACCTCGGCACGGCGCAGCATCAAGGTAGCGGTATGCGCCGAATGGGCCTCGCCCAAGCCGGCCAGCATCTCGCGGATCGTCATCAGATGCTCTTCGATCTGGAAATGCCCGTAGGCACAGATCCGTTGCAGATCGATCAGACAGCTGCGCGCACCCTCCACCCTCTCGCGAACGAAGGCGTCGGCGATTTGGCGATCGCCCGAATCACCCAGAAGCCGGTGGTTGTGATCGATCATCGCGTTGGTCACGCGGTCCAGCGCCTCGGCCCAAACATGCCCGCTCTCCGAGGCGGCGAATAAACCGTAGACGCCTGGCTCGCCCGTTTTCTTGTCCTCGAGCAACAGATTCGTGACCCCGCCGAAAGCGGAGACCACGAAACAGCGGCGGTAGATATCGTCGCCGGCTCTCTCGCCGATGATGAGATTTGGGAGCAGCTCGTCGAATCGGGACATGGACGTCCCGCCGATCTTCTCAACGCTGTGGGCGGTCATAGGGGATCCTTTGGGTCTTTCGCTTTCTGCTGGCTCGGCGGTTGGAGGCGGTCGATCAGACCGCCTCTCCCACAACAGCCTCTCCCTCAAGGGCATAAGAGCCGTCTTCCCGATGCACCTCGCGGCCGGTCACCGGCGGGTTGAAGGCGCAGGCCAGGACCATTTCGGTCTCGCTTTTGAGGATGTGTTTGTCGTGCTGATCGAGCAGGTAGATCACACCCGGGCGGATCCGATGAACCTCGCCGGTGGCCAGGTCCTCGATCGATCCTTCGCCGGAGATGCAATAGACCGCTTCCAGGTGGTTCTTGTAGTGGAAGGTGTGTTCGGTGCCGGCATAGATGGTCGTTATGTGGAAGCTGAAGCCCATATTGTCGTCCTTCAGCGCCAGGCGGACACTGTCCCACCCTTCCGTCTTCACCTTACGGTTCGTCTTCTTCGCTTCGTGGTAATCGCGAACGATCATAGGTTTTCTCTCTTCGATTCCAGTTGGTTGAGTTTGTTTTAGGCGGCGGCCATTTCGGCGGCCTCGGTTTCCCGGGCGACGATCTTGGCGGCGGCCGCCTCGACGATGTCGAGTCCTTCGCGGAACAGCGCCGTATCGATGGTCAAAGGCGCCAGCACCTTGACCACTTCTCCGTGGGCTCCCGAGGTCTCGATGATCAGCCCGTTTCGGAAGCACTCGCCGCAGATCTCGGAGGCCAGCTCGCCGCTTCCGACATCGACGCCACGCATCATGCCCCGCCCTTTGAGCCGTCCGCCCGGGACGATCTTCGCGATCCGCTGAAGGCGGCGTTCCAAGAGCAGCGCCTTCTCGGCGACGTCGGTGGCGAAGCTGTCGTCGCTCCAGAACTTCTCGAGGGCGACGGTGGCCGTGACGAACGCATGGTTGTTGCCCCGGAATGTGCCGTTATGCTCCGCCGGCGTCCAAATGTCATGCTTCGGGCGGACCAGCAGGCAGGCGAAGGGAAGGCCCATACCGGAAAGCGACTTCGCCATCGGCACGAGATCGGGGTTGATGCCCATCTTGTCGAAACTGAAGAAACCCCCGGTGCGGCCCACACCGGCCTGGATATCGTCAACGATCAGCAAGGCACCGTGCTTTCGCGCCAGCTTTTCGATCCCTTGAACCCATTCCATCGACGCCGCGTTCAAACCGCCCTCGCCTTGGACCACCTCAAGCAGGAAGGCGGCCGGGGCGTCGATGCCGCTGGACGGGTTGTCCAGCATCACCTCGATCTGATGCAGGGTGTCGATGTCATCGCCGAACGCCTTGTCGAAAGGCATCCGACTGGTGCCGCAGAGCGGACCGGAGCCGGCGCCGCCGCGATGGTGGCTGTTGCCCGTGCAGGACAGCGCGCCGGCGGTCACGCCGTGGAAACCATTGGTGAAGCTGATGATGTTCCGGCGACCGGTCACCTTGCGGGCAAGCTTCATCGCCGCTTCGACCGCGTTGGCGCCGGTCGGCCCGGTGAACTGAACCCGGTGGTCCATCCCCCTCGGCTTGAGAATAAGTCGTTCGAACGTCTCGAGGAATTTGGCCTTTGCGTCCGTATGCATGTCCAGCCCATGGGCCACACCGTCGCCGGTGATGTGATCGACAAGGGCCCTTTTCATATCCGGGTCGTTATGGCCGTAGTTCAGTGAAGAACACCCGGCCAGGAAGTCGATATAGCCGCGTCCTTCGCTATCGAAGAGCCTCGCGCCCCGCGCTTTGACAAAGGTCACCGGAAAACCCCGGCAATAGGAGCGGGCCTCCGATTCACGGCGGGCGAAGATATCGGTCGTGGCGGACGGGTCGGCCGCGTTTGTCGTGGTCGTCATTGTTGTCCTCAAAGTCATGGAGTTTTTGCCCGGGAGCTGATGCCGCCCGGCTGCAATACTCGCTGGAGTCTTGTGGGGGATGGATCAGGCGGCCGCTTTGAGCGCCCCGAAATCCCCGATCGTCACCATGTACTCGGTGTCATGGTTCCCGTCGAAGTGCTCTTCCTGTTTGAAGTGAGCCTCGTGCGACAGGGGGGCCGCCATGTGGCGGGCGAAGGACGTGAACAGCGCCCAGCTTGCCTTGTTGTCCCGAGTGATGGTGGTTTGCAGCCGAATCACGGCCTCGCAAGCAGGCCGGTCGATCAGCTTCGTCAGCATGCGCTTTGCCAGCCCTTGCCCACGGGCGCGGGCGGAGGTTGCGACTTGCCAGACGAACAAGGTGCCGGGATCATTCGGCAGGACATAGCCCGATATCCAACCACAGACGCCCTCGCCGTCCTCGGCAAGGATGCATGTGTCGCTGAAGTGATCGCATTGGAGCAGGTTGCAATACATCGAGTTGTCGTCCAGCGGACCACAGCTCTTGATCAAGTCCCACACCGCCGACCCGTCTTCAGGCAGGGGTGCCCGGAAGCGAAACGGGTCGGTCGCTTTCACGGCTGTGTTTCGCCGGGGTTGCGCACGACAAAGGGAAGCGGTTAGCCGGGTATCAGTCATGCCCGTCTCCGTTCTCTGTTCAATGAGCGACCGGTTTATCCGCTCGCCTTGTCGTTATCAGGATAATGAGAGTCCGTCGAAAGACAACCTGTTTTTGCAAAAAACTCTGAAAAATCGGCATTTTTTGAAAAAATAATCCCATTCATCTCACTGAAAATATTACGGTTTTTGGCGGACGTGATTGAGTTTGGGAAAAAATGGATGGCTGGGGGCTGCTCGTGTGTTGTCGCTTTTGCGACAAATGGACTCGATGGTTCCGGGCGTCGCTTCCGCGTCGTCGAACCGGTCTTTCGACGCGCCGCGCCGCCATCGCCCGTATTCATGCCGTTCCCGGTTCTTGCCGATGGCCAGCCGCGATCAAGCGGCATCGACCGACCTTCCCACGAAGATGAAAAGCCTGATCGAGGATTTCGCGCAGCTTCCCGACATGCTGAGTGCGGATGGGGTCAAGATCCCGAGCGTTTGGTTCAGACTCTCGAGACGATTCAGCGTCGTGCTTGGGAGGTTCGCGAATACGGCGGTCAGGAACGCACCTATTTCGCGATCGCCACGGCCACCGGGAACCCGATCTCCGCTCCGATCCGATCCGAAATGGCGGCCCTGCATAAACGAGCCGTTTTCGCGCTGAATACGCTCGGCTTCGCCCGGGACTATGCGGGGCTACCGGATAAGATCTTCGCCGAAATCGAGAATACGCGCGCGTTCTACTTCGGTGAGTACGATGCGGTCCGCCGTGGCATCATGACGGCATCGGACGCCGGCGCCGCCTACCCCATCAGCTTCACGGACTTCTTCACACTGTCGAGCGATGCGCTCGGACGGGCCGTGGTCCTGTCAGGAGACGCCGGGTCCGCCATCCGGGTCGAATTGGACCGGATCACCCACGAGGCGGGGCTCGAACTGGCCGCCTATTGGGTGATGCTGGCTTTCGCCATGGCAATCTTCGGGTTCCAGATCTTCTATACCCGATATTCGGTCGCCAAGCGGATGGGCGGCGTCACCCATCAAGGCCACTCGCAGAACATCTCCAAGGGCGGTGCGGTACTGCGCATGGAGGGTGACTTTTATCCGAACCAAGCCGTCATCGTCCGGTTTTCGGATGCCGGTGGGCCTATACCGGCCCGCGTAAAGTCGGCGGAGAGCGATCTCGTGACGGTGATTTTCGACCGAGTCGTCGATTTGGAGGGCCTGTCGCCCTCTATATCGACCGGTACGGCAAGGGCTTCATGATCCCGGACGGTACTTTCCCCGCCGTCCGCCTCGCCGACGGCGAACCGAACCCATCCCAAGCGTCGGTCACGCCATTGCGACAAAAGCGCATGGGCGTTCTGTTCCGGTTTATCCGAACTTGCCCGCCGACCTTGGGCGACTACGTCCTGGAGGCGACCCCATCACAGCAGGATGGCGATCCATGCGTCTCGACAGCCCCGCCAGATTCTTCACCCGTCACGCCGTGATCGGCATGATCGCCAGCGTCGCCGCCACGGCCCTGGTCTACTTCTCGAACTTCGCCGGCGTGGGAGATCTGCTGGACCGGTCCGACGACGGGATCCTGTTCGCCGTGCTCATGGTGCTGTTCCTCGGCCCGACCCTGTCGGCCGTGCAGATCGCTTTCGCCCTGTTCCTGGAGCGGGACGACGCGGCGGGATAGACTGGAAGAGGGCGCGTGACGCCCGTGACGCACTCGGTTAGGCGGCGATGTCGATCTCGTCGGCATCGATAAGATCGAGCAGGACCTGGGCGATCTCCGGATCGTAGCGTGTGCCGGCGCCCTCCCGGATCTCTTTCGCGGCCGCGTCGATCCCCAGCCCCGGCCGGTAGGGCCGGTGCGTGGCCATGGCGTCGAACACATCGGCCACCGCGATGATGCGGGCCTCCAACGTGATCTCGTCGCCTTTCAGGCCATGGGGATAGCCAGACCCGTCGATCCGTTCGTGGTGCTGCCGGATCATGTCGACGATCGGCCACTCGAACTCGATATCGCCCAGCAGCTGGGCGCCGGTCTCCGGGTGCATCTTGATCAGTTCGTATTCCGCATCCAGCAGACGGCTGGGCTTGGAGAGGATCTCGGAGGGGATCTGGATCTTCCCGACATCGTGGATCATGGCACCCAGTTCCAGGCCCAGGAGCTGATGGTCGTCCAACCCCATCTTCTTGCCGATCTGCACCGCGATCCGGGCGACATGCTCCTCGTGGCCCGCAGTATAGGGGTCCCGGGCTTCCAAGGCGGCGGCCAGAACCTGAACCGTCTTGGTGAGGGCCATGGAGAGGCTGCGGGAGGCGTTCTTCTGTTCGGTGACGTCGAGGATGACGCTGTTCCAGATCGTCGTGCCATCGGCCGTCCGCCTCGGCTGGCCCATCCCGCGCAGCCATTTCTCCCCGCCCGATTTCGGCCAGATGCGCCAGTCGTGGGACCAGAAGGACAGAGCCTCCATGGATTTGCCGACAGAGGCCTTCATGTCCTCGATATCGTCGGGATGCACCATCTGCCAGAGCGGCGTGGGATCGCGCTCGACCACCGTGCGGGGCAGTTCCCAGATCCGCTCGCAGCCGGGGCTCATATAGTTGATCGAATCGGAACCATCGGGGGCGATGGCATATTGGAAGACGGCGCCGGGCAGGGAATTGGCGATATCCTCAAGTCGGGCGTCGCGCTCGACCTGGTCCGTGATGTCCTGGCCATAGAGATTACAATAGTCTTCGCTGAAGACCGGCGCGAGGTTGAACTGATAATGGCGCTCGCCGAGGGTTAGGCGGACGTTCCGCGCCCGTTGCATGCTTTTGGCCCGCTCGATGATCTTCAGCCATTGCTCCCGCTCCTGCTCGGAACAGGTGATCAAATGGCCCATGAGCTGCTGGGCCGGCCCGTTGGCAAGCATGATCTCGCCGCTCAGATCGACCCTGAGCACCGGTGACGGGTTCTCGAGCGGAAACTTCGCATAGGCCTGGGCACGCTGCTCCGCGACACGCCGCTCGGTGACGTCGGTGCCGAAGGCGATGAGCTTTCGGTTGCCGCCATTGGCGTTGGAGTCGATTCCGAAATACCAGTGAACCCGCTTGAGCTCACCGGACTTCGCCCGGATATCGTTCTCGAACTCGCGGGTTTCCAGGCTGTCGTCTTCCGCCATCAACCCCTTCAGGATCTCCCGGATCTCCGTCCGTCTCTCCTTCGGAATGAATGTTCCGACCCAGTCGCTGCCGCGCAGTTTGTCGACCGCAACTCCGGTTACCGCGCCGGTTCTTTCATTGGCGTCCAACACCGTGCCATTCTCGTCCAGGGCCAGAAACATGTTCCCGGACATGCGCAAATAGCGGCGATTGCGCTCCTCGGCCTCGATCATCTCCGTGATGTCGATGATGGTGCCGTGATTCTCATAGGCCTTGCCGGACGGGTCGCGGTGGACAGTGGTCCAGTCGTGGACCCAGCGGATTTCGCCGGATGCGGTCCGGATCCGGTAGCGTTGCTCGAACTTGTCGACCCGGTTGGCGAGGTTGGCGGCAACCTCTTGGGCGACCCTCTGAACATCGTCGTCGAAAAGGATCTCTTCATATCTCAAACGGTTGGATAGGAAGTCGTCGGGCGCATAGCCAAACTGGTTGATCCCTTCCGAGACGAAAGTGACCGGCCACCCCTCGGAAAGATCCCAGACAAAGACGGCGATGGGGCTGTCCTTCAGAATCTCGCCCAAAAGGGCTGGGTTCGTATTCGGTTGGATCGCGTTCATCGGCGTTCTGCCCGGGCCCCCGATCGATTGCTCTGCTCTCTTAATTTAACTCTGGGAGGTGAAGTGGGGATAGCAAACAAAAGGATATCACGACGGCATGACATCTATAGATAGAGTAATTGAGCTCACTATACGCTTCATCCATCCCTAATCTCTGATTCGAAATGGTTTCCGGAAGCGAAGAACCGTCAAGATTGAAGAAAAAGCGGACTTTAGCCTTCAATGGCGGATCCTTCTTCAGATTAACTAAATTTCTTTGGTATACTAAAGGATATTTTATATGCCTTTTGAGAAATACGTTCGTAAACAGATCTCGTTAGAAAGTAGACATATAGGATTTCCGGGTTTTAACTTGCGGTATAAGGGGACTAGCGAAGGGTTGGCTCGATATGAACCCGTGGACACTCGTCGGAATGCTGGGGGGGCTGATCCTTCTTCTGGGTTCCATTGCGCTTACGGCCAAGGACCCCTGGATCTTCATCAACCTGCCGGGCATCATCGTCGTCCTGGGTGGGACGATCGCCGCGACCCTGATGAGCTACACCCCCAAGGAACTCGCAACCGCGTTCGCCGCGATCCTCACCACGCTTAAATCCGAGCGGCGCTATAGCGTCGACGATATCGACGAGATCGTGAAGATCGCCGAAATCTGGCGTAAGGGCGATCTCCGGGGCGCGGAGACGGAGATCAAGAACGCGAATAGCCCCTTCCTGTCCACGGCGATGTCCCTGGTTCTGGACGGCACGCCGACCAAGGACATCGTCGAGATGCTCGAATGGCGGATCGGCCAGATGAAACAGCGGGAAAAGGCCGAGGCCAACCTGTTCCGCACCATGGCGACCTATGCCCCCGCCTTTGGCATGGTCGGCACCCTCTTGGGGCTGGTGAACATGCTCTATGAAATGGGGCAGGGGAATATGGACAGCCTCGGCCTCAATCTCGCGGTCGCCCTGATCACTACCTTCTATGGCGTTGTGCTGGCGAACGCCATTCTCAAGCCGATCGCTGTGAAGCTGGAACGCCGGACCCAGGACCGGGAGAACATCCTGCGCATGGTCATCCAGAGCGTCGTGATGATGAACGAGCAGCGCAAGCCAAGCTATATCCGGGAGACCATGAAGGGCTTCTCGCGTCAGGTCCGTGACGAAATCGGCGCGCCGCCACCCGCCAACTCCCATCGGATCGCACCCGGATGATCGCCAAGGACCCGTCCAAGGGGCTGAAGGAAGCCGCACCGGCGGCCGGGCCTCCGCTGATCCTCAATCGCCAGTCCGAGGCGGAGGAAGCCGCCGAGTCGTCCGATGACTGGCTGCTGACCTATTGCGACACGGTCACGCTGCTGATCACCTTCTTTGTCCTGTTGATCATGCAGGCCTCCTTCACCGAGCCGGAGCAGGGCGAGGGCATGTTGGACGGTCTTTTGGGGATCATGCCGGCCCAGGAGGGCGTCGTCGGGGACGCCGGCCGAATCGCGGAAAATCCGGAGGTGGCCCTGGAAATCGCGGAACAGGCGGAACGCCCGGCGGCGGACAGTGAGGCGCAGCCCGCCGAGGCCACCACCCCTAAACCGCCGATCACCGAGCCCCCGATCACCGAGCCCGTCATCGCGGAAGAGGTCTGGGCCGAGATCGCCAGGCTGAAGCGCGAGATCGAGGCACAGGAGCTGTCCGCCGACGCGGAACTCGCCCAGGAGCAGCAGCGGCTGTTCGCCGGAATCGCATCTGAAATCGAGGATGTCGGCCTCTCCGACCTGGTCACCCCGACGATGACGGCGGAGGGGGTGTCCCTCCGCGTCTCGAACCAGGTTCTGTTCCCGACGGCGGAGGCGGCCTTGAGCCCGACGGGAGAGGAGGTCGTCCGGTCCCTTCTGCCGATCCTCGCCGGAAAACCCTTCGATATCGAGGTGGAGGGCCATACGGACTCGGTTCCGATCGCCACCTACGATTTTCCGTCCAATTGGCATCTGTCGGCCATTCGGGCGATCTCCGTCCTCCAGGTCCTCGAAGCGGCCGGGATCGACGCCACGCGGCTGCATGCGGTGGGCTATGGCGAAACCCGGCCGATCGAGGCGAACGATACGGCCGACGGGCGGGCCGCCAATCGCCGGGTCGAGATCCTGTTGAAGTATTAGGTCATGACGTCATTCGCGAAACACACCCACGCCGCCATCCATGACCGCCAGGAGATGGTGTTCACGGTCGTCGATGTCGGCAGCATTCTCCACAGTCGCTCGACGGTTCAATTGGAGCGCCTGGTCCATTTCCTCAGCTCCAAGGACTTCACCCGCTTCGGGGATTTCTTCAACCTGACCAACCGGTCCTACGCCGTGTTCGTCAGCAATCCGAAGGAGGCCGGAGACCTTGAAAACGCTCTCCGCTCCTTCTGCAAGGCCGTCGAAGCCGGCGGGCGGCTGTCGCTCCCGATCGAGACCTATCACCTGCCGCGGGATCGGCAGGCTTTCATTCGTTTCATCGAAAAGGTCCAGAATTCCCCGGACTACCCGACACTGAAAACGGTATCGACTCCGGATTCCCGATTTCGGGAGATGGGCGAATGGATTCGGATCGCCGATCTGATCCACCAGATCGACATTGATAATTTCGTTCAGGAAACGCCGATTTGGCGGATCAACCCGCCCAATCCGCTCGGTTTCGAGATGATCGCAAGCGAACTCACCATCGGAATTCGGCAGCTGGCGCGGGCCATCGACAAGCCGCACCTGTTCACAGATCCCCATATCCTGAAAGCCACGGCGCCTGTTCTCGACGAGCGGCTGTTCTCCCATATCTGCCGGGAACCGTCGCACCAGAAGGGCACCATTCATCTCAACGTCTCGCCGGTGAACCTGTTGGGCCAGGTGTTCCGGAACTTCCTCGACCGTTTGCCGCAATATCTCCGGCCGACCTATAGCTTCGAACTGGATTATGAGTTCCTGGTCGAGGAACCGGCGCAGTTCGCCTATCTGACCGCGATGCTGCGGGATCTGGAGTTCAAGGTCACCCTGGACAAGGTGCCGTTCTCCAAAGCTGACGAGGTGCTGGTCGAGTCACGCTGCGTCGACGGAATAAAGCTGCTCTATGACGACGCGGTCGACGCGGATGTGGATGCGTCCCGGGAACGGCTGTCCGCTCTCGCGGAGCGCCACCGGCATGCGCGCCTGGTCCTGCTCTATCCGGAGACCGCGGATCAGGTCGCTGCCGGGCTGAGGATCGGCTTCGAGTTCGTCGAAGGCCGTGGCGTGGACGACCTCAGGATGGCGATCAAGGACGGGGCCTCGGCATATGAAGACATTTTCGCCTATGGTTGACAGAGGGGAGGCGGACCGCTTCCCGACGTCCCATTCGGAAGGACAGCTTGGCAGGCCGGCGGTCTTGAACTAGTTCCTTTTCCGGTACGCCGTTCATCAGCGAGATTTTGATTTGCCCACCACCGTTGACCCGGAAGAGTTCGGCCGGCTCGTCGCCCGATATGAACGCGACGGCTTCCCGCGGTTCCTGAACTACTGGCTTGAGCTTCGCGGAGACCGTCCACTGCCGGCCTACCGGGATTTCGACCCGACCCGTGTTCCTTTCGCGCTCTCGTCCCTGTTCGTTGTCGAGGATCGTGGCGGCGTGCTTCGCTATCGGCTGGCGGGCGAGGAGATCCAGTCCCGCTATCATACTGTCGTCCGGGGCAAGACCATCTTCGATCTGCTCTCGCCCCGCAGCGCGGCGGTCGTGGAGGAGCGGTGGAAGCGAATGCTCGGCGGACCCCATGTGGGCTTCATCGTGACCGACCATCACACGGTCAATCATCGGTCGGTGACCGGGGTGCGGCTGCAGGTGCCCTTCGCCGACGCGGCGGGCGACCCGCGATTCCTCATGTGCCTCGTGCGGTATGTGTCGACGGCCGACTATGTGGATATGGATCAACCCCTGATCCTGGACGAGACCTATCGCGAGGTTTTGTGCCCGGCCGCCGAGGTCTTGGCCACGCCGTCAGCGTGAAAGACCGACTTTTTAGCTTGGGAAATACAACGTTAATCGATTGTTAATTCCGACGCGCTACGACTCGCATCTCAAGTAATCATTGGGAGGCAAGGAGATGAGCGTTCAATCGATAAATCAACTGGGACTAACGGCCAAAGCAACCGGGGTAACTCTTGGTTTGCTTGTTTTGCTCGCGGCGGTTCTCGCAGTCGCCGCCTACAGCACCACCGCGGCCTCCATTGAGCGACAGGTAATCGATCAACAGAATCAGAGCCTGCGGATCGCGGCGCTCGAAATGTCCGAACGGCTCCCAGATTTCGATGTTGCCTATGACGGGGACGGCAATGTCGCCCGCATCTCGCTGGATACTTTGCCGGAGTTTGCCGCCCACGACCTGATCGACCGAATCGGTCAGATGACCGGGGAGACGGCGACGCTGTTTCTTTGGGATGCCGAGAGCGAGGATTTCTGGCGCCGGACGACGAACATCATCAAGCCGGACGGGAGTCGCGCCGTTGGCACGCCGCTTGGCCAGGGCGGGGCAGTCTACCCCTATATGATGCGCGGCGAGACCTTCAACGGCGAGGCGGTCATCCTCGGCACCCCCTATTACACGGTCTACCAGCCGATCCTCTCCGGCGCGGGCGATACGGTCGGGATCCTTTATGCCGGTGTCGAGAAACAGAAGATCGATGCGCTGCTCACGGAGATCGCCACGTCGTTCAGCCTTTCGCTGCTGATCGCCCTGGCGGCGGCGATCGCCCTTGCCTTGCTTGCCTTCCGCACCCTGCTGCGCCCCATCCCCGTGCTGTCCGGTGTCATGCGCCGGCTGGCGAATGACGAAATCGATGTCGACATCCCCTATGGCAACAGGGGGGACGAGATCGGGGACATGGCCGAAACCGTCGAGGTGTTCCGGCGCAACGCCCAGGAAAAGCGGGGTCTGGCGCAGGCGCGGACAGAGGCGGACCGAAAGGCCGCCGAGGAAAAGCGCGCGGCCCTGGCGGAAATGACCGAACGGCTCCAGGAGTCGGTCGGTGACGTTTCCAAGACTATTGCGGACTCGTCCACCCGGTTGACGGATACGGCCAACGCCATGGTGACCTCCGCCGGCGTGTCGTCGGAGAAGGCCGGCGATGTGACGTCGCTCGCCAGTTCCGCCTCCACCAGTGTCGAGGCGATGGCCGCGGCCGCCGAGGAACTCGGCAGTTCCATCGGTGAGATCAGCCAGCAGATGTCCGCCCAGACGGAAGCGGCCGACGATGCCGTCAATGCCGCGAGCGCCAGCGACCAGGAGATCAAAAGTCTGATGGAGAGCGTCTCCTCCATCGGTGAGGTGGTCGAGTTGATCACGACGATCGCGGAGCAAACCAATCTGCTGGCCCTCAACGCGACCATCGAGGCGGCCCGCGCCGGTGAGGCCGGCAAAGGCTTCGCCGTGGTCGCCTCGGAGGTGAAGAGCCTCGCCAATCAGACCGCGTCCGCGACGGAGCAGATCTCGAACCAGATCCAGGCGGTGCAGAGCAAGACGAAAGCCACCGTCGACTCCATCGCCGGCATCAATCTGAAGATCAACAACATCCGGGAGATCTCGGTCGCGGTCGCCGCCGCGGTGGAGGAGCAGAACTCCGCCGCGATCGAGATCAGCCGGAACACCCAGGAGGTCGCCACGGCGACTCGGGACATGGCCGTCTCCATGGTGGACGTCAGCGACGCCACGGCCTCGTCGGGTGAGCGGGCGCGATCGGTCCTCGACATGGCCCAGGATCTCGCCACCGAATCCAACCGTCTGGAAGGCGAGATCCGGAGATTCGTATCGACGGCGGTCGCGGGCTGACCGGGATTGTGCCGATCAATAGAAATGGAACAGTAGAACGAGCTTTTCGCCCTCTTCCTTCGACTTGAAGGGCAGCACCATGGCGCTGTAGAGGGCGAAACTGCTCGGCAGCCAGTCGGTCATGCTGGTGATGCAGTAGGGCCGGTCACCTCAGTCCCTTGCCACTGCCAGATGATGCGGCGTTCCGGAGACGAGCATCGATGAGAAAGATGGCCAGCGATGACCTGGGATCAGGACCCTAGGTTCATTCCGGCGAAAAGGTTTTGAATTCGCCCGATCCCGCCCGCATAAATGCGTGTGGCGAAAAGCCAAGCGACACCAAACGATCGAAAGCGAGATCAGGGAGGGACGAATGTCCAAGGGGTTCTTCAAGGCGATGGCCGTGCTGGCCGTCGCGGCATTCACCATGCCGTCGGCGTTGGCCGAGACCAGGGTCACCTATAAATCGGCGAAATCCACCTCGTCCTATTATCAGATGGCGGTACAGATCGCCGAGGCCATGAAGGCGGGCTCCGGCGGCGATATCATCGTCACCGTAGAGGAGAGCCAGGGCTCGGTCCAGAACGTGATGGAATCCCGCGTGCGCGGCGGTGACTACGTGTTCACCACGCCGCCGGTTCTCGTCCGCCTCGCCCAGGGCGGCAAGGCCATGTTCAAGGATAAGAGCGATCCGAAATTCGACGAGATCCGCGCGTTGTTTCCGATCCCCTCGCTGACCATGCATTTCGTGGTCCGCCAGGACGCGGGCATCGCGACCTTCGCCGACCTGGAAGGCAAGAAGATCCTCATCGGCAAGGGCTCCTTCGGGGCCCGCGAAGGGGCGAAATACCTCAAGCTCTTCGGGCTGGAGGGCAAGGTCGACCTCGCGAATGTCGAGCTGTCGAACGCGGTGCCGGCGCTCAAGAACGGCCAGATCGACGGCTTTGTCACGGCCGGATCCTTCCCGGCGCCGAACGTGATCGAGGCCGCGGCCTCCACCGGTGTCACCGTCCTGTCGCTCGACGACGATCAGATCGCCAAGACGAAGCGGACGAAGCTGGTCATCCCGGCGGGCACCTATGCCGGTCAGGACGCCCCGATCACCACCACGTCCCTGCCGGTCGTGGCCTATACGACGACGGCGATGGCCGAGGAGACCGCCTACCAGCTCACCAAGACCTATTGGGAGCAAAAGACCTCCATGGGCGCCGCGGCGGCCTGGTGGAATGGGGTCAATGACGGGTTGATGGCCAACATCACCGGCAAGATCCACCCGGGCGCCCAGCGCTATTACAAGGAAGCCGGGATCGCGCTGACCGCGGCCCAGCAATAGCCGCCTGCCATGCCGGGCCGGGCCGGGGCTGGTCGGGCCTGGCCGGGGCGGTCGGCGGGGCCGCCCCCTCACTTTCCGTAACCGGGCCTTGGCCGTCGGGGACCTATGACGATCGATCGGATTTGGGTGCTGCTCGGCCTTGTCGTGGTCGTGTTCCATCTGGGGCTGATCTTCGTCGGCCTGGTCCCCAATCTTGTGGCACGGCCACTGCATCTCGCCCTGGCCCTGCCCTTTGTCCTGATCCTCCCGGCGACCACCCGGGCGGGCCGGCTCTCCGGCGCCTTGTTGGCCGCGGCCGGCATCGGCGCTTGTCTTTGGATCGCCTGGAACCGGGACGCCTTGAGCGACCAATACGGCTATCTCGAGACCGATTTCCAGATCGCGCTCGCCGCGGTGCTGATCCTCGTCGTGCTCGAGGCGGCACGCCGCTCCATCGGCTGGCCGTTGCCCAGCGTCGCGGCCGCGGCCCTTCTCTATGGGCTGTTCGGGCAGCATGTCCCGGGCGAGTTCGGTCATTCCGGGACGCCGCTGGCGAGCTTTCTCGGGACCATCACCATCGCCGAGGGGGCGCTGTGGGGCAGCCTGACCGGGGTGTCCGTCGGGGTGGTGGCGATCTTCGTGATCTTCGGCGCGGTTCTCAACGCGGGCGAGGCGGGGCAAGGCTTCATGAATGTGGCGGCGGCCGCCGCCGGGCGGCTGAAGGGCGGGGCGGCGAAGGTCTCGGTGCTGTCCTCCGCCCTGTTCGGCTCGATCTCCGGATCCGCCTCGGCCAATGTCGCGTCGACCGGGTCCATCACCCTTCCGGCCATGACCCGTCTCGGTTATCCGAAGCGGCTCGCCGCGGCGGTCGAGGCGGTCGCCTCCTCCGGCGGACAGATCATGCCGCCGCTGATGGGCGCCGGAGCCTTCGTCATGGTCGAGCTGACCGGGGTTCCCTATACCGAGATCATGGCCGCCGCCTTCCTGCCGGCGGTGCTCTACTTCTTCGCCGTGTGGATCGGCATCAACGCCTATGCCGGTCGCTACGCGCTCAAGGGCATCGCGGCGGAGGACCAGCCGCGGCCGCGCGACGTCCTGATCACCTCGGCCTTCTTCCTGGTCCCCTTCGCGCTTTTGATGTGGGGCATGTTCGTGGTGGGAGTCACGCCCCAGCTCGCCGCCTGCTGGGCGATCCTTGCCGGCGTCGCGCTGCTGGCGACGGACAAGGATCTCCGCTTCGACCCGGCCAAGACCCTGCGCCGATTGGAGAGCGCCTGCCTCAAGGCGGGACAGCAGGTGGCGATGATCGCGTCGATCATCGTCTGCGCCTCCCTCGTCATCGGCGTTCTGTCGATCACCGGGCTGGGGGTCAAGATCACGTCGCTTATCTTGTCCGGGTCCGGCGGGCTCCTGTGGCCGTCGCTGCTGTTGACGGCCTTGGCCTGCCTCGTGCTCGGCATGGAGGTGCCGACGACGGCGGCCTATGTGATCTGCGTTTCCGTCGCGGGGCCCGCCTTGATCACCCTCGGCCTCGATCCCCTGCAGGCGCATCTCTTCATCTTCTGGTTCGCCCTGTTGTCGACGATCACCCCGCCGGTTTGCGGCGCCGTGTTCATCGCGGCGGGCATGATCGGCGAGGATTGGCTGCGGGTGGCGTTGACCGCCATGGCGCTCGGGATCGGGCTCTATCTCGTCCCGCTCGGGATGATCACCAGCCCGTCGCTGATCGCGCTGTCGGCCGAGCCCTTGGCGGCCCTGGGGGCGGCGGCGAAGATGGCGGTCGGTCTGGCGGCCATTTCCTATGGCGTGATCGGCAAAGGTCCTCCGCCGCTGCGGGCTCTCGCCGCCGCCGCCGGGCTCGCCATTATCCTCCTTCCCCTATGAGGCCAGATCAGGTGAGGCCAGATCAGGCGACAACAGATCAGGCGACCGGGCTTTGGTGGGAATAAACGAGGACCTGATCGACCAGATCCCGCGAGCGGCCCAAGGGCAGGAAAAGGCTGTAGTCCTGAACCGGATAGCCGGCTTCGGTTGCGACCTCCTCCAGGTCGATCACCGGCTCCCAGTTCCGGTAGACGTGGTAGTAGTCCTGGCGGCAGCGATCCAGCGAATTGCCGAAGAAGCCGTCTTCCAACGGGATGCCGGTCGGATTGCGCCGGCGGATATCCACTTCCTTGGCGCCGACCACCCGGTAGCGGAAGGCGATCTCCTCGATGCCGAGGTCCGACCGACTGACGGGCTCGTCACCCTCCACCACTTCGACAAGCTGAATGCCCGGCAGATGGCGGGGCACCTCCATCGGATCGAAGAGCTGCCGCAACAAGAAGGGATGGTCCCCGCGCTTCTCGTTCCAGTACCGGAACAGCCCCTCCATGGCCGGGGTCAGCAATGCCACCACGGCATCGCCGTAGACAATCCTGTCCATCTTCGTCTTCCGTTTCCCAGCGCCCTACAGGACCCATGATATCATTTCGGGTTTATCCGTACGAATTGTGCGCCGCAAGATATCACGCCGGAAAACACAGTTAACAGGGAATCGCGATCGTGGCCGGTCCCTGAGGTGGAGAGTCACTGAGGCAGGGAATAGCCGACCTTGGTGCCGACCCCAGGGGTGCTGTCGATCTCCAGGGTCCCGCCGTGCAGATCGACGATCCGTTTGACGATCGCCAGACCCAGTCCCGTGCCACCATGGGCCTTGGTCACGTCGTCGCTCACCAATTGCTGGAACGGCTCAAGGGCTCTCTCGACCCCGATCGCGTCCATCCCCATACCCTGATCCGCGATCGTCACCCTCATCTCGTTATCGACAATCGCCGCGGTGATGGTCACGCGCCCCAGGATCGGAGAGAACTTCGCCGCGTTGTTGAGGATGTTGAGGGTCACCTGAAGCATCGCCGTCCGGTCGAAACGGCCGGTCGCGTCAGGATCGCAGGTGAGTTCGACTTGGATATCCCGTTGTCTGATGAGGGGCGCGCAGAGGTCGATCGCATCTTCGATCATCCGTCGCACCGGGTGGACATCGATGGCGAGTTCGTATTGTCCCGCTTCGATTTTGGAGAGATCGAGAATGGAGTTGATGACATTGAGCAAGTGCAGGCCCGCCCGCTCGATCGAGGCGGCGGTGTCCGCCAATTTGTCCTTGTCGAAGTTCCGATTCATGGCGATGGGCAGGAACTGCGCATAGCCGATGATGGCATTGAGCGGCGTCCGGAGTTCGTGGCTCATCGTGGCCAGGAAGATGGATTTCGCCCGGTTCGCCTCCTCTGCGATCGCCATGGCGTTCTGCATCTCGAGGGTCCGCCGGTCGACCTCCTGTTCGAGTTGGGCGTTGAGATCGCGCAGGTCCCGGTCGCGGCGGGCCGCTTCCTCGGCAAGGCGATTGATCGAGGCGGCCGTATCGGACAATTCGTCGTTGCCCTTCAGCTCGATGCGGTGCTCGGGCGTCGAATTGATCCGGTCGACTCCGGCGATCAGGGCATCGACCCGGGAGGTGAAGAATCGGCGGAAAAACGCCTCCGAGAGAACGATCGAGGTGAACAGGCTGGCGGTGATCCCGAACAGCAGGAAATACAGGGCCCGTTCCGGCTGATAGCGGGCATAGGCGGCATCGTCGATGGTGATGGCGGCGACGAATCTCAGCCCCGGCATGCCGTGCTCCGACAAGGACATCAGCCGATAGATCCGATGGTCGGTGTTTTTGTCGACGATCTCGGAGTCGCCCTGCAGGAAGCGCTGTGCGATCCCCTCGTCCAGTTTCGATCCCTGTCGGATCAAGGACCAACGGTCGATCTGGGACAGGGTGAAGAGATCGAAATCGGCGATATAGGAATGGGACCTTTTGACGTTGGTCAGGAAGTCGTCGTAGAGAAAGGCGCCCAGGTCGATTTCCGACTTTCCGCCGATCCGATCGAGAATCGTGACATCGGCATTGAAGATGATGCGGGATCCGACGGGGCTGTAATAGGCGTATTTTTTGAGCAGGCCAGTCTTCGTCGAGACCGAGACCCTGTCCACGGAGACACGCCCCGCGCCGACGATCCCCTCAAGATAGTCGGTGTATTCCTGACTGAACGAGGACATGTCGAGGTCGAGGTCGGCGTCGAATGTTGTCGCGGCCACCTTCAAGTCTTCGTCGATGATATAGAGCTCATCGACATTGTAGGTTTTGGCGACCGACTCCAGGAATTCTTTCGAGGGGTTTTCTTTCCTGGTTTCCATTTCTTGAAGTATTTCGGCGCTCAGGCGCGGCAGCGCTGTTTCGAACTGCGTAGCCCATTCCGCCTCGACGATCCGCATGAGTTGAAGAAACGTCGTGATGTTGTTTTGAATTGTAAAAAATGCATCGTCGATACGCTCGACTTGCTGCCGTTCCTCGACGCTATAGTAAGCAAGAAAACCAAAAAACCCCGTTAGCGCCGTCGTAAATACAGCGGACAGTATAACGAGGTTCCGGACTCTGCTGGTAATAATGGTTCTAGACGGGCGACTTGTTCTTTCCATTTCCCAGGGAGCCCAACTTCACCACAAAGGTTGCGATAGTACCTGCGGACAGCGCCCCCACAGTGACAGCGGCGACTTCCAAGTCAACCGCATTCTATGGTTAATTACATGCTTATCTTAATACCCGAAGAATCGTAATTCACGCCAAGATCGTGTAACTCGGCGATCCGTACCCGTCGCTCCCGGCGCCGGTATGGATTCCGGTCGCCGATCGGTGAGGTCACCGGCCCTTCCAGACCGGATCCCGTTTCTCGGCAAAGGCGCGCGCGCCCTCCTTCTGATCCTCGGAACGATAAAGTCGCTCCACGGTTTCGAATTGGCTTTTGGTGATCCTGTTGAGGGCATCGTGGAACTTCATGCCCTCCGCCTCTCGGACCACTTCTTTGATGGCGGCGAAAACCAACGGCGGTCCGGCGGCGAGGTCGTCCGCGAGTTTCCGCGCCTCGGCCATGAGATCGTCCGGCGGCACGACCCGGTTGATCAGGCCCCAGCGGGCGGCTTCCTCCGCGTCGAGCCAGCGCCCGGTCAATAGCATCTCCATGGCGATGTGATAGGGGATCCGCTTCGGCAGCTTGATGGAGGCGGCGTCCGCCACGGTGCCGGAGCGGATTTCCGGAAGGGCGAAGCTGGCATGGTCGGCGGCAATCAGGATGTCGCCGGACAAGGCGAGTTCCAGCCCGCCGCCACAGCAGATGCCGTTGATCGCCATGATGACCGGCTTGTTGAGCCCGCGCAGTTCCTGCAGTCCGCCGAATCCCCCAACACCGTAGTCGCCGTCGACCGCATCGCCGTCCGCCGCCGCCTTGAGATCCCAGCCCGGACAGAAGAACTTCTCGCCGGCCCCGGTGACCACCGCCACCCGCAGGTCCGGGTCGTCGCGGAACGCCGTGAACACCTCTCCCATCACACGGCTGGTGGCCAGGTCGATCGCGTTGGCCTTGGGACGATCCAGCGTGACCTCCAGCACATGCCCCCGGCGTTCGGTCTTGATCGGGTTATCGGTCATCCTTGCCTCCCAATTGAACGAGTGCGTCCGCCGCCACGGCGCGGTCCGGGCAGCAGATCAATGGGTTTACTTCGGCCTCGATCAAATCCGGAGCCGAGGCCGTCGCATAGGATTGCAGCGCAAGCACCGCCGCGACAATGGCGTCCTGGTCCGCCGCGGGTCGGCCGCGATAGCCGGCGAGCAGGCGTTGTATTCCAAGGCGCCGCAACGCCGATAGAACGTCCTCCGCCGTGACCGGCAGCAGCATCGAGACCCGGTCCTGTACCAGTTCGGCCAGCACACCGCCCGCCGCCAGGGTCATGAGATAGCCATGGGCGGGGTCCCGGGTGACGCCGACAAGGAGTTCGGCGACCCCGGTCGACACCATCTCCTCCACCAAGAAACGGGTCGCCGGCATAGCCGCCGCCGCCTTGGTGACGGCCGCCGGCGTCTCCAGGCCCAGGACGACGGCGCCCGCCTCCGTCTTGTGGGCGATTCCCTCGCCTTTGAGGACGACGGGGAAACCGAGCGTCTCCGCCGCCCGCGCCGCCGCCTCGGGATCTGCGGCCCGTACGGCCTTCGGGACCGAGAGACCGTGGGCCGCCAGCCCCGCCTTCGCCTCGGCTTCGGAGAGAGCCCGGGCGGGTATGTCCCCCGCCGCATCGCGCCGTCCCGGGGACAGAACCGGCAAGGGGGGCGGGCGTGGGCGGCCGAGCCAGGCGGCGACTTCCAGGGCCTCGACGGCCTCCGTCATGCCGCAGAATGGGACCAGGCCGTCGGCGACCAGCGCCTCGGCCATGGCCTCGGGCATATTCTCTGGCAGCGAGGCCATGATCCCCATCGGAACGCCCCGTTTCGTTCGCGTCGCCTTGACCGCGCGGACGACCTGCAGCCATGGCTCCGCGTCCTCGCCCCCGCGCGGGAAATCCAGGACGACACTGCCGAAGGCGAGTTCGTCCGGATCCATCATGGCGGTGAAGGTGTCGGTCAGGGCGGTTTCGTTGCGCCAGATATAGGTGTGGTAGTCGAGCGGATTGGCGAGCGCCACCTTCGGTCCCAGGGCGCCGCGCAGGCCTGACTTTTGCCGATCGTTCAACGGCGGGAAGGTCAGGTTCCGGCCATGGACCAGGTCGGCCATCAGGCTGGCCTCGCCACCCGAACAGGACAGGCAGGCGATCCGGTCGGACCTCAATGGGCCGGCCACATGCAACAGCTTCAACGTTTCCAGGAAAGCGGTCAGCGTATGGACCTGTCCGATCCCCAGCCGGTCGAGCAGAGCGACCGCCCCGGCCTCGCTGCCGGTCAGCGAGGCCGTATGGGTGAGGGTGGCGCCCTGGGCGTGCTCGGACCGGCCGATCTTCAGGGCGACGACGGGTTTCCCGCCGCGCCGCGCCCGGGACGCCAGGTCTTCCAGCGCCGCGATGTCGTCGATCCCCTCGATATACAGACCAAGGGCTGTCACCCGGTCGTCGGCGAGCAGAGCGGCACCGATCTCGGACAATCCGGTCTGCGCCTGATTGCCGACCGTGGCCATATAGGCGATCGGCAGGCCGCGCCGCTGCATGGTGAGGTTGATGGCGATGTTGGAGGATTGGGCGACGATGGCGACACCCCTTGCCAGAGGGCGCCCGCCATGGAAATCGGGCCACAGGGCCACCCGGTCGAGGTAATTGACGATGCCGTAGCAGTTGGGGCCGACAATCCGCATGGTCCCGGCGGCGTCCAGCAGGCGGTTCTGAAGGTCGGCCCCGCCGGCGCTTTCGTTCTCCGCCTCGCGAAAACCGGAGGCGAAGCAGATCGCCCCGCCCGCTCCGCGATCGGCGAGGGCGGCCACGACCTCGATGGTGGCTTCCCGGTTGACGGCGATGAAGGCCGCGTCCGGGGCGGCGGGAAGGTCGTCGATGGACCGGTATACCGGCTTCCCCCCGATGGTTTCGCGGGTCGGATGGACGGGCCAGATCTCTCCGGGGAAGCCGATTTCGACGTTTTGCTCGACGGCACTGGCGGACCAGGCGCCGCCGCCGATGACGGCGACGGTCCGGGGGCGCAACAGCCGGTCGAGCGGCTGCATCGGACCCCGGGTCCTCAAGATCCGAGCGGCCGCAGCAGGTCGCGGCTGATGATGTGCCGTTGGATTTCCGAGGTACCGTCCCAGATCCGCTCGACCCGGGCGTCGCGCCAGAACCGCTCGATGGGGAAGTCGTCCATCAGGCCCATGCCCCCGAAGATCTGCAGAGTCGCATCGGTCACCCGGGCCAGCATTTCGCTGGCGTAGAGTTTGGCCGATGCGATCTCGCGATTGGCCGGCAGGCCCTGGTCCAGGCGCCAGGCGGCGGCCAGCGTCAGCCAATCGGCCGCGTCGATCTCGGTCACCATGTCGGCGAGTTGGAAGCTCACGCCCTGGAATTTCCCGATCGGCTGGCCGAACTGCCGCCGCTCGGCGGCGTGGTGGAGGGCGTAGTCGAAACAGCGCCGGGCCCGGCCGACCGACATGGTCGCGACCGTGATCCGCGTGGCATAGAGCCATTCGTTCATGACGGCGAAGCCGCCGTCGACCGCGCCCAGGACCTGGCCATCGGGCAGGCGGCAATTGTCGAAGTAGAGGATGCAATTCTTGTAGCCGCGATGGGAGACCGAGTTGTAGCCGTCCCGCACCTCGAAGCCCGGCGTATCCCGGTCGACCAGGAAGCATGTGATCCGCTTCTTCGGCCCCTTCGGCGTATCGTCGACCCCTGTCGCGACGAAAACGATGAAGAAGTCGGCGTGGTCGGCGCCGGAGATGAAGTGCTTGGAGCCGTTGATCACCCAGTCCCCGCCGTCGCGGACGGCGGTGCACTTCATCGAGCGGACGTCGGAGCCGGCATCCGGCTCGGTCATCGCCAGCGCGTCCATCCTCTCCCCGCGCACCGCCGGCAGCAGATAGCGTTCCCGCTGATCGCCGGTACAGGCCATCAGGATGTTCTGGGGGCGGCCGAAGAAATGGTTGAGCGCCATGGAGCCGCGGCCAAGCTCCCGCTCGACCAGGGCGAATTCAAGATGGCTCAGGCCGGCGCCGCCGACCTCCTCCGGGAAGTTGCAGGCGTAGAATCCGAGATCCAGGGTCTTGCGCTTGATCTCCTGGGCGACCTCGGGGGGGACCACGCCGGTCCGCTCGACCGCCTCCTCATGGGGATAGATCTCGTTCTCGACAAAGGAGCGGACCGTCGAGACGATCATCTCCTGCTCTTCCGTCAGGCCGAATTGCATGCGCCGGTCCTTCCCCTCGTGCTCCTCGCGGATCTTCGATCAAGATGAACGGAGTTGCGTCCCAGGTTCATGCGGATTTAGGCTTTGGTCATGCAGACCACGACAATTCGACCGGCGCCGCGTGACATCGCGATTCTTTTGTTCGACCGCTTTTCGAACCATTGCCTGGCCAATGCGGTGGAGCCGTTCCGGGCGGCCAACATGCTGTCGCGCAAGGAGCTTTATCGCTGGCAGTTCGTCACCTGGGACGGGACGGATGTGGTGTCGTCGAGCGGCCTGCCGGTCACGCCGGGGACCCGGCTCGCGGATCATCCGGGCGGGGACTATCTCTTCCTCTTGCCGAGCTACGGCTATGCCGGCGAAACGGGGCCCGACAAGCTGGTGGCTTTGCGCGAGGCCGCACGCCGCTTTACGGCGCTGGTGGGCATGGACTGCGGCGCCTGGCTGATGGCGGCGGCCGGGCTGCTCGACGGCCATCGGGCGACGATCCATTGGGACGAGATCGGGCGTTTCGCGGAGACCTTCCCGGAGGTCGATACGGTCGAGGACCGTTTCGTGCGTGACGGCGACCGGATCACCTGCGGCGGGGCCACGACCACCTTCGAGCTGACTTTGGACATGATCCGGCGTCAGCACGGCCCGATGCTGCGGCTGGAAGTGGCGGCCTTGTTCATGCATGGAGAGCGCAGCGATCTTCTCGACCCGCTGCTGCGCCCGACCTCGGCGCAACGGGTCGACGCGGCGGTCGCCTTGATGCGCCGGCATATCGAGGAGCCCCTGCCGCTGGCGGCCATCGCCGGGCAGGTCGGGGCGACGCAGAAGACCCTCGAGGGCCTGTTCAAGAAGTCGCTTCGCATGACGCCGCGGACGGTCTACCGGCGGCTCCGCCTGCGCGAGGCGCGCCGTCTGGTCAAGCATTCGAGGCTGTCGGTGGCGGAGATTGCTGTCCGGTGCGGCTATCAGAACGCCAGCGCGATGACGCGGGCGTTCACCGAGGAATTCGGCCTGCCACCACGGGATCTAAGGATGCGCGGGGAGAGGACCCCCTGAGAGGACCCCCTGAGGGGACAAGTGAGGGGGCGGGTGAGGGGCCCTCTCCGGCAGATTGGATCCGGCAGATCGAATCAGGTTGGTCAGGAGCGGCGGAACTCGGGGACCCGGGCGGTGTTGCGGAAGACCGCATAGCCGGCGAACCCGATCAACGCGACCGCCGTCACAACACCTTGGAGCCCGATATCCGGGCTACCCAGCTTGGCGAGACCGGCATAAACACCGAGAATGCCAAAGAAGGCGATGAGGAAGCGGGTGACGCTCTCCTGGGGGAGGGGGAACAGGGTGCTCGGGGTCATCTCAGATCTCCAGGTAATATTGTTACCCGGAACATAGGGTCTCCCGCCGGGGAATCACCCGCCTTTCCGTCGCAGCAAATCTGCAAATGCTGCATAGCAGCATAAACGCTCCGTTAACCCGATGGGAGGACTCTATGGAGTTGGGATTGAAGGGAAAACTGGCGCTGATCACCGGCGCGTCCAAGGGGATCGGCCGGGGTGTCGCCGAGAGCTTGGCGGCCGAGGGCTGCCATCTTGTCCTGGCGGCGCGGTCGGAGGACCTGCTGAAGGATGCGGCCGCCCATCTGACCGCCACCTATGGCGTGACGGTGGATATCCAGGTCGCCGATATCGGCGCCCCGGGGATCCCCGCCAAGCTCGCCGCCCTCGACCCTCTGCCCGATATCCTGGTCAACAATGCCGGCGCCATCCCGGCGGGCGACGTGTTGTCGATCGACGAGGAGACCTGGCGCCATGCCTGGGAGTTGAAGGTCTTCGGCTATATCAATATGGCCCGTGCCTTCTTCGACCGGATGGCCGCGCGCGGGCATGGCGTGATCTGCAATATCACCGGCCTCGCCGGCGACAAGATGGATTTCAACTATATCGCCGGCACCACGGGGAATGCCGGCCTCAACGCGTTCTCACGGGCCTTGGGCGGGCATGGAATCGACAGCGGTGTCAGGGTCTTCGCGGTCAGCCCCGGCCCGGTGCAGACCGACCGGCTGGTCACGCTCCTGAAATCCCGGGCCGAAGCCGAGACCGGCGATCCGGAGCAATGGCAAAGCTATCTGGGTGGGATGCCGCTGGAGCGCGGCGCCCATGTCCAGGAAGTCGCCGACGTGGTGACCTTTCTGGTCTCGCCGAAGGCCGGCTACGTCAACGGCACCGTGGTGACCGTCGACGGTGGCCACGCGGCCCGGGGCGGCAGTTTTCGTTGAAGGAGTCGGTCAGAGGCGCGTGGAATAGGCCTCGATGACCCGGACGACCTTGTCGCGGATGTCCTTAGGATCCCGGTGAACCTTTAGCGCGGCGGCCTCGCAGGCCCGATCGACGGCTTCCCGCCAGGGGCAGCCGTCGCGCTTGGCGTCCTTGAAAGTCTCGACGATGAGATCCTCGGTGTTCATGGACAGGCGGCCGGCGAGTTCTTCCTTCAGCCGCTTCTGCTTGTCGCTTTCCGGTTTCGGTGCATCCGGCCAGGCGCCGGTCAAGGTCGCGCTGCGGTTGGTGGCGGTCTGTTCGTCCATCGACATGATTGATCCCTCAAATCCCTCCATCGCCCGCCTCGACGGGCCTTGTGGAAGAGTTTACGAAGGAAGGGTTAACAAAGGATTACAAACCCAGGTGGCAAAATCGATAATGGGAGCGTTCCGGCGCGCTCAACCCTATCCGTATGAAATGATGAGAATAACCGTGCTCTTTCATTAAGTTTTTGCTTAGTTTTATTAAAATGTACAGGAAAGCCTGAGGCTGGCGAAAGCAACCCCTGCGGGCTCGATCATGGCCTAGTGGACCGTCGCGAGCGCTTCGATGGGCTTGTCTGTTTCGTCGGCCGGGACCTTGATCGTGCCGACCCAGGGCAGACGGAGCCGGAACTCCGTGCCGGTCCCGATCTCGCTGGTGAAGCTGATCGACCCGCCCAACCGTTTGGCCAGCTCTTGCGAAACGGAAAGCCCGATTCCCGCACCATCACTGGCGAGGAAGGGGTCGGCGACACAGCGTTCGAATGCGTCGAAGACCCGCTGCCGGTCGTCGTCGGAAATCCCGATCCCCGTGTCCTTGACCGTGATGGTGAACCAGCCGGCATCCGCCGTGCTGCAGCGAATTTCGATGTGTCCGTGGTCCACGTTGAACTTGACCGCGTTGCTGAGCAGATTCATGAGGATCTGACGCAGCCGGACCGAGTCCGTTTCGATCAGAACGGTCGGGAACGAGGTTATCCCATCGTCGATGACGATTCCTCGTTTTTGCGCAAGCGGATAGGTCTGCTCCAGGCAATCCGCGACCAGTTGGTTCACGGCCACCACTTCTTGATTGATGGACAGTTTCCCTGCCTCAACACGGGCAAGATCGAGAATGTCGTTGACCAACGCCAAGAGATGCTCCCCACCCTTGAGGATGCTGTCGAGATAGACCTCCCGTTTTTCCGGTTTTATGCTGACTCCGTCGAGTTTCAGGAGCTGGCCGTAGCCGAGGATCGCGTTGAGCGGGGTTCTGAGTTCATGGCTCATATTGGCCAGGAAGTCGGACTTGGCCTGGTTGGCGGCGATTGCCTGATTGCGGGCGGCAATGAGTTCCCTTTCCGCGGCCACCTGATCGGTGACATCGCGGTTGACACCGATCATCCGGATCGCCTCGCCCCGCGCATCGAACAGCGTGGTCGCGTCCGCCTTGACGTAGCGCGTCTCGCCAGAGGGGGTCATGATGCGGAAGATCGTGTCGAGTTTCTGCTGCTCGTCCATACTGTCCATGACAAGGGAGCGGGCCATTTCGAGGTCCTCCGGATGGATCCTGCGTTCCCAGTCCTCGTATCGTCCGCTGAAGTGCTCCCTCTCGACGTCGTAGATCCGGAACATGCGGTCGTCCCAGTAGAGGGTGTTCTTCGTGATATCGTAGTCCCAGATGCCAAGAGACGCAGCGTTGGCGGCCAGTTTGAGCCGGGCCTCGTTCCGGCGGATGTTCTCTTGGAGGGCGAGGGCATCCTGACGCCACATTGACCCCGCCGCTTCCAGGTCATCGATCTCGTCGCCGCTGGAGGACAGGGCCCGATCCGTCCTTGAGAAAAGACGTTCGGTGACCGCGGATAGCCGCTTCGTGATCATCTTGTGAAACAAGATTAACAGGAAGAATGCCAGGAGGAGACTCTTGCCGAAGCCGGACAGGACGATCCAGATCACCCGGTCCGGCAGCCCATAGGCCGCTTCGATCGGGTTTATGAAGACGGTGAGCGAGCCGACGGGGGCCGGTACGTTGGCAACCGTCAGGGGTAGCGTCGTCTCGATCGGATCCGATCCGACGAGAAGTCCGATCCAGGCGAGGCCATCCGTATTCACCTCTCTTTCAGCCAGACCCAGCCGGTCATCGAAATCGTCGATGATCTCCGCTCGAAACAGGCCCGAATCCAAGAGAAGTCCGTCGACCACCTCTTGGGCGACCACCGGATCGAGCCGGTAGGCCGCCCGCGCGGCCGAGTTCCGGACCGCCTGTGTGAAGGTATAGCCGAGGGCGTTGATCCGCTCGATTTCGCGTTTGACGTCGTAGCGAACCTGCAGGGCGGCGAACAAAGAGCCAAGCGCCAGCGCGATCAGGACGGCGGCCCGAGCCTGTTTAAAGGAGAGGCGGTGCTTCAGCGGGGTCGTCGTCTTCGTCAACCGACGTCTCCCGGACTACCGATAGCGCTCGAGGATTGCGCGGATGCTGCCATCGGCCTTCATCCCCCGCAATGTGGCGCGATAGGCCGCGACCCGATCGGGTGGATAGTTGAGACCGGCGACCACATAGACCGGGGCGGTCCGGATTGCTGTTCCGGATGTGAGCGGCTGATCAATGCCCGCCTTCTTCCACGTCCAGACGGCCAGAGAGTGGGTCAGGGCCCAGGCGTCGATCCGGCCGGCCCTCAGTTTCTGGGCATTGGTGGTCGGGCTATCGACCCGTTCGATATTGGTGAAGCCGATCTTGGTGAGGAACACGTCCATGCTGGCATCGGTTTCAACGCCGATCCGATCCAGTTTTCGGGCGGCCTCCAGATTGTCGATGGGCGCCCCGACCGTATGGAAGGCGTCATAGACGTCGTGGGTATGGGCGATCCAGCGATAGTCCTTCTCCCGCCCCGGCAAGCGGTAAAGCGCCGGCTGCAGAGCGTCGTCCCGGTGGCGAAGGGTCTTCAAGGCCCTTCGAAACGGTAGGAACTCGATTGTGTTGGATCGCCCGAGGCGGCGGGCCGCCTCCCGCAGGATCTCGATGGAGGACCCCGGCATCTCGGTCTCTCCGTCGATCATCAAGGGCGGATAATAAGCGGCGATAAAGTGGTCGGCGCCGGAGCGTTCGGCCGCGTGGACGGGCGCCGTCATCAACAGGGCCGCAACAGCCAAACGGAGGACAAAGGATCGGGTCACACTGAAAAGCATCTGTCGCATCCCGGTTTCCTCCACCTCACCCGGCACCTATAGTGCCCGAACCATCGTTAAGAAGTCGTCAACGGTTCTGGAAAGCGCTTCCGCATCGGCGCTCAACTGCGAGGACGCGTTGACCATTTCGACGGAGGACCGTCCCGTTTCGGCGGAGGCCTCCTGCACGCCGTTCGTATTGTTGGTGACTTCCGCCGTCGCCGCCGACTGTTGTTCGACCGCCGAGGAGATCGCCGTCGAGATCGCCGACAATTCCTCGATCAGGCTCTGAATGGTGGCGGTCGATTTGACCGAGTCCTGCGTGGCGGAGCGGACATTGTTGATTTGTTTGGTGATGTCCTCCGTCGCGGATGCCGTCTGGGTCGCCAGCGCCTTGACCTCTGAGGCCACGACCGCGAAACCTTTACCGGCTTCTCCCGCCCGGGCCGCCTCGATGGTGGCATTCAAGGCCAAGAGATTGGTCTGGTCCGCGATCTCTTTGATCAATTGAACGACTTCCCCAATCTTTTCGACAGAATGCGAGAGGCGTTCGGCGCTTTCCGACGACGCTTCCGATGCCGCGACCGCGTCCCCGAATGTGGCGCTGGAGGCTTGAACCTGACGGCTGATCTCGTTGATCGAAGCGGTCAGTTCCTCGGCTGCGGTTGCCACCATTTGGGACTGGGCGCTGGTTTGTTCCGCTGTCGCCGAAAGCGACTCCGAGGTGGATTGGAGTTCCGTCGCGGCGGATGACACCGTGTCGACCACGCTTTTCACATCGGTCTCGAACTTGTCGGCCACCGCGACCCGGTCGGTCACGATGGACCAGCTGACCATGGCCGCCTCGTAGTCTCCGTTTTCGTCGGTCACCGCCGAGACACGGAGGTCCAGGGTCTCGTCGCCCAGCATGATCTTGGCGTTGTGCGGAAGATTATCCGGATTTGACAGCATGGTGCGTTGATGGGACGGGTTCTTGTGGAAGACGTCGATCGTGTTGCCGACCAGGTCCTCCGCGGCGATCGGAATGAGATGCTCAAGTTTCTTCAGCGTTTCGATGGTCGTGCGGTTCGCATAGGTGATCTCGCAACTGTCCTTGTCGGCCATCATTACGTTGATCGGCATGTCATTCAGCATCTTCATGAGCTGCGCGGTCTTGCGTTCCTGCGCCACCTGCTCGGTCACCAGTTGCCAGGTGACCATCGGGCCGACATAGCGGCCCTGGGCGTCGCGCATCGCAGTGACCAACAGGTCCAGGATTTCCCCACCGATCTCGATTCGCGCCGCATGCGGAAGGTTGGCGGGGTCCCTCAGCATGGTCTGCTGGTGAGTCGGGTTCTTGTGGAACACGTCGATCGAGGCGCCGACGATCTCGTCGGCGGTAATCGGCAAGGCGTGTTCGATGGTCCGAAGCGTCTCGACCGTCGCCTTGTTGGCGTAGTTGATCGTGTAGCTGTTCAGGTCGCAGGTCATCACATTGACCGGCATTTCCTGAAGCATCGACTCGAGAACCGGGCGCGAGAATTGGGCGGCGTCGCCCTCTGTTTTGACTAATCCGAAAAACATCTTTTCGACCCTCCTTGGACTCCTTGGCAGCGAATCGGACGACCTTTGCGATTGGCGGGCTGTCCAATGCTTTGAATTTACCCACATGAAGATTGTGGCCTTAAGAGTTAACGAATCCTTTCGGTTGAGGTATTTTTTTTGAAACACCTGTTTAATAGAGGGGTTCGAGGGTATTTCGAATTAATTTTCAGACGCTTAAGGGCGGAGTTCTTTTTTCGAATCCGTCTCAAAAACACAATTTGAAAGATGAGTGTGTAGAATTTTATGATTCTCTAATTAACGAATTAATCAAACTGAAAAGGCCCGGTCGGCTAATCCAGCTTCGACCAATCGACATTCTCGGCGCCGTTCCCGTCATCGGCGGCGTCGAGGATGACCAGTTCTTCAAGGTCCCCGCGTTTCGCGGCCGTTGTGACCCGGCCGAGGAAATCCGTGGCCGACTCGCCTTCATTGAGGACGCCGACAACGCAGGCCTTGGCACCGATGAGCGCTTTCAGGCGCTCGGCGACGATGGCGGCCCCCGCAACGCTCGTTTCCGGCAGCAGGGCGGCGGCGGTATCGCCGCTCAACGGGGCGACCGTATCCACATCCCGCAGGCCGTTGGAGATCAGGGAGATATCCTTGGCGGCGTTGTTCACCGCCAGGGCGACCATTCCGAGCGATCCGCCATAGCGGCGCTTGCGGCGGATCTCGTATTGCAGGATCGTGTCGAACACCCGGCGATCGGTGACGGCCGCCGATTGTCCGATGGCGGAGATCGCTTCCACATCCTTGAGCGCACGGCTCAGGGAAAGCTGGGTTTCGATCCGTGTCTTCAGGAGTCGCTTCTGGATCGGGCGCCGAACCAAATCCGTGACCGGCAGATCGACCTGGTCGATCTGGTCGGCCAACTCGCCGTCCACCACCAGCAGGGTCGGGATGATGTCGTCGAAGGCCAGCGTCGCCAGCATCTCGTTGACCCGGCCGACGGAGCGCCCGGCGAAAAGCACCGCCAGATCCGGCGATCTCGACCCGGTCGCCGGGTCTTCCCCGTCGATTGCCACCAGATCCGCGTCCGGGGCGATCTGCGCCACCAGGCCATGCTCCTCCGCGGTGGCGCCGACGAGAAAGATCGTGGTGGTCATGTCGGGACCCCGGACACCGGCGGGGGCAGGTCGTTGGACATCTGCGACGACAGGGTCGCCTGCATGCGCGAAAGCATGTCGCTCATCTGGTCGAAATTGATACGCCCCTTGGGATCGCCGCGGAGCGCGCGGTCGAAGATGTTCACACAGTGGAGCAGCGCCGAACAGGTGAAGCCCAGCACCCAGTAGCGGGTGGCCGCCGTGCGGAAGAAGTCCCGCAGCGGCCGCGGATCGTGCTGTTCGAAAAACGCCTGATAGGCCGCGTCATAATCGTTGAACACCTGCCGGACACTGCGCAGCAGATGTTCGAGCTGATGGAAAACCTGGCGCTTATGCATTTCCAGGCCTTCCATATAGATCCTGTATTGGGAGGCATCGACCGGCCGGGCATAGGGCGACCGGAACCAGCCAACCACCGTCTTCAGCCCGTGGGCGTTCTTCGCGAAGAGATACTGATAGTAGGAAACGCCCTTCCAGCCATCGAACACGCTGTCGACTTCCTTCTCGTCGATCCGGAAGGCTTTGATGAACAGGCGCGCCTCCGGCAGGCTCGGATCCCAGATGGCGTCGATGAAGCGTTGGGTCGTATCGTTGCCGCCGCCGCTCTTCTTTTTGGTATGGCCCTCCAGCGCGAACTGGATGATCGGCTGGATACGGGCGGTCAGGTGACGTTTGATCTCCCGCTCCTCGCCAGGCGGCAGGTCGAAGAATCGTCCGTCGATGTCGACTTTCTCGCGCTCCAACGAGGTCTTGAGAAGGAAGGGGTCGAGCGACGGCGCCTGATCGAGAATGGTCAGTTTCTTGATGTCGCCGTCGAGGTCCTCGCCTTCGATGTCGAGGCCGAAATAATGGCCCAGCAGCTCTTGAAACTGCTTTTGGCGCAGATAGATGGCGGCTCCGCCGATCTCCATCCGCCGGTCGTCGTTGGGCACGAAAATCGCCGTCTCGATCGGCTTGTCGAGTTCCGCGAGCTTGCTACCCGCCCCGAAATCGAAGCCCCGCATGTCCGCGAGTTCGATATCGAAATTCGGGTATTTGAAGATGATAACCTTGTTGAGGCTTTCGCGCGCGAAGAAGCGGGCGTCGTCCCCAAGCTCCTTCCGTTTCCGGATGAGATTGAAGGTGATGCTGGAACCACCATTGAGGATCTGATCCAAAATCGGTGTCAGAGTCTTGGCGCTGCTCCCGGAACTACGACCGCCACCGTACATTTAGACCTCGTTCGGATTTACGTTACGGCCAAACCTAGAGCGCCCGGAGCCGGTTAGCAATTTATTCCATGGGCTCAAACGGCGTGCATTGGTCTTCTCTGATCCGCGCGCCATCCGGCCGCCCGTCGTCATACGAATGTGCTGGCGGACGCGCGGGCGGCGGTCGGCGCGTCCTTTGCGCCAACCGACAATGATCCAGCATGGAGAGCGGTTCAGTCCAGCAGACGAAGCGTTTCGTCGATAATGCCGACGGCCCGGGCGCGGTCTTTGCGCATGCGCAGGGTGACCCGGATCCCGATGAGGGTGTTGATGAAGATCTGGGCCAGCAGCCGGGCATCCTTCTCGATCCCGAGCTGACCCTGCGCCTGGGCTTTCTCAAGCCGTTTGACGAGAATCTCCTCGGTATCCAGGAAGCCGTTCCAGATACGCTCGTTCGCGGTCTCGTCGAACGGTCCGAGCTCGACGGCCGAATTCGCGAGCATGCAGCCGCAGTACTCGCCCTCGCCCAGCGAGAAGTCGATCACGCTTGTGAAATACGCCTGCAGCGCCGTCTTGATGGGAGCCGCGTCGTTGCCGAGGCCGGTTTCCATACGATGATTGCGGTGGGCGATATAACTGTCCAAGGCCTCGAAATAGAGAGCCTGTTTATCGCCGAAGGCCGCATAAATGCTGCCCCGGTTCATATTCATGGCTTTTTCGAGCACCGGATAGGATGTCCGCTCGTAGCCGTAGCGCCAGAAGGTGCGCATGGCTGCGTCGAGGGCATCGTCTCTATCGTATTCGCGGGGACGTGACATGTGTCTCTAACCGAAGTTCTTATTTCGCGCGGCTCTGCCGCGTTCTCACACCTACGTTTAGGTATACTCCGTAAAAATTTAGTAAAGAGGAATCGGTCTCGTTTGAAGCGGGCGTTTGATGGAGTGCCCGGGCTCGGCAGGGCGCTTTTCCCGCAGACGGTTTTCCGGTAGAGGAGGGGTGGAGCGGGCCCGCCCCCGCGACGCAAAAACCTTTGCCTTGCGCTTGAAACACCGAAGAATGCCCAAAGAATCGAAGGATCGACGGGGTTTCTGCCTTAGATTTACTAAGGTCCACCTTTCACGGTAATTCAACAGGATTCCATGGATCAACTCTGGCTCCTCATTTCGGCGGCCCTCGTCCTGTTCATGCAGGCGGGGTTTGTATGCATCGAAGCAGGGCTGGTCCGCGCCAAGAACATGATCAATGTGGCGATCAAGAACGTCTTGGACGCCGCCATCGCATTTCTGCTGTTCATTCTGTTCGGGTTCGGCCTGATGTTCGGCGACACCATCGGCGGGTATGTGGGGGTCGTGCCGGACAGTCTCGATCTGAGCATGCAAGGCGGCGCCTTTCTGCTGTTCCAGATGGTCTTCTGCACCACCGCGACCACCATCGTCTCCGGCGCCGTTGCCGAGCGTATGAGTTTTCGCGGCTATCTGGTGATCGCCGCCATCACGGCGGGGGTGATCTATCCGATCTTCGGCCATTGGGCCTGGAATGGCGTGGACGGTGGCACCTACTCCGGATGGCTTGGGGAGATCGGGTTCCGCGACTTCGCCGGGGCCATGGTCGTGCACGGGATCGGCGGGTTCGTCGCCCTCGCCGCGATTCTGGTGATCGGCCCGCGGATCGGCCGTTTCGGACCGGGCGGGAAGCGCATCGACGGTCAGAATCCCGCACTGTCGGCGATCGGCCTTCTGGTCATGTGGGTCGGCTGGATCGGTTTCAACGGCGGTAGTGAGCTCGCCTTCACCGAGAATGTACCGCGCATCATCATCGTGACCCTCGCCGCCGGGGCGGCGGGCGGAATCGCCGTCCTGATGCGCGTCCCCCTGACGGGAAAGCCGCCACCGGTCGAGGTCATCGTCAACGGATCCTTCGCCGGCCTCGTCGCCATCACCGCCTGCGCCAACTCCGTCGGCGTGACGGACGGTGTGATCATCGGCGCGATCGCCGGCCTTGTCTGCTACGCCGGGATTCGATTGCTGGAAATCCTGCGGATCGACGATGCGGTCGGCGCGGTGCCGGCCCATCTCTTCGCCGGGGCCTGGGGCATCCTCGCGGTCGGCATCTGGGGCGATCCGGAGGTGCTGGGAACGGGTCTGAGCCGGATCGATCAGATCCTTGTCCAGTTGCTCGGTATCGCGGTGGCCGCCGGGTTCGCCTTCACGACCGCCTTCGTGCTGTTGACCCTCATCAATCTGGCCACCCCGCTGCGCGTGCCGCCGCAGGCCGAGGAGATCGGCCTGAACATCGCGGAGCACGGTGCCTCGTCGGACCTGATCAAGCTGGTCGGTGAGATGGATCTGCACCGCGCGACCGGTGATTTCTCCCGGCCGGTCGAGGTTCCCTACGGGACCGAGGTCGCCGCGATCGCCGCCCAGTACAACGAGGTCACCTCGAAGTTTCGCGAACTGGACGCCGACAAGGCCAAGGCGCTCGAAGCGCTGCGGGAGGCCCGCGATCACGCGGAAAGCGCAAACCGGTCCAAAAGCGCCTTCCTGGCCGCCATGAGCCATGAATTGCGGACGCCGCTCAACGCCATTATCGGCTTCTCCGAACTGCTGACCTCTCAGATCCACGGCGTTCTGGGGCATGAGCGCTACAAGGAATACGCGACCGACATCCAGGACAGCGGACGGCATCTGCTCTCGATCATCAACGATATCCTCGACTACTCGAAAATCGAGGCGGGGCGCTATGAGTTGAACGAGGAGGAGATGCCGGTTGAGCGTGTCGTTCAGGACGCCCTGCGCATGGTCCGGGTTCAGGCGAGCAGCAAGTCGATCGAGATCGAGGTTTCCATCGCCGACACCGTGCCGCGGATCGTCGCCGACCGCCGTGCCATTCGCCAGGTTCTGCTCAACCTCCTTTCCAACGCGGTCAAGTTCACCGACACCGGCGGTCGCATCCGGCTCGTCTGCGAGGTCGAGGAAGATGGCAGGGTCGCGATCTCCGTCACCGATAACGGGGTCGGGATGAGCCGGGCGGAGATCACGGTCGCCCTGGAGGCCTTCGGTCAGGTGCAGTCGGACTACACCACGAAATCGGCCGGGACAGGCCTCGGTCTGCCGCTTGCCAGACTTCTGATGCAGCAGCATGGTGGAACCTTGACGATCGACAGCGTCAAGGGAGAGGGCACCCGGGTGACCCTGCGCTTGCCCCCGGACCGGTCGGTTCGCGATACGGTCGCGTGACCGGGATCTTCCGCGCGCGGAAAGGAATTGAGACGTGGCAACGGGTGTGATTCGGCCGGCCCGGCCCGAGGATGCCGAACGCTTGATCGCCGTGCATCGCGCGGCGGTGCTCTCCATCGACCCGGCGGGCGGACCCCCGGCAGGCGGACCCCCGGCGGGGGGACACTATAACCGGGCGGTGTTGGAGGGATGGGCCTCTCCCGCGACAAAAGAGTCGGCTGAAACCATGGCCCGGTCGATCGCCGAAGTCGCCGAACACGCCTTCATCGCCGAATCGAGTCCGGCGACACTGGGCTGGTTCTCGCTCACGCCGGACGGCGCCCATGTCCGGGCCTTCTATGTCGCCCCGGAATTCGCCCGGCGCGGTGTCGGGCAGGCTATGATGGCGGTCGCCGCCGCGGCGTCACGGTCGCTGGGCAACGAGGTGCTGAGCATCCATGCGTCCTTGAACGCGGTCTCCTTCTATCGCGGGCAGGGTTTCATCGGGGAGGAGCGGGTGACGGTGCCGCTCGGCGGCGAGATCGACATCGAGGCGATCGCCATGACCCTGGTGCTGCCGAAGACCGGCTAGGCGACCTTGAGCACGCAGATATAGGCCCGGGTCTCCGTCGCCTGGATATAGTCGTCATAGCGGATCTCAAGGGTTTCGGCCGTCCCGTCCGCGGCGAGCCGGTCGAAGAAGCCGCGATAGTCCCGGTCGTCGAAGACGATCTCGTTCACCGTGAAGCACAGGAGCCCGCCGGGCTTCACCAACCCCATCAGCGGCAGCAGATGGTCGGGCAGGATCTCGTTGATCGAGAAGGTTCCGACCGACACCATCGCGTCGTAGGAGCGGGCGGGGAAATCGAGCGGCGCGCGGATGTCGGCGACCGTGAGGCTGCGGTAAATGCCCTTCTTCGCCGCCTCGTCCAACATCTCCTGAATGACGTCGACGGCGTCGATGACGCGATAGCCGAGATCGTGGAGCGCCTGTCCCGCCAATCCGGTGCCGGCGCCGACCTCAAGGATCTCGATATCGGTGTCGGGCTGATGGCGATGGAACAGTTCGGCGGTGCGCAGCGGGGCGACATAGCTGTAGTCGCCCGTCAGTTCCGCGTCATAGCTCTTGGCCCAGCGCCGGTAAAGATCCTGCCGTTTCTCTTCCGTGTCCGCGTCATAGGCTTCCTTGAGAAATCCTTTTCTTTCCATCGCCATTGCCGCCTCCCCGGTTCGAAACGCGCTGAATTTCAGAACCATATCATAGAAGCGGGCTGAGTTCGGCGCGGGTGCCGCGACCTTGATTAGGTCTTCGTCCTCCCCCATTTTAGGGGCGTAGCGCCGCGTGATGCGGGCTGCCGACAGGCCGGGCGCCAAGATGGGTCCGGCGGTCGACATTCCAACAAGGGCCGCCACAGGCTCCGCAGGGGTTGTCCGGTGGGTCCGTCTCGCTTCGTGATGAAGGAGGCTCGATAAGAGGATGTCCCGTTTGTCTTCGCTGAATTCCCCCCTTCTTTTGGGGTTCGAACAGTTCGAGCGCACGCTCGATCGTCTTCAGAAAGCATCTCAGGACGGCTATCCGCCCTACAATATCGAACAGCTCGACGGATCCGGCCTCCGGATCACGCTCGCGGTCGCCGGATTCGCCCGCGACGAACTCGATATTACGGTCGAAAACAATCAGCTCACCATCCGCGGCCAGAAGGCCGAGGAGGACGAGAACCGGGTGTTTCTGCACCGTGGGATCGCGTCCCGGCAGTTCCAGCGCACCTTCGTTCTCGCCGACGGGATCGAGGTGACCGACGCGGGGCTGGACAACGGCCTGTTGAACATCGACCTCGCCCGCCCCGAACCCGCCGTTCAGGTGCGGAAGATCGATATCTCGTAAATCTGAGGATGAACGAAGAATGCACACCGAAAACCAAATCTGGTCGAGACTGAGTGCCCGGGATTTCGCCGCGTTGGGGCTCAACGAGGTGGCGTATATCACGAAACTCTTGGACGAGGCCGGCAATTCCGCCTTCGTGGTCCGGGCCGCCAATGGCCAGGAGATCGGCACCATGAGCAAGCGCGACATCGCGGTCGCGGCCGTGCGGCAGCACGATATGGAGCCGCTCAGCGTCCACTGATTTTAGGAAGACCCCGGAAATCGCGGGAAAGGGACCCGCCGCGTGTGGCGGCGGGTGGACTCGGGGACGTCTCTCGGGGGCGTCTCTCGGGGGCGTCTCTCGGGGGCGTCTCTCGGGGGAGCCTCTAGGCCGCGTCGTCGATCCTGGGTGCCAGGATCTCGTGGGCCGCGGCGGCGGTGAGCGCTTCCCGCAGGCACCCGCAGACCTCCTGGTCGCGCAGGCACCGGGAGACCTTGGCCAACGCCTTCAAATGATCGCCGCCCTCGTCCTCCGGGGCCAGCAGCAGGAAAACGAGATCGACCGGCTCATCGTCGACGGCGTCGAAATCCACTGGGTCGGTCAACCTGGCGAACACCCCATAGACCGTGTCGAGACCTTCGAGCCGGCCATGGGGAATGGCGATGCCTTTCCCCACACCGGTGGACCCGAGACGCTCCCGCTGCAGCAGGGTGTCGAGGATGACCCGTTTTTCGATATTGGTTTTCTCGGCCGCGATGGTGGCGAGTTCGATAAGGACCTGCTTTTTGGTCGTCGCCTTGAGATCGACGACGACCTGTTCCGGCCCCAGAAATTCTCTGAGTGGCATTGCCCGTACTCTGGTTGTCTCACATACCGGGAGCGTTAAGGCGCCCCTCTTATGCCTTTCCAGTTCGATTTACGAGTCTTGAGTTTTACGACTCGTCCGGATCGATCCAGCCGATATGGCCGTCCCGGCGCCGATATACAACGTTAAGGCGCTTGTTGCCCGCGTTTTTGAACATCAAGACGGGAAGATCGCCAAGATCGAGGCGCATTGCCGCATCGGCGGGAGCCAGGATCGGGATCTCGGTCTGCTGGTCGGCAACGATGGTGGCCTGCGCCTCCGCCGGCGGCTGCTCTTCGGTGGCGGTCTCCTCGATCGGGAACATGTAGTAGCGGGCCGGGGACGCATCGGTGGGGCCCTTATGCTCCTTCAGCTTCCGATGATAGCGGCGCAGACGCTTCTGAACCCGGTCGAGCGCCTGGTCGAACGCGGCGTAGACGTCGTTCGCTTCGCCCGAGGCCCGCATGTCGATCCCACGGTGCACATGAATGTTGATGTCCGCCTTGAACATCGCCCGCTCCTTGGCGAAGACGACCGAGGCGTTCAACGGATCGGAAAAGTATTTTTCGCTGGCTGCGGCGATTCCGGACTCGGCATGGCTGGTGAGGGCTTCACCCACATCCATCTGACGACCGCTGACAGAAACATTCATTTTTACCTCCTCCCGCGCCCTCTTGCGCGGCCCATGTGCGAAGCGGCGAATATGCCACCCCCCTTATATTGGCGCCATAGATCAGCGACCGAGATTTTTGTCCCGGCGGCGTTGGACCGAGGAGGGGATCTTCATCGCCTCCCGGTATTTGGCGACCGTTCTGCGGGCGATGTCCACCCCTTCCGCCCGCAGGATGTCGACAATCTTGTCGTCGGAGAGGATCTTTTTCGGATCCTCGCCATCGATCAGGTTCTTGATCTTGTCCCGGACCGCCTCGGCGGAATGGGTGATACCGCCCTCCCCGCCCAAGGCGGCGGTGAAGAAGAACTTCAGCTCATAGGTTCCGCGGGGGCTGGCGAGATATTTGTTGGTGGTGACCCGGCTCACCGTGCTCTCGTGCATGCCGATCGCGTCGGCGACGTCGCGCAGGACCAGGGGGCGGAGATTTTGCACGCCGTAATGGAAGAAGAGATCCTGCTGACGGACGATCTCGCTTGAGACCTTCAAGATGGTCGTCGCCCGCTGATGCAGCGATTTGACCAGCCAGTTCGCCGATTGGAACTGCTCGGAGATGTACTCCTTGTCGTCCTTGGTGCGGGCCCCCTTGGTGACCGTGGCATAGTAGCGTTGGTTGACCAGGACCTTCGGCAGGTTGTCGGTATTGAGTTCGACATGCCATTGGCCGTCCTGACCCGCCCGCACGAAAACATCCGGGATCATCGTCTCGCTGGCCACGTGAAGGAATTGCAGCCCCGGCTTGGGATCGAGCGTCCGAATCTCCTGGATCATCTCCACCAGCTCGTCCTCGTCCACCTTGCAGAGCTTGCGAAGCCCGGCAAAATCCCGCTTGGCGAGCCGGTCTAGATTCTGCACCAGGGCGGCCATGCACGGATCCCAGCGGTTGCGGTCGCGCAGCTGCAGTTCCATGCACTCCGCAAGAGAGCGGGCGAAGATGCCGGGCGGATCCAGAAGTTGGAGACGACCGAGCGTGGCCTCCACCCGGTCTTCCGGACAGGAGAGCTGCTCCGCGATCGGTGCGAGATCGCCGAGGAACCAGCCTGTCTCGTCGATCATGTCGATCAGATGGCTCGCGATCAGCCGGTCCACCGGATCGGTGACGTCGAGCAGCACCTGGTCGGCGAGATGCTCCGACAGGGTCTTGTCGGTCGACAGGGTCTCTTCCAGTCCCCGTTCGTCCAGGTCGAAGGATTGCCGCCCGCCGGTCCCCTTCCAGTCGGCGAGCCCCGAGTCCACGGAATAGTCCTGGCTCTCACCGCTCGACCAGAGATTCTCCGTGTCCTGGTCCAAACCGCCGCTTGCCCCGTCGATCATCCCGTCGAACCGGGTCAGGTCGGCGGCGTCTTGCCGGTTCGGATCGATCTCGGCACCGCCCGGGTCGCCGTCGATGCCGAGGCCCTGTTCGACGGGCCGGTCGCCGCTTTCGTCGCGTTCCAGAAGCGGGTTGCGCTCCAGCTCGGCCTCGACGAACTCGCCGAGCTCCAAATTGGACAGCTGCAGCAGCTTGATCGCCTGCTGCAGCTGCGGCGTCATCACCAGCTGTTGGGATTGGCGGAAATCGAGGCGCTGGCCAAGTGCCATGCCTAGCTCCCCATCCCGGCCGAAGCGGCAAACGGGACGTTGCGGGGCGCGGCAGGCTTACAGGGAGAAACGCTCGCCGAGGTAAACACGGCGGACATCCTCATGGTCGACAATGGCCGACGGCGGCCCTTCCATTAGGACCTGGCCATCGTGGAGAATATAGGCACGGTCGACGATATCGAGCGTCTCGCGCACATTGTGATCGGTGATCAGCACGCCGATGCCGCGATCCTTCAGATGGGAGACCAGGTCGCGGATATCGCTCACCGCGATCGGGTCGATGCCGGCCAGCGGTTCGTCAAGCAGGATATAGGCGGGGCGGGAAGCCAGCGCCCGGGCGATCTCGACCCGGCGGCGTTCGCCACCGGACAGCGCCAGGGCCGGCGTGCGCCGCAGGTGGGTGATCGAGAACTCGGCGAGCAGCGCGTCGAGCATCTCCTCCCGCCGGTCCCGGTTGGATTCCACCAGTTCGATGACCGCCCGAAGATTCTGTTCGACGGTCAATCCCCGGAAGATCGAGGCTTCCTGGGGCAGATAACCGATGCCGAGACGGGCCCGCCGGTACATGGGCAGATCGGTGATGTCGTGCCCGTCCATCAGAATGGTGCCGTAGTCGGGCGTGATCAGGCCGGTGATGATGTAGAAACAGGTCGTCTTGCCGGCGCCGTTCGGCCCGAGCAGGCCGACCGCTTCGCCCCGGTTCACCGAGACGGAGACATTGCGCAAGACCGGACGCTTCTTGAAACGCTTCCCCAGCGTTTCAGCGACCAGACCCCGTTTCCCCGTATTCTCCGCGACCAGACGGGGCTTTCCGCCCTCGAGGCCGCCCTGGTTATCTTGACCCATGGGCGGAGTGTAGCGGCATTGATCCGGGATGGCTTCCGTTTTTTATGCAAGAACCGTGCGTATTTACGGTGGACAGCCGAAATTTCCAACCTAGGCTCCGCCCTCGTCGGGTCCCTCTCCGTCGGACCAGACGGTTTCCTTCACGAGCTGGCGGGCCCGACCCAGTTCGACGCGGGCTTTGAGCTCCGCGTCCTCCATATCATTGGACCAACTGTGCATTTCGCGGATCATCTTGACGCGGGACGCCTCCGCCCGTTTGCCGATCTCGACCATCTCGTAATTGGGGTCGCGCTCCTTCGGCGGGATCCGAGGGGCCGCCGCCCCGACCTTGAAGACCACCTCCTCGAAGGCGTCCTGACCTTCCCTGTCGCCGCGCTTCGAATCGGCCAGCCGCCAGCGGGGAATTAGAATGTCCCACCCGTCCAGGCCATAGGCGACATCCCGCCGGACCCGGTTGAGGCGCGTGATGAGGCTGCTGTTCTCTTCGAACATGGTGGCGAGATGGCCCATCATCTTGTTGAGCAGGTCCATCCGGCCGGCGACATAGGAAATGCAATCGTCCGCCGCTGTCAGCGTGTCCTCAAGCGGCGTGAGCAACTCGGGCCGGATCTCTTGCTTGCGGAGCTCGGAGATCTCCTTCCGGAAGTTCACCAGGTCGACATAGCTGTTGTAGAGGAAGCCGTTCGATTTGGTCTCCCCCTTCGCCGCGATGCTGCCGAGCGGCGTCATCAGGGCGACCAGCGGTTCCAGATAGGCCTTGGCGTCGTCCAACGTGGTGCCGGACCGCTCGGCCGCGAAGGTCATCACCCGGTCGACCAGGCCTTCGATATCGAATTGGCTGCGCGAGGTCTCGTCGCTCATCAGGGCGAGAAGCGTGTTGGTGTTCGTGCGCATCATCAGCTTGTCGCCCTTGGCGATGCCGCATTCGCGGGTGAGTTCCGCGATACAGGAAAGCCGGACCTTTTCCGCGTCCCGCTTGTCTTGCTCCACCACTTCGAGGGCGGCTTCCCGCCTTTCCTCGTCCATGCCGAAAATGGCGTCGGCCTTGAGCGCCATCTCACGGATGTTGATCGGGTCGAGCTGACTGATGTCGGAGGTCTGGTAGATCGAGATCTGCAGATCCGTGTCCCGGTCGGTCATGAAGGACAGGCTCTGCAGCTTGTGCCAGGGCATCACGGTGACCTCGTGCCGCCTTGTTCCCGCATACCCGAGGATGAGGGCGTCAAGCTCGCGCGCGTTCTCCACCTTGCGCTCGCGAACCCGTGTGTTCGCGAAGGGCTTGTGGTCGAACGGCACGGCCGATCCGCGCTGCTCGAAGGTCAGGGCGGTTATCCCGCGCGCCATATGTTGTCCCCGTACACCGTTGTGAATCCAGACTTTACACGGTTCTTTCCAAAGCCCCAACAGTGATGGTTTCGGTGAGATCCGTTCCCTTGCCCGGGATGCGCCGCAGGCTCCGACGACTATTTCCGTTAGAAGTTAAGGACCCTTTAATTCCAACGGTGCAAGGCTATCATTTTGCATAGGTTGGAACCGTCAGGATGTGTGGCGATCTAATGGCGGGAGAATGTTTCCGCGGCATGAGTGTTAAAAATGTCTGTGGTTGGTGACTCTTCGGGCCGGCCCCATGCCGGGGCGTGAAGCAAAACCGTCGGCGCGCGGGGTCGATGTGGAGGAGATCTTTTCCGTCCTCGCCCTGCCGGAGGAAGCGCCGTGGGTGTTCGATGTCCGGTCTGGCCGCGTCGAGCTGAGTCCCGCCTTCGCGGCCATTCTGGGATATCCCGCGGAACGCCGGGGCATCGATCTGGCCGAGTTCGAGGCCCTTCTCTTCCCGGACGATCTCGCGGCCTTGCGAAAAGCCCGGCAAGCCTTTCTGGAGACCGGAGACGCTTTCACGCTCCGGTACCGGATCACCGACAGGACCGGCCGGTTGCGCTGGCTGCACGACCGGGCCCATGGGTATCGCACCGGGCCGGACGGGGCGCCTCATATCTTGGTCGGCACCGTCCGCGACATCTCCGCGAGGCGGGACCTCGTGGAAAGGCTGCGGCAGAGCGAGCGTCGTTTCACCGATATGGTGAAGAACGTCCCGGGTGCCATCTTCCGCTATCTGGTCCATCCGGACGGCCGGGACGAGGTTCAGTATATGAGCCCCGGCTGTCTCGACCTCTGGGAAGTTCCGTCGGAGGCGGTGCACGAGGACGCCGGCGTGCTCTGGGCGATGATCGACCCCGATGACCTGCCGGCGATGCGGCAGTCGGTGATGGAGTCCGCGGAACGGGAGATGCCATGGACCTTCACCTGGCGCATCACGACGCCGAGCGGCAAACGCAAATGGTTGCGTGGGTCCGGTCAGCCGCAGCGGACGCCTGACGGCTCTGTGCTCTGGAACAGCTTGATCCTGGATGCGACCGCCGAGAAGCAGCGCGAGGCCGAGATCAATCAGGCGCGTGCCGTCGCGGTCGAGGCGAATCAGGCGAAGTCCCGCTTCCTCGCCAGCGTCAGCCACGAATTGCGGACCCCGCTGAACGCGATCATCGGCTATTCGGAGATCATGGAGCAGCGGATTTTCGGCCCGGTCGGGAACGAGAAATACCGCGAATACACCCACGATATCCTCATGAGCAGCCGCTTCCTTTTGAGCCTGATCGACGACCTGCTCGACCTTACGGAGTTCGAGACCGCCAAGAAGGCCATCGACCTCGCCCCGGTCGAGATCGCCCCGCTGGTCCGCGACCTCTCGGCGCTCTTCGACGCGGCCGTCTGGTCCCGGATCGACGTTTCGCTCGCCGGTGCGCCGGTGGTGCATGGAAATGAGCGGGCGGTCAAACAGGTCCTGATCAACATCCTGAAGAACGCCGTCTCCTTCGCCGAGACCAGGGTCGGCTTCGCGGTCTTCGAGCGCGACGGCCGGGTTGTTTTCGAGGTGTCGGACGACGGTCCCGGCATGACAGACAAGGAGGCTGAGCTGGTGTTCGAGCCCTTCTATACCGGCCGGACCGACGACGCTTTCAAGAAAATCGACCGGGCCGGCTTCGGCATCGGCCTGACGGTGTCGAGAAATCTCGTGGAAAAGATGGGCGGCGCCATCGCCATCGACAGCGTTCCCGGTCAGGGGACCAAGGTTGCCGTCGAAATACCGGTCGAGGGGGCCGAGGTCCCTTCGTAGGATCGTGCCTTAGGGCGTTCCGAAGCCGAGATCGACATATCGGTACTCCCGCGGCAGCGAGACCGACCGGATGGTATCGTCCCGCCACGCTTTGGGATTGGCGAAATGGTCCAGGGCCAGATAGGCCTTTTGCGGGGGAAGATGGCTCTCCCGCTTGACCGGCAGGGTCAGTGTTCGGACCGCGGTCCGGTTCCCGCTCTCATGATCGACGGTCGCCGAAGCGAGCACCCCACAGGGATATTCGATAAAATGCCGGAGCCACTGGAAGAACCGCTCCCGGTCCTCGTCCCGGATCAGATCCACCAGGCTGTGGCCTTTGAGATTCTTGCCGGCGAGCTCGCGGTGGGTGCCGCCATGCAACGAGAACCGGACGTCCTCCAAGCCGTCGAGATTCAGGACGCTGAGGGCCGGAATCGCTTTGCCGAGATATTCCGGTTTGACATCGTTCAGCGTCGGAATCCCACGGTCCCGGCGCCAGCGCTTCCACGCGTCGGAGAGGGCGAGGCAGTTGGGGGCTTCGTCGAGAAGCGTGTGGTCAAGGTCGATGCCGATCATCGATTTGGATGTCTCCGGGGCTGGGGAGCCGGAAGACATCCCATGAAAGCCTTGCCGAAGTGTTAAGGTCGGCGCGCAAAATATATCCTTTCGGATATTTCCGTGTATCCGGAAGACTTAGGTGGGCGAGGCCATGGAAGAAGGCGCGAAACAGGGTGAGGGGCTTGGCGCCGGTCTCGACGCTGGACAGGATGTTCCTGTAATACAAGCGAGAGGCGTGGCCGGGACGCTGTGGTCAAGGGCGGTGCTTTCGATCGTTGACGCCGAACGGAAGGGGCAACCGATAATGGACCGCCGCCTGTTTCTTGAATTCCTGCCCGGCATCGCCTTCTTGGTCGGCAACGCCTATGGGGGGCTGCTTTGGGCGGCGGCGTTTACGGTTGTCGCGACCGTCTTTGCCGTGACCCTGCGTTGGCGTTGGGACGGGTCAATCCCCTGGCTGGCTGTTGCGACCCTCTTCCTCGCGGCCGTTCTTACCGCTTTCGGCCTCGCGTTGAACGATGAAACCTTCATCCTCATCCGCCCAACGGCCGGCGCGCTCGCCTTTGCGGCGATCCTGATAATGGGCGCGCTTGCGAAACCCAGCCTTTTGGAGCGCGCCTTGGGGTATCGGCTTCACCTCGAGAAAGCGGGGTGGCGGGTCTTGCACGTCTCCTGGATCGGCCTTTTCTTGCTGTCCGCGCTTGCAAATGAGTATGCGAGACGGCTGCTGTCCACGGATCAGTGGGCGGTCTTCAATGTGGCCTCCGACCCGGTGCTCATCGGTATGATCTACATCGGAACGCGAACTGTGGCGCGGTCGTATTGGGCGGGCGAGTAAAGGGGCGATGCCTAATACCAAAGAGGCTGGACCAAAGAGGCTGGCAGCTGTCGGCAGGATGATGGGACGAGACGTCGCCGGCCCAATAAGACCTGCATTCATCTTAACGTCTTGACAGGATAAATGGTGGAGCCGAGGGGAATCGAACCCCTGACCTCTACACTGCCAGTGTAGCGCTCTCCCAGCTGAGCTACGGCCCCGACCGATTGCCCGACCCGGGAATTCCGGCGGGCGCTGGGCTTGGTGTCGCCACCAAGAGGCGGCTGTTTATCGGGTCGGTTCCCAAAAGGCAAGGGCAAAAACGCCAGGGTCCGACCCGGGACCGCCGCGCCTCCTTTGTGATGTCTCTTGAGGGGGCAGGGCGGGGAGAACAGAGTGGGAAGAAAAGAGTGGGACGGGGTCAGCGCTTGTCGTCGCTCTCGCCGTCGTCTTCCAGGTCGTCGTCAAGGTCGACATCGTCGCCGTCCTCATCGCCGTCCGCGTCGTCCAATTCGTCGTCGATGTCCTTGTCGAGATCGGTTTCGAGATCGGTGTCGACCACTTCGTCCTCGTCCTCGCCGGCGCTGGGCTTCACGGGCTTGACGCCCACTTCCTCGAGATCGTCGTCATCGTCATCGTCGTCGATCGGGGCGAGCGCGCCGTCGTCCTCCTCGATGTCGTCCTCTTCCGCTTCGACGACCTCGGGCTTCACCTTTTTCTTCGGCTCGACCAGGGCCGGCCGGCCGCGGCGGCTCTTCAGCACCGCTTCCGGATCGTAATCGGTCTCGCATTTCGGGCAGACGATCGGGCTTTTGTTCAGATCATAGAACCGGGCCCCGCAGTTTTGGCATACGCGCTTGATGCCCCATTCCGGTTTTACCAACTTCCGCTCCTCCGCGATAAATGACGTGTTCCGAGGGGACTATCCTCCGAAGAGGTGGGAGGTGCCACCATCCTTCGGTCGAGTCAAAGCAATTTCCAGTCCGTCTCCGCATTGCTCCCCTTCGCCCGTGTCCTTCCGCCGGTGCCGGGGGAGAGATGTCGCTTGCAGAGATGGCCCTTGGAGAGATGGTCCGGATTCCGTATGAACGGGCGCATCCTGAAACGGTTTCACGATAGGCGGCACCCCGATGTCCCATGACTCCCCAGCTCCCCGTCCGGGGCCATCCTCTCAGGGCACCGCCCGGCGCGCCGGTCCGTTGAAGGGGACCTGCCGGGTGCCCGGCGACAAGTCGATTTCCCATCGCGCGCTGATGTTCGGCGGGATCGCCGGCGGCACCACCACCGTCTCGGGCCTGTTGGAGGGCGAGGATGTGCTGGGAACGGCGGCGGCCATGCGCGCGCTCGGCGCCCGGGTCGAGCGGTCGCAGGGCGGCCTGTGGACCGTCGAGGGTGTCGGCGCTGCGCGGTTGCGCGAGCCGGAGGATGTCGTCGATCTCGGCAATTCCGGCACCGGGGCGCGGCTCTTCGCCGGGCTTCTCGCCGGCCAGCCCTTCACCACGATCCTCACCGGCGACGCCAGCCTCCGCAAACGCCCGATGGCCCGGGTCACCGATCCGCTGTCCAGCATGGGCGCCCGGTTCGAGGGACGGTCCGGCGGCCGCCTGCCCATGGCGATCGTCGGGACCGGCACGCCGGAAGCCATCCACTACCGACTGCCGGTGGCCAGCGCGCAGGTCAAATCGGCGGTGATGTTGTGCGGCCTCGCCGCCGAGGGCGTGACGACCGTCGAGGAGCCGGAGCCGACCCGGGACCATACGGAAAACATGCTGCGCCATTTCGGGGCGACCGTGGTGGTGGCCGACAACGGGGCCGGCGGCCGGATCGTAACCCTGGAGGGCCGCCCGGCGCTGACCGGCGGTCATATCACCGTGCCGGCCGACCCGTCCTCCGCCGCCTTTCCCCTGGTCGCCGCCGCCCTGGTCGAGGGCTCGGAGGTACGGCTCACCGATATCGGACGCAATCCGCTGCGTACCGGGCTGATGACCACCTTGCAGGAGATGGGGGCCGACCTCGGCATCGAGAACGAGAGGATCGACGGCGGCGAGCCGATCGCCGACATCGTCGTCCGCCACAGCGCCTTGAAAGGCGTCGAGGTCCCGCCCGAGCGCGCGCCGAGCATGATCGACGAATACCCGGTGCTGATGGTCGCGGCGGCCCTAGCGGAGGGCAAGACGGTGATGCGCGGTCTCGGTGAATTGCGGGTGAAGGAGAGCGACCGTCTTCAGGTCATGGCCGACGGATTGGCCGCGGCGGGCGTCGAGATCGAGACCGGCGAGGACTGGATGGTCGTCCATGGCGGGGGCGGCAAGGGGCCCGCCGGCGGTGTCACCGTCGCGACCCATCTGGATCACCGGATCGCCATGAGCTTCCTGGTGCTCGGCCTGGTCAGCGAGAACCCGATGACGGTCGACGACGTGGCGCCGGTCGCCACCAGTTTCCCGGTTTTCGAGGATCTGATGGGGGGGCTGGGGGCCGACATCGATTTCGGCGGAGACGCCCGATGATCATCGCGATCGACGGTTTCGCGGCCAGCGGCAAGGGGACCCTGGCCACGATCCTGGCGGAAAGGCTGGGCTATGCCCGGCTCGACACCGGCCTGATATACCGGGCGACGGGGCTTGGCGTTCTCGAAGCCGGCGGGGATCCGGAAAACCCCGACGATGCCCTTGCGGCCGCCGAATCGTTGACGCCGGCTTTGCTCGAAGATGGGCGTTTGCGGGAGCCGGCGGTGACCGCCGCGGCCTATAAGGTGGCGGCCCAGACCCCGGTGCGGGACGCGCTGCGGCGGTTCCAGAAGGACTTCGCCGCCAACCCGCCGGGCGGCGCGCCGGGGGCGATTCTCGACGGCCGCGATATCGGCACCGTCATCTGTCCTGACGCCGATGTGAAGCTTTTCGTCTCCGCGGATGTGGAAATCCGCGCCAAACGGCGCTTTGAAGAGTTGCAATCTCAAGGCAAGACCGATACATATCCGGCCGTCCTTCAGGCGATGAAGGATCGCGACGCGAGCGATGCGGAGAACACGGTGCCGGCGGACGATGCCGTCCATCTCGACACCACGGCCCTGACCATCGACCAGGTGGTTGAAAAGGCTCTCTCCATCATCGAGGCGCGCCGCACGTCCTAGGGCCCCAGAATCCGGCCCGGGGACACCGCCCGGCTTAGCAAATCCAAAAAGCGCTTGCCGGAGCTATTGGGTAAGGAGATTAACCTTTTATGTCAGCACAACTTGCAACGGGCGAGGAGTCGCCCGCCGTGGAGGATTTTGCCGCGCTTCTCGAGGAAACCGCCGTCGCCGCGGACGGCCTCGAAGGGAGTGTGGTCAAGGGCGTGATCGTTTCCGTCGAGAACGACTTTGCCCTGATCGATGTGGGCCTCAAATCCGAGGGCCGCGTCCCGCTCAAGGAATTCCAGGCGCCTGGCCAGGAATTGGAGATCAAAGTCGGCGATGAGGTCGAGGTCTTCCTGGAGCGGATGGAAGATAAGAACGGCGAGGCGATGCTGAGCCGTGAGAAGGCGCGCCGCGAGGAAGCCTGGCAGAAGCTGGAAGACAGCTTCGAGAAGAACGAGCGGGTCACCGGCATCATCTTCGGCCGGGTCAAGGGCGGTTTCACCGTCGACCTGTCGGGCGCCGTGGCCTTCCTGCCGGGCAGCCAGGTGGACATCCGGCCGGTGCGCGACATCGGACCGCTGATGGGCACGCCTCAGCCCTTCCAGATCCTCAAGATGGACCGTCGCCGGGGCAACATCGTCGTCTCGCGCCGGGCCGTTCTGGAAGAAAGCCGTGCGGAAGCCCGGTCCGAGCTCATCGCCAATCTGGAAGAGGGGCAAACCCTCCAGGGCGTGGTCAAGAACATCACCGATTACGGTGCGTTCGTGGACCTGGGCGGTGTCGACGGCCTGCTGCACGTCACCGACATCGCGTGGCGCCGGATCAATCACCCGTCCGAGGCCCTGACCATCGGTCAGACGGTCCAGGTCCAGGTGATCCGCTTCAACAAGGAAACCCAGCGCATCAGCCTCGGCATGAAGCAGCTGGAGGCCGACCCGTGGGAAGGCGTGGACCTGAAATATCCGGTCGGCGCCAAGTTCAACGGCCGGGTCACCAACATCACCGACTACGGCGCCTTCGTGGAGCTGGAGCCGGGGATCGAGGGCCTTGTTCACGTCTCCGAAATGAGCTGGACCAAGAAGAACGTCCATCCGGGCAAGATCGTCTCCACCTCCCAGGAAGTGGAGGTCATGGTGCTCGACGTGGATTCCTCCAAGCGCCGGGTGTCGCTGGGCCTCAAGCAGTGCTTGGCCAATCCGTGGGAGACCTTCACCGAGCAGTTCCCGGTCGGTGCCGAGGTCGAGGGCGAGGTCAAGAACATCACCGAATTCGGTCTGTTCATCGGCCTCACCGAAGAGCTGGACGGCATGGTCCACCTCTCTGATCTCGACTGGCAGAAGTCGGGTGACGAAGCGGTCAAGGACTACAACAAGGGCGATATGGTCAAGGCGAAGATCCTTGAGGTCGACGTCGACAAGGAGCGTATCAGCCTGGGCGTGAAGCAGCTTTCGGAAGACCCGTTCGCCGGGGCGACCAAAGAGCTGCGGAAGAACCAGATCGTGACCTGCACCGTGACCGAAGTGACCGACGGCGGTCTCGAGGTCTCGGTCGGCGAAGGGGCCACCGGCTTCATCCGCCGCGCCGATCTCGCCCGCGACCGGGCCGAACAGCGCCCGGACCGTTTCGCGGTCGGCGAGAAGGTTGACGCCAAGATCACCCAGATCGATTCCAAGACCCGCCGCCTCACCCTGTCGGTGAAGGCCAAAGAGGTCGAAGAAGAGAAGAAGGCGATGGCGGAATTCGGCAGCTCCGATTCCGGTGCCAGCCTGGGCGATATCCTCGGCCCGGCACTGCAGCGGGGCGACAAGGCCGGCGAGTAACCGCAGGCCAGTACCTGCCGAGCGGGGGAGAGGGCTTAGGTTCTCTCTTCTTCTCAGCATATAGTTGCATAAGGAGGGCGTGCCGCTAAATACGGTGCGCCCTCTTTTTTGCCGGTGTCGCCATGATCCCGCCGATCCCCGGATCTCCACAAAAAAAGTGTTTTAGGTGAAAGGGTTACTTGACGGTCACCCGGACGAATGGCACCTTTTGCCTATTGGTTAAACAGCGGGTCGACCATGTCCAGGGCGTCCCTGGTCGTGGCGGGGAAACGGAACTGATGACCAAGTCAGAGCTTATCGCTCGACTGGCGGAGCAAAACCCGCACCTCTACATGCGCGATATAGAGCGCATCGTGACCACCATTTTCGATGAGATTTCCGACGCCCTGGCGGAAGGCAACCGCGTTGAGTTGCGCGGCTTCGGCGCGTTCTCCGTGAAGTCGCGGGATGCCCGGGTCGGGCGGAATCCACGGACCGGCGAGGCGGTTCAGGTCGACGCCAAGACGGTTCCCTATTTCAAGACCGGCAAGCTGCTGCGCGAACGTCTCAACGGCGGGGTCGACAGCGAGGATTGACGCGGGCGCGCCCGCGCGCGCCTCGCCATCGGCACCACATCCCGTCTCGGTCCGGCTGTTCCGATCATTCCACCTACCCATCCCGGCTCAGGGCCGTTAATGTCGGCGCCTGACGCATCTGCCGGCCGCATCCGCCGGCCACATCTGAATGTGAGGCGCGGTTCCGGCGCCGCCCGGACGTGATGGAGAGATCGATGGCACAGCGGAATATGGTCGTTCGTCTGGTCAGTTGGCTCGTCAGCCTTCCCCTGACCCTGCTGATCATCCTGTTCGCCGTTTCCAACCGAGGGCCGGTGGATATCGCCTTCTGGCCCACCACCTATCAGATCACGGTCCCGATCTATGCCCTGGCCCTGCTGATGATTGTCGTCGGCTTCGTTCTGGGCGGCAGCATCGTGTGGACCGAGGCGACGGGCGACCGGGCCCGGGCGCGTCGCTACCGCAGGAAGTCGGAGAGCCTGGAGCAGGATCTGGAAAAGGCGAAGATGCGGGCGACGGAGGCCGAGGTGGCTCTCGACGCCCTGCCGAAGCAGGAGCGGGAGCGGCTGATGCTCGAGGCGAAGAACCCGGCCGCATAGGAAAGGCAGTGCACGATTGCGCATTTTGAGTGCCGCGGATGTCGAGGCCGCGCTGGAACCCACGGATTTGATCGAGGCGCTGCGCGAGGCCTTCCGCCGCGGCGCCGAGGTTCCGGAGCGCACGACCTATCCGATCGAGACCGCCGGGGCCCCCGGCAGCCTCATGGTCATGCCGGCCTGGCGCATGGGCCATCGTCTGGGAGTCGGCACCGTGACCGTGTTTCCGGACAACGCCGACCGGGGGCGGCCGGTGTTGACCGGCGCCTATCAGCTTCTCGACGCCACGACCGGCCAGTTTCTGGCGCTGATCGACGGCCCGGCCCTGGTCAAGAAAAGAACGGCGGCCGCCTCGGCGCTCGCCTCCGGCTATCTCAGCCGCCCGGACTCGCAGCGTCTTTTGGTTGTCGGGACCGGCCAGGTGGTCCCCCATCTGGTCATGGCCCATTTGTCGGTCCGGCCGATCAAGGAGGTTCTCGTTTGGGGGCGGAGCGCGTCGAAGTCCAAGGCGCTCGCCCGGGGGCTCAACCGTTTCCGGATCAAGGTGCGGGCGACGGAGGACCTCGAGGGCGGGGTGCGGGGGGCCGATATCGTCTCGACGGCCACGCTGTCCGACGCCCCTTTGATCAAGGGGGACTGGGTTATGCCGGGAACCCATCTGGACCTTGTCGGCTCCGTCCGTCCGGACCGGCGGGAAGTGGATGACGACACGGTGGCGAAGGCGCGTCTTTTCGTCGATACGCGGGAGGGTGCTCTCACCCATGGCGGGGATTTGACACAGGCGATTGCCAGCGGACGCATCACGCCGGACGATATCGCCGCGGACCTGGAGGAACTGACCCGTGGTTTTCGCGCGGGCAGACGGTTCCACAATCAGATCACGCTCTTCAAATCGGTTGGGACGGCCCTGGAGGACCTGGCCGCCGCCGATCTCGCCCTCAGACGCAGTTAGGGAAATCCGATCATGCCCACCAATTCCAAGCCGCAGGGTCTGTTCGTCGCGGTCGACACGCCCTGTTTGCCGATGGCCAAGGATATGATCACGGATATAAGAGGGGTCGCCGGAGGGGTTAAACTTGGCCTAGAATTCTTCTCCGCGCAGGGGCCATCTGGAGTAAGCGCTCTTACCCAAGATGTTGATTTACCTCTTTTTTTAGACGTCAAATTCCACGATATTCCGAATACGGTTGCGGGGGCGGTCAGATCGGTCGTCGCGGCGACCAAACCGCGTGTGTTGACCATTCACGCCTCCGGGGGGGCGGCGATGATGCGGGCGGCACAGGTGGCGTCCGTCGAGACGGCGGACGAACTCGGAGTCGCTCCCCCCGCCATCGTCGGCGTCACCGTGCTCACCAGCCTGGATGATGCCGATCTCGATCGGGTCGGACAGAAAGGGCCTTCCCTGGACCAGGTCAGACGATTGGCCGCCCTGGCGGTGGAGAGTGGTTTGGCGGGTGTGGTTTGCTCGCCTTTCGAGGTCGCCGTGCTGCGGGCCGATCTCGGCGACGATGCGCTCTTGGTGGTGCCGGGGATCCGGCCCAGCTGGGCGGCGGTCGGCGACCAGAAGCGGGTGATGACCCCGGCGCAGGCCCAGGAGGCCGGGGCGGATATCGTGGTGACCGGCCGTCCGGTGACCGAGGCTGAAGACCGAAGAGCCGCAGCGCAACGAATCGTCGCGGAAATGTCCAACACGGGTTAGGGGAGAGCCGATGCCCAGTTCTGTCGAGGTCAAGATATGCGGGATTTCCACGCCGGAAGCCCGGGATGCGGCCGTCGACGCTGGTGCATCGATGCTTGGGTTCGTGTTCTTCCCGCGCTCGCCGCGCAATGTCTCCCTGGAGCACGCGCGCGACCTGGCGGCCGGCATGCCGGTGAGCGTCGGTCGTGTGCCGCTTTTGGTCAACGCAAGCGATAACATGATCGGGCAGGTCGTCGACGCGATCGATCCAACGCTGTTGCAGCTTCACGGCTCGGAAACGCCGGAGCGCTGTGCCCAGATTCAGTCCACCTTCGGCATTCATGTGATGAAGGCGGTGGGGATCGCCAGCGGCGGTGACGTGCTGAGGGCCAAGCAGTTCGCGGATGTCTGCGACCGGTTGCTGCTCGATGCCAAACCGCGCCCCGGCGCCGACCGGCCCGGCGGCAATGCCGAGCGCTTCGACTGGTCGCTGGTCGCCGATCTCGATCTCGGTATTCCATGGCTGCTTGCCGGCGGGCTGACGCCCGACAATGTGGCGGAGGCGATCCGTGTGACCGGATGTCCGGGCGTCGATGTGTCCTCCGGTGTCGAATCGGCGCCGGGAGTGAAGGATCCGGAGCTGATCAGGCGCTTCGTCGCAGCCGCCCGGGCCTAGGGTCAGGACCCATAAATGGTTCGCGTTTCTGCCGCCGGTAGGAGGTTGGGACGCCAGGAAAAGCGGCGGCCAGGAAAAGAGGCGGCCAGGAAAAGAGGCGAAAGTGATGCGGGGCATCATCGAGCCGATTTGACGCCGCGGACCGGCCGTTTACCGGCGGCCCGGGAGGGCTCGGCGAATTTGCCGTCCTGTCACGGAGATTTCTTGGAAAATGCACTGCATTTCCCGGCAAAATCTCCGTTTCCAGCCCAACCAAATTCGAAACGAACAGAAATCGAAACCATTTGTGGGTCCTGACCCTAATACTTCCCCTCCCTTGCAAAGCGTTCCGATTCTGGCGTATCCCCAACTGCCCGGCGGCGGCGGCCCGCTTCGCCGTGCCCAGGACACATCCTCATTTCGAAGGCGCCTGTTCATGAACGAGATCCTGCCCAACAGCTATCGTACCGGCCCGGACGAGGCCGGCCATTTCGGCATTTTCGGCGGGCGCTATGTGGCCGAGACCCTGATGCCGCTCATTCTCGAGGTCGAGAAGGCCTATAACGCGGCCAGGCGGGACCCGGCCTTCGAGGAGGAGCTCCGTTACTATCAGAAGCACTATGTCGGCCGTCCCTCGCCGATGTATTTCGCCAAGTCGCTGACCGCCCATTTCGGCGGCGCCAAGATCTATCTGAAGCGCGACGAGCTCAACCACACCGGCAGCCACAAGGTGAACAATTGCCTTGGCCAGGCGCTGGTCGCGAAGCGGATGGGCAAGACCGAGATCATCGCCGAGACCGGGGCCGGTCAGCACGGCGTCGCCGTCGCCACGGTCTGCGCCCTGTTCGGCATGAGCTGCAAGGTCTTCATGGGCGCGGAGGACGTCCGCCGTCAGAAGCCCAATGTCGAGCGGATGAAACTGCTGGGCGCGGAGGTGATCCCGGTCACCTCGGGCACCGGCACGCTCAAGGATGCGATGAACGAGGCCCTGCGCTTCTGGGTCGCTCATCCGGAAACCCATTTCTACATCATCGGCACTGTGGCCGGGCCACACCCCTATCCGCAGATGGTCCGCGATTTCCAGTCGGTCATCGGCATCGAGGCCCGGGAGCAGATCCAGGAGGCCGAGGGCCGGCTTCCCGACGCGCTGGTCGCCTGCATCGGCGGAGGCTCCAACGCCATCGGACTGTTCCATCCCTTCCTCGACGACAAGGACGTCAAGATCTTCGGCGTCGAGGCGGCGGGCGACGGCATCGAGACCGGCAAGCATGCGGCCTCCATCACCGGCGGCCGACCCGGCGTTCTGCACGGCAACCGGACCTATCTTCTGCAGACCGATGACGGCCAGATCGTCGACGCCCATTCGATCTCGGCGGGTCTCGACTATCCCGGGATCGGGCCGGAGCACAGCTGGCTCGCCGAGACCGGCCGGGTCACCTATGTCTCCGCGACGGACGAGGAGGCGCTGGACGCCTTCCAGCTCCTGACCCGGACCGAAGGGATGATCCCGGCGCTGGAGCCCGCCCACGCCCTTTCCTATGTCGGCAAGATCGCGCCGGAAATGGGTCCGGACGAGATCATCATCATGAATATGTGCGGACGGGGCGATAAGGACGTGGCCAGCGTCATCGAGCACCTGAAGGCCCGTGGAAAGTTCCCCAAGGACGACAGCTAATGACCGTCGAGCGTATTGAAAACCGGTTCGCCGCGCTGAAAGCGGAGGGCCGGGGCGGCCTCGTGACCTTTGTGACGGCGGGCGATCCGGATCCGCGGATCTCCCTCGACCTGATCAAGGGATTGCCGAAAGCGGGTGCCGATGTCATCGAGATCGGTATGCCCTTCTCGGACCCGATGGCGGACGGCCCGGCGATCCAGGCGTCCTCCCTGCGGGCGATCAATGCCGGGATGACGCTCCGGAAGACGATCGAGCTGGTCCGTGCCTTCCGGCGGGGCGACACGGAAACGCCGATCATCGCCATGGGCTACTACAACCCGATCTACAGCTATGGGGTCGACGCCTTCCTGAAAGACGCGGTCGAGGCCGGGATCGACGGGCTCATCATCGTCGACCTGCCGCCGGAAGAGGACGACGAGCTGTGCGTGCCCGCGATGGACGCCGGGCTCGCCTTCATCCGCCTGGCCACTCCGACCACGGACGACAAAAGGCTCCCGGCCGTGCTCAACCGGTCGAGCGGCTTCGTCTACTATGTGGCGATCGCCGGGATCACCGGCACCCGTTCGGCCCAGACCGAAGATATCCAGGCGGCGGTTGACCGGCTGCGTCCGAATACCGATCTCCCGCTTGCGGTCGGGTTCGGCATCCGCACACCGGAACAGGCCCGCATCGTGGCCGACATCGCCGATGCGGCGGTGGTCGGATCGGCCCTGGTCCAGGCCGTCGCCGACACGGCGGCGGAGGGCGGGGACGCGGTCAAGGCGGGCTTGGACTTCGTGAAAAGCCTCGCCGACGGCATTCGGGAACGTTAATACGCCCTATCCGTTCAAAAGGGCGTTGGGGGAACAGGAATGAGCTGGCTTACCGATTTCGTGAAGCCGAAACTCCGCGCGTTGGTCCGGGCGGATGTGCCCGAGGATCTGTGGGAAAAGTGCCCCAACTGCGGGCAGATGATCTTCCAGAAGGAGCTGGAGCAGCTCCACCGGGTCTGCCCTCATTGCGATCATCACATGCGGTTGGGCGCGAAGGCACGGCTCGACCATCTCTTCGGGGCCGAGCAGTGGGAATCGATCGCGCTTCCGGAAGTGCCGCTCGATCCGCTGAAGTTCCGCGACCGCCAGCGCTATGGCGACCGGCTGAAGGCCGCGCAGAGCAAGACCGGGCTCAAGGACGCGGTGCTTGTGGGCGCCGGGGACTTGGGCGATGTGCCGGTGGTCGCTGCGGCGTTCGATTTCGGCTTCATGGGCGGCTCCATGGGGATCGCCGTCGGCGAGGCGGTCTATGCCGCCGCCCGGGCCGCCGTGGCCCGCAAGGCCGCCCTGATCATCTTCCCGTCCTCTGGCGGAGCCCGGATGCAGGAGGGGATCCTCTCGCTGATGCAGATGCCGCGCACGGTGATCGCCGTCGATGACGTCAAGAATGCCGGGCTGCCCTATTTCGTCGTGCTGACCGATCCGACCACGGGCGGGGTCACGGCCTCCTTCGCCATGCTCGGCGATATCCATGTGGCCGAGACCGGCGCCGTGATCGGTTTCGCAGGCCAGCGGGTGATCGCCGAGACGATCCGCGAGCAGTTGCCGCCGGGTTTCCAGCGGGCGGAGTATCTCCAGGAGCACGGCATGGTCGACATCGTCGTCCACCGGGAGCATTTGGTCGGGACGCTGACCCGGCTGGTGGACCTGCTGATCCGGCCGGTGCCGAAGCAGGAGGCGCTACCGGCGCCGGAAAAGCCCGGCGAACCGGCCGCCGAAGAGGACGATCCGAACCGGATCGTGCCCGTCGATTTGGCGGCCGAGAATGGCGCTGGCATGGCCAACGGTCCCGACGAGAAGGCGCGTTGAGCGACCGGCCCAGCCCCGGCGGGGCCGAAGAGGTCTCGGCCGACCCGATCCTGGCGCGTCTCATGCGCCTCCACCCCAAGGTGATCGACCTCACCCTGGGCCGGATCGAGGCTTTGCTGGCCGATCTCGGGCATCCCGAGCGTGCCCTCCCGCCCATCGTCCATGTCGCCGGAACCAACGGCAAGGGCTCGGTCGTTGCCGATCTGATGGCCATGTACCGGGCGGCGGGCCTCCGGGCGCACGCCTATACCTCGCCCCATCTGGTGCGCTTCGGCGAGCGGATCGTGCTTGCCGGCGACCCGATCCCGGAGCCGGACCTCGTCGCCTTGCTGGACGAGGTGGAGGCGATCAACGGCGAGCGTCCCATCACCTTTTTCGAGATCACCACGGCGGTCGCCTATCTCGCCTTCTCGCGGGTTCCGGCGGATGTTCTGCTGTTGGAGGTCGGCCTCGGCGGGCGGCTCGACGCGACCAATGTGATCACGCCGGATGTCAGCGTCATCACCCCGGTCTCCCTCGACCATATGCAGTTTCTCGGCCCCGACATCCCGTCCATCGCCGCGGAGAAGGCGGGCATCCTGAAGCCGGGCATCCCCGCCGTCATCGGCCCGCAACGGCCCGAGGCCCTGACGGTGATCGAGGAGAAGGCGCGGACGGTCGGCGCGCCGCTGTCGGTCCATGGGCGTGATTGGACCGTGGACCGGACGGCGGACGGCTTCGCCCTGGACGGCGTGCCCTTTCCCCGGCCCGCCCTGATCGGGGATCACCAGATCGACAACGCGGCCGTCGCCGTGATGGCCGCGAAGGCCTTGGGCGACCGGGTCCCGGCGCTCGCCCTGCCGGACGCCTGTCTTGCCGAGGGGATCGCCACCGCGCGCTGGCCCGCGCGGCTGCAACGGTTGACCGCGGGTCCCCTGGTGGAGGTCTGTGGCGGGGGCACCGAGCTTTGGCTCGACGGCGGCCACAACGAGGCGGCGGCGGCGGTCATCGCCGGGCAACTCGACGCCTGGGCGGAGCCGCGCACGGCGGTCATCGTCGGCATGTTGGAAAGCAAGGAGCCGGTGGCTTTCTTCCGAAAGCTCGCGGGCAAGGTGGCGGCGGTGAAGACCATCGCCATTCCGGAGGAGAAGGCGACCCTATCGGCCGATGCGGTCGCGGAGAAGGCCGGCGAGGCGGGCCTGACGGCCGATCCCTGTCCGGATATCGGCGGCGCGCTCCGGGCCTTGCTGGACGCTCCCGAGCCGCCCAGACGGGTCCTGATCTGCGGGTCGCTCTATCTCGCCGGTCGGGTGCTGCGGGACAACGGCTGACCCCAGGGACGAACAACAGAACGAAAATCAGAACAAAAACCCCGGCAGCGCCTGCTACCGGGGGTCTCGTGAAATGACTGATGGGCCGTCGATCAGCCGATCGTTTCGTCGATCCATCGCTCGAGATCGGCCTTGGGCAGGGCGCCGACCTTCTGGGAGCAGATCTGGCCGTCCTTGAACAGCAGCAGGGTGGGGATGCCCCGCACGCCATATTGCTGCGGCGTGGCCGGATTCTGGTCGACATTCACCTTGGCGACGGTGATCTGGTCGCCGCGGGCCTCGGCGATGGCGTCGAGGGCGGGGCCGATCTGCTTGCAGGGGCCGCACCATTCCGCCCAGAAGTCCACCAGCACGGGCTTGTCGGACTTGAGCACGTCCTGTTCGAAATTCGCGTCGGTCACATGGGTGACTGCCATGGTCTTTACTCCTCTCATCCCCGCAGGGACCGCCTTGGTCTCAGAGCGGGCGGTGCGGGACCGGTTTCGACCGGTTCGTTGTCTGATTGCCCTGCCGGACAGGCCGCCTAGGAGACCCGGTTCGTTCGATCAGGTCAACCGTCTCGGTGGTCCATCGGCAGGATCGTTTTCGTGATCACCGGGTGACCGGCGCCAAGGCCGGCTAAGGCTCCGGCTGTTCGGGGTTCATGATGGCGTCCATCATCTCCGTCGGCACCCACATGAGGTGCGGCGCGTCGGTCCACAAGAGGGCGCAGGCGATGGAACGGCCTGGGAAAATATCTTTCAACAACGCGCGATAAGTGGCGAGCTGGCGGAGATAGACCCTGGGGGCGCCCTCGATCCGGTCCGGCGGGGGCCGATTGGTCTTGTAGTCGATCACGGCGATCCTGTCCGACGCGATGACCAGCCGGTCGATCTGCCCCGTGACGACGGTGGCCGGCCCCGCCGGTCGGGTATCGAGCAGGCCGGACAGCGAGACCTCGGCCTGGCCGGTCGCCGGGTCGAACAGCCAGTCGAGATCGGGATCGTCCAATAAGGTGAATACCTCGTCGAGATAGGCGGCCTGGGTCTCGGGGGAGAGGTCATGGACCGGGCTCGCCAGGAAGTGGGCCGCCCGCTCCCGCCGGATGGGCTTGGGCAGCGTCGGCAGATGCTCCAGGAGCTTGTGCAGGATCTTCCCGCGCCGGAACCGGTCCCCGGAATCGCCGCTGAGGGGGGAGCGGACGGGCGGGTCCTCCTCGCTTGGCCGCGACGGCGCGAGCGGGGCGGGCGGATCGGGTTCCGGGCCGGCCGGCCGGGTCGCGAAGGCGGGCAGGTCCACCGGGGACTTCTCAGGGACCGCAGGCACCTCTCTCGGGGCGGATGGGGTGCCGGCCAGCAGGATACGGGCGCCGTCCTCTCCTGGCGCCGCGTCGGTGAAGCCCAGCGCCGTGTGCTCGTACCAGGTGGTGTCGGCGGCCGGCTTGCGGGTCAGCCAGCCGGCGATGTGGAGCGCGTCCGCCGCCCGGGTCAGCGCCACATAGAGCAGCCGACGGTATTCCTGCATTTGGGAACGTTGGCGGGCCTGCTTGAGGGCGCTCACCACATCCTCGTCGAAGGCGGCGCGGGGCGACCAGAGCGGCAGGGCGCCTGTCCCATCCGGAATCCAGAACAACCGGTCGCGGGATTGTGGTGTTTGCGCCGTGTCGGGCAGGAAGACGATTGGCGCCTCCAGTCCCTTGGCGCCATGGACGGTCATGATGCGGACCTGATCGCCGCTGCCCTCGTCGAGGTCGCGCTTGATCTCGCCCTCCCGCTTGCGGAACCAATGGAGGAAGGACTGCAGACCGGGCGGATGGCTTTTTTCGTGGTCCAGGGTCAGCGCCAGGAATTCCTCGATCGGGTCCTTCGCCTCCTCGCCGAAGCGGGCATAGATCCGTTCCCAGCCGCCATCCCGCTTCAGGATGCGGGAGAACAGCTCATAGGGGCCGACATAGTCCGTCGCGTCGAGCCAGTCGCGCAGCCGGGCGACCGTGTCGATATCCTTCGGGGTGCCGCTGTCGCGCAGGACGTCCCACAGGCCGCGATGCCGGGGCCGGCCATGGGCGAGCCGGAAGAGATCGTCGTCGTCATAGCCGAACAGCGGTCCCTTGAGCACGGTCGCGAGCGTGAGATCGTCCTCGGGCAGTAGAAGGAAGTCCGCGACCGCCGTCAGGTCCTGAACCATGATCTGTTCGGTCAGCACCATCCGGTCGACCCCCGCCACCGGGACGGCCCGCTGCTTCAGGGCGCGCACCAGATCGTCGACGAAGCCGGTCCGCCGCCGCACCAGGATCAGGATGTCTCCGGGCCGGATAGGCCGGCCCTTGGAGGGAAGAGGTGTCGCGTCGCGGAGCCACTGGTCGATCCGCAAGGCGATGGCCTCCGCCACCGTCGCCCGGGGCGAGGGGCCGGACGCGGCGCGGCTGTCCGGGTCCCAGAAATCCGGTTGCTCCACCTCGCCCGGCGCTTCCAGGGGATAGAGGGCGACCGCCCCGGCCTCGCCCTGGCGGTGCGGCACGTGATGGAGTGCCACATCCCCGTCGACAACTCCGTCCGCGGCCGCCGGGTCGGCGAAGACACGGTCGACCAGTCCGAGAACCGCCGCCGTCGACCGGAAGGAGAGGTCCAGGTCGACCGTATCGAAAACCATCCCGGCGTCCCGGATGCGCTCGGCGAAGTGGGCGCGCATGCGGGTGAACCAGGTCGGATCCGCCCGCTGGAAGGAGTAAATCGACTGCTTGACGTCGCCGACGACGAACAGCGTGCGGTCCAGCGGGGGGATTTCGGGGGATTGGTCCGGGGCGACCGCTTCGGCGCCTTCCCCGGCGAAGAACTCGGCGGTCAGCGCCCGGATGATCTCCCATTGCTCCGGGTTGGTGTCCTGGGCCTCGTCGACCAGCACATGGTCGATGCCCCGGTCGAGCTTGTACATCACCCAGCTCGCGAAACCGTCCCGGGCGAGGAGGTCTCGGACGGTCAGGATGAGATCGTCATAGTCGAGGGCGGCGTGGCGCGCCTTTTCCTCGCCATATCGGGCGAGCACCTCCGTCCCCAGCGTGGTCAGTGCCCGCGTGGCCGCCAGGATCGCCGCCTTGTCCATCCGTGCCTTCATGGCGACGCAGCGGTCCTGGAACTCCTCGATCAACGGCTTCAGATGGGCGAAGTCCTTGGTCACCGGGTTCTTGCGGGGTGCGCCGTCCTTGGTGAGCAGCGCCTTGGCCAGGGCGGGGTAGCGGCGGGACCGGTCCTCCGCTCCACCCTCGAAATAGCGGCGTAGGGCCTCCGCCGTGGTCACATCCGTCTTCTTGCCACCCATAAGCTCGGGGAGAAGCGGGACGAGTTTCGATTCGTAGCGGTTCGCTTCCGCGACGGCGTCGGCCAGCGCGTCCGCGACGGTGAAATCCGGGGCGATGCCGAGATGACCGGCGACCGCCGACATCACGCCGTCGAGCCCACCATGCCGCTTCAGGGCGTCGGTCAGCCGGGCCCGTTCCCGGATGATCTGGGCCAGGATGTCGGCGAAGCCGGTCTCCTCCGTCGTCTGGATGATCGTCTCGACGGCTCCGAGGACCGTGGCGTCTCCCTCGGCGATCCGGGCGAGCACCGCGTCCCGCGCCCGGTCCAGGCGTTCGGCGGCGGTCCTTTCGTCCATGATCTCGAATTGCGGCGGCAGGCCGGCCTCGACGGGGAAGCGCCGCAGGATCGCCTGACAGAAGCCGTGGATGGTCTGGATCTTGAGCCCCGCCGGGGTGTCGAGCACCTGGGCGAAGAGGCGGCGGGCGCGGGCCATCTTCTCGCGGTCCGGCGTGCCGCCGGTCAATGCCTCCAGCGCATGGGACAGCCATGGGTCGGAGGCGGTCGCCCATTCCGCGAGCTTGCGGGTGATCCGGTTGCGCATCTCGGCGGCGGCGGCGTTGGTGAAGGTGATGCACAACAGCCGTTCCGGCTTCACCCCCGTCAGCAGCAGCGCCAGAACCCGGTTGGTCAGGACCTGTGTCTTGCCGGTGCCCGCCGACGCACCGACCCAGACGGATCGGCCCGGATCGGCGGCCCGGTATTGCTCCACCGTCGGCAGGATCGCCTCGGGCGGGTCGCGGCGCCAGGCGCCGTCCTGGAGGAGATCCTGCGCCATCAGCCGTCCTCCCCGCGGCCGGCCCGGCCCCATTCGGCGGCACGGGCGAGATGGCTGTAGGGGTTGTAGTCTGGCTTGCCGTCCTCCGGCGCGAAGGCGAGATAGCCGCTGTCCGGATTGGAGAGATAGAAGGTGAGGAGATGCCGCAGGCCCTGTTCGGTCTGGTCCAAGAGGTCGGTGAGATCGCCGCTGGCGACCGTCCGGATCTCGCCGGCCGGTTCCGTCCCCTTGAGATGCCAGTATTCGAGCCCGCCGACCCGGCCGGTCCCGAGCCGGTTGCCCTGGGGGTCCGTGAATCCGTCCCGCTCGGCGATCAGCGCTTCGAGGGTGAGTTGCGGTCGGGCCCCCGCCTTGACGGCGGCGGCCGAGGGCGGTGTCCCGGTCTTATAGTCGACGATCCAGGCGGTCCCGTCCCGGCGGCGTTCGATCCGGTCGGCCCGGCCGTGCAGCGTGACCGACAAGTCCATCCCCTCGCCAGGATCCACCGTCACCGGCATCTCGCCTTTGGCCTCGCCGTGCAATGCGGCGATCTCCATCCGCCTGGCGTGCTCGGCGGCGACGACGAAGTGGGCGATCCGCTCGAAGCGGGGCATCCAGAAGGCCGCGACCGAGGGGCGGTCGGCATAGGCGGCCATCTCTTCGCGCCCGGCGGCCAGCAGGGCGTCCAGCGCGTCGGCGGGCAGATGATCGGCGAAACGGTCGAGGAAATGGCTCAGGGCCTCGTGGACGATGGTGCCCCTTTCGGCGGCACCGGGCTCCTCGTCGAGGGCGTCGAGCGGGCGGAGGCCGAGGATCTTTTTCGCGAAGATCCGGTAGGGATCGGCGATCAGGCTCTCGATCTCGGTCACCGAGTAGGCGGTCGGCCGGGCCGCGAGCGGCGGCGCCGGGTTGGGCCGTTTGATCTCGACCCGCTCGGCCGGCCGGTCCAGCAGGGCGGCGATGGTCACCGGCTTGGTATCGCGGACGTGCGCGGAACGCGGGCCGAGCACCGCGTCCAGCCGGGTGAGCCAGCGCGACGGCACGGTCGGGGTGCCGCCGACCTTGAGGGAGCGGGTGAGGACCAGATCGGGACAGGAAAAGGCCTGGGCGAAGTCATGGGCCGACTGGCCGATCCGCCGCTCCGGTGGCGGCAGACCGATCTGGGCCCGCATCGGGCGTGACATCCACGGGTCGGTTTCCGCCTCGGGCGGCCAGCTCCCCTCGTTAAGACCGCCGAGGATCACCCGGTCGGCATGCTGCAGGCGGGCTTCCAGCGGCCCCCAGATGAACAGCCGCGGATGGCGCCCATAGCGGGGGCGGACCGGACGCTGGGCCAGGAAGCTCTCCAGGAGGTCCGGGAAATCCGCCGGATGCATGGGGGCGAGCGCATCCAGGGCGGCGGCCAGATCGGCGACCAGATCGGCCAGCGCCTCGCCGTCCTCCCGGACCCAGAGCCGGCTGCCGCCAAAGGCCGTGTCGGTATCCGCCAGCGCTTCAAGGGTCTGGATATGGGCATCGAGCAGGGTCCCGGCGTTTTCCAGAGGGTGCGTGGCCGCCTCCGCGAGCGGCCGGAAGAGCCGTTCCAGGCGGTCCGCCAGGTCATGCAGCGCCGGTAGCGGCCGCTCTTGCTTCTCGGCCCGGCGCCGTATCGCGTTCAGCAGCCCGTCGAGCCCGGCGGCGGGACGGGGGCCGCGCAGAACCTCCCGGTCGAGCAACCGTGCCGCCTCCCGGAAAGCCTGAAGCGAGAGGCCGCCGGCGGCCAGCGGATGCTTCAGGAGCGAGAGCAGGGCGATCGGCCCGAACCCGTCGGCGACACAATCGGCCAGAAGCCGCAGGAAGGTCCCGGGCGGGGTGCGGGACAGCGGCATCCCGGCACTGTCGTCGATCTCGATCCCCCAGCGGGCGAGATTGGCCGCGACGCGCCGGGCGAGGTCCCGGTCAGGGGTGACCAGGGCCGCCTGCTTACCCGGCCAATCGGCGGCCTCGCGCAGCATCAGGGCGATGACCTCCGCCTCCTCCTCGATCCCCGGGCAGTCGACCCACCGGACACCGGTGAGGTCTTCCACCGGGATTTCCGGGAGGGTTCGCCAGGCCTCCGACGTGCCGGCCGGCCGCATGGTCTCGCGGATGAGGCCGGTCCGGGCCGCCTGTTTCCCGTCGCCCGCCGGCACGCCGGGCCAGAGCGCGACCGAGGCGGCGTCAACGCCAAGCGCGTCCAGGAGATTGGCCATGACATGCTGGGGGTGGGCGGGCTCGATCTTGGCCGCGGCCCAGGCGGTCGGATCCATCTCCCGGTCCAGCCCGGGCAGCACCACTGCGCCCTGCGGCAGGCCGGCGGCCACCGTCATCAAGGCGGCCGTCGCCGGGATCGATCCGGTCGACCCGGCGACGATCACCGGATGCTCCGGAGCGGCGGCGGACAGCGCGTCGGCGCGGGCCTTCAAGAGCCGGGTCCGGTGCGTCCCGGGGTCGAGGGCGCCCCGCTCCGCGAGATAACCGGGCCAGGCCTCGAGCACGACCTCGAGGAATTTGAGCGTCTCCTGCCAATGGGCGGCATAGGCCTCCGGCACCAGGGTCCGTAGGGCCTGCGGATCGACGCCATATTCGGCGAGCAGGTCGATCAATTGCCCGAGGGATGCCGCCAGCCGCACCGCCTCGCCCGGACGGCTCGCCTGCTTGCCGGCGAGGATCAGGCGGGCCAGCACCAGGCGCCGCTGTGTCTCGCCGATCGCCGGCGGCATCTCCAGAACGCTTTCGAAACCGGCGCCGAACGCAAGATCCTCCTCATCGGCATCGCCGATCGGCGAGATCCGGGGCAGCAGCAGGGCGCGTCCTTCGGACCGCCGCAGAAAAGCCGCGCGCAGGGCACCGACGGAGCGCCGTGTCGGGACCAGGACCTCCATGCGGGAAAGCGCGATGGGGTCGCCCCCGGCCTGGGTCAGAAGACCGTCGGCCAGGGCCTCGACGAAGGAGACCGACGCCGGGATCGTGAACAACCGTGGGGTGCCTGGGGAGAGGGACATCCTCTCAGTTTAGCAGAAGAAATTCACGAAGGTGGAGGACACTCTTTCCTCGGTGGCGGCGATGTCGTCGGGGCGGGAGACATGGAACCACTCGCCGTCATGGGCGATGCCGAACAGCCGCTCCCGTTCGATCGCCCGATCGTAGATCCGATTGAGCGACCAGGGGGCATCGGGCAGGTCGGTGAACAGGCCCGGGGTCAGGATCTGCACGCCGGTGAAGACGAAGGAGGTCACTTCCGCACCGGACCGTCTCGTAAGTCGTCCGTCCTGATCCATGTGGAAATCGCCCTGGCCGGCATAGCCGTGGGCCCAGGCGAGCGGATGAAGCATGAGAAGGGCGTCCATGCGGGTCGGATCGAAAGCCTCCGCCATGCGGTCGAGCGCCGGGCGTGGTCCGTCGATGATGAGATTGTCGCCATTGAGCGCGAAAAAGGGGCTGTCCCCCAGCAACGGCAGGGCCTGGGCGACGCCGCCGCCGGTCTCCAATTTCTCGGTCTCCCGGGACAGGGTGATCGGTTTGCCCGGCCGGGTCGCGCAGTGGTCCACGATGCGGTCGGCGAGGTAGAAGGCGTTCACCACCAGGGTATCGACCCCGGCCGCCTCCAGCTTGTCGAGGGCATGGTCGAGCAGGGGGCGCCCGAGGATCGGGATGAGCGGTTTTGGCAGGGTCTCGGTCACTGGACGCATGCGCCGGCCTTCTCCGGCGGCGAGCACCATGCCCGACCGGATCGCCGGGGCGTTGCCGAGCGGTTTCATTCCGCCGGGACTCCCGAGACCTTCCGTTTCGACGGCGGTACCGTCGCGTCGATCCAGTCGCGAAAGAACTTCATCGCGGGATGCCGGGCGTCCTCCTCGATCATCCGCCAGATCCGGTTCATATGGACGAGCTTGCTGTGGTTCTTGTGGGCGATCGATTGGCGCATGAAAATGCCAAGGATCTTGAGATTGCGCTGGATCGACATGGCGGCACAGGAGGTCATGAAGGGAAGTGGGTCCTGGTCGGGATAGTCGTTGAGATAGCGTGCGGTCATCTCGACCGCGAGGGCGTGCGGCACGTCCCGCCGGGCGTCGCGCAGCAGCGAGATGAGATCGTAGGTCACCGGCCCCATCACCGCGTCCTGAAAGTCGAGGAGGCCGAGCTGACGCAGGCCCTCCCGCTTGGGCAGCATCATCAGATTGTCGACGTGGAAATCCCTTAGGACGAGATGCTCGGCGACGCCGGCCCGGGATAGCCGAAGCACCTCATGCATGATCTGGAGGAACTCGTCATCGAGGGCTTCGGTGACCTTGGCCCCGACCCCCGGCAGATACCAGCGGGTGAACAGGAAGGCCTCGACCAGCAGATCGTCGTCCGTATAGGCCGGGATCACCGTTTCGGTCTGGTCGAGATCGCGGGTGTGCAGGTCGACCAGGAAATCGATCGCGAGGCCGTAGAGGTCCCGGTCGGTCATCAGCCCCTTTCGCAAAACCCTCGTGAAGGTGGCGTAGCCGAAATCCTCGATCAGTAGCAGGCCCGCCTTGACGTTCTTGGCATGGATTTCCGGTGCGCTGTAGCCGAGCTCGCGCAACAGTGTGTCGATGGCGATGTAGGGCCGGACATCCTCATGCTCCGGCGGCGCGTCCATCACCAGCACGGTTTCCTTACCGCCCGCCCGGGTGGCCCTGGTCAGCCGCTGATAGCGCCGGTGGGAGAGGTCGTGAGGCAACTCCTTCCGCTCCGCCCGGCCCCATTTGTGGGCCTGGATGAACCGGTCGATGAGATCGGCGCGGTCCGTCATTGGGTGAGACCGCTCCATCGCCCGTCATACCATTGTTCATCGCCTTCAAGCACGGCGACACGCGCGGTGTCCTTCGACCCCGTTTCGAGACTCACGGTCAAGGCCGCCTGGGGCAGGAAGCCGACGCCTCTGTCCGGCCATTCGACGAGCAACGCCCCGCCGGCGAGGAGATCGTCGAGGCCCAGCTCGATCACCTCCTCCGGGTCGGCGAGCCGATAGAGGTCGGCGTGATGCACCGCCTCCAACGCCCCACCGGGGGCGAGATCGTAGCTTTGGATCAGGGTGAAGGTCGGGCTGGGAATGGCGCCCTCGACCCCCAGGGCCCGGATCACCGCCCGGGCGAAGGTCGATTTGCCGGCCCCGAGATCGCCCCGCAGCGCGATGACGTCACCCGGGCGAAGCAGCGGGGCGAGCCGGCGCGCCAAGGCAAGTGTCGCCGCCTCGCCGTCGAGCGCCAGGCGGCACACGGTCCCCGAGGACGCAGGGGCCGAATTGTCGCTGGCAGGGCCGGCGGCGGGCGCGGTATCGGGCAAAGGGGCGGACGTCATGGCGCTCCTTCTACGGGGATCGACCCGCCTTCTCAAGAGCCCCGTGGTCCGGTTGGGCTTGAATGTCCCGGCCCGGCAATGACATCTAGGGCCAGCGCAAAAACCGAAGCCTTCGAAACCAAAGCGAGACGAGATGACGGAGACCGCTCCCCCCGCCCAGCCCCTTTCGGCCCCGGAGACCCGCCGAACCGATGTGCTGGTGATCGGCGCCGGGCCGGTTGGGCTGTTCCAGGTCTTCGAATGCGGCATGCTCGGGTTCCGCTGCCATGTGGTCGACAGCCTGGAGGAAATCGGCGGGCAATGCGTGGCGCTCTACCCGGAGAAGCCGATCTATGACATCCCGGGCTTCCCCTCGGTCGACGCGGCCGATCTGATCGAGCGTCTGGAGGCCCAGGCCGCCCCTTTCGAGCCGGTCTATCATCTGGGCCAGCAGGTGGTCCGCCTGGAGGGCGATGCCGAAAGCGGCTTCACCGCGACGACCTCGGCCGGAACGGTGATCGAGGCGAAGGCGGTCTCGATCGCGGCGGGGGCGGGCGCCTTCGGGCCGAACCGGCCGCCGCTGGAGGGGCTCGAGACTTATGAGGGCACGAGCGTCTTCTATCTCGTGAAGCGCAGGGAGGATTTCCGGGACAAGGCTGTCGTGATCGCCGGCGGCGGGGATTCGGCGGTCGACTGGGCCAACGCGCTGCATGGTACCGCGCGCAAGATCTACGTGGTCCATCGGCGGGATAAATTCCGCGCCGCCCCGGACATGGTGGCGCGCATGCGTGGGCTGGAGGAAACGGGCGCTCTGGAAATGGTCGTGCCCTATCAGCTCAAAGGGCTGGAAGGTGCGGAGGGTCGGTTGACCGGCGTCAGGGTGGCGACCCTCAAAGGCGAGGAACGGGTTCTGGAGGCCGACGTGCTGCTGCCCTTCTTCGGCCTCGCCACCAATCTTGGCCCGATCGCCGACTGGGGGATCGAACTGGAGAAGAACCAGATCCTGGTCGATCCGACGACCATGCGGACCAATCGGCCGGGTATTTTCTCGGTCGGGGACATCAACACCTATCCCGGCAAACTGAAGCTCATCGTCACCGGGTTTTCGGAGGGGGCGCTGGCCGCCCACGCCATGCACCCGTTGCTCCGCCCGGGCGAGGCGCTGCATTTCGAGTACTCGACGACTAAGGGTGTGCCGGCCGCTTCTTGAGCGGCGCGTCCGACTGCGCCGCGGTTTCCTCGTCCTCGAAGAAGGTTCCGCCCAGAAGCCAAACGGTCTCGCCGTCCGGTGCCAGGATCGGCAGGGACATGGTCTCCAGCCTTATCTGGCGGGTTTCCGTGTCGGTGAACCGCGCGGCGAAGAAGCGGGGCTTTCCCTCTTTCGCGACCTGGTTGGAGAGTTCGATCGCGTCCTGGACCAGGCCCAGCTCGCGGAAGTTCTCGGAGAAGGGCCGGTTCGTGTAGTCCTGGCCGAACCGGGCGACCAGGCGGGTGCCGAGCAGGCGATAGCGCCAGTCGGCGCCGCCCGATATCGGCTCCGCGATGAACATATAGGGAGCCAGCGGCAATAGTTCCGAGAACTCGAACTGGTCCCGATGCGGCAGACCCCCATCCCGCGGAATCTTCGAGCGGTAGTATTCCAGAAGCTGGAGCCCCCTCGGAAAGCTCAACGCCTCGATTTTCTCGATATAACTCATACGTCTCACGACCCCGATCGGCCGATATCTGATTGCCCCGGTTCTTCATATCGCGACCGGCCTTCCAAAGGCCACCGTTTATGAGTTCACGACCTGGGGATGGAGGGCGCGCTACATTTCTTCCTCGTCCGCGAAGAAGGTCCCGCCGAAGAGCCAGACCGTTTCGCCGTCGGGCGCCAGGATCGGCAGCGACATGGTCTCCAACCGGGTCTGGCTCGACTGGGTGTCGGAGAATTGCGCGGTGAAGAAACGGGGCCGTCCGCTGGCCGCGACGTCGTTCGACAGCTTGATGGCGTCCTCGGCGACCCCGTCGGCCTCGAAGTGCTTGGAGAATGGGATCCCCGTCGAATCCCGCCCGAAGCGGAAGACCAGACGGGTTCCGAGCAGGCGATAGCGCCAGTCGGCGCCGCCCGATGTCGGCTCCGCGATGAAAAGATAGGGCAGGAAGGGCTTCAACTCGAAGAAGTCGAAGTCGGATCGGATCGGCAGGCCCCCGTCGGCGGGCTTCTTGGCGAGATAATACTCGTAGAGCAGAACCGCCCGGGGAAAGCTCAACGCGTCGATATCCTGAATGAAGCTCATGAGGACTGCCCGGCGCCGCCGTATGCTGGTGCATACGATATGAATTGGTTAACGGAAGTTTTAGAGGATGAAATTGTTTCGTCAAACAGTAAGCGGGGATGCTATACGCCACCTCTTTTCGGGGGGCCGCCCCCGAGCGGTAGCTATGCAAGGATTCCAACCGTGAGCGCCTCGACCCCCCGTCCCAACGTCACCCCTTCGGGCCTCTCGAAGCCCGGACCCACCCTGGGATTGGTGAGTTTGGGCTGCCCCAAGGCCCTCGTGGACTCCGAACGGATCGTGTCGCGATTGGTGGCCGAGGGCTATGTCTTCTCGCCGACCTATGAGGGCGCCGACGCGGTCATCGTGAACACCTGCGGTTTCCTCGATTCCGCCCGGGCCGAGAGCCTGGAGGCGATCGGCGAGGCGCTGGCCGAGAACGGCAAGGTCATCGTTACCGGCTGCATGGGGGCGACGCCGGAACTGATCACCGGCGAACATAAGGGCATTTTGGCGATTACCGGCCCGCAGGACTACGAGGGCGTTGTGTCGGCCGTGCACAAGGCCGCCCCACCACCGTCCCACCCGTTTACGGATCTGGTGCCCGGGGCGGGGGTTCGCCTGACGCCGCGGCACTACGCCTATCTGAAGATCTCCGAAGGCTGCAACATCCGCTGCAGCTTCTGCATCATCCCGGCCCTGCGCGGCGATCTCGCCAGCCGGCCCGTGGACGATGTGCTGCGGGAGGCGGAGCGCCTCGCCAAGGCGGGTGTCAAGGAGATCCTGGTGATCTCGCAGGATACCTCCGCCTACGGCCTCGATCTGCGCTACCCCAAGGCGGAATGGCGCGGCGAGACCTATGAGACCCGGTTTTCGGGCCTGGCGGCCGGTCTCGGCCGGCTGGCCGACGAACACGATATCTGGGTGCGCATGCATTATGTCTATCCCTACCCCCATGTGGATGGGGTCGTCGCCCGGATGGCGGAGGGCGGCGGCGTGCTGCCCTATCTCGACATTCCGTTCCAGCATGCCAGCCCCAGTGTGTTGAAGGCGATGCGGCGTCCGGCCAATCAGGAAAAGACCGCCGACCGGATCGCCGAGTGGCGCCGGCTGTGCCCGGACCTCACCATCCGCTCGACCTTCATCGCCGGCTTCCCCGGCGAGACCGAGGCGGATTTCGAGTTCCTGCTCGATTGGCTGCGTGAGGTGCGTCTCGATCGGGTCGGCTGTTTCGCCTTCGAGCCGGTCGATGGGGCCACGGCCAACGAACTGCCGGGCGCCCTGCCGGAAGAGGTCCGCGAGGAGCGCCGGGCACGCCTGATGGCGGTTCAGGCGGAGATCAGCGCCGAGAAACTCCAGGCGCGGATCGGCACCCGGCAGCGGGTCCTGGTCGACTCGGTGGAGGACGGGATGGCCGGCGCGCGGACCCGATACGACGCGCCGGAGATCGATGGGGTCGTCCATATCGAGGGAGCGGGCGATCTCAAGCCGGGCGACTTCGCGACCGTCGACATCGTCGACGCGGACGACCACGATCTGGATGGCGTGCTGGTGCGCTGACGGCCCGCGGACGGCCGCCGCCCAATTCGTGCAACCGGGTTATGTCGAAATTCGGCGACTGAATTATTGCATCTGTGTTTCAGGACCGTTATCGACATAGCGTCGGTTTCCCGAACACTCTTCGCCGCTGTCCGAGCGACAGCCGAAAATCGCTCCGGGGGCCGGAAAGCCGCCCCAGAGTCCCGATAAGGGATCCGCGGTTCATGAGGAAACGACAACAGAACGCGTGCGCGTCCGCACCCCTGGAGAGACCCCGTGAATAAACTGTCCCCGCTTCCGGTAAAGGCCGGTCTTGAGGCCGTGGGCCTGCGTAATCTGGACCAGGTTCATTGGAACCTCGGCCCCGCGGCCCTCTACGAACATGCGGTGCGAAACGGCGAAGGCCGGATCTCCGAGGGCGGCGCCCTGGTGGTCGACACCGGCCGGCACACGGGACGGTCGCCCAAGGACAAGTTCTTCGTCGAGGAGGCGGGCAGCAGAGACGAGATCGATTGGGGGGCCGTAAACAAGTCGGTCGATCAGGCCACCTTCGACATGATGCACAAGCGGGCCGCCGCCTATCTCCAGGGCAAGTCGGTCTATGTGCAGGATCTCTTCGCCGGTGCCGACGCGGACCACCGCCTGAACGTGCGGGTCGTCACCCAGACCGCCTGGCACAACCTGTTCGCGCGCAACATGTTCATCCGCCCGGCGGCCGCCGACCGCACGGCCTTCTCCCCGGACTTCACCATCATCAACGTGCCGGGCCTGGAAGCGAACGGTCCCGATGACGGTCTCAATTCCGAGACCTTCATCCTGGTCGACCTCTCCAAGAAGCTGATCCTCATCGGCGGCACCTGGTATGCCGGCGAGATCAAGAAGTCGATCTTCACCATCCTGAACTACCTGCTGCCCGACCGCGGTGTGATGCCGATGCACTGCTCCGCCAATATCGGGCCGGACGGCGACGTCGCCGTTTTCTTCGGCCTGTCGGGCACCGGGAAGACGACGCTTTCCGCCGATTCCCGCCGGACGCTGATCGGCGACGACGAGCACGGCTGGTCGGACAACGGCGTCTTCAATTTCGAGGGCGGCTGCTACGCGAAGGTGATCCGTCTGTCGGAAGAGGCGGAGCCGGAGATCTTCGCCACCACCAAGCGGTTCGGCACGGTCCTGGAAAACGTCGTCATGAACCCGGAGACCGGCGCGCTCGATCTCGACGACGCGGCGATGACCGAGAACACCCGCGCCTGCTATCCGATCGACTTCATTCCCAATATGAGCCTGGACGGCGCCGGTGGGCAGCCGGCCAACGTCATCATGCTGACGGCCGATGCCTTCGGCGTGCTGCCCCCGATCTCCCGGCTGTCGCCGGAGCAGGCCATGTATCACTTCCTGTCCGGCTACACCGCCCGGGTCGCCGGCACCGAAAAGGGCTTGGGCAGCGAGCCGCAGGCGACCTTCTCGACTTGCTTCGGCGCGCCCTTCATGCCGCGCCATCCCACGGTCTATGCAAAGATGCTCGGTGAGCGGATCGCCAAGACCGGCGCGCGCTGCTGGCTCGTCAACACCGGCTGGAGCGGCGGTAAGCCGGGTGTCGGCAAGCGGATGTCGATCGCCCACACGCGGTCGATGATCAACGCCGCGCTCGACGGCGGCCTGGACGCCGCCCCGATGCGCCAGGACCCCGCCTTCGGCCTGACGATCCCCGAAAGCTGCCCCGGCGTTCCGGCCGATGTGCTCGACCCGCGGTCGACCTGGGCCGACAAGGACGCCTACGACGCGACGGCGAAGACCCTCTGCGGACTGTTCGAGGACAACTTCAAGCAGTTCGAAGCCCATGTCGACGCGGCCGTGACCGCCGCCGGGATCAAGACCAAGGCGTAAGGCGCCTAAGCGTCCGCCTGTCGCCGACGGGCGCGCTTCACCAACCGGACGAGTTCGACGCGGGCCGCCTCCGCGTCGTCCACCCGCTTGTCGAAGGGCAGGCGGAGGACGATGCCGCCGCGCCGAAGGTCCGCACCCTCGGGATCGACGCCCGTCAACCGCCATCCCCCTCCCTCGGCGTCGAGCAGGGCCGTCGCATAGAGGTCGACGGCGTCCCCATGGTCGTCGTTCATATGCTCGACCACATCCGCCTCCTGGTCCGCCAAGGCAAGCTCGAGGGCCGGCCCGTCGACCACCTTCTCGCCGTCGAGCCAGTGGATGCGGCCGAAGCCGGCGACGAGATGCGCCCGCGCCACGGACATCCGGTAAAAGGCGAAGTCGCCGAAGCCCGCATACATCTCGGCCGAGGGATGGCGGCGCAGATAACGGTCGCGGAGCCGCGGGTCCTCGGTCTTGGCGAGCCGCCCCTGGAGCGAGAGGCGGGGGCCGGTCAGCGGTTCCTCCAACCCGGCGGTGCCGTCGATAAGCAGCGAGACCCGGTCGTCGGCCATCGCGTTGCGGGTATGATCCGCCAGGGTGGAGATCAGCAGAACCGGCTGCGCCGCGAGGTCGAGCGCGATCATCACCAGCGAGGCGTAGGGGCCGCTGCCGTCGGCCATTTCCGTCGCCAGCACGCCGCGGTCGGCGGCCCGGATCAATCCTCTCGAAAAGACGGCGGGGTCTTCGTTAGTCATCATCGGACCTTTCAATGGGCGCTAAATCATTCAAAAACAGGACATTTGCCCAGAAAGAAACACATTGCGGCTATGGTCGCGCCGCGATCATCCCCAAATAAGGCAGAGTGAACAACAGGCGCCGTGCCCCGGGACGGCGCGCCCACCGAGACCACAAGCGAGCCCGCCCATGTCCCCGTCCATCGCCCTGGTCGACGACGACCGCAACATTCTCACCTCCGTCCAGATGGCGCTCGAGGCCGAAGGTTTCGATGTCGACACCTACACCGACGGGGAACAGGCCCTGGCCGGCCTCAGCCGACAGCCGGCGGATCTCGCGGTCCTCGATATCAAGATGCCGCGGCTCGACGGCATGGAATTGCTCGGCCGGCTGCGGAAGTCCACAGATATGCCGGTGATCTTCCTCACCTCGAAGGACGACGAGGTCGACGAGGTGCTCGGCCTGCGGATGGGGGCCGACGACTATATCAAGAAGCCGTTCTCCCAGCGTTTGCTGGTCGAGCGAATTCGGGCGATCCTCCGCCGGCAGGAGATGTCCACGACCCCGGAGGACGAGGGCGAGCCGAAGCAGGTTCTGACCCGCGGCGAACTCACCCTGGACGAAAATCGGCATGTTTGCCTTTGGAAGGGCAAGGATGTGACACTGACCGTGACCGAGTTCCTGATTCTGAAATCCCTTGCGCAACGGATCGGTCATGTGAAGAGTCGCGACCAATTGATGGACGCGGCCTATGGCGAGACGATCTATGTCGACGATCGAACCATCGACAGCCACATCAAGCGGATCCGGAAGAAGTTCCGGGCCGTCGACCCCGACTTCGGCCAGATCGAGACCCTCTACGGTGTTGGATACCGGTATAAAGAATCCGCCTGAGGCCCTTTCCGGCGGGCATGCCGGAACGGCGTCCGACCGTTCCCACGGTCCGCGCCGCAGAGGCCGCCGCTTCTCCCGGCTCACCGGCCGGATCCTCGCCATCAATCTGCTGGCGCTCGCCCTGGTGGCGATCGGCAGCCTCGTGCTCGACCGCTATCGGGATCAACTGGTTCAGGCCGAATTGCGGGCGATGGCGCTGCAGGCGGAGGTGCTCGCCCAGGCGCTCGGCGATTCGATGGTCACCATGGCGACCGATGCCGCCGCCGACCCGGCGCGGGACATCACACCGGACCTTGTCCAACCCATCGTCCGCCGCTTCTCGGCGCCGGTGAAGACCCGCATCCGGGTTTTCGATATCGACGGGCGGGTGATCGCCGACAGCCGTGTTCTCCGCGGTCCGGGTGGCGTGGTCCAGGTCAGCCCGCTGCCGTCCGATACGGAACAGCCGGGTCAGGCCGGCGAGGTCGTGGATTGGGTCTACGAACGGGTCTCCACCGGCCTCAACGCCTTGGATACGGTGGCGAAATACCGCGAGGCGGGGAGCGTCGCCGAAGGCGGCTATGTGGAGGTTCAGTCGGCCCTGCTCGGCCAGGCGGACTCGATGCTGCGCCGGGACCGGGACGGGGAACTGATCCTGACCGTCGCCGCCCCGGTGCGGAGCTATCGTCAGGTGATGGGGGCGTTGATGCTGACCGCCGAGGGCGAGGACATCGCGTCGGCCATCAAGCAGGTGCGCCTGGAACTGCTGATGCTCTTCGTTCCGGCCTTCGTTCTTCTGATCGCGCTGTCCTTCTGGCTGTCCCGCACGATCACCCGGCCGGTGGTGAAGCTGGCGGCGGCGGCTGAGAAGATCCGCCACGGCCATCACCGGGCCACCGTCATCCCCGACTTTTCCGGTCGCAACGACGAGATCGGCGATCTCTCCGACGCGATCAAGGATATGACCGAGGCGCTGTGGCAGCGCATGGACGCGATCGAGCGCTTCGCCGCCGATGTCAGCCACGAGATCAAGAATCCGCTGACGTCCCTGCGCTCCGCCGTGGAGACGGCGGCGCGGCTCGACGATCCGGAGCATCAGCAAAAGCTGATGGCGATCATTCTCGACGATGTGCAACGCCTGGACCGGCTGATCAGCGATATATCCGACGCGTCCCGCGTCGACGCGGAGATGTCCCGCGGCGAGACGGAGGAGATCTCGCTCGCCGGAATGCTCTCGACCCTGACCGAGATCACCAATGCGGGCATCGACAGCGATGCGCGGGCGGTGCGGCTGGTCACCCATCTGCCGCCCGGCGATCCGTTGATGTGCCGGGGGTTGGAGGGGCGCCTGGTCCAGGTGTTCCGAAACCTGATCGAGAACGCCCGGTCCTTCAGTCCGGAAGGCGGGACCGTGCGGTTGTCCGCGCACCGGCTTGGCCAGATGGGGGACGGGGAGATGGCGGAAATCATCATTGAGGACGACGGCCCGGGTGTTCCGGAGGGCAAACTGGAGGCGATCTTCGACCGGTTCTACTCGGAACGGCCGGATCGGGAGAAGTTCGGTACCCATTCCGGGCTCGGCCTGTCGATCTCGAAGCAGATCATCGAGGCCCATGACGGGACCATCCGGGCGGCCAACCGCTATGGCGGCCACGGCACCGTGATCGGCGCCCGCTTTACCGTGCGGCTGCCGCTGCTATGACGGGCGAGGCCAATGGCAAGACGCTGCACGGGACGGCGCTGGCGCTGAACGATGCGGGTATCCTGCTGTTGGGTCCGGCGGGCAGCGGCAAGTCGGACATCGCCCTGCGCCTGATCGAGCGCGGCATGGCCAGCCTGGTGGCCGACGACCGTGTCGGCGTGATTCCGAGGCAGGGTACGCTTCACCTCGTGGCGCCGGAGGCCTGCCGGGGCCTTTTGGAGGTCCGGGGCATCGGCATCGCCGAACTGCCGTTCAAGGCGTTCGTCCCGCTGCTTCTCGTGGTCCAGCTCATTCCGGCCGATCCGCCCGGATCCGCTATCGAGCGGCTGCCCGAGCCGGAGTATTGGACACACCGTGGTATCGATGTCCCGCTGATCCGGATCGACCCCTTCGAAGCCTCCGCGATCGAGAAACTGTCTCTTGCCGTGCGGGCCCGCCGCAGGCTACTCAGCGGCCCATGAGCGATATCCCCGCCTCCCCCGCCGGCGCCGAGATCGGCGACACGCCGCCCCTGGTCGTGGTCACCGGGCTGTCGGGCGCCGGCCGGTCGACCTCTTTGAAGGTGCTCGAGGATCTGGGATACGAGGCGGTGGACAATCTGCCGCTCTCCTTGCTCCAGCCGCTGTTGGACCGGGTCGCGGACGCGCCCCTGGCGGTGGGTCTGGACAGCCGCAGCCGAGAGTTCGAGCCGACCACGCTGCTGGCGGCGCTCGGTCCGATCCGCGAGGCGGGCGGGCGACCCGTAACCTTGTTGTTCGTTGACTGCGATGACGAGGTGCTGGCCCGCCGCTTCACCGAAACCCGGCGGACCCATCCCCTGGCGCTCGACCGACCCGTCGCCGACGGGATCGCCCTGGAGCGGCGTCAGACCTTCCTGTTGCGCGACGCCGCCGACGACGTGATCGAGACCTCCAACCTGGAGGTGTTCGAGTTCCGTCAGTTGATGCAGGAGCGCTACGCCCTGAGCTGGCATGGCGGGATGATGGTCTCCATCGTCTCCTTTTCCTATAAACGGGGGCTGCCGCGCACGGCGGATCTGGTCTTCGACGTGCGTTTTTTGCGCAATCCGCACTACGACCGCGTGTTGCGTCCGCTCACCGGAAGGGACCAAGCGGTGCGGGACCACGTTGCTGGTGATCCGGTCTACGGGGAATTTATGTCGGGTTTAGAGCGGCTTATCGAGCCGCTGTTGCCTCGCTACCGGCAAGAGGGCAAGAGTTACCTGACGCTTGCGGTGGGATGCACCGGCGGGCGTCACCGCTCCGTGACGGTGGCGGAGGAACTGGCCCGGTGGCTTCGGGGGCAGGGCTACCGGGTTCATCTCCGGCACCGGGAAATCGATGGCGCCGGGGTTCCGCCGCCTATGGACGAACAGATTGAAGCGCCGGCGCCCGCGATGGGGCGGCCGTCGGGCCAGTGAGGGAGATCACGGGTTGTGATTGGTTTGGTGCTTGTGACCCACGGCCGGCTTGCCGAGGAGCTTATCTCCGCCGTCGAACATGTGGTGGGACCCCAGGAAGGGATCGCGGCGGTCTGTATCGGTCCCGAGGACGATATGGAGGCCCGTCGGCAGGAGATTCAGGACCGCATCACCGAGATGGACGGGGGCAAAGGCGTCGTCGTTCTGACGGATATGTTCGGTGGGACGCCCTCAAATCTGGCGATCTCGCTGCTTGACCGATGCAATATCGAGGTGATCGCCGGTGTCAATTTGCCGCTGCTGATCAAGCTCGTCCGGGTCCGCGACACGTTGTCGATGGAAGACGCGACGCTGCGGGCGCAGGAGGCGGGGCGCAAATACATCACCATCGCCTCCCAGGTCCTGGCCGGGGACGGCTAGGCTTCCGGTGGGTGGACGTTCCAATGGATAACGGATCCTCCGCCCTCAGCCGGCGGGTGGTCATCGTCAACCGTAAGGGCCTGCATGCCCGGGCGGCGGCGAAATTCGTCAAACTGGCGGAGAGTTTTGCGGCCGACATCGTCGTCCTGCGCAGTGGCATGGAGGCGGGCGGCACCTCCATCATGGGTCTGATGATGCTGGCGGCCTCGCCCGGCACGGAGATCGAGATCCGGAGTTCCGGCGACGAGGCGGAGCCGGCGTTGGCCGCCCTGGTTGTGCTGGTCGAGGGCGGTTTCGGCGAAGAGTTGGCCGATTAGCCTGCGGGTCGGTTACATTATGGGCCGATTACCCTGTGAAATCTTGTCTCCGCAGGTCTCATATCCACCCGCCGCATTGCGGATTCCGGCAAGTCTTGCTACATCCCCACCCGATTTCGAACGCGGTTCGCCTCGATCTGTGCAGATGACGCTCGGCGCGGCCCGCCTGAATAAAGGATCCATCCTGTGAACGCTTTTACCGATTACAAAGTCCGTGACATCGCCGAGGCCGATTTCGGCCGCCGGGAAATCGCCATTGCCGAGACCGAAATGCCGGGCCTGATGGCGCTGCGCGCGGAATATGGCGACTCCAAGCCGCTCAAGGGCGCCCGGATCGCGGGCTGTCTTCACATGACGATCCAGACCGCCGTCCTGATCGAGACCCTGGAAGCGCTGGGCGCGTCGATCCGCTGGTCGTCCTGTAACATCTTCTCGACCCAGGATCACGCCGCCGCCGCCATCGCCGCGCGGGGCATCCCGGTCTTCGCCTGGAAGGGCGAGACGGAGGACGAGTACTGGTGGTGCGTCGAGCAGACCATCAAGGGTCCGGACGGTTGGACGCCGAACATGATCCTCGATGACGGCGGCGACCTCACCCAGGTCATCCACGACAAGTATCCGGAGCTGATGAACGACATCGTCGGCATCTCGGAGGAGACCACCACCGGCGTCCTGCGCCTCTATCAGATGGCCAAGAACGGTACCCTCGGCTGCCCGGCCATCAATGTGAACGACAGCGTGACCAAGTCGAAATTCGACAATCTCTATGGCTGCCGCGAGAGCCTCATCGACGGCATCAAGCGGGCGACCGACGTGATGCTTGGCGGCAAGACCGCCGTGGTCTGCGGCTATGGCGATGTGGGCAAAGGCTCCGCCGCGGCGCTGGCCGGCCAGGGCGCGCGGGTGCTGATCACCGAGATCGATCCGATCTGCGCCCTGCAGGCGGCGATGGAAGGCTATCAGGTCGTCACCATGGACGAGGCGGCCCCGGTCGCCGACATCTTCGTGACCGCGACCGGCAATGCCGACATCGTCACCATCGAGCATATGCGCGCCATGAAGGACCGGGCCATCGTCTGCAACATCGGTCACTTCGACAGCGAAATTCAGGTCAACGCCCTGCGCAACTACAAATGGGAAGAGGTGAAGCCCCAGGTCGACGAGATCGTCTTCCCGGACGGCAAGCGCCTCATTCTGCTCGCCCAGGGCCGGCTCGTGAACCTTGGCTGTGCCACCGGCCACCCGAGTTTCGTGATGAGCTTCTCCTTCACCAACCAGGTGCTGGCGCAGATCGAGCTTTGGCAGAACAACGCCAGCTACGACAAGCAGGTCTATGTTCTTCCCAAGCATCTGGATGAAAAGGTTGCGGCCTTGCACCTGGAGAAAGTTGGCGCCAAGCTGACGACGCTGACAAAAGATCAGGCGGATTATCTCGGCATTTCGGTCGAAGGGCCGTATAAGCCGGAACATTACCGCTACTAAGGGCCATAGGGCGGCCCGCGATTTGACGAGGGGGCTGCATGGACTTGGGGGATGGCGTCGTTTCGCTGGCCGCGATGGGCTTCGCCGTCGCGGCTGTCGGTGTCGCCGTCCTGCAACAGCGCAAGCTTTCGGCGCTGTCGGATGAAACGCGGCTGCGCGGCGCGCGGGCCTTGGCCCTGCAACAGGTTCTGAACCGTGGCCCGATCCCCCAGCTCGCCGTCAATCTGATCACCGGCGAGGTCGCCGGCCTGACCGGCGCCCGTAAGGTGTTGGGCCTACTGCCCGAAGCGCTGGAGGCGGACGGTCTCGCCGATGCGCTCGCCGAAGCGGTCGAGCCGACCCATCGTGAAGACCTGAGGGGCGCCGTCACCGCGCTGCGGACGGAGGGGGCCGACTTCGACCTCGTCGTCACGGCGGAAGGTAATAGCCCGAAAACGCTGAAGGTCTTCGGCCAGCGTCTCAATTTCGAGGCCAATGGCGACCCGGGCGAGCCCCTTGTCGACGTGATCTGGATCGAGGATCTCGGGGCGGCGGCCGACATTGTCTCCCATGACGGCCTCAATCAGCTCCCGGTCCCGGTATGGAGTCGCCGGCGGGACGGTACGGTCGGCTGGCTGAACGGCGAGGCGATGAAGCTGTTCGGCGAGGATGGCCGCGACCTGATGAGCGATACCCTGCTCAAGCTCGGCCGCCGGGCGGCGGAGCGCAGCATCGACCAGACGAGTTCCCATGTCGCCATCCGGGAGGGCGAGCGGCGCCTGCTGGAGGTCATCGAAACGCCCTTCGCCGACCGGTCCGGCACGCTGGGGACCGCCTTCGACATGACCGATATCGCCGATGCCCAGGCGGCCCTGGACCGGCAGATCGATGTCCATGACCAGGTCCTGGAATCCCTTGATGTCGGTATCTTCGTCTTCGATTCGGACAAGCGCCTGCGGTTCTTCAACCGGGCGCTCCTGGACATTCTGAAGATCGATCAGGCGACCCTTCGGGACCGGCCGAAGATCGGGGAGTTCCTGGAGCGGCTGCGCGACCACCGGGTTCTGCCGGAGGTTGTGGATTTCCCGGCCTTCAAGCGTGCCTGGGAGGCGAATTTCACCAAGACCCTGGAGCCGGCGATCAGTCTGGAGCATCTGCCGGACGGGCGTACCTTGAAGCAGACCATCCTGCCGCATCCCCAAGGCGGAATCCTCTGCATGCTGGAGGACGCGACCGACCGGCTGGCCTTGGAACGATCCTTCAACACCCTTACCGATGTGCAGCGGGCGACCCTCGACAATCTGAGGGAGGGGGCGGCGCTGTTCGGCGAGGATCACAGGCTGAAGCTCTATAATCCGGCCTGGGCCAATCTCTGGCATCTCACGCCCGAGCAATTGGAGGGCGAGCCGCATTTCAACGATATCGTCGACATGACCAAACCCCTCGTCGCCGACGAGGATTCCGATTGGGAAAGGCAGCGCGGCAGGATGATCGGCATCCTCGCCGAGCGCCAGACCCATATGAGCCAGTACACGCGGCCCGACGGTGTGGTGATCACCAGCAATTGGGTGCCGCTGCCCGACGGGGCGACGTTGCTCACCCAGATGGACATCTCGGATACGGTGAAATTCCAGAAGGCGCTGACCGAGCGGGCCGCCGCCCTGGAGGCCGCGGACCGGATGAAAAGCGCCTTCATCGCCAACATTTCCTATGACCTGCGCACGCCGCTCACCGCCATCGTCGGGTTCGCCGATATTCTGGAGGCGGAGTATTTCGGTCCGCTCAACGAGCGTCAGAAACAGTATGCCCAGGCGATCCGCAGCAGTTCCGATCGACTTTCCTCGCTGATCAACGACATGCTCGACCTGGCCTCCCTGGAAGCGGGTTATCTGGAGCTGAAGTTCGCGGAGGCCGGTCTGGCCAAAATGGTCTCGGAGGCGGTGGATCTGATCGGCGAACGGGCACGCTCCCTCGGCATCAAGATCGTCGTGGAGGGGGCCGGCGACGACCCGACCCTGCAGGTCGATCCGCAGCGGATCATCCAGGCGCTGTTCAACGTGCTCGACAACGCGATCAACGAGACGCCGACCGGGCAACGCATCACGATCCTGACCTCCGCGCTCGACGACGCCGACCCGCCCATGGCCGAGGTGAAGATCGTCTACACCCTCGATCTCGACCAGGCGGCTTCGGCCGACGAAAGCGGGTCCCCTGAAGGGGGCGACCCAGCGGCGCCCTGGCGGTCCCGGTCGCGCCGGCGGGACATGTTCGCCGATCTCGACGACGCACAGAGCGGCGGCGCCCTGTCGCTGGCCCTTGTGCGGAATCTGGTCGAAATCCACGGCGGCGAGGCGACCTCCGGCAAGGCCTCTGGCAAGACCGCCGACGTGACCGGCAACGCCTGGGTTCGGATCGCCCTACCGCTGCGCCAGCGGTCCGATCGGGCCGCCGGCGAAACGCGGCCGCTATAGTGTTGGCCGGCGCTCATGCGCCGCGGTCCCTGATAGACGCTCGTGGGCTATGGCTGGCGCATGGTGCCGATTATACTTCGACAAGCAGTTTATCCCCAGGATGTACTTCGAGTTATCAACAACATATTGGGGGTTGGCTCGATACTAGCGCTTTATCTAGATACTATTGACGTGTAGTGTTTTGCTGAGTGAGGCTTATTGGGCTTGCCCAAGATTGTCTGGACAAATCGATTCATTTGTTCTATAAATGTTCTCCGTGCTATCGGAGGTTGCTGTGACTGTTTCAGAAGATCTTATTGCGTTTGCCAGAGGCGGCAAATTCGGAACTGTGATGGCTGATCCTCCATGGCAGTTTCAGAATCGTACTGGAAAAATGGCGCCCGAACATCGTCGGCTTTCGCGCTATCCAACGATGACTCTTGACGAAATCAAAGACTTGCCAGTTGATCAGATCGTGGATGACCCCTCACATCTATACCTCTGGGTTCCCAATGCTCTATTGCCAGAAGGCCTTCAGGTGATGCAGGCTTGGGGGTTTGAATATAAAACAAATATCATTTGGCATAAGATCCGCAAAGATGGCGGTTCTGACGGTAGGGGGGTTGGTTTTTATTTTCGTAATGTTACCGAACTATTGCTTTTTGGTGTTCGTGGAAAAAATGCTAGAACTTTGCCCCCTGGTAGATCTCAAGTGAATATGATCCAGTCTAGAAAACGGGAGCATAGCCGCAAACCTGATGAACAGTATGGTATCATTGAGGCTTGTAGTTGGGGGCCACGCCTTGAGATGTTTTCTCGTGGTGTAAGGCCTGGTTGGGAATGCTGGGGAAACCAGGCCGAAGATTCTTACTCGCCAACCTGGGATACTTACCACTACACTTCTGTAGTAGCCAGCGCTGGTGACTAAGTACCGGCCTTAACAACGTTAATTGGGATCCCTATTGCGATTAGTGGGCACGGATTTCCAACACCTCGGTCAAGACGGTCTGTCAGCTTTTTCCAGTTTGTTGTCGATTTTCCAAACTTGTCAGATACAAATTTTTCCGCCCATACGGAAATATATGATCTGTTAGAGCCCTCTCTGTTAATGGCTGCTTTGATTGCGCTTTTTTGCCTTTCCGTTGGCTGTAGATTAAATCCCTTCAAGTCTTCTTGATTTTTAAAACCCTGGCCTTGGGCAAATTCTAAGAGTGTTTCCTCGATTTGTTCGTCGAAAGATCTGCCACGTGTAATTATGATACCAAGTGAGATTCCTCCATCAGCATGTAATCGATAGAAGTTATCTAGATCTCTATCAAAAAATGGGTCTTTATTGTTCCACTCAATCTCAAGAGCAATAGTCCCGTTCTCGAACGTTTTGACATGATCAATTTCATGAGAAAGGGATTGCGTTGTTTTATCGTCAATTATTTTTTCAACCTTCAGATTCCTTTTCTTCCATCCAATCTTGTTGAACCCTTTTCTAAGTCTCTGCGTTGGTTTTGATTCGCCGCCGCCACCCTTAATGATTTCTTCAACGGAGATTTGAAAATCTGTCAAAACCGACTCAATCTCTGTGGCGATTTCTGGAAAGTCTTCGCCGGCAATAGCCTTCGCATGGTGTTGGAAATGTACATCAAAACCTCGTTTTTTTAGTGCTTCGAACAATGATCCGCCACTCCCGCTTCAATCAATTTTGCAATAAATAATTGCATCGATCGCTGTGGTCAATGCGCCGCCGCCCCCATTTCGGCGCTAATGCGCCTCGGCCCCCTAATGCGCCTCGGCCCCCTAATGCGCCTCGGCCCACGTCATGCCCTGGCCGGCCTCGGCCACCAGCGGCACGCCGAGTCGCACGGCGGGACGGGGGGCCTGCTCCATCACGTCGGTGATTAGCGCGGCGGCCGCGTCGGCCTCCCCCTGTGGCACCTCGAACAGCAATTCGTCATGGACCTGCAGCAGCATCCGCGCGGCCGGCGCTTTCTCCGCCAGGATGTCCGGCAGCCGGATCATCGCCCGCTTGATGATATCGGCGGCCGTGCCTTGGATCGGGGCGTTGATCGCCTGGCGTTCGGCGAAGCCGCGCCGGGCGGGGTTCTTCTCGTTGATGCCCGGCACATGGCAGCGCCGCCCGAACAGCGTGACGACGAAGCCTTGGGCCTTCGCCTCCTTTTTGGCCCGGTCCATATAGTCCTTGATGCCCGGATATTGCTGAAAATAGGCGTCGATATAGCCCTTGGCCTCGCCCGGCGAGCAGCCGAGCTGGCGCGCCAGGCCGAACCCGGAAATCCCGTAGATAATGCCGAAATTGATCGCCTTCGCCTTCCGACGCGTCATCGGGTCCATGCCCTCGATCGGGACTCCGAAGACCTGGCTGGCGGTCAACGCGTGGATGTCGATGCCGTCCCGGAAGGCGTCCTGAAGCGACCGGATGCCGCCGATTTCGGCGACCAGACGCAATTCGATCTGGGAATAGTCGACCGAGAGCAGGACATTGCCGTCCTCCGGCACGAAGGTCTCGCGGATGCGGCGCCCTTCCTCTGTCCTGATCGGGATGTTCTGCAGGTTCGGATCGGAGGAGCTGAGCCGTCCCGTCGAGGCGGCGGCCATGGCGAAGGAGGTGTGGACCCGCCCGGTCTCCGGGTTGATGGCATCGACCAGGGCGTCGGCATAGGTCGATTTGAGCTTCGAGAGCTGGCGCCAGGACAGCACCCTTTCCGGCAGGGTGTGGCCCTGGGCGGCGAGCTGTTCGAGGATCTCGGCCCCGGTGGCATAGGCGCCGGTCTTGCCCTTCTTGCCGCCCTCCAGGCCCATCTCGTCGAACAGGATCTCGCCGAGCTGTTTGGGCGAGCCGACATTGAACCCGCGCCCGGCGAGCTCGTGGATGTCCCGTTCGAGATCGCCCATGCGCTTGGCGAAGTCCTTGGAAAGGCCGCCGAGCGCTTGCCGGTCGACCTTGACCCCTTCCCGTTCCATCCGGGCGATCACCGGGATCAGCGGGCGTTCCAGGGTCTCGTAGACCGTCGTGACCTTGTTTTCGGTCAGGCTGGGCTTGAGCTGCTGCCAGAGGCGGAGCGTGATGTCCGCGTCCTCGGCGGCGTAGTCGCAGGCCTTGTCCAACGGCACCTTGTCGAAGGTGATCTGGGACTTCCCGGTGCCGGCGACCTCCTTATAGGAGATCGGCGTGCGGTCGAGATGGAGTTTGGAGAGCTCGTCCATGCCGTGGCCGTGCAGACCCCCCGCCGTGACATAGGACATCAGCATGGTGTCGTCGACCGGCGCGATCTCGATCCCCTGTCGCAGCATCACGAGATAGTCGTATTTGATGTTCTGCCCGATCTTGAGGACCGCCGGGTCCTCCAACAGCGGCTTGATCAAATCCAGGGCCGTATCGAAGGGGATTTGTAGCGGGACGTCCTCCCTGTCCTCCTCGCCGGGCAGCAGGCTCGCCTGCTCGCCGCCGGGGGCGGTATGGCCGATGGGGACATAACAGGCCCGGCCCGGCTCGATGCTCAGGGAAAACCCGACCAGGTCGGCCCGCATGGCGTCGAGGCTCGTGGTCTCCGTGTCGAAAGCGACCACGCCGCGTTCGCGGGCCCGCGCGATCCAGGCGATCAGGTCGGCCTCCTCTTGAACCAGAACATAGTCCTGGCCCTCTGGATCGGGGGCGTCGCTCGCCGCCGGGGCGCTGGCCGGGGCCGCGCCGTCGCCGGGGCCGATCGCGCCCAACTCCTCCAGCTTTACGATGATTTGGCGGAAGGCGTTCTCCTCCAGGAAGGCGCGCAGGGTGGCGGGATCCGGGTCGACCGTCTCGAAACTGTCGATCTCGTCCTCGACCGGGACATCGCGCTTCAGGCGGACGAGGTCGCGGGAGATCCGGGCCTGGTCGGCGAATTCGATGAGGTTCTGCCTGCGTTTCGGCTGTTTGATCTCCTCGGCCCGGTCCAGCAGCGTGTCGAGATCGCCATAGTCCGCGATGAGCTGCGCCGCGGTCTTGATGCCGATGCCGGGCACGCCGGGGACGTTGTCGGTGCTGTCGCCGGCGAGCGACTGGACGTCGACCACCTTGTCCGGGCCGACGCCGAATTTTTCGATCACCTGCTCATGGCCGATATCCCGGTTCTTCATCGGATCGAGCATGGCGACATCGTCGTTGACGAGCTGCATCAGATCCTTGTCGGAGGAGACGATGACGGTCCGGAAGCCCTGCTCGCGGGCCTTTGCCGCATAGGTCGCGATCAGGTCGTCAGCCTCGTATCCCGCCATCTCCAGACAGGGCACGTTGAAGGCCTTCACCGCGTCGCGGATCAGAGAGAATTGCGGGACGAGCTCTTCCGGCGGTTCCGCCCGGTTCGCCTTGTAGTCCGGGTAGATCTCGTTGCGGAAGGTGTTGCGGCCGGCGTCGAAGATCACCGCGAGATATTCGGCCTCCACCTGTTCGACCAATTGCATCAGCATCTTCGTGAAGCCGAAGACCGCGTTGGTCGGCGTCCCGTCCGGACGATTCATCGGCGGCAGGGCGTGGAACGCCCGGAAGATGTAGCCGGAACCGTCGATGAGATAGAGGGTCTTCTTGTCGGATACCATATCTGGCATGGGGTCTGGCATGGGGTCAGGTCCTGTCGGTCTCGATCTGTTTTAGAGCATAGAGCATTTCGAGCGCCTCGCGGGGCGTGAGATTGTCCGGATCGAGTGTCGATAGCTTTTCCCGTATCGCCATCGCCACCGGATCGGCCTCAGGCGCCGCCGCGGCCGCTGCCCCGGTCGGCGGCGGCGGGGCGGCGAGGGCCTGGAAAAGCGGCAGATCGTCGGCGAGCCTGGCGACGGCCGCGCCCTGGTCGCCCTGCTCCAGGGTTTCCAGAACCGATTCGGCCCGCGTCACGGCCACCTTCGGCAGCCCGGCCAGCTTCGCCACATGGATGCCGTATGACCGGTCGGCGGCGCCGGCGACCACCTCGTGCAGGAACACGATCTCGTCCTGCCATTCCTTCACCCGCATGGAGTGGCAGGAGAGCGCGTCGAGCTTGGCCTGCAGCGTGGTGAGTTCGTGATAGTGAGTGGCGAACAGGGTCCGGCAGAGGTTGACCTCGTGGAGGTGCTCGACCGTCGCCCAGGCGATCGAAAGCCCGTCGAAGGTCGCGGTGCCACGCCCGATCTCGTCAAGGATGACCAGCGAGCGTTCGGTCGCCTGATGCAGGATGGCTGCGGTCTCGACCATCTCGACCATGAAGGTGGAGCGGCCCCGGGCGAGATCGTCCGCGGCCCCCACGCGGCTGAACAGGCGGTCGACCACACCGATCTCCGCCTCCTCCGCCGGGACGAAGAACCCGGTCTGGGCGAGGACGGCGATCAGCGCGTTCTGGCGCAGGAAGGTCGACTTGCCGGCCATGTTCGGCCCGGTCAGGAGCCAGATCCGGCTGGCCGGGGACAGATCGCAGTCATTGGCGATGAACGGCCCCTCGTCGGCGGCGGCCAGGGCGGTTTCGACCACCGGGTGACGCCCGCCCCGGATATGGAATTCCATATCCTCGGTCATCCGGGGACGGGACCAGTCCTTTTCCCGCGCCAGATCGGCGGCGGCGGTGGAAACGTCCAGCACGGCCAGCGCCTCGGCGGCCTTGGCGATCTCGCCCGCCCGGCCCAGAACCTCGCCACGCAAATCCTCGAAGATCTGCTTTTCGATCGCCACGGCCTTGTCGCCGGCGCTGGAGAGATCCCTTTCAAGGTCACCGAGTTCCACGGTGGAGAAACGCGCGGCGTTCGCCATGGTCTGGCGGTGGATAAAGAGATCCATCACCGCCAGCTTGTCGGCGTGGTTCGACGTCACCTCGACGAAATAGCCCAGCACATTGTTGTGCCGGATCTTCAGCGACGGGACCTTGGTGTCTTGTTGGTATCGCGCCTGAAGACCGGCGATCAGGCGGCGGCTTTCGTCCCGTAAGGTGCGCAGCCGGTCGAGTTCCGGCGCATAGTCGGAGGCGATGAAACCGCCGTCCCGAACCAGCGTCGGCAGATCCGGTGCAAGCGCCCGGTCGAGGCGGTCGATCAGCACCTCCTGTTGCCCCAGATGTCCGACCGCCTGGTCGATTTCGCTCGGCAACGGGGCGAGGGCCGGCGCCTGAAGCAGGGTGCGAAGCCGGGCCGCCGCTTTCAATCCGTCCCGGATCGCCGCCAGATCGCGGGGGCCGCCGCGGTCGAGGGATAGTCTTGAGAGCGCGCGTTCGATATCGGGCGCTTCCTTTAGGATCCGCCGGATATCCTCGCGCATCGTCTCGGTGTCCAGGCAGAAGGCGACGGAGTCGTGCCGGTCGCGAATCGCCGAGGTTTGGGTGAGCGGGGCGGCGAGGCGGGCGGCGAGCAGGCGGGCGCCCGCCCCGGTCAAGGTCCGGTCGATGGTGGCGAGCAGACTGCCTTTCCGCTCTCCGGTCTGGGTGCGGGTGAGTTCGAGGGAGCGTCTGGTCGCCGCGTCGATCTCCATGGCGGACCCCGCCTCGGCCCGGCGGGGCGGCGAGAGGCGCGGCATGCGCCCCTTCTGGGTCAGCTCGATATAGCCGACCAGGGCGCCCGACGCGGCGACCTCGGCCCGGGTGAAGGCCCCGAAGGCGTCGAGGGAGGACACGCCGAACAGGGTCTTGAGCCGGTCCTCGGCGGCCAGGCTGTCGAACCGCGATCCGGGCTGTGGTGTCAGCGCGGTCTTCCAATCCCGCCATAGCTCGAACCAGTCGGGCCGGTCGAGCAGCGTGTCCGGCAACAGGATTTCCCGCGGTTCGAGCCGGGCCAGCGCGCCCGGCAGCAGGGCCTCGTCGACGGTCTCGACGGTCAGCGTTCCGGTCGACATGTCGACCGCCGCCAGCGCCAAGGCGCCGCGCACGACGGCGAGGGAAACCAGCATGTTGTGCCGGCGGGCGTCGAGCAGGGTGTCCTCGGTGATCGTGCCGGGGGTGACCAGACGCACGACGTCGCGGCGGACCAGCTTGTCGGCGCCCTTGCGCTTCTTCGCTTCGGCCGGGTCCTCCATCTGCTCGCAGATCGCGACCCGGAACCCCTTGCGGATGAGGCGCTCGAGATAGGCCTCCGACGCATGGACCGGCACGCCCGCCATCGCCACGTCCTCGCCGTTCACCTGCCCCCGTTTGGTCAGCGTGATGTCGAGCGCTCCGGCGGCGGCGACCGCGTCGTCGAAGAACAATTCGTAGAAGTCGCCCATTCGGTAGAAGATCAGATGATCCGGATGGTCCGCCTTCACGGACTGGTAATGGGCCAGCATCGGGCTGATTTTCGCCATGGGGCCGTTCTGTGCTCTCGGTTGCGGGAACGAAGGGACGCCCCCCGTTTTAGCGGGCCTTTCGGCACGCCGGGGAAATTTTTGCGATAGATTTTCCGCTTGGCGGGATGCGGTCTTTTCCCAAGACCCCTACCTGTTTAGGGTTGCCGCAACGAACATACAAAACAGCGTCAGTCGAGGAGGAACCCCCGTGGACGAGAAACAAAAGGCGCTGGCCGAGGATGCCCTGCGCCTGCACCGCGAGCCGAAGCCGGGCAAGATCGAGATCACGCCCTCGAAGCCGCTGACCACTCAGCGGGATCTGGCGCTCGCCTATTCGCCCGGTGTCGCGGTTCCGTGCCTCGAGATCGAAAAAGACCCGGATATGGCCTTCGAATACACGACCAAGGGCAACCTGGTGGCCGTGATCTCCAACGGGACGGCGGTGCTCGGCCTCGGCAATATCGGGGCGCTCGCGTCCAAGCCGGTGATGGAGGGCAAGGCGGTCCTGTTCAAGCGATTCGCCGACATCGATTCCGTCGACCTGGAGGTCGACACCGAGGTGGTCGACGAGTTCGTGAACTCCATCCGCTATCTTGGCAAGTCGTTCGGCGGCATCAATCTCGAGGACATCAAGGCGCCGGATTGCTTCGTCATCGAAGAGCAGTTGAAGGAACTGCTCGACATTCCGGTGTTCCACGACGATCAGCACGGTACGGCCATCATCGCGGCCGCCGGGATCATCAACGCGCTGCATCTGACCGGCAAATCGCTGGACGAGGCGAAGATGGTGATCAACGGGGCGGGGGCGGCCGGCATCGCCTGCGCGGAACTTCTCAAATCCATGGGAATGCCGCAGGACAACATCACCATGTGCGATACCCGCGGGGTGATCTATCGCGGCAGGCCCAAGGGGATGAACCAGTGGAAGAGCGCCCATGCGATCGACACCGATAAGCGCACGCTGGAGGAGGCGGTCGAGGGGGCGGACATCTTCTTCGGCCTGTCGGTCAAGGGCGCGATGACCCAGGACATGGTGAAATCCATGGGCAAGCAGCCGATCATCTTCGCCATGGCCAATCCGGACCCCGAAATCCTGCCGGAGGACGTCAAGGCGGTGCGGCCGGAGGCGATCGTCGCCACCGGGCGCTCCGACTATCCCAATCAGGTGAACAACGTTCTCGGCTTTCCCTACATCTTCCGGGGCGCCCTCGATGTCCGGGCGACGGCCATCAACATGGAGATGAAGATCGCCGCCGCCGAGGCGCTGGCGAAACTGGCCCGCGAGGACGTGCCGGACGAGGTCGACCGGGCCTATTCCGGCCGGCGTCTGCAATACGGCCCCGACTACATCATTCCGGCCCCCTTCGACCCGCGCCTGATCGGCGCCGTCTCCTCCGCCGTCGCGAAGGCCGCGATGGAGACCGGGGTGGCCCGCAAGCCGATCGCGGACATGGTCGAGTACTGCAATACCCTGTCGGCCCGTCTCGACCCGACCGGGTCCAGCCTGCAGTCGATCCTCGACCAACTGGCCGCCAATCCGCGCCGTGTCGTGTTCTGCGAGGGCGAGCAGGAAGCGGTGATCCGGGCCGCCGTGCAGTTCAAGAACGCCGGCTACGGCACCCCGATCCTGGTCGGCCGCGAGGACGAGGTGAAGGCGACCATGAAGTCGATCGGGATCAAGGATCCCGGTGGGATCGAGATCGCCAACGCCCGCCTGTCCGACGACAACGAGATCTTCACCGATTTCCTGTATCGCCGGCTGCAGCGCCAGGGTTCGCTGCTGCGCGACTGCCAACGGATGGTGAACCAGAACCGAAACGTCTTCGGGGCCTGCATGCTCGCCCAGGGCCGGGCCGATGCCCTGGTCACGGGACTGACCCGTTCCTTCCATGCGAGTTACGAGGACATCCGCCGGGTGATCGACGTGCAGACCGGCCAGGTCGACTTTTCTCTCAATCTGCTGGTGCGCCCGGGCCGTACGGTGTTCATCGCGGATACCAGCGTCAACGAGCTGCCGACGGCGAAGCAGTTGGCCGACATCGCGGTCCAGACGGCGAAATACGCCCGCAGCCTCGGCCATGAGCCCCGGGTCGCCTTCCTGTCCTTCTCCAATTTCGGCAACCCGCCGCTGGAGAAGGCCGACCGGATCCGGGAGGCCGTGGACCTGATGGACTATCGGGGAGACGCCGACTTCGAGTATGACGGCGAGATGGCCGCCGATGTCGCCCTGGATTTCGATCTGATGCGCAAGCACTATCCGTTCTGCCGCTTGACCGGGCCGGCCAACATCCTGGTGATGCCGGCGTTGCACAGCGCCCACATCACCCAGAAGCTGTTCTCCAAGGTGACGGACGGGATCTCGATCGGGCCGATCCTGATCGGCCTCGACAAGTCCGCCCAGATCGTCCAGATGGGGGCCACCGTTTCCGATATCGTCAACATGGCCGCCCTGGCCGCCTATGAGGCCCTGGTCAAGGATCGGATTGCGCAGCCGAGGCGGTAGGCGTAAGCAAGCGTCACCGGACACTGTTCCGGACACTGTTCCGGCCCGTATCGGCGGGCCGGGTTCATGAAGAGGCGACCGGCGGGATGTCATTCGGACCGGCCACATCGGTGCTGCGCTCGGCGCTCGGCCTATCGCTGCCCAGTGCCGCGATCTTCGCCTATTTCTATGGCGAGGGCGTGCTGAGCGGCGGCCAGGCCGTGACGTTCTGGCTGTTGTCCGCCGCCGGCATCGCGGCGATGGTCGCCCGGCACTATGTCCACCTCGGCCGTATTGATCACGCGATCCGCCAGCTCGAGGAAGAGCGGCCCGAGATCGCCGTTACCGGTCCGACGGGGAAACTCGGCGAGATCGCCCGGGCGGTTTCCCGCCATGCCCGATGGCTGGCCCGGCAGCGCGCCACCCTGCGGCTTGGACTGACGACGATCGAGCGGGTGCTCAACGGTCTTCCCGATCCGATCATCCGGATCGACGAGAAGACCCGGATCGTCGGGATGAACCGTCCGGCGGAGCTCCTGTTCGGAAAAGGCTCGATCGGCCGCGATCTCGTTCGGGTGATGCGCAAGCCGGAGGTGACGGAGGCGGTGGACGCGGCCCTCGGCCAGGGGCGGGACAGTATTTTCGAGATCTCGGTCAGCGGGCAGGTCGAGCGGGTGTATTCCACAAGGGTGGTCCGGCTGAAGGAGGTCGGCCCCGACGAGACGGCGGTCATCATCCTGTTGCAGGATCTGACGCGGATACAGCTCGCCGAACGCATGCGCGGGGATTTCGTCGCCAATGCGAGCCACGAACTCAGAACGCCGCTCGCCACCCTGTTGGGCTTCATCGAGACGATTCGCGGACCCGCCCGGGGCGACGAGCAGGCGACGGATCATTTCCTGGAGATCATGCAGCAGCAGACCGAGCGGATGGGCCGCCTGGTCGAGGACCTGCTCTCCCTTTCGCGGGTCGAACTGGCCGAACTGACGCCGCCGACCGACCGTATCGATATCCTCGACCTGCTCGCCAAGGTGAAGGCGACGCTGGATCTCAGAGCCCAGGGCAAGGGTATGACGCTGAACCTGGTCGACGGCATCGCCGGCATCGCCGGGCGCACTGTGATCGGTGACGCGGACCAACTGAGCCAGGTGTTTCAAAACCTGATGGATAACGCCATCAAGTATGGGCGAAATGACAGTGTCGTGACAATTGAGGTGTATCGCGAGTCGATGCCGCCGCCGTCTTTTCCACGGTCCCCGGACGGGGCCGTCGCCGTCTCGGTCAGCGACCAGGGCGAAGGCATTCCGCGCGAACATCTCGCCCGCCTGACCGAGCGTTTCTATCGGGTCGACAAGGCGCGGTCCCGGTATCTCGGCGGCACCGGGCTGGGGCTTGCCATCGTCAAGCACATCGTCAGCCGCCATAAGGGCGCGATGACGATCGATAGTGAAGTCGGTCAGGGCAGTACCTTCACGGTCTACCTTCCCTCGGCACCCGAGGTCGGCGACAGGGCCCGCTCCGAGGCATCGGAGGAACCGCGTTCGGTGTCACATAATCGTAATGCGAATGTCACATAACTTATTCACAAATTGGCTAAGCATCGCCCATCAGTCGGTCGCGGCCGGCGTGATCAACCTCGACTGTTCGTCTTGACCTCGGGTCGGGGCGTTACGGCTAGGCGACCTTCACTCAATTTGAGGAGAGATCCTTTGTTTAACAAGACGTTCGCAGTTGCCGCTGCAGCGGCTGTCGCTGCCATGAGCATCACTGGTGCCGCCGAAGCGCGGGACCAGATCCGCATCGTTGGTTCCTCGACGGTTTTCCCGTTTGCGACGACCGTGGCCGAGCAGTTCGGCAAGAAGACCAGCTTCAAGACCCCGGTCATCGAATCCACGGGTTCCGGTGGTGGTCTTAAGCTGTTCTGCCAGGGCATCGGTACGGAGCATCCGGACATCACCAACGCCTCCCGTCGCATCAAGAGCTCCGAAGTCGAGCTGTGCGCCAACAACGGCGTGACCGAAGTCACCGAAGTCAAGATCGGCTTCGACGGCATCGTTCTGGCGAACTCCAAAGAGGCGCCGACCTACGAGCTGACCGAGCAGCAGATCTTCCAGGCCCTCGCCGCGCAGGTTCCGGTTGACGGCAAGCTTGTCGAAAACCCCTACAGCACCTGGTCGGAAATCGACCCCAGCCTGCCGAACGTGAAGATCGAAGTGCTCGGCCCCCCGCCGACCTCCGGTACCCGTGACGCCTTCACCGAGCTGGCCATGCGCGACGGCGCCAAGGCCTTCCCGATGCTGAAGGACATGCGCAAGGCCGAAGGCAAGAAGGCGTTCCGCGCCATCTCCGACACCGTTCGTGAAGACGGCGCCTTCGTCGAAGCCGGCGAAAACGACAACCTGATCGTCCAGAAGCTCGAAGCCAACCCGAATGCCCTCGGCATTTTCGGCTTCTCCTTCCTCGACCAGAACGCCGACAAGCTGCACGGCTCCATCGTCGAGGGCGTCGAGCCGACCTTCGACAACATCGCGGCCGGTAAGTACACCATCGCCCGTTCCCTGTACTTCTATGTCAAGAACGCCCATGTCGGCGTTATCCCGGGCATGTCGGAGTATCTCGCCGAGTTCACCTCCGAAGGTGCCTTCGGTGATTTCGGTTACCTGACGGATAAGGGTCTGATCCCGCTTCCGGAAAGCGATCGGGAAGAAATCCGCACCAATGCGGCGAACCTGGTCCCGCTGTCGCTCTAAGTCCTAGAGCCCGCGAGTTCCGGCGGCGTGCGCAAAACGCCGCCGGATACTCCGTAAGCCCACGGCATAACGGTGTGTTTACGGAGTATCCCACATTGCCCATCGCGTCGCCCTTTGGGCGTTGAAGCTGTTTCTGGGTCACCGTGAACCGGGGAGGGGCGGTTCACGGTCGTGCCGAAGCTTCGGCTACCCGGAATGTCCCTCATGAATCGAAGGCGGACGTGACGTTATGAGCCTCATCATCATTCTCGCACTCGTCGGCCTGGTCATGGTCGGGTACTGGACCGGCCGGAGCCGTGCCTATGTCGTGTGCGGCAACCAACCGCACACGCTTCACTCGCTGCCGAGCTACTACGGCGCCTTCGTCGCGCTCGCCATCGGCATTCCCGCCCTGGTGATGTTCGCGCTTTGGCTGATCATTCAGCCGCAGATCGTCGAGGCTGTGGTGCTCGGCGGGCTGCCGCAGGAGATCCAGGATCTTCCGGACGACCGGCTCGGCCTAATTCTCAACGACATCTACAACATCGCCAGCGGCAATATCGCCAGCATCGACCCCGATCCCGCGGTCGTCGTCGCCGGGGAACGTTATGCCAGCCTGATGACGACCGGCAGCTATCTGATGACGGCCGCCGTGATCGCGGTCGCCCTGATCGGCCTGGTCATCGCCCGGAGCCGGATCGCGACCGACATGCGGGCGCGGAACACGGTGGAAAGGACCATCGATGTGTTGCTGCTCATCGCATCGATGATCGCCATCATGACGACGATCGGGATCGTGTTGTCGCTGATCTTCGAGACGATCCGCTTCTTCGGCAAGGTGCCGTTCTTCGAGTTCCTGTTCGGGACCGAATGGAGCCCGCAGATCGCGCTGCGGGCCGACCAGGCGGGCTCCTCCGGGGCGTTCGGGGCGATCCCGATCTTCGCCGGCACAATGCTGATCACCTTCATCGCCATGTGCGTCGCGGTGCCGATCGGCCTGTTCGCCGCCATCTACATGGCGGAATATGCCGGGAAGAGGTTCCGGGCCTGGGCCAAGCCGGTGCTGGAAATCCTGGCCGGCATCCCGACGGTGGTCTACGGCTTCTTCGCCGCCTTGACCGTCGCACCCTTCTTCCGCGACGGCGGGGATCTGATCGGGATCGCGATCTCGTCGGAGAGCGCGCTCGCCGCCGGCGTGGTGATGGGGATCATGATCATTCCCTTCGTCTCCTCTCTCTCCGACGACGTGATCAACGCCGTGCCCCAGAGCCTGCGGGACGGGGCCTACGCCCTGGGCGCCACACGGTCCGAGACCGTGCGTCAGGTGATCCTGCCGGCGGCGCTGCCGGGGGTCGTCGGCGCGGTGCTGCTCGCCATCTCGCGGGCCATTGGCGAGACCATGATCGTGGTGATGGCGGCCGGCCTCGCCGCCAACCTCACCGCCAACCCGCTCGAAGCGGTCACCACGGTGACGGTGCAGATCGTCACCCTGCTGGTCGGCGACCAGGAGTTCGACAGCGCCAAGACGCTGGCCGCCTTCGCCCTGGGTCTGGTGCTGTTCGTCGTGACCCTCTGCCTCAACATCATCGCGTTGCACGTGGTGCGGAAATATCGAGAGCAATATGACTGATATGACCACTCCCAAGGCCGAAAGGGCGGCGACCATCCGCCGTCCCGACCTGTCCGCCGCGCGGATCAACCGGCGCTACGGGGCGGAGAAAAGGTTCCGGGCCTATGGTCTGCTCGCCATCGGTGCCGCCATCGCCATGCTGGCCATCCTGCTGTTCAGCATCGTCTCCAAGGGCTATTCGGCCTTCGTCCAGACCTATGTCCAACTCGAGGTCACCCTGACCGAGGCGGAGATCGATCCGGACCGGACCGGCGATCCGGAGGTGATCCGGAACGCCAACTGGCGCAAGATCACCTTCGAAAGCCTGCGGGCGGAGTTCCCCGACGTGAAGAGTCGATCTGAAACGCGGCAGCTCTTCGGGATGATCTCCGGCAACGCCCCGATCGCGGTCCGGGACTATGTCCTGGATAACCCGGATGCCATCGGCACGACGGCGTCGATCTGGGTCAAGGTCTCCGACGACATCGATACCTTCAACAAGGGCTTCATCGACCGGAACCTCGAAGAGGACGACCGACGGGTGAAGGACAACGAGATCGTCTGGTTCGACACATTGGATGGCCAGGGGCGGGTCGAGGCCAAGTTCAACACCACGCTGTTCACCTCGGGCGACAGCCGCGAGCCGGAACAGGCCGGCGTCCTGGGCGCCGTCGTGGGGTCGCTGCTGACCCTGATCATCACACTGGTCCTGTCCTTCCCGATCGGCGTCATGGCGGCGGTCTATCTCGAGGAGTTCGCGCCGAAGAACCGACTGACGGACCTGATCGAGGTGAATATCAACAATCTGGCCGCGGTGCCGTCCATCGTGTTCGGTCTGCTGGGGCTTGCCGTGTTCCTCAACTTCTTCGGTCTGCCGCGCTCCGCCCCGGTGGTCGGGGGCATGGTGCTGGCGCTGATGACCCTGCCGACGATCATCATCGCCTCCCGGGCGGCGTTGAAGGCGGTGCCGCCGTCGATCCGCGAGGCGGCCCTCGGCCTCGGCGCGTCCCGGCTTCAGGCGGTGACCCACCATGTTCTGCCCCTGGCGATGCCCGGCATGCTGACCGGGACGATCATCGGCATGGCCCAGGCCCTCGGCGAGACCGCGCCGCTGTTGATGATCGGCATGGTCGCCTTCATCGTCGACATCCCGTCGGGGTTCACCGATCCGGCGACCGTGCTGCCGGTCCAGATCTTCCTGTGGGCGGATGCGCCTCAGCGTGCCTTCGTCGAGCGGACGTCGGCCGCCATCATGGTGCTGCTGACCTTCCTTGTGTGTATGAACCTGCTTGCCGTGCTGTTGCGGAAGCGCTTTGAACGTCGTTGGTAAGGAGTTCCTCCATGGTCGAAAACGCGATTGTCGATAGCGACAAGAATGCCTCCACGAATCGCGGCCCGAAGATGATCTCCGAGAATACCAATGTATTCTATGGCGATAAGCAGGCCCTGTTCGACATCAACCTTGAGATCGGTCAGAACGAGGTGACCGCCCTGATCGGCCCGTCCGGCTGCGGCAAGTCCACCTTCCTGCGCTGTCTCAACCGGATGAACGACGTGATCGACATCTGCCGGGTCACCGGCAAGATCACGCTCGACGGCGACGACATCTACGATCCGGCGCTCGACGTGGTGCAACTCCGCGCCCGGGTCGGCATGGTGTTCCAGAAGCCCAACCCGTTCCCGAAGTCGGTCTATGACAACATCGCCTACGGGCCGCGGATCCACGGGGTCGGCAACACCAAGGCGGAGCTGGACGAGATCGTCCAGTCGAGCCTGGAGCGTGCCAGCCTGTGGAACGAGGTGAAGGACCGCCTCGACGAGCCGGGCACCGGCCTGTCCGGCGGTCAGCAGCAGCGTCTGTGCATCGCCCGGGCGATCGCCGTCAATCCGGAGGTCATTCTGATGGACGAGCCGTGCTCGGCCCTCGACCCCATCGCGACCGCAAAGATCGAAGAGCTCATTGACGAACTGCGCATGAACTTTACCATTGTGATCGTCACCCACTCGATGCAGCAGGCCGCCCGTGTTTCGCAACGGACCGCCTTCTTTCACTTGGGTGAATTGGTCGAAGTCGGCGACACGGCGGAAATCTTCACCAATCCGAAGGACGACCGCACGCAGGGCTACATCACCGGCCGGTTCGGTTGATCGCGGGCGGAGCCTCCGAGGAGAGGCGAAACGCCTCCTAGGAGCTTAAATTGGCAACGGAACATATCGTTAAGGCCTATTCCGACGAGCTCAACGCGCTCGAGGCCCTCATCGCGCGGATGGGCGGTTATGTGGAGAGCATCGTTCAGGAATCGATGTCCGCGGTGAGCCGCCGGGACACGGCGCTCGCCGGTCAGGCGATCGAAGCGGACCACCGCATCGACGCCATCGAGCACGAGGTGAACGAGGCGGTGATCCGCATGCTCGCTCTGCGCCAGCCGATGGCGCTCGATCTCCGGGCGATCATCGCCGCCCTCAAGATTTCCGGCGATTTGGAGCGGATCGGCGATTATGCCGCCAATGTCGCCAAGCGGACCTTGGTGCTGAACGAGGCGCCGCCGATTCCGTCCGCCGCGGCGATACCGCGCCTCGGCCGTCTGGTCTCCGCCAATCTCAAGGAGGTGCTCGACGCCTATGCGGAAAAGGACGCGGACAAGGCCGTCGACGTCTGGCACCGGGACGAGGAGATCGACGCGATCTACACCAGCCTGTTCCGGGAACTCCTCACCTATATGATGGAGGACCCGCGGAACATCACGGCCTGCACCCATCTCCTGTTCATGGCCAAGAACATCGAGCGGATGGGCGACCACGCGACCAATATCGCCGAGGTGGTCTATTACATGGTGCACGGCAAGTCGCTGGAGAACGACCGTCCGAAACAGGATACGACCAGCGGTCTCGTCGCCGAATCCCCCGCCGAATCCCCCGCCGAATCCCCCACCGAATCCGGTTCCGTAGAGCCTTACAATTCCGGACCCGACGATTCCGGCCCCACCCCCACATCCTAGCGACCGTCGATAAGGCAGAGTGATGAAAACCCAGATCATGATCGTTGAGGACGAGACCGCCATTGTCACCCTGCTGCGGTATAATCTGGAGAAAGAAGGCTTCGGCCTCATTGAGACGGGCGACGGCGAGGAGGCGCTGATCACCGCCTCGGAGCGCAAGCCCGACCTGATCATCCTCGATTGGATGCTGCCGATGCTCTCCGGCATCGAGGTCTGCCGCCGCCTGCGCCGCCAGCCGGCGACCCGCAACATTCCGGTGATCATGCTCACCGCGCGGGGCGAGGAGGCGGACCGGATCCGAGGCCTCAACGCCGGTGCCGACGATTATGTGACCAAGCCGTTCAGCCCCTCCGAACTCATCGCCCGGGTGAAGGCGGTGCTGCGCCGGGTCAAGCCGTCGGCCGACGCCGAGACGCTGACCTGGGGCGACATCGTCATGGATCTGGCGGCCCACAAGGTCCGGCGTGAGGACGCCACCGTCCATCTCGGCCCGACCGAGTTCCGCCTGTTGCGGCATTTCATGGAGCATCCGGGCCGGGTGTTCAGCCGCGAACAGCTCCTCGACGCGGTCTGGGGGGCGGATGTCTATGTCGAGCCGCGGACCGTCGACGTCCACATCCGCCGGCTGCGCAAGGCGCTCAACATGAACGACGTGCCGGACCCGATCCGCACGGTGCGCTCCGCCGGCTACGCGTTGGATTACGCCCAGTCGGCCTAGGCCGACCCTCCTGTGTCGCCTCCCCTTCCGAAGGGGAGGTTGGAGGGGTTTTTAAGGAACCCACCCCACCCCCTCGTTCACGAAGGGAGGGGCTGTGTCCTTGAGCTGGGCCGGGGGGCCGAGATATGCGAGGGCTCGTGCTGATCCCTCGACAAAGAGAATTCAGAAGCTCTAAAACGCCGCCTTCATGAGCGCCTTCGTATAGTCCGTCTGCGGGGCGTCGAAGATCTGCTGGGCTGGTCCCGCCTCCATGACGATCCCGTCCTTGAGCACGATCACCTGATGGCTCATCGCCTTCACCACCCGCAGATCGTGGGAGATGAAGACGAAGGCGAGGCCGCGCTTGCGCTGAATGCCGCGCAGGAGCTCGATCACCTGCTTCTGAACCGAGCGGTCGAGCGCGCTGGTCGGCTCGTCCAGGACCAGGAGTTCCGGTTCCAGCACGAGGGCCCGGGCGATGGCGATCCGCTGCCGCTGGCCACCGGAGAATTCGTGGGGGTAGCGGTGCCGGGTCCCGGGGTCGAGCCCGACCTCCTCCAGCGCCCGGACGATCAGATCGTCCCGTTCGTCCTCGCTACCGCCCATGCCGTGGACCTTGAGCCCCTCGCCGACGATCTCGCCGACCGAGAGCCGCGGCGACAGGGAGGAGAAGGGATCCTGGAAGACCACCTGCAAATGCTTGCGCAAGGGGCGGGCCTGCTTGATCCCGAACCCGCCAATCTCCTGGCCCATGAAGCGGATCGGCCCCTTGGACTTCTCCAGCCGCAGCAGGGCCATGGCGAGCGTCGTCTTGCCGGACCCGCTTTCGCCCACCACCCCGACCGTCTCGCCGGCCCGCAGGGTGAGATCGACCCCGTCCACCGCCTTGATATGGCCGACGGTGAAGCGCAGCACGCCGCGCTTGATCGGATACCAGACCTTGAGATCGTCGGTCTTGAGGATCTCCGGCGCATCGGCCGGCACCGCCGGCGGTCCACCCTCCGGTTCCGCCGCCAAGAGCATTCTCGAGTATTCGTGCTGTGGCGCATCGAAAACCTCTTTGGTCGGGCCCTGCTCGACGATCTTGCCCTCGGTCATGATGCAGACCCGGTCGGCGATCTTGCGCACCAGATTGAGGTCGTGGGTGATGAACAGCATCGCCATGCCGAGCCGCTGCTTGAGATCGGCCAGAAGGTCGAGGATCTGCGCCTGGATGGTGACGTCGAGGGCGGTGGTCGGCTCGTCGGCGATCAGCAGTTTCGGATTGTTGGCAAGCGCCATGGCGATCATCACCCGCTGACGCTGGCCGCCGGAGAGCTGGTGGGGAAAGCTCTTGAGCCGGCTTTCCGGCTCCTTGATACGGACGAGATCGAGCAGTTCCAGAACCCGGGCGCGGGCCTTCTCGCCGGTCATGCCCTGGTGCACGGTCAGCATCTCGGCGATCTGCTTTTCGACCGTGTGCAGCGGGTTGAGTGACGTCATCGGCTCCTGGAAGATCATCGCCACGTCGTCGCCCCGGACATCGCGGATGAGATCCTTGGTGCCGCCGATGATCTCCCGCCCCTCGAAGCGGATCGAGGAGCCCGCCGGGTGGCTCGCGATCGGATAGGGCAGCAATTGCAGCACCGAGAGCGCGGTCACCGACTTGCCGGAGCCGGATTCGCCGACCAGGGCGACGGTCTCGCCCGCGTGGATGTCGAAATCGACCCCGCGCACGGCCTCGTTGCCGTTGAAGTCGACCTTGAGATCGCGGACTTGCAGCAAGGGTTCCATCATCGCCCGGCCCTATCTCTGTGCCTTGCGGGGGTCGAAGGCATCGCGCACCGCCTCGCCGATGAAGATCAACAGGCTCAGCATGACCGCCAGCACGAGGAAGCCGGTGATGCCGAGCCAAGGGGCCTGAAGGTTGTTCTTGCCCTGGGCGAGCAGCTCGCCGAGCGAGGCGGAACCTGGGGGCAGGCCGAAGCCGAGAAAGTCGAGACTGGTCAGGGTCGTGATCGAGCCGTTGAGGATGAAGGGCAGGAAGGTCAGCGTCGCCACCATGGCGTTGGGCAGCACATGGCGGACCATGATCACCCCGTCCGAGACCCCCAGGGCGCGCGCCGCCTTCACATAGTCGAAATTGCGCGCCCGCAGGAACTCCGCCCGCACCACACCGACCAGGGCCATCCAGCTGAACGCCAGCATCAGGCCCAGCAGCCACCAGAAATTCGGCTCCACGACGCTCGCCAGGATGATCAGCAGGTAGAGCACGGGCAGGCCCGACCAGACCTCGACGAAGCGTTGGAAGAGAAGGTCGGTCAGCCCGCCGAAATAGCCCTGGATAGCACCTGCGGCGATGCCGATGACTGAGGACGCCAGGGTCAGCGTCAGGCCGAACAGGATCGAGATGCGGAAGCCGTAGATCAGGCGGGCGACCACGTCCCGGGCGTTGTCGTCGGTCCCCAGCCAATTCTCCGCGTCCGGGGCCGAGGGCACCGGCTTGCCGATATCGGTGATGATGGTGTCGTAGCTATAGGGGATCGGCGGCCAGAGGATCCGGCCGTTCTCCTCGATCAGCTCGACGATATAGGGGTCCCGGTAATCGGCCTCGATGGGCAGATCGCCCCCGAAGGTCACCTCGTCATAATCCTTGAACACCGGCGAATAGATGCCGCCGTCATAGAGGATCAGGATCGGCCGGTCGTTGGCGATGAACTCGGCGAACAGGCTGGCGACGAACAGCACCAGGAAGATCCACAAGGACCAATAGCCCCGGCGGTTCGCCTTGAACTGCTCCCACCGGCGATAGGTCACCGGGGTCACGGTGAAGCCGAGGACTTTGTAACGCTGCCGCGACGTGGGTTGGGCGGGCGCCCTGTCGGTGATCGTCGACATCAGTCGCGGCTCTCGAAGTCGATGCGCGGGTCGATCACCACATACATGAGATCGCCCAGCAGGTTCAAAAGCAGGCCCAGCAGGGTGAAGAAGAACAGGGTGCCGAACATGATCGGATAGTCGCGGTTGATCGCCGCCTCGAAGCCGAGCAGGCCGAGGCCGTCGAGGGAGAAGATCACCTCGATCAGCAGGCTGCCGGTGAACAGGATCGAGACGAAGGCGCTGGGGAAGCCGGCGACCACGATCAGCATGGCGTTGCGGAACACATGGCCGTAGAGGACCCGGCTCTCCTCGAGCCCCTTGGCCCGGGCGGTGACCACATATTGCTTGTTGATCTCCTCCAGAAAGGAGTTCTTGGTCAGCATGGTGAGGCCGGCGAAGCCACCGATCACCATGGCGATGACCGGCAGGGTGATATGCCAGAAGTAATCCAGGATCTTGGCCGGCCAGCTCAACTCGTCCCAATTGTCGGAGACGAGGCCGCGCAGCGGGAAGATGTCCCAATAGCTGCCGCCGGCGAACAGCACGACCAGCAGGATGGCGAACAGGAAGCCGGGGATGGCGTAGCCGACGATGACCACGCCGGAGGTCCAGATGTCGAAATTGGACCCGTCCATCACCGCCTTGCGGATGCCCAGCGGGATCGAGATCAAATAGACCAGCAGCGTGGTCCACAGGCCGAGCGAGATCGAGACCGGCATCTTGTCGAGGACCAGGTCGACCACCCGTTGATCGCGGAAGAAGCTCTCGCCGAAATCGAAGGTCGCGTAGTTGCCCAGCATCAGCCAGAACCGCTCCCAGACCGGCTTGTCGAAGCCGAACTCGGCCTCGATCTCCGCGATGATCTCCGGGTCGAGGCCGCGGGCCCCGCGATAGGTCTGGCTGCCCTCGCTGGAACTGGCCGGCGCGTCCGCCGCCGTTCCCTGCTCGCCCGCCGTATCCCCCGAGATCCGGGAGGTGGCGGATACCGCCGTGCCCTCGATCTGGGCCAGCAACTGTTCGACCGGTCCCCCGGGAGCGGTCTGCACCACCAGGAAATTGATCACCATGATCCCCAACAGGGTGGGGACGATCAGCAGCAGCCGGCGGATGATATAGGCGAGCATCGGGCCTGCGCTTTAGCGGTTCAGGTAGGCGTCGATGGCCGCGGACTTCTCCGGCTCGACCCACCAACTGTCCAGCACGCCCAGGGTGTGCTTCGGAAAGCGGTCGGGCCGGCCGAACCGGTCCCAGAACGCCAGCCAGACGTCGCGGGAACGCTGTTGCGGGACGATGTTGTGGCCCCACAGCAGCACCCGGTCGAGGGCGCGGACGTGATAATCCAGCTCTTCCCTTGTCTTCGCCTGGATCAGCTTTTCGATCAGGCTGTCGACGACCGGGCTGCACAGCCCCATGACATTGCGGCTGCCCGGCCGCTTGGCGGCGGCGCAGGACCAGTAATCCCGCTGCTCGTTGCCCGGGCTGGTCGACTGGCCGAACACGCTGACGATCATGTCGAAGTCGAAGTTGTCGACCCGGTTGCGGTACTGCGCCGTGTCCACCGTGCGGACGTCCACGGCGATCCCGGCCCGTTCGAGGTTCTGCTTATAGGGCAGGGTCACCCGCTCCATGCTCGGCGAGTTCAACAGGATCTCGAACCGCATCTGCTCGCCGTCCGCGTTGACCAGCTTGCCGTCCTGCAAGGTCCACCCCGCCTGGCGGAACAGTCGCAGCGCCGTGCGCAGTTGCGGGCGGATATTGCCGTCGCCGGCGGTCTTCGGGAAGGCGAAGGGCTCGGTGAACAGGCGGGCGGGGAGTTGATCCCGATAGGGCTCCAGGATTTCCAGCTCACGGCCCTCGGGGATCCCGGTGGCGGCGAATTCCGGTGACCAGAAGTAATGTTTCGGCTGGGTCAGGAGTCCGTAGAACAGGGTTTTGTTCAGGGTCTCGAAGTCGAAGAACTGGACCAGCGCCTCGCGGACCCGGATGTCCTGGAAGATCGCTTTGCGCTGGTTCATGACGAAGCCCTGCATCGGCTCCGGATTGTCCAGTTGGGTGGTGGTCCGGATCAGCGCGCCGTCCTTCACGGCCGGGGTCTCGTAGCCGGTCGCCCAGTTCTTGGAGCTGTTCTCCACCCGGAAGTCGAACTCGCCGGACTTGAACGCCTCGAAGGCGATCGTCTGGTCGCGGTAGTAGTCGTAGGTGATCTCGTTGAAATTGTGCCGGCCCTTGTTGATCGGCAGATCCTTGCCCCAATAGTCCTCGACCCGCTCATAGGTGACCCGGCGGCCCGCCTCGAAGCTCTTGACCCGGTAGGGGCCGCTGCCCAGCGGCGGCTCCAGGGTGGTCTGGCCGATGTCCCGGCCTTCCCAGTAATGCTTCGGCAGGATCGGCAGTTGGGCGACGATCACCGGCAACTCGTTGTTCGAGGTCTCGACGAAGTCGAACCGTACCGTCCGCGGCCCGGTCTTGGTCACCGAGCGGACATTGCCGAAATAGAAGCGGTAGAAGGGCGGACCCTTTTCCTTGAGGGTCTCCAGGGTCCAGATCACGTCCTCCGGCTTGACCGGCTCGCCGTCATGGAAGCGGGCCTCTTCGCGCAGGGTGAACGCGACCCAGGAGCGGTCGTCCGGCACCTCGATGCTCTCGGCGAGCAGGCCGTATTCCACGCTCGGCTCGTCGCCGTTGCCGGTCCCGAGTGTCTCGAAGGTCGTCCCGATGCCGGCGGCGGACTGGCCCTTGATGGTGAAGGGATTGAAGCTGTCGAAGGTGCCGGTGGCCGATAGGGTGATCGACCCGCCCTTCGGCGCGTCGGGGTTCACATAGGGGAAATGCGGGAAGTCCGGTGGCAGTTTCGGTTCCCCATGGATGGCGATCCCGTGGCTGATCGTCGTCTCCGCCGTCGCCGGTATCGCACCGAAGGCCGCCACGGCCACAAAAAGGGCCGTCAAGCACCGCCGCATATCCCATCTCCCTGTTTTGACTTCTTATTGGCCTAGGGTCAGGCCCCATAAATGGTTTCGGTTTCTGTTCGTGTCGGATTTGGCTGGTCTGGAAACGGAGATTTCGCCGGGAAATGCGGTGCATTTTCCAAGGAATCTGCGTGACAAGACGACAAATCCGCCGAACCCTTCCGGGCCGCCTGTAAACGACCGGTCCGCAGCGTCAAAGCGGCTCGACGATGCGCCACATCGCTTTCGCCGCTTTTCCTTGGCGTCCCAACCCTTTACCGGCGGCAGAACCGCGAACCATTTATGGGTCCTGACCCTAACATAGAGAGGAGTTCGGCTCAAAAAAGGCGCAATGCCAAGTTCGTTGTGGGGAACGTTACGCGTCCAAAAGCCTCAGCACCTGTTCGTGTAGGCGCGGGCTCGCCGTCGCGACCACATCGTGCAGGCCCGGGACCGCGTCGTGGCGGTTGCCCCGCCAGTCGGTGAACACCCCGCCGGCGGCCTCGATCACCGGGCGAAGGGCGGCCCAGTCATAGAGCTGGTGACCTTCCTCGACCATGATGTGAATCGACCCGCTGGCGACCAGCGCCGCGCCATAGGCGTCTCCGCCCCAGCTCGTGAACCGCACCGCGTCCATCACCCGGCGGAACCGGTCCATATAGCCCGGCCGGTGCAACATGCTCTCGTCGGTGATGTTGAGGACGGCGTCGTGGATCGGCAGGTCCTTGGCGACCTGGATCGGCTGGCCGTTGAGGGTGGCCGGAACCCCGACGCCGCCGATCCAGCGTTCGTTCTGGATCGGCTGGTCGATCACGCCCAGCACCGGCGTCCCCTCATGGAAGAGCGCGATCAGCGTGGTGAAGGTGGGTTTGCCGGCGATGAAGGCCTTGGTGCCGTCGATCGGGTCCAGGCACCAGACCCATTCGGCGTCCTGACGGACGATGCCGTGTTCCTCGCCGATGATGCCGTGATCCGGATAGGTCGCCTCGATGACCTTGCGGATTTCCTCTTCCGCCGTGCGGTCGGCCAGCGTGACCGGGCTCTCGTCGCCTTTGGTCACGACATCGACACCGGTCCGGAAATAGCGCCTTGCGACCGGACCCGACACGTCGGCGAGGCTCTGGGCGAACGCGACGAGGCCGCCCGGCACTTCGGTCAAACGGCTCACATCGGGTCTCCCGTCAGAAAAGGCCGATCAGGGCAGCGGCACCGGATCGGCGGAGTGCGTGCGCAGCCAGGCGATCAGATTGGCGCGGTCGCTGGTCTTTTTCATGCCGCGATAGCCCATGGTGGTGCCCGGGGCGTAAGCTTTCGGATCGTAGAGGAACGCGTTCAGATTCTCGTAGGTCCAGGCATCGTCCGCCGCCAACGCCCCGGAATAGCGGGTGAAGCCGTCCATCGCGCTCTTCTCGTGGCCGACGATGTCCCAGAGGTTGGGGCCGACCTTGTGGGCGCCGCCCTCTTCCCAGCTGTGACAGGAGGCGCAGGCCCGGAAAGCCTTCTCGCCCGCCGCGACGTCCGCGCTGGCGAGCAGGGCGGAAATCGGTTCCGGACCGGCCGGTTCCTCGGCGGCCGCGACCTGGGTGGCGCCGCTTTCCGGCACTTCGATCGCATAGGCCGGGGTTTCCGGCACATTGCTGTGTATCGCAACCCGGCTGATCAGACCGCTCCCCATGCCCACCAGGCCGGCCAGAATGATGGCGGCGGCGATTTTGTTGCCCTCAAGCGATCCCGACATTGCTCACCTCGAATTCTTCAGGATAGACAGGCGGGTAGATGATATCCGACCCGCCCACATATTCAGGGGACGTGTTATATCGACATCTAACGGCGCCGCAACCCCACTGCGGCGTCGAATCCGGGGGGCTGAGCCGATTTTTCGGCGATGGGGACCCCCGGCGCCCACCCTGACCCTTTGTCCTTGTGGAATTAACCATGACACCGCCCATGAAACCGCCCATGAAACCGATCGTCCTCATCCCGGCCCGTCTCGCCTCCACCCGGCTCCCGAACAAGATGCTTGCCGATATCGGCGGGCTTCCGATGGTCGTCCGCTCCGCTTTTCAGGCGCGGGAGGCGGATATCGGCCGCGTTGTCGTGGCGGCGGCCGATCCCGAAATCATGGAGGCGGTCCGGGACCATGGGCTCGAGACGGTCGCGACCGACCCCGCCCATCCCTCCGGGTCCGACCGGATCTGGGAGGCCTGTTCCGCCCTCGACCCGGACGGGCGGCACGACGTGGTGATCAACGTCCAGGGCGATAATCCGACCCTGGACCCGGCGGCGGTGCGGGCCTGTCTCGACCCGCTGGCAGAGCCGGCCGTGGACATCGCGACCATCGCCGCGCCGATCGTGGACGAGGCGGAGCGCGACGACCCGGCGGCGGTCAAGCCGGTGGTCTCCTGGCGGCCCGACGGACGTGTCGGCCGGGCGCTCTATTTCACCCGGGCGACCGCGCCTTACGGCGAGGGCGAGCTGTTCCACCATATCGGCCTCTACGCCTTCCGCCGACCGGCCCTTCAGCGGTTTGTCTCCTTGCCGCCCAGCCCCTTGGAGGAGCGAGAGAAACTGGAGCAGCTTCGCGCGCTTGAAGATGGTATGCGGATTGATGTCGCACGGATCGATTCCGTACCGCTCACGGTGGATACGCCCGCCGATCTGGACCGCGCCCGCGCCGTGATCGCCTCGGCGCGATAGCCCACCCTTCCTTCCGTTCCCCCATTTGGAGTTCTGATCCGTCCATGTCCCAGGTTCAAAAGAAAGTCGCCTATCAGGGCGTTCCCGGCGCCTTCAGCAATATGGCGAGCCTCGCCGCCCTTCCCGATCACGCGCCGACCCCCTGTGCCACCTTCGAGGACATGTTGGCCGCCGTCCGCGACGGGGACGCCGATCTGGCCATGGTGCCGGTGGAGAACTCGGTCGCCGGGCGGGTGGCCGATATCCACCATCTCCTCCCGAACAGCGGGCTTCACATCGTCGGCGAGCACTTTCATCGGGTTGAGATGTGCTTGCTTGCGCTGCCGGGCACCAAAATCGACGAGATCGAGGAGGTCCGCAGTCATGGTATGGCGCTGGCGCAGTGCCGGGGGATCATCTCCAAACATGGCTTCAGCCGGCAGGCGGTGACCGATACGGCGGGGGCCGCCAAGGATGTCGCCGAGGAAGGCAACCGGGAGGTCGCCGCCATCGCGAGCAAACTCTCGGCGGAGATCTACGGTTTGGAAGTCCTGGCCGAGAATATCGAGGACGCGGAACACAACACGACCCGTTTCCTGATCATGGCGCGGGAACCGCGTCGGCCGGTCTATGACCCGGCCCAGGCCTATCTCACCACCGTGGTCTTCGAGGTGCGGAGCGTTCCCGCCGCCCTCTACAAGGCGATGGGTGGCTTCGCGACCAACGGTGTCAACTTGACCAAGCTGGAAAGTTATCTTGTCGGGGGGCATTTCAGCGCGGCCCAGTTCTATACCGACGCCGAGGCGCATCTCGACGATCCGCGTATGCAAAACGCGATGGAGGAGCTGCGCTACTTCTCCAAGAAAGATCGACTGAAAGTGCTGGGCGTCTATCCTGCTGGCGAATACCGTAAGGTGTTGGAATCCATGGAAGCGGAGTAGAACAAAATGCAGGCATCGGGCGAGATCGTCGAGACGTTGATCGAAGAGGCGGCACCCGGACATATCCCGACGGACAACCTGCGCCTGACCGGGGACGAACCGGCTCAGCCCTCGTCCTTCCGGGTCGGGGCGGCGGCGCAGGCGTCGATCGCCGCCGCCGGCCTCGCCGCGGCGGAACTCCATCGCCGGCGGACCGGTGTCGCCCAGGAGGTCTCGGTCGACATGGCCCATGCGGCCGCCGAATTCCGCAGCGAGCGTTATTTCACGGTCGACGGCGGTCCGCCCCACGATCTCTTCGATAAGATCGCCGGACTTTATGCCTGCCGCGACGGCTATGTCCGGATCCACACCAATTTCCCCCATCACCGGGATGGGCTTCTGGACCTGATCGGTGCCGATTACGATCGCGCGGCGGTCCAGGCGAAGCTCGATCACTGGGACGCCGAGGCCTTCGAGACGGCGGTTGTCGAGCGGGGACTGGTGGCCACCGCCTATCGCGGTTTCGCCCAATGGGACGCGCTCGACGCCGCCAAGGTGCTACCGGCGCAACCGGTCATCCATCTCGAAAGGATCGGCGAGGCGCCGCCGAAGGAAATGGGGCCGGGGGCAAGGCCGCTTTCCGGGCTTAAGGTCCTCGATCTGACCCGGGTGATCGCCGGCCCGGTCGGCGGCCGGACGTTGGCGGCGCACGGTGCCCAGGTCCTGCGGATCACCGGGCCGCATCTGCCTTTCGTGCCGCCGCTGATCATCGATGCGGGCCGGGGCAAGCGCTCTGCGCAACTCGACCTGCGGCAGGATGCCGATCGGGACAGGCTGAAGGGACTGGCGCGGGAGGCCGATGTCTTCGTCCAGGGCTACCGTCCGGGCGGCCTCGCCGAAAAGGGCTTCTCGCCGGAGGCCTTGGCCGATCTCAGACCCGGCATCGTCGCCGCCAGCCTCAGCGCCTATGGTCATCTCGGCCCCTGGTCCGGCCGGCGCGGCTTCGACTCGCTGGTTCAGAACGCGTCCGGCATCAATCATGCCGAGGCCGAGGCGGCGGGCAGCGATATGCCGAAGGTCCTCCCCTGTCAGGCCCTCGACCACGCCTCCGGTTACTTCCTGGCGCTCGGGATCATGGCGGCCCTCTTGCGGCAGATGGAGGAGGGGGGCAGTTGGCATGTCCGAGTGTCGCTCGCCCGGACCGGGCTTTGGCTGCGGGATCTCGGGCGGCTTCCGGACGGATTGTCGGCCGCCGATCCGGACCGCGCGGCGGTCGCGCCCTTCCTCGATGACAGCGAAAGCGGTTTCGGGCGGTTGAGCGCGATCCGCCATGCCGCGACCCTGTCGGAGACGCCGGCCCGTTGGGAGCAACCGACGGTCCCGCTGGATTCCCATTCGCCGGTCTGGGTCTGACGCCGCCGATGCCCACCGTCCGCGAGGTGCTGGAGGCGGGGATCCGCGCCCTTGATCGGGGTGAAACGGGCCGCGCCCTGGCGATCTTCGACAAAGTTCTCGCCTTCGATCCGGCGCAACCGGACGCGATTCGGTTTCGCCATGCCGCCCGTCAGAGGCTGATTGGCGACCTCGCCGCCGACCCTTCGGCGCTGGCGGAGGCATCCGACGCTGAATTATGCGCGTTGCTCGACGATCCGGGGTTGGATCCGCGGACCCTGGCGAACAGCCTGCTGGAAAGGGTCGCTCCCCGTTGGCCCAAATCCGTGCGGGACACAGGAGCGCTGTCGGACCCTTTGCTCCATGCCGTGTTGCGGGCGACCGCCTGGCACAGCCTGCCCCTCGAGGGGCCGATGACGGCGCTGCGTCGCGACCTCCTCGATCTGGACGACGGGGTGTTGCTGGCCGAGCCGGTTCTCGGTCTCGCCGCCGCCCTGGCGACGCAGATGTTCCGGCAGGAATTCGTTTGCCTGGAAACCAAGGCGGAGCGGGACCGTCTCGCCGCCCTTCAGGCGGAGCTTGAGGCGGGCAACGGCGACCCGGTCGCGTCGGCCCTGAGGGTGGCCCTTTACCGCCCGCTGTCCTCCCTGGCCCTGTCTGAGGATGTCGCCGAGGCCCTGCTCCGCCAAGGAGAGCCCGCCCTGTCGGCCCTGTTCGCCACCATCCTTGGCGAGCCATGGGCCGAGCGTGCCCTGATGGCGGACATCCCGGCCCTGACGCCGGTTCTCGACGCCACATCCATTGCCGTCGCGGAGATGTATGACGAGAACCCCTTCCCGCGTTGGCCGCGGATGGGGCCCGTCACCCCGCTCTCGATGGGGGCGTGGGTCGGGGATCTTCGGGCGCAGGGCTATCTCCTGGATCGCGACGGCGCCGGGCCGGTGCCCCATGTCCTCGTCGCCGGCGCCGGTACCGGCCAGCACCCCCTGCTGATGGCCCGCAGCTTTCCCGAGACCCGTTTTCTGGGGATCGATATCGCCAAGCGCAGTCTCGCGCTCGCGACTCACCGGGCCCGGCTGTACAGCGCCGACAATCTCTGTCTCGCCGAAGCGGATATCCTGGCATTGAACGGGGCCGATGCGAGTCTCGTGCCGGAAGACTTCCGGCCCTGCCTGCGGGACGTGCCGATGATCCAGAGCTTCGGTGTGCTGCATCATCTGGCCGATCCTTTGGCCGGCTGGCGGGCGCTGACCGACCTTATGGCCGAGGACGGGGTGATGTTGATCGCCCTCTACACGGAGCGGGGACGGCGAAACATCGTGCCGGTCCAGGATTATCTGGCCGCTTTACGGCCAGCGGCGGGGGACGGCGATCCTGACCGCGTCCGCCGCGCCCGGAAGGCCCTGCTGGCGCTGCCGGACGATCACCGGGCCGCCGGGGCCAGGCAGTTCGCCGATTTCTTCGTGGCCAGCCATTTCCGGGATCTGTTCCTGCATGTCCAGGAGCATGTCTTCTCCCTGGAGCGGATCGGCGCCTCTTTGGCCGAGCTCGGGCTGGTCTTCCTGGGGGCGGAGCCGGAGCCGCCGGTGGCGGACCTGTTCCGCGCCGAGAACCCGGCGCCCGAGGCGTGGCGGGATCTCGCCGCCTGGGACCGGTTCGAGGCACGCCACCCGGACGCCTTTCTAAGGTGCTTTTCCTTCTGGTGTGGCCGTCCCCGATAGGGATTGTCGTAGAAAGCCCTTTACATTGACCCGATGGAAAGCGGTCCCAGGTTATGGGGGCCGATCACGCAACTGAGGAATACCGATATGTCATCGCTCGAAGTCTATCTCTCCGGGGAGATCCACACGAATTGGCGCGAAGAGATCGAGGAGGGCTGCAAGGCCGCCGGCCTCGACGTGACCTTCACCGCGCCGGTCACCATCCACGAGAACAGCGACGATTGCGGCGTCGCGATTCTGGGTGAGGAAGAAAGCGGATTCTGGAAGGACCACAAGGGCGCCAAGGTCAACGCGCTGCGCACCCGCACGCTGATCGAGCGGGCCGATATCGTCGTGGTCCGGTTCGGCGACAAGTACAAGCAGTGGAACGCCGCCTTCGACGCGGGCTACGCCGCCGCCCTCAACACCCCCTATATCGTCATGCACGATCCGGCCCTGACCCATCCGCTGAAGGAGGTCGACGGGGCCGCCCTCGCCGTCGCCGAGACGCCTGGGCAGATCGTCCAGATCCTGGATTATGTGCTGACCGGCAGCCTGCCGGGCCGCTCCGCCGCCGAGGCCGCGGCCTAAAAGAAATATCGGTAGCTGATCTGGAACAAGGTCTCGTCGAACTGTTCCGGTTCGCCCGATTGACCCCGGTCCGGCCGCTGATCTTCGGAGTAGACCACTTCGAAGGTCAGCCGGTGCCGGTCGCCGGGATAGTAGATATAGGCGGCGGTGAACGCGTTCCCCTCCTGATCGTGGGGCGGGCGCCCGGCGAATCCGGGATTGAGGTCGTCCAGAAGGAACCGGTCCCAGCGGACGCTGACCCGGTGGTCGCGGCCGAAGGGGCGGCTCAGCATTACATAGCCCGCCCTGAATTCGACCCCGATCCGGGCGTCCCGCTGGCCATCGGGGAAGATCTCCGTGGTGCCGGCCATGATCTGGCCCAACGCTTCGATCTCATAGGGCAGGAATAGCCGCCCGCCGAGATTGGCGAATTTCGTCGCCCAGGCGCCCTGACCGTTGCGGGCGGCCCTCGGGTCGGCGAAATTGTGATAGCCGAAGACCCCGATCTCGCCCCAGCTTTCGTCGGCATAGGTCACCCCGCCATGGAGGCCGATATTGTCGTCGAGCTCCAGGAAGGGGCGCAGGTCGCGCGGCCGGCCCTGAACAGGGACGGCGATGTCGTCGAAATAGCCGGACTTCCGGTCGTGAACGCCCCAGCCCCGATAGGTCAGCAGCACGCCGAGCGGATCGTTGCCGACAAAGGCGGCGAGGGTCGTATCGACCCGCGCGTCCGCGTCGAGCCGGTAGGTGAGGCCGCCCTCGACCCCGGTGGAACGGACCTCCTCCCCGATCCAGGCGTTCACCGCCGACGGCGTGATCGTATAGGGCGATGTCCAGCCGATGCTCTCATGCTCCAGCGAGACCGGTGGGAAAAAGACGCCCGCCCGGATCCGGGGCCGCCAGCGGGAGGTCGAGACCGGGCGGTATTGCAGGAAGCCTTCGACGAGGTCGACCGGGTGGTGTTGGTCCGGCTCGTATTGGGCCTGAAGGAACAGGGACGTCTCGAAACCGAGGCGGGCATCGAGGATCAGGGTCGCGTCGGCGATGTCGGCCTCGACTTCCCGGTCGCCGTCGCCGCTGCCGAAGCGCAGCAGCCCCCGCCCGCCATCGGCCCAATTCTCCTTGGCGTCGGCCGACGCCGCCCGCAGGTCGATCAGGCCCGTGACCTCGTACTCGACCGGCATGTCGCCGATGAGGAATTGGTCCTGAAGCTGTGCCGTCGCCGGCCCGGCCGTCAGCAGCGCCATGCCGACCAGCGCGAGTGGGAACCGCCTCATGACGCGGCCGTGCTGTTTTCCGGCGTCCAGACCGGCGCCGAGGTCACCAGCGCGACGAAGTCGGATTCCGGTAGGGGGCGGGACATGAAGAAGCCCTGGGCGGCCTCGCAGCCGAGGTGGTGCAGGCGGGTGAGCGACGCCTGATCCTCCACGCCCTCCGCAGTGATGGCGAGACCGAGATTGTGGCCCATCTCCACCGTTGAGCGGACGATCACGTCGTCCTCGTCCGACGTGGCGAGGTTGAGGACGAAGGACTTGTCGATCTTCAGTTCGTGCACCGGCAGCCGCTTGAGATAGCTGAGCGAGGAATAGCCGGTGCCGTAGTCGTCGATGGACAGCGGCACGCCGAGGGCGGCCAGCTTTTCCAGGATCGTGAGGACCAGATCCTGATCTTCCATCAGGGCACCCTCGGTGATTTCCAGGGTCAGCGCCTCTGGCGGCAGGGAACGGGCGGAAAGCTCCCGGGCGACAATCTCCGGCAGCGCCGGGTTCACCAGATCGCGGACCGACAGGTTGACCGCGACCGTGAGATCGTGACCGTCCCGCCGCCAGGCCGCCGCCGAGTCCATCGCCGTCGCCAGGACCCAGTCGGTCAGGACCCGGATCTGACCGGTCTGCTCGGCGAAGGGGATGAAGCTGTCCGGCGGCATGAAGCCTCGCACCGGATGGATCCAGCGGACCAGCGCCTCGGCGCCTTTGATCCGGCCGGAGGCGACGTCGATCTTCGGCTGATAGTAGACCTGGAACTCGCCCGCCTCGACGCCCTTGCGCAGTTCGCCCATGAGGCCGAGGCGGTCCGGGTCGGGCTTGTCGCGCGCCGGGTCGAAGACATGGAGGAAGCGGGCCTTTCCCCGCGCCAGGTCGACCGAGAAATCCGCCTGACGCAGCAGGGCGTCCGCGTCGTGCCCGTGTTCGGGACAGATCGACAGGCCGACATGGGCGGTGATGTCCACGTTCACGCCGTCGATCTGCAGGGCCCGTGTCAGCCCGTCGGTGACGTCGGCCATCTGCCGGTCGAGGCCCTCCCGGCCGCCGCATTCCAGCAGCAGGGCGAAATCGTCGCTGCCGATCCGGCCGACCAGCGCTCTCTCGCCGGCCGCCTCGGCGATCCGGTTGGCCAGTTCCTGGATCAAGATGTCGCCGAGATGATGGCCAAGGGTCCGCCCGACCTCGCGCACGGTCGGCGCGTTGATCACCGCGATCCCGATGGCGCCGTCTTCCCGTCCGGCGGATCTCGCCGTCGCGATCCGGTCCTTGGCGCGCTCGATGAACTCCATCCGGTTGGGCCGCCCGGTCAGCGCGTCATATCGGGCCTGATAGGAGATCCGCTCCTCCCGGTCGCGGATGTCGCCGGTCATCTGGTTGAAGCTGGTGGCCAGATCCGACAACTCGTCCCTTGTGGTGACCGCGACCTCCTCGCGGTAGTCGCCGCCGCTGACCCGGCGGGCGGCGGCGGCCAGGGTGCGGATCGGCCGGACGATACTCCGGCCGGTCAGGAAGGCGCCGATCAGCCCGACGGCAAGCGAGGCGGCGAGGATGACATACATGCTGAGCAGCAGCGGGTCGGCGGCCTTCAGTGCTTCGTCCAGGGAGAGTGTGAACACCACCCCGACCGGCAGGCTGCCCACGGCCGTGTCCAGACGGGCCGGCAGATAGGCCTTCAACTCGCCGCCGAGGGCAACGGCCTGGACGGTCTGCCACTCCAGGCTGCCCGCGCCGCCGTCGCTCTCCGTCGTCAGAGCGGCTTCCAGATCGCTTGTCGCGGCGGGGGCGAGCGTCGAGGACGTCACATTCCAGCCGCCATAAGCGCCGGTCGTGATCACCGCGAGCGAGACATCCTGGGTCACCGACGCGGCCAGGGCCTCGAGACTGGCTCCGTCCAGGGGCACCCAGGCGGCGATGAAGGCCACCGGGACCGGCACCAGGACCGGGACGACGATGATCCGGAAGGTGCCGTTGTCCGTCGCGACGAAGCTCTGGGTCGCGGTTTCGGTGTCATAGGCCTCGTCCACCAGGGCGAGATAGGGGAACGCGGCGCCCAACAGGTCCGCATCCGCCTGGGTATCGGCCTCGATATGGCCGTCGAGGTCGATCAGGGTCGCGCGGGCGACGTCGAGCCGGTCGCGGACATTCTGCATCACGCTCGCCATGGTACCGGGATCGCCCGTGGCGATCGCCTCCCGGAAGGCAAAGTCGAGGGTGACGATCTCGGCTTCCTGCACCAGGCGTTCGTTCTCCCGGATGATCGCCTGCCGCAGGACCGCCGCTTCGTTGGTCAGATCGTTCTGGGCCCGTTCGATCACCAGGTCCCGGTTGGAGGAGGTCACCGCCACCAGATTGATGACCTGGATGATGCCCAGCAACAGGGCGACCAGCAGCAGCAATCGGGTTTGCAGGGAGATCCGCATCGAACTTCCTCAGTATTTCCGACGTTCCTTGCCGCGCCCGGCACCTTCCCGCCGACCGGCGCGCAGGTCGATGGCCACGGTTTTCACCCCGCCCTCGGCATCGATGGTCACTTCCTGTTCCCAACGAGCCGGACGGCCGCGCAACAGGGGATGCCAGGGCCTTAGGACATAGCGGCCGGGGGCGAGGTCCTCGAACACCGCGTCGCCGGCCGCGCCGGTCTCGCGATAATGGGGGGCCGCGATCACATAGATGAAGCCCCTCATCTGATCGTGGATGTTGCAGCCGACCGCGACAACGCCGGGCTCTTCCAGGACGATCTCCTTCTCCGCCCCGTCCGCCCGCATCACCGCGTCGAACTGCTTCACCCGGGAAAAGGAATAGACATGGTGATTGAAGGGGTCGCTGTTTCTGAGCCGGACCGTGCCGCCCGCCCGGACCAGCACGACCGTCGGCTCGAAGGCCGTGTCCGCCTGGTCGAGGACGGGAACCCCATCGGGCGCGTCCACCGGTCCGTCGGGTTGGGCGTCCAGGGGGGTGAGGGTCAGGACCGCGCCGACGACCGGCTCGCCGTCCGCATCGACCACCCGGAAGGCGGCCTCCTGGCCGGCCCCGAGCGACGCGGCCATGGCGGAGAGGGCCGTCGCCAGGCAAAAGACGGTGGCGGCCGCAATCCCTTTTCCTCTCAGCGATCCCATCCGGCCTCTCCCTCTAAATGATCGTTCAGAAACTTCTTTAGGGGGCCGGCCCGGCGGCGGCAAGGTCCATGTCCGGTTTCCGCTCCCACCTACCCGAGCTCAGTCGGTATTGATACCAGCCTAGTCCCCCCAGCGGACCGGCGACATCATAACATCTCCGTTAGGGTCGGCCGATGCGGCATCGGGTTGGGCCGTGCTGTCCCGGTTGGGCGCGCAATGTGCGCCTAGCCCCTGGTGTCGAGCAGTTTGGCGAACACGTCCTCCGCCGAGACGGTCCCGACGACCTCCCCGTCGGCGGTCACCGCCAACAGGGGCACAGACTGGAGGCGGAGCATGACGTCGCGGGCGGGGGCGTCGGCGGGAATGGTCTCCTCCGCCGTCCGGTCCGTTCCGGGCACCGCCATATCGCCGGCCTTGAGCACCCCCAGCGGGTTCATATGGGCGACGAAATCGGCGACATAGTCGTTGGCGGGCTCGGAGAAGATGTCCTTCGGCGTGCCGCATTGGACGATCCGCCCGCCTTCCATGATGGCGATGCGATCCCCCAGCTTGAACGCCTCGTCGAGATCGTGGCTGACGAAGATGATCGTCCGTTTGAGAGTCCTCTGCAGGTCCAGCAACTCGTCCTGGAGGCGGTTCCGGATCAGCGGATCGAGCGCTGAGAAGGGCTCGTCCATCAGCAGGATCGGGGCTTGGGTGGCGAATGCGCGGGCGAGGCCGACCCGCTGCTGCATGCCCCCCGACAACTCCCCGACCTTGCGGTCGGCCCAATCGGTCAGGCCGACCAGGGCCAATTGGTCCATCACCCGTTGCCGGCGCTCTTGCCGGTCGAGCCCGGCCAGTTCGAGGCCCAGCCCGGCGTTGTCGGCGACCGTCCGCCAGGGCAGCAGGCCGAATTGCTGGAACACCATGGCCACGCGGTTGAGCCGGATATGGCGCAGGGTGGCGGCGTCGGCGTGGGTGACGTCGACCATGCGGTCGCCGTCATGGACCTCGACCGCGCCGCGGACCACCGGGTTGAGGCCGTTGACCGCCCGCAGCAGGGTGGATTTGCCGGAGCCGGAGAGTCCCATCAGCACGAGGATCTCGCCCTCCGCCACATCAACCGAGCAGTCGTGCACGCCGAGGATCTGTCCGGTCGCCGCCTGGATCTCCGCCCGGCTCTTGCCGTCGTCCATCAAGGGTAGGGCGGTTTCCGGCCGCTCGCCGAAAACGATGTTGACCGCGTTGAAGGACACCGCCGTCATCGTTTGGCCTCTACCCGCAGCATGCGGTCGAGGATGATCGCCACGACGACGATGATGAAGCCGCTCTCGAAGCCGAGCGCCGTGTCGACCCGGTTGAGCGCCCGCACCACCGGAACGCCGAGCCCGTCGGCACCGACCAGGGCGGCGATCACCACCATGGACAGCGACAGCATGATGGTCTGGTTGAGGCCGGCCATGATCTGCGGAAAGGCATAGGGCAGTTCCACCTTGGCCAATTTCTGCCATTTGGTGGCGCCGAAGGCGTCGGCCGCCTCCAGCAGGGCGGTCGGGGTCGAGACGACGCCGAGATGGGTGAGCCTTATCGGGGCCGGGAGGACGAAGATCACCGTCGCGATGAGCCCGGGCACCATGCCGATCCCAAAAAAGACGATCGCCGGGATGAGATAGACGAAGGTCGGCAGGGTCTGCATCAGATCGAGGATCGGACGGAGCGCGGTGTAGAGCTTCGGCCGGTGGGCGGCGGCGATTCCGATCGGCATCCCGACCGCCATGCACACGACACAGGCCGACAGCACCAGGGTCAGGCTCTCGGTGGTTTCCTCCCAATAGCCCTGATTGACGATGAAGAGGAAGCCCAGGGCGACGAAGGCGCAGATCTTCCAATTGCGCTGCAACACCCAGGTCAGCGCGGTGAACAGCGCGATGATGATGAGCGGATTCGGGGTCTGCAGGATCCAGAGGATGCCGTCGATCAGCCCCTCCATCGCCTCCGACAGGCCGTCGAAAAAGCCGGCGCCGTTGACCTGGAGCCAGTCGAGAACGACCCGTGCTCCGGCGCCAAGCGGGATCTTATGCTCCGTCAGCCAGTCCATGGCTCCTCCCCCCGGGTCTTGAAGCCCCAATCAAAAACCCCTCCCGGAGATCACCGGGAGGGGTTGGAAAAGGCTCAGTCGAGCGCCGCCTTGACGGCTGCCATGGCGTCGCCGCCGTCCTTGGTCGTCACCCCGTCGAGCCAGGGGCCGAGCACGGCGGGATTCGCCGCGAGCCAGGCTTTGGCGGCGTCCTGCGGGTCCTCGTTGTCGTTCAGGATCGCGCCCATGATCTCGTTTTCCATCGCCAGCGAGAATTCCAGGTTCTTCAGGAACTGCCCGACATTCGGACATTTCGCGACATAGCCGGCCCTGGTGTTGGTCATCACCTGGGCGCCACCCAGATTGGGGCCGAACCAGTCGTCCCCGCCCTCGAGATAGGTAAGATCGAAGTTGGCGTTCATCGGATGGGGCTCCCAGCCGAGGAAGATCACCGGCTCGCCGCGGCGGTCGGCCCGTGAGACTTGCGCGAGCATCCCCTGCTCGGAGCTTTCGGCGACCTCGAAGCCCTTCAGGCCGAAGGCGTCCTGCGCGATCATGTCGAGGATCAGGCGGTTGCCGTCATTCCCCGGCTCGATGCCGTAGATCGTCGAATCGAGGGCATCGGCGTGTTTGGCGATGTCGGCGAAGGAGGTGATGCCGAGATCGGCGCCGGCCTTGTTGGTCGCCAGCGTGTATTTCGCGCCGTCGAGATTCATGCGGACCGTGTCCACCGTCCCGGCCTCGCGATAGGGGGCGATGTCAGCCTCCATGGTTGGCATCCAATTGCCGAGGAAGACATCGATGTCGCCCTGGGCAAGCGAGGTGTAGGTGACCGGCACGGACAGCACCTTGATGTCCGTGTCGTAGCCCAACGCCTCCAGCACCAGGGTCGTCGCGGCCGTGGTCGCGGTGATGTCGGTCCAGCCGACATCGGAGAATGTGACGCTGTCGCAGGTCGCCGCCGAGGCATGCGCCCCGGCCGTCATGAGGACGGCGAGCGTCATGCCGCCAAGAGTCCGTTTAAGTGTCATGGTGAAGCTCCCTCTCCCGTTTTGATATTCTTGATGTGTCACTACAGCACAGCCTTCCCCCTTCGCCAAAGGTCGTCAAGTTTTTTGTTGATTGACCAGTCAATTAAGATCACGCATTTTGGGATTTCGTCCGTTGTCCAAGGAGCCTCGATGCCGAAAGTCGGAATGGAGCCGATTCGCCGCGACGCGCTCGTCAAGGCGACGATCGCCGAGATCGGCCGTGTCGGCAGCCTGGACGTGACGGTCGCGGAGATCGCCCGGTCGGCCGGCATGTCGCCGGCGCTGGCGCATCACTATTTCGGCGGCAAGGAGCAGATCTTCCTCGCCGCCATGCGCCATGTTCTGCGCGCGCTGCACCGTCAAGTGGCCGTGCGGCTCAGGGCGGCCAGGGGCGACAACGGGCGGCGCCACCATGCCCGATTGGTGGCGTTGATCCGCACCAATTTCGATGACGAGAATTACACGCCGGCGGTCATCGCCGCCTGGCTCAACTTCTATGTCCTGGCGCAGACCTCGGTGGAGGCGAACCGGCTGCTCCGGGTCTATCATGGCAGGCTTTTGTCCAATCTCCGTCACGACCTCCGCCCGATCGTCGGCGGCCGGGCCGAGGCGCTGGCGGTGCGGCTCGGCGCGCTGATCGACGGGGTCTATCTCCGGCAGGCCTTGGGCGATCAGGCATTGGACGGGAAATCGGCGAGTGCGTTGGTGATCGCCGCCTTGGATGCCGGCATCGCCGAGGCGAACGTCCGGCCGGAGTAGAGGGGAAAACGACGGTGGAAGCGGATTTTGTGATTATCGGGTCCGGATCGGCCGGATCGGCCATGGCCTATCGGTTGTCCGAGGACGGACGGCACCGGGTGCTGGTGATCGAGTTCGGCGGCGGCGATTGGGGGCCCTTCATCCAGATGCCGGCGGCGCTGTCCTATCCCATGAACATGAAGCGGTATGACTGGGGCTTCCGGTCCGAACCGGAACCCCATCTCGGCGGCCGGCGATTGGCGACCCCGCGCGGCAAGGTGATCGGCGGCTCGTCTTCCATCAACGGCATGGTCTATGTGCGCGGTCACGCCGGCGACTACGATCACTGGGCGGAAAGCGGGGCCGACGGTTGGTCCTATGCGGACGTCCTACCCTATTTCAAACGTATGGAATGCTGGGAGTCGGGCGGCCATGGCGGCGATCCCGCCTGGCGCGGCACCGACGGCCCGCTTCACGTATCGAGGGGGAAGCGGGACAATCCCCTGTTCGAGGCCTTTGTCGAGGCCGGTCGGCAGGCCGGCTATCAGGTCACCGGCGACTATAACGGCGAACAGCAGGAGGGCTTCGGCCCGATGGAGCAGACGGTCCACAAGGGCCGCCGCTGGTCGACCGCCAACGCCTATCTGAAGCCGGCCTTGAAGCGCGGCAACTGCGATCTGATCCGCGCCTTCGCCCGCAGGGTCGTGATCGAGAATGGCCGCGCCGTCGGCGTGGAGATCGAGCGGGGTGGGCGTATCGAAATCGTAAGGGCGGCGAAGGAGGTGATTCTTGCCGCCTCCTCCCTCAATTCCCCGAAGATGTTGATGCTCTCGGGCATCGGGCCCGCCGCCCATTTGAAGGAGCACGGCATCGAGGTGGTGGCCGATCGGCCCGGCGTGGGGCAAAACCTGCAGGATCATCTGGAGGTCTATGTCCAATACGCCTCCAAGCTGCCGATCACACTCTACAAATACTGGAATCTGGTCGGCAAGGCGCTGATCGGGGCGCAATGGCTTTTCACCAAGACAGGCCATGGCGCGTCCAACCAGTTCGAAAGCGCCGGCTTCATCCGCTCGCGCGCGGGCGTGCCCTATCCGGACATCCAGTATCATTTCCTGCCGATCGCGGTGCGCTATGACGGCCAGGCCGCCGCCGCGGGGCACGGCTTTCAGGCCCATGTCGGGCCGATGCGCTCGCCGTCGCGGGGCAGCGTCTCGCTGGCCTCCGCCGACCCGAAGGACGCGCCGGTCATCCGCTTCAACTACATGTCGACGGAGCAGGACTGGGAGGATTTCCGACGCTGCATTCGGCTGACGCGGGAGATCTTCGCCCAGCCGGCCTTCGAACCCTATATCGCCTATGAGATCCAGCCCGGCGAGGCCTATGAAAGCGACGCCGAGATCGACGATTTCATCCGCGAGCACGCCGAGAGCGCCTATCACCCCTGCGGCACCGCCAAGATGGGGCGGCCGGGCGATCCCATGGCGGTGGTCGATCCGGAATGCCGGGTGATCGGGGTCGAGGGGCTCCGGCTCGCCGACAGCTCCGTGTTCCCGCGCATTCCCAACGGCAACCTCAACGGTCCGTCGGTGATGACCGGGGAGAAGGCGTCGGACCACATTCTGGGCAAAACGCCGTTGCCCAAGGCGAACGACCGGCCCTGGTTCCATCCCGACTGGGAAACGAAGCAGCGTTAGCCGAGGCCCTCGACAGCAAGGCTGGAGGGCGTCAGCGACCGGCCCTCGCCCTGGCCCGAGGCGACATAGTGGTAGTAGACGTCGACCCCAGCGGTGGCGACATCCTTGTTGGCGGCGATATAGGCGCCCGGATCGAAGATCCGACGCCCTTCCGCCTGGCCGAAACTCTGCCAATGGCTCACCAGATCGGCGATACCGAGGCTTGCGAGGTCTGTGTTGAGCATCAGATAGCCGGCGGAATCGAAGCCGGTCACCCGGCCCTCGTTCTTGCCAAAAGCGACATAGTGTTCGCCGGCCTGGGCGTCCGTGAAATTGAGGGCGAGCAGGTCGGGATTGGCGTTGAGATATGCCTCCGCCGAGAGGATACGGTTCTCGTTCGCGCCGAAGGTCTTGTAGTGGGTCAGCGCGTCATTGGCGGCGAGCCCGGCTGCTCCCAGATCCGGATTGGCCACCAGATAGGCGCTGCCGTCGAAGCTTAGCAGGCGGCTCTCCGAATAGCCGAAGGTCACATAGTGATCGAGGGCCGTCTCGGTCGTGATCCCGGCGGTGATCAGATCCGGATTGGCGGCGAGATAGTCCGATGCCGACCAGATGAATCCGTCATTCTCGGCGATCGTCACCGTGGCCTTCACCGTTTGGACGCCGCCTGCATCGGTGAAGGCGACGGTGAATGTCTCGTTCGCCTCCACCGCGATGTCGCCGAGCACCGAAAGGGTCAGCGTCCCCGAGGTCTCGCCCGCCGCAATGGTCATCGTGCCCGCCGCTGCGGTGTAGTCACTGCCCGCCGCCGCCGTGCCGTCGGCGGTCTGGTAGGTGACGGCGGTGTCCGATGCCTGGGCAGAGGCCAGGGTCACAGTGAGGGTGACGGAACGCGCAAGGCTGTCGCCCTCGGTCACGCTCGCATCGGCGACGGTGACCAGGCCGGAACTCCCCCCACCGCTATCCGAACCGCTACCAGAATCGCTATCGGTCCCCTGCTCGCCGATTTGGACGAAGACCGGGCTGTCGGTGAGGGTGAGCGTGGCGGCGTCGATGACCGTGGCCGTGTTGGTGAGGTCGGTGACCGTGATGGTCCCGGAGATCTCTGCGGGGATCGCGGTGCCGCTGCCCCACAACGCGTAGACATCGCCACCGCTGGTCGTGAACTTGACCGACCCGCTGGCCTCCGTCGACGCCGTAGCCGTCACGGCGGTGAAATCGTCGATCTTGCCCGCCATCGCCTTATAGGCGTTGTAGGCCGGGTTCCGCGGGACATCGGCGAAGGCCGGCATGTTCGCGCGGTCGGCGTTGGAGAGGTCGAGCAGGTTCTTCCCCGCCTCGCCCGGAGCGGCGTCGAGGCCCACATAAAGCAGCCTTTCCGCCCCATTGGCCAGGGCGTTGACATGGGTCTTGACGATCCATTTGCCCCAATCGGCATCCACGATGCTCGCCTGCCCCAGGCCGGGGGAGGATAGTTCGATCTCGGTGATCCAGCGCGGCTTGTCGCCGACCCCCTGAGCGGTGAGGAAGGTGTTCATGTCGGCCCAGTGAAGATCGTAGGGGCCACCGATCGAATGAAAGGTGATGACGTCCATGTATTGGCCGCCGCCCAGGGCGAAGACATCGCTCCAGAAGGCTTGGACCTCGGCTTGCGGTCCGGCCAGCCCGGCGGGAACCACAATCGCATCGGGGTCGGCCGCCTTGATCGTCTCATAGCTCAGCTTGAGGAGATCGAAATACTCCTGTGCGGTCCCGTCAAAGAACAGGATGTCGCTGCCGACCGCCGGCTCGTTGGAGATTTCCCAATATTTGACCGGCTGGGTGAGGCCCGCCATGTCGTCGACGCCGTCGCCGTCATAGCGTTCGACCAGCGCCGTCAGGAATTCGGCATAGGCGGTCGTATTGACCGGGGCGTGTCGGTAAAGCCCCAACTCGTCGGCGAAGATGATGCTGCTGGCGGCCGGGCTATGGGTGCCGGACTGGTCCCATTCGGCATAGGGCCATACGGTGGCCTGCAGGTTCTGGCCGAAGGTCTGGGCGTTCTGGACGTAAGTATCGGAGGCGGTCCAGTTCCTGGAGCCCTGGCTCGGCTCCAGGCCGTTCCAATAGAAGGGGCCGGGATGCGGCCGTTCCCAGGACGTGCCGATATCCGCAATGGCGTCGTAATACTGCGGATGCATGAAACCCAGGCTGTTCGTCCCCATCGGCCGATTCCCTCCTCAGCGATGAAACACCTTTGGAGAATAGCCGAAACCGCGCCGTCGTTCACCCTATCCGGAGGATGCGGCGTTCAGGCCAGCGCGGTCTTGCTCGGGCGGGAGCGGAACAGGATCAGGGCGATGATCCCCATATTGGCGAAGTTCCACAGGATGCCGTTGATGAAGGCGAGCTGATAGCTGCCGGTCAGATCGAAGACCAGGCCCGAGAGCCAGCCGCCCAGCGCCATCCCGATCACGGTCGCCATCATGACCAGGCCGATCCGCTGGCCCGCCTCGCGCGCCGGGAGGTATTCCCGGATGACCACGGCATAGCTCGGCACGATCCCGCCCTGGGACAGGCCGAAAATCAGGCTGACCACATAGAGCGAGACCAGCCCGTCGAAGGGGATGTAGAGGAACAGCGCCATGCATTGCAGGGCGGAGCCGAGCAGCAGCGTCTTCACCCCGCCGATATGGTCGGCCAGAAGGCCGAACAGCAGCCGGCTCGCGACACCGCCGGCCAGCATCAGCGAGAGCATCTCCGCGCCCACCGCCACGCCATAGCCGAGATCGGCGCAATAGGCGACGATATGGACCTGGGGCATCGACATGGCGACACAGCAGGCGACGCCGGCGAAGATCAGCAGCCATTGCAGCATGGCGGGCGATAGGCCGGCGTTGACCGCGGGGGATTCCATCGCCGCCTTCACCTTCTCGTCGGTCTCGGTCAGATGCGGCGCCTTGCGCAGCAGGAACAGCGACAGCGGAATCATGGTGACCAGGGTGATCACCCCGATCATCTCATAGGCCGCCCGCCAGCCCTCGGCGTCGATGGCGTCGCGCAGGAAGATCGGCCAGACCACCCCGGCGAGATAGTTGCCGCTGGCCCCGGCGGCGATCGCGATGCCGCGGCGCTTCTTGAACCAATGGGAGATATCGGCGACCAGCGGGCCGAAGCCCGCGGCCGTTCCCAGGCCGATCAGGACTCCCTGACAGACCGACAGGAACCAAAGACTCTCCGCGCCCGCGGCCAGGAAATGGCCGCCGCTGATCATGAGGCTGGCGAGGATCAGCACCGGGGTGACCCCGAACCGGTCGACAAGATGCCCCATCGCCACATTGCCGAAGGCGAAACCGAGCATGGTGGCGGTGTAGGCGAGCGAGGCTTCCGCCCGGGTGGTGCCGAAATCCTGCTCGACGCTGGGCATCGCCAGGATGATCGCCCACATGCCGACGCTGCCGATCGTGGCCACGGTCAGCGACATGCACAGCCGGAACCACGCATAGGGGCTGTCCAGAACGGCGCTGGGGTCGCCGGCGTGCCGATGGGGCTGTCCTGGGTCGGCGGTCACGAAGGGCCTTCTGTCGCAAGGAGTTGATGAAAGTCTTGGGAAAGTTGTCTTTGATCCCGTGAGGATCAGAGCCATTTAATCGGAGGCCGTCACGCCTTAAACCGGCATGGCAGCCCTGCCCGATTTTATGGGTCCTGACCCCAGGCCGATCCGTATCTTGGAGACCCGCCATGACAGAGACGACAAAGAAAACCTACCGCAAGGACCAGGCCGCTATCGACAAGCTCGACCGGATGCAGTTCGCCGTCACCCAGAACGACGCCACCGAGCGGCCGTTCAGCGGCAAATACTGGGATCACAAGGAAGAGGGGCTCTATGTCGACATCGTCAGCGGCGAACCCCTGTTCACCTCACTGGACAAGTTCGATAGCCATTGCGGTTGGCCCAGTTTCACCAAGCCGGTGCAAACCGGCCATATCGTGGAGAAGCGCGACGTTTCCCATGGTATGATTCGGACCGAGGTGCGCTCGACCCATGGCGACAGCCATCTGGGCCATGTCTTCGACGACGGCCCGGCCCCGACGGGCCTGCGGTACTGCATCAATTCCGCCTCCCTCCGCTTTATCCCGAAGGATAAGCTGGAGGAGGAAGGGTATGGAGACTATTGGCACCTGTTCGCGACGCCCTGAGGGCCAGCCCGAGCCTGAACCACCTCACCGATCTGGTCCTGTATCGCGACGGGCTCGTCCTCGTTCTCAACAAGCCCGCCGGCATCCCGGTCCATGCGGGTCGTGCCGGCGGCCCCAATCTGGAAGATGGCTTTCCCAGCCTGACCTACGGCATTCGCCATGTCCCGGCCCTGGCCCATCGGCTCGACCGGGACACAAGCGGCTGCCTGGCCCTCGGCCGGCATCCCAAGGCGCTCAAGAAGCTCGGTAAGCTGTTCCGCGAGGGGCGGGCCGAAAAGACCTATTGGGCCCTGGTCCGGGGCGTGCCGGTGCGCGAGAGCGGCGTCATCGACGCGCCCCTGCTCAAGGTCAACCGACGGACCGGCTGGACCGTGAAGGTCGATCCCGCGGGCAAGGCCGCCCGGACCCGTTGGACGCTGAAGGGCAGCCGTGACGGCATCAGCTTTATCGAATGCCATCCGGAAACCGGCCGGACCCATCAGATCCGGGTTCATCTCGCCCATCTCGGACTGCCGATCCTGGGCGACGTCGCCTATGGCGGGAATGCATCCGACGGGCCCCTGGCGCTGCACGCCCGGCGGCTGGTCCTCCCGCTTGCCGCCTCCAAGCCGACGGTCGACGTCACGGCCCCGCCGCCGGAGGCTTTTGCAATTAGAGCAACCACGGTTCTCTCAGGCATAGTATTGCGAGAGTTTTAGGTTTTAAATAAGTCTTCTATATCATCATCAATACTAGAATTATCGCGTATTTCTTTTTGGCACCAGTGTCTGACTGAATTCATTTCCTTATGGAAATTGTCGTTTATATCTTTGAACGCGCCCTCACAGTCAACCAGAATTCTCTCGATCTCGTTGTATAACTCTTCGTCAGATTCCGATAGTTCTTGTATATCTTCGCATCGAATCTTGCAGGCGCTATCCGAAAAACTGATTGTGATAGTTAACGGTTCATCGGACTGACCACGTTCCTGGTAATGATGGACGCTTTTGGCCGTTTGCTTGAGAAATTCGTGGAATATTTTTCCACTGTATGCTTGATATTGTTTCTTTCCAGAAATTCGAGATGCTATATGCAGAAGTGAGAATAGTTCATCATCAAATGAAAAAGACGTTATGCCTGTGTCTTTTCCAAATTCTTCAAAACAAATTGTAAATTGTAACTTGCTAAGTGCGTAATAAGGTTTTTCTGGGTTGCGTGATCTGCTGATAGGTTTGAGGTGCTTCTCGAATTGAGGTTCAACAAATTTTTTTACGAAAAGGGGGGGATTCATGGAGTAGCAGAATTTTGGAAAATCATCGAAATAGCGGTTTTTGAGCCTCTCCATGAATTTATCAATATGTTGGTTCTGATAATAAATAAGTCCATATGCTGCAAAATACTCTTGAAAAGATCGGTGTAAAAATGTAAAATATTTTCCATCGCGCTGTATTAAATTGACGGACTCTGAAAAATCTCTAAGCGTTTTTTGTGGATCAACGTCTATTTTTGCAATTTTATTAGACTTCTGAATTGTTTCTAGAATATCTACCTCGGTAAATTCAATTCTCTGTTCCATATATGAAACTAGTGAAAAAACCGAGAAAGCATTCCTAAAAACATGAAAATCGAGTTCATTCACCTTCGTAAATTTTTCTTTCGTGCTGTTGTGCCAATTATAAAGCGCGATAAACGCATGATCATAAAAAATGTTTAGGCTATCAGATATAGTGCCAGTATCGCTAAATGTTAGGAGCATCATCATTGTGAGAAGTGGAGTTGACATAAGGCTTTTTTTACTCGAAAAGTCCTTTTTCATTATTTCTTTGAGAAATTCTCTTTTTGTTTTTTCGTGAAATGGTAGCTTTTCGATTAAACTAATATTTTGATCTAAATTAAGTTTGCAACACTCGAATCCATTAAAGCCCGACCAAGAGTTGAATCTTTGATTCAGCCTACTTGATACGATGAATCGACATTTTTGGAATTCACTTGAAATTTCAATAATTTCGTTTTCAACTCTGTGCTTCTTGTCTTCAACAATCTCGTCAAATCCATCTAGAATAAAAGTGAATTTTCCTATTCCCATTAGATGGCGAAATGTATCCTCATCTAGTTTACCGCTCTCAGATATTGTGGTGCGTGCTAGTGTAACCAACCCTGATCCTAGTGTATTTTCTGTTGAGAGATTATTGAGCATCCTCAGTTCAAGGAATATGGGAATTGTGTTTGTTTCTTCTAAAATTACATTCCATAAAAACCTCATGAATATCGTTTTTCCTGCCCCACCATTTCCTTGTATTATGACGTTTTTGTTTTTTAGAATCTCATTTATAATTTCAGAGTCTGGGAGAATTGTGTCATTATTTTTGAAATTCAGGGGTATGTATATTTCATTAAGGCCTACATCGGAGTCTTTCTTTAAAAGTATTTTGATTTTGGTCGTCTTATTCTTGGTTCTTGCAACATAAGGCTTGAAGTCTTCAAATGCGGCAGTCCATTTTTTTCTAATTGTGGGCTGTAAATGAAGTGTAATTCGATTCCAGAGCTCCTTTACGGTTTCTATGGTTAACTCAGCTGTATATTTTTCTGCGGAGAAGCTCATTGGGCTGCGATCCTTAGAGTATGAATTCTAAATTTTTTATCAATACGAGCAAATATGACCAGAGATACTTCAAGATGCAAGAAATATGTTGGTTTATAGAAAGCCTTGATAGAGAATCTTTCGGTTTGAGGTTGCTGCGGTGAGCATGCTTCCGTCACGTTGTTTTGCAGACTATCGTGTGGTGTGTCAGTGCGTACTGCAGGGGGTTTCTTGGCTAAAATGGCTATGCCGTAAACGACGTTTGACAGAGTTCATGTAAAGTAAAATTTATGTAATAAGTTTTATTGAAGCCCTATTAAGAATTTTATTATTTGACAAGCGGTCGCATGCGTCAGCTTGTCCTCATCCATATCGGTTAACGTTCCGTAAAGCTTGATGGGTGAAGGGGAAAACATCTTGCTAAGACAAGGAGACGACCTATGGCCGATCTTGCTTTCCCGCTTCTTAATATGCTGATCATTGGTTTCGGTATCGCGTTCTGTGCGAAAGAACTCTACGCGCTGAACAAGCAGTAGGCGGACCATTTTCTGCGGGCCGAGGCCGTCGATCCCGCTCGGGGCGCGCTCGGGGCGCGCTCGGGGCGGGTGTCGAGACGGAACCGGCCCGCAGAAATGCTCCAATTATCCCGCGACCCGTCGTTTAGCCCAAAACCCGCCCCCGACTTCGGCGTATCAATAGCCATCACCGCAATCCCAAATCCTCCCAGGAGATGCGACGATGGCGACCGCCCTGCTCCCCGACAGCGCCGACCTCCATAACGTCAACGAGCCGGCCGAGCTTCCGGATTTCGACGCCTTTCCGATCCGGCATCGGCTGACCGCCGCCAGGGCTTGTGGTCAGGCGGTCGATCTGGTCTGGGACGACGGGGCCGAGACCCGATATCACGTCATGACCCTGAAGGAGAACGCGCCGGACATCGTCCATCCGGTAACCCGGGAGCAGGCGACGATGCTGACCGACATCCCGGCGGACCTCGCGGCGGCGGAGGTTGGCGTCGACGGTGTCGGCGGGCTGTGGGTGCGCTGGTCGACCGGCGGGATCAGCCGGTTCCATCCGGGTTGGCTCCGCGCCTACGCCCCGGGTGCGCCGGAGGATGTCTTCGCCCTGCCACCGAGGGTGACCTGGGACGCCGCGACGATGGCCGACCTGCCGCGCTTCGACGGCCCGGCGGCGATCGCCGACGAGACGGTGCGGACCGCCTGGATGGAAGCGCTCTACGTCTACGGCGCCGCCATTCTGGAGGGACTGCCCACGGACGAGGAGGTGATCCACCGGGTCCCGAGCCTGATAGGCCCGCTGCGGGAGACCAATTTTGGCAAGACCTTCACGGTCGAATCGAAGCAGGACGCCACATCCAACGCCTATACGACCATGGCCCTGCCGGTGCATACGGACCTGTGCACCCGCGAGTACGAGCCCGGCCTGCAATTCCTCCACTGCATCCGCAACGACGCGGACGGCGGCGAAAACATCCTGGCCGACGGGTTTCGGCTCGCCGAGCGGATCAAGGCCGACGCGCCCGAGGAATACGACGCGCTGACCACCGTGCCGATCACCTTCTACAACAAGGCGACGGACACGGATTTCCGCTGCACCGTGCCGATGTTCGATCTCGATAAGGACGGCGACCTCAGCGATGTCCGCTGGAGCCCCTGGCTCCGGGCGCCGGTCCGGGCCTCCTTCGAGGAGACGGACCGGCTCTATCGCGGTCTGCGCCGGGCCTTCGCCCTGGCCGAGGACCCGGCCTTCACGGTGACGACGAAGCTCAAGGCCGGCGACCTTCTCTGCTTCGATAACCGGCGGGCCCTGCATGGGCGTGTCGGCTACGATCCGACCACCGGCGGCCGCAAGCTCATGGGCTGCTATGTGGAGCGGGAGGATCTGGTCTCGGCCCTGCGCATCATGCTGCGCCGACGCCGCGCCGCGGAGGTCTGAGCCGTGGCCGCCATTCCCCGGACCGTTCCCCGGACCGTTCCAGAAACCATGGCTGGTGTCCATCTGACCGGCCAGGGCGGGCTCGATAAGCTGGTCTACCGGGAGGACATCCCGACGCCCAAGCCCGGCCCGGGCGAGGTCCTGGTCCAGGTGGCGGCCGCCGGGGTCAACAACACCGACATCAACACCCGGATCGGCTGGTACAGCCCGGACGTCAAATCCGGCACCACGGCGGAGGGCGGTTCCGAGGGCCTGGGCGACTCCGAAAAGGATACCGGCAGCTGGACCGGCCGCCTGGTCTTCCCGCGTATCCAGGGGGCCGATTGCGTCGGCCGGATCGCCGCCGTCGGCCCCGGGGTCGATCCGGCTCGGATCGGCGAGCGGACGGTGTGCGAGCCCTATATCGTCGATCCCGACGACGAGACCGGCCTGGAGAGCGCCGGTTTTCTCGGCAGCGAATATGACGGTGCCTTCGCCCAATTCATGGTCCTGCCGGCCCGCAACGCCCACCGGGTGAGCGACGATCTCGACATCCCGGACCCGGCCCTGGCGACCTTGCCCTGCTCGGGCGGGACCGCCATGAACATGCTGGTGATGGCCGGCGCCAAGGCCGGCGATCTCGCCCTGGTCACCGGGGCGTCCGGTGGGGTCGGGACCTTCCTGGTTCAGATCCTCAAGCATATTGGCGCCGAGGTGGTGGCGGTCGCCAGTCCCTCCAAGTTCGACGCCGTGAAGGCGGTCGGCGCCGATCATCTGGTCGACCGTACGACCCCGGATCTGGAGGCGGCGGTCCTGGAGGCGACCGGCGGGCGCCGGGTCAGCCTGGTCGCGGATGTGGTCGGCGGCGCCCAGTTCCCGGCGATGCTGGCGCTGCTCCGTCAGGGTGGGCGCTATGTGACGGCGGGGGCGATCGCCGGGCCGGAGGTCACCCTCGACCTGCGCACCCTCTATCTCAAGAGCCTGTCCTTCTTCGGCTCCACGGTCTACCGCCGGGAGACCTTTCCGAAGCTCATGCGGTTTCTGGAGGAGGGCGGCATCAAGCCCGTGGTCGACAGCACCGCTCCGCTCGCCGAGATCCGCGACGCCCAAACGCGCTTTCTCGCCAAGACCCATGTCGGAAGTCTGGTGCTGATCCCGCCGCCGGTCGGCGCGGCGGACTAGTCGGCGTCGACCGCCCGCATCATCGCTGCGACGGCCAGATCGCCCGGCCGGCCCCGCTGTTCGAGCGCGGCGGCCGCCCCGGCGCGGTCCGCGGGGGTCTTGTTCTGGGAGAGCTTCCACTTGCCCTGAAGGTCGGTGATCATGATCTCGAACCCGATCAGCGCCTTTCTAAGGCCGGTGAACAGCTTGTCGCCGAGCTTGTCGTTGGTCCACGGCTTCTTCGGTAGCAGGCGCTCCTCCTCCTGGGCCGACACGTCGTCCAGAAGGGTCACGGTCTCGGCGTCGGTCATCCGCCGGGCCGTGCCGTAGGCGTGCACCACCGCATAGTTCCAGGTTGGGACCTGGCCGTGGCTTTCATACCAGTCGGGCGAGATATAGGCGTGGGCGCCCTCGAACACGAACAGCACCTCCCCCGCTTCCTCCAGAACATGGGCCGCCGGGTTCGCATGGGCCAGATGACAGCGGATGGTTCGTGTGTCGCGGTCGATCAGCACCGGCAGATGGGTCGCGTCCGGGCGGCCCTCGATCGTCGTCACGAGCACCGCGAACGGGTCGGACTGCATCAGATCGAACAGAATATTCTCATCGGTCTCGGTGAACTGGCGTGGGACATACATTGCGAACGACCATCTCAAAAAGCGGTGAAAGAGAAAAATGGGGTGATGCGTTTTGCCGGATCGCCCCTATCTTCATCGAAGAAGGCAGGTGAGGAAAAGGCTGAGTATGACGGACAGCATCCCGTTTTTCGGCGGTCAGGCGAAGAAGGACCCCCTCGACCGCGATCCCTTCTCCGGCCGGCTCAAGGAAAAGCTGATCGGCGCCAAGGAGTCCTGGGCGCGGGACGGCCGTCTGCTGACCGGTGACGCGCCGTCCACCGGCCGCCGCCGATTACCGCCGGGCCAACGCTTGGTCACGGATTGGCCGGAGCTCGATCTCGGCGTGCAGCCCAACTTGCTGCCCAAGGATTGGTCCCTGGAGGTTTCCGGCCTGATCGACCGGCCGTTCAAATGGACCTACACCCAGCTCAAGAAGCAGCCCCAGGCCGAGGTCGTCTCCGACATCCACTGTGTCACCGCCTGGTCGCGCTACGACAACCGCTGGCAGGGGGTGAGCGCCAGACATCTGATGAGCGTCGCCAAGCCCCGCCCGGAGGCCAGGTTCCTCATTCTCAAAAGCTACGACGGCTATTCGACCGGCTTGCCGCTCGCCCATTTCGGCGACGAGGACGTGCTCTTGGCGACCCATTGGGAGGGGCGGCCCCTGACCCGCGGGCACGGCGGCCCGGTGCGGCTTGTTGTCCCGAAACTCTATTTTTGGAAGTCCGCCAAGTGGATTCGGTCGATCCGGTTCACCGATCGCGACGTTAAAGGCTTCTGGGAGGCGCGTGGCTATCACGATCTCGGGGATCCCTGGAAGGAGCAACGTTATGGCTAAATTGAAGAAGGTGGCGGGCATGCTGGCCGCCGCCACCCTGATGTCGATGAGCCCGCAACCGGCGACCGCCGCCGGGAAGGCCTTCGACTTCGAATTCACCGCCATCGACGGCGACCCGATGCCGCTGTCCGAGTTCAAGGGAAAGGCGGTTCTGGTGGTCAATACCGCCTCGCTGTGCGGCTTCACCGGGCAGTATGCCGGGCTGCAGGAGCTTTACCAAAGCCGGGCCGACAAGGGCCTGGTGGTGATCGGTGTGCCGTCCAACAACTTCGGCAATCAGGAGCCGGGCACGGAAGAGGAGATCGCGGAATTCTGCGAGGCCCGATACCAGGTCACCTTCCCGATGACGGAGAAGGTCGATGTGGTCGGCGACAACGCCCATCCTTTCTACCGCTGGATCTCCGCCGAACTGGGCGAGCGACGGGCGCCGCGCTGGAACTTCTACAAATATCTGATCTCGCCGGAGGGCGCCGTTGTCGGCTCCTGGCCGTCGACCACGAAACCGACCGCCAAGACCATCACGGCCGAGGTCGATAAGCTTCTGGCCGGACAATGATTGGAGTTGGGAAAGGCGTGGGCGTCGTCGCGCTGCTGGCCATGCTGGGTGCGCCGTCCACCGCCTGGGCCTTCCCCCAGAACGAGGACGCCTTGGGTCCGTTCACCGCGATCGAGGCCCTTTTGAAGCAGGAGGAATACGGTCAGGCGCTCGACGTGCTTGGCCAGATGGAAACCTCCCATGGGGAGGAGGCGGACTACTGGGTCCTGCGCGCCTATTCCCAGCGCAAGGCCGGCGACATCGAGAGCAGCCGGGCGAGCTATCTGAGGGCGCTTGAGATCGATCCCGCCCATATCCGCGGCCGCAATTACTTCGGCTATCTCCACCTCACCGTCGGCGATATCGCCGGCGCCGAGGCACAGCTCGCTTTTCTCGAAGCGCTCTGCCCCTCCGGCTGCGCGGAACGCGACGATCTCGCCAAGGCGATCGAGGACTACAAATTCGGCGACCCCTATGACGGGCTGAAGTACTAGCGTCCGGACCCTAAGCCCTGGACCCATAATCGCTTGGCCGAGGGCGGTACTTCCCTCGCGTCGGCAACGGCAAGGATCTCGGCGATCGGTCCTCCACGGGGGCGATCGAGAGCCTCGTTTCCCCGTCCTTGATGGATGTCGCGTGCTCGTCAGCCCGGGCGATTGTGCCGTGTTTGCTTCGCCTCCCGACCCAGACATCGCCCCGTCCGATACAATCGGCTTGAGATGAGCCTATGCTAGCAATCTTCTGTTGAGCTGGATGAGTGGTATGCTCGCGATCCGAAGCTTGACACCACGCCCCTGCTCTGTTCGGCAGGCTCTTAAAGTTAATCTATAGGGGCTTTTTGATGTTTGATCAGTATTTGGCGGGGATTCTCGTTGCTTTCGGCGTCTTTATCATGGGGATGTTAAGCCCTGGCCCGAACATCATGTCGATCATCGGAACGTCCATGGCCGTGGGTCGTTCACAGGGCAAGGCCTTGGCCCTGGGGATCGCGAGCGGGTCGTTCATCTGGGGCACCCTTACGCTTTTCGGTCTGACCGCATTGTTGGCGGCTTATGCCGGCCTGTTGACGATCATCAAAATCGCGGGGGCGAGTTACCTGCTTTTTCTCGCTTTCAAGGCATTTTCGTCCTCGTTGAAGGGCAAATCGATGGAAGCGCAGAGCGTCAAAGTCGAAGGCGGAACCGCACGTTACTATCGTCGTGGCCTCTTGATCCAAATGACAAATCCGAAGGCTGCGTTCACTTGGCTGGCAATCTTGTCCATCGCGCTCGATCCGACAGCGCCTTTCTGGGTTGGAGGCGTTGTCGTGGCCGGAACGGGAGCCATCTCGATTTTCGGCCATTTGGCATATGCGATCGCGTTTTCGACCGCGCCCATGGTTCGTGGTTACCGCAAAGCACAGCGATTGATCGACGGAATGCTCGGGTCGTTCTTCACGTTTGCCAGCTACAAGATCGCGACCTCAAATCCATAATAGGCAGCGTGACCCTGGGCTCGGCGTGAAGACCGGCGAGAACACGTCAAGCCCGTTGCCGGTACTTCGGCGATATTGTCGGGCCGAGAGTCGAAGTCCGGCCTCGCCGCTAAACCAGACGTCACCATTTACGAGTGCGCGACCGATGGGCCGGTCGCCGGGACGGTTTTCCCGTCGGGAATGGCGACGATCCCCAGCGGCTCAACCCGTCCGCGCACCTCCGTTTCGTGCGTCGCGAACCCGCCGAGATCGATGCCGGCCCAGTTGCCGGCGGTTTCGGAGACGATCAGTTGAACCTGATAGTCCTTGGTCAGACTCTCGAGCCGGCTGGCGATGTTGACCGTGTCCCCGATCGCCGTCATGCCGGTGGCATCCCCATAGCCCATTTCCCCGACGATGCAGGGGCCTGCGTGAACGCCGATACCGATCCGGATCGGTTCCGGCAGATCGTCGGCCAGCGACGCGTTCAGCCGCTCCAGATTCTCCGCCATGCGCCTGGCCGCGTCGATCGCCTGCCGGCTGCCGGTCGCCGGACCCTCCTCGATGCCGAATAGGGCCATCACCCCGTCGCCGATGAATTTGTCGAGCTTCCCGCCTGCCTGGCTCACCGCCGCTCCCATCTCGGCGAAATAGCGGTTCAGCAGGTACACCGTGTCATAGGGGAGTTTCGCTTCGGCAAGTTTCGTAAAGCTGCGGATATCGGCGAACAGGACCGCGATCTCCCTTTCCTCTCCTGCGGTGCTGGTCCGCTGAATGCCGGGGGCGCCGCGGACGGAGGGCGGGATCAGGGGCGTGATCTGCAGGTCGGTCTCGGGACGGAGCTGACAGGCGAGCCTGACCCGGGGCGGGGCGGAGACCCGCCGCAGCACCTTCCGTTCCGCCTCGCTCGCCGCCGGCAGCGTGTCGGCGCCCCTGTCGACCCGGATCCGGCAGGTCGAGCAGCGGCCCCGGCCGCCGCACACGCTGGCATGGGGAATGCCGCCGATCCGGCTCGCCTCCAGAACCGTGGTGCCCTTGGCGATCTGAACCTTCTGGCCTTGCGGATAGGTGATCCGTATCCGGCCGGCCCGCCGGTCGAGACTGTGGAGGGTGATCCGCGCCAACACCAGGAACACCAGCAGGAGGGCGTAGGCCGCCCAGATCCGGTCCCGCGCGTCGGAAATCTTCTCCGCCATGCCCGGGAGGGTGGCCTTGGACGAGGTGAGCGCTTCGCTCAGCCATGCCCGGTCCTGCGCCATCTGCTGGACGAACAGACCGGCGTCGACCCAGCCGATCATGGCCACGGTCGGCACGATCACCGCCGGGGTGAAGAGATAGGGCCGCCAGCGCCGGTATCCCGGCTTGGACGACAGCCAGAAGTCGATGCCGATGCAGCCGTGAACCCAGGCCGCCAGCACCGCCGCCGCCTGAACGAAGCCGGTATAGGGCACGAAAACCCAGTGGGCGAGCAGCACGAAGCGGTAGTGGGGCTCGAGCGCGAAGAACTCCTGGGCGAGGCGGGTCGCGGTGACATGCTCGATCAACAGGAAGGGCAGAACGGCCCCCAGCGCCAACTGGGCGACCTCCTGACGGGTCATCGACTTGAGCCTTTCGCGCAGCAGAAAGGCCCTGGCGGCGATCAGAAGATGGACGGCAAGCGCCCCGTATAGGGCGATGGTGCCCGGCCGCGACTGCCACACCGCCATGAAGATCTCCCGCCCCGCTTCCAGGGCGCCGATCGAGATGATCCCGATCATATGGTTCACGAAATGGCTGGTCACATAGACGAAGAGCGTGAGCCCGCTCCACAGCCGCGCCCGGTCCACCCAGGCGGTCGCGGCCTCCGCCAACGCCGGTCAGTTCCCGTCGAGCGCGAGCCGGTTCTGGCCGGCCCCGTCGCCGCTATCGGGTTTCGGCACCAGCTCCGGCTCTTCCGTCTCGCCCAACTGGACCTCCTCGATCCGTTGGGCCCGTTTGGTGACCTTCTCGGTCGAAATGCGGATCTGCCGGATGTCCTCGTCCGCCTGGCCGAAATGGCGTTGCAGTTTCCCGACCCGATCGTCGAGCCGGTCGACATCCTTTAGAAGGGTCAGGACCTCCTTCTGGATCACGCCGGCCTGTTCGCGCATCCGCGCATCCTTCAGCACCGCGCGCACGGTGTTGAGCGTCGCCATCAGGGTCGTCGGGCTGACGATCCAGACCTTTTCGGCGAAGGACTTCTCCACCGTATCGGCGAAGCCCGCGTGGAGTTCGGCGTAGATCGCCTCCGACGGGATGAACATCAGCGCCGATTCCGCCGTCTCGCCCGGAATGATGTAACGCTCCTTGATGTCCTTCACATGGCGCAGGACGTCGGTGCGGAAGGCCCGCTCCGCATGGACCCGGTCGGTCTCGTCCTTCGCGGCGTGGAGCCGGCGGTAGCTTTCCAGGGGGAATTTCGAATCGACCGCGATGGCGCCCGGCGGGTTCGGCAGGGTGAGAAGGCAGTCCGCCATCCGGCCGTTCCCGAGTTTCGCCTGAAACTGATAGGCGTTGGGCGGCAGGATCGACTGGACGAGGTTCTCGAGCTGGACCTCCCCGAAAGCCCCACGGGCCTGTTTGTTGTTGAGGATGTCCTGCAGGCCGACGACCTGGGTCGACAATTCGGTGATGTTCTTCTGCGCCGAATCGATCACCGCCAGACGCTCTTTCAGCGCGTTGAGGTTCTTGCCGGTGTTCTCCGCCTGCTGGCCGAGGCTGTCGCCGACCCGTTTCGACATGTCGGCGAGCCGCTGCTCGATCGCCTGGGTCAGCGCCCTTTCCTGGGCGCGCAGGTTTTCCGCCATTTGCTGCTGGGCGGCGGACTGGCTCTCCGCCACCTGGGCGAGGCGGCCGTTCAGGGCGGACTGGTTCTGGGAGAGCTGGGCGACGACGTTCGAGATCGCCTGGGTATCGCCGCGGGCGCGGCTCATCATGAGGGCGGCGGTGCCGAGGCTGATGGCCAGGACAGCCCCGACGATGATCAGAATGAGGGTGGGATCCATGGGCAAGACCGGGTTCCGGAAAGACAGCCGAATCCTAACAGAAGTCTGCGCTTTCTTGACGTTCAATCCGACAGGCCATAGCTAAACAGGACGAAATTCACGCCTTCTTGTAGGACCGAACCATGTCCAGGTTGCCCCTGGTGATCGCCCCCGATCCCGTTTTGAAGAAAAAGACCGAAGCGGTCGCGGATATCGATGACGATATCCGCCGGCTGATGGATGACATGGTGGAGACCATGTATGCCGAGCGCGGGATGGGCCTCGCCGCCCCGCAGGTCGGCGTTCTGAAGCGCGTCTTCGTCATGGATGTCGGCGCGGACGGCGGCGAGCGGCGGCTCGTCAAACTGGCCAATCCGGAGATCGTCTGGGCCTCGGAAGAGACGAAATTCTACGAGGAGGGGTGCCTTTCCATCCCCGGCCAGTTCGCCGAGGTGGAGCGTCCGGCGGCGGTGAAGGTCCGCTATCTCAACTATGACGGCGAGGTCCGGGAGATCGAGGACGACGGCGTGCTGGCGGTCTGCGCCCAGCACGAGATCGACCACCTCGACGGGGTTCTCTTCGTCGACCACCTCTCGACCCTCAAGCGCAACATGTTCCTGCGCAAGAGCAAGAAGTACAAAAAGGACCGCGAACGCGATCAGGCCAAGGAATCCGCATGAGGCTCGCCTTCATGGGGACGCCGGCCTTTTCGGTCCCTGCGCTCGACGCCTTGGTGGCGGCGGGGCATGAGATCGCCGCCGTCTACAGCCAGCCGCCGCGGAAAGCCGGCAGGGGCCACAAGGTGGTGCCGAGCCCGGTCCACGCCCGGGCCGAGGCCTTGGGGGTCGAGGTCCGCACGCCCCCCTCGCTGAAATCCCAAGAAGACCAGGCCGCCTTCGCCGCCCTCGATCTCGACTGCGCGGTGGTCGTCGCCTATGGCCTGATCCTGCCGAAGCCGATCCTCGACGCGCCGCGGCGGGGTTGCCTCAACATCCATGCCTCCCTGCTGCCCCGTTGGCGCGGCGCCGCGCCGATTCAAAGGGCGATCGAGGCGGGAGATTCGGAAACCGGCGTCACCATCATGCAGATGGATGTGGGGCTCGACACCGGCGACATGCTGTTGACCGAAAGGCTGCCGATCACGTCGGAGACCACGGGGGAGAGCCTGCACGACGATCTTGCCGCCCTGGGCGCCCGGATGATCGTGACCGCCCTGGAGGAGATGGCGGCGGGCGGGCTGACCGCCACGCCCCAGCCCGAGGCGGGCGTCACCTACGCCCACAAACTGGACAAGACCGAAAGCGAGATCGATTGGGCCCTCCCGGCCCGCGAGATCGAGCGGCGCATTCGGGCGTTCCATCCCTGGCCGGGCACCCGGTTCCGCCACGGTGCGGACGCGATCAAGGTGATGGCCGCCGAGGTGGTTCCGGGAACCGGCGAACCGGGCCTTGTCCTGGACGACGCCCTGACCATCGCCTGCGGCGAGGACGCGCTCCGCCCCACCCTGTTGCAGCGTCCCGGAAAGGGACCGCAGCCCACCGATGCGTTCTTGCGGGGGTATCCTATTGACCCGGATACCCTTTTGACGGTTTCTAGGGGCTGACTTCCAACGGAGCGGCCGTCCGCATGCCCCGCTATCGCATCATCGTCGAATATAACGGCCTGCAATATGTCGGGTTCCAGCGCCAGGAGAACGGCCCGTCGATCCAGGCGTCCCTGGAACGCGCGGTCGAGGCCCTGTCCGGGGAAGAGGTGACGGTCTTCGCCGCCGGGCGGACCGACGCCGGCGTCCATGCCCTGGCCCAGGTCTGTCATTTCGATCTGAAGCGGCCCTTCCTGGAGGATACGATCCGCGACGGGCTCAATTACCATCTGAAGCCGCGGCCGATCTCCGTGCTCGCGGCCCAGGAGGCCGCGCCGGAGTTCCACGCCCGTTTCGACGCCATCGGTCGGGCATATGTCTATCGAATTTCCAATCGCCGGGCGAAGCTGGCGCTGGACCAGGGGCGCTGCTGGCATGTGCCGGTGCCGCTCGACGAGAAGGCGATGCACGAGGCGGCCCAACGGTTGGTCGGCGAGCATGACTTCACCAGCTTCCGGGCCAAGGAATGCCAGGCCGACAGTCCGATCAAGACGATGGACCGGCTGGAGGTGGTCCGCCTGGGCGAAGAGATCCGGGTGCTGGCGGCCGCCCGCTCCTTCCTGCATCACCAGGTCCGCAACATCGTCGGAACGCTGCGGCTGGTCGGCGAGGGGAAATGGACCGCCGGCGACGTCACCCGGGCGCTGCACGCCCGCGACCGCAAGGTCGCCGGCCCCACCGCGCCCCCGGAAGGGCTCTACCTCACGGAAGTGCGGTACTGAGCGGCCTCTTCAGAGCGAGTTCAGGCCGATGCCGATGGCGACGTCGAACAGGACCACGGCCATGGTCGGCATCATGTCGAGTTCGAGCGCCTTGTTCGCGATCTTATAGAGAATGTAGAGGGTCACCCCGAGGGCGAAGACCATGGCGAACCCGCCCATGGCGCCCGGCAGGATCTGGCCCGCCGTCAGGACCCTGACCAGCAGCAGGATGCCGAGCTGGATCGGGGCCGACCAGTTGTACATCGAGATATAGCGGCCCCACTGATCCTCCCTGTCGAGAAGAACGCAGCCGAACAGCATCGCGGTCGGGAACAGGAAGACCCCGATGGCGAACAGGGCGGTTTCCCGCAACACATAGCCTTCCAGCGACAGACCTTCCAGATTGGCCATGTCGCCGGTCAGCAATAACAGGAGGAAGAGCGGATAGGCGATCAACGGTCCGGTGAAGGACCGCCACACCGCCTCCGGCGCGTCGTCGATATAGGTCACGGCCTTGTCGTCGCCCCGCATCAGGGCGACGACGGAGGAGATGCCTCTCGCGATCTCGGACGCCGGCGCCAACACCCGCCTAGGTCCGCAACAGCTCGTTGATCGAGGTCTTGGCTCGGGTTTGCTCGTCGACCCGCTTCACGATGACGGCGCAATAGAGCGACGGCCCGGGCTGGTTGGTGCCCGGCAGGGTGGTCGAGCTCGGCATCGAGCCGGGGACGACGACGGAGTAGGCCGGAACCCGGCCCATATGGATCTCGCCCGTGGTTCGGTCGACGATCTTGGTCGACGCGCCGATGAAAACGCCCATGGAGAGCACCGAGCCCTCCTCGACGATCACGCCCTCGACCACCTCGGAACGGGCGCCGACGAAGCAGTTGTCCTCGATGATCACCGGATCGGCCTGCAGCGGCTCGAGAACGCCGCCGAGACCGGCGCCGCCGGAGATGTGGCAGTTCTTACCGACCTGGGCGCAGGACCCGACGGTCGCCCAGGTGTCGATCATCGTGCCGGAGTCCACGTAGGCACCGAGATTGATGAAGCTGGGCATCACCACCACGCCGGGCGCCACATAGGCGGAACGGCGGATCGTGCAGTTCGGGACGGAGCGGAAACCGGCTTTCTGGAAATCGGCGTCGGTCCAGCCGGCGGTCTTCGGCGGCACCTTGTCCCACCAGGGTGCGTCGCCCATGCCCGGGAAGTTCGGGCCGCTGGTGATCGGAACCATGTCGTAGATCCGGAACGACAGCAGGACGGCCATTTTCAGCCACTGATTGACATGCCAGCCCTCCGGGCCTTTCTCCGCGACGCGGTAGGTGCCGCTGTCGAGGCCGTTGATCGCCTCCTCGATGGCATCGCGCACCGCGCCCTTGGTGGCCGGCGAGATCTGGTCGCGGTCTTCCCAGGCTTGTTCGATGGTGGCTTTGAGATCGGCTGTCATGGGATCGGTTGCTCCGTAGGGGTAAACGCTGTCCGGTGCGGGTACCGTGCCACCGCCGTCAAGTCAATGCGCGGTTGATCGCGCATGGGTCAACCGAGGGCGGTTCTAAGATAGGCCGTGAGATCGTCCGCCCGGTGATGGATATGGGTCGCGTCCGGGGCGGGATGGGACCATTCCGGCCCGCTGGATACCCACAGGGTGCGCATGCCCCGCTCATGGGCGGGCAGCAGATTCTTCGCCATGTCCTCGACCATGATCGTCGTCGCCGGATCGATGCCGTGCAGATCGATCACCTGGTCATAGGGGCGGGGATCGGGTTTCGGGATGAAGTCGGCGCCAACGATGTCGAAGATGTCGTCGAACAGATCCCGGGCCCCCAGGCGGTCGAGAACCGCCTCGGCATGGCGCACCGTGCCGTTGGTGAAGATGATCTTGCGGCCGGGCAGTCGGCGCAGCACTTCCGTCATCGCACCGTCGGCCGGGACCGGGCTGTAGTCGATGTCGTGGACATAGGAGAGGAAGGCGTGCGGGTCGATGCCATGTTCGGTCATCAGGCCCCTGAGCGTGGTGCCGTGCTTGCGGAAAAGGTCCTTTTGCAGGGCGCGCGCTTCTTCCTTGGGTAGTGCCATTTCATCGCTTATCCAAAAGGTCATCCGCCAGTCGACTTGGGAAAACAGATTGCATTCCGGCGGATACAGCGTGTTGTCCAAGTCAAAAAGCCAAGTATCTATACTTTCGATTGAAAATGGAATGAGCTTATCCGCGTCTTCCGTCCCGGATTGGTGTGCGGATTCTGCGGGGAGTTTGGGATTCATTGTAGCGTCCTTCTCAAGACCCATTATAACGTGGGCGCGATTTAGTGGATGGGTGCCCAGTGAGTGAAATAGAAAAACAACGCTCCGGTGATGCCGGAGCGCGGTCGCCCAATGTGCCAGGGGGCGATTTCCAGCCGACCGATCACGTCAGCGCCTTCGAGGACGGCGGCGCCTACGCTTCGCTGCCGGTACCGCTGTGGATCTGCAACGACACCGGCATCGTCCTGCACAAGAACAAGGCGGCGGACCCGGTTCTCGATCGGATGACCGGAAATCAATTGGCGAATTTGATCGCCGAGGCAACCCCCGGTCTGCCCCGGAAGGAGATGATCTCCCTCGAACCGGAACGACCCGGCGACGCCGGGGTGATCTTCGAGGTGGTGACCCAGCGCGACGAGGGCGGCAAGGCCCTGTTCGTGGCGCGGGACGCGACCTTGGACCATCGCCTGCGGGAGGCCCTGGTCGATTCGCGGCAGCGGTTCAAGGATCTGGTCGAAATGTCGACCGACTTCGCCTTCGAAACGGACAAGGACGGGCGCTTCACCTTTGTGTCCGCGGAGACCTTTTTGGGCTACAGCGCCGACGAGTTGGTCGGGGCGGTGGCCTCGACCCTGCTGGCGAAGCCCGAGCTGGAGCGCATCGATCCCTTCTGTCCTCCGGAGGCGATCCAGGGGCGGACCGTCTGGTGCCGCCGGCGCACCGGGGATCTCGCCTATTTGAGGGTCGCCGCCTCGCCGATGGTAACGACCGCGGGCACGGTGATGGGCGCGCGCGGCGTCGCCCGGGACGAGACCGCCAATCAGGCCAACGAGATGCACCTCTCCCGGGCGCGGGAGCAGCAGCGGGTAATCGCCCATATTCTGCGCACGATCCGTGAGGAGGCGGATCCCGAGGATATGCTGAACGCGGCGACCCGGACCTTGGCCCGCGCGCTGTCGGCCAACGCCGTGCGGCTCTATCGGCGGGCGCCGAGCGCGGTCGGCGACATGGTATTCCGCTCCGTCTCCTCGGTTGGCGACATCGCGGAGGCGGTGGATCATGCGGCGCGGCATCTGCTCGGTTACGAGGACGAGCCGGTTTCCCACATCAACGACGACCCGCGCAGCCTCGTCGTGCCGGCGACCTACCGCAAGCGCCTGAATGGCGGGCTCGCGGTGTGGCGTGACCGGACGGCGGAGCCCTTCGACGAGTCCGATATCGTGCTGCTGCAGGCGGTCGCCAGTCAGCTCGGGATCGCGCTGCAGCAGATGGGCAACCAGGAGCAGCTCAAAAAGATGTCCGAGACGGACGGACTGACCGGTCTTCTTAACCGCCGGACCTTTATCGACCGGCTGAGCACCCGGCTCGCGACGGAAGAGGGCTGCGGCGTGCTCGCCTATGTCGATCTCGACAACTTCAAGACGGTCAACGACATGGTCGGGCATGCGGAGGGCGATGCGGTGCTGACCACGCTGGCCGACGCGTTGTCCGCGCTGTGTACCAAGCAGGATATCGCGGCCCGGCTGGGGGGCGACGAGTTCGTGCTCTGGCTGGAGGGTGTGCCCCGCGACAAGGCCGAGGGCGCGGGAGAGACGGTTCTCAATCGCTGCGAGCCGATCCGGGGGTTCACGGTCGATCCGGAAAAACCCGTCGGTGTGTCCGTCGGGATCGCGCCCTGGGTGCCGGAGACCGGAGACGCGGTCGATTCGCTGATGGCCCGGGCCGATTACGCGATGTACGAGGTCAAACACGGCTCCAAAGGCGCCGTCGCCGTCGCGGATATCGATGTTGTCATTGACGATCAGGGAATGGGTTGAGCGATGAGTTCGGGCCGCGCCAAACCGTCTTTCGGCACCGTCAAGAAGGACGCCGCCTATAACGCCGCCAAGCGGGTGGCCGCCTCCGGGACCGAGAAGGCCCGCCGGGACATCGCGCAACGCAGCGATATCCCGAAGGAGATCCTCTACTTCCTGGCCGGCGACAAGGACGCCTCCGTCCGCTCCGCCGTCGCCCGCAACCGCTCGACGCCGCAACAGGCGGACCTGCTGCTCGCCACGGACGATAGCGAGGACGTCCGCGCCACGCTCGCCGTCAAGGTGCTGGAAAGCCATTCGGCCGGCGGCTCGGAACCGGCGGCCGAAAAGAAGCTTGAGGCGGTGAGCCTGCAGGCCCTGCAGCAGCTCGCGAAGGATCAACTGCCCCGTATCCGGGCGATCCTCGCCGACACGCTGAAACATCGCGAGACCGCGCCCAAGGATGTGATCGACCGCCTGGCCCGGGATCTCGAGCCCTCGGTGGCGTTGCCGATTCTGAGGCATTCGCCGTTGCTCAGCGAATCCGATCTGATCGACATCGCGGGCGGAACGGTGGCGCCGGGCGGCCTGTCCGCCGTGGCGGAACGGGAGGGGATTTCCGCCGATCTCACCGACGCGCTCGTCGCCTCGAAGGACGTCGAGGCGATCGCGACGCTGCTGTCCAACAAGTCGGCGCAGATCCGGGAAGAGACCCTGGACAGCATCATCGAACAGGCCCCGAAACATGTCGCCTGGCACGAACCGCTCGTCCGCCGGCCGAAGCTCACCGCCAAGGCGATCACCGCACTGGCCGGTTTCGTCGCCAGTGCCCTGGTCGAGGAGCTGCGGCAGCGCGACGATGTCGACCAGGTCACCGCCGAAGCGATCGCCGAGGCCGTGCGCAAGCGGATCGACGGCGGCGAGCAGGATCTGATCGGCCTCGATCCCGGGGCGGGTAAGGAAAAGGCCAAGGAAGAGGCGTGGGAGGAAGTGAACCGGGTCTGGCGGGCCGGGAAACTCGACGACGACTATTTCATCGACCGGGCGCTTGCCGGCAGCATGGACCTGGTCGCGGCCGGCTTGGCCCTGCTGGGCGATATTCCCGAGCCGTCCGCCGAAAAGATGCTGGTCTCGCAAAGCGCCCGGGCGGTGATGGCGGTCTGCTGGCGGGCCGGCCTGTCGGCCCAGACCTGTTACGAGATCCAGATGACCCTGGCCCGGATCTCACCGAATGCGGCCCAGCAGCCCGAGGGCGGCGGGCATTATCCCGCGAGCGAGAGCGATCTCACCTGGCAGCTCGAACTGTTCGAGGCGATTCCCGAGAGCGGTTGACGCGTCCACCCGTTGCCTACCGTGGGGTCCTGATCGGGGGATCAGCGGATCAGCGTGCCCGCCCCGTGTTCGGTGAAGATCTCCAAAAGGCAGATATGCTCGATCCGGCCGTCGAGGATGACCGCGGCCTTCACGCCGTCGCGGACCGCCTTGGCGCAGGTTTCCACCTTGGGGATCATGCCGCCGGAAATCGTGCCGTCGGCCCGGAGCCCCTCGATCTGGTCCACTTCGAGAACCGGGATAAGCTCCTTGTTCTTGTCGAGCACGCCCTCGACATCCGTCAGCATCAACAGCCGCGCCGCATTGGTCGCCGCCGCGACGGCGCCGGCCGCGGTGTCGGCGTTGATGTTGAAGGTCTCGCCGTTCGGACCGGCGCCGATCGGGGCGATCACCGGGATGATCCGGCTGTCCTCGAAGGTCGCGAGGATCGACGGGTCGATCACGTCCGGCTCACCGACGAAACCGAGATCGATCTGCTCCTCGATCAGTGAATCGGTCTGGCGACGGTGCACCAGCTTCTTCGCCTTGATCAGCCCGCCGTCCTTACCCGAAAGGCCGACGGCGAGGCCACCGACATTCTGGATCGCGGTGACGATCTGTTTGTTGATGGCGCCCGCCAGGACCATCTCCACGATGTCCACGGTCTCCGCGTCGGTGACCCGCAGGCCGTCGACGAAGGTCGACTGGATCCGCAGGCGTTCCAGCATGCGGCCGATCTGCGGGCCGCCGCCATGGACCACGACCGGGTTCACCCCGACCTGCTTCAACAGCACCATGTCCCGGGCGAAGGTTTCGGCCAGCGCCTGATCGCCCATGGCATGACCGCCATATTTCACGACGACGGTCTTGCCGGCATAGCGCCGCATGTAGGGCAGCGCTTCGGTGATGGTCTGCGCGGTCGCCAGGAACCGGCGGGCGGAGGCGGTATTGTGTTTGCTCGTCGACATGGCGCGGGACAGTAACGAGTTTAGGCGGGTTGCGCTAGACGGGCGAGCACGGCCCGCAATTCCGGGATGCCGGTCCCCTTATCGGCGCTGGTCACGGCGATGTCCGGATGGGCGGCGACCCGTTTCGCGATTGCCTCCGCGACGCTCCCTTTGACGGCGGCGAGCCCCTTGCCGGTCTGCTTGTCGGCCTTGGTCAGGACGACCTGATAGTTGACCGCGCTCTCGTCCAACAGGTCCATCACCTGGATGTCCGTCGGCTTCAGGCCGTGGCGGCTGTCGACCAGGACAAGGCAGCGCTTGAGCTCGGGCCGGCCGCGCAGATAGTCGGTGATGAACCGGCTCCAGGCGGCGGATTGGGCCTTCGAGACCTTGGCGTAGCCATAGCCGGGCAAGTCCGCGAGGACGAGACGGCCGCCGAGATCGAACAGGTTGATCTGCTGGGTCCGACCCGGAGTGTTGGAGGTGCGCGCCAGCGTCTTGCGGTTGGTCAGCGCGTTGACCAGGCTCGACTTGCCCACATTGGAGCGGCCGGCGAACGCGACTTCCGGCAGGCCGCCGGAGGGCATGTGATCGAGCCCGACCGCGCCGGCGATGAACCGGCATTCCTGGGCGAAAAGCAGCCTGCCCGCTTCGAGTTCGGCCGGGGTCAGCTCCTCGTCGCCGGCGATCGGATCGGTTGTCGGGCCGGTCATGCGGGGCGGCTCAGCTCGTCGCCTTGCCGCCGCCGATGGCAACACCCATCCGCCGCATGATCACATATTGCTGCAGGATCGACAGTGCGTTGTTCCACGCCCAGTAGATCACCAGCCCGGCGGGGAAGCTGGCCAACAGGAAGGTGAAGACGAAGGGAAGGGCCATGAAGATCTTCTGCTGCATCGGATCCGGCGGCGGCGGATTGAGTTTCTGCTGCATATACATGGTGGCCCCCATGATCAGCGGCCAAATGCCGATCATCAGGAAGGTCGGCGGATCCCAGGGAATAAGCCCGAACAGATTGAACATGGTCGTCGGGTCGGGCGCCGAGAGATCCTGGATCCAGCCGTAGAAGGGCTGGTGACGCATCTCGATGGTGACGAACAGCACCTTGTAGAGCGCGAAGAAGACAGGGATCTGCACGAGGATCGGCAGACAGCCGGCCGCCGGGTTTACCTTTTCGGTCTTGTAGAGATTCATCATCTCCTGATTGAGGCGTTGTTTGTCCTCGCCGAACTTTTCGCGCAAGGCGACCATCTTCGGCTGCAGCTCCTTCATCTTGCTCATCGCCTTGTAGGACTTGTTGGCGAGCGGGAAGAAGACGAGCTTGATAAGCACGGTGAAAATCAGGATCGCGACCCCGAAATTGCCGACCGCCCGATAGAAGAAGTCGAGCGCGTAGAAGAACGGTTTGGTCAGGAAGAACAGCCAGCCGAAGTCCACCGCCAGGTCGAAATTCGTAATACCCAGTTCCTCGGAATAGCGGTCGAGGAGGTGGACTTCCTTGGCGCCGGCGAAGACCCTCGATTCGAAAGTCGCCTCGGCGCCGGGCGCGACCTCGAAGGCGCCGCCGCGGATGTCGGTCTGATAGCGGTCGCGGCCGTTCGTCAGCGTGTGGACGAAGCGGGTGTCGGCCCGCTGGTCCGGCGCCAGGGCCAGGGCGGCGAGCCAATACTTATCCGTGATCCCGATCCAGCCGCCGGTGGTGGTGTCTTCGATGGTCCCGCGCGGCTCGTCCTGGAGATCGTCGTAGTCGTGCTCCACCAGGGTCTCTTGCAGGACGCCGATCAGCCCTTCATGCAGGATGAAGAAGCCCGAGACCGGCGGGGTGCCGGCCCGGCTGATCAGGCCGTAGGGATACAGCGTGGCGCGCTGGTCGCCGGTGTTGCGCACGGTCTGGGTGACCGTGAACATGAAGTCCTCGTCCATCGCCAGGCGCCGTTCGAAGACAAGGCCCTGACCGTTGTCCCAGCTCAGCGTGACCGGCGTTTCAGGGGTCAGCGTGTCGCGGTCGGCGGTCCACACGGTCTCCGGCGTCGGCACCGGCACGTCGCCGGCGGCGCTGATCCAGCCATGCTCGGCGTAATAGGCGAAGCGGGTATTGGACGGCGAGAACAGTTGGATGAGGTCGCTGTCCTCCGCCACGGTCTGGCGATAGTCGTTCAGGACGATATCGTCGATCCGCGCCCCTTTGAGCGCCAGCGATCCGGTCACGCGGTTTGACCGGATCTCGATCCGTTCCGACGACCGGATGGCGGCGTCGCGGCTTTCCTCGGTGATCTGGGCCAGTTGCTGGGTGGTCAGGGCGCCACCGACTCCGGCCGTGGGCGCGGTGCCAGGCGCGGACGGCGCGGTGCTGACGGTCCCGTCCTCCAGCACGATCTCCTCCTGAGGCGGCGGCGGCGGATTGAGCCCGAAGGTCTCGAAAGCGAGCTGAACGACGATGATCAGACCAAGCGACAGGACAATGGCCAGGATCATATTCTTTTGGTCTTGCATGGCTTACCGCTTTACCGGCGGAGGGGGCTCCGCGTTATGAGAACAACAGGAAGTGGCTTCCGGCACAGGGTCATACCCCGAACCGCCCCAGGGATGACAGCGGCAAAGCCGCGTGGCGGTCAGAAATCCACCACGGATCGCCCCATGGGTCCGCAAAGCCTCCACCGCGTATTCCGAGCAGCTCGGAACAAAACGGCATGGCGCGCCATATAGGGGCGAAAGCAGCAGCCGCCAAGCGTGCATGAAGCCGAGAAGCAACCGTGCCGCAATGGATGTGCGATCGGGGGAAGGCCTCTTGGGACCGTGGGCGGTGCACATCCGGTCAGGCCTCCGCCCGGCCCGGGCCGCTGTCGGCGCCCCGCCCGTCCTTTGGATGCGCGTGCCTCGCAAGGGTCTTGGTGCGCCTCAGCGCCTGCAGGAGATCGTCCCGTAGATCCGAGAACGCCCGGGTCGGGGTCGATCCGCGGGCGATCAGCACATAGTCGTGCCGCGGGAGGGCGGCGGCGGGCAGGATCTCGTGGGCCAGCGCACGCAAACGGCGGCGTGCCCGGTTCCGGGCCACCGCGTTACCGACTTTCTTGGAAGCGGTGAGGCCGTAGCGCATGTCGGAGGGATCCGATGCAGCCTCGAGGCGCCGCCGCACCTTCTCGTCATAGGGGGCCGCCTGGAGCACCAGGCCTTTCGCCGCCCATTTTCTGCGCGCACCCGCGACCCGGAGGAACTCCCAACGGTCCCGCAGACAGCCGAGCGTCGGCCCGTCCGCATCCGACCGGTCACAGTCGACCACGGGAGCCGAATCTATGGGAGTCGGGACGATGGGGGCCGGGACTGTTTGGGCCGTGTTCGATTTTGTTGTCGACATGGTCCACCCGGCGCGCCAAGCCTCAGGGGAGGCGATTAGGCGGAAAGACGCTTGCGGCCCTTGGCACGACGCGCGTTGATGACCCGGCGACCGCCGACCGTCTTGATGCGGCTGCGAAAACCGTGGCGGCGCTTGCGGACAAGCCGGCTGGGCTGGTAGGTCCGTTTCACCGGTCTACTCCTCTATTCCTGAATTGCATCCTGTTCGGAAAACGAGGGGCGGGTATAGTGAAGCCGGCGCGGAGAGTCAATGTTTTGTCACGCAATGCGCTGCTATAAGCGCTTCCGTCGGCGGGAGTCGGCCGGGATGATCGAGAGCGGGGGAAATCCTTAGGTGTCAGAGATTGGTATTTTGCCGTCGCAGGCGATCGCCGCGATGATCGAGGAGGGCGCGATTTCGGCCGGGGTACCGATCCCCGGGGAGCAAATCCAACCCGCCAGCATCGATCTCCGGCTCGGCCCGGTCGCCTTCCGCGTCCAGGCGAGTTTTCTGCCCGGCCGGGGTATCACGGTGGCGGACGAACTCGACCGTTTCGCCATGCACCGGATCGACCTTTCCGACGGGGCGGTTCTGGAGCGGGGCTGCGTCTATGTCGTCCCGTTGATGGAGCGCCTGGCGCTGCCGTCCGACGTCGACGGGACGGCCAACGCCAAAAGCTCCTCCGGCCGGCTCGATCTCTTTACCCGTCTTTTGACCGATGGCGGCGACAGTTTCGACCGGGTGCCCGCCGGTTATGACGGGCCGCTCTACGCCGAGATCGCGCCCCGGACCTTCTCCGTCCTGGTCCGCCCTGGGGCCCGACTCAATCAGATCCGTTTCCGTCGCGGTCATCCGGAACTGACCCATGCGGAAATGGTCGATCTGCATCGCGACATGAAGCTGTCGACCATGCATCTCGAACCCGCCGATCTCGCCACCGGCCTGCCCTTCCATGTGGATCTGTCGGGGGCGTTGCAGGCGGGCGTGGTCGGATATCGGGCCCGGCGCAACACCCGGCTGGTCGATGTCGACAATATCGACGGCTACGATCCGCTCGATTTCTGGGAGCCCCTGCCGGTCCAGGCGGAGCGCGAACTGATCCTCAATCCCGACGACTTCTATATTCTGGCTTCCAAGGAGGAGGTGGTTGTACCGCCGAATTTCGCCGCCGAGATGGTTCCCTACGACACCCTGGTCGGCGAGTTCAGGGTCCACTATGCGGGCTTCTTCGATCCCGGCTTCGGCTGGGCCGGCGCGGCGGCGCCCGGGGCGAAGGCCGGCGCCCGGGCGGTGCTCGAGGTTCGCTCCCGCGATGTCGCCTTCCGGATCCGCGACGGCCAGTTGGTCGGGCGGCTGATCTATGAGCGGCTCACCGAGACCCCGGAGAAGCTTTACGGCCGCGATATCGGCTCTACCTATCAGAGCCAGGGCCTGAAACTGGGCAAACAGTTCAAAGCGCTTTCCTAATCGGGCTAAATCAGGGCACCCCGCCGGCGCTCTCCGCTTCGTGAATGGATATGAAAAGGCGCCCGGTGTGATTCGGACGCCGTTTGGGCCATATCCAGGGCATCGGGGATCATCAACGACCCGGTCCCGCCACGGACCGGCCGCCAGGAGGGCACGCAGAGATGCTTAAGAAGATTTTGCCGCTTGCCGTCTTGGTCGCGGGTCTGGTCCTGTTTTTCGCGACCGGCGCCCACACCTATGTGAGTTTCCAGGCGATCCAGGAAAACCGCGACTTCCTGCTGCAAACCGTGGAGGCCTACGGCGTCCTGGCGGCACTCGGCTATATCCTGATCTATGCCGTGGCGACGGCGTTCTCGCTACCGGTCGGCGCGCTGCTCACCGTCGTCGGCGGGTTCATGTTCGGCCTGTGGGCGGGCACCCTCATCGTGGCGCTGGGCGCCACGCTGGGCGCGGTGGCACTGTTCGTCGCGGCCAAGACCGCTTTCGGTGACATGCTGCGCGCAAAGGCCGGTCCCTGGCTCAAGAAGATGGAGGCAGGCTTCAAGGAGGACGCGGTCAGCTATCTGCTCGTGCTGCGCCTTGTGCCGCTGTTCCCCTTCTTCGTCGTCAACCTGGTCCCGGCCTTTTTCGGGGTGTCCCTGAGGCTGTTCACGGCCACGACCTTCTTCGGCATTCTGCCGGGCACCTTCGTCTATGTCTCGGTCGGCAACGGCCTCGGAGCGATTTTCGACCGGGGCGAAACCCCGGACCTCGGCATCATCTTCAATGCCGAGGTGTTGACCCCGATCGTCGGGCTCGCCCTGCTGTCGCTCGTGCCGGTGATCTACAAGCGGCTGAGGAAACGGGGCGGCGTGGCCAACAACAACGCCGCCTCCTGATAGTTTTCTCCATCTCAAGGCATAGAAAGGGATTGCGATGACGGATCGCATCGAAGCGGATCTTTGTGTGATCGGCGCCGGCTCCGGCGGGCTCTCGGTCGCGGCCGGTGCCCAGCAAATGGGGGCCAAGGTCGTCCTGTTCGAGGCCGGCGAGATGGGCGGGGACTGTCTCAACTATGGCTGTGTCCCGTCGAAATCCCTCCTGGTCGCCGGGCGGACGGCCCATACCATGCGCACCGCCGACCGGTTCGGGATCGCCGCCGCCACGCCTGCCGTCGATGCCATCAAGGTCCGCGATCATGTGAAGGGCGTGATCGGCGCCATCGCGCCCCATGACAGTCAGGAGCGTTTCGAGGGTTTCGGCGTTCACGTCATTCGCAAGTTCGCGAAGTTCGCCGGTCCCGACACGGTGGTCGCCGACGGGGTCGAGGTGAAGGCCAAGCGTTTCGTCGTCGCCACCGGGTCCAGCGCCTTCGTCCCGCCGATCCCGGGCCTCGCCGACGTTCCCTATCTCATCAACGAGACGGTGTTCGAACTCACGGAAACGCCGTCCCATCTGGTCGTCATCGGCGGCGGACCCATCGGGGTGGAGTTGGCCCAGGCCCATCGTCGCCTCGGGGCCGAGGTCACGATCGTCGAGGCCCTGTCTTTGCTGCCGAAGGACGACCCGGAAGCCGCCGAGATCGTCCGCCGGCATCTCGTCGCCGACGGCATTGCGCTCCGCGAAGGGGCCAAGGTCGTCGCGGTCCGCGGGCAGGCCGGGGCCATCGAGGTCGATGTCGAAAAGGACGGCTCGACGGAGACGCTTGCGGCCACTCATCTGCTGGTCGCCGCCGGACGCAAGCCGAATGTCGACGGATTGGATCTGGAAAAGGCGGGCATCGCCTACAGCCCCAAGGGTATCGAGGTGGACGATCGCCTCAGAACCCGCAATCCGAAGGTCTATGCCATCGGCGACAGCATCGGCGGCTATCAGTTCACCCATGTCGCCGGCTATCACGCCTCGGTCATCATCAAGAACGTTCTGTTCCGGCTGCCGTCCAAGGTGGACTATTCGGCGCTGCCCTGGGTCACCTTTACCGATCCGGAGCTGGCCCAGGTCGGCCATACCGAGGCGTCGGCGCGGCAGGCCGGGCTGGATTTCGAGATCCTGCGGTGGAGCTTCGCCGAGAACGACCGTGCCCAGGCGGAGCGGGAGACCGACGGCTTCGTCAAGGTGATCATCACGCGCAAGGGCCGGGTCTTGGGCGCAACCATCGTTGGGCCCCATGCCGGCGAGTTGATCCAGACCTGGGCGCTGGCCATCAGCCAGAAGATCAAGGTCGGGGCCATCGCCTCGATGATCGCGCCCTATCCGACCCTGGGCGAGGTCAACAAGCGGGCCGCGGGAAGCTGGTACACCCCGAAACTGTTCAACGAGCGGACCCGCAAGATCGTTCGATTCTTGCTGAAGTTCAGTTAAGGTAAAGGGCATATACGCCCTTCCTCAACGGCTTCGAGGTCACGAACCGGGATGACCCTTCTCGGCCGCAGCCTGTCTGCAAAGCTCCTGATGCTGACCATCATCTTCGTGATGATCGGCGAGGTGCTGATCTATACGCCCTCCATCGCCCGCTACCGGATCGACTATCTGAAGGACCGGTTGGACGCGGCCCATCTCGCGAGCCTCACCGTCGAGGCGGCGCCGGACGGGCGGGTGATGGACGAGCTTACCCGCCGCCTTCTCGGCCATGCGGGCGTTTTGGCCGTCGACCTCTACCGCAACGATCAGGTGACCCACATGCTGGGCGAGGAATCGGGATTGCCGGTCGCCCTGGAGGTGGACCTCCGTTCTCTGCCCGCGCCGATCGCCATTTTCCAGGCCTACGGCCTTTTGTTTGACGCCTCGCCGGGTTTCCTCGCCGTCACCGGTGTTTCGCCGAAAAACGCGAATGTGCTGGTGAAGATCGTGATCGATCAGACCGATCTGCGCACCGGGATGATCCAGTACTCCTACCGGATTCTGTTGCTCTCCATCATCATCTCGCTGATCACGGCGGCCCTGCTCTATTTCGCCCTGCGTTGGCTGATGGTCAGGCCGATCCGCCGGCTGACCAAAACCATGGTGAATTTCCGACGTCAGCCGGAGGATCTGGTCGACATGCCGCAGATCGACCGCACCGACGAGATCGGCACGGCGATGCGGGAGTTTCGCTCCATGCAGCATGGCATCCGGGCCGCCTTACGCCAGAAGACCCGGCTCGCCACCCTCGGCACGGCGGTGAGCAAGATCAGCCACGATCTGCGCAATATGCTGGCCACGGCCACGCTCGTCTCGGACCGTCTGGCGCAAAGCGAGGATCCCCAGGTCAAGAAGGTGGCGCCGGTGCTCGTCCGGTCCATCGACCGCGCGGCCTCGCTTTGTGAGGAGACCCTGAACTTCACCATGGAAACGCCGCCGCTGACCAAGACCCGGTTCATGCTGAACGATCTGGTCGACGAGTTCGTGCAGGAGAGCCAGACCTCCGGCGGCCCCCTGACCGTGGTGAGCAAGGTGCCGCCCGGGACCATGATCGCCGCCGACCGCGATCAGTTTTCCCGCATCCTCTACAACATCCGGCGCAATGCGGCGAACGCCGGGGCGACCGAACTGGTCGTCGGCGCGGAGGCGTCGGACGACCGGCTGGTCATCCATCTGATGGACAACGGGCCCGGCATTCCCGACCATGTCCGGGAATACCTCTTCCAGCCCTTCGCGCCGACGGCCACCGGGGGCAGCGGTCTCGGCCTCGCCATCTGCCGCGACCTGGTGATCGCCCATGGCGGGACCATCGAGCTCGCCGAGACGGGCGCGTCGGGCACCCATCTGCAGATCGTCCTTCCGTCGAAGATATAGGCCGGGAATGGAGGCCCTTCGCGAACCGCTCTACCTTATTGTTTTAGAGGCAAATTCACCGACCATTCTGGAACATGAAGCGATTCAGAATGGTCGGATTTGGCTCTAACCGGCGTCGAAGAGCGCCTTCAGTCCTTCGCGATAGGTCGGATAGGCGAGCGTCACCCCGAGTTCCCGCTTGATCCTGGCGTTGTTCACCCGCTTGGATTCCGAAAAGAAGCTGCGGCCCATCGGCGTCATGCCGGCCTGTTCGAAGGGGGTCGGGGCGGGCGGTTCGACCCCCAGCAACGCGCAGGCATAGCGGATCGGGTCCCCGGTCGGGCAGGCGAGGTCGTCGGTGACATTGTAGATCGCCGACGGGTTGGGCTTGGCCATCGACGCGAAGAGCGTGCGGACGATGTCGTCCCGGTGAATGCGCCCGAAAACCTGGTTCGGTTTGTCGACGATCCTGGCTTGCCCCGCTCTCACCCGGTCGATCGGGCTGCGGCCGGGGCCGTAGATGCCCGACAGCCGGAACCGGTGGACCGGCGCGCCCGTGGTGCGGTGCAGATCGTGCCAGGCGCGTTCCAGAGCCAGCCGCACCCGGCCCTTCTGCGCGCCCGGCCGGCACTCGCTTTCCTCGTCGACCCAGAGTCCCCGCCGGTCGCCGTAGACCCCGGTCGTCCCGAGCCAGCCCACCCATCGGAGCTGGACGGCGATCCGGCCGAGATCGTCGCCGTGATGGTCGAGCACCGCGTCCCCGTCCGCATCCGGCGGGACGGAGGAGAGGATATGGGTCACGTCCTTGAGGGCGACGCCCGGATCGACCAGGGGATGGTCGCGATCGAAAAGATGCGGGTGGATACCGAGCGCCTTCAGTTGCGCGAGCTTTGCTTCCGACCGGGCGGTGCCGCTGACGGTCCAGCCCCGGGCGATGGCCTCCACCGCCAGCGCCTCGGCCACATATCCGACCCCGAAAATGAAAAGATGGTTCGCCATTGTCCTGCCGCTTCCGACCTGAAAGATTGCGATGAAGCTATCGTCTCGCCGCCGAACTGCAAGTCATGCCGCCCATCTTCCTGACGCCCCTCTTCGTATTGGCCGTTTTTCTTCTCTCCCCGGGTCCCGGCGCGGCCCAGCAGCCGCGCGCCGTCGACCATGAGGCGGAATACGCCGCCTGCCTCGCCCTGGTGGACGACGACCCCTATCAGGCCTTCGAGGGCGCCCTGGACTGGCGGATGCGCGGCGGTGCGGTGCCGGCGGAGCATTGCGCCGCCCTGGCGGTGCTCGCCATGGGCTATCCCCGGGACGCCGCCGGGCGGCTGGAGGAGATCGCCGAAAGAGAAGGGCTGGACGACGCGTTGCGGGCCGAGGCGGCGGCGCAGGCGGCCGATGCCTGGGAGCGGGGCGACGATATCGAGCGCTCGCTGGCGGCGCTCGACCGGGCGGTCGCGCTGGCGCCCGGCACCGCCCGTTTTCATGTGGACCGCGGGGTTCTCTATCTGGAGCTCGGCCGGACCTGGGACGCCATCGACGATTTCGATCTGGCGCTCGATCTGCACCCGAACCGGCCGGAGGCGCTGCAGTTCCGGGCGACGGCCTATCGTCTGGTCGAGGCCTATGATCTCGCCGAAACGGATCTGGTCCGGCTGCTCAATCTCGATCCCGGCAGTCCGGAGGCCTTCCTTGAACTGGGCGAGGTGCGATTGGCGCAGGGCGATCGGCGGGCGGCCCAGGAGGCCTTCCTGCTGACGCTGGAGAACACCGATGCCGATACCGCTTTGGCCGCCGCCGCACGGGCGAAGATCGAGGAGATGGCGCTTGGCACCCGCAACTGAGGTCTGGGTCAGAAATCCAGATCGGCGTAATGCTTCGGCGGCGGGGCGCCCGGGACGTGGTCGGCGAGGATGCTCCGCATGCTGGGCCGGGATTTGAGCCGGGCATAATACTCCTTGGCCTCGGGATGGTCGGCCCAGGGCACATCGCCGAGATAGTCGACCGCCGACAGATGGGCCGCGGCGGCCACGTCGGCGCGGGAGAGATGATCGCCGCCGAGCCAGGTGCGGCGTTCGGACAGCCATTCGATATAGGTCAGATGGCCGTGGATGTTCGAGAGGCCGGCGCGGATCGCGTCGGAGGACGGGTTCTGGCCGACGAGAAAACGCTTCATCAGTTTCTCGCCGACCAGACAGTCGGTGACCTCATAGGCGAACTTCACCAGGAACCAGTCGGTCAGGCGGCGGATCTCGGCCCGTGCCAGGGCGTCGCCGTGGATCAACGGGCGCTCCGGATAGGCGTCGTCGAGATAATCCAAGATCGTGGCCGCCCCACAGATCGGCGTGCCGTCCTCCTCCACCAGGACCGGGATCTCGCCCGCCGGATTGAGCGCGAGGAACTCCTGCCGCCGTTCCCAGACCGGTTCGGCCTTGAGCTCCACGTCCAATGATTTCTCGGCAAGGGCGATCCGGACCGCGCGGCTGCCCGGGTCGATCGCCAGATGGAAAAGCTGTCGCATGGCCGCGAGGTAATCATAGCTTTCCGGCGCGATAAAGAGCGATTGCGCCGGTGTATCCGATCGGGCACAAGGGCGCCATGAGCAAGAACAGTCAAGACGCGAAAAAGCCCGTCCCGGACGCATCGGGGGACAGCATTTCCGAATCCAAGAAGCCGGAGGGCTCCGGCCTCGTGGACCTCCTGCCCCTGATCGTCTTCTTCGGAGTCTACGCGCTGGACGGGATCATGACGGCGACGGCGGCGGCGATGGCCGCGACCGTCGGCGTGGTCGCCTATGTCTACGCGAAGCATCGGGCCGTCCCGCAGATGGCCCTGATCAGCGGCGGTCTTCTGATGGTGTTCGGCGGGCTCACCCTGTGGCTCGACGACGAGATGTTCATCAAGATGAAGCCGACCATCGTGCTCGCCCTGTTCGCGCTGGCCGCGCTCGGCGGCCGGGCGGTGCATTGGAGCTTGTCGAAGACCTTGTTGGGCGGCCAGATGCCGACGGTGGCCGATACGGTCTGGCGCAAGATCGACGGGCGGTTCGCCCTGTTCTACCTGGCGCTGGCCGCCTCCAACGAGCTTGCCTGGCGGTTCCTGAGCACAGACGCCTGGGTTACCTTCAAGGTCTTCGGGATCACCGCCGCCTCGGTGGTCTTCGTCTTCTCGCAGTTCCCGACTCTCAAGCGGGCCGAAGAGGCGGCGGACACATTGTCAGAATGATCAATACATTGACCATTGCGCAGAAGTCTTTATATTGACTTCATCCGCCCCACGGCAGTACGTCAGTTTCCTAGCGATCTTGAAACTGGCAGACCCCGTGGGGCTTTTCATGTCAAAAGTTGCAATTCTCATTGATGGTGGCTTTTTTCTGAAACGCTTGGCTTCACTCAAGCCGGATGCAGATCTCAAATCAGCAGAAACAGTAGCAAAATTAGTTGACACTCTCGTTCGAAGTCATTTGGATCAGCACAATAAAATTGTTCACAACAAAAACCAGTACTCTCTTCTATATCGCACCTTTTTCTATGATGCTCGCCCGTACCTAAAGCGTGGTCATCTTCCAATTAGTAGAAAGTCTATCGATTATAGTAAGACGCCTGAAGCTATATTCCGAAACGATCTGATAAATGTGCTGCGCCGACGCTCCAGTCTGGCCGTAAGGCTTGGTGAGGTGCGATTGGAAAGGTCGTGGATTTTGAAGGAGGGCGCGCAAAAAGCCCTAATTAATCGAGAGATATCTGTCGATGAACTGACAGATGATGATTTCGCCCCAGGCCTTCGACAAAAGGCGGTCGACATGCGCATCGGTCTCGATATCGCTTCCCTTACCCTCAAACGGCAAGTCGATACAATTATCCTGGTAACCGGAGATTCTGATTTTGTCCCCGCAGCCAAACTCGCCCGTCGGGAGGGGGTGAGGGTCATCCTTGATCCCCTTTGGCGCGACGTCAGCGAGGACCTGTTTGAGCACATAGACGGCGTGAAGAGCGGCTTTGCTCGACCCAAAGCTAGAAAAAAGCCTTAAGTCCTACTCCGGCGCCTGCTCCCGGTTGGGATGCGGGATGGCGGTGACGTTGAAGCCCGCATCCACATACATCACCTCGCCGGTCACCCCGGCCGAGAGATCGCTGGCGAGATAGAGCGCGGTGTTGCCGACCTCGTCGAGGCTCACATTGCGGCGCAGGGGCGCGTTGTTCGCCGTGTAGCGATAGGTATGGCGCGCATCGGCGATGGCGGAGCCGGCCAGCGTTTTCATCGGGCCGGCGGAAATCGCGTTGACCCGGATGCTGTCGCCGCCGAGATCGACCGCGAGATAGCGCACGCTCGCCTCCAGCGCGGCCTTGGCGACACCCATGACATTGTAGTTCGGCGTCACCCTGTTGGCCCCGAGATAGGTCAGCGTCACCAGGCTGCCGCCCTGGGTCATCAGCGGCCGGCAGTGGCGCGCCAGCTCGGTGAAGGAATAGCAGGAGATCGACAGCGAATGCTGGAAGTTGTCGCGACTGGTGTCGAGATAGCGGCCCTTCAGCTCGTTCTTGTCCGAATAGGCGACCGCGTGCAGCACGAAGTCGACCCGGTCCCAGCGGTTGCCGAGCTGTTCGACCATGCCGGCGATGCCGTCTTCCTCCGACACGTCGCAGGGAAAGGTGAGGTCGCTGCCTACGCTCTCCGCCAACGGTACGACCCGTTTCGCGAAGGCGTCGTTCTGGTAGGTGAAGGCGAGCTCCGCCCCGTGGCCGGCGAGCTGCTTCGCGACACCCCAGGCGATCGACTTGTCATTGGCCACGCCCAGGATCAGCCCACGCTTACCGGCCATCAGCGGTCCGGGAGTGGGGCGCTTGTCGTCCATCGCCTCAACCATTGTAGCGTTGCATGGCGAGCACGGCGTTGGTACCGCCAAATCCAAAGCTGTTGGACAGCGCCAGGTCGATCCGACGATCCTCGCGGGCCTTCAGAAGCGGCGCGTCCCCGATTTCCGGATCCACCGTTTCGATATTGATCGATTCGGCGAGGAAGCCGTTGTTCATCATCAACAGCGTATAGATCGCCTCGTGAACGCCGGCCGCCCCCAAGGCATGGCCAGACAGGGACTTGGTCGAGCCGATCTTCGGCAACGCCTCCCCGAACACGTCGCGCAGGGCGGCGATCTCGCGGGTGTCGCCGACCGGCGTGGAGGTGCCATGGGCGTTCACATACTGAACGTCTTTCGGGTCGAGGCCCTGGAGCGCCAGCTTCATGCAGCGTACCGCCCCTTCGCCGGAGGGCTGGACCATGTCGTAACCGTCGGAGGTGGCGCCATAGCCGACGATTTCGCCGTAGATCTTGGCGCCCCTGGCCTTGGCGTGCTCCAATTCTTCGAGAACCAGGGCGCCGCCGCCGCCGGAGATCACGAAACCGTCCCGGTCCGCGTCATAGGGGCGGGAGGCCCGTTCCGGCGTGTCGTTGTACTTCGAGGACAGCGCGCCCATGGCGTCGAACAGGACGGACATGGTCCAGTGCACCTCCTCGCCGCCGCCGGCGAAGACGATGTCCTGTTTGCCGAGCTGGATCTGCTCCACGCCGTTGCCGATGCAATGGGCCGAGGTGGAACAGGCGCTGGAGATCGAATAGTTGACGCCCTTGATGCCGAAAAAGGTCGAAAGGCAGGCCGACGTCGTCGAGGACATGGTGCGCGGCACCATATAGGGGCCGACTCGTTTCGGACTCTTTTCCCGGGCGGTGTCGAAGGCGAAGAGCATATTCTCGGTCGACGGTCCGCCGGAGCCGAAGATGAGTCCGGTCCGTTCGTTCTTGATGTCGGATTCCTCGAGGCCCGAATCGGCGAGCGCCTGTTCCAGCGAGAGATAGGCGTAGCTGGCGACCGGTCCCATGAACCGCAGTTTCTTGCGGTCGATCAGGTCCTCGAGATTGACGTCGACCGCGCCATGCACATGGCTGCGGAAGCCCATTTCCTTGTATTCCTCGGCAAAGGAAATCCCCGAGCGCCCGTCATAAAGCGCACTGGTCACCTCCTGGGCGTTGTTGCCCAGGGAAGACACGACACCGAGGCCGGTGACAACGACCCTTCTCATATGAACTCCACTTAATTCAACGCCTGCCCCTCGCCGCGTGCGGTGAGGGGCCTTCTTTCCTTACCGGTCCTAGGAAACCCGATCCTGGGAAACCCGGTCCTGGAAGCCGGCTCTAGGCAGGGGCCTGGTCCGCCGTGAACACGCCGACACGCAAGTCCTTCGCCTCATAGATGGTTTCGCCGTCGACTTTAACAGCCCCGTCGGCGATGGCGAGGTTGAGTTTGCGTTTGATCACCCGCTTGATGTTGAGGTGATAGGTCACCTTCTTGGCGGTCGGCAGGACCTGTCCGGTGAACTTCACCTCGCCCACGCCCAGCGCCCGACCGGATCCCGGCAGGCCGAGCCAGCCGAGGAAGAAGCCGACGAGCTGCCAGCAGGCGTCGAGTCCGAGGCAGCCCGGCATCACCGGATCTCCCTCGAAATGGCATTTGAAGAACCAGTGGTCCGGCTTGATGTCGAACTCTGCCTCGATCTCGCCCTTGCCGTGGGTGCCGCCTTCCTCGCTGATTTTCACGATGCGGTCGAACATCAGCATCGGCGGCAGGGGCAGTTTCGCGTTGCCCGGGCCGAAGAGTTTTCCGTGACCGCAGTCGATGAGGTCCTGAAAGCTGAAAGCGGAACGTGAGTTTACGGTCATGGCCTCTAAGATCGTTAGTACCGCCGGCTCCGCTGGATGTCCGAACCGGCTTGGAATTTCAAAATGTTGGCCGACATTAGCCGAAACGTCGACAGGCGCAAATCGTCAAAGGCGGGTTTTTTCCATTTTCTATCCCTTCGGACAGCCTAAAGTGCCGGCTCCTCCGGGCAGGCCGTCCCGCCAGGCCGGCAATTCGATCAGATGGGGCGAAAATGAAGTTTTCCCACAGCAAAACGCTGGAAAATCTCAAAAAGGCGTTCGCTTTGCAGGCGTCGGCCGAACGGCGCTACCGCTACTTCGCGGAGAAAGCGGATATCGAGGGGTTCAACGACGTCGCCGCCGTCCTGCGGCAAACCGCCGAGAGCGAACGCGCCGCGGCCGACCGGATGCTGGGCTTTTTGGAGACGGCCGGAGATCCCGCCACCGGGAAACCGATGGACGACACGAAGGCCGCGTTGATGTCGGCGATCGCCGCCGAAATCGAGACCGGCGACAGTCTCTTCGCCGACATGGCGGAGACGGCCCGCGCCGAGGGGATGGACGAGATCGCGGACTTCTTCGAGCGGCTCGCCAAGGCCGACAAGGCCCATGCCAGCCGCTTCCAGAAGACCCTGGGCAGCCTGGGTTAGATCAATCCAGTGTTTCGCCGGGATAGACGCCCCACAGGGTCCGGCGGGGGACCCAGCCGGTGAAGCCGCCGGCCTCGATCTCGCACCAGGCCCCCTGACAGCCGTCGATATCGGCGATCACCCCCTCCTGGGCGCGGGCCACCACCGGGGCGGTCTCGTCGGGGCGGCGGCGCAGGCTGGCGATCTCGGCGGTGATCAGAACGGTCCGTTTCCCGGACAACAGGCTTTGGTGCAGCCAGCCCTCCTCGCCCTCATGGTCGCGGACCATCCGCCAGGTGTCGAACTCGGCGATGATCTCCATGGGAAGGCCACGCTTGAGATAGACCCAGGCGATGGGATAGCGCACGCCGGGTCCGGTCCGCAGGTTGGCCTCCGCCGCGCGCACCGAAACGAAGCGCGGGATCGGCAGGCCGGTCTGCGCCACGGCGGCCGTCGCCGTGAACAGGAGGAGGGACGCGCTGAAGAGAAAGGGGATCGTTCCGAGCATACAGCGAAATTTTCCCATTCCGGCGGTGGGGTCAAGACGCTGTCAGAACCTTGCGCAGGATCGGCCGGGTCGGGGAGCGCCTCGCGACCTCCTCGAACCCCGCCTCTCGGAACGCGCCCGCGAAGCCGGTCCAGGCATAGACCGGCGGGTATTTGTCCTTGTCCGTGTCGATGGGATAGCCCTCGACGATCTCGGCCCCGCGCGATTGTGCGAAGGCGCAGGCCGCCTCCAGGAGGGCCACGGACAGGCCTTGACGGCGGTAAGGCTTGGCGACGAGGAAGCAAGCTATACTCCAGACCGGCACAGCGTCCACCGGCTTTAGCACCCGAGCGGTCTCCAGCCGGACGAAATCGCTCCGCGGGGCGATCTGGATCCATCCGGCGGGGGTGTCCCCGTCATAGGCGACAAGGCCCGGCACCGCGCCACCGTCGAACAGCGCCTTCATGGCCGCCCGGTTCGCGGCCCCCATTTGGGCATCCATCTGTTTCTTGGGCAGCCGCCACAGCATGCACCAACATCCGCCGCAGCCGCCCTTCTCCCCCATCACCGAGGCGAAGCCTTCCCAGTCGGCGGGACGAATGTCGAATGGCATGCGCTTCTCCCTTTTTCTATCCTACCCGCCAAAGCGGAAGAGGAATGGCTTCAAACTGGTCGGAAAATGCTCTAGACCCGCGCCCAGGGAATAACGCATTTTAACCGAAAGTCTTTTCGAGCAAGGAAGCGCCGATCATGCCCCAAGGGACCAAGCCCGTCGTTGTCGTGACCCGCCGTCTGCCCGACGTGATCGAAACCCGCATGATGGAGCTGTTCGATGCCCGGCTCAATCTCGAGGACAACCCGATGACGCCGGCCGAGCTGATCGAGGCGGTCAAGACGGCGGAGATCCTGGTCCCCACCGTGACCGACCGGATCGATGCCCGGGTCCTGTCCCAGGCCGGCCCCCAGCTCAAGCTGATCGCCAGCTTCGGCACCGGGGTCGACCATATCGACCTGGCCACGGCCCGGCAGCGGAACATCACCGTGACCAACACGCCGGGCGTCCTGACCGAGGACACGGCGGATATGACCATGGCGCTGATCCTCGCCGTCTCCCGCCGACTGTCCGAGGGCGAGCGGCTGGTGCGCGCCGGGGACTGGAAGGGCTGGAGCCCGACCGCGATGCTCGGACACCGGATCTACGGCAAGCGGCTCGGGATCGTCGGCATGGGCCGGATCGGTCAGGCGCTGGCCCGCCGGGCCCGCGGGTTCGGTCTTTCGGTCCACTATCACAACCGCCGCCGGGTCCATCCGGATCTGGAGAAGGAGCTCGAGGCGACCTATTGGGAAAGCCTCGATCAGATGCTCGCCCGGATGGACATCGTCTCGGTGAACTGCCCGCACACGCCGGCGACCTATCACCTCCTGTCGTCCCGGCGTCTCCAACTGCTGCGCAAGGAGGCGATCCTGGTGAACACCTCGCGTGGCGAGGTGGTGGACGAGATCGCCCTGACCAAGGCGCTGCAGAACGGTCAACTGGCCGGGGCCGGCCTGGACGTCTTCGAGCACGAGCCGGCGATCAATCCGAAGCTGATGGCGCTGGATAATGTGGTTTTGCTGCCGCATATGGGCTCGGCGACCATCGAGGGCCGGATCGATATGGGCGAGAAGGTGATCATCAACATCAAGACCTTCGTCGACGGACACACGCCGCCGGACCGCGTTCTGGAGCAAATGTTCTAGGGAGCAGATGTTCTAGGGAGCGGCCTAGCTCAGGCCCTCCGTCGAAACCTCGAACCTGTCGGTGTAGAAGGCGAGATAGCCCTCGATCGAGGAGACTTCCGCCATCGGCGCCGCGTAGCACCACACCCCGTTTTCGACCGTCGATCCGTTGGCGGCGACGGACCAATAGCCGGCATCGCCCTTGAACGGGCAGTGGGTCTTCTTGTCCGTCGCGGTGAGCAAGTCCATCCGGACATCGCGCCGGGGAATATAGTAGGCGACCGGGTAGGTCGTCTCTTCCAGCGCCAGGGCGTCGGTCGTGTCGGCGATCACCTCGCCGCCGAGCTCGATCTTGAGACGGATGTCCGCCGGGCGGATGGAAATCGGGTGGTCCGGATTGTTGTTGTGCTGCAACGTCATCGGCGCATCCTCAGCTCTCGTCCGCTCCGGACCGGACCCCGCAACAGGGACAGCCCGGGTCCTTCGGCACCTTGATCGTCGTGAAGCGCGGTGCCAGCGTATCGATCAGCAGAAGTCTACCGGAAAGCGTCTCCCCCAGTCCCATTAAAATCTTCAGGGCCTCGGTCGCCTGGATCGTGCCGACGATGCCGGCCACCGACCCGAAGATCCCCGCCTCGTCGCAGCGCGGGATCGACCCAGGCTCGGGGCGCTCCGGGAAGATGCAGCGATAGCAGGGATGGCCCGCCCCGCGATGGGGCATGAAGGTGCTGACCTGACCCTCGAAGCGCAGGAGCGAGCCGGATATCCACGGGATGCCCGCGGCGAGGCAGACATCGTTCAGAAGATAGCGGGTGTCGAAATTGTCCGACCCGTCGACCACCAGATCATAGCCGGACACCAGATCGGCGGCGTTGTCCCGGTTGATTCGTTCCGCAATGGGAATGAAGTTGATGGTCGGATTGACCGCTTCGAGGCTTTGGCGGGCGCTTTCCACCTTGGCAATGCCCACCGACTCGGTCCGGTGGATGATCTGGCGCTGCAGATTGGAGAGGTCCACCGCGTCGTCGTCGGCGCAGGCCAGCGTTCCCACCCCGGCGGCCGCCAGATAGAGCAGAACGGGCGCCCCGAGGCCGCCCGCCCCGATCACCAGAACCTTGGAGTCCAGGAGTTTGAGCTGCCCCTCCTCCCCGACCTCGTCGAGGATCACGTGACGGGCATAGCGGTGAAGCTGATCGTCGGTCAGTTCATCTTGCATTACTTTAGACCTGTCGAGCCGAAACCTGAAGCATTTCTAGAGGTTTCTGGGAGTTCGTCGACTTCGTTCAGGAGGAGTTGCGGGGCCGGGGCGAAAACCATCTGGGCGACCCGGTCGCCCGGCTCGAACGTCACCGTCTCGTTCCCCAGATTGACCAGCAGCACCTTCACCTCGCCCCGATAGTCGCTGTCGATCGTGCCCGGGGCGTTGACCACGGTGACGCCCTGGCGGGCGGCGAGGCCGGATCGGGGTCGGATTTGACCCTCCCAACCGTTCGGGATGGCGAATACCAGGCCGGTCGGAATCGCCGCCCGTTCGCCGGGCTTCAGGACCACCGGTCCGTCGAGGGCCGCCCGCAGATCCATGCCGGCTGCCCCGGCGGTCTCATAGGCGGGCAGAGGCAGGTTCGGATTGTGCGGCAGTCTCTTGACCGACACGCTGGGGAAACTGGTCATTCTCTATTCCGCGACTTCTAACGGGGATTTGTCTGTTCCGGGGGCGAAATGAGCACTGATCTCGGCGGCCAGCCGGTTGGCGATGTCGGCCTTGTCGGCGGCGGGCCAGGGGACGCTGCCGGTGTCCGAGATCAGGGTCACGGCGTTCCGGTCGCCACCGAAGGTCCCGGTCTGCGGCGAGACGTCGTTGGCGAGGATCCAGTCGCAGCCCTTGCGCGACCGCTTGGCCGCCGCATGCTCCTCGACCTTCTCTGTCTCGGCGGCGAAACCGACGACCAGATCCGGCCGTTTCGATGGATGACGGCTCACCGCTTTCAGGATATCCGGGTTTTCGGTCAGGTTCAGGGTCGGCAGGGTCTTCCCCTCCTCCTTCTTGAGTTTCTGGTCCGCCTCGTCGGCCACCCGCCAATCGGCGACGGCGGCGGCGCACACGGCGATGTCGGCGGGCAGGGCGGCCTCGACGGCGGCGAGCATCTCGCGGGCGGTTTCCACATGGACGGTCTCGACCCCGGCGGGGTCCGGCAGCGCCACCGGGCCGGTGACCAGGGTGACGTCGGCCCCCTGTCCGGCCAGCGCCGCCGCGATGGCATGGCCCTGCTTGCCCGAGGACCGGTTGCCGATGAAGCGGACCGGGTCGATCGGCTCATGGGTCGGCCCGCTGGTCACGATGGCCCGCTTACCGGAGAGCGGTTGGCTCACGGCGAAGGCTCGTTCGATGGCGGTGACGATCTCCAGGGGTTCGGCCATGCGGCCCGGCCCGAACTCGCCGCAGGCCATCGCCCCCTCGTTGGGACCGGCGACCAGAACGCCATCGCCTTGCAGCGTCGTCAGATTCCGCTGGGTCGCCTTGTGGTCCCACATGCGGACATTCATCGCCGGCGCGATCAGGACGCGCTTGTCCGTCGCCATCAGGACCGTGGAGGCGAGATCGTTGGCGTGGCCATGGGCCATCTTGGCGATCAGATCCGCCGTCGCCGGGGCGACCACCACGAGGTCCGCCTGGCGGGAAAGCTGGATATGGCCCATCTCCGCCTCGTCGGTCAGCGAGAAGAGATCGGTATAGACCTTGTCCTCGGTCAGCGCCGAGACCGACAGCGGTGTGACGAACTCCGCACCCGCCTTGGTCAGGACGGCGCGTACGCTCGCCCCGCGCTCCCGCAGCCGGCGGATCAGGTCGAGGGACTTGAACGCCGCGATGCCGCCGCCGATGACGAGCAGGATGCGCTTTCCCGATAAATCAGAGGACACCGCGTTGTCTTTCATTTCGATACACCCCGAACGCTTTGCGGTCAGTCCATCAGGGCCAGGATCGCGAGCAGCACGGCGATCCAGGCGATGAGGGAGCCGCGGTTGGATCGGAGACGGTTGACGATCCCGCCGACCGTTTCCGGGTGAAGGCGCACACCCTTCGGGTCCGAAAGCGCCTCCGCCGCCTTGTCGATCCGGCTCGCAAGATCGGGCAGGCGGCCGATCAGGTCAACCGCATCCCGCGCGGCATGGCCGAGGCGTGCCTCCGGCCCCCGGTTCTCCAGCACCCAATCCTCGATCAGCGGACGGGCCAGTTCCCACATGTTGACCCGGGGATTGAGGGCCCTGCCGACTCCCTCGGCGACCAGCATGGTCTTCTGCAGCAACAGCAATTGCGGCTGGGTCTCCATTTCGAAGGTCTCCGTCACCTCGAAGAGCTGGGCGAGCAGGCGGGCGATGGAGATCTCGTTCAACTCAAGATCGATCAGCGGTTCGCCGATCGACCGGCAGGCCTGCTGAAAGGTCGCCCGGTCCTGGTCCGCCGCGATATAGCCCGCCCGGAAATGGACGTCGGCCACCATCTCGTAATTGCCGGACAGGAAGCCGATCATCATGTCGGCGAGATAGTAGCGTGTCGGCGGGTCGAGCCGCCCCATGATGCCGAAATCCACGGGCACCAAGGTGCCGTCGTCGTCGACGAACATGTTCCCCGGATGCATGTCTGCGTGAAAGAAGCCGTCCCGGAAGACCTGCAGAAAGAAGATCTCGGAGGCCCAGAGCAGGAGGGTGTCGAGATCGTGCCCCTTGCGTTTCAGGACGTCGGTCCGGTCGATCCGGGTTCCGCGCACCCGCTCCTGGGTCATCACCCGGCGGCTGGTCCGCCGCCAGTCGACGGAGGGGACCCGGAAGCGGGGATCGTCGGCGAAATTGCGGCTGAGCTCCGAGGCGGCGGCCGCCTCCATGCGCAGGTCCATCTCCAGGGCGACCGAGTCCGCGAACACCTCGACCACCGCGACCGGCTTCAGTCGGCGCAACTGGGTGAGATAACGCTCGGCGAGATAGGCGAGATGACGGAAGAGGCGCAAATCCTTGGCGAAGCGCTCCTCGACGCCGGGACGGAGCACCTTCACCGCCACCTCCCGTCCGTCGGGTGTTACCGCGAAATGAACCTGGGAGATCGAGGCGGCGGCCACCGGAACCTTTTCAAAGCTCGCGAACAGGTCGCCGAGGGGACGGTTGAACTCGTCCTCTATGGCGGATGTCACGTCCGCGAAGGCGAAGGCGGGGACCCGGTCCTGCAGGGCGGAAAGGTCGGCGGCGATCTCCTCGCCGACCACATCGGCGCGGGTGGCGAGCGACTGCCCGAGCTTCACATAGGAGGGGCCGAGATCGACCAGGGCCTTTGCGAGCCGTTGCCCGCGCCGGCCGGAGCCTCGGTGGGCCGCCAGATTCTTCATCAGCCAGACGACGGCGGGGATGTCCTCCACCAGTTCCGGCGGCGGCGTCACCCCGTGCCGGATCAGAATCCGCAGAATCCCGAACAGGCCCCAGAGCGTGATCAGGATGCGGACCATGACGGCGGGGTTTCAGATCTTGCGGGCGGAATGAACGGCCGCGATCCCGCCGGAGAGATTGCGCACCTTGCCCAGGCTGAGCCCGGCCGCCCGCATCCGGTCGAGCAGTTCGTCCTGGTCCGGGAAGCGGCGGATGCTCTCCACCAGATATTGGTAGGCGTCCCGATTCTTGGCGACGATCTCGCCGATCTTCGGGAGCAGGGTGAAGGAGTAGCTGTCATAGACCCGGTCGAAACCCGGGACCACCACATGGGAAAACTCCAGACAGAAGAACCGCCCGCCCGGTTTCAGGACCCGGGCGGCTTCACGCAGCGCCGCGTCGATATCGGTGACGTTCCTCAGCCCGAATGAGATCGTGTAGGTGTCCATGCTGTTGGAGCGGATCGGGAGGTTCTGGGCGTCGCCGTGAATCCAGTCGATCCCCTCGAAATAGCCCTTGTCGATCGCCTTGTCCCGGCCCTGGGCGAGCATCTCGTAGGAATAGTCGACAACGGTGACCGGGCCGCCGCCGCGTTCCTTCCAGCCGAAGGTGATATCGCCTGTTCCGCCGGCGACGTCGATCAGATGCTGGTTGGGCCGGGGATGGATCCAGTCGAGGAAGGCGCGCTTCCACAGACGATGCACACCCATCGACATGATGTCGTTCATCAGATCGTAATTCGACGCCACATCGTCGAATACGCCCTGCACCAGTTTCGGCTTTTCGCGCCGGCCGACCCTGGTGAAGCCGAAATCGACGGCGTCGTCGTCCCGGGCGCCGGTCTCTGGGGCGCCGGTCTCTGGGGCTCTGGTGGGGTCGGAGACGGTCATGGGGGCTCCCGGACGGCGGTCGTGACGATTGCGGATTGCGTTCCTCCTATTTAGCGTGTGGCTCTCGTCGCGCAAAGCGGCAGTTCGAAGCGACCCGGTACCGATGCCACTATCCATGCTCCTTCTCTCTTCCCCCGGCTCGTATTCCCCCGGCTCGTATTCCCCCGGATCGTATTCCCCCGGATCGTATTCCTCGGGCTCGTATTCCTCGGGCTCGTATTCCTCGGGCTCGTATTCCTCGGGCTCGTATTCCCCCGGGGCCTATTTCCATGCCTGAACTGCCGGAAGTCGAAACCGTCTGTCGCGGCCTCGATCCGGTTCTGACGGGCCAGGTCCTGGCCCGGGTGCTGCAGAGGCGTCCCGATCTGCGCTTTCCCCTGCCGGAAGGCTTCGCCAAGCGGTTGACCGGCCGCCGCGTGCTCGGTCTCCGGCGGCGGGCGAAATACATCCTGATGGATCTGGACGGGGGGCTCAGTCTGATCGCCCATCTCGGCATGTCGGGCCGCATGCAGATCTTCGAGCGGATGCCGGACGCATTGGGGACCCATGACCACATCGTCTTCGAAACGGCCGCCGGGCCCACCGTCCTCTATAACGACGCGCGCCGATTCGGGATGATGGACCTATGGCCGACGGAGGCGCTGGAGGATCATCCCTGGCTGGCGGCCCTTGGCCCGGAGCCCCTGTCCAACGCGTTCAACGGTCCCGCCCTGGCGGAGGCGCTCGCCGGGAAGAGGACCCCGATCAAGGCCGCCCTGCTCGACCAGCGTGTGGTCGCCGGGCTCGGCAATATCTATGTCTGCGAGGCCCTGTTCGAGTCCGGCCTCTCGCCGCGGCGGCTGGCGGCGACGGTCCAGGGCGGACGGGCGGAGAAGTTGGCGGCGTCGGTCAAGGACGTCCTTGGCCGGGCCATTGCGGCGGGCGGCTCCAGCCTGCGCGACTACCGACAGGCGGACGGCGAACTCGGCTATTTCCAGCACAGCTTTTCGGTTTACGGCCGCGAGGGGGAGCCCTGTCCGGGCTGCACCTGTGATAAGACGGTGCAGCGGATCGTCCAGTCGGGTCGGTCCACCTTCTTTTGCCCGAAACGCCAGCGTTAGGAAGCGATCATGCGGTTCATCTGGATGCGGCCCGCGGCTTTCCCCGTCGCCCTCATGGTCCTGCTCTGCCTGGCCGGCCGGCCGGGAATGGCGGAGGACGGTTTCGTCCCCGGGACGGAGGATGTGCCCTTGGCGCCGGGACTGATCGTCGTCCCGGATTCGCTCACCGTGTTCGACGCGCCGAAGGGGCGGCTGGTCGAGGTCTATGCGGACGTCGACATCGATGGCCGATCCGACGCGGCGGCGATCGCGGCCTTTTATGCGGACACGCTGCCCGCGCTCGGCTGGCGGCGCGAGGGCGGAATCTGGGTCCGGGAAAAAGAACAATTGGATATCGCCATCGAGGGCGTTACGGTCCGCTTCGCGTTGCGGCCATTGCGCCGCACAGAGTGATTTTCCGAGCCGCTCAACAACCCAGGAGCAGTGAGAACCAATGGCTTTTGAGAACATCCTGACCGAGGTGCGCGGCCAAGTCGGCCTGATTACGCTCAATCGGCCCAAGGCCCTGAACGCGCTGAACAGCGCCCTCATCCGCGAACTCGCCGTCGCCGTCGACGGCTTCGAGGAGAATGAGGAGATCGGGTGCATCGTCGTCACCGGCAGCGAGAAGGCGTTCGCCGCCGGGGCCGATATCAAGGAGATGGCCGGCCGCGACTATATGGATGTCTACAAAGCCGACTTCATCACCAAGGAGTGGGGCCGGATCGCGCAATGCCGCAAGCCTGTGATCGCCGCGGTCGCGGGTTACGCGCTCGGCGGCGGCTGCGAGATCGCGATGATGTGCGATTTCATCATCGCGGCCGACACCGCCAAATTCGGTCAGCCGGAGATCACCATCGGTACCATCCCGGGATCCGGTGGCACCCAGCGCCTGACCCGCTTCGTCGGCAAGTCGAAGGCGATGGACATGTGCCTGACCGGCCGCAACATGGATGCGGCCGAGGCGGAGCGTTGCGGCCTTGTCTCCCGGGTCGTGCCGGCGGATCAACTGATGGATGAGGCCATGAAGGCGGCGAACCGTATCTGCTCGCTGTCTCAGCCGATCGTCATGATGACCAAGGAAGCGGTGAACCGCTCTTATGAGACCACGCTCGCCGAAGGCATTCTCTTCGAGCGCCGGCTCTTCCACTCGACCTTCGCGACGGAGGATCAGAAGGAAGGGATGGCCGCCTTCGCCGAGAAGCGGGAAGCGGTGTTCAAGCACCGCTGAGGACGAGCCCGTGCGGGCTTTCTGCCGATGATGATGAAAAACGCGAAGAACAGCGCTTGACGGAAGGCGCCGCGGGGATTATACACCGCGGCTCTTTCTTGAGGGCACACCGAGAGTAACAAACGAACCATGGCCAACATCAAGTCCGCGCAGAAGCGCATCCGTCAGACCGAGCGCCGCAACGCGATCAACACCGCGCGCAAGAGCCGCATCCGCACCTTCGTCAAGAAGGTCGAAAAGGCCTTGGCCGCCGGCGACAAGGAAGCCGCGATGAGCGCCTTCAAGGATGCCCAGCCGGAACTGCAGCGCGGCGTCACCAAGGGCGTTCTGCACAAGAACACCGTGGCCCGGAAGATTTCGCGGATGAACGCCGCCATCAAGGCGCTGGCCTGATTTTCTCCGCCCCGGGAAAAGTATGACAGTTTGGTGAAAGCCGTCCGAACCGGGCGGCTTTTTCATTTTTGTGTCATCTCAATTGTTTAGCCGCAGACCAGGATTCTTTTTTGGGTGTTCCCCTTTCGGTCCTGTTGCGAGCGGTCGCGGGCTCACTTAGCATCAGGCTCCTTCATTGGTCGCTGGCAGTCTTTTGACGGTTTCGGCGCGGCGAATTTGCTAATTATGAAGATAAAACAGAGTGCTTTGCCAGTTGAAGGCGGCAGGTTGTCGATGACTGTATCTCGGTAATTTGTTGTTTTCTCTCTCGCACATCGGTTTGTGGGCTAACGACGCTGGGAAAACTGGCGCACCCTGGTTATTTACTTGAGATGCGGGAGAATTCTTGCCTCGTAATGTGTGGGAGCACGGGGTCGGAAAGACGTTTCGTTGTGGGGGGAGTTGATGAACCTATCACAGTTGCGGGCTGAGCAGGGTAGCGAGACAGTCGACCGGGACGGCGCGTGGGCGCGGGTCCGCGGACAGCTTCGCAAAGAAGCCGGAGAGACTGTTTTTCAGCAGTGGCTGAAGGGCCTCACCCTGGAGCGTGTCGACGGCGATCTGGCCGTGTTCTCGGTGCCCGGCAAGTTCATGCGCGAATGGATTGACACGAACTACGCCGACCTGCTGCGGTCCTGTTGGCGCCATGAGACCGGCGGGGCCGTGACCGACGTCCGCATCGATGTCGGAGATCCCTCGGCGCGCAAATCCGATGGGGCGGGCGATGTCCAGTCCGGTTCCCACTCCGGTTCCCACTCCGGGTCCCTGTCCGACACGGGGGACTCCGTGGCCACGCCGAAATCTGTCCGGGGGAGCGGTTTCTCCGAGAGTGGGGACGATCTGTGCGCCAACTTGGACACGCGCCTCGGCTTCGACAATTTCGTCGTCGGCAAGCCAAACGAATTCGCCTTCGCGGCGGCCCGCCGGGTTTCCGAAAGCACGGAAGTCACCTTCAACCCGCTGTTCCTTTATGGCGGCGTCGGTCTCGGCAAGACCCATCTGATGCATGCCATCGCGCTCGATATTCGCCGCCGGCAGCCGGAGCGAAAAGTGGTCTACATGTCCGCCGAGAAGTTCATGTACCACTTCATCCGGGCACTGCGGTTCAAGGACACGGTGGCGTTCAAGGAGCGGTTCCGGAATGTCGACGTGCTGATGATCGACGATGTCCAGTTCATCAGCGGCAAGGAATCGACCCAGGAGGAGTTCTTCCACACCTTCAACACGCTGGTGGACTCCAACCGCCAGGTCGTCGTCTCCGCCGACAAATCGCCCCATGACCTCGAAGGCATGGAAGAGCGGCTGCGCTCACGCCTCGGTTGGGGTCTGGTCGCCGACATCCATCCCACGACCTATGAACTGCGCCTCGGGATCCTTCAATCCAAGGTCGACAAGATGGGGGCCGACGTGCCCGAGAAGGTTCAGGAGTTCCTCGCCCACAAGATCACTCAGAATGTCCGGGCGCTGGAGGGGGCGTTGCACCGTCTCGTCGCCCATGCGGAATTGGTCGGGCGGCCGGTAACCCTGGAGAGCACCCAGGAAATCCTCGGCGATTTGCTGCGGGCGAGCGACCGCCGGGTGACCATCGAGGAAATCCAGAAGCGGGTGGCCGAGCATTTCAACATTCGGATGTCCGACATGGCCTCGGCCCGCCGCTCCCGCTCGGTGGCCCGCCCGCGTCAGATCGCCATGTATCTCTCCAAGCAGCTGACCAGCCGGTCCCTGCCGGATATCGGCCGCCGGTTCGGCGGGCGCGACCACACCACCGTGATGCATGCGGTGAAAAAGGTCGAGGAGTTGCGGGCCTCCGACGTGTCCTTCGCCGAGGACGTCGACATCCTCCGCCGCATGCTGGAGAGCTAGGCGTCTTTCCCTAGGTGTCTTTGCTAGGTGTCTTTCCCTAGGTGTCTTTCTTGGCGAGCGTGGGCTCCGCCGGTCGGAACACCGTTACGGCGACGGCCAGGGCGGCGCCATAGAGCACTGCGAGGCCACCGTAGAAACCGTTGACGTGGATCCAATCGATGATGGCGCCGGCCAGGATCGGTGCGGTGCTCGAGGCGACGGCGTAGACTCCGGCGAAGGCCGCGGTGGCCGTGGCCAGCGGCGACCCGGAGAACCGGTCCCCGATCAGGGCCAGGGCGGCGGTGTATAGTCCGAAATTGCTGCCGCCCCAGATCAGCATGATGAGTGCGACCTGCCAGAGGGTCAGGAGAGGTGCGGCCAGCATGACCGCCGCACAGATCGACGAGAGCCCGGCGCACAAAACTACCCCGGACCGGCGCCCGCGACGATCCAGCCAATCGCCGATGACCGGCTGGCCGAGCAGTAGCCCGACATGGAAGATCGCGACCAGCCAGGCGCCGTCGCTCAGGGAAAAACCCTGCGCCACGGCGATGGTCGGAAGGATGCTGACCATGACGGCGTCGACGGCCGAAGCGATGAACAGGAAGCCGAAGGCGAGCGGCATGGCCCGGATCGCCGGCAGCATGGCCGCCGCCGACCCCGGCTCGACGGCGCGGTTCAAATCACTCACGGCGCTGGCGAAGAACGGCAGGCCAAGGGCGCAGACCGCGGCACAGGCGACGAGCAGCAAGGCCGCTTCCTGGGCGAACAGGGCGACCACGGCCGGCCCGAGGACGAAGCCAATGGCGAGGACCGTCGCATAGAGGCCGAGCACGCGGCCCCTCAGCCTCGGCGGTGTGAACACGTTGAGCGCGGTTTCGGCGACCACGAACATCAGATTGGCGCCAAATCCCAGGAGAATCCGAAGCGCGAACACCGTCCAAAAATCCGGAAAAGCAGCCATGAAGGCGAGCGCCGTGGCCATCGCGGCGACGCCGATCAAGGTCGTCCGGCCGGCCCCGACGGTCCTGCAGGCCGACGGTACGACCAGAACGCCGAGCAACAGGCCCAGCCCGGTCGCCGAAGCGTTCAGGCCGTTCCACGCTGTTGTCGCTTCGTCATGCAGCATGACCCCGAACAGGGGATAGGACGTGCCCATGGCAAGGCCGTAGATCCCGATACCGACAAGAACGGAGGCGACGGCCCTGCGGCCAGTCGTGGAAATGCTTTTGGGGGACGGGCTGTCCATTGCGTTCTCTCCTTGAAACGCCCCAAAAGTGTTTCAAGGAATTACTTCGCACAAACGATGAAATTGCCTTCTAGCGTGACTTAAAGTTATGCTTAGTGGCATGCGGCATCTTCCCAATCTCAATGCGGTCCGCGCCTTCGACGCCGCCGCCCGCCATGGCAGTTTCGCCGCCGCAGCGGCGGAGCTGGGGGTTAGTCATGCGGCGGTCAGCCGGCATGTCCGTAATCTCGAAAGGGAACTGGGCGTCGAACTCTTCGAGCGCCATGCCCGGCATGTGGTGTTGACCGGTGAGGGCGGTTTCTTCGCCAAGACCGTGGCCGAATCCCTGTCGTCTCTCGAACTGGGGTCCGGTCGGGTGCGGCGGCGGGGTGGCCGCACCACCGTCGTGATCGACATCGAATCCGACTTGGCGATGCGCTGGCTCATGCCGCTGATGTCGGACGCGGTTCTGGCAGCGCTCGGCGTCCATCTCGATCTGCGTGTCCGCCCGGACCCGCCGCGGCATATTCTGCCCGATGCGGACATCACCCTGTCCTGGGGACCGGTGACCGCCATGGGATTCAAGACGTCGCCCTTCCTTGATTTCACGGTCTTCCCGGTTGCCGCGCCGGCGCTGCTGGCCAACGGTCCCGAGCCGAGTGGCCCGATTGATCCGAGTGGCCCGGTCGATCCGGCGTTCTTCCGGACCCATCGGATGATCCATGAGCGGGGCATCTACTGGTGGCAGCGCTATTGCGCGGCGATCGGCATGCGGCTGGAGGAGGCAGGCGGCCACCTCTATGTCAACCGCTCCTATCTCAGCATCGATGCGGCAGTGAGGGGGCTCGGCGTAGCCATGGGGGACAACGCGATCTGCCGCGCCGACTTGGCGGCGGGTCGGCTGGTTCGGGTCCCGGGCCCGACCCTCTCCAGCCGGGAGAAGTACTACTTGGTCGTCCCGGAACGGGTGCTGTCCCGACCGGTGCAGAGGGTGATCGACTGGCTCACCGCCGAAGCGGTCGCGGTCCCCCTCGCCCCGCTGCCCGGTGCCGCGGACGCCTGACCGCCTGACCGCCTAACCGCCTGACCGCCTAACCGCCTGACCGCCGGTCGCGTCCGGGTGATCAGGCCCGCGCGACCCGGACCAGAAAGCAGTTGTTCGAAGACGAGCGGACATCGACAAAGGCGATCTTCGGGTCGGATAGGATCTCTGCCGCCCGCTCCCGAATCTGTCCGGTCGGAACCACCCCGCCCGTGCCGTAGGCGATACGCTCGTCCGCCGAATAGCCGCGGACGATGTAGTGCGATGCGGTGAGCATCCCCGGCAGGCTGTCACCGGGATCGGCGGCCTCGCATTCCCGGGCGCAGAGGAATAGCGGACCGGTTTCGGCATAGGGCTGTAAACCCGAGAAAGGACGGTGGGCGACGATCAGGTAGGGCTCTCCGGCCGGCAACCTGGTGAGGCAGTGGCGGCAGGGGATGCCCTGGCCGTCGGAGATCGCGTTTTCCGGCCGGGCGCCATAGGCGTCGGGCCCGCCCCGCTGCAAACGGCGGATGTCGTCGGTCGGAAGCGGGATGAAACGGATCTTGGGGGCTGTGGTCATGATCGCTCCTTTCGGCTGGGGGATCGGCCCCTGACCTAGCCCGATCGCGGTCCTTTCGCGCTCCGCTTCTTGCGCTCGAAGTCGTTCTCCGTGGAAATTGCCCGTGCATGCCCGTCCGAGCCCTTTCGAACGGCTCGTTTCATGCTGTTTTTCCTTAAACTACGGGCATTTCGTGATAGTATTTCGCACTTTCGGAGACGGGTTGGGATGGCCCGCCGAAAGTCCGCTTTTCCGGTCGGCCGCGCTATCTCATTGAACGGTCCGACATCCGCTAGGTCAGGTGAATTTCTAAGATGCGTTTCACGGTCGAGAAGGCAGCGCTCCTCAAGCCGCTAAGCCACGCCCAGGGAGTCGTTGAGCGGCGGAACACGATACCGATTCTGTCCAATGTCCTGATGAGTGTGAAGGACGGCCAGCTCAATCTGACCGCCACCGATATGGATATCGACGTCGCCGAGACCTTGCCGGTCGACATGGCCCAGGAAGGCTCCGCGACGGCGCCGGCGCATACCTTCCACGATATCGTCCGGAAGCTGCCGGACGGCGCCGAGGTGGAGGTCTCCGCCGAGGGTGGGTCGCGGATCACGGTCAAGGCCGGCCGGTCGAGCTTCCAGCTCGCCGCTCTGCCGACGGACGAGTTCCCGGTTCTGGACGGGGATGATCTGACCTATAACTTTACGCTGCAACCGGACGCGCTGAGGGCGATCATCGACCGCACCCGCTTTGCGATCTCGACCGAAGAGACCCGCTATTACCTCAACGGCATCTACATGCATGCCACGGACTCGGACGTGGATCCGATGCTGCGGGCGGTCGCGACGGACGGCCACCGGCTCGCCCGCTTCGAAATGGCGTTGCCGGAAGGCGCGAAAGGTATGCCGGGCGTGATCGTGCCCCGCAAGGCGGTCAACGAGGTCCGGAAGCTGATCGACGATGTCGACGACGAGATCGAGATCAGCCTGTCGGAGACCAAGATGCGCTTCGCGTTCGGTCATATCCGGCTGACGACGAAGCTGATCGACGGGACCTTCCCCGACTATGAGCGGGTGATCCCCCAGGGCAACGACAAGCGCCTGAGCCTCGACTGCAAGTCCTTCGCCCAGGCGGTCGACCGGGTGGCGACGATCTCGACCGAGAAGAGCCGCGCCGTGAAGCTGGCGCTGGAGCCGGGTTTGCTGACCCTGTCGGCCTCCAGCCCGGATGCCGGCATGGCGACCGAGGAGGTCGAGGTGGGCTATGACGCGGGGCAGATGGAGATCGGGTTCAATTCCAAATATCTCCTGGATATCGCCCAACAGATCGAAGGGGATCAGGTGGAGTTCGTGCTTGCCGACGCGGCCTCGCCGACGGTGGTGCTGGACGCCGGCGATTCGGGCGCGCTCTATGTCCTGATGCCGATGCGCGTGTGACCGGCCTGGCGACGTTGTCCCCGATGATCGAGCGGCAGGGGGGTGCCGTGGCCGGCGCGCGCCACGGCGGCGCGCCGCTTGCGCTGTCGCGTCTGACGGTCACGGATTTCCGCTGCTACGGGCGGGCGCGGTTGGATCTCGATACCGGCCTGGACGGCGGAATGGTGATTCTGACCGGACCCAACGGGGCGGGGAAGACCAATCTGCTGGAGGCGGTCTCGCTGCTCACCCCGGGTAAGGGTCTGCGCGGCGCGCGGAGCCAGGAGATCGCGCGGTCCGCCGGCGGCGGCGGATGGGGCGTGGCCGCCGAAATCGATCCGGGAGATGGCGTGCCGGTCGGGCTCGGGACCGGGGTGGAGCCAGGCGGCGAACGTCGTGCTGTGCGGGTCGACGGGGAAAACGCGAGCCAGGCGGATCTGGCCCGTTATCTGGCGGCGGTCTGGCTGACTCCGCAAATGGACCGCCTGTTTCTGGATGGCCCGGGCGGCCGGCGGCGCTTCTTCGACCGGCTGGTCTATGGTTTCGATACGAGCCATGCCGGAAGGGTGCTGCAGTATGAGAAAGCGCTGCGCGAGCGCTCCCGATTGCTGCGCGAGGGCCAGGGCGACGCCGTTTGGCTCGGCGCTCTGGAAACCCAAATGGCCGAACGGGGGGTCGCGATCGCGGCGGCCCGGCGCGAGTTGATCCGGCGGCTGAACGCGGCCCTGGTCGGCCGGGGCGGACCGTTCCCGGTGCCGCATCTGGCGTTGACCGGGGAGCTGGAAGGCTGGCTCGACGACGGCATGAAGGCGGCCGATGTGGAAGACAGGCTGATCGAAAGTCTGGCCGGATCGCGGGCCGCCGACGCGGAAACCGGCGGCGCCTCGGCCGGGCCGCACCGCTCCGACGTGTCGGTCACCCATGTCGCGAAGCAGGTGCCGGCGGCGATCGCCTCGACGGGCGAGCAGAAGGCGCTGTTGATTTCCATCGTTATCGCCCAGGCGGAGTTGGCGGTCGCCGAGCAGGGACGCTGTCCCGTCCTGTTGCTCGACGAGATCTCGGCCCATCTGGACGAGGATCGCCGGGCCCACCTCTATGCGGCGTTGAAGGCGCTCGGCGGCCAGGTGTGGATGACGGGAACCGATTTGAGCCTTTTCGAGGCTTTGGGCGGCGACGCCCAATTTATCCGGATCGAAGACGGCCGGATTGGTTGAGAGAACGAAAGAAGAGAACGGAAAACATCATGTCCGATGCAGCAGAACCGGTCGATCCCAATGGCGGAGACGAATATGGCGCGCAGCAGATCCAGGTGCTGCGCGGCCTGGAAGCCGTCCGCCGGCGGCCCGGCATGTATATCGGCGACACGGAGGACGGCACCGGCCTCCATCACATGGTCTATGAAGTCGTCGACAACGCGATCGACGAGGCGCTGGCCGGGTTCTGTGACACCGTCACCGTTACCCTCAACCCGGACAATTCGGTCAGCGTGACCGATAACGGCCGGGGCATTCCGACCGATATCCATGAGGAGGAGGGGATTTCCGCCGCCGAGGTCATCATGACCCAGCTGCACGCGGGCGGGAAATTCGACCAGAACAGCTACAAGGTGTCCGGCGGCCTGCACGGCGTCGGGGTCTCCGTGGTGAACGCGCTGTCCGAATGGCTGGAACTGCGCGTCTGGCGCAATGGCGAGCGGCATTTCATGCGGTTCCGGCGCGGCGAGGCCGAAGCGCCGCTGGTGGTCGAGGGCGATGCCGAGGGCAAGACCGGCACCGAGGTCCGTTTCCTGGCCGCGACCGAGACCTTCAAGCGGGTCGAGTTCGATTTCCCGACCCTGGAACACCGCTTGCGCGAGTTGGCCTTCCTGAATTCCGGGGTCAACCTGGTCCTCTCCGACAAGCGTTCCCTGGAGCCGAAGGTCGTCGAGATGCACTATGAAGGGGGCATCGAGGCCTTCGTCAGCTATCTCGACCGGTCCAAGGGCGTGCTGCACGAACCGCCGGTCCTGGTCCGCGGCGAGCGGGACGGCATCACCGTCGAGGCCGGCCTGCAATGGACCGACAGCTTCCACGAGACCGTTCTCTGCTTCACCAACAATATCCCGCAACGGGATGGCGGATCGCATCTCGCCGGCTTCCGCGCGGCGCTGACCCGGACGATCAACAACTACGCCGTCTCCAGCGGGATCGCGAAGAAGGAGAAGGTCGCCCTGTCCGGCGAGGATGCCCGGGAAGGGCTGACCTGCGTTCTTTCCGTGAAGGTGCCCGACCCGAAATTCTCCAGTCAGACCAAGGACAAGCTGGTGTCCTCCGAGGTGCGGCCGGTGGTCGAGAACCTGATCGCGGAGCGGCTCAACCAATGGCTGGAAGAGCGCCCCAACGATGCGAAACGGATCGTTCAGAAAGTGGTCGAGGCGGCGGCGGCGCGGGAAGCCGCCCGCAAGGCCCGCGACCTGACGCGGCGCAAGGGGGCTCTCGATATCGCCAGCCTGCCGGGCAAGTTGGCCGATTGCCAGGAACGCGACCCGTCGGCGGCCGAACTCTTCCTGGTCGAGGGCGACTCGGCCGGCGGCTCGGCCAAACAGGCTCGGGACCGGAAGTTTCAGGCGATCCTGCCGCTGCGCGGTAAGATCCTCAATGTCGAGCGGGCACGCTTCGACAAGATGCTGGGCTCCGCCGAGATCGGCACGATGATCGCGGCACTCGGAACCGGGATCGGACCGGAGGAATTCAATCCGGACAAGGCGCGCTATCACAAGATCATCATCATGACCGACGCCGACGTGGACGGAAGTCACATCCGCACGCTTCTGCTGACCTTCTTTTACCGGCAAATGCCGGAACTGATCGAGCGCGGCTATCTCTATATCGCCCAGCCGCCGCTTTATCAGGTCAAGCGCGGTCAGTCGGCCGTCTATTTGAAGGACGACCGGGCGCTCGAAGACTATCTGATCGACGAGGGGATCAAGGATGCCGTCGCGACGCTGGCGGACGGTCAACAGAGCAGCGGCAACGATCTGCGCGACATGCTGTTGAAGGCGCGCGGCCTGAAGACGTCGCTCGAAACCCTGGCCAACCGGGTCGGCGCCGCCTTCATCGTCGAACAGGCGGCGATCGCCGGAATTCTGAAGCCCGAAATCCTAGACGACGCGGAAACCGCCGGTCAGGCGGCCCAGTATGTGGCAACCCGGCTGGATACGTTGGAAAGCGAGGACGAGCGGGGCTGGAAGGGCGATGTCGATGGTGACAACGGCCTGGTCTTCACCCGCGAATACCGGGGGGTCACCCAGACCTACGCCCTGGAGCCGGCGGTTCTCGGGTCCGGCGAGGCCAAACGTCTCGACGATGCCGCCGGATGGCTGCAGGAGCTTTTCGCCAAGCCCTTGGTCTTCAAGGCGAAGGACGCGGAAGAGACCGTTCGCGGTCCCTTGGCGCTGCTGGAGGCGACCTGGCGGATCGCCCGCAAGGGCCTCGCCACCCAGCGCTATAAGGGCCTGGGCGAGATGAACCCGGACCAGCTATGGGAAACCACGCTGGACCCGAACGCCCGGACGCTGCTCCAGGTCAAGGTCCAGCACGCCGACGAGGCGGAGGAACTGTTCTCGACGCTGATGGGCGACGTTGTCGAACCGCGCCGCGAATTCATCCAGACCAACGCGCTGAAAGTCTCCAATCTCGACGTTTAACGAGGGCAGCCGTCCGCCGGCTTCGGCGGGGCGGCCAGGCCTCAGTCGTAGCGCAGTTCCGTCGCCTTCCCCCGGAAGACATAATAGGACAGCGCCGTGTAGCCGAGGATCGTCGGCAACACGAAAAGCGTGCCGACGAGGATGATGATCAGGCTTTCCGGCGCGCTGGCCGCCTCGTAGATGGTCAGCGCCTCGGGGACCACATAGGGGTAGAAGCTGTAGGCCATCCCGAGGAAGCCCAGAGAGAACAGACAGATCGTCGTGGCGAAGGGAACCCAGCTCCAGCGGTCCTGCGAATCCGGGGCGTGGCGTAGGGCGAGGAACAGGATCACGATAAGGCCGGCTGAAATCAGCGGCAGCGGCGCGAGCAGCATGATCTCCGGGAAGGAGAACCATTTCTCGAAGATCCGCGGGCTGACCAGCGGGGTCGCCAGCGACACCGCGCCGAGCCCCACGACAACCCCGGGCAGGCCCCGTTTCGCCCAGGCGACCGCTTTGTCCTGCAGGGTCGCATCGGTCTTCATCACCAGCCAGGTGGCGCCGATGAAGGCGTAGGCGCCGGTCAGGCACAGGCCGGTCAACAGCGCGAACGCCACCGACGGCAGGTCCCATTGCAACCCCATGATGTAAAGCCCGAGCATGAAACCCTGGGATAGGGAGGTCATCAGCGAGCCATAGAAGAAGGCCTGGTTCCACAGCGGCTTCTGGGTGGCCGGCGCCTTGGCCCGGAACTCGAAGGCGACACCGCGTAGGATCAGCCCGATCAGCATGATGGCGACAGGCAGATAGAGCGCGGTCAGGATCGTGCCATGGGCCACCGGAAAGGCGACCAGCAGCAGCCCGATGGCAAGCACCAGCCAGGTCTCGTTGGCGTCCCAGAACGGCCCGATCGAGGCGACCATCCGGTCCTTCTCCGCGTCGTCGGCGAAGGGAAACAGCACCCCGACCCCGAGGTCGAAGCCGTCGAGCACCACATAGATCAGGATCGACACGCCCATGAGGGTGGCGAAGACCACCGGGAGCCAAATCGTCGGATCGCCGAACAGGGTCATGGGTTTACTCCGCCGGGATGAGTTTGACGTTCGCCGCGCTCGACCGGGGCGGTTCGACCTCGACGATGTCTTGGTCCCGCGCCGCCTTGCGGGCGAGATAGGTGAGGGCGGCGACATAGGCGACCAGGAGGCCGGCATAGAGCGCAAGATAGGCCGCAAGGGTCGTCGCCACCATGGCCGCCGGGACGTCGGCGACGGCCTGCGCGGTGGTCAGGACCCCGTCGACCAGCCAGGGCTGGCGGCCGATCTCCGTCGTGTACCAGCCCGCCAGGGTCGCAACCCACCCTGAGAAGGCCATCGCCACAAGGCCGCGGAATACCCAGGGATTGGTTCGGCTCACCCCGCCCGACAGGCGGAAGGCCAGCAGCGTGCCCCAGGAAACCACCAGCATCAGAACACCGGTGCCGACCATGACCCGGAAGGACCAGAACACGGGTCCGACCGGCGGATGCTTCACCGTGCCGTCTTCCAGCACGAAATCGTTCAGGCCGGGCACCTCGCCCGCCGGATCGTGCTTGAGGATGATGCTGGCGAGACTCGGGATGCCGATTTCAAAGTGATTTGTCCGTTCTTCCTGGTCCGGGATCGCGAAGAGCAGCAGGGGAACGTTGCCGCGCGTCTCCCAGTTGCCCTCCATGGCCGCCACCTTCTGGGGTTGATGCTCCAGCGTGTTGAGCCCGTGCAAATCGCCGGCCAGGATCTGGATCGGGATCAGCACCGCCGCCACGGTGACACCGGTGCGCAGCGTCAGCCGGACGCCGGCGCTGCGGTCGCCGAGCAGCCAGCGGAAGGCGGACAGGCCGGCGATCAGGAAGGCAACGGTCAAGCCGCTGGCCAGCAGCATATGGACCAGGCGGTAGGGCATGGACGGGTTGAAGACGATGGCCAGCCAGTCGGTCGCGTGGGCGACCCCGTCACGCATCTCGAATCCTACGGGAGTATGCATCCAGGAATTCAGGACCAGAATCCAGAAGGCGCTCATGGTTGTGCCGAAGGCGACCAGGAAGGTGGCCAGCGTGTGCAGCCAGTTGGGTACCTTGGAGAAGCCGAACAGCATGATCCCGAGGAAGACGGCCTCCAGGAAGAAGGCGGTCAGGACCTCATAGGCCAACAGCGGGCCGGCGATGTTGCCGACTCGCTCCATGAAACCCGGCCAGTTGGTGCCGAACTGGAAACTCATGGTGATACCGGACACCACGCCCATGGCGAAGGACAGGGCGAAGATCTTGACCCAGAACCGATAGGCCTCCATCCAGCGTTCCTCGCGCGTCGCCGTGAAGCGCAGCTTGAAGAACAGCAACATCCAGCCGAGCGCGATCGTGATCGTCGGGAACAGGATGTGGAAGGAGATGTTGGCGGCGAACTGAATGCGGGAAAGAAGAAGCTCTTCCATGGGTCACGCCTTGTCGGAGTCGGTCTGGAGTTTGGTGCGGCGCGGCAGGGTGACGATCTTGTCGGTCGCGGCCACGACCTTCTGAATCTTGGCGCCGAGGGTTAGAAGCTGGACGAGGCGGTCGGTTTCCAACTGCTTCATGTCGCCATACCAGCCGGTCAGAAGCTCGATCAGCTCCCGCAGTTCGGAGATCCGGCCATGGGCATAGTGATCCTGCGGCCTGTCCGGCGACTGCATTTCCAGGCTACGGAGCTTGGAGAGCGTTGGATCGATCTCCCGCTTTTTCCGCTCTTCTACCAGGATACGCACGATCTCCCAAAGATCTTCCGGGGTGGTGAAGTAATCCCGCCGGTCGTCGGGGAGATGCCGGTGTTGCACCAGATTCCAGGCCTGTAGCTCCTTCAACCCCATGGAAACATTGGAGCGGGAGACGCCCAGCGCCTGGACGATATCGTCCGCGTTGAGCGGCCGGTCGGTGATGAACAGCAGCGCATAGATCTGTCCGACGGTGCGGTTGATCCCCCATCGGGATCCCATTTCACCGAAGTGAAGGACGAATTCCTGCTGTAACGGTGGGAGGTCCATGTCTCAGCCCCGCGGCTCCCGGATGGCATCGGCCTTGGTCGACCGTTTTGCCTAGTTCCGAATTTTCAGTTATTTCTGAAAATAGTGTTTGCAAGAAAATCGGCAAGCCGATTCGGTCTTGCTGCGCTGCGACATATTGGGCGGAGGAAAGTATGAAGAAGGTCGTGCCGCCTATGGATCGTCGGCGGCCGACATGACCTCAACGACGGTGGGGGCCGATCTCCGCAGCCCCCGTTTCGTTGGGCATAAAAAAAGCCGGTCAGCTTGCGGCTGACAGGCGGTTCATTTCATCTTTGAGGGCGAGCTTTCGCCTTTTCAGATCTTTGATTGTTGCCGGATTCGGGAGCGGTCGGGCCGTTTCTTGATCCAGTTCCTGCTCTAAATGTTGGTGACGGGCGCGAAGTGATTCGAGGCGGTCACTTAACATGCATACCTCCTTTTCCGGTTAGCAACGAAGGGGGCGTTTCCAATCGAAACGCCATCCGGACTCCATAGCGTAATCATGAAATTCGGCTTTTCAAATCGATTTCGCTCTGTCCAAAGGGGTGGGACGATCTCATTTGCCGAAAATCGAATGGTCGTGCGGCATCGCACCCAGGGCCGCGGAATTTGCCGCCCCTTGATCGGCAAAGGCTTGCAAGCCCGCGCCGGCTCCCGTACATCCGTGCGTCTACGCATTGCACAAAATGCCAAAAAGCGTAACAAAGTTGATCCAATCGTGCGCCGCACCCCCCGAGGCCGGCAGCTCTGGAGATATGGCAGTCCCGCCGATGGATGAAGCGACCCAAGTTCTGCAGGAGCGTCTCGAAGGTCTGCGCGTCGAACACCGCGATCTCGACGAGGTGATTTCCCGGCTAATGGAAGCGTCGCCCTACGACTTGCTCCAGATCCAACGGCTGAAGAAGCGGAAGCTCATGCTCAAGGATCAAATGAACCGGATCGAGTCGCAGCTTCTGCCGGACATCATCGCCTGATCCGTCCCGCCATACTCTTAAAACAGCGAAAGGGAGCGTCCATGGCTCCTTCCTCCCCCTCTTCCTCCGCTTCTTCCGTTCCCTCGGTCGGTGTCGTCATGGGCAGCCAGTCCGATTGGCCGACCATGAAGGAAGCGGTCACGATCCTCGAAACCCTCGGTGTACCGGTGGAGGCCAGGATCGTTTCCGCCCACCGGACGCCGAAGCGGATGGTGGAGTATGCCGAGGCCGCCCGGGAGCGGGGCCTGAAGGTCATCATCGCCGGGGCCGGCGGGGCCGCCCATCTCCCCGGCATGATCGCCTCGATGACCACCCTGCCCGTGCTCGGCGTGCCGGTTCAGTCCAAGGCGTTGAGCGGCATGGACAGCCTGCTGTCCATCGTTCAGATGCCCGGCGGTATCCCGGTGGGTACGCTGGCGATCGGCACGGCCGGTGCGAAGAATGCCGGGCTGCTCGCGGCCTCCATCGTCTCCCTTTCGGACGCGGATGTCGCCGAGAGGCTCGCCACGCTGCGGGCGGAGCAGACCGCCTCCATCGCCGAGGTTCCCGTCGACCCGGTGGACCCGCAATGACGGGCGCGTTTCCGGAACAAGGCGGCGTGATCGGTCCCGGGGCCCGCATCGGCATTCTCGGGGGCGGCCAGTTGGGCCGCATGACGGCGCTGGCGGCCGCCCGGCTCGGCTACTCCTGCGTCATCCTCAGCGATGTGGCGGACGCTCCGGCGGCGCAGGTCGCCATGGCGGTGGTCGCCGATTATACCGACCCGGATGCCCTCGAGCGCTTCGCCGGCATGGTCGATGTGGTGACCCTGGAATTCGAGAACATCCCCCTGGAAACGTTGGCAAGACTGGAGGGCCACGTCTCGGTCCGTCCCGGCCCCGCCGTGCTGCGGGTGGCCCAGGACCGGCTGCTGGAGAAGACCTTCGCCAATGAGAACGGCGTCCCGACGGCCCCCTTCCACGCGGTCGATTCCGTTGCCGATCTCGAGGCTGGCATCGCGGCGCTCGGCCGCCCGGCGGTCCTCAAGACCCGGCGCTTTGGCTATGACGGCAAGGGACAGGTGACGATCCGGGAGGGCGACGATCTCGCCGCGGCCTATGACGCCATCGGCCGGCAGCCGGCCATTCTCGAAGGTTTTATCGCCTTCGAAAAAGAGGTCTCGGTGATCGGCGCCCGGACGGCCGACGGCCGCACCTCGGTCTTCCCCGTCGTCGAGAACCAGCATCAGAACCATATTCTGAAACGGACCGTCGCGCCGGCCGAGATCGAAGACGAGACCGCGCGCCTGGCCCACCACGCGACCCTTCGGCTGATGGAGGCCATGGAGGTGGTCGGGCTGCTCGCGGTGGAGATGTTCGTCACGCCGGAGGGCGACATTCTGATGAACGAGGTCGCTCCCCGGCCCCATAACTCCGGCCATTGGAGCCAGGACGGCGCCGAGACCGACCAGTTCGAACAGCTCGTCCGGGCGGTGTGTGGATTACCCCTTGGCTCGACGCGCGTGCGGACCCCGACGGTGATGGAGAACCTGCTGGGCGACGAGGTGAATGCCTGGCCGAGCCTGCTCGCCGCCCCGGGCGCGAAGCTCCATCTCTACGGCAAATCGGCGGTGAAGCCGGGCCGCAAGATGGGCCATGTCAACCGCCTGAAGGGCTGACGTTCCAGTTTCAGGACCGGGCGGCGCCCCGCCGGAAGGCGCGGGCGAATCGGCCCGGGTTAGGCGCCATGGCGGCGATCCGGTCGGTCAGCTTCGGGATCTGCATGACATTTTCGATACGCCGTGCCAGGAATGCCCAGGTCGCTTCGTGGTCGGGCGAGGAATCCTGCAGCCAATAGAGCAGCGTCGACGAATAGACCCCGGCTAGAAGGCCGCGCTTGGTGTAGAAGTTGAAATCCGTCGACCGGTCGCCGCAGACATGCCAGATCGTGTCCACCGTCCGGTACAAGGTCTTGGCCGCGCTCGCCGAGCGGAACGGCAGGCCGAACCAACTCAGGGTGCGGCGGACGGTTTCCACCTCGTCCTCGGCCATTTCAAGCCGGCTCCGGACCGCGAAGGCGATGCGGTCACGGATCCGCATTTCGCCTAGGTCCGTCTCTTTCAGCTTCTCCTCGAGGTCCCGGTCCCGTTTGTCGAGATAGTATTCGACCATCTGCGGGATCCCGATCGGGAACAGGCCGTCGACCTCGATCATGCTGAGATTTGTGTCCTCGGCGGCGAGCCTGACCGCGGCCCGGCTCCAGCCGTCGAACGGAATGTGCGGGACCAGGGCTTCGATAAAGCGGTCGGCATCGGGATGGGGAATGGGACGCATGGGGGATTCCTTTTCTCTCGGCCTTGTTCCGGGCGCTCAGCCTCTTGCCGCTTCCGTCTCGACTTCCGTCTCGGCTTCCGTCTTGACGGGCCGCTGGGCGCGGGCGAGATCGGACAGTTCCTCGTTGAACCCGAACAGGCGCATATCCTCCATCCGCATGGGATAGAGAATGCCTTCCAGGTGGTCGTATTCATGCTGGAAAACGCGGGCGTGGAAACCGCCGGTCTCCACTTCGACGCGGTTTCCGTCCATATCCGTCCCGCGATACCGGATCCGTTCGGGCCGGGGCACGGCTCCCCTCAGGCCTGGGATCGACAGGCACCCCTCCCAGATCACGGACTGTTCCGTGCCGATCGGTTCCCAGCTCGGGTTGAGCAGCGCCTTCATGGTGAAGGGGGGATCCTGCTCCTCCGTGTCGAGGGATCGGCCCGGCGGGACCGAGTAGACGAAGACCCGCTTCAGAACGCCGATCTGTGGCGCGGCCAGACCGGCGCCGCCGACGGAGGCGACGGTGTCCATAAGGTCCTGGACGAGATCCTTGACCTCGGGATCGTCATGGTTGGGAACCGGGTCGGAAACGGCGAGCAGCCTCGGGTCCCCCATGCGGATGATGTCGCGAATAGCCATGACCGTGATATATGCCAGGGCGGCGGGTCCGCCAAGCGTGCCGTTGAGCCGCGGGAGAGCGGGTTGGGGCAAGATTGCTGTTCACAGAGCGCGCCTCCTATGATACTAACGCCGCTTCCGGCAGGAAGGAGCTGCACCGGCTCCCTTTTGTCGTCCCAAACCCATTGAGATGGCTAGATCCGAAGGAGTGATTCAAACCGTGCAAGTCAGCGTCCGCGATAACAATGTCGATCAAGCCCTCCGCGCGCTTAAGAAGAAGATGCAGCGCGAAGGCATTTTCCGGGAAATGAAACTGCGTCGGAACTACGAGAAGCCGTCCGAAAAGCGGGCTCGCGAACGCGCCGAAGCCGTGCGCCGTCACCGCAAGCTGCTCCGCAAGCGCCTGGAGCGCGAAGGCTACTAGGCCTTTCCCGGCCATCGCATTTCAATTGGGTTTGACGTTTGGTTGAGGCCGCCCTTTGGCGGCCTTAAGCCGTTTGGGCTCGGCTCGTCCGCGTCCGTTGGGATCGCTCAGGCATTGGCCTTTCGCCGGGCCAGCAGATAGGCCGCGAAACCGCCGACCGCCACCGACAGGGTCATCAGAACGACGAGATCGTAGCCGCCCACGCCCCACAGGAAGGAGGCGAGGGTCGGCGCCAGAGCCGAGCCGAGCATGAAGAAGAGGGCAAGCGAGCCCGAGACGGCGCCGAAGCCCTCGCGCCCGAGGAATGCCGCCGTGACCGCCGGTTTCATGATGCTGGTGATCCCGGCGGCCGCCCCCTGGAAGAACACGAAGGCGACGATCAGCGCGGGCAGCCCGGCGCCCATCAGCACCAGGACCGAGCCGAGGATATAGCCGACGAAGGGGATCATCCCCAAGACGGCGCTGGAGAGGCGATGTTCGACGCTGATCAGCAACAACCGCCCGACCACCTGCATCGGCCCCAGGGCGGAGGCGAAGAGGATCGCCGTGCCGGCATCGATCATTCGGCTCTCCATCAGCGGCAGCATATGGGCGACCAGAGAGCCGTGATTGAGCGAGATACCCAGAAAGCCGATGCCGAGGAGGAAGAGGATCGCCTGGCGGTTGGCCTTGGCCCGTTCGCTGAGCGGTTTGTGCGGCGGCGCGTTGGTGCCCCGGGGCGGGATTTCGTGCTCCGGTCCCCGGCGCAGGCCCCAGGCGTTGAGCATCGCCCCGGCCAGCGCCAGCCCGGCGAACACCAGGAGGGCGCCGCGCCAGCCGAAGGCCTCGCCCGCGAGATGGGCGATCGGAAAGCTGACGGTCCCGGCGAACCCGGCGACCAGAGTCACCTGGGTGATCGCCCGCCGGGCGCCATCGCCATAGCGCACGGTCAGCAGCGCGAAGCAGGGCTCGTAGAGGATTGCGGCCATGGTCAGGCCGAGCGCCGCCCATACCGCGTAGAAAGCGAATAGGCTCGTCACCTGGGATAGGGCGACAAGCAGCGCGGCGGCGATCACCGATCCCGAGACCAGGAGCACTCTTCCATGTCCCCGGTCAATAAGGGCGCCGGTCTTCGGGGCGGCGAGGCCGGACAGGACCAGGGCCAGGGTGAAGGCCCCGGTGATTTCCGCCTTCGACCAGCCGAAATCCGCCTCCCATCTCGGCAGCAGACCGGCGAAACTGTAGTAGACGGCGGCCCAGACGATCGTCTGGGCGACGGCGAGCGGCAAGATGCAGGATCTGAACGCGCTGACCGTCGGGCGCCCGGCGACTCCCTGCGGGCTTTGCGTCCGGGTCATGGCAGCAGGCGGTCGGCCGGCAAGGTGAACAGAACCGTGGTGCCCCGGCCCGCTTCGCTCTCCAGGGTCACGTCGCCACCGTGGAGCCGGGCGAGTTTACGCGACAGGGGCAGGCCCAGGCCGACGCCGATGGCCGTCGTCTTGAGGGCGTTCGGCGTTCGGGTGAAGGGCTCGAAAATCTCGCTCTGCTCGTGCTCGGATATCCCGTCGCCGGAGTTGTGAAGGGCGATCTCGACGGTATCCGGTCCGATTCGGGTTGCGATCTCCACCTGTCCCTCCGCCGGCGTATAGCGTATCGCGTTGACGACCAGGTGGTTGAGGATCTGTTGGATCTTGTGCTGGTCGCCCCGCACCCGGATCGCATCATGACGGTCCGGCAAGATCAATGTCAGTTTCTTCCGATCACTTTCTCCACGGAAGAGGGCGACGGCCCGGTCGATCGCGGCCATGATATCGACTTTTGCTTCCGTGACGGTGACGCCGCCCGCCTCCAGCCGGGTCACGTCCAGGATCTCGTTGATGAGCTTCAGCAGGCTGTTGCCGCTGTCGTCGATATGCTGGGTATAGGTCAGCATGTCGCCGTTCGCGCCCTTGGCCTTCAACTCGTGGCGCAGCAGTTCGGAGAAGCCGAGAATGGCATTGAGCGGGGTGCGCAGTTCGTGGCTCACCGCCATGAGAAAGGCCGACTTCGCCTTACTTAGACTCTCCGCCTCTTCACGCAACTGGCCGATTTCGACCAGTGTGGTGACCTGCTGGACGAAGGTGACATAGGCGCTCCGGACGGCGAGCACCAGGAACAGCATATAGCCGAGGCCCATGGCGAAGATCAGATGCGCGATCACGCTGTCGACCGTCAGCAGGGTCGCCATGGACGGCAGCATCAATCCGCCGATGAAGGCAAAGGCGGCCGAGGGCAGGGGATAGGTTGCGATCGCCCCGCCGGCGGCGTTGCCGGTGATGATGAAACACAACAGCAGCAGGACCAGATCGTTGTCCGCCGGCATGTAATAGGCGCAAAAGACGCCCCACAGAATACCAATGGCCCCGGCGGTGACGGTGCCGCTGCGGCGGATTCGAACGGGCGCGGATCGCGGCCGCGGCCGATCCCTGTTTTTCCACCATCCGAAAATACCTTGGAGGGCGAAGGCGTAGAAGGCCAGCATCCAGAACAGCAACTCGGTGCCGTGATAGGGCCAGAGCAGGATGACGGCGAGGGTGCTGTTGACGAAGTGGGCGGCGGAACTGATGAAGCGTTGGCGGCTCAGAAAAACCAGGCGCTCGATGTCGAGCTCTTTCTCGACCGCGCCGGTCAGAGGGCCCCCGAACCCCATGCGATGCCAGTCTGCCATAGGGTTCGGGGTCCGTCCTTCGAGATGCTAGATCATGCGGAAGATCACTCTTCCATCGCTTTGACGATTTCCTCGCACATCTTTTTGGCGTCGCCAAGCAGCATCATGGTGTTGTCCCGGAAGAACAATTCGTTGTCCACGCCGGCATAGCCGGTGGCCAGCGAGCGCTTCACGAACAGCACCGTTTTGGCATTTTCCACTTCCAGGATCGGCATGCCGTAGATCGGGCTGGCCGGATCGGTCTTGGCCGCCGGGTTGGTCACGTCGTTCGCGCCGATGACGAAGGCGACGTCCGCGGTGGAGAAATCGCGGTTGATTTCCTCCAGTTCGAACACCTCGTCATAGGGCACGTTGGCCTCGGCCAACAGCACGTTCATATGCCCCGGCATCCGGCCCGCCACCGGGTGAATGGCGTAGCGGACGTCGACGCCCTCGGCCTTCAACATGTCGGCCATTTCGCGCAGGGCGTGCTGCGCCTGGGCCACCGCCATGCCGTAACCGGGTACGATGATCACGCTGGAGGCGTTTTTCATGATGAAGCCGGCGTCGTCGGCGCTGCCGATTTTCGCCTGCTTGTCCCCGGCCCCCGCACCGGCGGCACCGGCGGCCTGCTCGCCGCCGAACCCGCCGAGGATGACGTTGAAGATCGAGCGGTTCATCCCCTTACACATGATGTAGGAGAGAATGGCGCCCGAGGCCCCGACCAACGCGCCGGTGACGATGAGCAGGGTGTTCTGCAGGGTGAAGCCGATGCCCGCGGCGGCCCAGCCGGAATAGCTGTTCAGCATGGACACGACCACCGGCATGTCGGCGCCGCCGATCGGCAGGATCAGCAGGAAGCCGAGCACCAGCGCCACCAGGACGATGAGCCAGAACAGAAGCGGCGACTGGTTCACACAGAAGATGATCACCAGGACCACCATCAGTATGCCGAGGCCGGCGTTCAGCATGTGCTGGCCGGTAAAGACCAGCGGCTTGCCGGTCACCAGACCCTGCAGCTTGCCGAAGGCGACCACGGAGCCGGTGAAGGTGATGGCGCCGATCGCGGTCCCGATGGACATCTCGACCAGGCTTGCGACGTTGATCGCGCCCGGCACGCCGATGCCATACGCCTCCGGCAGATAGAAGGCGGCGGCGGCCACGAACACGGCGGCGAGACCGACCAGGCTGTGGAAGGCCGCGACCAACTGGGGCAGCGCCGTCATCTGGATCCGCTGGGCGATCACCGTGCCGATGGTCCCGCCGATCAGGATGCCGACGACGATCCAGGTATAGCTGAGGACGCCCGGCATCGCGAGGGTGGTGAAGATCGCGATCGCCATCCCGATCATGCCGAACATGTTGCCTTGGCGGCTGGTGGTCGGGTGCGAGAGGCCGCGCAGGGCCAGGATGAAGAGAATGGAGGCTACCAGATAGAGGAAGCCGGCAAGAGATTCACTCATGGTCGGTCCCCTTTAGCCTTTTTTCTTGAACATGGAGAGCATGCGCTGGGTGACGATGAAGCCGCCGAAGATGTTGACCGAGGCCAGGATCACGGCGATCAGGCCGAAGATCTTCGACAGGCTCCAGTCCATCGGACCGGCGGCGATCAGGGCGCCGACAATGATCACGGACGACACGGCGTTGGTCACGCCCATCAGCGGGGAGTGAAGCGCCGGGGTCACCCGCCACACCACGTGGTAGCCGACGAAGCAGGCCAGCACGAAGACGGTCAGCAGGAAAACAAAGCCCCCGCCGCCATCGCTTTCGACGGCTTGGGGGACGGCGGCGCCGGCGGACGCGGCACCCTCGGCGGCCAGTTCGGCCGCTTCCCGGGCCAGCGCGCTGGCTTCTTCCGCGAGGCTGCGCGCGCGGTCGATGAGGCTGTCAGACATGGTCGATCCTCTCTATCGCAGGGGATTAGGCCTTGAGGTCCGGATGGACGATTTCACCGCCCTCGGTCACCAGGCAGCCCTTGATGATGTCGTCGTCGTGGGGGACGGAGAGCTTCTTGTTCTCCTTGTCCACCAGCAACTCAAGGAAGGTCAGCAGGTTCTTGGCGTAGAGCTGGGAGGCGTCGGCGGCCACCCGGCCCGGAACGTTGGCATAGCCGACGATCTTGACGCCGTGCTTCTCGACCACCTTACCGACCTCGGACAGGGGGCAGTTGCCGCCCGACTCCACCGCCAGATCGACGATGACGGAGCCCGGCTTCATCGACTGGACCATCTCCTCGGTGATCAGCACAGGGGCCTGGCGGCCGGGAATCTGTGCCGTGCAGATGGCGATGTCCTGCTTCTTGATGGTTTCGGCGATGAGCGCGGCCTGCTGTTTCTTGTACTCGTCGCTCATTTCCTTGGCGTAGCCGCCGGCGGTCTGGGCCTGCTCGAACTCCTCGTTCTCGACGGCGACGAAATTGCCGCCCAGGCTCTCCACCTGTTCCTTGGTCGCCGGCCGCACGTCGGTCGCCGAGACGACCGCGCCGAGGCGCTTGGCCGTCGCGATGGCCTGCAGGCCGGCGACGCCGGCCCCGAACACCATGACCTTGGCCGGCGCCACGGTCCCGGCGGCGGTCATCATCATCGGGAAGGCCCGGGTGAACTGCTCGGCGGAATCGATCACGGCCTTGTAGCCGGCCAGGTTCGCCTGGCTCGACAGCACGTCCATCGATTGGGCCCGGGTGATCCGCGGGACCATCTCCATGGCGAAGGCGGTGACCTTCTGGCCGGCCAGCTTGTCCAGCAGCTCCTTGTCGGTACGCGCGGAAAGCTGGCTCACCAGGATGGCGCCCTCTTTCATCATGCCGATCTCGTTCCGCTTCGAATCGGCGATCGGCGCCGCGACCTTGAGAACCACGTCGGCGTCGGCGCAGGCGGTCTTCATATCCTTGACGATCTGGGCCCCGGCCTTTTCATAGGCCTCGTCGACCATCGCGGAGCCTTCGCCCGCCCCCTTCTCGACGGCAACCTCGAAGCCCATCGCGACGAGCTTCTTGACGGTGTCCGGAGAGGCCGCTACCCGCGTTTCATGGGCCCGACGTTCCTTAGGGACGGCTAACTTCATGAAATCCCTCCAAATAGTACGAACCCGCGCGGGAGGTCTCCCGGCGGGTGTAGAGAAAATATGGCGGGAGTCGCGAAAAGGAAACCGGGGAACAGGTTTATTTCCCGAGAATCTGGAATTGCACGCCGCCTATCGGAAGCCTAGGCGGCGATCTCCTCCGGGCTGAGGCCGGCGATACCGAGGGCCTCCGACTGCCGTTTCGCCATCGCGAGATGATCGAAATCGCCGATCATGTCGTTGAACACCTGGTACCAGTTCACCTCGGCCTTCAGATGCATGAAGACGGAGCCGAGCCCGACCGCCGCGCGATCCATCAGCACGAACTCGCGGGGCGGGGTGACCCCGCCGACCTCTTTGAGGGCGATATGCACCTTGCGGGCGACATCGGCGCCGTAGAGGCCGGTGTTGTCGTCCTGGATCGAGCGGACCCGGTCGTCGAGGATCGGGCCGTAGACGAAGGACGCCCAGATGTTGAGGACGTCGATCAGGTCCTTGCGCAGATCGGTGAAGCCCCAGGTCCGGTAGGCTTCGACGGCCAAGTCGTGATCGTCGTTCTTGAGCGCGTTATAGAGGTCGATCACGCCTTTGACGAACGCCGGCTCGAATACCCGGATCGATCCAAAGTCCAGGAGATTGATCCGGCCGTCGGGACGGACGGTGTAGTTGCCCATATGCGGATCGCCGTGGATCACGCCATAGAAATAGAAGGGCACATACCAGGTGCGGAACATGTTGAGCGCGATCTGGTTGCGCTCCTCCTGGGAGCGGTCGAGGCAGGACTTGAACGGATCGCCCTCGAGCCAGGTCATGGAGATCAGCCGCTTCGAGGACAGTTCAGCGACCGGCTCCGGGACGAAGACCGCTTCCTCGTCCTTGAGGATATGCCGGTAGAGCAGCATGTTGCGCAGCTCGCGATCGTAGTCGAGCTCCTCGCGCAGGCGGGCCGACAGCTCGTCATAGATGAGGTCGGTGTTGATCGCGTCGTCATAGCGGCGATAGAGGCTCAGGATCCAGTTGAGTTGCTTGAGATCCGCCTCCACGGCGCTCGCCATGTCCGGATATTGCAGCTTGCAGGCAAGCCGGCGCCCGTCCGGGTCGACCGCCTTGTGGACCTGGCCCAGAGACGCGGCCTTGCAGGCCTCGCGATCGAATTCCTGGAATCTCGTCTGCCATTTCGGGCCGAGTTCGGTCGACATCCGGCGGCGCACGAAGGGCCAGCCCATGGAGGGCGCGTTGGACTGGAGCTGAGCCAGTTCCTGGGCGTATTCCTTCGGCAGGGCGTCGGGAATGGTGGCCAGGATCTGCGCCACCTTCATCAAGGGGCCCTTGATTCCGCCGAGGGCCGCCTTGAGTTCGGAGGCGTGCTCGTTCCGGTCGATCTTGCGGCCGAGATAGCGTTCACCCGCCAGTTTGGCGGCGAGCCCGCTCATCCGGGTTCCGACCTGCGCGTAGCGGCGGAGCCGGCCGCCATAGCTGTTTTCATCCTGTGCCATGGAAGGCGATATAACCGCTGTTCGAGGAAATAAAAGACCGCCGCCGCGTCGCAGGGGCGGAATTCTCCCTCCGGCGGGTCAATCCCGCGCCCCGATCCGTGCCCTCGGCCGGTCGATCAGTCGGCCGCGGCCGACTGGGAATGGGCCGCAACGCCGAGGAAGCCCGCCCGAATGAAGGCGACGGCCTGGTCGATGACCTCGTCGACATTGTCGGTCGCGCAGGCGCCTTCCGAAATAGTGTCCAGACGCTTCAGGTGGACCAAAGTGTGGTGCATGGCCCCAAGCGCGAAATGGAGTCGCCAACAGACATCGACCTTCGTCAGGTCCGGCAGCGTCCGTTCGAGGGCGGGGACGAAACGTTGGAGATGGCCGACATCCTTTTCCAGGATGTTGCGCATCGGGCTCGGGCCATCGGAGGCGCAGCGCGCCATGAACTGGATATAGAGGGCGAAGCCGCTGCTCGGTGTCTGGCTCCAACGGATCGGCGGGGCCACGAGGGCGCGCAGCACATCGTCCAGATCCGGACGGCCGTCGGGACCGGCGGCGGCCTCTGCCGCTTTCAGCATTTCGATCCGCTCCCGGTTGAGGTCGCTCGCACGGCGCAGGAAGACCTGCAGCAGCAAATCGTCCTTGGAGCCGAAATGATAGCTGATCGACGCGACATTGACGCCGGCGGCTTGGGTGATCTTGCGAACGGAAACAGCGGCGTATCCGTCTTCGGCGAAGAGGCGCTCCGCCGCATCGAGCAGGCGTTCGCGGGTGTCTATGGTGGCCATGATGTCCTGGATTTAAGCGCGTGTTTGATTTCTCAACGAATTACATTAGCTTGCCGGTGCCGCGCAAGCGGCCGGGCAAACCAACGCCCTGTGGAGGGCCGGAGGATCGATTGGAATCGGCCCGCCGGCTCAACTGCGACAGTTCTATGGTCCATTCCATGGGGTGGGATCAAGAAAAAGGGGAGCGTGCGAGGAATGTTTGACGTGGGGGAAAAGGCGAAAGGGCTTCAGGACAGGCTTTCCCGGTTCATGGACGCCCACATCTATCCCAACGAAAGACCCTATCACGAGCAGCACGCCGCCTTTCCCGACCGTTGGACGATCCCGCCGGTCATCGAGGAGCTGAAGGAAAAGGCTCGCGCCGAGGGTTTGTGGAATCTCTGGTTGCCGGACAGCGCGTTCGGCGCCGGGCTCAGCAATCTCGACTATGCCCATCTCTGCGAGATCATGGGTCGGTCGCCGATCGCGCCGGAAGCCTTCAACTGCAACGCTCCCGACACCGGCAATATGGAGGTCCTGGTCCGCTACGGCACGAAGGACCAGCAGGCGGAGTGGCTGACCCCGCTCCTGGCCGGTGAGATCCGGTCCTGCTTCGCGATGACGGAGCCGGCGGTCGCCTCCTCGGACGCGACCAATATCGAGACCGAGATCCGGCGCGACGGGAACGAATATGTGATCAACGGGCGCAAATGGTGGACCACCGGGGCGCCGGATCCGCGCTGCAAGATCTCGATCCTGATGGGCAAGACCGATCCCTCCGCCGAGAAGCATAGGCAGCAATCGATGATCCTGGTGCCGATGGACGCGCCGGGGGTCAGCATCGTCCGGCCGCTCACGGTTTTCGGCTATGACGACGCCCCCCATGGCCATGCGGAGGTCGTCTACGACAATGTCCGGGTGCCGGCGACCAACATCCTGCTGGGCGAGGGCCGGGGCTTCGAGATCGCGCAAGGCCGGCTCGGGCCGGGGCGCATCCATCACTGCATGCGTACCATCGGGCTGGCGGAGCGGGCGCTCGAGGCGTTGTGCGCCCGGGCCAAGGAGCGGGTCGCCTTCGGCGGGCCCATCGCCAATCAGGGGGCTCTGCGCCATGTCATCGCCGAATGCCGGATCAAGATCGATCAGGCGCGCCTGTTGACCCTGTGGGCCGCCGATCAGATGGACAGGTACGGCAACAAGGCCGCCCGTCAGGCGATCGCCGAAATCAAGGTGGTCGCGCCGCGCATGGGCTGCGAGGTGATCGACGCCGCGATCCAGGCCCACGGCGCCGCCGGGCTCGCCGAGGACTTCTTTCTCGCCGCCGCCTATGCCCACACCCGCACACTGCGGCTTGCCGACGGCCCGGACGAGGTGCATTTGGAGAGCATCGCCAAGATGGAACTGCGTAAGGATCGCTGACGCCCCCCCCCATGTCGAAACGCTTTCTCGCCATCGTTCACCAGGAGACCTCCGTCACCGGCCGGATCGGCGACGCGTTCGCCGCCCGTGGCTGGGCCGAGGACAAGCGCGTCGGTATCCTGGGAGAGCCGTTGCCGGAGGACCCCAGGGAGGTCGATGCGGTGGTGGTGTTCGGCGGCCCGCAAAGCGCCTATGACGACGATCCCGGCATGCGGGCCGAGCACGACTATGTCGAGCGGGTGATGAAGGCGGGGGTCCCGCTGCTGGGGGTCTGTCTCGGCGCCCAGATCATGGCAAGGGTGCTCGGCGCCGAGGTCGCCCCGGATCCGGAGGAGCACAGCGAGATCGGCTATTATCCGGTGCGGCGGACGGCCGACGCCCACGGGTTCTTCCCCGAGCAGATGTACGTCTATCATTGGCACAGGGACGGCTTCGAGTTGCCGCGCTCGGCGACGCTGCTGGCCGAGGCCGACGGGAAGTTCCCCAATCAGGCCTTCGCGGTCGATCGTAAAACCTACGGCATCCAGTTCCATCCGGAGGTGACGGCTCGGATGATCAATCGCTGGTGCACTCACGCGCCCTATGCCTGGCGTTACCGGAAGGGGGCGCAGAGCCATGCCCTGCAGCGGCGCGGCTATGCCGCCCACGACGCCCGTTTGGGACGCTGGCTCGAGGACTTCCTCGACCACTGGCTGGAGGATGAGGTCTAGCCCCCTGTCGTCTCCCAGCCGGTTTTCGCCAGGATCGGCGCGAGGTCGCCGATGTCGTGGGCGTTCTCGGAACTCGCGTTGCCGGAGAGCGCCCGTGCCTTGACCCCCTGACAGATCGCGGCCAGGCGAAAGAGGGCGAAGGCGAGATAGAAGGGCCAATCGGGAATGCCGTCCCGGCCGGTCGCGTCGCAATAGCGGGCGACATAGGCATCCTCGCCCGGAATCCCCAGGGTCGTGAGATCGAGCCCGACAAGCCCCCGCAGCGCCTTGAGGTCGGCCGGTAACCGCCAGGGCATGACGTTGTAGGCGAGATCGGCCAGCGGATGCCCGAGGGTCGCGAGTTCCCAATCCAGCACGGCGATCACCCGGGGTTCCGTCGGGTGCAGCATCAGATTGCCGACCCGGAAGTCGCCATGGGCGATGCCGGTCTCGTCGCCGCCCTGTTCGGCGGCGGGTCGGTGCTCCGGCAGCCAGGAGATCAGGTTGTCCATTTCCGGAATCGGGACGGTCTCGCTCGCCCGGTATTGCTTCGACCAGCGGGCGATCTGCCGGTCGATATAGCCCTCGGGCCAGCCGAAATCGCCCAGTTCGATGGCGGCCGGGTCGACCCGGTGCAGGGCGGCCAGCGTGTCGCCCATGGAGCGGTAGGCGGCGGCCCGATCCTCCGCGTCGAGGCCCGCCATGTCGTAGTCGTCGAAGATCCGGCCGTCGAGATGGTTCATCACATAGAAGGCGGTGCCGATGATCTCGCTGTTTTCTTCCAGCAGCAGGCAGTCGGGCACCGGCACGTCGATCTTGGCGAGCGCCGTCATCGCCTTGTATTCCCGCTCGATCTGATGGGCCGAGGGCAGCAGGTCGCCCGGCGGTTTTTTGCGCAGGACATATTTCCGGGATCCGGCCTCGATCAGAAAGGTCGGGTTGGACTGGCCGCCCTGGAACTGCAGGACCGAGACCGGGCCGTCGAAGCCGTCCAGCCCGGCGGCCTTCAAATGGGCGGCGAGCGCGGTCTCGTCGAAGCGGTGGGCGTCGGTGACGGGGGCGAGGCTCGGCATGGCGGCCGTCAGCCCACGGTGTCGGAGATGATCGCGCCGCCGTCGACCACCAGGGTTTGGCCGGTGACATAACGCCCGGCATCCGAGGCCAGGAAGCAGGCCGCCCCGGCGATGTCCCGCGGCTCACCGATACGGCCGAGCGGCGAGGCGTCCTCGACCCGTTGACGGCGCTCCGGATCCTCCCACAGGGCGCGGGCGAAGTCCGTCTTCACCAGCCCCGGCGCGATGGCGTTGACCCGGATATTGTCCTTTCCCCAGTCGATGGCGAGATTGCGGGCCAGTTGCGCGTCGGCGGCCTTGGAGATGCCGTAGGCGCCGATCGCGCCGTTGCCCAGGATACCGGCGATGGAGGACAGCAGAATGACCGCCCCGTCCCGGCGCTCGGCCATCTGCGGGATCAGCGCGTTGCACAGCCAGAGAGGGCCCTGGACATTGGTCTGCATGATCTTCAGGAAGGCCTCGTCGGTGAGGCCCGAGAGGGGGCCGAAATAGGGGTTGGTCGCGGCGTTGCAGACCAGGATGTCGACCTTGCCGAAGTGATCCAGCGCCTTCGCCGCGAGGTCCTCGACGGCGTCCCGGCGGCCGACATGGGCGGGAAGGGCCACCGCCTCGCCGCCGGCGGCCGTGATGGCGTCGACCGCCTCCTGACAGCTCTCCGCCGATCGCGAGGTGACGACCACCTTGGCGCCGAGGGCCGCCATCTCTTCGGCGATGGACCGGCCGATGCCTCGGCTGGATCCGGTGACGAGCGCGACCTTGCCGGTCAAATCGAATAATCCTGGCATCATCCCTCCCACTGCGGCGACTTCCCTGATTCGGGGACTTCTCATTACGGGGCCGATTGGGGCCGCCTTCTTTTGTCGGTTGGAATAGGGTATAGCCCCCAACCGGTGCCGGTCCAAGGCCACCGCCCGCAATGCTGTTTCCCCCGCTTCAGGAGACCCCGATGTCCGATCCGATCGTGCGCAAAGTCCTGCTGACCAACGACGACGGGCTCGACGCCCCGGGTCTGGCGGTGCTGGAAGAAATCGCCAACGCCATCGCCGAGGAGGTTTGGATCGCCGCCCCGGTGATGGATGCCTCGGGCACCGGGTCAAGCGTCAGCATCCATAGCGCCCTCAGAGTCTACGAGGCTCGGCCCCGCCGCTACGGGGTCGGCGGGACGCCGTCGGACTGTGTCATGGTCGCGCTCGATGTGCTGATGAAGGAGAGCGGGGCGCCGGATCTGGTGCTGTCCGGGGTCAACCGGGGGGCGAATCTGGCGACCGATTCCCATTACTCCGGCACCATGGGGGCGGCGGGGACAGCCTATCTCATGGGGGTGCCGGCGATCGCGCTGTCCCAGGCTCACCGCCATGGCGATGTTCACTGGGACACGGCGCGCAAGCATGGCGAGGTGCTGGTGCGGCGCCTGGTCGGGGACGGCGACTGGCCGGCCGGTTTCGTGCCCAATATCAACTTTCCGCCGGTTGGGCCGGAGGATGTTACCGGTTACGAGGTCACGGAACAGGGGAGCGGCGTGCTCAGCATCGGTCTCGAGACCCGCATGGATCCGCGTGGAAAAGAATACCACTGGCTGCGTTTCGGGCGGGGTCAGGTGGGCCAGAGCGAGGAGGCGGACATCAGTGCGATCAAGCGCGGTGCCGTCTCGATCACGCCCATCGGGTTCGACCGGACCGACCGGGCGGGCGTCGGTATGCTCAAGAAATCCCTCGGCAATCCCTGAGGTGAAAAAGAGTCTCAAATTTTTGTGAGATTTTAGTCATTTGGGCGTTGGCGCGGCGTTTGCATTGCATTTGCCCGGAAACGCGCTCATATTCTTTCGTAGGGTAATGTGTGCCGTCCTTCACCAGGGAAAGCGCCCTCCAAGGGGCGGTTTGATGTGGCGCTGGCCGGTTAGGAGCGCGTTAGAACGACGGGCTTGAAGGGGCAGATGATGGTTGGGTGCAACAGAGAGATGGCGGGGAACGCCAGGACGCCTCTCGCGTCGCTGGTGGTTGTTGATTCGGAACTTGCCACGGTGCCCGGCCTGACAAACGGCATCATCGGTCCAAGGCACATCCTGACCCCGTCCCACGATCCTCTCGCCGCCATCGCGGCCGAGCTTTCCCGCCAGCCAGCCCCCCTCTCGGTCCTTCACATCGTCGCCCATGGCGGATCCGGTTTCCTTGAGATCGGCGGCTGTCGCGTTCACAGCGTGGACGGCGCCGCCGCATGGGGCGCTCATCTCGCCCCGGGGGCGGTGATTATCCTCAACGCCTGTGCCGTCGCCGCAGAGGAGGCGGGGGATGCCTTCGTCGCTGCGTTGGAGCGGACGACGGGGGCGACCGTCCTTGCGAGTGACCGGGCGGTCGGGCATCCGTCGCTTGGCGCCGATTGGACGGTGCCCGGCGCCGAGACCCTGCCATTCCTGACCGCCGTCGCCCGCGCCGAGGTGCGGGTGCGTTTGGAGCCCGAAACCCTGAGGGTCAGCGTCGACGGCACCGGGGCCGACCCCAATCAACTCTCCACATCGGCCGCGGTCAGCGCCGATGGCAACCTGATCGTCTTCGTCAGCGCGGCCACCGACCTGACGGCGACGACCGATTCGTTTAGCTACAACGACATCTTTCTGAAGAATCAGGAGACCGGCGAGACCATCAGGGTCTCCCAGGCCTCGGACGGAAGCGAGGCGAATGGCGCCTCGGGCGAGCCGCAGATCAGCGCCGACGGCAAATTCATCGTGTTTTCGAGCTCCGCCTCGAATTTGGTCGCCGACGATTCCAACGGGCGGGTCGACATCTATCGCTATGAGGTCGAGACCGGCACGATCGAGCGCATCAGCGTCACCAATGATGGCAACCAGGCCAACGGCAACAGCTACAGCCCGTCGATCTCCGCGGATGGCCGGACGATCGCCTTCCATTCCGACGCGACCAATCTCGCCGGCTTCGATCAATTCGGTTTCGATGCGGACAAGGACACGGTGCCGGAGGTCTTCGTCTTTTCCGATGCGAACGGCGGCAGTCTCACCCATGTCAACCTGACGTCGGACGGTTCCAATACACGGTCCCCCTCGACCTTCGCCTCGATCTCCGGCGATGGCAGCAAGGTCCTCTTCCTGACGACCGACAGCGCCATTCTCGATGTCCCGACGCCGGGGCAGACCGCGGCGCTGCACGATCTGACCACCGGGACGACGATCAATGTCGGCCTGACCGATGCCGGCGCGCCGATCGGGTCCGACATCACCGAGGCCTATCTCTCGCCGGACGGCACCAAGGTTGTCCTGGTCGCGGCCAGTCCGTTGGTCAGTGGCGTCGCCGCCGATGGCCTGTCCCATGTCTATGTCCGTGACCTGACGACGGATCAGATCGTCCTCGTCGACCAGAATGTCTTCGGTCAGGTCGGCGACGGTAGCAGCCGGGAGCCGATTTTTTCGACCGACGGTGACTTTCTCGCCATCGTTTCGAACGCGTCCAATCTGATCACCGGCACGGACAGCAATCCGTTCGCCGATATCATCCTCTACAATGTCGACAGCCTGTTCGGGCCGATCGACCAGCGGCTGAGCGAGCTTGTTTCCTTTACCCAGGACGGCGATCAGATCAGCCGTCCGGCCGCCCGTCCGGCGATCTCCGACGGTGGCAGGGCCGTGGTCTTCGAATCGGACGACCCCAGTTTGGTCTCGGGCGACGGGAACGGCCAGACGGATATCTTCCTGCGCGGCAACCCCGTCCTGTCGGTGCAACTGCCCGACAGCCCCGACGACAATCCGTTGCCGCCCTCGCCGGACACCACGCCGCCTTCGCCCGATACCGGTGACGGCGAGGCCGGGGGCAATAACGGCGGCACCGGTGACGGCGATACCAACACCGGGGGCGACGACACCGGTAACGACGACACCGGTAACGACGATACGGGTGGCGGTTCCGATACGGGCACGGCGGAAATCGTCAACGGCGGCATCACCAAGAGTTCCGTCCTCTCGACCGATCTGTTCCAGATCACCGCCCGAGTCATCAATGCGGACGGATCGCTTGACGAAGAGCGTCAGGAAAGCGTGTCGACAAATGGTTTCGGCCTCGGCGTTGTCGGCGACACCACGCCGAACGAAGCGGACCCTCAACTCGGCTACGATCCGGACCGCAACGCCTCGGAAGAACTGATCGTTCGCTTCGCGGTCGACGTCTTCGCGATGGATGTCGACGTCAATCAACTGTTCGGCAGTGAGCAGACGGGCGCGGAGCTTGGCCGCTATCAGGTGTTCGACGGGGACACGCTGGTCGACGAGGGCAGCTTCCGGGCCGATGCCGGTACCCATGTCACCAGCTTCCGGGTCGAGCCGGGCAGTGGTGTCACTTTCGACAAGGTGGTCTTCACGGCCGCCGAATATACCGGCGGTGCGCTTGGCAACGGGATCGATTCGAGCGACTACTACATCGAATCCATCAGCTTCGTGGGCAACCCGAAGTCGACGCCGGGCTTCGGCAACGGCAGCGACGGGTCGGGTGGCGGCGGTGACACCGGTGGCTCGCCCCCGTCCCCGCCGGCCCCGGTCGTGCCGACGGTCACGGTCGCGGACGGCGCCAGCGTGGAAGGCGATTTGGGTGTTGCCGCGCAGAGTTTCACGGTCACCCTGTCCGAAGCCACGACCGTGGACGTCAATATCCCGTTCACGACCCAGGACGGCACGGCGCAGGGCGACTCCGATTACGTCACCGACAGCGGTGTGTTGACGATCCCCGCCGGCCAGACCAGCGGGACGATCGAGGTCAACATCATTGGCGACGAGACGGACGAGAGCGACGAGACGTTCTCTCTCGTGGTCAGTACGCCGACGAACGCGGTGCTCGACGGCGACGCCTCGACCCTGACGGCGACCGGAACCATCCTCGACGACGACGAGTCGGCCTCCCCCCCGCCGCCGGATCCGGACCCCGATCCGGACCCGGTTGTGCCCACGGTGACCCTGAGCTTCGACTCGGGCTCCGCGACCGCCGGTGCCGAAGGGAACAGCGGTGTCGGCAACCAGACCTTCACGGTCACGCTTTCCGAGGTCACGACCGCGGATGTGCTGATCCCCTATCGGACGGTGGACGGCACGGCGGTCGGCGGCGACGACTATATCGCCGGCAGCGGGACGATCATCATCCCCGCCGGTCAGACGACCGGCACGATCAATGTCGGGATTGTCGGCGACACCGCGGTGGAAGGCGACGAAACCTATTCCGTGCAGATCGATTCGCCGGTCAATGGCGTGCTTCCGAACGGTGCCGGGTCGATCACGGTCGAGGGGACCATCCTCAACGACGACGATGCGGTTTCTCCGCCGCCTCCGCCGCCTCCGCCTCCGACGGTCGTCGTTCCGACGATCACCGTCGACAGTAGCGCCAGCTCGTCGGAGGGGGATCAGGGAGTCACCGGACAATCCTTCACGGTGACCCTATCGGAAGCCACTACCGTCGATGTTCAGGTGCCCTACACGACCGTCGAGGGTACGGCGACGGCGGATAGCGACTTCGTCGCCAAGACCGGCACCCTGACGATCCCCGCCGGCCAAACGACCGGCACGATTTCGATCGATGTGATCGGTGATACCGAAGACGAGTCGAACGAGAGCTACACGCTGCAACTCAGCTCGCCGGTCAACGGTGTGTTCACGGGTGGCGCGACCTCGATCACATCCACCGGCACCATCGTCGACGACGATGTCGCCAGCCCACCGCCGCCTCCGCCTCCGCCCCCGCCGCCTCCGCCGGCCGTCGTCGTCCCGACGATCTCGATCGCGGATTCCTCCACGTCGGAGGGTGATTCCGGGATCAAGTCGCAGAGCTTCACGGTGACCTTGTCCGAGGCGACCACCGTCAATGTCGAAATCCCATATTCGACGGCCGAGGGGACGGCGACCGCCGATCTCGATTTCGCGGTGGAGAGCGGCACGCTGATCATTCCGGCGGGCCAAACCTCCGGAACGATCACGGTGGGGGTTGTCGGCGATACCGTCGCCGAGGACGACGAGACCTATTCGGTTCAACTCGTCAGCGCGGTGAACGGTGAGTTCGCCGGCGGCGCGACCTCTGCGACGGCGACCGGGACGATCACCAACGACGATCAAGCGGCCTCGCCACCGCCGCCCCCGCCGCCGCCGCCCCCTCCGCCGGTCGTGCCGACGGTTTCCGTTCAGGACAGTTCGGTGACCGAGGGCGATGCCGGGGTCAAGGAGCAGAGCTTCACCGTCACCTTGTCCGAAGCGACCACCGTCGATGTCAAGGTTCCCTATGTGACCGGTGACGGGACGGCGACCGGGTCGCTCGACTATGTGAGTGAGAGCGGGACTCTGACGATCCCCGCCGGCCAGACCTCCGGGACCATCCGGGTTACCGTTGTCGGCGATACGGATGTGGAAGAGGACGAGACCTACACGGTTACCCTCAACGCGCCGACCAACGGGGTTTATGCGGGCGGGGCGACGACGATCGCGGCCACCGGGACCCTGCTGAACGACGACGAGGCGGCCTCTCCTCCGCCGGACAACCCGACCCCGCCGCCGGCACCGCCGGTTCCGACGATTTCCATGGATGCCGCCCGCTCCGGTGTCGAAGGCGATGAGGGCGTCCGCGGGCTCAACTTCACCGTGACTCTGTCCGAAGTCACCGATGTCGATGTGATCATTCCGTTCACGACGGTCGAGGGTACGGGAATCGCCGATCTCGATTTCGTCGACGACGCCGGTATCCTGACCATTCCGGCGGGCGACACCACCGGCACGATCAAGGTCAATCTGATCGGCGATACCGGGTTCGAGGACGACGAGACGTTCCTGCTGCAGCTCAGCACCCCGATCAACGGCGTGTTCAACGGCGGCGGGACGACGCTGACCGCGACCGGAACGATCACGAATGACGACGAGGCGAGCTCGCCGCCCCCGCCTCCGCCCCCGCCCCCGCCGACCCCGGTGGTGCCGACGGTATCGATCGCCAGCACCGCCGGCTCCGAGGGCGACGCGGGCGTGGTGACACAGGTCTTCTCGGTGACCCTGTCCGAAGCGACCACCGTCGATGTCCAGATCCCCTATACGACCGTCGAGGGCACAGCGACCGGCAATCTCGACTATGTGACCGAGGCGGGAACGCTGACGATTCCGGCGGGTCAGACCTCCGGCACGATCGACGTCAATGTCGTCGGTGATACGACGTCCGAGGACAACGAGAACTTCCGGCTTCAGCTCAACACGCCGATCAACGCGGTCTATGCCGACGGCGCGACGACCATCTCGGCCACCGGCACCATCGTGGATGACGATGTGGTCGTCTCGCCGCCGCCGCCGCCTGTCGTGCCCGTCGTATCGATCGCGGCCGGCAACGGCGCGACGGTCACCGAGGGCGATTCCGGTCTTGTCACCCAGAGCTTCACCGTCTCGTTGTCCGAGGCGACGACGAATGACGTGCTCGTGCCCTATTTCACCGTCGACGGGACGGCGACCGGCGGGCTCGATTATGTCGGTCAGGCAAGCACGCTCTCCATTCCGGCGGGCCAGACCTCCGGCACCATCACCGTGAGCGTGATCGGGGACACCGACGACGAGGGCGACGAGACCTTTTCCGTGCAGCTTGGCACGCCGGTCAACGGTGTCTTCGCCGGCGGCGCGACGTCGGCCGTTTCCACAGCCACGATCACCGACGACGATGAGGCAACCTCCCCCAATGACGGGGGGGGCACGGGCTCGCCGCCATCTCCGCCGCCGCCGCGGGCGTCGGACGATCCGACACTGACCCAGGTGGTCGAGGTCAAGGCCGATGCGGGGGAAATCGCCGTAGATGTCCTGATCGAGGCCGAAGCCGCGAACATGTCCATCGAGGCGCTGCATTACGGCGAGGCGCTGGGCTACGCCAGCGGGACGCTCGGCAGTAAAGAGATCTCGTTCACGCTGAATAGCGATCATACGAGCGACACTGGCCTCCAGGGCGGCTACCTCTATAATGGTCTTGGGGTGGCACGCGGCATTGGCGGCGTGGAGATCGACATCCGCTCCAGCGAGGTGGAACGCCCGACAGAGGTCATGCGCGTTACCTTCGATTCGCCGGTCGATGCGGTCGAGTTCGATCTGACCGGCCTGTTCGACGGCGAGAACAAGATCACCGCCGACGCGGCACCGTTCAATCCCGGCTTCCTGGAAAGCGCACAGTGGACCGCCTTCGGGGCCAATGGCGAGCAGTTGACCGGAACGCTGGAGGGCACCGTCACCGGCCGGGCCACCACCTTCATCGACGCGGATTTCGATATCTCCCGTGTCGAATGGACGGCGGTCGACAATGACGCGCTTTTGACGACGGACAATTCCGACTTCCTGCTGGAAGCGGTCCGTACCTATACCCGCGAAACCCTGCCGGGCGACAACCCGCCCCTGGGGCCGGAGATCACCTTCTCGAACGCGGTCGACGGCGGCGAGACCCAGAATCTCTCCGACGCCTATGTGGTGCCCAATGTGGGGGCGGACAGCAATCTCGAGATCAACGGCAACGAAATGGGCATCGCCGGCGTGTCGAACAGCGTCGTTGTCGACGTCGCCCGGGATTCCGAAGGCGATCCGACGGTCGCGCTGCAAAGCGATTGGAATTCGCTGAAGAATGTGATGGTCACCCATAACGAGGGTGCCGACGTCACGCTGACCAATTTCGTTCACACGGATGTCTTCCTGGGCGGCAGCGAGGCCAGCACGGTCAACATCACGGACGCCAAGCGGGGCTTCATCCAGACGGGCATCGGCAACGATGTCGTCACCATCGACGCGCTGTCCAATGGCGGCAGCTTCTCCGAACGTTTCGAGATCTCGACCTCGGACGGCAACGACCTGATCATGGTCGACGGCGCCCCCAACGAGCAGACCGAGACACAGATCGACGCGGGCGACGGGAATGACGAGATCATCGTCACCGGCGTGTCGACCGATGTGATCAACGGCGGTCTCGGCAACGACCTGATCGCCGCGGGCGCCGGCAATGACGAATTGCTCGGCCATGACGGCGACGACCGGCTTTATGGCGAGGCCGGAAACGACATGGTGGTCGGGGGCGATGGGGACGATCTGCTGCTCGGCGGCGAGGGGGCGGACACCCTGCGCGGCGGTGCGGGCGGCGATACGCTCGACGGCGGTGCGGGTGCCGACTCGCTCAAGGGCGGCGACGATGCCGACACCATGATCGGCGGCACGGGGAACGACACCCTCCGCGGCGGTGGCGGCGACGATACGATCCGTGGCAACGAGGGCGAGGATTGCCTGTTCGGCGATGGTGGCAACGACGTGCTCTATGCCGACGCCGACGACAAATGTATCGACGGCGGGGACGGCTACGACATCCTCTATCTCGACGCCAGCATCGATCTTTCCAGCATGAGCATCCAGCGGGTCGAGGAAATCCGCCGCACCGGCGAAGTCGGGGGCGGTGGTGATCCGGACACGGTATCGATCTCCGGGGTCATCAGCGTCGATAATGTGACGACGTCCGATCAGGGGTTCCGGGTTCTCGGCGTTCAGGTCAATGACGGGGTGCAGTCAGACGCCCTCGTCGAAAATGTCTCGATCAAGGGCACGAAGGGCTTCGGCGTGGTCGGCCAGCCGACCCCCAACCGCGGAGCCGAGCCGGAGCTGACCTATGTGCCGGAACACGGAAACTCCGAGGCGCTGGTCATCGAGTTCGACGGCACGATCAACCGGGCCGAGGCGACCTTCGGACTGTTCTACAACGGTGGCAGGGTCGAAAGCGGCCCGGCCCGTCCGGATTTCGACGCCCCGGCGATGGATAAGGATATCTCCAACGTCGTTCTCTATCTTCAGGACGGTGCCGGCGATATCAGCAAGGTGAAGATCGAGGACTTCCCGGAAGGGAACGACGCCGTCCGGGACATCGATCATTTGCCGCTGACGAATTTCGCGGCGACGGCCTATCCCGGGACGACGATCGTCGCCGTCTCGGTCAAGGCCGGCAACAATCAAACGGACGGTTTCGCCCCGGGTGAGGGGGAGTTGGTGTTCACCGCCGACGGCTTCTCGGCGGGCAATCTGCCGGTATCCGAACGGCCAGGTGACGATAACGAGCATGAATTCGAAGACGCCTTCGATGGGTTGACCGTCGGTCCGTCGAGCGACCGCACGCCCTACGAGGAACAGGGCCAGTGGTTCGCCTCCCTGAACGGTAGTCAGGTCGCGACCGGTATCTTCACGGCCGGACAGGTGGCGACGGACGGGTCGCTTGTGATCGAGCCCGGCGTCACTTTCGATACGCTGCGGTTCGAGGCTCTCGAATATGTCCAGGGCGCGCGTCCCGATGGCCGCGATACGTCCGAATATCTGATCAAGACCCTCGCCTTCGAAGGCGAGGCGGCGGACAATGTGCACGGTGTGGCCACGACCTACAGCTACACGATCGAATCCGCCTCGGGCATCAACACCACCAACGAGATCGCGGCGTTCGCGACCAACGGGATCACGCTGCAGGCGCTCCATCTGGGTGACCCGGGGGATTACGACGCGCACAGCTTCGGCACCAAGAATGTCCGGTTCAGCCTGAGCGGCAGCAATACCGGCGACAGCGCGCTCCACGGTGCCTACGCCTATTCCGGCCTTGGCGTCGCCGGCGGCAAGGACAATGGCGAGCTCGATGGGTTCTCCTCCGATAGCGGCCGCCCGGACGAGGTGATCCGGGCGACCTTCGCGAAGCCGGTGGATCGGGCCAGTGTCGAGCTTTCGGCCCTGTTCGACGGTGAAACTCAGATCACGCCGGATGCGGGACCCTATGACCGCGGCTATCTCGAGACGGCGATGTGGACCGCGTTCGGCGTCAATGGCGAAACCCAGACCGGGGTGATCGACGGCACGGTCACGGGCCTGGCGACCGCCGCCATCGAGACCGGCTTCAAGATCAGCCATATCGAGGTCAAGGCGATCGACAACGGCGCGGGCCGGAGCGGTAAGAACTCCGACTTCCTGGTGCGGGCGGTGAGCGGCGAGATCGACGCGACCGACCCGGGCAGCGTCGGCGGCTCCGGCGAGGCGGAGACGGTCGTCGGTCCGACGATCATACTGTCCAACCAGACGACCGATCAGACATTCCAGGACCGCTCCGGCGGCGCGACCCTGGCCGATGGTGGGGCGGACACGGATGTCACTTTCACCGGCAGCGACCTGGCGCTCGCCGGCGTGTCCGACAGCGCCCAGGTCTCCGTGGTGCGGGACGGCGACGGCAATCCGAGCGTCCGGCTCGAAAGCGGCTGGAACTCGATTAAGAATGTCTTTGTGAACCACGTCTCGAACGCCGACGTGGTGCTGGACAATTTCGTGCACACCGATGTGACCCTTGGCGGCACCGAGAAATCGACGATTCAGATTACCGATGCCAAGCGCGGTTTCATCGTCACCGGTGACGGCAGCGACGAGATAACGATCACGGCCCGCTCCAACGGGAATGGGTGGTCGAACGCCTTCAGTGTCATCACCGGCGCCGGCAACGACCGGGTTACGGTGACCGGCGCTGAAAACGGGGCCACGTCAACCGCTGTCTCGCTTGGCGACGGTGAGGACCTTTATGTCGGTCTTGGCGACATGGAGGACCTCGTCCAGGGCGCGAATGGGGACGACAGTGTCCTCGGTGGCGCCGGGGACGACACCCTTACGGGCGGGAACGACAACGACACCCTGCGCGGCGAGGCCGGCGACGACAGCCTTGTCGGCGGCAACGGGAACGATATCCTCGACGGCGGCGAGGGCGTGGACACCCTGGTCGGCGGTGGCGGGAACGACTTCTTCATCCAGAACGGCGCGACCCTCGACAGTATTGAAGGCGGCAGCGGCAGCGATACCGTGTCGGTCGAAGATGACCTGGTGCTGACGGACTTCACCCGCGGCCAGTCCATCGAATTCCTCATCGGCACCCAGCCGGTGACGCTCACCGGCACGGACGGCGACAACACGCTCGACTTCCGCTCGACGACCCTCACCAATATCGCGCGGATCGACGTCGGCGGCGGTAATGACAGCGTGCAAGGGGCGGACGGCGCCGACGTCATCGACGGCGGGGCCGGCGACGACACGGTCGACGGGCGCGATGGCGACGATCTCCTGGCCGGCGGTCTCGGGTCGGATAGCCTGGTCGGCGGTTCCGGAAACGATACCCTCGGCGACGGCGGCGAGGGGGCCAACACCCTGATCGGCGGCGCCGGCGACGACCTCATCATCGTCGGCAGCGGCGGTGGCGACGATTCGATCGACGGCGGAAGCGGTACCGATACGGTGCGTGGCGGTAATGCGGGCGAAGACTTCGCCTTCAACGTCTTCCGCAACACGATCGAAGTTCTCGACGGCGGTGACGGCAAGCCGAAGGACATCTATGGGACGGCCGGCGACGACAACTTCAATTTCCAGAACACGACCTTGATCAACACCGGGCTGATCGACCTCGGCGACGGCGCCGACTCGATCCGGGCAAACGATCTGGACGACTCCATTGTCGGCGGGGCCGGTGACGACTCGATCAATGGCGGCGGCGGCAACGACACCCTGGAAGGGGGCGAAGGGGCCGACACGATCATCGCCGGCAGCGGCGACGATATCGTTTATGGCGGCCCCGGGGATGTCCGGCTCGATGGCGGTGCCGGCACGGATATCCTCTTCCTTGCCGTCGGTACCGACGCGAACGCCATCGATATCCGGAATTTCGAGGAGATCCGGTTCGCCGATGGCGGAATCGACAACACGCCCGAGATCGAGACTTTCACGGGACTGATCACCGCGGACAACTACGCGGATACCGAAGCTGGGTTCCGGGTGACCGCCCGGAACATCACCATCGCCGGTTTGACGGACGCCCGGGTCGAGAACGTCTCCACCGACCGTGGCGGTTTCGGTGCCAATGGCGATGCGACCGTCAACGAACCGAACGGCCAGATCGGTCGGAACCCGACCCTCGATCTCTCGGAGCAGGTGATCATCGAGTTCGACCAGCCGGTCGAATCGGCGACGGCGGAGGTCTTCCGGCTCTTCGCGACCGAGCGCAACGGTGGCGAGGTCGGTCAGTGGACGGCCCTGTCGAATGGCGCGGTGGTCGCCTCCGGCAGCTTCCAAGCGCCGGCCGGCGGGAACGAGACAACCGTCCAGGTCTCGGTCGGCACGGGGGGCACCTTCGACGAGTTGCGCTTCGATGCTCTGGAATACGCCAATGGCCCGATGGCCAGCGGCCGCGACAGTTCCGACTATCTCCTGCGCAGCGTCGAGTTCTTCGGCCCGGGCGCGATTTCGGTCGGCGGGTCCGGCAACGGGACGCCGGTGATCCCGGGCCTTCCGCTCGGTCCCGAGGTCTATATCTCCGACGGGCTTCTGGACAATGGGAACCAGAACCGAGACGGGGCCGTCGTGCTGCCGAATATCGGCGGGGACAGCACCGCGACGCGCACCGCCGCCGAACTGGGTCTGGCCGATGTCGACCAGTCCGCGCCGGTGACCATCCAGCGGGACAACGGCGGCAATCCGACCGTGACGCTCAACGCGGCGTTCGGGACCATCGACAACGTCTATATCAACCAGCGGACGGACGCGACGGTCACCTTCGCGAACTTCGTCCACGCGGATGTCCGACTGACCGGTGATCAGGGTAGCGGCGTCACCCTCACCGACGCGCAGCGTGGTGACATCACGCTCGGCGACGGTAACGACCGGGTTGTCGTGACGGCCAAGGGCGGCCAGGCTGGGCACAGCCTGTTCGACATCCGGACCGACAAGGGCGACGACCTCATCAGCGTCACCGCCTCCAGCCTCGGCGATACCCAGAGCTCTGTCCGGGGCGGCGACGGAAACGACACCTTCGGCGGTGGCGGGAACGGCGCCGACACGGTTCGGGGCGATAACGGCGACGACGCGCTCTATGGCGGTGGCGGGGCCGATTGGCTGTCCGGTGGCAACGGCTTCGACGTGATCTATGGCGAGGAAGGGAACGACACCCTGCTCGGCGGCAACAACGACGATGTATTGTCCGGTGGGGCCGGTGTCGACAGCCTGCGTGGGGGCGGCGGCAACGATCTGTTCCTTGTCGACGGTCTTGACGATGCCAACGACATCTTCGTGGGCGACGGGGGGACCGACAGGGTCGCCGACGTCAATGGCGGCGACATCGTGCTCGGAACCTTCGCGCGGGGTGCGGTGGAAATCGTCGACGCCAACGGCAACAAGGTGCTCGGGACCGCGGGCAATGACGATGTCGACTTCTCCCGCTCGGTGATCCGTAGCGGCGAAGGCATTGAGATGGGCGACGGTGACGACCGTGTCATCGGGTCCAGTCTCGAGGACGCGATCCGGGGCGGCGATGGGGCCGATACCATCGTCGGCGGCAACGGGGCCGATATCCTGTTCGGCGAGAACGGCGGCGACCTGATCGAAGGCGGCAACGGCGGCGACCTGATCGAGGGCGGGGCCGGCAACGACACCCTGGACGGGGGCCGTGGCATCGATCTGTTCTGGTTCAAGGACGGCGACGGCGTTGACCGGATCAACAACTTCAAGACCCGGGAAGACGTCATCATCATCCAGTCGGACGTCAACGGCAGCGGCATCGCGACCAAGGAAGACGCGGTCGCCAGGGCGGTCGCGTCCGGCGGCGATACCGTGATCGATCTCGGCGGCGGCAACTCCGTGACCCTGATCGGGATCGATCCGGACAATCTGAACCAGGGTCACTTCCTGATCGTCTGACGATGATCGACCGCTCGCTCGAATGCCGGTGACCTCAATAGGGTCAGCGGTATTGGAGCCGGTCGGCCCGGCAGTCAGGCGAGGGTTTTGGTCTTCTTGGCTTTCTTGGCGTCGACCCGCCCCGAGCGCTCCCGGGCGACCGCCTTCGGGGCATGTTTCCGCAGAAACTCCGCCAGGATCCGGAACTCCGCCCGGTCATCGGCCGAGGAGCGCCAGACCAGCGAGATGGTGCGTCCCGGCGGGGTCTGATCGAAGCTGCGATAGCACAGCAGTCCGCCGAGGGTCGGGCCCTCCTCCGCCGCCAGGGCGGGCACGATGGAAAACCCGTTCTGGATCGCCACGATATAGCGCAGCGTCTCGATCCCGGTGGCGTGCTGGCGGCTGGGGGTCCGGCCGATCCGCTCGCAAAGCTCCAGGGTTTGATCGCTCAGGCAGTGCCCGTCCTCCAGCACCACCAGCCCCTCGTCGAGCACCGCGTCGATCCGCGCCTCCGGCGCCGTGGCCAGCGGATGATTGGTCGGCAGCATCAGGACGAATGGCTCGAAAAACAGCGGCTCGGCGACCAGGCCCTCGTCTTCGAAGGGCGGCGAGAGCAGCGCCGCGTCGATTTCGCCGGCATGGAGCTGGCGGATCAGATCGGCGGTCCGGCCTTCGGTCAGCGCCGGCTGAAGATTGCTGTAGGCCTCCCGCAGGGGGGCCAGGATCTTCGGGAAATAGTAGGGGCCAAGGGTCTCGATCGCGCCGAGACGCAGCCGTCCGCTCATCGGGTCGGCCCAGCTCTGGGAGAGCGAGAACAGCCGCTGAGCCTCGACCAGGACCCGACGGGCCTGGGCGATCAGCACCTCGCCCTTGGGCGTCAGGAAGACCTTCTTGTTGGTCCGTTCGAAGATGTCGGCGCCTAACAGGCCCTCGGTCTTTTTGACCTGGGCCGACAGGGCCGATTGGCTCACGCCACAGCGTTCCGCGGCCTTTCCGAAATGCAAGGTTTCGGATACCGCCACGACATATTCGAGGTCTCTGAGTGAAATGCCCGCCAAACTCATGGGGACATTCTTTAATCGGAAAATCCGATGGTCAAGGCCTTTATGTCCGTCAGAGCCTCATTTAAGAGAGGCCCGTCAAGCCCTTGTCGCTCCATAGTAGAGGGTGACCACATGGCGGGCCTCGGCGAAGAATAGCCAGCGCTCGATTCCGGTCGCGGTGAGGGCCAAAGCGGTGGCCAACAGGAAGCAGACGATGCCGACGCCGGTGTGATGGGCGGCGGCGAGGCCGCCCAGGGCGAGGAAAGCCCCCGAGCCGCCCAGCCCGGTCAGGAAAGCGATCCGTTTCAGCTTGTCGGAGCGGTTGCGGGCGATCCGGTAGCCCATCTCCTCCATGACGAAATTCGCCGCCGTGTGCGGGGCTTCGACGGGCCGGACGTCGCCGAACCGGCCGAGACCGGTGGCACTTTCCGGCGTGGCGGGCGACTGCGCGCCCTCGGTCTTGATCCATCCCCAATAGGACCGTTTGACGATCCAGGCGGTCAGGGTGGCGGCCAGGGAGATCAGCACGAGGAGTTTGGTCTCGCCGCCGAAGAGATAGGTCAGCAGCAACAGGATCGGGGCGCCGGTCGCCAGCATGAAGAGCAGATAGAGCGGCACCGTGAACCCGTTCGCCCAGCGCTGGATGGTGGGCAGCGAGGCGTAGATCATGCCGGTGCAGACCACGGTGATCGCGGCAAGGGCGGCGAGGGAGAACCCGACGAGGGTGCCGAGAGGCCCCATCTGGTCCATCATGGTGAGGCCCCCGTAAATCAGAGCCGGCGGATAGGTCAGCACGGCGGCGACCCCCTCGCGGGAGAGCCAGGAGCTGCGCCATTGGCTGAAGGCCCGCCAGGCCCGCTCCGGATGGCCGAGATGGGCGGTCGAGGACAACAGTCCCGCCGTAACCAGGATCAGCCCGACGCCAAGGCCGATTGTGCAATAGACCGGGTTGGCCGGCAGCAGGCCGAGGGGGCCGAGCAGCCCCATCAGAAAGAGAACGCCATATCCGGCGCCGGACGCGGTGGTGAAGAAGATGACGGAATAGGCTGGATGCATGGGCGGGCTTCCTCAGTCGGCCAGCATGCGGTCGAGCCAGCCGAGGAACCCGCCGGCGGTCTCTTCCTTCAGGGCCAGCGGTTGCGGCGCCGTCGCCCCGCTGAGCGGTTGTCTTTCGCGCGGTGGCAGGTAGCGGTTCACGGGCTTATAGCCGAGTTCCGGCATCAACTCCTGGCCATCCCGTTCCGCCACCAGCTTGGAGACATCGCTATCCGGATCGCCGAGATCGCCGAAATGCCGCGCGCCGACCGGACAGGCCCGGACACAGGCTGGGATTCGGTCCTCTTCATCCAGGGTCTCGTTGTAGATCCGGTCGACACAAAGCGTGCACTTCTTCATCACGCCTTCCAGGTGGTCATATTCCCGGGCGCCATAGGGGCAGGCCCAACTGCACAGCTTGCAGCCGATGCATTTGTCCTCGTCGACCAGAACGATACCGTCGGCCTCGCGCTTGTAGCTGGCGCCGGTCGGGCAGACGGTCACACAGGCCGGCTCCTCGCAATGGAGGCAGGAGCGGGGGAAGTAGACGGTGCGGCCCCCGTCCACCCCCGTGCCCGAGTCGCAGCCATTTGACTCGGCGGCGGTTTCGGTCCCCGTCGTCTCGAAATGGTGGATCCGATTGAGCCAAACGCCGAGCGGGTCGGCGCCATAGGCGTTGTCGTCTGACAGCGGCCCGTGATAGCCGCCGGTGTTCCATTCCTTGCAGGATACGGCGCAGGCATGGCAGCCGACACAGGTGTCCAGATCGATGACGAGGCCGAGCTTCTTGTGGCTGGTCTCGCCGCTTGCCGTACGGGGCAGACTGGTCATCGGGGCTTCCCCACATAGGAGACGACGGCGGGAATGCCGTGATCCGCCATCGGCGGCAGGGCGTCGAATTGCGGGTCGCTCACATGGTTCGGCCGGTCGGCCTTTTTGAGGGCGACCCGCAGATCGTACCAGGCGGCCTGGCCGGTGATCGGGTCGGAGCAGGAATAGCGGTAGCCGGACGCGTCGGCGGGCAGCAGATCGTCGATCAGATGGTTCATCAGGAAGCCGGTCTTGCCCTCGGCGGCTTCCTCCGAGAGGTTCCAGGCACCGCGCCGCTTGCCGATGGCGTTCCAGGTCCAGACCGTGTGCCGGTTGACCCCGTCCATCAGCTTCGCCTTGGCGGTGATGCGGCCATTCCGGCTCGAGAGCTCGACCCAGTCGCCGTCCTTGATCCCCATCTCCTCGCCGAGCGGGCGGGCGATGAACAGCGGGTTGTCTCCGTGGATCTGACGGAGCCAGGCGTTCATCGATCCCCAGGCATGGTACATCGCCATGGGCCGCTGGGTGATCGCGTTCAATGGATAGCGCTCCCCCGCGCCGTGGTCTCCCCCATCGGCGACCCCGCCATCCTCGAAGGGCGGATACCAGAAGGGCAGCGGGTCGAAATGGGCCGCGATGCGCCGGCGTTTCGCCTCCGGCGGAACACGGTCGCCATGGCCGTGCGCCGCGTTCCGGAACTTTTGCAGCGGCTCGGCATAGAAATGCAGGGTGACCGCCGCCGGGGCGTCGAGGAAGCCCAGCTCGACCGCCTCCGCCATATAGGCCTGGTTGGCGAACTTGTAGAACCGGGCCTCGGGCTTGTGCTCATGTTTCCAAAACGCTCCGTTTTGGATGTAGGCGTCGAGCTGATCCGGGTTGATCTCCCCGCGGCCGGTCCGGTCGCCTTCCGCGCCGCGAAAGCCCGCCAGCGGGCCGATGCCGGGCTTGCGCTGGTGGTTGACGATGTAGTCCGCATAGCCGCCGGGATAGGCGGGGCTTCCGTCCTCCTTGGTGAAGGCCGGCAGGCCGATCCGGGCGCCGAGGTCGATCATGACATCCTGGAAGGGTCGGACATCGCGGTCCGGGGCGACCACGGGCTGGCGAATCGCGTCGCACACCGCGTCCGGCTCGGAGATCGGTCGGTCGAGCAGCGAGATGCAATCCCAGCGTTCGAGATAGGTCGTGTCCGGCAGGATCAGATCGGCATAGGCCACGGTCTCGGAGTAATAGGCGTCGGCATAGACGAAGAAGGGGATCTTATAGCTGCCGTCCTCCCTCTTCGCCGTCAGATGCGCCAGGGTCCCGGTCGTGTTCATGGCCGAGTTCCAGGCCATGTTGGCCATATACATGAACAGCATGTCGACGGGATAGGGATCGCCCAGGGCGGCGTTGGTGATGACCGTGTGCATCATCCCATGGGCGGAAATCGGCGCGTCCCAGCTATAGGCCTTGTCGATCCTGACCGGCCCACCCGCGTCATCGATCAGCAGATGCGACGGGTCGGTCGGAATGCCCAGCGGACCGCCCTTCAGCGGCGTGTTCGGACCGAGATCCGCGGCCTGCCCGGCCGGCGGCGGGAAGCCCGGCACCGGCTTGGGAAAAGGCGCGCAGTAACGGAAGGAACCGGGCGTGTCGACGGCGCCGATCAGCATCTGGACGATGTGCAGCGCGCGGCAGGTCTGGAAGCCGTTGGCGTGGGCCGATATCCCACGCATGGCATGGAAGGAGACGGGACGGCCGATGAATTTCGCGTGCCGGCGGCCCTTGTGGTCGGTCCATTCCTGATCGATCTCGATGGCTTCGTCGAAGGCGACCCGGGCGATCTCGGCCGCCAGCGCCCGGATTTTCTCGGCGGCGATACCGGTTTTCTGCGCGACCGCTTCGGGCCGGTAGTCCGGATCAAGGCAGCGCTCCGCCAATTGTTCGAAGACCGGACGGGCTTTGCGGCCGTCGGGCAAGGTAACAGCACCGTTTAGCGCGGGACGGGCCTCCGGATCGCTATGGGGAACCGGGGCCTTGCGCCTGCGGTCCCAGACCAGGGCCGTCCCGTCCGAGTTGCGGGCGAACAGGCCGTCGTCGGCCGTGCCCGGGGCGTCGACGACGAGCCAACCCGCATCGGTGAAATGTTCGAGGAAATCCAGATCGACTTTCCCGGCGCGCAGCAACTCGCCGGCCAGCGCCATGATCAAAAGGCCGTCGGTCCCTGGGCGCACCCCGATCCAGTCATCCGCGATCGCCGAATAGCCGGTGCGGACCGGGTTCACGGAGACGAAACGCGCGCCCCGCGCCCGTATCTTGCCGAGGCCGATCTTGATCGGGTTGGAGGCGTGATCCTCCGCCACGCCGAACATGACGAAGAGCTTGGTCCGCTCCCAATCGGGCTCCCCGAACTCCCAGAAGCTGCCGCCCAGCGTCATCATCCCGGCCGCCGCCATGTTGACCGAGCAAAAACCGCCATGGGCGGCGAAATTCGGGGTGCCGAATTGTTGCGCCCAGAAGCCGGTCAGGGCCTGGCTCTGATCCCGTCCGGTGAAGAAGGCGAGCTTTTTCGGATCGTCGGCCCGGATCGCCTTGAGTTTGTCGGCGACGAGGGTCAGCGCCTCCTCCCAGGAGATCGCCTCGAAAGCGCCCTCGCCCCGCTCGCCCACCCGGCGCAGGGGCTTGGAAAGGCGGGCCGGCGCCCGGTGCTGCATGATCCCGGCGGAGCCCTTGGCGCAGAGCACGCCCTTGTTCACCGGGTGATCCCGGTTGCCCTCGATATAGCGGACCATGTCCCCGTTCAGATGGACGTCGATCCCGCACCGGCAGGCGCACATGTAACAGGTCGTCTTGGCGACTTTCTCGGCGACGGGCTGATCGAGCGGGATGGGGCGGTCGTTCGGCGAGAGGTCGGCTTTCTTGAGCATAAGGCGACAGTAACCCCCGCTGAATGGCCGTCAATCGCTTTTGAGGGTGACGGCGGTGAGCCTGCTCTGCGGACCGTAAAGCGTCACATCGGCCAGATCCGGCAGCACGGCGTAGCGGTCGAGGATCTCCCGCGCCCGGCGGACGAGGTCGCCATCCAGCGTCGCCTCGAAGGGCTTGCCGTTGCGTTGCCAGGTGAAGCGCTGGCCATCCTTGAGACCGTCGTCGACGATCATTTCCAGGGTCGGGAACGGCGGAGTCCCGGTGGCGAAGAGCGCGTGGGCCGGCACGTTGTCGTCCAGCAGGATCCGGGTGAAGCCGCGCTCCCGGGCCTCGATCAGACGCCGGGCATGGCTCATATGGTCATCGAAGAAGACGAGACTGTCGGCGTCGCCCGTGAGATCCGCGGCGTTCCAATCCCGCTCGTGGAACCGCACCCCTTCGGCCCGGTATTGCAGATTGCCGTGATTGACGTCGAAGCTGTCGATCATGGCGCCCGGCAGGGCTTGCCGGAAGAGCCAGGCGCTGTGCCCGCGATGGGTGCCGCTCTCGATCACCCGCCTTGCCCCGGAGAGCCGGGCGAGCACGAAGATGGAGAGCGAATCGTTGAAGCCGCTGCCGCCCGTGTTATCGGGAATCGGCCGGTTCGGCCAGACCGCCAGGAAGGCGTCGACCGCGTCGGCCGCTTGTCCCGCGGGTCCCCAGAACGCCAGCGGCCCGGCGAACAGGGTCTGGAAATGACCGGCCAGCAGATCGCGTTGGCGGCGGATCATGGCGGGATCGGTCGGGAAGCCCGTGTCTTTTCTCGGCATCAGGGCCTCGCCTGGATGAACCGGGCCTGATCCTCGCGGATCTCGACCGCGGTTAGCCGGCCGGTCATATAGCAGCCGGAATCGACCCCGATCCGGTGCGGCATGATCACCGGTTTCGCCGGCGTGTGCCCATGGACGACCACGAAATCGTGGCGCCAGCCCTTGCCGGTCAGGAAGGGCTCCCGGATCCAGATCAGGGTTTCGGGATCCTGACGGTCAAGCGGTACGCGCGGATCGACGCCGCCATGGACGAAGAGATAGTTGCCTTCCCGGTGCACCAGCGACAGCCGGTTCAGCATCAACATAAGCCTTTCGCCCAGGCCTTCGCGCAGGGCGCTGGCCAGGGCCGCCCCCTCCCGCGGCGCATGGGGGCCGCAGATGCCGAGGATCGTCTCCCGCCCGCCATTCATCATCCACAGATTGAACATCTCGGGTGATTCGGCGTGGTTGTTGATGGCCTGGAGCATCAATTCCTCATGGTTCCCCATAAGCCGCACCTCGGTCACCTTCGGGATGCCGAGGCCGTCATTCACAAGATCGAGGGTCTCATAGGGCTCCGCCCCCCGATCGACATAGTCGCCGAGCCACACGACGGTCACGTCGCGGGGATCGTATTCGTTCTGGATCCGCCGCCGGATCCAGCTGTGCAGCGCTTCCAGATGGGCGGTATGCGCATGGCTGTCGCCGATGGCGAAAAGAACGCGGTTCCCCGCCGACGCCGGCGCGGGTTGCCAGGGAAGAACATCGATGCCGATCACGGGGAGGTGAAAACTTTCGTCAAGACTGAGATAAATCGGGTTTCTTGGGAGAGGATATGCGCTATCGCTGCCTTTCCGGTCAATCACCGTTCGGGGGAGGGAAGAAGAATGGGTCAATCGGACATGTCGGCCGCCCGCCAAGCGGACAGCTGGAACCCGGAGACCTATCTGAGCTATGCGGCCCTGCGCGAGCGGCCCGCCCAGGAGCTTCTGGCCCGGGTTCATCTGGACCGGGTTCATCTGGACCGGGTTCATCTGGACCGGGCCGCCAACGTGATCGATCTCGGGTGCGGGCCAGGCAATTCGACATCCTATCTCGCCGCCCGCTTTCCGTCCGCGTCCCTGACGGGGCTGGACAGTTCCGGGCCGATGCTGGCGAAGGCGCGGGACAGCGGTCTGCGGGCTTCCTGGATTGAAAGCGATATCGCCGATTGGGCGCCGGAAGTCGGCTACGATCTGATCTATTCCAACGCTGCGCTCCATTGGCTGGAAGACCATGACAGCCTGCTGCCCCGGCTGTTCGGCCATGTCCGGCCCGGCGGTGCCCTCGCGGTGCAGATGCCGCGCAATTTCGAGGCGCCGAGCCACACCACGCTCCACGCCGTGGCCGAGAACGGCCCCTGGGCCGAGGCGCTGGACGGGGTCCTGAAAACCGCGCCGGTAATGCCGGCGGCGGAGTATCAACGGCTGCTTTCCCCGCTGGCCCGGGCGGTGGACGCCTGGGAGACGACCTATATCCAGCGTCTGACCGGCGAGGACCCGGTTCTAAACTGGGTCCGGGGGACCGCCCTGACACCGGTCCAGGCCGCACTGGATGAGGAGGCCTACGCCGCGTTCGAGGACGCCTATGGCGGCCTCCTTCGCCAGGCCTATCCGCGGGATCCGGACGGGTCCACGCTGTTCCCGTTCACCCGTGTCTTCTTTGTCGCCTATCGCTGATAGAGCTTTTCGAGTTCGAGCCCGTAATTGCTGCGGATCACATGGCGGCGGATCTTCAAGGTCGGGGTCAGCATGTCGTTTTCCGGGCTGAACGGTTCGGGCACGACGATGAATTTGCGGACCTTCTCGATGGTCGACAGCCGGGCGTTGGCCCGCTCCAGCGCCGTGGTGATGACCTTGCGGAAGTCCTTGTCGTCCGTCATCGCGGCGACGTCGTCCGTGCCGAGCCGCTTTTTGTGCTCGTCCAGAATTCCGTCCTCCAGCACCAGCAGGGCGACCAGATAGGGCTTACGGTCGCCATAGACCATGGACTGGCTGAACTCCGGTTGCAGATTGAGATATCCCTCGACCTTCTGGGGCGAGATGTTGTCGCCGCCGGAATTGACGATGATGTCCTTCTTTCGGTCGGTGATGGTGATGAAGCCATCGTCGCTCATGGTCGCGATATCGCCGGTGTGCAGCCAGCCGTTCCTGATGGTCTGGGCGGTGGTTTCCGGATTGGCCCAATAGCCGTTCATCACGCATTCGCCCTGGACCAGCAATTCGCCGTCGTCGGCGATGCGGCAGGTCACGCCCTTCAGCGGATTGCCGACGGTTTCGATCCGGATGTCGTGGGGCCGGTTGACGGCGATCACCGGAGAGGCCTCGGTCTGGCCGTAGCCCTGAAGCAACCGGATGCCGAGCGCCAGGAAGAACCGGCCGATTTCCGGATTGAGGGGCGCGCCGCCGGACACGAAGGCCTTGAGCCGGCCGCCGAACCGCTTCTGAACCTTACGCCGGACGAGGACGTCCAGCAGCAGATTCTTCGTCCGTTCGCCGAAGGACATCGGCTCGTCATCCAGCCGCTTGAGGCCGAGGGTCACGGCGTCCTGGAACAACTCGGCCTTTTTCCCGCCGGCCTTCTCCACGCCTTTGACGATCTTCAGATGCAGGGCCTCGTAGAGCCTGGGGACCGCGGTCATGATGGTGGGGCGGACCTCCGTGATGTTCTCCGCGAGTTTCTCGACCCCTTCCGCATAGTAGATCTGGGCGCCGAGCGCGATCGGGAAGAATTGACCGCCGGTATGCTCGTAGGCGTGGGAGAGCGGCAGGAAGGATAGGAAGATCTCGTCGCCGAGCCCGATCTCCTCCAGGACGTCATGGGCTCCCATGACATTGGCGATGATCGATCCGGAACTCAGCATCACCCCCTTGGGCGCGCCGCCGGTGCCCGAGGTGTAGATGATCGCCGCCGTATCCGTCCGCTTGCGCCGGGCGGCAACCTCCCGCACGTCGTCGCCGGCGAGGCGCTTGGATTGGTCGAGCGCCTCCTGCCAGCCGTAGACATGGAATCCGGGATCTTCCGGGGCGTCGTGGAAGTCCTCCATATGGACGACGAAATGGCAGCAGGGGCATTGCTTGGCCGCCGCCATGGCCCGCTCGGTGAGTTTCGGCGTCGACGCGACGATGCCGACCGCACCCGAGTTGTCGATGACATAGATGAGGTCGTCGATGGTGTGGGTCGTGTAGGCCGGCACCGTGATCCCGCCCGCGGCGATGGTGGCGATATCCATGATCAGCCATTCGGGACGGTTCTCGGAGAGGATAACCACGCGGTCCCCCTCCTGCAGACCCATGGCGCGCAGGCCGCGGGATAGCCGCTTCACCTGGTCCGCCGTGTCCTGCCAGGACATGGATGTCCATTTCTTGTTCCGCTTGGTCCACAGGAACGGCTTCTTCTGGAACCGCTCGGCCTGGTCGAGGAAGAGCAGCGCGAGATTCTGCAGGCTTTGGTAGTTCATCGGGGCGGGGTTTCCTCTGCGCTCTTTCTTGAGGGGGCGCTTGTCTTTATTGATCTCAGATCTCGATTGTCGCGGTTGGCGATTCATCATGGTTCCGACCGCTTTGCACCCCATTTATGGTGTAATTCATCCGAAAACACGAGAGAGAGGCAAAAAATGTCGACTGCTGTCGCCGCGTCCACCCCCGAATTGGGCGATCTTCCCGAGTGGAATCTCGACGATCTCTATGGCGGCCCGGAAGATCCCGTCCTGGAAGCGGATCTGAAGAAATCGGAGGAGACGGCGGCGGCGTTCGCCGAGCGCTACAAGGGCGCGCTGGACGGATTGAGCGGCGACGAGCTCGCGGCCGCGATCCGGGAATTCGAGGCGCTGGACGACGTTCTCGGCCGAATCATGAGTTTCGCCTTTCTCCACTATGCCGGCGATCAGTCGGACCCGGCCCGGGGTCAGTTCCTGCAGGCGATGCAGGAGCGGGTGAACGGGATCGTCACCACGACCCTGTTCTTCACCCTGGAGATCAACAAGATCGCGGACGACAGGCTGGCCGAGAAGCTGACGTCCGAAAAGCTCGCCCACTACCGGCCCTGGCTCGACGACACGAGGCTCTACCGTCCGCACCAGCTCTCCGACGACATCGAGACGCTGCTGCTGGAAAAGTCCGTCGCCGGGCGCTCCGCCTGGAACCGTCTTTTCGACGAGACGATCTCCGACCTGCGGTTCGACTTCCGGGGCGAGGAACTGACCGAGACCCAGATCCTCGACAAGCTGTCGGACCATGACGCCACGATTCGGGAGGACGCGGCGCGCAGCCTGGGGGCGGTGATGCGCAGGAACGGCCGGCTGTTCGCCCGGATCACCAACACCTTGGCCAAGGACAAGGCCATCGAGGACAAATGGCGGAAATACGAGCGGCCGATCTCGGCCCGCAATCTCGCCAACCGGGTCGAGGACGGGGTGGTCGACGCCCTGGTCGAGGCGGTGACAGGTCGTTATGGCGATCTCTCGCACCGCTATTACGCGATGAAGGCGAAATGGTTCGGCGGCGATACGCTGAACTATTGGGACCGGAACGCCCCGCTGCCCGAGGAGGACGACCGGGTCATCCCCTGGGCCGAGGCGGAAAAGACCGTGACCGACGCCTACCGGGCCTTCTCGCCCGCGCTGGCCGACATCCTGGGCGATTTCTTCTCCAAGGGCTGGATCGACGCTCCCGCCCGGCCGGGCAAGGCGTCCGGCGCGTTTGCCCATCCGACCGTGCCGTCGGCCCATCCCTATGTGCTGCTCAACTATCAGGGCAAGACGCGGGACGTGATGACCCTGGCCCATGAACTAGGCCATGGCGTCCATCAGGTGCTCGCCGCCCAGCAGGGCCCGCTGATGGCCGACACGCCGCTGACCCTGGCGGAGACCGCCTCCGTGTTCGGCGAGATGCTGACCTTCCAGGCGATGCTGAAGGCCGAGACCGATCCGAAGAAGAAGAAGGCGATGCTCGCCTCCAAGGTCGAGGACATGCTGAACACGGTGGTCCGGCAGATCGCCTTCCACGAATTCGAGCATCAGGTCCATACCCGCCGTCAGGACGGGGAGCTGACCGCCGAGGATCTCTGCGACATCTGGATGGACGTGCAGACCCGCAGCCTCGGTCCGGCGCTGAAGTTCGACGACGACTACCGCTATTTCTGGACCTATATCCCCCACTTCATCCACTCGCCCTTCTATGTCTACGCCTACGCCTTCGGGGACTGTCTAGTGAACTCCCTCTACGCCGCCTACAAGGACGCGGACGAGGGCTTCGCCGAGCGCTATCTGGAGATGCTGTCGGCGGGCGGGACCAAGCGGCACAAGGAGCTCTTGGCGCCTTTCGGCCTCGATGCCTCCGACCCCGCGTTCTGGCATAAGGGCCTCGACATGATCGCCGGCTTCATCGACGAGTTGGAAGCGATCGACGCGCAGGGCTGACCGTAGCACCATTTGATTTCGCCTGAGGATCGTACCTTTCGGACCAGGGCCCCGTCTTTGTATTCAGGCGAGCGCAGGCGGCCTGTGTCCGGCCGAAGCGAGGCTGCGAAAAACCTCCCCTTCGTAAGGGGAGGTTGGAGGGGTTTTCAGGGAACCCACCCCAACCCCTCCCTTCCAAGGGAGGGGCTGTATCCTCTGCCCCTGCCAATGCGTCGGCGCTCCCTGCTCCGCGCCGTTGGAACCGGACATCGCCGTCGACGTTTGTCGTGGCCCACCTCAAGGGACCATC
>JANSWW010000015.1 GCA_024743275.1 Alphaproteobacteria bacterium
AGGGTAGACCAAAGGGTAGACCAAGAGTGCCTCTTCCAGGCGAACCTGGGATCAGCTAAGGTCTTGAGAAGCAAGGACCTTGGGTCTCCGCTGACGCCTGGGTCAGGAGCCAACCAAAACTGACTGGTCTCCTGGGCACCAAGCACTCCGAAAATCAGCGGTTAACCCATTGAATTCCTTGCGATGTCCTCAAGACGTCGGAGGGGCGGTAGACCATGGGTATCAAGGGAGATATTGGATAGCGCCATGAAGAAATTTGATATTGAAACAGTATTTTGGTTTATTGCGCTTACGCTAATAATCTCATTGGTTGTTTTTGCATTTCTTGAAGCAGTATACGAGCAAAATTCATATCCATTCGGTCAAGGATTCAAAAACTTTGGCGGCTCTTTTGCCGAGAATGTTGGCGTTATTTTAGGTGTTCCTACCTCATTAGCGGGATCAATTGTTGCGATAGTACTGGCTAAAAGGGCCCTTAGTCTAAGTCTCAATCAAAATCATATTGAGCAAAAAAAGATTATCCAATCGTTTCATGATAATTCATTGAGGTCTATTTTAGAACTCCGTGATGCGTACGAATTTTATAATCTTCAAATTAGAAGATGCATTTATTTAGTGCAGCGGGATTGCGCTACAATATTGCCTACTGAATTAGAATTTGTAAAATTTAGAAATATTTATGAATATGATATGAACAAAATTGAAACATGTATTTCTGAAAATGTATTTCATCAATTTGACCAGCTTGAGAAAGCAAGAATAGACTTGGTTCAGAAGATGAAAAATTTTTATCTTGATCCAGTTATTAATGGTTCTGTATCGAATCAAAAAAGCGATCTAATTTCATCCGAATTAATTAAAAATAAATTTTACCCTGAAAGCTTTGAGGATCCATTTGACTATAAAAAGATTTTTCTTGATTACAATATGACAGAGTACTTTAGGTTACTCCAGATAATCGAATCAAGACGACCACATGACTCAGAGAAGAGAATCGAGTTTTTTGCGAGAATTTTGGCGACAGGATTGGGTCTCAATATTGCAAGAGAAAAAGATAGATCTGGTCACTCCATAAATTCAGTGAGGTTCTTAGAGGCTTTTGTTTCAGGGGGTTATTTTGGCGCTTCTAAGTATTTTTCTCCTATGGTAATTGAAATTTTTGAAAATGATCACGGTAGAGACTATCTCATGGCGCCTTATATACCGGATACGCGCAAAAATGTTGCTGAAGAAACTCCCTTTCTAGATTCGAAAGAGGTTCACCTTATCAATATAGGTGCAATAATTTTTGCAAAATTGTTCTGTCATTTACCAGAAAACGAGTATTTTTCAAAAAAAATAGAGGAGTATTTTAGTATTATTGGTGGTACTGATTCGGAGATCGATAAAAATTATGTCCAATTTCTTTCGAATAGTCTTCTTGGATCAATTAATGTACTTAAGCAGGCCGAAATATTTCAGTTTGAACCACGGGAAATACAGTATCTTGTCAGAAACACAAGAGAATATCCGAACTATCATATGGTTGGTATCGATTTAGACATGTGATTTTCTATTGCCTTTTCAATATTTTCCAATAATTGGGGTAATTGGTACCCCTCGCCGTACCCTTCTCCCACACCCTCCAGCGTCCACCCTCCAAGCCTGTCCATGATGGGCTTCGGGCACTCCACAGCCCTCAGACGGTCCCGGAAGCTGTGCCGGAAGGAGTGAACGACGCAGCCCTCAGGCAGCCTCGGCTTCAGCCACTTGTTCAGGGCCGCACTGGCTGAGTTGGCATTACACCCGGCCTCGGACGTGTACTTGGGGAAGAGGAAGCGTCCCGGAGCCTCTCTGACTGCCCTCCTGGCCGCCCACAAGGCTTCGCCCACCAGAGGCACCTTCCGTTCACTCGCCCTGGTCTTGAGCCGCCTCCAGGGGTGAGGGCGAACGATGACGTGGGGATAGTCTCCCTCCAGAACCACATCCTCTCGCACCAGACCCGCAGCCTCCGCAAGACGCATTCCTGTGTCACTAATCAAGGCAATCAGCCATCGAGCCTCATCGTCCAACCTCCGACACTCGGCCTGGACTGACCGGATTACATCCATCGGGATGGGTTTCCTTTTGGACTGCTTCTCCTCTTCCTCACCGAAATAGATGCTGGAGAAGGCTGTAACATCGGGGAGACCGTGCTCCCTGGTGGTGAAGTTCAGGAGAGCCTGGATCGTGCTGATGGTCCTCTTCGCGGAGACAGGCTGGAGACCCTGAGCGAGTAGAGCGTCTCGATAGGCGTTGGCGTCTTCCCTGGCGTACTGATCGACAGGACGATCCCCGTGAAGCTTGATCAGCAGACCCACAGCCCTCTCGACAGCCTGACGGAAGGTCTTGGGACGGGTTGGTCCCTTGGCGTTGAGATAGAAGGCCTTGGCTTCAGACAACAGAGGAGCCGAGGACGCGTCCAGTGAGACCGGCTTCATCCGCCTGAACCGTTCCAGAGGGTCACCTCCGGACCGCCACCTCAAGGTCAGCCATTCCTCATCCAACCTTGCTGCCAGGGAGTTGGCCTTGGTGGCCGCAGCACTTGGTGACTTGGTCTTGAGCGAGAGCGTGATCCTGTCCCGCCTGTAGTGGCCCTGGAGGTCGCTAGGGACCCTCCGAGTGAAGTAGAAGACACCACGCTTGGTGAAAGTGAATGGTGCTGTGTTGGTCAACCCCATGGTCTACCGCCCCTCCGACGTCTTGAGGACATCGCAAGGAATTCAATGGGTTAACCGCTGATTTTCGGAGTGCTTGGTGCCCAGGAGAAGACTCGAACTTCCACGACCTTTCGGCCACAGGTACCTGAAACCTGCGCGTCTACCAATTCCGCCACCTGGGCAGGTGCTGGAAAGAGCCGGGGTTTTAGGGCGGTCGGCTTTGCTTGTCAACGGTTGTGTCGATGGTTTTGTCAACGGTTGTGTCGGCGGTTTTCGCCGATCGTCGTTCCGCCGGGCTTGAGGCCGGTGCAGGGGTTGCGGTCGGGACGGCTTTCCAGCGCCGCGACATACTCCCCGCGCTTTGGGCACGACACCAATTAAGGTATTGAAGTTCTAAGGCGCGGTCTCTAATCGAAGGCCGGCAATCCCATGACACGAGGGGTAGGGTGATGTCCGCACAGGTCGCAACGGTTTTCGGGGGTTCCGGGTTCATCGGGCGCTATGTGGTCCGGCGGCTCGCCAAGGCCGGCTATCGGGTCAACGTCGCCGTTCGCGATGTCGAGCGGGCGAAATTCCTACGGCCTTTGGGCGATGTCGGCCAGATCACCGCGATCCCGACGACGGTCACCGACCGGGACCAGGTCGCCCGCGCCATCGACAGCGCCGATGTGGTCGTCAATCTGATCGGCATCCTCTATGAGGGCGGCGGCAACAGCTTCGCCGGCGTCCAGGCCGAGGGGCCCAAGTTGATCGCCGAGGAGGCGGCCAAGGCGGGTGCGACGCGTCTCGTGCAGGTCTCCGCGATCGGGGCCAGCGCGACCTCGCCCAGCGATTATGCCCGGTCCAAGGCGGCCGGCGAAAAGGCGGTGCTAGAGGCCTTCCCGGACGCGACGATCCTGCGCCCCTCCGTGGTCTTCGGGCCGGAGGACGGATTCTTCAACCGTTTCGCCTCGATCGCCCGGATGTCGCCGGTCCTGCCGCTGTTCGGCGGCGGCACCACCAAGTTTCAGCCGGTCTATGTCGGGGACGTCGCCGACGCGGTGATGAAGGGGCTCACCGACCCGGAGACCAGGGGCAAGACCTATGAGCTCGGCGGGCCGCGGGTCTATACCTTCAAGGAGCTGATGGAGATCGTCTGCAAGGAGACCAAGCGCAAGAAGGTCCTGTTGCCCCTGCCCTATGCCGCCGGCGATCTGCAGGCGACCTTCATGGAGCTGCTGCCCCATCCGCCGCTCACGCGGGATCAGATGAAGCTGCTGCGCCGGGACAATGTGGTGACACCGGACGGGGTGGGCACGCTCGCCGATCTCGGCATCGAGGCGACCAGCGTCGAGGCCATCGTCCCGTCCTATCTCGACCGCTTCCGCCCCGGCGGCCGCTTCAATTCGGTCGAAACTTAAGCGCGATTAGGCGTCGAACCGGTCGACCACGGTGACGCCGGCCGGTTGGCCGCCATCCATCTTGCGCAGAGCGTCGCCGACCTCCGACAGGGCGATCCGCCGGGTCGCGAGGCCGCCCAGATCGAGCCGGCCCGCCCGGATCATGTCGAACATCGGCGCGAAGCCGGCGGCCCCCAGGCCGCGCATACCGAGGATCGAGAGCTGCCGGGCATAGATCATGTCGAGCAGGGGCAGGGGCACCGTCGCATGGCGCCCGACCGGCATGCCGACCTGGACATGGCGGCCGAGTTTGCGCAGGGACCGGAGCGCGTTCTCGAAGGTGTCGGCCGTGCCGAGTCCGTCGATGGCGACATGGGCGCCGCCGTCGGTCAGGTCGCGGACGGCTTCCCCGACATTCTCCATGCCGGCGACGTTGAGCACGGCGTTCGCGCCCATCTCCCGGGCTTTGTCGAGGGCGCCGTCGTCGATGTCGATGGCCAGCACCCGGGCGCCGAGGCCCGCGGCGATCAGGATCGCCGAGAGGCCGACGCCGCCGCTGCCATGGACCGCGACCCATTCCCCCGGCGCCAGCCTTGCCCGGTCCGTCAGGGCCCGCCAGGCGGTCGTCACCCGGCAGCCCATGGCCGCCGCCTCGACATAGCCCAGGCTGTCCGGCAGGCGGACAAGGTTGAAGTCGGCGCGGGGAATCGTGACCTGCTCGGCGAAGGCCCCCCAGAAGGAAAAGCCGATCACTTGCTGTGCGTCGCAGACGGTCGGCTCGCCCGCCCGGCATTCCGGGCAATGGCCGCACCCGAGAATGAACGGGGCGGTCACCCGGTCGCCGACGGAAAAGCCGCGACATTCGGCGCCGACCGCCAGGATCTCCCCGGCGAATTCGTGGCCCATGACATGGGGCAGCACGACGTCGGGATCGACGCCTTTCCAGGCATGATGATCCGACCGGCATACCCCGCAGGCCCGGACGGCGACGACGACGCCGTCGGCCGGGCAGTTGCGGTCCGGCACGTCGTGCAGGGTGAGCGGCCCGTCATAGCTTTCCATCAGTGCCGCTTTCATGGCCCTCCCCCTCTTCAGCCAAATGGTTGCCGCCTCAGGCGATCACGGTTTCCGTCGCGACAATGAGCGGCCGGGCACCTTCGGGCAGCGCGGTTTTCCTGAGGCCCGCCAAACCGGCCGCCCCGGACGGCGAGGTCCCGATTCCCAGCGCCCGGAGATCTCGAACCGCCTCTTCCGCCTCGTCGTCCGACACGTCGGTATAGCGAACGCCGGCCGCCTCCAGCGCATGGAAGGCCAGCAGCGACGGGTCCTTGCAGTCCAGCCGGCTCATGTTGGACACCGGACCGTCGGCGGTCACCGGCTTGCCCGCGGCGTGACTCGCGGCAAGGCATCTCGCGGCGCTGGGCTCGACCACGACGATCTCGGTCGCCGCGGGCCAATGGGCGCGGATCTGATGGGCCATGGCGGCGGCGATGCCGCCGACCCCCGCTTGCACGAAGACATGGGTCGGCCACCGGCCGGTGGCGGCGAAATGCCGGCGAAGCTCCTCCGGGATCACCGTATAGCCCTCCATCACCCAGGCCGGCAGGCGCGTATAGCCGGGCCAGGACCCGTCGGCGAGCAGGATGGCGCCGGTCTCCTCCGCGTCCTTGAGGGCGATCGCCACCGCCTCGTCATAGACCGACCCGGACCGCACCACCTGGGCGTCTTTCCCGCGCAGCCGGTCGGCGAAGCTCTCCGGGACCGTGGCGGCGAGATGGATGCGCGCCTTGGCGCCGAAAATCCTGGCGCCGGCGGCGACGGACAGGCCGTGATTGCCCGCACTGGCGCAGACGAAGGTGGTCTCGGCCGCCGCCTCGCGAAACGGCGCGCCGGTATGGTCGGACGGGGCGGGAACGGTACCCGTCCGGGCGCCATAGGCTTCCGCCAGATGGCGGGCCACCGCATAGACTCCGCCCAGCGCCTTGAAGGATCCCAGCCCCATGCGGGCCGTCTCGTCCTTGACCAACAGGGACGGCAGGCCGGGCGGGGCGATCTCGCGGAGCGGCGTTTCGGCATAGGCCGGGCAGGCGGCGAGCAGGGCCAGGGGATGGGCCGGATCCGGGGAGAAGAGATCCGAGGCTTTTGGATTGCTCATAGATAGATCCAGACGAGAAGGGCGCCGCCGAGCAGCAGCCGATAGACAACGAAGATCGTATGGCTCGCCCGCCTGAGCCACGCCATCAGACCCCAGATAACGACGATGGCCGAGAGGAAGGCAAGGCCCCCGGCGATGAGGGCGTCGAGGGTGAGCCGGCTGTCGCCGCCCTCGATCAGGTCCTTGCCCGCCAGCAACCCGGCGGCGGCGATCAGCGGGATGCTGAGCAGCATGGAGAATTTCGCCCCGTCGGCCCGCTCGAAGCCGAGGAGCCGGGCCGCCGTCATGGTGATGCCGGAACGGCTGGTGCCGGGAATGAAGGCGAGGCATTGGGCGAGGCCGATGACGACCGCGTCGACGGCGCCGACATGCTCGATCCGCCGGATGGTCATGCCCGCCTTGTCACAGACATAGAGCAGGATCGCGAAGCCGATGGTCGCCCATGCGATGACCTCGGCGCTGCGGAACAGCATGTCCACCTGATAGGTCTTAAGGGCATAGCCGGCCCCCACGGCGGGAATCGTTCCCAGCACCACCATCAGGGCCAGGCGGGCCATCGGGTCGCGCTTGCCGCGCAGGGCCCGGCCCACGCCGCCGATCATTCCGAAAACGTCGCGCCAGAAATAGATCAGCACCGCCAGCAAGGTGCCGACATGGACGGCGATGTCGATCTCGATGCCCTGGTCGGGCCAGCCGAGGACCTGGGAGGGGAGGATGAGATGGGCCGAGGACGAGACTGGGAGAAACTCCGTGATTCCCTGGACCAGGGCCAGGATGGCCAATTGAAACAGCGTCACCGGATTCCTCCCCCTCTTCTGCCGCCCCTATCTTCTGACGCTGGTCATGCCATAATTTTCCTATGGCTTGTAGGGCTATCCCACGGAATTGCCGAGATATGCCTATTAGTTCCGATTTGAGACTAAAAATTCGAGGAGTTTGGGCAAAACACCTTAACCCTGCCCCTGCGGCGAAAATTTGCCGGAAAATTAGTTACCTAGTACTGTCCTAATTTGATTTTTTGCGTGCATTTGCGGAATCCCTTCTGTATAGGACCCTCCCGCCCCGCGTGAAGCAGAGGCGAGAAAGTCACAGATAAAAGTGTTTTGGGGACCGCTCATGACCAATCGCATGCTTTCTTTCGTGAACAACGAAAAGCAGATGCCGGACAAACGTGCCGCCGAGGAGCGCCGTCAGGATTTCCGCGAAATCTATGACGAGTTCGACCCGAAACGGGCGGAAACCCAGGCGAGCCGCTGCAGTCAGTGCGGAATTCCGTTCTGCCAGGTGCACTGCCCGCTGCAGAACAATATCCCTGATTGGCTTATGCTTACTGCCGAGGGACGGCTGGAGGAGGCGTATGAGGTCTCGTCCGCGACCAACAACATGCCGGAGGTCTGCGGCCGGATCTGTCCCCAGGACCGTCTGTGTGAAGGCAACTGCGTCATCGAGAAGGGCTTCGAATCGGTCACCATCGGATCGGTCGAGAAGTACATCACCGACACCGCCTGGGAAAAAGGCTGGGTCAAGCCGCCGAAGCCGAAAAAGGAACTCGGCCGCTCGGTGGGCATCATCGGCGCCGGGCCCGGCGGGCTGGCGGCCGCCGAGCAGCTCCGCAAGAAGGGATACGAGATCCACGTCTACGACCGCTACGACCGGGTCGGCGGCCTGATGATCTACGGCATCCCGGGCTTCAAGCTGGAAAAGGAAGTGATCATCCGGCGCTGGAAGCTGTTGGAGGAGGGGGGCATCACCTTCCACCTCAACTGCGAGATCGGCAAGGACGTGACCCTCGACCAGCTGCGCCTGCGCCATGACGCTGTGCTGATCGCCACCGGCGTCTACAAGGCGCGGGCCATCAAGGTGCCGGGTGTCGGCCTCGACGGCGTCGTCCCGGCCCTGGACTATCTCACCGCCTCCAACCGTCAGGGTCTTGGCGACAGCGTGCCGCGCCTGGAAGACGGCACCTTGAACGCCGAGGGCAAGGACGTCGTCGTGGTCGGCGGCGGCGACACCGCCATGGACTGCGTGCGGACCGCCGTTCGCCAGGGCGCGAAGTCCGTCAAATGTGTCTATCGCCGGGACCGGGCCAACATGCCGGGGTCCCAGCGCGAGGTGTACAACGCCGAGGAGGAGGGGGTGGAATTCGTCTGGCTGGCGGCACCCGAAGCCTTCGTCGGCGACGGCAAGGTCGACGGCGTGCGGGTGCAGCGGGTCCATCTCGGGGTGCCGGACTCGACCGGTCGTCAGGTGCCTAAGGTCATTCCGGACTCGAGCTATACCATCAAGGCGGATCTCGCCATCAAGGCGCTCGGCTTCGATCCGGAGGATGTCCCGACCATGTTTGGCGCCCCGGATCTTACCGTCAGCCAGTGGGGCACCATCAAGATCGATTTCCGCACCATGATGACGAAAGTACCGGGCGTGTTCGCCGCCGGCGACATCGTCCGCGGCGCCTCGCTCGTCGTTTGGGCGATCAAGGATGGCCGGGACGCCGCCGAGCACATCCACGCCTATTGCGAGGCACAGGCCGCGGAAGGCGCCGAAAAGGGCGCCGACGCCAAGACGCACGCCGCCGCCTGACGTCGGGCCGCCTGAGTAAGGACAGAGAGATGACCAAGGAAAATCAACCGATCGAAGCTCATTCCGTCGAATCCGGCGCCGACTTCCATGCCGCCTATGCGGCCAACCGCGCCAAGCTGATCGAGAATCACGCCTATAATCCCGCCGACGAGCACGACGCCTGCGGGGTTGGCTTCGTCGCCTCCCTCAACGGCGAGGCGCGCCGCGACGTGGTGCTGGCGGGCATCGAGGCGCTGAAGGCGATCTGGCATCGGGGTGCGGTCGACGCCGACGGCAAGACCGGCGACGGGGCCGGGATCCATATCGAGATTCCCCAGGACTTTTTCCGCGCCCATGTCGCCCATCGCGGTATCGAGATGGACGAGGGCCGGCTCGGCGTCGGCATGGTCTTCCTGCCGCGCACCGATCTGTCGGCGCAGGAACGTTGCCGCTGTATCGTCGAGCAGGAGATCCTCGAATTCGGCTATGCCATCTACGGCTGGCGCCAGGTGCCGGTGAACATCGACGTGATCGGCGAGAAGGCGAACACCAACCGGCCGGAAATCGAACAGATCGTCATCCGCAATGTGAAGGGCGCCGACGAGGAGAGCTTCGAGCGCGACCTCTATCTCATCCGCCGCCGGATCGAGAAGCGGACGGCCACCGAAGGCAGCTTCTATATCTGCTCGCTGTCCTGCCGTTCGGTGATCTACAAGGGCATGTTCCTGGCCGAGCAGGTGACCGATTTCTATCCGGATCTGCTCGACGACCGCTTCGTCAGCCGGTTCGCGGTCTATCACCAGCGCTATTCGACCAACACCTTCCCGACCTGGCGGCTCGCCCAACCGTTCCGGATTCTCGCCCATAACGGCGAGATCAACACGATCTCCGGCAACGAGAACTGGATGCGCAGCCACGAGGCGCGGATCGACCACCCGGTGTTCGCGGGCCGGATCGAGGATCTGAAGCCGGTGATCGAGCCGGGCAGTTCCGACTCCGCCGCGCTCGATTCCGTCTTCGAACTGCTCTGTCAGGCCGGCCGCGATCTGCCCATGGTCAAGACCATGATGATCCCGGAGGCCTGGGGCCAGCAGGCGGACATGCCGCAGGCCCATCGCGACCTCTATGCCTATGTCAACGCGGTCATGGAGCCCTGGGACGGTCCGGCGGCCGTCGCCGGTGTGTTCGGGGACTGGATCATCGGCGGCATGGACCGGAACGGTTTGCGCCCGATGCGCTTCACGGTGTCCGGCGACGATCTGCTGATCGCCGGTTCCGAAACCGGCATGGTCAAGGTCAAGGAAAGCACGGTCGTGGAAAAGGGCCGGCTCGATCCGGGTGAGATGATCGCCGTCAATCTGGCCGAGGGGAAAGTCTATCACCACGGCGAGATGAAGGACCTGCTGGCCGGACGCCAGGACTTCGCCAAATGGACCGGCTCGTCGACCAAGCTGGACGCCCTGATCAAGGGTGAACGGACCGTATCGAAAATGCCGCGCGAGGATCTGCGCCGCCGCCAGCTCGCCTATGGCTGGACCATGGAGGAACTGGAGCTGATCCTTCAGCCGATGGTCGACGACGCCAAGGAAGCCATCGGCTCCATGGGCGACGACACGCCGGTCGCGCCGCTCTCCAAGCGCTATCGGGGCCTGCACCATTTCTTCCGGCAGAACTTCAGCCAGGTCACCAACCCGCCGATCGACAGCCTGCGGGAACGTCGGGTCATGACGCTGAAGACCCGCCTTGGCAATCTCGGCAACATCCTCGACGAGGACGAGGACCAGTGTCAGCACCTGCTGCTGGAATCGCCGGTCGTCTCGAACGCCGAATTCGACGCCATGCGCCGCTACATGCGGGAAGAGGAGAGCCGGGACGGCGACACCTGCGCCGATATCGACTGCACCTTCGCGGTCCATGATGGTTCTGGGGGCGAGACCCTGCGCGAGGCCATGAAGCGGATCGAGCGGCAGGCCGAGGAAGCGGTGCGGGAAGGCGCGCTGCACATCGTGCTGTCCGACGAACGGGCCGGCGACGATCGGGTGGCGGTGCCGATGATCCTGGCGACCGGCGTGGTCCACAGCCATCTGGTCCGGCAGAATCTGCGCACCTTCACCTCGATCAATGTCCGCGCGGGCGAGGCGCTCGACGTGCACTACTTCGCGGTCCTGATCGGTGTCGGGGCGACGACGGTTAACGCCTATATCGCCGAGGAGTCGATCCTCGACCGGCATGCCCGCGGCCTGTTCGGCGACCGCCCGGTCGAGGAGTGCGTCGCGCGCTTCAAGAAGGCGATCGGCGACGGCCTGCTGAAGATCATGTCGAAGATGGGGATCTCGGTGATCTCCAGCTATCGCGGCGGTTACAATTTCGAAGCCATCGGGCTCTCCCGGGCATTGGTTTCAGAGCTGTTCCCCAGCATGCAGAGCCGGCTGTCGGGCATCGGCCTCTCCGCCATCGAGCGCAAGACCCGCGACCAGCACGCGCTGGCGCATGAAGGGGCGGACGTGGTGCCGCTGCCGGTGGGGGGGCTCTACCGCTTCCGCCGTAATGGCGAGGAGCACGCCTTCGAGGGCACGCTGATCCACATGCTACAGCGGGCCTGCGATACGGACAGCTACGCCACCTTCAAGAAGTATTCGGACGGTGTCCGGCGCCAGCCGGTGATCAATCTGCGGGACCTGATGGACTTCAATCCGAAGGACGAGGCGATCCCGGCCGACGAGGTCGATTCGATCACCAATATCCGGCGGCGCCTGGTGGCCCCTGGCATCTCGCTCGGCGCGCTGAGCCCGGAGGCCCATGAGACGCTCTCCATCGCCATGAACCGGATCGGCGCCAAGTCGGATTCCGGCGAGGGCGGAGAGGACCCGGCCCGCTACCGGCCGCGCCCGAACGGCGACAACCCGTCCTCCGCGATCAAGCAGGTCGCGTCGGGACGCTTCGGTGTGACGGCGGAGTACCTGAACAATTGCCGTGAGCTCGAGATCAAGGTCGCCCAGGGCGCGAAGCCGGGCGAGGGCGGTCAGCTGCCGGGCATGAAGGTCACCGGTCTTATCGCCAAGCTGCGCCACTCGACGCCGGGCGTGACCCTGATCAGCCCGCCACCGCACCATGACATCTACTCGATCGAGGATCTCGCCCAGCTCATCTACGATCTGAAGCAGATCAATCCGGACGCCAAGGTCTGCGTGAAGCTCGTCGCCCGGACCGGGATCGGCACCATCGCCGCCGGCGTCGCCAAGGCGAAGGCCGATGTGATCCTGATCTCCGGCCACTCCGGCGGGACCGGGGCGAGCCCGCAGACCTCGATCAAATATGCCGGTGTGCCGTGGGAGATGGGCCTGTCGGAGGTCAACCAGGTGCTGACCCTCAACCGCCTGCGCCACAATGTGCGCCTGCGGGTCGACGGCGGGATCAAGACCGGCCGCGACGTGGTGATCGCCGCCATGCTCGGTGCCGAGGAATTCGGTATCGGCACGGCCTCTCTGGTCGCCATGGGCTGCATCATGGTGCGCCAGTGCCACTCCAACACCTGCCCGGTCGGGGTCTGTACTCAGGACGAGGCGCTGCGCGACAAGTTCACCGGCACGCCCGAGAAGGTGATGAACCTCTTCAGCTTCGTCGCCGAGGAGGTCCGGGACATCCTGGCGAGCCTCGGCATGAAGTCGCTGGAGGACGTCATCGGCCGTACCGATCTGCTGCAGCAGGTCCGCAGCGGCACCGACCACGGGGATTCTCTGGACCTCAACCCGCTGTTGGTTCGGGCCGATTCGGGTGAATATCCGCGCTATTGCACCCGCGAGGACCGCAATCCGGTGCCCGATACCCTCGACGCCCAGATGGTGGAGGACGCGAAGCCGCTCCTTGAAGACGGTGAGAAGATGCAGCTCACCTACAACGTGGCGAACACCATGCGCGCCGTCGGCACGCGTCTGTCCAGCCACATCGTCCGCAAATACGGCATGACCGGCCTTCAGCCGGGCCATATGACGGTCCGCCTGCGCGGTTCCGCAGGCCAGTCGCTCGGCGCCTTCGCGGTCCAGGGCCTGAAGCTCGAAGTGTTCGGCGACGCCAACGACTATGTCGCCAAGGGTTTATCCGGCGGCACGGTGATCGTCCGGCCGATGACGGCGAGCCCGCTGGTCTCCCAGGACAACACCATCGTCGGCAACACGGTGCTCTACGGGGCGACGGCCGGGAAGCTGTTCGCGGCCGGTCAGGCGGGCGAACGGTTCGCGGTCCGCAACTCCGGCGCCGAGGCGGTCGTCGAGGGCTGCGGCTCCAATGGCTGCGAATACATGACCGGCGGGATGGTCGGCATCCTGGGGCCTGTCGGCGACAACTTCGCCGCCGGCATGACCGGGGGCATGGCGTTCGTCTATGACGCGGACGGCAGCTTCGAACGCCGGGTCAACGCCGATACCGTGCTCTGGCAACGGATCGAGACGGAGTATTGGGAGGAGGTCGCCAAGCGGCTGATCCGCGAACATGCGGAAACCACCCAGTCGAAATTCGCCCAGCGCCTGCTGATCGATTGGCAGCTCGAATGCGGCAAGGTCTGGCAGGTCGTGCCGAAGGAAATGATCGACAAGCTGCCGCAGCCGATCGGTTATCCACGCGATCAGGCAGGCACGGGCGACGACTGACCGGCGACGACTGACCGGCAATGACTGACGGGCGACGCCTAAACCGGTTTCTCCGCGGGGTCAGACCACATTCCGTTCGAGGATAAGGTCGCCCCGTGCGAACCGGTCATAGGCGAAACGGCTGAGATCCAGCGTCCGGTAGCCGCCGGACAGGATCAGCTCGCTGATCGCCCGGCCGACGGCGGGCGACTGCTGCAGGCCATGGCCCGAGAACCCGTTGGCCAGCATCAGGCCCGGGGCCTCCGGATGGGGTCCCAGAATGCCGTTGTGGTCGACCGGGTTCATGTCGTAGTGGCCTGCCCAGGCCCGCTCCAATTTCAGGCTCTCGAACGCCGGGATACGGTTGGCGAGTGACGGCCAGATGATGTCCTCGAACAGGCTCCAATCCGGCTCCAGGGCGCTGGTTTCCGGTTCCCGGTCCGCGGGCGGGTTCACACCGCTCAGAAAGGCGTCGCCCTCGGGGCGGAGATAGACGCCGGTATGGTCGATGGTCAGCGGCGGCGGCGGGTTCAGTTTCTCCCGGCATTTCAAGACAAAGACCGTGCGGGTGCGCGGCTCGACCGGCAGATCGATGTCGGCGGCCCGGCACAAGGCCCCGGCATGGGGTCCGGCGGCGTTGACCACCGTGTCGGCGAGGATCGTCTCGCCGCTCCCAAGGCGCACTCCGACCACCCGGGCGCCTTTGCGCAGCAGCCGTGCCTCCGCCTTGATGTATTCGGCTCCCTGGTCGCGGGCCTTTCGCTTGAACGCGTTGAGCACCAGGGAGGGGTCGAACCAGCCCTCATTGGCCATGCCCAGGCTCGCCCCCGCCAGATCGTCGGTGTTCATCCAGGGATAACGGGCCTTAAGGTCGTCCGCGCTCAGCAGGGTGATATCGGCGCCGCCCGCCCGCTGGATGCGGTTGTTGTCCTCGAGGATCGGCACCCCTTCCGCTCCGGCGAGGAACAGATAGCCATTCTCTCGGAACTGCGGGTCCGGCCGGTCGCCGTCGACTTCGAGCAGATCCGGCATACGGCGCAAGAAATCGGCGCCGAACAGGCCGATCGCGACATTCTCGGGTGTGGAGAATTGTTGGCGGATCGAGGCGCAGGACAGGGTCGTCGAGGCCGTTTCGTAGGTCGGGTCGCGCTCCACCACCACACAGCGCCCGGTGAAGTCCGGATCGGCGGTGAGGAAATAGGCGATGGCCGATCCGACGGCCCCGCCCCCGACGATCGCGACCGCCGCCCGAGAGCTCTCTTCCAACGCCATGCATTCGCCCCCTTCTCGTTCTGTGTTAATGGCTTACCCTCACTGTTCGGTGACACGAAAGCAGGGATCATGCGACTGCAAAAGGAAAAACAACAAGCGCCCGCCTTCGGCCGTCTGCGCCGGCGCAAGCGCTGGTCGCCCCTTGATGTCGAGGCGATGAAAAGCCGCCTGGAAGCCGTCCATGTCGAAGCCGAGCGCCAGGGCGAGGATCCCCGCGCGGCGGTCCTGCAAACCGCCCGGGAGGATTTTGTGGGCGCCCGTGAGGCGGTGCGCGACCGGTTCCTCGAGACCAATGACGGGGAGATGGCGATCCACGCCCTCTCGCACGCGACCGACGCGGTCATCCGGGCCCTGTTCCATGTGGTCACCCATGTGCTCTATCCGGCCCCCAATCCCAGCGAGGGCGACCGCATCGCCCTGGTCGCCGTCGGCGGCTACGGCCGGGGGGAGATGGCGCCGTTCTCGGATATCGACCTTCTGTTCCTGACCGCCGTGCGGCGGGCCCCCCGGGTCGAACAGGTGATCGAGGGGCTGCTCTATTTCCTGTGGGATCTGGGCCTCAAGGTCGGCCAGTCCTCCCGCACCGTGGACGACTGCCTGCGGCTGGCCGCCCAGGACGTGACGATCCGGACCACCCTGGTCGACGCGCGCCTGCTGGACGGGGACGAGGCCCTGTATCGGACGCTGGAGAAAAGCTTCGCCGATAGCATCACCCCCTCGGTGATCGTCTCCTTCATGGAAGCGAAGCTGGCGGAGGCGGAGGAAAGGCGCGGACGGCTGGGCGACAGCCGCTATGTGCTGGAGCCGAACATCAAGGACGGCAAGGGCGGCCTGCGCGATCTCCACACGCTGCTCTGGATCGCCAAGGTCGCCTACGGCACCCAGACGGTGGACCATCTGGTCGCCCAGGACGCCATCAACCAAACCGATGCCCGTCAGCTCATCAAAGCGCAGAAATATCTTTGGACCCTGCGCTGTCACCTCCATTGGCTGACCGAAAGGGCCGAGGAGCGGCTGACCTTCGACGTCCAGCCGGAGCTTGCAGCCCGGATGGGCTATATGGACCGGGTCAGCAACAAGGCGGTGGAGCGCTTCATGAAGCACTACTTCACCGTCGCCAAGAAGATGGGGGATCTGACACGGATCTTCTGCGCCGCCATCGAGGCGGAACATCAGCGCAAACCCCGTCTGCGGCTGCCGAGCCTGTTCCGTTCGACCCCTCAATTCGGCGATCTCGCCCTGGTGCGCGATCGTCTCTCGGTCGGACGGGACGATGCCTTCGAGCACGATCCGGTCAACATTCTGCGGCTGTTCCACACCGCCATGACCGAGGATCTGTTGATCCATCCGCAGGCGCTGCGGTTGCTGCAGTCTTCGCTGAACCGGGTCGACAACGACTTGCGAAAGGACCCGGAGGCGAACCGGTTGTTCATGGAGATCCTGGCCTCGCCGAAAGGGGCTGAACGCATGCTGCGCCGAATGAGCGAGGCCGGGGTTCTCGGAAAGTTCATCCCGGATTTCGGCCGGATCAGCGCGCAGATGCAGTTCGACATGTACCATGTGTTCACGACCGACGAGCACACGCTCAGGGCGGTCGGCATCCTGCATGAGATCGAGGCCGGCGATCTGAGCGAGATCGCCCCGATCGCCAGCCGGGTCGTCCATCTGGTCCAGTCCCGGCGGGCCCTCCATCTCGCCGTTTTCCTCCACGATATCGGCAAAGGCCGGCAGGAGGAGCACTCCCTGGTGGGGGAGCGGATCGCCAAACGGCTCGGCCCGCGCCTCGGCCTGACGGAGGAGGAGACCGAGACCACCGCCTGGCTGGTCCGGAACCATCTCTACATGTCGCTCTACGCCTTCAACCGCGATGTCGACGATCCGAAGACGGTGCGCGACTTCTGCGATCTGGTGAAGTCGCCGGAACGGCTGCGGCTGCTCCTGGTCCTGACCGTGGCCGACATCCGCGCGACCAACGAGAAGATCTGGAACAATTGGAAGGCGACCCTGCTGCGGGAGCTCTACTACCGGGCGGTCGAGATGCTGTCCGGCGACGTTCCGGCGGCGGAACGGCAAAGGGCCCGGATCCAATCCCAGCAGCAGGCTCTCAAGGAAACGCTGCCGGACTTCAAAGAGGCCGATTTCGAGGCCTTCGTCTCGAAGACCTCGCCGTCCTATTGGCTTTCGGTCGACACGGAGACCCAGGCCCGCCATGCCCGCATGATGCGCGAGGCGACGCGCCATGACGCCCCGTTGCTGATCGAGATGCGGGACATTCCGGATCGGGACGTGACCGAGGTGACGGTCTGCGCGACCGACCATCCGGGCCTGTTTTCCCAGATCGCCGGCGGTCTCGCCATCGTCGGAGTCAATGTCGTCGACGCTCGGATCCATACCATGTCCCACGGCATCGCCATCGACACGCTGCATGTCCAGTCGGCCGAGGCCGGGCCGGTGGAACGGCCCGCCGACCGGGCGCGGATCGCCAGTGCCATCGAACGGGCGGTCACCGGTGAGGTCTGGCTCACCTCCGAGCTCAAGAAACGGCCCGGACCGCTCCCGAAACGGGCCAAGGTCTTCCGGGTCTCGCCCCGGGTGCTCGTCGACAACAAGGCCAGTGCGACCAACACGGTGATCGAGGTGAACGGTCTCGACCGCCCCGGCTTCCTCTGTGATGTGACCCGGGAGCTCAAGAATCTCGGCCTGCAGATCCACTCCGCCAAGATCGCGACCTATGGCGAGATGGCGGTCGACGTCTTCTATGTGAAGGACGTGTTCGGGGTGAAGGTCGACCGGGACCGCAAGGTCAAGGAGATCAAGGACCGCCTGGCCAAGGTGATCAGCGGCGAGGAATCGGCGTGGGAAGCGGCCTGAGGAGCGGGAGCCTCCCATGAGTCTGGGCCGGAACATCCTCACGGTCGGCGGGTTCACCCTGCTGAGCCGGATCACCGGATTTGTCCGGGATATTCTGATCGCCGCCCTGCTCGGGGCCGGACCGGTCGCGGACGCCTTTTTCGTCGCCTTTAAATTTCCGAATTTTTTCAGGCGCTTGTCTGGTGAGGGAGCGCTGACTGCGGCCTTCGTTCCGCTTTTCTCGGAAAAGCTGGAGCAGGAGGGGCGGGAGGCGGCCCGCTTTTTCGCCGGCCGGGTCGTTTCGGTCGCGCTGGTGATCCTGCTGGGCTTCCTGGTCGTCATGGAAATCATCATGCCCTGGGCCATGCATGTGCTGGCGCCGGGCTTCGTTGATAACCCGGAACAATTCGATCTGACGGTGGATCTGACACGGATCACCTTCGGCTATCTGCCGCTGATCAGTCTTATGGCCCTGCTCGGCGGCGTGATGAACACGCTGGATCGTTTCGCGGCCATGGCGGCGGCGCCGATCCTGCTGAACGTGATTTTGGTGGTGACGCTCATCACGGTCTTCCTGCAGGAGATCACGCCGGGCAGCCCGACCGTCGGCTATTGGCTCGCCTGGGCGGTGGCCGGGGCCGGGGCGGCCCAATTCTTCTGGCTTGTCGGCGCCTGCCACAGGGCCGGTTTCGACATCCCCCTGCCGCGGCCCCGTCTGACGCCGGGCATCGTGAAACTGTTCAAGCTGATGGGTCCGGCGGCGATCGGGGCCGGGGTCATGCAGATCAATTTGGTGATCGACGTGGTGCTGGCCTCCCTGTTGGCCGAGGGATCGGTGGCGTTCCTCTATTATGCCGACCGGGTCAATCAGTTGCCGCTGGGGGTCATCGGGGTGGCCGCCGGGACCGCCCTGCTGCCGCTTCTGTCGCGGCAGGCCGCCAAGGGCGACGATGCGGGGGCGGCCCATAGTCTCAATCGGGGGATCGAGCTGGTTTTCCTGCTGACCCTGCCGGCGGCGGTCGGCCTGATCGTATTGTCGGATCTCGTTGTGACCGTGTTGTTCGAGCGGGGGGCGTTCACGCCGGAGGACACGCTGGCGACCGCGGGCGCGCTGGCGGCCTATGCCCTGGGCTTGCCGGCCTTCGCCCTGGTCAAGGTCTTCACCCCCGCCTTCTTCGCCCGGCAGGACACCAAGACGCCGGTCAAGATCGCCGCCGTGATGGTGGTGATCAATCTCATCGCCAATCTGATCCTGATGCAGTACTTCGCCCATGTCGGACTAGCGCTGGCGACGGCGCTCAGTTCGACGCTCAACGCCCTGGCCTTGGCCGTCGTTCTGTATCGCCGGGGGCTGATGCGTCCCGATGCCCGGCTGTGGCGCCGCATGGGGGCCACGGTGCTCGCCTCGGCCCTGATGGCGGCGGCGGTGCTCGGGATTGTCGCGGTGCTGCCGCGGGTCCTGCTTGTGGACGGGTTCGGCCCCTTGGTCGGCCTTGCGGTGGCCATTGGAGGCGGGGTGTTGGTCTTCGCGCTCGCCGCCATGGCCACCGGGGCCGCCCGCCCGGCCGAGGTGAAGGATCTTCTGAAGGGCCGGGCCTAAGCCTCCTATGACTCGACCACCCTGCGGCTTGACCGGGGGCGGGCAAATGGGCGATAGAGCCGCGCTGCCTTCCGCGGCGCCTTTTCAGCACAACAAGGTTGGTTCACATGTCAAAGGGCCTGATCTTTTCCGGCATTCAGCCCACCGGCAATCTGCATCTCGGCAATTATCTCGGGGCGATCCGCAATTGGGTGGCGCTCCAGGACGAATTCGATTGCCTGTTCTGCGTCGTCGACCTGCACGCCATCACGGTGGAGCAGGATCCGGCCGAACTGCGCCGCGCCACCGTTGAGCTGGCCGCCGGTCTGATCGCCGCCGGGATCGATCCGGAAAAGAACATCCTGTTCAACCAGGCGCTCAATCCGAACCACGCGGAACTCGCCTGGTTGTTCAATTGCGTCGCCCGCATCGGCTGGCTCAACCGGATGACCCAGTTCAAGGAGAAGGCGGGCAAACACCGGGAGAACGCGACGGTCGGCCTCTATGACTATCCCGTGCTGATGGCCGCCGACATCCTGGCCTATCGCGCCACCCATGTGCCGGTCGGCGAGGACCAGAAGCAGCATCTGGAACTGACCCGTGACATCGCTCAGGCCTTCAACTCGCAATTCGGCAAGGATGTGTTCCCATTGCCGGAGCCGCAGATCTTCGGCGCCGCCACGAGGGTGATGTCCCTGCGGGACGGGACCAAGAAGATGTCGAAGTCGGACAGCTCCGACTATTCGCGGATCAACATGACCGACGGTCCGGACGAGGTCGCGCTGAAGATCCGCAAGGCGAAGACCGATCCGGAGCCGATTCCGGAAAAGGTCGAGGATCTCGGCGACCGGCCGGAGGCGAAGAATCTCATCGGCATCATGGCGGCGCTAACCGGCCGCACGGCCCAGGACGTGACGAGCGACTATGCCGGCAAAGGCTTCGGCGATTTCAAAAAGGGGTTGACCGAGGTGGCGGTCGAGGTTCTCGGCGGCGTCGGGGCGGAATATCAAAGGCTGATGGCCGACCCCGAGCATGTCCAGGCGGTGCTCGCGCGCGGCGGCGAGAAGGCCCGGGCGCTCTCCGCGCCGGTGCTCCAGGACGCCTATGACGTGATGGGTTTCCTCGGGGTGAAAAGACCTTACTAACGCGATCCGATCGTGGGCGGTTGAACCGGCGGGGGAAACGGCCCATTATAAGAGGACCGATTTCGTCCTATTTGGGAAAAGAGAGATCTGAGATGTTCATTCAGACCGAAGCCACGCCGAATCCGGCGACCGTCAAATTCATTCCGGGCCAGCCTGTGATGGCGCAGGGCACCGCCTCCTTCCGCAGCCGCGACGACGCCGGCGTGTCGCCTCTGGCCCGCCGCCTCTTCGGGGTCGACGGCGTGACCGAAGTCTTCCTGGGCGACGACTTCATCTCGGTCACCAAGGCCGATGAGCGCGAGTGGCATCTGATGAAGCCTTCGATCCTCGGCGCGGTCATGGAGCACTACACCTCCGGCGATCCGGTCATGGTCGAAGGGGCCGAGGGCGCCGGCCATGCCGCCAGCGAGGACGATGACGAGGTCGTCGGTCAGATCAAGGAACTGCTCGACACGCGGGTGCGTCCGGCCGTGGCCCAGGATGGCGGCGACATCACGTTCCACAAATTCGAGGACGGCATCGTCTATCTGACCATGCTTGGCGCTTGCCAGGGCTGCCCCAGCTCGACCGCGACCCTGAAAATGGGGATCGAGAACATGCTGCGCCATTATATCCCCGAGGTTCTCGAAGTCCGCCCGGTGATGTAACGCTTTGGCGTGGTCGCCCTTCGGGGCTTATCTAGGATCGGATCATGATCTGGGGACATAGAACTGGCGCCCAAACCAGCGCCAGCGGTCCCCTTCGACCGACGTGCAGTTGAGCCGGGCCCGTCCGTGGGCGAAGGGTCCCGGCAACCGCACCTCGACCCGCCCGGCCGGCAGTCTTTCCACCGATACCTTCCCCTGACCTGAGGCGAAGCAGGTGATGGACTTCACCGGGGCGATCCGCTCCGACAGGGTGAAGCCGATATTGGGCGGGTTGCGCTCGGTCAGGACCGGCAGCGCCGGGGTGATATCCGTGACCGGCAGCGGCAGGGTGCGCGCCACCAGCCGGAACCGTTCCAGGCTGCCGTAAGCCTCGGTCAGGCTGAATCGGGGCAGTGAGAACATATCGTCGAGGGCATGGGCGGCGCCCGAATGCTGGCCGAAGGCCGCCTCGAACCCAGCGTCCCGGACCAATCCCTTGATCACCCCGTCATAGACCCCGAAGGGATAGGCGAAGAAGGGCGGCGTCGCGCCGATCTCGTCGCTGATCCGCCGCTTCGAGCGGAGAATGTCCGCCGCCACCTTCTCCGGCGGGCGCATGGCGAGATTGGTGTAGGACGCGCCGAGGGCCGCGATGGTGGCGCCGTCCTTTTGAAGCGTGCCCAATTGCGACCAGGTCATGACATCGCGCCGGCCGGCGTCGACCAGGTCGCTGGCGACAAACACCGTGAAGGGATAGCCGGCGGCCCTGAGCCGCGGCCAGGCTTCCTCGAAGACGGAGACATGGGCCGTGTCGATGGTGATCGCGACCGACTGGTCGGGTAGTGGCGTGTCGCTCTTCAACGAGGCGACGATATCGGCCAGCGGCAGCACCGTGTATCCGCCGGCGGCCAGTTCGTTCAGATGCGCCTCGAACTGCTCGATCCGGATGTTGGCCGACGCGACGCTCTCGTCGCCGAAGCGGTGATACATCAGGATGACCGCCGAGGACGGTTCCTGTGCCCGCCCCGGGGTCGCGGGAACCAGGGCGGCGAGGGCGGCGAGCAGAACAACGGAGATCGCGGCGGCCCGTCGCCGGACCGCACGGCGGGTCCGCGCGAGGATTTCTTTACTGGCGGTCATGGCGCTTTATGCTCCGACCGCTCGGTTCGGCCCGGACAAAAACGCCGTCGCAAGACAGCCGTGCGCCGCATCGTTGATCCGTCTTTTTGTTGTATAGCGGTAACAACTCATAAAATGACCATATCATGAACCGTCTAGCTATCGATACAGCCGGTGCGGCTTGCCAGGTCACCGTCGCGCGATCCGGTGCCGATCCGGTCCGGCGTGTTGCAGAAATGCAGCGCGGCCATGCCGAAGCCCTGATGCCGATGGTGGCGGAGGCGCTTGCGGCCGCCAGTCTCTCGGTGCGCGATGTCGGGCAAATCGTTGTCACAACGGGGCCTGGCTCGTTCACCGGCGTGCGGATCGGGCTCGCCGCCGTGGCGGGCTTGATTGCGGGACGCCCCGTCCGGGTTGTCGGCGTCTCCTTGTTCGAGGCGTTGCGGATCACTGTCGCCGACGCGCGGCCGGATCTTGCGGCGCGTCCCTTATTGGTCGCGGTCGACAGTCGCCGGCGGGACGTCTTCTTCCAACTCTATAGCGCCGACGGGGTCGCCGAGGGAGAGGCCGCGTCGGCGGATCCAGCGGAACTCGCCGCAGACCTCCCGGCCGGCTGCGTGCTGGCGGGCGACGGGGCGGCCGCCGTTGCCGCAAAGGCCTCGGAAACCTCGGGGGTCGAGGAGAGCGGTCTGATCCTGCCTGACCTGGCGGCCGTTCTCGCCGCCATCCCTTTGGATGCGGGAGTGTCTGATTCGGGAGTATTGCCGGAGCCCCTTTACATCCGGCCGCCGGATGTCACCTTGCCCGGCAAATGACACCGAAAACGGACATATCGACTGCCGGCGGGGCCGGTGAACGCCCCTATGTCTGGACGGTCGGGGCCGGGGACGTCGCCGCGCTCGCCGAGTTGCAGGCGGTCTGCTTCTCCCACGACCCGGCGGGAGCCTGGGGGGCGGCCTATCTCGGAAAGCTGCTCACCCAACGGGCCTTCGAAGCCTGGCTGATCGCGCCCTTCAAGGCGTCCGACGCTCCGGAGAAGCCGCGGCCGGTCGGGTTCCTGTTGATGCAATATGCCGGTGATGTCGGCGATATCGCGAGCATCGGGATCCTCGACGCCTGGCGCCGCCGGGGTCTCGGGGAGCATCTAGTCGTCGTCGCGGCGGCGGCGGCACGATCGATCGGCGCGGACCGGTTATTGCTGGAAGTGGCCGAGGACAACGAGGCCGCGCGACGATTCTACGAATCGCTCGGATTCGACTGTGTCCGGGTGCGCCGTGGCTATTATGAGCGCGCCGATGGTCAACGAATTAATGCGCTTGTTTTGCAACGACCTTTATCTTTTACCGAGACTTCTTGAACACCCAGAGCGATTCGATTGTTTTTTTTGAAATCAGTATTGAAGTTTTTTTGTGAAATAAGTATATCTGCCGCAACGTTATGTTTGAGGATAAATCATGAGCGACCAAGCAGAAATCGACCTTTCCGCCAGTGCCTTGGAGCTGACTTCGTCTATTGTCGAAGCTTATGTGTCGAACAATACGGTCCCGGTTTCTGACCTGCCGTCGGTTATTCGGGACGTTTACGAGACGTTGGTGTCGCTTGACGGCCCCGTCGAGCCGGAACAAGAGGCGCCGCAGCCCGCCGTCCCGATCAAGAAGTCGGTGACCCCGGATTACATCATTTGTCTGGAAGACGGGAAGAAGCTGAAGATGCTGAAGCGGCATCTTAAGACCGCCTATGACATGACACCCGAAGACTATCGGGAAAAATGGGGCCTGCCGCCGACCTATCCCATGGTGGCGCCGAATTACGCGAAGCAGCGGAGCAAGCTGGCCCGGGACATCGGTCTCGGGACCCGCGCCCGCCGGAAGTAAGGCTGTGCCGCCCGACAGGCGGCGTAAAGGAAAACGTGAAATCGGCGTCGGGGATCCCTCGGCGCCGTTTTTCTTCGTGGTTTCAACTGGTTGGCACGCGACTGGCCCGGTCTGGCCCGCGGTCGTCGGCCTGGTGACGGCGGATATCGTTGCCCGAAACCACCCGGCCGCGCTAGAACGCGGAAAGCCGGCGACATGGCGCTGCCGGAGGAGATGAGACTGTATGACGGAGCAATCCGGCCTCGGTGAGCTTAAATTCGGTTCGCTTGAAATCCGTTTAGCCCAGGACGAGCAGGAGGTGCGGGCGTCCCAGGCGCTGCGCTATCGCGTCTTCTACGACGAGATGAAAGCGAAGCCCTCGCCGGAGATGGCGCGGGACCAACGCGATTTCGACAGCTTCGACGATGTCGCCGATCATTTGCTGGTGCTGGACCACGATCGCGGGACCGGCGCGGACTGTGTCGTCGGCACCTACCGGCTGATGCGACGGGCCCAGGCCGAAAAGGCCGGGCAGTTCTATACCGCGGACGAATACGACATCGCCAAGATCGTCGCCCATCCCGGGCCGGTCCTGGAACTCGGCCGGTCCTGTGTCGATGCCGGTTATCGTAACCGGGCGACCATGCAATTGCTGTGGCGGGGCATCGCGGCTTATGTGTTCACTCACGACATCGAGCTGATGTTCGGCTGCGCCAGTCTGCACGGCAACGATGTCCAGGCATTGGCGCTGCCGTTGTCCTATCTGCACCATCATCATCTCGCCCCGGAGCCGCTCCGGCCGGTCGCGGTCCCGGAGCGCTATGTCGACATGAACCTGATGGCCCCGGAGGATATCAACCCGAAACGGGCGATCGTCTCCCTGCCGCCGCTGATCAAAGGCTATCTTCGGCTCGGCGCCTATGTTGGCGACGGCGCCGTGATCGACTATCAGTTCAACACCGTCGATGTCTGCATCGTGGTGAAGACCGACCAAGTCACGGAAACATACTTCAAACACTATGAACGCGCCCACCGAGAGGCCGGAGCCGGCTGAGCTTGCTGACGACCCGTCCATCACCGGGCGGACGATCTCGTCAAATCCGATCTTGGCCTTCACCCGGCTGATGAGCTACCTCGCCCTGACCGGCGTCATGGCGCCGATGCAGGCGACGGCCCTTGTGCTGCGCATTCCGCTCTCCAAGACGCTGCCGCGAATCTATCACCGGATTTGTTGCCGCATTCTCGGGTTCAAGATCGTCATCCGCGGCCGCCGGATCAAAAAGGGGCCGGTACTGTTCGTCAGCAATCACGTCAGCTATCTCGACATCTCGGTGCTGGCGGCGGTGGTGACCGGTTCCTTCATCGCCAAGGCGGAGGTCGCCGACTGGCCTTTCTACGGCGTCCTGGCCAAGCTGCAGCGGACCGTTTTCGTCAGGCGCGAGCGCAATCATGTGGGCAAGCAGGCCGACGAAATCGGCGACCGTCTAGCCCAGGGCGACCGCCTGATCCTGTTTCCCGAGGGGACCAGCGGGGACGGAAACCGGGTTTTGCCCTTCAAATCGGCGCTCTTCGCCGTCGCCGACCGGGACGTGAACGGCGCCCCCCTCACGGTCCAGCCGGTCTCGATCGCCTATACCCGCTTGAACGGCATGCCGATGGGCCGCGCGATCCGGCCCTTCTTCGCCTGGTATGGCGACATGTCGCTCGCCCCCCATCTCTGGACCATGCTCGGCCTTGGGCGGGCGACCGTCGAGGTGCGCTTCCACCCGCCGATCACCTTCCAGGAACTGGGCGGCCGCAAGGCGCTCGCCGCCCATTGCGAAAAGGAGGTGGCCGCCGGGGTTTCCGCGGCCCTGAAGGGAAAACGCGCCTTGGTTTGACCGGCGGCTGCCCTACTTATGTCCGGAGCCGATTTGATGAGTCGTCAAAGCGTCGTTTGAACGTCATAATGACGTCGCTTGACTGTCATTATCCGCTTGATAGCTTGCCGCAAGAGCCCGTGGCGAACGGCATCCCCAACCTGACGAGAAGGCGCCCCTTGAGTTCCCATCCGAGTTCCCATCCGAGTTCCGATCCGATTTCCCAGGCGCGATCCAAGAAATCCCTTTTTGTGCGCACCTATGGCTGCCAGATGAATGTCTACGATTCCGAACGCATGACGGAATCGCTGGCGCCGCTCGGCTATGAACCGGCTTCGTCCCCTGACGGTGCCGACATGATCCTGCTCAATACCTGCCATATCCGCGAAAAGGCCTCGGAGAAGGTGTTCTCGGAACTGGGCCGTCTGCGCCAGATCAAGGATGCGCAGGAGACCGAGGGGCAGCGGACCGTCATCGCGGTCGCCGGCTGTGTCGCCCAGGCCGAAGGGGCCGAGATTCAGCGGCGCGCGCCCTATGTGGATATCGTGCTGGGCCCGCAGACCTATCACCGCCTGCCGGAGATGGTCGCCCGGGCGACCCGCGCGGCCGGCGCGGTCCTCGACACCGAATTCCCGGTCGAGAGCAAGTTCGACCATCTGACCGCCGCCCGGAAGGTGGAGGGCTGCTCCGCCTTTCTCACCGTCCAGGAGGGCTGCGACAAATTCTGTACCTTCTGTGTCGTCCCCTATACCCGCGGGGCGGAGGTGTCCCGTCCGGTCGAGGATCTGACCGCCGAGGCCCGGACCCTGGTCGCCAAGGGGGCGGTCGAGCTCACCCTGTTGGGGCAGAATGTGAATGCCTATCATGGCATGGGACCCGATGGCGGCGAATGGGGCTTGGCGAAGCTGATCGGGGCGCTGGCGGACGTGCCGGGGATCGAACGGATCCGGTTCACCACAAGCCATCCATTGGATATGGACGACGCTCTGATCGCAGCCCACCGGGACATTCCGCAGCTGATGCCCTATCTGCATCTGCCGGTGCAGGCGGGCTCCGACCGGATCCTCAAGGCGATGAACCGCAAGCACACGGCGGACGACTATCGCCGTGTGATCGATAAATTGCGGGACGCGCGTCCCGACCTGGCGCTTTCCGGCGACTTCATCGTGGGCTTCCCCGGTGAGACCGAGCGGGACTTCGAGGACACGCTGCGCCTGGTCCGGGATGTCGAATATGCCCAAGCGTATTCTTTCAAATACAGCCCCCGGCCCGGCACCCCGGCGTCGATGGCGCACAGCCATGTGGACGAGGCGGTCAAGAGCGAACGGCTCGCCGCGCTGCAGGATCTGCTGAACCGGCAGCAGGTGGCGTTCAACCGCTCGAAGGTCGGCACCGTTCAGCCGGTCCTGTTCGACCGGGCGGGCAAACGCGACGGCCAGCTCGTCGGTCGCAGCCCGTTCATGCAGGCGGTCCATGCGGACGCGCCGGAGCGGTTGATCGGCCGGGTCGTCGATGTCCGCATCGAGGAGGCGCATCCGAACAGCCTGGCCGGGACGGTGGTGACCGATGTCGTCGACGGCGTGCCGCGGAGCGAAGGGCGGCCGCCGAACAGACCGGAGGGGAATATGCCGGAGAGGGTGGTCGCGTGAGCGGCGCGGAGCTGTTGGACCCGCCGATCCGTCTTCAATTCGAAGACCCGAAGCTTCTTCAAATGCTCTGCGGCGACCATGACCGCAATCTTGTGCGCATGGAGCAGAAGCTCAATGTGACGGTGGCCGTCCGCGGCGACATGCTGTCCATCGACGGCCCGGTGGACGCGGTCAATCTGGCCAAATCCGCGGTTCAGGGGTTGGTCGAGCGGATCACCCAGCAAAAGGGCCAGAAGGGGAAGTCCGTGGAGATCGCGGATGTCGATGCCGCCATCGCCTTTGCCCAGGCGGACGATTCCGATGACGGGCTGCAGGCCTTCGCCGAGAATCGCGGCTCGCTCGCGACCTGGAAGCGGCCGGTCGTCCCGCGCTCCCCGACCCAAGGGGAATATCTCGACAAGCTGCAGACCAACGAGCTGGTCTTCGGGCTGGGGCCGGCCGGCACGGGCAAGACCTATCTGGCCGTCGCCGTCGCGGTGGCCATGATGAAGCGCCGCCAGGTCGACCGGATCATCCTCTCCCGCCCGGCCGTCGAGGCGGGCGAGAGGCTCGGATTCCTGCCGGGGGATCTCAAGGAAAAGGTCGATCCCTATCTCCGGCCGCTCTACGACGCGCTCTACGACATGATGCCGCCGAAGATGGTGGAGGAAAGATTGACCAGCGGCGAGATCGAGGTCGCGCCGCTGGCCTTCATGCGCGGTCGGACGCTCGCCAATTCCTTCGTCATCCTGGACGAGGCGCAGAACACGACGCCGACGCAGATGAAGATGTTCCTCACGCGCTTGGGCGAGAACGGGCGCATGGCGGTGACCGGCGACATCTCCCAGACCGATTTGCCCCTGGGGGCGAGATCGGGCCTGACGGACGCGCTGGAGACCCTGCAGGGCGTGCAGGGGATCGGGTTCGTCAACTTCACCCACGCGGACGTGGTGCGCCATCCGCTGGTCACCCGGATCGTCCGGGCCTATGACGCGGCGCATCCCTCGCTCTTGAAGAAGCATGTGCCCCATGGCCAGAGGTCCGATCAGGAGGGGCAATCCTCATGACCGCGCATGGCTCCTCCTCGGCCACGGCGCCCGACCATAGGGTCGTTTTGACCGAGGTCGTGGTGGAAGGCGGGGGCTGGGCCGAGGCTTTGCCGGATCTCGAAGCGATCTCGGCGGCGGCGGCCGACGCGCTGACGGCGGAAAATCCACCGGATCTGAAGGCCGGGACCATCGTGCTGCTGTTCACCGACGATGAAGCCGTGCGGCGTCTCAATCACGATTTCCGGGATCAGGACAAGCCGACCAATGTGCTGTCCTTTCCGGCGGATCCCGGCGACCTCGCCTATCTGCCCGAGGGCGAGGTGTTGCCGCTCGGCGACATCGCGCTGGCGTTCGAAACCTGCCGCGGCGAAGCCGCGCGGGACGGAAAATCGTTAAAAGACCACGTTACCCATCTCGTCGTGCACGGGATGCTCCATATATTTGGGTACGACCATTTGGACGACGGGTCCGCATCGGAAATGGAAGGGCTGGAAATCAGAGTTCTGGCCCGGCTCGGCGTCGACGACCCCTATTGAGGGGGGCGGCGCCGCAACAGAGAGGGGAAGAGAGACTTCTTACGAACCATGGCAGACGACTCCAGCAGTCTGAAGCCCCGCGAGGGCGGGGCGGCATCCGATAGTTCCCTTTTGTCGCGTCTTTTCGGTCTCAAAGGATCGAAGAAGCACCGCAACGGCGACACGGTGCGCGACACCATTGAAACCCTGATCGAGGACGAGGGCGCCGAAGGCAGCTCCTCGATCGACGCCGACGAGCGTCGCCTGATCCAGAACATCCTCGAAATGCGCGAGATCACGGCGGAAGACGTGATGGTTCCGCGCGCCGATATCGTGGCGGTCGAGGAGCGGGCTCAGCTCGACGATCTGGTCCGGCAGATGTCCAGTCGGGCCCACTCCCGCATCCCGGTCTACCGGGAGACCTTGGACGACGTCATCGGGATCGTCCATATCAAGGACGTGCTGCGGTTCTGGGGCGCCAAACGCTCGGTGCCCATGCGCCGCCTGCTGCGTCCGGTTCTGTTCGTCTCGCCGTCCATGGAGGCGCTCGAACTGCTGCTCGAGATGCGGCGCGCCCGCAAACATCTGGCCCTGGTGGTCGACGAATATGGCGGGATCGACGGGCTGGTCACCATCGAGGATCTGGTCGAACAGATCGTCGGCGAGATCGAGGACGAGCACGACATACCCGACACGCCGAAGATCATCGAGCAATCGGACGGCAGCCTGACGGCGGACGCCCGGGCCACGGTGGAAGACTTCGAGGAGCTCGTCGGCGAGATTCTGAGCGAGGAAGAGCGCGAGGAGAACGACACCTTGGCCGGCCTCGTGGTGATGATCCTCGGGCGCGTGCCGGCGCGGGGGGAATGTGTGAAGCACGATAGCGGCATCGAATTCGAGGTCGCCGATGTCGACCCCCGCCGGGTCAAAAGGCTGATCATCCGGAATCTCCCGGCGAAGCATGGCGCGGACGACGCCGGGTCCTGACGGGGCGCCGGACGGCACCGGCCACCGATGGTCCCCGCAGCGCTGGTCTGGTCGGTCCTGGCCCGGTCATCGTTGGATCGGCGGTCTATTCAGGGACGGGCGGCCGGGCTGGCGTGCGGCTGGCTTGGCCTGGCTCGGCGGCGCCGTGGGCGCGTTCGCTTTTGCCCCGTTCTCTCTGACGATCCTGCTGGTTCCGGCCTTTGGGATTCTGGTCCGCCTGATCGACGCGGCGGCGGGGGTGAAGAGCGCCTTTCGTCTCGGTTGGTGGTTCGCCTTCGGGCATTTCACCCTCGGTCTGTGGTGGATCTCCAAGGCGCTTCTCGTCGATATCGATCAGTTCTGGTGGATGGTGCCGTTCGCGATTTTCGCGCTTCCGGCCGCCCTCGCCCTGTTCCCGGCGATCGCCATCGCGGTCGCGAAACGCATGGTTCCGCACGGTTTCCCGCTGGCCATGGCCCTGGTTCTGGCCTGGTGTGTCGCGGAAATCGGTCGGGGCACCCTGTTCACCGGCTTTCCCTGGAATTTGGCGGGCCAGAGCTGGGGCGCCTATCCGGTGATGGCCCAGACCGTCTCGGTCTATGGGATTTACGGCCTTTCCCTGGTCACGGTCCTGGCCGCCACGCTGATCGGTCTCGGACGCCTCCGCCCGGTGGCCGCCGGTGCGGCTCTGGTCGCTGGCCTCGCGGTGTTCGGTGTCTTGCGCCTGCCCGCGGACCCGATCCCGTTGACCGAGACGCAAATTCGGCTCGTGCAGCCGAACGTCCCTCAGACCGATAAGTGGAAGGCCGAGTTGCGGGCGGCCCATATCCAGAACCTCGTCGATCTGACCTTGTTGCCGCCGCAACAGGAAGGACGCCCCCCGGAGATCGTTATCTGGCCGGAAACCGCGCTCCCCCTGATCCTGGAGGCCGGGACGCCCACCTTCCGGCTGTTGGAGCGTTTGTCTCGGGACCGGAGTCTCGTCACCGGCGCCATCCGAATCGATCGGGCCGGGGGCGTTCGGATCTTCAACAGTCTTTTTCTCTTCGAGGGGGGCGCGTTGGCCGAGGCCTACGATAAGAGCCATCTCGTTCCGTTCGGCGAATACGTCCCGTTCTCGGAGTATCTTTCTTTCATGCGGGTTGCCGCCCGCGTCAATTTCACGCCGGGTGTTGGGCTGAGGACCCTCGAAATGGTAGCCGGACCCGCGTTTTCGCCTTTGATATGTTATGAAATAATATTTCCAGGAAAAGTAGTACAGGCGGGGGGAACTGGAATTGCGCGGCCCGCCTGGCTTGTTAATCTGACCAACGATGCATGGTATGGCGTGAGCAATGGCCCCTATCAACATCGGATCATTAGTCGTATAAGGGCGATTGAAGAAGGTTTGCCAGTTGCACGCGTGGCAAATACAGGAATTAGCGAGCTTACGGATCCGTATGGAAGAAAAGTAGAAAGTCTAGAGCTAAATTCGCGCGGAATAATTGACTTAAGGTTGCCTATGCCGCTCGATAGAACGCTTTTTCGCGAATTGGGTGGTTACATTCTTACCCTTTTATTTTTGACCTTTAGTTTATTTATAATATCCCTCCAAAGAGTCTTGTGCTCTTCAAAACATATTCTTTAGGATAAATTATAGTCGCTTTTTTGGGCATACCAAGATATGTGACTCGGACCACAGCGACGTGCCGAGGATCTTTGAGTAAAATGGCAAAGGGTTCCAAACGCGGTCGACCCCGTCTCCGTGACGAGGAAGGTCGGCCCAATCCAATCGATGTACATGTAGGCTCCCGGGTTCGGCTACGCCGGACTCTTCTGGGCATGAGCCAGGAGAAGCTGGGCAATGCCCTTGGGCTGACTTTCCAGCAGATCCAAAAATACGAGAGGGGCGGAAACAAGATCGGTGCGAGCCGTCTCTACGAGCTCGCGCAGGCTCTGGATATCCCGGTGTCGTTCTTCTTCGACGACTATCAGGCGCCCGATCATGCGGCGAAGCCGATCGGTCCGGTCGACGAGGTGGTTCAGGCCGAGCCAGATCCGATGATGAAACGCGAGACGCTGGATCTCGTCCGCGCCTATTACGACATCAAGGATCCGGTGGTCCGTCGCCGTCTGTTCGATATGGCCAAGGCGCTGGCGAAAATCTCCGAGTGACGCTTTTTCGCGGGATCAGGGTTGACGGTCGGATCGTTCTTTTGTCTTGACCCGGCTAGCCCTTCCTTGCAAATAACCGCCCTTCGAATTCGCCTGATTCGGCGATGCGTTCCGCGTGTGCCCGATTCTGTGTGACCTTCTGTGCTTTAACGCCTTCTCTCGATCAAAGGGGGGAACGAACCGTGGCCTCGGGCAATTATCTCTTCACCAGCGAATCCGTCTCCGAAGGGCATCCGGACAAGGTTTGCGACCGGATCTCCGATTCGGTCGTCGACCTTCTGCTCGCCGCCGATCCGGAGGCGCGGGTCGCCTGTGAGACCCTGGCGACGACCAACCGGGTGGTGCTGGCAGGCGAAGTCCGCGGTCCCGCTTCGGTCGACGCGGAGGCGATGATCGCCTCGGCGCGCCGCTGCATCAAAGAGATCGGCTACCAGCAGGAAGGCTTCCATTGGGAAACCGCCGAGATCGATTGCTATGTCCATGAGCAGTCCAAGGATATCGCCGTCGGTGTCGACGCGGCCGGCAACAAGGACGAGGGCGCCGGCGACCAGGGCATCATGTTCGGGTTCGCCTGCACCGAGACCGATGCGCTGATGCCGGCGCCGCTGCATTACTCCCACCGGATCCTCAAGGGCCTGGCCGACGCGCGCCACAGCGGCGAACTCGCCGACGTCCTCGGGCCGGACGCCAAGAGCCAGGTCACCCTGCGCTATGAGGACGGCAAGCCGGTCGCGGCGACGTCGGTGGTGGTGTCGACCCAGCACAAGGCCGGCCTCGACCAGGCCGAGGTGCGCGAGATCGTCCGGCCCTATATCGAGAAGGTCCTTCCGGAAGGCTGGATGCCGCCGGAAGAGGAACTCTACGTCAATCCGACCGGTATTTTCGTCATCGGCGGTCCGGACGGCGACGCCGGCCTGACCGGCCGGAAGATCATCGTCGATACCTATGGCGGTGCGGCCCCCCATGGCGGCGGCGCGTTCAGCGGCAAGGATCCGACCAAGGTCGACCGCTCCGCCGCCTATGCCTGCCGCTATCTCGCGAAGAACGTCGTCGCGGCCGGGCTCGCCAGCAAGTGTACCCTGCAGGTCTCCTACGCGATCGGCATCTCCAAGCCGCTCTCCCTCTATGTCAATCTGGTCGACGGCCAGGTCGACGAGGAGAAGCTGGCGGACGTTCTGCAGGAGATGGTCAATCTGTCGCCCCGCGGCATCCGCGAGCATCTCAAGCTCAACCGGCCGATCTACGAGCGCACGGCGGCCTACGGCCATTTCGGTCGCCAGCCCGATGAGGATGGCGGTTTCTCCTGGGAACGGACCGACCTGGTCGACGATCTGAAGCGGGCGTTCTAAATCCGTCTTGATGAGCGCTGAAAAGGATCAGGAAGCCTACCGGTTCTTCGGCCGGCGTAAGGGCCATGCCCTGAGCGCCCGACGCGAGGCGCTGGTCCGCGACGTGCTGCCGGGGCTGCGGGTCACCCCGCCGAAACAGGGCCTTCTCGACCCCCGGACCCTGTTCGATGCGCCGATGGCGCGGGTCCATCTGGAAATCGGCTTCGGCGGCGGCGAACATCTGGCCGCCCAGGCCAAGGGCAATCCCGAAGACGGCTTCATCGGGTGCGAGGTGTTCCTCAACGGTGTCGCCAGCCTGGTCAGCCAGGTCGCCGACCAGGAGATCGGCAATGTCCGGATCCGCGACGAGGACGCCCGGCCGCTCCTGGCGGCGATGGCGCCCGCCAGCGTCGACCGCATCTATGTTCTCTTCCCCGATCCCTGGCCGAAATACCGGCACCGTGACCGCCGGATGATCCAGACAGAGAGCCTCGACCGCTTCGCGGACATGCTCAAGGACGGCGGCGAGTTGCGGGTCGCCAGCGATCAGATGTTCTATATCGCCTGGACTCTGGAGCGTGTCATCGGTCGGCCCGACTTCGAATGGCTCGCCGAGCGTCCCGGGGATTGGCGCGAGCCGCCGGCCGACTGGGTCCGGACTCGCTACGAGCGCAAGGCGCTGGCGAAAGGGGACCATCCGGCCTATCTGCGGTTCCGTCGAAGACCCCGCGACGATGGGGGGCAGTCTAGGTCATGAATCCGTAGCTCGTTATGGAATTCGAGGCGGCTCAAGACGAACTTCGGATCCGGAGGGGTACGAGCACCCTATTAAATCTCCTGTGGTTTTGGATGCGAGGGTCGTTCGGGAGCGCGCCGTGGGTACTGTGACCAACTTCAAATCCGCCACACTGGGACTCGGCCCGAATCGAATCCTTGCGATTCTTTTGTTTTGCGGTATATCTAGGCGCGAAGTTGTTTGACAGTCTGGATTATCTGCAGAAGTGGGCTTCCGCCCGCTTTTTTTATTGCCGATTGGATCCGGGCTTGTCGACGGCCGAGGGACAACCCCATTGAGCGATGTTGAGAGGATAGGAATGGCCGCACCCGGCGCCTTGGAGGAGCTTTTGACCCCGCCCTTGCAGGCGATGGGCTACGAGGTCGTCCGCATCCTGTTGACCGGCGGCCGGAACCCGACCCTGCAGATCATGGCCGACAGGTTGGACGGCAAGCCGATGACGGTGGATGATTGCACGGCCATTTCCCGGGATGTCTCCGCGATTCTCGACGTCGAGGATCCGATCGAGGGGGCCTACGTCCTCGAGGTGTCGTCGCCGGGCATTGATCGCCCTCTCACCAAGCTCGTGGACTTCGAGCGGTTCAAGGGGTTCGAGGCCCGTGTCGAATTGAAATTGCTGACCGACGGGCGCCGCCGCTTCAAGGCGCGGATCGTCGGGACCGGCCCGGACGACAAGATCACCTTCGAGGTCGAGGGAGAGCGATTCGACGTCGACTTCTCTCTGGTTCAGAAGGCCAAGTTGGTGATGACCGACGACCTGATCGCGGCGCGGGCCGCGGAGGCGGCGGGCAGTGAACAAACAGTGGAAGGATCGCCCGTCGACTAAGGCCCGGTGGGCTGAGCCGATGAGCGGTTTTTGAGGAAAGCAGCAGGAAGAGAATGATGGACTCGGTGTCAACCCTTCCCCGGACGGAGCTCTTGCAGGTTGCCGACACGGTGGCGCGCGAAAAAGGGATCGAGCGTGAAGAGGTCCTGATGGCCATGGAAATGGCGATCCAGAAGGCCGGTCGCTCGAAATACGGTCAGGAAAACGATATCCGCGCGGAAATCGACCGGAAGAACGGCGAGATTCGGCTGATGCGGGTGCGGACGATTGTCGAGGAGGTCGAGAACGAGGCGGCGGAGCTGACCCTGGACCAGGGCAAGGAAATCCAGCCGGACATCGAACTCGGCGGCGAGATCCGCGATCCGTTGCCGCCGATCGATTTCGGTCGCATCGCGGCCCAGACCGCCAAGCAGGTCATCGTCCAAAAGGTCCGCGAGGCCGAGCGGGAGCGGCAATATAACGAGTACAAGGACCGCACTACCGAATTGGTCAACGGTCTGGTCAAGCGGGTCGAATACGGCAATGTGACCGTCGATCTCGGCCGGGCGGAGGCGATCCTGCGGCGCGACGAGCTGCTGCCACGCGAGACTTTCCGCCAGGGTGACCGGGTCCGGGCGTATATCTACGACGTGCGGCGCGAGGTGCGCGGCCCGCAGATCTTCCTGTCGCGGACCCATCCGCAGTTCATGGCGAAGCTGTTCGCCCAGGAAGTGCCGGAAATCTACGACGGCATCATCGAGATCAAGGCGGTTGCCCGCGATCCGGGCAGCCGGGCGAAGATCGCGGTCATCTCCCACGACAACTCGATCGATCCGGTCGGGGCCTGCGTCGGGATGCGCGGCAGCCGGGTTCAGGCCGTGGTCGCCGAGCTGCAGGGCGAGAAGATCGACATCATCAACTGGTCGCCGGACGCCGCGACCTTCGTGGTGAACGCGCTCGCCCCCGCCGAGGTCGCCAAGGTCGTGCTCGACGAGGAGCAGAACCGGATCGAGGTGATCGTACCGGACGAGCAGCTCAGCCTCGCCATCGGCCGCCGGGGTCAGAACGTCCGGTTGGCCTCGATGCTGACCGGCTGGGACATCGACATCATGACGGAGGAGGAAGACTCCGCCCGCCGTCAGGAGGAGTTCCGGAAGGCCTCCGAACTGTTCATCGAGGCGCTGGACGTCGACGATGTGATTTCCCATCTGCTGGTGGCCGAAGGCTTCACCAAGATCGAAGAGATCGCGTTTGTGCCGCTGGAGGAGCTGGCGGATATCGAGGGCTTCGACGAGGATGTGGCCGAGGAACTGGCCGCCCGGGCGAAGCAGTTCCTTGAGGACCAGAACGAGAAATTCGAGGCGCAGCGCCGCGAACTCGGTGTCGAGGACGCCGTCGGCGAGCTGCCCAATCTGACCGTCGCCCATATGGTGAAGCTCGGCGAGAACGGCATAAAGACGCTCGACGATGTCGGCGACCTTGCCGGTGACGAGCTGGTGGAGCTGCTGGGCGAGGACGAGATCGGCGAAGAGCAGGCCAACGAGACGATCATGGCGGCCCGCGCCCATTGGTTCGAGGATGAGGAGCAGCCCGCGGTTGAGAGCGGATCGGGTGAGGAAGCCGGCGAGTCCTCCGAAGAGGACACGGCCTGATCGCTGCGGCGGTGGGGCCGACGGGTCGGGGGCCGAGCGCTATGGAAGCAACATCGCCCGCGCCGATGCCGGAGGACCCGGTCGTCCTGGAAGAGGAGCGAACCGGACCCGCGCGCAAATGTGTCGCGACGGGATTACGCGGGAGCAAGTCAGATCTGATTCGGTTTGTGGTCGGCCCTGATGATATATTGGTACCCGATCTGGACGAGAAACTGCCTGGTCGGGGAATGTGGCTTCAGGCATCGGCCGATGCGGTGGCCACGGCGGTGAAACGGAAGGCCTTCCAACGCGCGGCTGCCCGCGCGGGACGAACGGCGATCCGGGTGCCCGACGATCTGGCGACCCTCCTCGTCGAGGGGTTGAGGCGTCGGATCCTGGACGGCCTCGGGCTGGCGCGGCGCGCCGGTCAGGCGGTCACCGGGTTCGAGAAGGTGAAGGCCCTGGTTGCCGAGAGCGATCCGCGGATCGACCCGGAGATCATGGCGGGGGCCGGGAGTGTCGGGGTGCTGTTGCACGCATCCGATGGCGCCGTCGGCGGTTTCAGCAAGTTGGGCCCGGGGGCTCGGCAGCTTGAGGCCGAAGGCAAGACGGTCGAGGTAATGACGGCGGACGCGCTCGGCGCGCCCTTCGACAGGGACCGCGCGGTCCATGTCGCCGTCTTGGAAGGAAAGTTGGCGGACCGGATTCTCCGGGACGCGACGCGTTTGAAAAATATGGTGCCCGCACCCGGCTCCCGGGAGGGGGGCGCGTGATGGGACCGAACGAAGGCAGGTCGATAACAGGATGAGCGATACCGATCAGGAACCGAAGAAAGTCTTGAGCTTGGGCGGCAAGGGCAAGTTGTCTTTGAACAAGACCGTGGATGCGGGCCAGGTGCGGCAGAGCTTCTCCCACGGCCGCTCCAAACAGGTCCAGGTGGAGGTGCGGAAGAAGCGCACGATCTCCACCCAGCCGGCCGCGAAGGACGCGACCAAGGATTTCGGCGGTCTGACCGACGCCGAGCGCGAGGCCCGCAAGCGGGTTCTCGAGAACGCCGCCCAGGCGACGGAGACGGAATCGAAGCTGCCGCCGCCGCCGAAACAGGCGCCGCGTAAGGTCGAGCCCGCGCAGGCGGAGCCGGAGGAGGCCGTCGAGGGGGCGCCCGTGGCAGACGCTTCCGTGGCGGAAGAGGCCGCCGCCGAGGCGGTGGTCGACGAAGCGTCGCAGCCGCAGCCCAAGAAGGTTCTGACTCCGGAAGAGCGCCGTCAGCAGGAAATGGCCGCGCTTGAGGAAATCCAGAAGTCGGAAGAGCAAAAGAAGGCCGAGGCCGCGGCCCGGCTCAAGGCCGAACAGGAAGAACGCCAGAAGCGCGAAGCCCAAGACGACAAGTCGCGCAAGCCGAAAGATAAGAACGACGACGCCGTCGTGGCGCCGGATGCCAACAAATTGGCCGAGGCCTCCGCCGCCCTTTCCGAGGACGAAGAGACCAAGCGCCGCGGCAAGCCGAAGGCGGCCGTGCCCGCGAAAACGCCGGCTGCCCCGAAGGGCCGTGCCGGGGAACGCGCTCGCCGGTCGGGCAAGCTGACCATCGGCGACGCCCTGACCCGGGGCGACGGTGAGGAGCGGGTGCGCTCGCTTGCCTCCGTCAAGCGTCAGCGGGAACGGGAGCGTCAGCGCCAGGCCGCCCAGCAGTCGGATCGGCACAAGGTCGTCCGCGATGTGGTGATTCCCGAGGCGATCACGGTCGGCGAATTGGCCAACCGGATGGCCGAACGGGGGGCGGATGTCGTCAAGTCGCTCATGAAAATGGGTGTCATGGCGACGATCACCCAGACCATCGACGCCGACACGGCGGAACTGGTGGTCCAGGAGTTCGGTCACAACCTTCAGCGGGTCTCCGAGGGCGATGTCGAAGTGGGGCTGGAATTGATCGAGGCACCGGACGACGCCACCTCGGGACGGCCCCCGGTGGTCACCATCATGGGCCATGTCGACCACGGCAAGACGTCCCTGCTCGACGCCCTGCGGGAAACCGACGTGGTGGCCAAGGAAGCCGGTGGGATCACCCAGCATATCGGGGCCTACCAGGTCCAGGTGCCGTCCGGCGACAAGATCACCTTCATCGATACGCCGGGCCACGCGGCCTTTACCGCGATGCGGGCCCGGGGCGCCGACGTCACCGATATCGTCATCCTGGTGGTGGCGGCCGACGACGGCATCAAGGCGCAGACCGTCGAGGCGATCAACCACGCCAAAGCGGCCAAGAAGCCGATCATCGTGGCGATCAACAAGATGGACAAGCCCGGCGCCGAGCCGGACCGGGTTCGGACCGAATTGCTGCAGCACGATCTGCAGGTCGAGAGCATGGGCGGCGAGATCATCGATGTGGAGGTCTCCGCCCTCCAGAAGACCAATCTCGACAAGCTGTTGGAGATGATCCTGCTGCAGGCCGAGATCATGGATCTCAAGGCCAATCCCGACCGGGCCGCCCACGGCCGCATCGTCGAGGCGAAGGTCGAGAAGGGGCGCGGCTCCGTGGCGACGGTTCTGGTCCAGACCGGCACCCTGCGCACCGGCGACATTTTCATTGCGGGGGCGGAATGGGGCCGTGTGCGCGCCCTGATCAACGACCGCGGCGACAACGTCGACAGCGCCGGCCCGACCGAGCCGGTCGAGGTTCTGGGGCTTCAGGGCACGCCGTCGGCCGGTGACGACTTCGTCGTCGTCGAGAACGAGGCCCGCGCCCGTGAGGTTTCCGAGTTCCGTCAGCGGCGGTTGCGCGACCAGCAGCACAAGGCGGCCGCGCGCGGCACGCTGGAACAGATGATGTCCCAGCTCAAAGAGGGCGAGAAAGGGACCTTGCCGGTGGTCCTCAAGGCCGATGTCCAGGGCTCGGCCGAGGCGATCCAGGCGAGCCTGGAGAAGCTCGCGACCGACGAGGTCCAGGTGCAGATCCTGCACAGCGGTGTGGGTGGCATCAACGAAAGCGACATCACGCTGGCCAAGGCGACCAACGCAATGGTCGTCGGGTTCAACGTGCGGGCCAACCCGCAGGCCCGGGAGATGGCCAAGCGGGAGGGAGTCGAGCTCCGCTACTATTCGATCATCTACGATGTGGTCGACGATGCGAAGGCGGCCCTCTCCGGGATGCTGACGCCGGATGTCCGCGAGACCCATATCGGCGACGCCGAAATCCGCGAGGTCTTCAACATCACCAAGGTCGGCAAGGTCGCCGGCTGTATGGTGGTCAACGGCGAGGTCAAGCGGGGCTCCAAGGTCCGCCTGCTGCGGGACGACGTCGTTATTCACGAAGGCACCCTCAAGACCCTGCGGCGCTTCAAGGACGAGGTCCGGGAGGTCCAGAAGGGCTATGAATGCGGTATGGCGTTCGAGAACTACAGCGACATCCAGGTCGGCGATTACATCGAATGTTTCGATGTGGAAGAGGTGAAGCGGCAGCTTTAACGCTCCCCCTCTTTGGGGTTTGGAGTTCTAACGATGGCATCGCGTCACAGAACGCGGCGGCCGGGCGAGGGTCATGGGACCCCCGCCGGACCGTCTCAGCGTCAGCTCAGGGTCGCTGAAACCCTGCGCCATGCCCTGAGCGCCGTGCTGCAGCGCGGCGATTTCCGCGATCCCGCGCTCGAAGGCGAGTCGATCACCGTGACCGAGGTCAGGGTCAGCCCGGATCTCAAGAACGCCACCGCCTTCATCATGCCCTTGGGCGGCGCGGCCGAGAAACGCGCTCTGGTCAAGCAGGCCCTGACCCGGGCCCAACCCTTCATCCGCCATCAGGTCGGCGAGAAGGTCACCCTGAGGAGCCTGCCGAAATTCACCTTCCTGATCGACGAGGCGTTCGACCGGGCCGACGAGATCGACCGGGCGTTGAAAGCGCCGTCCGTCGCCCGCGACCTCGACCATGACGGCCCCGGCGACGGGAGTTCCGATGGGGAGGAGGAGCGATGAGCCGCCGCAAGCGGGGCCGCAAGGTGGACGGCTGGGTGATCCTCGACAAGCCCCTGGGCATGACCTCCACCCAGGCGGTGGGGAAGGTGCGCCGGGCCTTCGACGCCCAGAAGGCGGGTCACGCCGGCACCCTCGACCCGTTGGCGACCGGTGTGCTGCCGATCGCGCTGGGGGAGGCCACCAAGACCGTCGGCTATGCCATGGACCGGCAAAAGATCTATCGCTTCACCCTGTGCTTTGGTGAGGCGCGGAACACCGACGATGGCGAAGGGACGGTGATCGCCACATCCGACACACGGCCGAGCGATGCGGAGATCGAGGCGGTCCTGGACCGGTTCACCGGGGTGATCAGTCAGATCCCGCCGAAATTCTCGGCCATCAAGGTCGACGGGGCGCGGGCCTATGATCTTGCCCGCGACAATGAAGAGGTCGCGCTCAAGCCGCGCGAGGTCGAGATCCACGATCTCGTCTTCACCGACCGGCCGGACGACGACCATGCCGTCTTCGAGGTGACCTGCGGCAAGGGCACCTATATGCGGGCGCTGGCCCGTGATATCGCCGAGGCTCTCGGCACGGTCGGATATGTGTCGGATCTCCGGCGCATCGCCGTCGGGAGCTTCACCGAGGAGCGGGCGATTTCCCTTGACTTCTTACAGGAGTCGGAGGACAACCCGCCGCTTGAAACGTACCTCCTTCCGATCGAGACCGCGCTGGACGACATCCCGGCCCTGGCCTTGACGGATCTGGAGGCTGGACAGATGCGGTCCGGGCAAGCCGTCTCCCTTTTCAGGGCGGCGGATCTCGCCAGGATCGGCGATCTTTACGACGGAGACGTGGTGCTTGCGACATCGGCGGGACAGCCGGTGGCCATATCGCGTTTTTCCCGGGGCAGCCTTCAGCCGGTACGCGTGTTGAATCTATAGGTATGAAAAGGAAAGCCGATGTCGATCACGCCCGAGCGTAAGCAAGAGCTCATCAAGGAATATCAGACGTCGGACGGGGACACCGGATCCGCGGAGGTTCAGGTCGCAATCCTGACCGAACGGATCGTCAACCTCACCGAACATCTGAAGACGCACAAGAAAGACTTCCACTCCCGCCGGGGTCTTCTCATGCTGGTCGGTCAGCGCCGCCGTCTCCTGGACTACATGAAGTCCAAGGAGCAGTCCCGCTACGACACCATGATCAAGCGTCTCGGCCTGCGTCGCTAAGCCCAAAAGCCCGCGTGCGCAGACTTCTTGGAGAGCCTGTACCCACATAATGATGGGTGCGGGCTTTCTGCGTTTGCGTCCGGCCACGGGAGGGCCTACAAGGGCGACGCACAAAGGGAAATACAAGAGAGAGAAAATGTTCACGATCCATAAAAAAGAATTGGAATGGGGTGGGCGTCCGCTCACCTTCGAAACAGGCCGTATCGCACGCCAGGCCGATGGTGCCGTGCTGACGACCTATGGCGACACCACCGTGCTCGCGACCGTGGTTGGCGCCAAGCAGGCCAAAGAAGGCCAGGACTTCTTCCCGCTGACCGTCCACTACCAGGAAAAGACCTTCGCGGCCGGCAAGATCCCCGGCGGCTTCTTCAAGCGTGAAGGCCGTCCGACCGAAAAGGAAGTGCTCACCAGCCGCCTGATCGACCGGCCGATCCGTCCGCTCTTCCACTCGGATTTCAAGAACGAGGTCCAGGTCATCTGCACGGTGCTGAGCCATGATCTGGAGAACGATCCGGACATGGTCGCCATGATCGGGGCCTCCGCGGCGCTGACCCTGTCCGGCCTGCCCTTCATGGGCCCGATCGGTGGCTGCCGGGTCGGCTATATCGGCGGCGAATATGTGCTGAACCCGCTCATGGAAGTGATGCCGGGCTCCCATCTCGATCTGATCGTCGCCGGGACCCAGGAAGGCGTCCTGATGGTCGAATCGGAAGCGACCGAGCTGTCCGAGGAGATCATGCTTGGGGCGGTCAACTACGGCCACGACGCGATCCAGCCGGTCATCGACGCGATCATCGATCTCGCCGAAGCCTGCGCCAAGGACCCCTGGGACCTGCCGGAAAAGCCGGAAGGCCTGGACGCGGTCGAGGCGAAGCTGCGCGAGGTCTCCTCGCCGATGCTGATCGATGCCTATAAGGAAACGGTCAAGCAGGATCGCGTCGCCAAGATCGATGCCGCCAAGCAGGCCGGTATGGAGGCGCTGGAGGCGGCCGAACTGTCGGCCGAGCACGCCAAGAAGGTCTTGAAGGCGCTGGAAAGCGAAATCGTCCGGGGCTCCATCCTCAAGGGCGAGAACCGGATCGACGGCCGGACGACCAAGGACATCCGTCCGATCGTCTCGGAAGTCGGAATGCTGCCGCGGGCCCACGGCTCGGCCCTGTTCACCCGGGGCGAGACCCAGGCGCTGGTCGTCGCGACCCTCGGCACCGGCCAGGACGAGCAGATCATCGACGCCCTGGAAGGCGAATACCGCCAGGCCTTCATGTTGCACTACAACTTCCCGCCCTATTCGGTGGGCGAGGCCGGCCGTATCGGCTCCCCGGGTCGGCGGGAAATCGGCCATGGAAAGCTCGCCTGGCGGGCGCTCAATCCGCTGCTGCCGGAAAAGGAAGCCTTCCCTTACACGATCCGTGTGGTCTCCGAGATCACCGAATCCAACGGTTCCTCCTCGATGGCGACGGTGTGCGGCACCTCGCTTGCGATGATGGACGCCGGTGTGCCGATGAAGGCCCCGGTGGCGGGCATCGCCATGGGCCTGATCAAGGAAGGCGACGACTTCGCGGTGCTGTCCGACATTCTCGGCGACGAGGATCACCTTGGCGACATGGACTTCAAGGTCGCCGGCACCGAGGCTGGTATCACGTCGCTGCAGATGGACATCAAGATCACCTCGATCACCGGGGAGATCATGGCCGTCGCGCTCGACCAGGCGAAGGCCGGTCGTCTGCACATCCTGGGCGAAATGGCCAAGGCCCTCGGCTCGGCCCGTGACACGGTCAACCAGAACGCGCCGCGGATCACCACGATCACCGTGCCGCGCGACAAGATCCGCGACATCATCGGCCCGGGCGGCAAGATGATCCGTGAGATCTGCGAGGAGACCGGCGCCAAGATCGATATCGAGGACGACGGCACCGTCAAGATCGCGGCGGTCGACGAAACGGCCTCCCAGGCGGCGATCGACCGGATCGAGGGCATCACCGCGGTGCCGGAGGTCGGCCGGATCTACAAGGGCAAGGTCGTGACCATCAAGGAGTTCGGCGCGTTCGTGAACTTCCTGGGCGCGCGCGACGGTCTGGTTCACATCTCCGAGCTGGCCAACGAGCGGGTCAAGCAGGTCTCCGACGTGGTCAACGAAGGCGACGAGGTCCGGGTCAAGGTCCTCGGCATCGACGACCGCGGCAAGGTCCGCCTGTCGATGAAGGTCGTCGACCAGGAGACCGGTGCCGACCTCTCCGAAGCCGCCGACGACTAAGGCCGGTTTCGATGTCGCAACAATCGACTGGAAAGGGGGGCGGTGCGAACCGTCCCTCTTTTTTTGTGCCGCCTTTGACGGTTCCGGGGGTGATCGGTCACCGGGGCGCGGCGGCGATCGCGCCGGAAAACACGTTGGCGGGATTCCGGGCGGCCGCCGAGGCCGGCGCGACACTGGTCGAACTGGACGCCAAGCTGACCGCCGACGGACAGGTGATCTGCTTCCATGACGCCGATCTTGCCCGGACCACCAATGCGTCCGGATCGGTGAAGGAGAATGATTGGGAATCGATCCGGACGCTGGATGCCGGCGGCTGGTTCTCGGATGCTTTCGCCGGAGAGCGGGTTCCGCTCCTATCGGAAGCGCTGACGCTGCTGAAGGCACTGGGTCTCGGCGTCAATGTGGAGATCAAGCCGAATCGGGATCAGGCGGAGGAGACGACGGTCTCTTCCATCGCGATCATTCGGGAGCATTGGGACCTGTCGAAGGATGGGACATTGTTCCTGTCCAGCTTCTGGCGGGCCTCGCTCGAGACCGCCCAGGATGTCGCGCCCGAGATACCCAGGGCCTATCTCGCTCACAAATTCGACGAGCCGGTGCTGGACTATGCCGCAGCCCTGAACTGTGCCGGGTTCAACCCGAACGGAAACGCCGTTCCGGAAGAACTGGTGCGGGAGGCCGCTGAGCGGGGATTCGTCATCTCCAGCTACACGATCAACGAACCGGCCAAGGCCCTGGAGCTCAGGGCCTGGGGCGTCGACGGTATTATCACCGACGATCCGGCGTTGATGATCGGCGCGGGACTTTAGAGAGACCCGGGCGACATCCGGGGTCCGATCTCGGCCTTCCAGAACTCGATGTTGGACGGATGGTCCTGTTTGATCCGGGCGACCGTGGCTTTCAGCCAGTCCAGTCTTTCGGGCGGGGTCCAACCCGGAACCTCGTCCCAGTCCAGTTCCAGACAGTTTCCCGGCTGGTCGTAGAAGACATCGACATACCAGTCGGTCCACACCAGTTCGGCGGGCAGGCCGGACAGGGAGACGTCCTCCAACACATTGTAATACCAACCGATTTCGACGCCATCGCGGCGCCAGATATAGAGATTGTAGTCCCGGTCCAGCCAATAGAGTCCGAACGATCTGTCGCCGGGGAGGAGGTTCAGGGTGCCGACCCGCCAGCTTTCCTTTATGGCGGTGCTCAGGACCGCGAACCCATCGGATCTGAGTTCAAGCTTGCAGTCGTATTCCCGGGGGGTGTGGTCCGGGGACTTGACGATCTCGACGGTTTTCATCGGGCGCATCCTTCTCGGGCGATCAGGTCTTCAAATCCGATAGTTTGGACCGGTAGTAGGCGATCCACCGGTCGCGTTCCGCGTCGGGCACATTCTCTTTCGAGCAGTTCCAGGCCAGCCAGAACAAAACGCGCAGGGATTCGAGGATCGCCAACAAGTCCTTGTTCAAGCTTCCTCCGATTACGTCCTCGAACCTCTTGATGAAGTGTTCCCGGCGTGCCTCGCCGACGTCGTCGACCGCGAACATGAAGGCCAGCTCGGTTTCCTGGGGAGCGACGCAGGAATACTCCCAATCGATGAACACGTAGTCGCCGGGGTGGGTCTTTATGATATTGCTGTGCGACAGGTCGAGATGGCACGGTCTGTAGCGGGGGTCGAAGCTCCTGAAATCCCGGACCAATGATCTTGACATGGTCATTTCCTTCTCACTCAGGATGCTGGCGACATCGTTCCGGTATGAGATCGACTTCATATCGAACAAGAAGGTGAAGGGCCGGAGCGCCGGACGATGACGCGCAAGGGATGTCGAGAGTGCGGACAGCCAAGCCGCCTCGCCGAACTCCTTGTCGGTCAAGGCCGTGCCCGTCACATATTCCTGGACGATCGACAACCGCCGGCGCGAGCAGGCGAGCAACCGCGGCGACAGCCGCCCGCCGAGGGTCTCCAAGGCCCTGGACTCGCATCGGAATCGGGTGAAGTCGTTGATTCCGGATTTGAAGAACTTGGCCACCGCCTGGGATCCGGAGAAGGGCACCAGAAAGATGTCGTGGGACACCCCGCCCGAGAGCTTTCGCCAGGTGTTCGGGGGCGATGTGCTGGCGATGTCTACAGCGGCGATGGCGGTCGAACGGTCATCCATCGTCAGGGTCACTCGACGGTGAAATGGTTCGTCACGGCAATCGGCGGAATGATGACCTCGATCAGGAGGGGCGCATCGCCGGACCATTGGTCCAGGGCCTCCCGGAACGCGTCCAGATTCCCGACGCAGGCCGCGGCGATTCCGAAATTGGTCGCGATCTGCGAAAACCTCGCGTCGGGAAGGTCGGCTTTCAGGCCGCCGCCGGACCATTGATTGATGGTCAGGAAGGACGAGTTGTTGAAGACGATCATCAACAGCCCGATGTTCAGCGCCCTGACCGTGCTCAGTTCCCCGAGCACGGCCAGAAGGCCCCCGTCGCCCGTGATGCACACAACCGTTGTTTCCGGGTTGGCGAGCTTGGCGCCCACCGCCGCCGGCAAGGAGTAGCCGCCATAGGCGAGGTTGCCGGAAAACAGAAACCGGCCGGGTGCCATAGGGTTGTAGAGTTGGATGGCCGGCACCGTATAGGTTCCGTCGTCACAGCTGACGATCGCATCGCGGTGTGCCGCGTAGAGCGTATCGATACACCGATACAGAAGATTCCCGGTGTCTTCGGGCTCCGGGCTGCCCCGATGGGGAGCGGGCCGCCAGCCTTCGGCAGGCGGGGCTGTTTCCGATCGTTCCAGGAGTTTCTCCATAATGGGGATGCAGTCGCCGACGATGCGGGAAACCTGGCGGTTATAGGCGAAGTGATCCGGCGAGATATTGACCTGGGTGATGTCCGAGTTCCGGAATTTCGATTCGATGAAGCGGTCGCTCAAGCGTGCGCCGAAGGCCACAATGCAGTCCGCCCCGTATATGTCCGAGCCGCCGCGGGACCGGTTGAGGGTTCCGATCCATCCCATGTTGTAGGGATTGTCGTCCTCCAACAGGCCGAGGGCGTGGATCGTCATCAGGGACGGGATCTTGAGGGTGAGCGTCAGCGCATTTGCGAGATCCCGGGACCGGGGCCCGAGGCTCCCACCGCCGAAGACGAAGAGCGGCCGCTGGCTCTTCGAGAGTTTGCGTTCGATGTGGTCGATGTCCGGTGTGTAGTCGACCTGGGTCGGTGGCGCTCCTTCAAGAACGCCATGGGGGACGGCATCGGGGGTCGTCGAGCGTCGGGCGACGTCGATGGGGACGACGATCAAGACCGGGCCGCCGGGTGGGGAGGCGGCAAGGCGATAGGCCTGGCGGATGGCGCCGACGATGTCGGAGTACTTCCGGAGATGGACCGTCGCCTTGAACAGGGCTTCGGGAATGGGGGCGGTTTGAAACAGGCCCTCGTCAAGATACCGCGAGGCCTCGTCCACCCCGACAAAGGTGACGATCGGGATTTGGTCCTTCTTGGCCGCCATCAACGGGCCGATCGCGTTCATGAAGCTTGGGCCGGTATTGATCAGCGTTGTCGCCACCGTGCCGCGGGACCGGGAATAGCCGTCGGCGGCCATGACGGCCGCCGCCTCGTGCCGAAAGGAGATCAAGTCGAGCCCGCGCGATTTCATCGCCATGGACAGGTCTATGATGAAGTAGCCGGGCAACGAAAAGACATGCCGCTGCCCAAGCTCGATTATTAGTTGCGAAATCAGGTCGGAAACACGCATGTTCACTTTTTGCCGGGAACCAGGTGACACAAGCACATGATTACGATTGCAGGAAACGTCTAAGTAGAAAAACACTTTCATAGCCCCGCCGCTTGGTCAAGAAGGCTTCGGCGTTTCGGATTTCGCGCTTCAAGAGGGTGGGCGCGGACACGGGTTCCGCCGCGATACGGCCCTCACGCCGGGTTTATTGGCCGTGTCGCCGGCCGCCCCCTATCTCTTTCAGGTCGTTTCCGGACAAGGAGAGAGGTCGATGAGGTCAATCGCGCGGATCGCCGTTCTGGGCGTCGCCTTCATGGTCGCCGGTTTCGGCGGGCTCGCCCGGGAGTTCGCGCCCGACGCCGAGCGGTGGGAACGGTGGGAGGCGCACGACCCGGCCTCGGCCCTGACCGTCGATCACAGTCTGTGGGACGGCTGGCTCGCGCGCTATGTCGTCGACCGGCCGGGGGTCAACCTGGTGCGCTATGGGGACGTCGGACCCGACGGCAAGGACCAGCTCGCCGGCTATCTCGCCACTCTCGCATCGGTGCCGGTCGGGGATCTGGCCCGTCCGGAGCAATACGCCTATTGGATCAACCTCTACAACGCGCTGACCGTCCAGGTGATCCTCGACCATTATCCGGTGGCCACGATCAAGGACATCGACACGTCGCCCGGTCTGTTCGCCGACGGGCCCTGGGGTCAGGAATTGATCGAGGTCTCCGGGGAGCCCCTCACCCTCAACGACATCGAGCATCGGATCCTGCGCCCGATCTGGGGCGATGCGCGGATCCATTATGCGGTCAACTGTGCCGCCGTCGGCTGCCCCGATCTGCAGCCCAGGGCGTTCACCGCTGACTTGCTGGAGACGATGCTGGACGCGGCCGCGCGCGATTTCGTCAACGACCCGAGAGGCGTGGCCATCGAGGATGGCGATCTAGTGGTTTCCTCGATCTATGACTGGTTCTACGAGGATTTCGGGCAAAGCGACGCCGATCTCCTCGCCCATCTCACGCGCTATGCGGCCCCGGCGCTCAAAGAAGAACTCGCCGGCCGCGCCGCCATCGACCGGGCACACTACGACTGGGGACTGAACGCCGCCCGCTAGATATGGGCTGCGTTAACCTCTTTTTGCGATTTGGCATCCATATTGCTTCGACGATCCGGATGCGGCGCGAAGTGTGTTAGGGTAGGCACGATCGTGATCGCCAGCGGTCAATCTGAGGCGGAGGCCAATCATGTCGTTACAGGAAAATGCGAGGGTCGTTCTAAAGGACAAGGATAACTTCTTCGATGCGTCGGCGGTTCGGCTGACCTTTTGTCCCGAATGGTGCTTTCGCGAGGACGACAGCCCGGAAGAGGTGGCCCTGCTGCAGACTCTCGGCCGAGAGGTCGGGAAGTGGGGAGCTTTCGCGCTCTATGGAACGGGGCGCTTGACCAAATACATGCTGAAGCATGTCCCCGGCTTCGCCGAGTCCGTGGCGGTCATCATCACCGACGACTATGACGATCCCGCGGTCCTGCCCCATGTGGATCGGGTCGCGCCCGATGCGATCCCCGACAGCGTCAAAATGGTCTTCCTGTGCACCAAGCGCACCTTTCCGCGGATGCAGATGCGCTATCGCATTCCCGGATCGAAGCGGATCATCGACCCGACGGTGCTGGAGACCCTGCTCGGCGACAAGCTGCCCCGACGTGCCTGGATTCCGAAGCCGACCAGCATCTACCCGATCAAGCTGCAGGATATGGATATCCGCCCGAACCTCGACGTCCTTCTGGTCGATTGCCCCTCCCGGAACCTGTCGCTAATGCCGAACGGCCTCGGCTTCGTCTACAACGCGATCAAGGCGACAGGCTGCGATCTGCAGCTCTTCGATTTCGACAACTACTGCTACCATTTCTTTCATATCGAACGGCTTTTCGAGTGGGGTGGCACCATCCTCCAGCCGGACGGCACGCCCCTGCCGAAGGACCCTTGGCAGGTCCATGAGTTCAGCATGTGGCAGGAACAGCCGATCAACGACTATCTGCAGCCGCTGATCGAGTTGCTGGCCGCCAAGATCGTGGCGGCGTCGCCGAAAATCCTGGGCCTTTCCGTCAGCGGCGCCAACGAGGTGGCCTCTCGCCGGATGGTCAATCTGATCAAGGCGGCGAATCCGGAGATCACGGTGATCGTCGGCGGGTTCAGCTGCTATCAGCCCTCCATCGGGATGCGGGCGTTCCCGGAATGCGACTATATGTGCATCGGTGAGGCGGATTTGACCGCGGGAAAGCTCGTCTCCAAGCTTCTGGCCGGCGAGTCGGCGGTTGGGCTGCCGGGCGTGATGTCGCGCTTCGACGCGCCGGACCAGCGGTTTGTTCCCGCCCCAATGGCGCACAATCTCGATCGGCTCGAGCCGCCGCGCTACGAGTGGACCGACCTATCCAACTACCGCACCTTCGCCGGCACCCAGGTCGCTCCCGTGATCGCCAGCCGCGGCTGCCGCTGGTCGCGCTGTACCTTCTGTGCCGAGCGGTTCTATTGGCGCATCCATTCGGCGAAGGCCTTCGTGGACGAGCTGGAGTGGCTCTATGATCGGGGCATCTGGGCCTTCAACTTCAATGAGAGCGACCTCAACGGCGACCCACAACGGCTCGTCGACATCGCCGAGGAAGTGATCGCCCGTAAACTACCCTTCAATTTCGGCGGTCAGCTCCGGATCAACAAGGGGAATGACCGGAACTTCTTCGAAACCCTCGCCAAGGCCGGATTCTCCCTGCTGCGCTTCGGCGTCGACGCCTTCGCCGACGGTCCGCTGCGGGAGCAGAAGAAAGGCTACAGCAAAGATGTCATCCGACAGAATCTGAAGGATTGCCACGACCAGGGTATCTATACCCAGGTGAACTGGGTCATCGGTGTCCCGGGGGAGACCATGGAGGATATCGACGAGGGCATCGATTTCATCCTGGAGAACCGCGAATACATTGATTCGCTGGAGAACATCCATCCCCTGATGCTGGTCGTGGGGTCGGTCTACTGGCTCGATCCCGAGGCCTATGGCATCAAATTCCGTCGTCCCCAGGAAGAGATCATGGATGCGCATCCGCGTTACGTGCCGCCGGATCTTTGGTACAGCACCGGACCCTACATCGATAACCAGGTGCGCAAGGAGTACTTCACCCATATCGTCCGTCGCCTGCGCGCGGAGGACTTCCCGATCGGGTCCTGGGCGGACAAGGTGATTTCGGATGTCGAGGAGGACCGCGAGTTCTTCGAGCGCACCGACCTGGAAGAAGACGCCCGCCGCCTCGAGAAGCAGTTTGTGAAGTCCTTCGAGGGCTACGACATCTTCGGTTATGACGGCATGTACTACGCGGTCCCGGAAGGCTATGGCGAGGTCGAGGCGCGCGAGATCGCCAAGGTGTTGCCGCCGGGCTTGTTGCGCGAGTCGGATGTCACGGGTCTTGAGAACAGCATCCGGTCGACCCGGGCGATCGCGGAACGGTTCGCCGCCCTCGAGTCCTCCTGTACGACCGTCGGTCCGTTCGACAGCGTCTATCTCGACCCCGGCAAGGCGGACGAGGGCGATGGCCGGGAGCGGGGCTTCCTGCCGGACGACGGCGTCACCCTGCTGACGGTCCAGGGCGAGCGCTTCGCCGTCTCCGACGCGGATCTGAAAGAAGCCTATCTCAAGGCGGCGAAAACCTGTGTGGAGCAAGGCCGCGATCCGAAGCGGATCCGGTTGCAGCCCTCCCATGCCGCGATGAACCCGTTCACCCATCTCGCGGTCGCCAGCATCGAGGACTACGCCCTCTTCACGGTGAACTTCATGCGCTATTACGCCGTGAAGAGTTCCTCCTTCGATCGGGAAATCCTGCATGTGGATCTCGAGCGGGACCGGGAGGTTCTGAGGGCCAACACGCCGAAGGAGCTCATCACCCTGGTGCGGGCGCGCCTCGCCGCCGAGAAGCGCCGCGCCGTGGTGGCCGCCGAATGACCGGGGCGGCCTCCGAGCGGGAGGGGGGAAAGCGGGAGATCGGCATCTTCATCACCCATCCCTTCCATGTCGTGTCGGAGTGGGAGGCGATGGGAGAGCTGTTCGCGGAAAGCGATGCGGTCGACGCGATCAACTATTCGGTCGCCTGGTATGATCCCGGCCTCGATCCGAATACGGAAATCGGCGAAAAGGCCATCGGGGAATGGCTCGAATCGCAGATCATTCCGGTCGATGTGGTGGTCCTGCTGTCGAGCCTGGTCCCGAAGCGGTTGGGCCGCCGGTGGATCGACGAGGCCCTGAAATACGCCCGACCCCTCGGCAAACCGGTCATCGGGGTCCCGCCGGGGCCCGACGCGACCGAGGTCTCCGAGGCGGCCGCCGCCCTCTGCGACGCGACGGCCCCGTGGTCGGTCGAGGGTATCCTCGCGGCCTATGACCGGGTGCTGGCGTCGCGGGACAGCACCCAGGCATCCGGCTGATCCACCCTCAGCGGTCGAGTACGAAGCGGTAGTCGAAATTCCCGCCGCTGCTCTCGATGGCGGGCAGCGCGTTGATCGAGAGGCGGGCGTCGACCCGCCGGAACAGGGCCTCGAAGACGGCCGCATACCAGAGATCCGCCGGCGGCGGCAGAATGCTGGCGCTCAGCGAGATCGCCCGCGATCTTTCCCGTGGCGCGGTTCGGCCGATCTTGAAATCGGCGGACCCGGCGAAGGTCCAGGCGTGGCGGGCGATGGCGCCGGACAGCATTTTGAGGCCCATGGCGGTTGGCAGCAGCTTCAAGATCAGCTTCGCGACTCCCGGGATCCGGTTGGCGTAGATATAGTCCGCCGTCCGATGGCCGGCCTCGATGGCCACACTGCGCGCCGCCTTATCCGACAGACGATCCCGGATCGCCCGAAACAGCAGGGCGACCGGTTCCTCCGCCACCATGTCTGTCGGCGGCCGGTCGTGCCACGCCGCGATTCCGGCCTGATCGGCGCAGGCATGGGCGAAGTCGGCCCCGTATCGATCGTCCAGAACCGCCAGGGTCTGGATGATCGCGTTGGGGCCGATACGGGCCTGGTTTTCCGTCCCGTGCACCATCACCGTCACCACGACTAGACCCTCTAGAGGCTCAGATGTTCCGTCTGGTGATGGTCTTCCGGAGTCTTGTCGGGCTTGCCCGCCACGGCCGGTTCCGGTCGCTTCTCCTCCTGCTTGGCCAGCCTGGTTTCCGCGGCCTTCTCGACGGCGGAGACCCAGTCCTCGGTCGAGGCCGGGATCGGCCGGACGCTCGGATTGAAGTCGAAATTGACCGACTTCTTCGACTGCGGCCCCCAATAGTTCACCCGGCCGAGATCGTAGAAGCTGCGTTGGACGCCCGCCTTGAGGAAAGCCTTGAGACAGCCCAGCAGATAGCGTCGCCGGAAACCCGTACCGCGCCAGGGGTAGTTGAAGAGCGCCTTGCGCATATAGAAGCGCCGGTAATTGTTCATCACCCGGTCCAGAAGCTCCTCGCGCTCCATCGCCGCCGGCTTCATGATCGGCGTGACGAAGTTGTATTTTGAGAAGTCGAAGACCTCGACCTTCTCTTCCAGTTCCTTGAACAGCGGCGAATAGGGCCAGGGGGTGTACATCGCCCAGTTGGCCAGGTCCGGATCCCAGTCCCGGGCCATCCGATAGGTCTCTTCGAGGGTGTCCGCCGTCTCGTTGTCGAGGCCGACGATGAACTGGGCCTCGACGAAGATATCCGCCTGACGCAGCAATTCGATCGCCCGCTTGTTGTCGGCGATCTTGGTTTCCTTGTTGAACCGGTCGAGCCGCAGCTGCGCCGCCGCCTCGGTTCCGAGGCTGACATGAACCAGCCCGGCCTTGCGGTAAAGCGGCAGCAGTTCCTCGTCGCGCAGGATGTCGGTGACCCGGGTGTTGATGCCCCACTTGATTTTGTCGGGCAGACCCCGGGCGATCAGCTCCTCGCAGAAGGCGATGAACTTTTTGCGATGGATGGTCGGTTCCTCGTCGGCGAGGATGAAAAAGCCCACACCATGCTCGTTGACCAGATTCTCGATTTCGTCGACGACCTTTTTCGGGTCCCGGACCCGGTAGTCGCGCCAGAACTTCCACTGGGAACAGAAGGAACAGGTGAACGGGCAGCCCCGCGCCATGTTCGGGATCGCCACCTTCACACCGAGGGGGATGTAGATGTACTTGTTCCATTCGAGCAGGGACCAGTCGGGCGTGATCGCGTCGATGTCCTTGACCGTCGGGGCCGCGGTCGTCGCCACCACCTCGTCGCCGTCGCGATAGGCGATGCCCTTGATCTCCCGCCGCCGCTCTGTCCAGTTGCCGTCGGCCACCGCCTTGACGAGCTCGACGATGATCTCCTCGCCCTCGCCGCGGACGATACAGTCGATCCAGGGCGCTTCGTCGAGCACCTGGAGATACATGAAGGTCGCGTGGATGCCGCCGAGGACCTTCACCGCGTTGGGACAGCACTCGCCGGCGATCTTCAGCACCCGCTCCGCCGTGTAGATCGAGGGGGTGATCGACGTGGTGCCGACCAGATCGGGCTGAAGCTCGGTCAGACGGCGGGCCAGTTCCTCGTCATCCAAATTGTTGGTCATCGCATCCAGGAAATGGATGTCGGTGAAGCCGGCCGCCTTGAGCGACCCGGCGATATAGGCGGCCCAGGCCGGGGGCCAGTTACCGGCGATTTCGGCTCCGCCGGAGTGATAATTCGGGTGAACCAGGACAATCCGCATGACGCTTCCCTCCCAAGAATGTCATGTAGAATTGACACAAAGATAGTAAGGCTAATTTGACATCGATCAAAGACAGAGAAAATTGACGCGTCGCGGCGGTCCAGCGGCCCGGTTCTTGTTGGGGTTTTGTTTCGCCAATCACCGCCCGATATCCTTTAAAATACTGGCTTCAAAAGCTTTGCAGTCCGAAAGGCCGCGGAGTAGAAGGGCGCCATGACGACAGCACCGATACCGCACCTGCATCAGGGTGACCTGCCCGACGGCCTCGATCTGGGGCCTTCCGTGGCCATCGATTCCGAAACCATGGGCCTGCGACCGGAACGCGACCGGCTCTGCCTGGTCCAGCTCTCCGCCGGCGACGGCACCGTCCATCTGGTCCAGTTCCGAAAAGGGGCTTATGACGCCCCCAATCTGAAGGCGTTGCTGACCGACCCGGCCGTCTTGAAGATCTTCCACTATGCCCGCTTCGATGTGGCGATCTTCCAGCATTATCTCGGTGTCACCACGGCGCCGATATACTGCACCAAGATCGCGTCCAAGCTGGTCAGGACCTTCACCGACCGCCACGGCCTCAAGAATCTCTGCCAGGATCTGTTGGGCGTCGACATCTCGAAGCAGCAGCAGAGCTCCGATTGGGGGGCCGAGGAGCTGACCCGGGATCAATTGATCTATGCGGCGACCGACGTTTTGCATCTTCACAAGATCAAGGAGATCCTCGACGGCAGGCTTGCCCGGGAGGAGCGGACCGGGGTCGCCCAGGCCTGTTTCGACTATTTGCCGACTCGCGCCTGGCTTGACCGTCACGGCTATGAGGAGCATGACGTCCTTGACCATTGAGGGTTGACGGACTCATGACCGATACCGACATCGCCGGTTCCCGCCGCCGCGGCCTGGACGCCGTGCAACGCGCCGAGCGGCAGGGCGTGCGCATGTCCCTGCGCTACAGCAGGCTGGTCTTCGGCATGAAGGTGCTGCTGCCCGCCCTCGCCCTGACCCTGACGGTTCTCGTCGTGGTCTGGCCGGAACTCAATGACGATCCCAACCGCTTCCGTCTGACGGAGAGCACCGTCAGTCGAAGCGACGCGGACCGGCTGGAAATGAGGAAGGCGCGCTATCTCGGGACCGACGAGGACGGCCAGCCCTATGTGGTGACCGCCGAATCGGCCCGTCAGGACACGGCGGATGGCGATCTCATCTATCTCGATGCCCCGACCGCCGATCTGACCACGGTCGAGGGCGATTGGGTGGCGCTGACCGCGTCGAACGGGATCTACGCCAAGGACGTCGAGACCATCGATCTGTCCGGCGGCGTCAGTCTGTTCCACGACCGGGGCTACGAGTTTTTTTCCGAGACCGCTTTCGTCGATCTTGCCGCCGGGGTGACCGAGGGGCCGAACCCGGTCACCGGCCAGGGCGGTTTCGGCGAGGTGACCGCCGAGAGCTTCCGGATCAGCGAGCGCGGCGACCGGATCCATTTTCGCGGCAAGACCCGGCTGATCCTCTATCCGGAGACCGAGACCCCATGACCCTGATCAAACCCATGATCAAAGGCCTGTTTCTTCTCCTCCTTCTGTCCTCGGACGTCACCGAGGGTCGGGCCCAGACCCTTGGCCTGGGCGGCGGGTCGGAGGACGGGCCGCTGATCGTCGAGGCCGATCAGGGCATCGAGTGGATCCGCTCCGACCAGGTCTATGTGGCCCGGGGCAACGCGACCGCCAGCCGGGGCGGGACCACGGTCGCCGCCGACGTCCTGGTCGCCCGCTACCGGCAGCGGGGCGGGGAAACGCAGCCGGCGCCCGCCGACGGGACCCCGCTCGCCGGCGAAGGCGGGACCGAGATCTACCGGCTTGAGGCGACCGGCGCGGTGCGGATCTTCACAGATCGGGAAGAGGTCGTCGGGGACGAGGCGGTCTACGATCTCGACCGCAAAGTGGTCGTGGTGCGCGGTGGCGATTTGCGCCTGACCACCCCGGAGGATGTCATCACGGCGCGCGACAGCCTGGAGTATTGGCAGGGCGAGGGCTATGCCGTCGCCCGGGGCGATGCCGTGGCCGTCCGGGCCGACCGGCGGATCGAGGCCGACGTGCTGGTCGCCCGCTTCAAGGAGGGGGCGGACGGTCTCGCGGTCTCGCGGATGGAGGCCACCGGCGGTGTGCGGATCGCCACGCCGAACGAGGTCGCCCTCGGCCGGGAGGGCGTCTACAATCTAGACACCGAAATCGCGACGCTTACCGGCGATGTGCGCATCACGCGGGGCGACAACCAGCTCAACGGGGAAACCGCCGAGGTGAACCTCAAAACCGGGGTCAGCCGGCTTCTCGGTCGGGACGAGGGCAACCAGCGCACCCAGGTTCGGGGTCTCTTCGTGCCGGAAGACGCCCAATCGGACGACGCCCAATCGGACGACGGCCAATCCGAATAGCGCTTAGGCCAGCTTCACCATGCCGTCGACGACGGTGACCGGGACCGATTCCAGGGTATCACCCTCGCACGGGCCCGAGGTGCAGAAGCCGTCGGAGATCCGAAAGGTGGCCGCATGGGTCATGCAGGCGAGATGGGCGCCGTCATCGGTGACGAACTCGTCGTCGTCCATCTGAAGCGGCGTGCCGAGATGGGGGCAGACGTTGATATAGGCGACGGCACCGTCGCCCTGGCGGACCACCACGACCTCGCCGGTCGGGCCGTCGACCCGCTTCGCCTCGCCATCCTCGATCTCTTTCAGCGCAATCAAATCGGTGCTCACGGCGTCACTCCCGCTTTTTCACAAATGATTTTCCAATGCTCGTCGGCGATCGGCATCACCGACAGCCGGGACTGTTTGACGAGCGCGATATCGGCGAGACGCTCGTCCGCCTTGATGTCGGCCAGCGTCACGGGTGCCGGCACCGGCTCGACGGCGGCGACATTGACCATGCCGAACCGTCCGGAGGCGTCGCTCGGGTCGGGGTAGTATTCCTTCACCACCTCGACGATGCCGACGATCCGCTTCTCGTTGACCGAATGGTAGAAGAAGCCCCGGTCGCCGATCTTCATGGGCTTCATATTGTTGCAGGCCTGGTAATTGCGGACGCCGTCCCACTCGCCATTGTCGCGCCCGGCCGCGACCTGATCGTCCCAGGACCAGGTGTTGGGTTCCGACTTGAACAGCCAATAGGCCATCGCTCTCTCCTTGCTGACTCCTTGTAGACCGGGGTGCTTATTCGGCGCCGATGGCGGCGTCGACCATCACCCGCTTCCAGGGCGCGATGCTGACCGAGGCGAACAGGCCGCCCTTGCTATAGGGATCGCTTTCGCAGAAGGCCTCGACCTCGGCCTTGTCGGCGCCGTCGAAGATCAACAGGCTGCCGATCGGCTTCTCGCCGGCCTCGTCCAGCATCGGTCCCGCGACCATCAATTTGTCGGCATGGGCCTTCAGATGCTCGACATGGTCGGGCCGCAGGGCCATCCGCTTATCGATGGAATTCGGGTGGTCGTGGGCGACGATGGCGAACAGCATCAGTTTTCTCCCTGTCCCTTGTTGGGGTGCCTTTGGGTGAGGCTATCGAGCGGCCAGCGTGGCCGCGGTTTGAAGTCGAGCGCGTCCCGGTCGCCCCGGCGGGCTTTCTCCAGGCCCGCCCAGGCGACCATGGCGGCGTTATCGGTACATAGGGCCATGGGGGGCGCAAGAAAAGCGACACCCTGTTTCTCGGCGATCGCCGACAGGCCGTCGCGCACGGTCTTGTTGGCCGCGACACCGCCGGCCACCACGAGCGCCGTCAGGTCGGGCGCCTCGCGGAGGGCGCGGTCGAGCGCCCGTTTCGTGCGGTCGGCGAGCGAGGTCACCGCCGCCGTCTGGAAGGCATGGGCGAGGTCGGCCCTGTCCTGGTCGGTGATGGCGTCGCCGAGCTTCTGCACCTGCGTCCGAACAGCGGTTTTAAGGCCGGAGAAGGAGAAGTCGAGATCGGGGCGGCCGACCATCGGCGCCGGTAGCGCGAAACGGCCCGGCGCGCCTTTCTCCGCCATGCGTTCCAGAGCGGGGCCGCCGGGATAGCCGAGGCCCAAGAGCTTGGCGGTCTTGTCGAAGGCCTCCCCCACCGCGTCGTCATGGGTCGTGCCGTAGAGCGTATAGCGGCCGAGGGCCTCGACCAGGACGAGCTGGCAATGACCGCCGGAGACCAGCAGCAGCAGGTAGGGAAAGGCCGCGTCGTCGGTCAGCCGCGCCGTCAGGGCATGGGCCTCCAGATGGTTGACGGCGATGAACGGCTTGTCCGCCGCCAGCGCCAGCCCCTTGGCCATGGTCACGCCGACCATGACCCCGCCGATCAGCCCCGGCCCGCCGGTGGCCGCCACCGCGTCGATATCGTCCAGGGTGATGCCGGCCTCCGCGAGGGCGTCGTCGAGCAGTCCGGGCAGGTGCCGCAGATGGGCGCGGGCGGCGATCTCCGGCACGACACCGCCAAATTTCCGGTGATCCTCGATCTGCGAGAGCACGATATTCGCCTTGAGGCGGTCGGCGCCCTCGGCCATGTCGTCGACCACGGCGACCGCGGTCTCGTCGCAGGAGGTTTCGATTCCGAGAATCTTCATGTCGATCCGTCAATTCCGGCGCTGGGTTGGCGATGGCGCTACGACGACTGGCGCCGTTCCGCAAGAGAAATCGCGGAAATTCAATTTCCACCTTTGCCCGCAAGCCGTTCCCCGGTATTCCATAAGCATGAGCGAATATAGAACACCCGTGAAACTGGGGACGAGAGGCTCGAAACTGGCCCTCGCCCAGGCCTATGCGGTCCGCGATACCCTTCAGGCGGCGGTCCCCGAGCTCAGAGAAGAGGGAGCGGTCGAGATCGTCATCGTCAGCACGACCGGCGACCAGATCCTCGACAAGCCGCTCACCGAGATCGGCGGCAAGGGTCTCTTCGTCAAGGAGATCGAGGAAGCGCTCTATGACGGGCGGATCGATGCGGCGGTGCATTCCATGAAGGATGTGCCGACCTTCCTGCCCGACGGTCTGACGCTGACCGCCGTGATGGAGCGGGAGGACCCCCGGGACGCCTTCGTCTCCTCGAAATACACCCGCCTCGGCGCGATGCCCCGGGGGGCGGTGCTGGGGACGTCCTCGGTCCGGCGGGCGGCGCTGATCAAGGCGCAGCGGCCGGACCTGGAGATCGTGCAGTTCCGCGGCAACGTCCAGACCCGGCTGAAGAAGCTCGAGGACGGCGTGGCCGACGCGACGCTGCTGGCGATGGCGGGTCTGCGCCGGCTCGGCATGGAGCACGTGGCGACCCAGCCCTTGGCGCCGGAGGAGATGCTGCCGGCCGTCGCCCAGGGGGCGGTCGGGATCGAGATCCGCGAGGCCGATACCGGCCTGGCGGAGCTTTTTCAGCACATCAACCACGGGGAGACCTGGCGCCGGGTGATCGCCGAGCGGGCGATGCTCGCGGTGTTGGACGGGTCGTGCAAGACCCCGATCTGCGCCTATGCCGAGATCGACGGGGCCGGCATGCGGGTGCGGGGCCAGGTGGTCGCCCTGGACGGCAGCCAGTCCTGGTCCGACGAGGAGGCCGGGCCGGTCGCCGACGCCGAGGCGCTCGGGGCAAGGGTCGGCGAACGGCTGCGGTCGGCCGCCGGCGAGGACTTCTTCGCCGCGCTCGCGGACTGACCCCCAGGAAAGCCGGCCGATGGCGGCGGCCGTCCTGATCCTGCGCCCGGTGGACAAGGCGGGCCCGCTCGCCGAAAGACTGCGGCGGGCCGGGTATGCCCCTCGTATCCTGCCGCTCACCGAGATCGCCCCGCTCCCCCACGACCTGCCCGACGGAATCGGTGGGTTTGTGATCACCAGTCCGTCGGCCGCGATGGCCTTGCCGGCCTCGCTCGCCCATCTGCCGGTGTTCGCCGTCGGCGCGGCCAGCGCCGCGGCCGTCCGGGCACGGGGTTTCCGGTCGGTGGAGACGGCTTCGGGCACCGCGCGCGGCCTGGTCGACGATCTCGCCGGGCGACGTGGGTTGGTGGAGCCCCTGGTGTGGCTCTCCGGGGAAGATGTGTCGACCGACCTGGCCGCCGACCTCCGCGATGCCGGTAAGGACTGCCGCCGGGTCATCGTCTACGCCAATCGCGCCATCGTGCCGACGGCGGGCGACCTCGCGGCGGCGCTGACCCCGCCGCCCGACGCGATTCTCCTTCAGTCGGCCAAGGCGGCCCGGCTTTTGGACGCGGCGGTGGCGCGGATCGGCGCCGATCTCGGTCAAACGGCGCTCGTCTCGCTTTCGCCCAGAATCGATGCGCATGTGGAGGAAACCGGGCTTGGCGGCACGGGCGTATGCCGTCTCGTCGCGGCGACACCCGACGACACCGGGCTGCTTGCAGAATTGGTGCGGCTGGGTCAAAACAGAACCGGGGAAAGGTGAAACGGGGCCATGCCCCGCGGTAGCGTCCCGAAGCAGCGAAAGAGGCGTCATGGCGAACAAGCCCAAGGACGAGCATCCCAAGCAGGAGGATACCGTCTCCGCAGGCGGCACCCAGGGGAACACTCCGGATGCGCCCGGGGGTGGCGATAGCCCCTGGAAGAGCGATCCCGACAGCGACGCGGATATGAAGAGCGAGGGTCCGGAGACTTCCCAGGAGCCTGGGCCCGACACGGTCGAATCGATCGAGCCGGAACCGGTGCCCCGTCCCGAGGACAGTGCTCCCAAGGAGCCAACCCGTCCGGAGCCGGAGTTGAAGAAAGGCGGCGGCTGGTTCAAGCCCGTCTTCTACCTGGTGCTGATCCTGATCGTCGTCGGTGGCCCGGTCGGTCTGCTCGCCTGGAACCCGGTCATTCAACCGAATATCAACGAGATCTCCGGGCTCGGCCTGCCCAAGGTTTATCCCTTCGGCCAGGACCCGGCCGATCCCGCTGTGGCGGCGCTCGCCGACCGGGTGACGGCGCTGGAAAACGCCCCCGCCCCCGAGGCGCCCGCGCCCGCGATACCGGCGGCGCTGCAGGAGTCCGTTGCCGCCCTCGACCGCGCGATCGGTGATGTCGCGGGACGGCTGGAGGCCCTCGAGGGCCGGGTGACCGAACTCGCGGCCCGGCCGGCCCCGGAGCCCGCCCCGCAACCCGCCGGAGGAGTTGATCCCGCCGCCCTCGCGGACTTGGAAGAGCGGCTCGGCGACAGGATCACGACGGCGCTCACGGACATCGAAAGCCTGGACGCCGATCTGGCCGCCCTCCGGGCCGAGGTGCGGGCGCTCGAGGCGATCCCCGCGGCGGCGTCCGACGGTGCGACCGCGACGGGTGTCTCCGCCGCCCAGCTTGGCGCCGTGTCGGCCCGGATCGACGGTCTGGAGCAGCGGTTGCGCGATCTGCCGGACGATCCGGCGCCCGCCCTGGAGCGGCTCGACGGTCAACTCGCCGACCTGCAGGGCGCGCTGGCGGATCTCAGTGCGGCGCCGTCCGTGGCGCCCGCCGATCTGGAGGCACTGTCCTTGGCCCTCGGCGAGCGGATCGACGGGGTGCGGAACACGCTCATCGAGACGCGGCAGGCCCTGAACGAGGCCCTGGACGAGGCCCTGAACGAGGCCCAGGCGGCACTGGGCGGCCGGATCGACGCGGTCCAGGCCAATCTGGACGCCAATATCCAACTGGGCGCGGACGCCAATCGCGCCGATCAGGCCTTCGTGCTGGCGGTGAGCCAGTTCGCCGGTGCGGTGCGCAACGGCCGCTCCTTCGCCGCCGAGGTGGCGGCGTTGGGGGCATTGGGCGCCGAGATCGACAGTTCGGTCGCCTTCTATGCCGAGGACGGCATCGCCACGATCCCGGAACTCCGCCTGGATTTCGCGCCGATCGCCCGCGCCGTGGTGCGCCGGTCGATCGCCGGGGAAGAGGAAAGCGTGGTCGGCGAGGCGTTGAACCGGATCGCCGATCTCGTCAGTGTGCGCCGGACCGGCGTGGTCGAGGGCGAGGCGGCCGACGCCATCGTCGCCCGGGCCGAGGCGGCGCTTGCCGAGGACGATGTCGCGACGGCCCTGTCGGCGCTCAGCGAGTTGCCCGAGGAGTTGCGGCTGGTCGCTCAGCCCTGGCTCAACCGGGCCGGCGCCAAGGTGAACGCGGAGGTCGAGATCGCCCGCCTGCAGAGCGCGGCGGCGGATCGGATTCGGGCCACCGATGGGGCGCCCGGCGATAGCCCCGACCGCAACGGGGAGGACGGCTGATGCTCAGGCCGATCCTGTTTTTCATCAAGGTCGGCGTCCTTGTCTTCGTCGCCGTCTGGCTCACCGATCATCCCGGGGCGGTTCAGATCGATTGGCTCGGCTGGCGACTCGATACCAGTGTCGGTATCCTGCTGCTGCTCTCCCTGTTGGTCGCCGCGCTGATCGCGGTGATCTTCGGCGGCTATCGCTGGCTCTGGTCCCTGCCGGGCCAGATCGTCAGCTATCAGTCGACACGACGGCGGGAAAAGGGTCTGCGGGCCCTGACCCAGGGTCTGGTGGCGGTCGCCGCCGGGGACCGGGACGAGGCGCGGCGGCTCGCCCAGAGCGCCGACAACCTGCTCGACGAGCCGGCGCTCACCATGCTGCTGTCGGCCAAGGCGGCCGAACTGCATGGCGACGACAAGGCGGCCGAGACCTTCTTCCGCTCCATGCTCGACCATCCGGAAACCGAGTTCATGGGCACGCGGGGCCTGCTCGACAACGCGCTCCGGCGCGGCGATACGGACGAGGCCAAGAAGCTGGTCGAGCGGGCCTATCGCCTGCGCCCGGAAACGCCCTGGGTGATCAAGGCGCAGCTCGATATCCACATCCGCGACGGCAAATGGTCCGAGGCGCTGGCCACCCTGCGCCAGGCGGCGAGCCAGCGGGTCATGGAGGTGGACGAGATCGAACGCAAGCGGGCCGCCCTGCTGCTGGAGCGCGCCAAGACGAGCCTGGCCGAGGGCGATCGCGACCGGGCGATGGAGGACGCGAAACGGGCCTATGAGGCCGATCCCGCCCTGTCCCCGGCGGCGGCGCTCTATGCCCGCCGCCTGTTGGAGGACGGCAAGGACCGGCGGGCCCGCAAGCTCCTGGAGGAGGCCTATCGCCGGACCCCGCGGGGGGAACTCGCCGAGGCCTGGGCCGAACTCGCCGGCAGTTCGTCGGCGCAGGAGAAGGCCCGCCACATGTTCAAGCTGGTGGAATGGAAGCCGGACCATCCGGGCGCGCTGGCGGCTCTCGCCGAGGCGGAGATCAACGCCGGGCAGTTCTCCGACGCCAAGAAGCATTTGGAGCACGCCATCGGGAAGCGGGCGAGCCGGCGGCTTTATCGGCTGATGGCCGATCTCGAACAGGCGTCGACCGGCGACGGCGAGGCGGCGCGCGCCTGGCTCAACAAGGCCGCCGAGGCGCCCGAGGACCCGAGTTGGCGCTGCGACAGCTGCGGCACGCCCCATCGCGATTGGGTCGCCGTGTGTTCCAACTGCCGGAGCTTCGAGACCCAGCGGTGGCGGATCCCGTCCGGGACCGCGCCGGCCCCGCTGGCCGAATTGGGCGAGGCACCGGCCGAGGGCGGCGAGGGCGGGGCCGACCGAGCCGCCTGACCCGGCCTGTGTGCAGGTCATGGCGGCCGGCGTGCGTAAGGTCTTGCGTTTGAGCGGACCTGACTGTATCAACCCCGTTCGACGCGAAATGAGCGCGAACGCCGTTGTAGCTCAGTCGGTAGAGCAACGCATTCGTAATGCGTGGGTCGGGGGTTCGAATCCCTCCAACGGCACCATTCCATTGGGTTTTTATTCATTTTTTCAGGTTGTTAGGGCGCTCGTAGAGATTTGTATCCACCCTCCTGTCCACCTTTTTTGGATCGGCCGGCCAAAGGGTAGTCAGGCTCATCGTCTGAGGAACTTGGAGGCTCCCAAGTTTGAAGGACACTTTTTCAGAAATGAACGAGAGTGTTCATCATGCAGAGGACGAGACCCCCGTACCCTGCGAAATTCAGGTTTCAGGCTGTGGAGTTGGCGCGGTCGGGTCGGAGTGCCGAGAGCCGGGTGCGTGAGTTTGAGCCCTGTGCGGCCACAATCCACGGATGAATCAAGCGGGCCTGCTTGGATGACGGTTGGCGTGAGGACGGCCTTACCAGCACTGGGCGGGAGGAACTGATGAACCGCCCCGTGATTGCCTGAGGCCGTTTAGTTGGAGTTACGCCGCCACGCTCTGATCGTCCAGTATGGCGTAATATTGCTGCTCGGCTTCCGCTGGTGGGATGTTGCCGATTGGCTACAGTAGGCTCAGGTTGTTTAACCAAGATGTCCAGTCCCAACATGTGATGGTACGATTTTTTCGACTACCGATAAGAAGGGCCCATGGGACAGGTACTTCACGGCAGCGCCACGACCACTCACGCCGTCCGAGCGGCGATACAGCGATCGAAAGCTTCGATCCAGGAGTTGAGCGCGCGCTACGGGATCAATCCGAAAACCGTTCAGAAGTGGCGGAAGTGAACCGCTCCGGGTTTGCCGGAGGCTGATTTGGTTTAGTTACGCGGCCATGGGTTCAGTTTCCAGAGCTGCGTAGAAGTTGGTCTCGGCTTCGGCTGGCGGTATGTTCCCGATGGGCTCAAGCAGACGGCGGTTGTTGA
>JANSWW010000026.1 GCA_024743275.1 Alphaproteobacteria bacterium
CACGGGGTAGTAGACCACCCGGCCCCGCGGCACGTCGGCGTCCGTGTAGGGGTAGACGGCAAGGCGGCGGCCGGTCTGCGTCATGAGCGCCTCCACCTCAGCCACCATGCCATTCACGTAGTGGTTCTGCTTGTCGCGGTTCCGCGTGAGAACCACGCGCAGGCCCACATAGATCGCCATGTGCTTGGGGAGCGGAGCTCGGTCCTCGCGGTTCTCCGCATTATCTTCGTAGTCCGCGGGCAAGCTGTCGACTGGGCGTCGATTGCGGTTGCGGAAGAGGACCTGGACGCCATCTGTGAGACGCCCGCGCTCTCCGAGACTGCAATGCCAAGGCGGAGGGCAGCGACCTCGGAGTTGCCGGACGAGCGCGAAGCGGCAATGGCCGCCGGGGCGAGGGCCTTCTTCTTGTCCACGCCCTTGAGGTAAAAGGGCGCAGCCTCTTCCCCGTCGCCCGTCGCGTAGGGCGCCAGCATGAACTTCGGCAAGCGGTCGCCCGGGTCCGGGCGCGAGGCCACGCGGGCCGGCCTGGGAGCCTGCTTCTGGAAGGGGCGCTTGGCGTAGGCCGGCATGGCTGTGGGGCGCGGGGCGGCTAAGCTGAGCGACAAACGACTGCGAGGAACAGGTCGAAACAAACAGCGACCCTTGACCAAAAGCTGACGCAGACGAGAGCGGATGGCGCTGCAGCCGCGCCTCTTCGCTCGCCGCCAGCGCTCGGGTCTCCAGGCCTCGAACCATCAGAAAAAAAACCGGACAAGCGAGAACCCAACCCTTTCATTGCAAGAGTCTGGGCCCCAGAAACTATCGACGCAGCGCCCAGCGCTCGGGTCTCCAGGCCTCGGCGTTGCACCAGCAGAAAAAAAAACGGACAAACAAGAACCCAACCCTTTCGTTGCAAGAGACTGGGCCCCACCGAAAGCGGACGGATCGTGACCGGCCCCCTTTTGGCGCACTGTGACCGGCCCCCTTTTAGGGGGGGTCGCTCGAAATATATTGTGACCGGCCCCCCCTCGGATCGTGACCGGCCCCCCCCGTGACCGGCTTTGCACATGATTCCACTTGATCCCGCACAGGCAGTGTATCAGCGGCCGGGCCAAGCCATTCGTAGCTAAGACTCAAGCTTCTTTCTGTTTTATCAAGGAGCGGTTATCTTGTCAAAGGCCAATGGCTATTTTATCAGCGCCGATGGCCATTTTATCAAGGCCGATGGCCGTTTTATCAAGCCAAGGCAGCCTTTGCGAGGAGAGGACTCCCGGTATCATTTAGGGTCGCGACCTCGGGCTTTAGGGTATTAAAATATAGGAGCTACCGCTCCATTTTAAGTGCTGTCAGCACAAGGACCCTCTTATGATCACATCAAGAGCGAGGACGGAGCAGGAAGCTAACTCCCCCTGCTCACCTTGTCAGGAGTCAGGGCAGCTAGACGCAGCCAGGTCGCTCAGCGCGCCGTGCGCTCGCGATGCTACGACGCTCTAAGCGAGCGGGACAACATCGCGAGCTTTAGTTTAGGGTTTAGGGTTTCACCTCGGAAGCGGCGCGCCTCGACCCAAAGGGTCGCGGGGCGGCGCGCCGGGGCGGCAGCTTCAACCCACCCCATTACCACCCAAACTA
>JANSWW010000005.1 GCA_024743275.1 Alphaproteobacteria bacterium
CAGTTCGAAGCTGTCGCGCATGGAGGTGAGGGCCGGGGCCACGCCCTTGCCGGCCATCATCGCGAAGCCGCGTTTCTTGGCGTCCCGGGACACGGACACCCGGTTGACCTCGATGGCCAGCGACGGGACGACGGAGCGCTGACACAGCGCCAGGAACCCGTCCACATTGGTTTCTTTCGGCTTGTAGCCCTTACAATCATAGCCGAGCAGCGCGAGATCGAACCGCAGCAGACGGTCGGCCAGACCGAGGGTGTCCTTGTTGAGACAGAAGCCCATGCGAATGCCGAAATTGTTCAGCATGGTCGGCAGCTTCTCCAAGGCGGCGAGGTCGGATTTCTCGGTCGGATTACGAAACAGCAGCACCATCCGTCCGCGTTCCTGGGTCGGCAGCACGCCGAGGGTCTTCAAAAGGCTTTCCCGCCCGCGTTCGTCGTTGACGGCCTCGACGCCGAGCGGCACGACCACGCCGGCGTCGGACTTCGCCCGGCCGATCTCCCGCGCGCTCGATTGCAGCATGAACCGGTCCTTCGGCGATCCGAAGGATCCGGGCGCGCGCAGGGCTTTCGGGTTCCCGAACTCCGGGGTGGCGAGATAGCGTCGGACCATCCGCCTGCCGATTTCGAGAATGGGCGCGTATTTGACGCTGTTGCCGGGCTCGTCCAACAGGCGCGTCGGCTTGACAAGCTGTTCGGCCTCCTTTTCCCGCACCATTTTGTGGAAGGTGGCCGGCGTCTCGACGGCGGCGATCGCCTCCGCGCCGGTCATCTTGAGTGGATTGGCGCCGACCAGCACCGCCTGGGGGATCCCGGCCTTGCCGAGGGCGTGGTTGGTGACGGCCGCGAATTTCGCGGACTGCTGTTGAATATGGGCGGCATCCGTGGTCCCGAACAGGATCGCGGTCTGCCCGTCGCCCAGAACGATCAGCAGGTCTTCCGGATCGAGGTCCGGCAGGACCGAATTCTCCACGACCAGCATGACCTCTTTCGCGACCGACGCCCATCTGCGCCCGAGTTTCTTCTTCACGCTGTCGAGATCGACCGGTTTGACGTTCGACAAGAAGATCTCGTCGGCCAGGGAGCCATTGCCCCGGCAGGCCTTCTCCACGGCCGATTTGAGACGGTCAGGATCGCTCAGATGCACCTTTTGCGGATGATAGGATGAAATACCGAAGTCCATCTGGATCCCCGAATCGCCGTGGGCGTTCTACGTACTGTTGTCCTCGATTGTTGGGGCAAGCGTCGTGCCGGGTCAATCGGGGCGAGGGCCGGGCGGCGACAATGCCGCCTTGCGCACGGGTGGAGCGTCTTCAACCAAGCGGATTTGTGTGCCGTTGGTCGGGCGGATCGATGACGTCCCGCGGGCCCTCCTTTCCGAGGGACATGTTGCTCCGGGCGTCTTCCGGCCTAGGTCATGAACTCATAAATCCCATCGGTCTCTGTTCAGGCCGGATTTGGATGGATTGGAAGTGAAGATTTCGCAGGGAAATGTGGGGCATTTTTCAAGAAATCTTCATGACAAGACGTCAAATCCGCTGAACCGCTGTGCGGCCATCGGTATGGCGCCGATCTCCATCGTCGAACCGGCTCACCGATGCGCCGCATCGCTTTCGCTGCTTCTCCTTACATCTCAACGCTCTACCGATGGCAGAGCCGGAAGGGATTTATGAGTTAATGACCTAGTTGGGCTTTCCGCGGGACAGCGGAGTTCCGCCGCAAAATGGGAGTGATCAGGTGGATTCACTGACGCAGTTTGTTCTCGGTGCCGGAGTATGCGCGGCGCTTCTGGGGCCTAAGATCGGCCCGCGCAATGCCATCCTCCTGGGCGGTGCCCTGGGGACGGTGCCGGACCTGGACACCTTCCTGCCGGCGGCCGATCCGGTGGATGCGTTCGTGTCCCACCGGGGAGCGACCCATTCCTTGATCATGCAGGCGCTCGTGACCCCGCTTTTCGCCGAACCGCTCGTCCGATGGAGCCGCCGTCTGCGCGATCACCGGATGGCCACCTATCTGGCGGTCTATCTGATTTTCGCGACCCATGCCCTGGTCGACGCCATGACGGTCTATGGCACGCAGTTGCTGTGGCCGTTCGGGGTCGGGGCGGTGGGCGTCGGATCGATCTTCATCATCGATCCCCTCTACACCTTGCCGCTGTTGCTGATCGCCCTCTGGGCCTTGTTCCAGGGCCAGTGGTCGGACCGCTTCGCAGGTTGGCTGCGCGGGGCGTTGGCCGTTTCCACCCTCTACATGCTGGCGACTATTCCGGCGCAGGCTCTCATGAAGGATCGAGCCGAGACTCTTATGGCGTCCCACGGCGTCGTTCCCGAGCGGGTGTTGGCGATCCCGACGCCCTTCAACATCGCCTATTGGAAGATCGTGGCGATCGACGGCGACCGGTATCTCAACATGTACCTGCCGCTGTTCGGGGATGCCCCGGACGATGATACACGGGACGCGGCGGTCTATGCCTATCCGCGGCGCACCGATCTGATCGCCTGTCTATCCGATAACGCCGCATACCGGAAGTTGGCCACCTTTTCGGATGGCTTCTACCGCCTGAGCGAGGAGGGAGGTCGGGTCGTCATGTCGGATCTGCGGATGGGGCTGACGCCCTCCTATGCCTTCCGTTTCGAGATCGCCGCGGTCACGGCGACGGGGGCGGATCCGTTACCGGTCACCGTTCGTGTTCGAGGTGAGCGCGGCAGCGATGGCGATCTCGCCTGGCTGCAGGCCGGTATTCTGCAGGCGCCGGTCACGCGGCCCGCCGAACAGCCCGCCTCCGTGGCGTTGGCGGACCTCGCACCCACCCGGGTCGCCTCGGCAGTGACGTCCTGTACCGCCGGATAGGGAATTCAACAAAAATGGCGGGCCCTGGGACCCGCCATTTCGAGGTTGATCATGGCACTGCGGTCAGGCGGCGAGGTCACTGGTATTGTGGTCCTTCGAATCGCTGTTGTTGAGGTCGGCGAGGAACTTCTGCGCCTGGCTCTTCAACCGTGTGATCGTTTCAAGCAGCTTGTCGCCCTGGGTGCGGGCCTTGGAGGTCTCGGCCGTCGCCTCGTTCATCGCGCAGGCGATGCTTTCGGCCGCCTTGGAGACTTCCGCGCTCTCGCCGCTGGTCACCTGAACGCTACGCGAGATCTCGCTGGTCGCCGTGGTCTGCTCTTCCATGGCGGCGGAGACGCTGGTGGTCGCTTCCTGCAGCTTGGCGACGGTCTGGTCGATTCGGTCGAGCGTGGCGGAAGCGGCCTTGGTGCCCGACACCATGGTTTCGACCAGCGAGCGGATCTGCTCGGTGCTGTTGGCGGTCTGTGTCGCCAGCGATTTCACCTCATGGGCCACCACGGCGAAACCCTTGCCGGCCTCGCCCGCCCGGGCCGCCTCGATGGTGGCGTTCAAGGCCAGGAGGTTGGTCTGCTCGGCGATCGCCTCGATGAGCGTGATCACCTCGCCGACATTCTCGGCCTTGCCGTTGAGGTCCTGCATCACGACACTGGCTTCGCGGGCTTCGCGGGACGCCTCCTCCGAGGTGTCGCGGGCGGATGCGATCTGGGTCGCGATCTCATGGATGGACTGGGCGAGTTCTTCCGAGGCGGTGGCCACCGTGGTGATGTTCTCCGAGGTGGAGCGGCTGTAGTCCGACACGGTCGCGGCACTGCGGTCGCTTTCCGTGATCATCGCTTCCAGGCCCTTCTGGGCTTCGGCTAACTCACCGGCGGTACCGGACAGTTCCGAGACGATCGCGTCGATATCCCGGTTAAAGGTGGCGGAGAGCTCGGCACGGATCTGTTCCTGCTCGGCGGCGGCGGCGATCTGGATGGCCTCGCGCTCCTTGTTCGCCCGGACGGTCTCTTCCTGGGCGGCCCTGGCTTCGGCGAGCGATTCGTCGGCATGTGCCAACGCCTTCTCGATCGTATCGGTCAGCCAAAGCAGGATGCCGGCCTCGAGAACCAGGATGACGGCATGGAGGACAACGCGGCCGAAATCCGACCCACCTGGGTACAGGAATTCCGGCAGCAAGAAGTTGAGCGCCAGGTGATGAACGGCCACAAACGCCGTCGCCGTGATAATAACCCCTCGGTCGACAAACACCGCCAGCATGGCCAGAGCCGCGAAGAAATACATATGGACGTCGACCTGCCAATCGATGCCCCGGTAGCTGTACAGAATGAGGGCGACAGAGAACATCAAGCCGATCGCGACGGCATGGCTGGCGATTGCCTTTCCTTTATTCTGCCAATAGAGGAAGGCCACGGCCGCAAGGGAGGCCAGACCGACGACGAGGCCCGCCATAACCTCCAGACCCGCGAACAGGCTGTGGGCAACATACAGCAGAAGGTTGACCGCGATGACGCCGGTCAGGATCAGTCCGCCCTTCTCGCGCAGCGTCTTGAGCTTTTCCATGATTTGCCTCCGAATTAAATCAGCGCGGCACAGGCGCCTTCGATGACGGGATTGAGGATGAGCAGTCCGCCGTGGTCCCATAGGGCGGCGGGAAAATCCGGGTTGCTCGATGTGGCGACGACGGCGCCACCGGTTCCGCGAACCACCATGCCCCCGGCATGGATCACGGCGCTCAATACTTGCTCAGGGTCGAAGCGGGGATCGAAGACGACGAAAACCTCGCCACCGGGTTGCCAGTTCGGCTTGACCGACAACCAAAGCGCTGCCGCCAGATGGATACCCAGGAACAATATGATCGGCAGAGTCTTCATAGTCTTTTAGATAATCGTTTTCGCCATGTTGGATAGCTGTGCGTTAGCATTAACCAGTATCTGTTAAAATACCCTTAAGAATGGTGAAGAAAACGAGGGTCTCGATTGAAAAAGCTTAAGATTTTATTAAGATGTTAACCATAGCTGAATAGTTGTTGTGAATTGGCACGCCTTTTGCTTCCCACTTGGGCAAACCATCCGCTCAAATGGAGACAGCCCATGTCCGTGTCGATCCTGTTCAGTCCCTCCCAGCCGATGACCGCCCGTGAAACCATGATGACCGTGGCCGACGGAAAGGAGCGTTGCCGCATCGCCGCCGATTGGCTGATGGATATTCTCGACACCACCGAAAGCTATGAGGAGGCGGCGCTTGCCTGGCAGAGCGTTTATCCTGAGCTGCCGGAGCGCGAGCGCTGCATGTTCCTGGAAGGCATGGCGGACAGCCTGGAACGGGTCGAGGCCTATTACGGACCCGACCGGGCGGAGATGCTGGCCCGTTTGGTCGCCGTCTCCTGCCACTGACCGGGGCTCTCCGTCCAAGACAACACGCCCAATTCAAAAGCCCCCCTTGGGAAATCCGTTCTCTTCGCCTATTTTTAGCGGAGGGAAGGGACCAAGGGGGCTCTCATGCCGGTCATCGGACCAACACCGCCATTCGACGTTACGATCTTTCAACGGATTCAGGCTCAGGCGAACGTGCCGCAGGGGCCGAACGAGCAATCCGTGACATCATTGTTGTCGGCGCGGCGCAATCCGTCGCCGCCACCGTCGACGCCCGGGTTCTCCGTGCCGCAGGTTCAGGTCGCGGGCGACCGGTCCTTCAACAACGGCAATGGCACGATCCTTGACCAGATCGTCTGAACCGTCCGCCCTCGCGCAGCGCCTCCGATCTCCAGGAACGAGCCCATGAGCGACGATCTTCCTTTCTGGAAGACCAAGAAACTCCACCAGATGTCCCGTGACGAGTGGGAGAGCCTGTGCGACGGGTGCGGGCGCTGCTGTCTGGTGAAGCTCTACGACGAGGACGATCCGGAAATGAACGTGCACTACACGTCGGTGCACTGCACGCTGCTGGACAGCCGGAGTTGCCGCTGTTCGGACTATCCGAACCGCAGGGACAAGGTGCCGGGCTGTACCGTTCTCACCCCGGACAATCTCGGGGCCATCAAATGGATGCCGTCGACCTGCGGTTATCGCCTGATCCGCGAAGGCAAGGAGCTGGAGTGGTGGCATCCACTGGTCTCCGGCGATCCGAACACGGTCCATGACGCCGGGATCAGCGTACGCGGCAAAGTCGTCAGCGAGGACGACGTGCCGGAGACCGATCTGTTTAAATTCCTGATCACCTGGGCCCGATAGGAGCGCCCCTCCTGAGCTTGGCCTTAGGTCTGGACCCTTGTGATCTCGACGCCGGCGATGCCGCTGGGGATCGCCGTCGGCTTTTCGATGCGGACCCAGACCTCTTGAACCCTTTTATCCGCGAGGCAGCGCTGGGCGATGGTCTCGGCCAGCTTTTCGACCAACCCGACATGACCGGACGCCAGTTCCTCGTCGATGATCGCGACAATCCCCTCATAGGACACGGTGTTATCGATCTGGTCGGTTTCGGCGGCCTGCGGGGCGAGAACCTCCAGTCGGACATCGAAGCGCACGGGCTGGGTGATGCCCTGCTCGTGCGGATGGATGCCGATCGCGGCGCTGCGTTCAAAATCCCGTAAGAAGATCCGGTATCGCATTAAATTCATTTTCAGTGATGGGTGGGTGCGTGATACCTATATCAACGACTGGGCATCGGGAAGACGAGCAAACAAAAAGTTTGCCGATTTCGCCGGGTGAGGTCGTGAGAGCTTTAGCGAAAGCTTTTGTTAACGATCATCGCCCATATTAGTCAGCATGATCCCCAGAAGGGGATCGCCAACGGTTCTAGAAGGGAGCACTAGATGCCAAATGAAATCGGTGGCGCGGCCGGTCTCGCCGTCGCCGGACTTCAAATCGCCAACCAGACCCAAGCCACGCTCGGGGCCTCCGTCATCCAGGGGCTGGAGCAGGCCGCCGACATCGCGTCGAGCGCCGGCGGCACCCCCGCCGAAGCCGAGCAGCAGGCCGCCATCCCGCCGGCCCCGCCGTCGGAGAGCGGGCGCGGCCAGTCGGTCGACATTTCGGTCTAGACCGTTTCCCTGGGGGAGGGGCCTTTGCTAGGCTTCTCCTCAAGGGCGAGGTTTTCGAACGGAATCGACCATGGCGGCCATTGGTGGTGGCGTCCTGTCGCTCCCAACCGCAAATCTCTTCGCGTCGGGCGGTTTTGGTGCTGGTCAGGGTGCCTTAAAGGTCGGTTGTAATTGTGGAACCCCAGGTTGCTCAGGCTGTGGTCAGAGCGGCGGCCGGGGTCTTGCGTCTTCCGCACCGGCTGGTCTTTCGTCCGACTCGCCCCGCCCACTCGCCACCCCCTCCGACAGCCGGGGCGTGCTCGCCAATGCCGACGGCCCCACGATCTCTTCCCTCATCGGGGCGCAGGAGGCCGCCAACCAGTCTTCGGAGGAGGGCGGTTTCGACCCGGCCAATCCCGATGGCCTGACGGAAGAGGAAGAACAGCAGGTCCGGGAACTCAAACAGCGCGATCAGGAGGTCCGCCGCCACGAACAGGCCCATGCGGCGGTCGGCGGCCAATATGCGGGCGCCCCGACCTATGAATACACCACCGGACCCGACGGACAGCGATATGCCATCGGTGGCGAGGTCTCGATCGACGTCTCACCGATCCAGGGCGATCCCGAGGCGACGATCCAGAAGATGGATCAGGTGATCGCCGCCGCCCTGGCGCCGGCCGAACCCTCGGGCCAGGACCGGGCGGTCGCCTCCCAGGCCCAGGCGACGAAGGCCCAGGCCCAGGCCGAGGCCAGCAAGGAGCGGGCGGAGGAACTGAGCGGAGAATCGGAAGACGGCGACGGGCCCGAGGGGACCCAGGGCGTGGACGAGGCCGCCTCCGCCGCGGACCTCACCCCCGACGCGATCACGGAAGAGGATGGGAGCGGGGGCTTTGGGGCCGCCTCTTCCGACCGTTCCGGCGGCGATGGCGTCGGCGCCGGCCTGTTCCGCAACGCCACCGATCTGTTCCAGGCGGCCGGCGATCTGACCCGGGGCGAGCGGCGCGGTTCGGCCCTCAACCTCTTCGCCTGACCTTCCCGCCATTTCCGCCATCCCGGCGGGCAGCCATTCGCGAATCCCCCTTGCCTTGGACCCGGTCCCGGCGCTAGCAAAGCCGGTCTTTTCATCTTGCCTAGACCAGGAGCCGCGCCATGACCGCGATCACCGATATCGTCGCCCGCCAGATCCTCGACAGCCGGGGCAATCCGACCGTCGAGGTCGATGTCATGCTTGAGGATGGCAGCATGGGCCGGGCCGGCGTGCCGTCCGGGGCGTCCACCGGCGCCTATGAGGCGGTGGAACTGCGCGATGGCGGCGGTGCCTGGGGCGGTAAGGGCGTGATGAACGCCGTCGATGCGATCAATGGGGAGATCTTCGACACGATCTCCGGCTTCGATGCCGAGGATCAGGTCCATATCGACCGCACGCTTCAGGATCTCGATGGCACCCATAACAAGTCGCGGCTCGGCGCCAACGCGACCCTCGGCGTCAGCCTCGCCGTCGCCAAGGCGGCGGCCGACAGCCTCGGTCTGCCGCTGTTCCGCTATGTCGGCGGCACCCAGGCCCGGACCATGCCGGTACCGATGATGAATATCCTCAATGGCGGCGCCCATGCCGACAACGCCGTCGACTTCCAGGAATTCATGGTGCTGCCCGTGGGCGCCGGGTCGATGGAGGACGCGGTCCGCATGGGCTCCGAGGTCTTCCACGCCCTGAAGGGTCAGCTCAAAAAGGCCGGTCTCGCCACCAATGTCGGCGACGAGGGCGGCTTCGCCCCGGCCCTCAACAGCGCGGACCAGGCGCTCGACTATATCGCCGAGGCGATCGAGGCGTCGGGCTACAAGCCGGGCGAGGATGTGGCCATCGGCCTCGACACCGCGTCGACCGAGTTCTTCAAGGACGGAAAATATGTTCTGGAAGGCACCGGTCAGACCCTGGACGCCGACGGGCTGATCAAGATCTACCAGGATCTCTGCGGCCGCTATCCGATCGTCACCATCGAGGATGGCATGGCCGAGGACGACTGGGCCGGTTGGAAGGCCCTAACCGAGGCGCTCGGCGACAAGGTCCAGCTTGTCGGGGACGACGTCTTCGTCACCAATGTGAGCCGACTGGACGAGGGGATCGAGAAGGGCGTGGCGAATTCCATTCTCATCAAGGTCAACCAGATCGGCACGCTCACCGAAACGCTGGAGACCATGGAGCGGGCCCACCGCGCCGGCTATACCTGCGTCATGTCCCACCGCAGCGGGGAGACCGAGGACGCGACGATCGCCGACCTCGCCGTCGCCACCAATTGCGGTCAGATCAAGACCGGCGCGCCGAGCCGGTCCGACCGGACCGCGAAGTATAATCAGCTGCTGCGAATCGCCGATCTCTTGGGCCAGCATGCGGACTATCCCGGGGCCTCGGCGCTGGCGCGATAAGCCGAAAGTCCATTTGGATCAAGAATTGAGTCATTTTGGCAACAGCTTGATTCCTCGGAAGGAATCGGGTCGACAAAGTCGTTGACCCGATGACTCCGCCGTGATTCACTCCGCGTTATGAGGCTGCAAGACGAAATACGCCGACGTTCCGCCAGGATTATTGGTCCAGTACTTGGCATGCTGGCGGTCGGTTATTTCTGTTTTCACGGCGTGACCGGGGAGCATGGGCTTTTGGCCATGAAACGCCTGGACGTTGAAATGGCCGCCGCGTCCGGTGAATTGGAAAGTCTTTCCGAACGTCGGGGCATTCTCGAGCATCGGGTCTCACTGCTCTCCCCGGCCGCCCTCGATCCTGACATGCTCGAGGAAAGAGCGCGCATCATGCTGAACATGGCGCATCCGGACGATGTAGTGATTTTGCTTAAGGAATGATCGGTGCGAAATTTTCAAACCGTGCCCGCTGGAAAAACATTCTAAAATACCTAAAAATCGTTGACCGCCCGCATAGCCTTGAGTTGCGGGCGCCCGGTGTTATCCTCCCCCGCCGATGACCGCTTCGGAAAAGAAGCCGCCTGTCTAAAGGGAGAGAGCTCGATGGCAGCCACCGCGAAGAAGACATCCACCAGGACCACCCGTTCCAAGGCCGCCAAGCCCGCCAATAAGGTGGCCGCGGCAGATCCCGAACAGCTCAAGAAATACTATCGCGATATGCTGCTCTGCCGCCGGTTCGAGGAACGTGCCGGCCAGATGTACGGCATGGGTCTGATCGGCGGTTTCTGCCACCTTTATATCGGCCAGGAAGCGGTCGTGATCGGCATCCAGGCCGCGCTGAAGGAAGGCGACAGCGTCATCACCAGCTATCGCGACCACGCCCACATGCTCGCCTGCGGCATGGAAAGCCGCGGCGTGATGGCCGAGCTGACCGGCCGGATCGGTGGCTATTCGAAGGGCAAGGGCGGCTCGATGCACATGTTCAGCCGCGAAAAGAACTTCTATGGCGGCCACGGCATTGTCGGCGCCCAGGTGCCGATCGGCACCGGCATCGGGTTCGCGTTGAAATACCAGGACACCGATAATCTCTGCGTTGCGTATCTCGGCGACGGCGCGCTCAACCAGGGCCAGGTCTATGAGAGCTTCAACATGGCGGCCCTCTGGAATCTTCCGGTGCTCTACATCATCGAGAACAACGAATACGCCATGGGCACGTCGGTCCAGCGGGCGGCGGCCGGTGGCCCGCAGGCCCCGGATCTCGCCCATCGCGGTCTCTCCTATGGCATCCCCGGCGAGGTGGTCGACGGCATGGACGTGCTGGCCGTGCGCGAAGCCGCCGATCGGGCGGTCACCTACATCCGCAACGGCAAGGGGCCGATGATCCTGGAGATGAAGACCTACCGCTACCGCGGTCACTCCATGTCCGACCCGGCGAAATATCGGAGCAAGGACGAGGTCAACAAGATGCGGACCGAGCGCGATCCCATCGAGCGTCTGAAAGTGGCGCTTCTCGAGGGGGGCGTCGAGGAAGACGATCTCAAGAAGATCGACCGTGAGGTGAAGGACATCATCGCGGACGCCGCGGACTTCGCCCAGCAGTCGCCGGAGCCGGATCCGTCCGAGCTGTGGACCGACGTTCTCGTCGAAGCCTGATGGCGCGCCAATAAAAAGACATTTCTGAAGAGGGGTTTAGGGAATGCCGATCGAAATTCTGATGCCGGCGCTGTCGCCGACCATGACCGAGGGCAAGCTGGCCTCCTGGCAAAAGAAACCGGGAGACCAAGTGTCGGCGGGCGATGTTCTGGCCGAGATCGAGACCGACAAGGCCACCATGGAGGTGGAAGCGGTCGACGAGGGGGTGCTCGGCAAGATCCTGATCGACGAGGGCACCGAGAACGTGGCCGTCAACACGCCGATCGCCGTGCTGCTGGAAGACGGTGAGGATGAAAGCGCCCTGGAAGGGGCGGGTCGCTCCGCCGCGCCGGCGCCCGCACCGGTCGAGGGGGCCAAAGAGACGCCTGCGCCGGCTCCTGCCGCACCGGCCGCCGCCGCACCGTTGGCCACGTCGCCGGCAAGCGACGAGGATAAGTACTTCACCGAGACCAAGACCCAGTCCGTCCGCGAGGCCCTGCGCGATGCCATGGCCGAGGAAATGCGCGGCGACGGCAACATCTTCGTGATGGGCGAGGAGGTCGCGGAGTATCAGGGCGCTTATAAAGTGACCCAGGGGCTGCTCGACGAATTCGGCGACAAGCGTGTCATCGATACGCCGATCACCGAGCACGGCTTCACCGGGCTGGGCGTCGGTGCCGCCTTCATGAACCTGAAGCCGATCGTCGAGTTCATGACCTTCAATTTCGCCATGCAGGCGATCGACCACATCATCAACTCGGCCGCCAAGACGCTCTATATGTCAGGCGGCCAGATGGGTTGCCCGATTGTCTTCCGCGGCCCGAACGGCGCCGCCTCCCGGGTCGCCGCCCAGCACAGCCAGTGCTATGCCAGCTGGTACGCCCACTGTCCTGGCTTGAAGGTCGTCTCACCCTGGTCCGCGTCGGACGCCAAGGGGCTGCTCAAGTCGGCGATCCGCGATCCGAACCCGGTGATCTTCCTGGAGAACGAGATCCTCTACGGCCAGTCCTTCGAGGTTCCGACCGATGAGGACTTCACCATTCCGATCGGCAAGGCGAAGATCGAGCGGTCGGGCAGCGACGTGACCATCGTCGCGCTGTCCATCATGGTCGGTAAGGCGCTGACCGCGGCCGAGGAACTCGCCAAGGAGGGGATCGAGGCGGAAGTCATCAACCTCCGCTCGGTGCGTCCGCTCGATACCGAGACCATCGTGAATTCGATCAAGAAAACCAATCGGATGGTTTCCGTCGAGGAGGGCTGGCCCTTCGCCGGCATCGGGTCCGAGATCGCGGCGCAGATGATGGAGCACGCCTTCGATTATCTCGACGCGCCGGTCGCCCGGGTCTGCGGGGTCGACGTGCCGCTGCCCTATGCGGCCAATCTCGAACGGATGGCTCTGCGCCAGCCGGAAGACATCGTCGAGGCGGCCAAGGCCGTCTGCTACCGCTAAAAGACGCGACGGAAGATAAGGGGGGAAGACCCATGCCGATCCAGATTCTGATGCCGGCCCTGTCGCCGACGATGACCGAGGGCAAACTGGCGTCCTGGGAGATGTCCGTGGGCGACACGGTGTCCGCCGGGGATGTGTTGGCCGAGATCGAGACCGACAAGGCCACCATGGAGGTCGAGGCGGTCGACGAGGGCAAACTGGCCAAGATTTTGGTCGAAGCGGGGACCGAAGGCGTCGCCGTGAACACGCCGATCGCCATCCTGCTGGAAGAGGGCGAGGACGAAAGCGCGCTCGAGGGCATGGGCGGCGGCGCGCCCGCACCGGTCGCCGAAGCCGCGGCACCCGTCGCGAACGAGACCGCGGCCCCCGCCGCCGCGCCGGTGGCCGAAACAAAGGCGCCGGCCGCGCCGAAATCCGGCGATGGCGGGCGGATCTTCGCAAGCCCGCTGGCCCGTCGCATCGCCGAGCAGAAAGGCGTCGATCTCTCCACCCTGACCGGTTCCGGCCCGAACGGCCGCATCGTCAAGGCGGATGTCGAGGCCGCGTCCGGCGCTCCGGCCGCCGCGCCGCAAACCGCGGCGCCCGCTGCTCAACCCGCCGCTCAACCCGCCGCTCAACCCGCCGCGGCGCCCGCGCCGTCCGGGCCGGGTGCCAAGCAGCTCGCCGACATGCTCGGAATGGATTACGAGCTGGAACCGCTTTCCGGCATGCGCAAGACCATCGCCAAGCGTCTCACCGAATCGAAGCAGACGGTGCCGCATTTCTACCTGACGGTGGATTGCGAACTGGACAAGCTGCTGGCGCTCCGCAAGGAACTCAACGCCAAGGCCGGCGACGACGGCGTCAAGCTGTCGGTGAACGACCTGATCATCAAGGCCTCGGCCGTGGCCCTCAAGCAGGTGCCGGCGGCGAACGCCTCCTACGATCCGGAAGGCACGCTTTATTATAAGAACGCCGACATCTCGGTGGCCGTCGCGACGCCGGCCGGCTTGATCACCCCGATCATCAAGGCGGCCCAGAATAAGGGCCTGGCCACGATCTCGGCGGAGATGAAGGACCTCGCCGCCCGCGCTCGGGACAACAAGCTGAAGCCCGAGGAGTATCAGGGCGGGACGTTCTCGATCTCGAATCTCGGTATGTTCGGGATCAAGGATTTTGCCGCAGTGATCAACCCGCCCCAGGGTTGTATCCTGGCGGTCGGTGCCGGCGAACAGCGTCCGGTGGTGAAGGACGGGGCGCTTGCCGTCGCGACCGTGATGTCGGTGACGCTCTCTGTCGACCACCGGGTGGTTGACGGCGCCGTCGGGGCTCAGTTCCTCGCCGCCTTCAAGAAACTCGTCGAAGACCCGATGACGATGCTGCTTTGACCCCTTGTCGCGAGGAGGGCCGACCCATGGAAAAAAAGTCTTTGAACGAGGTCTTTGACAGTTTCGACGCGCAGTGGCAGCCGCATCTGATCGGCACGGTGAACGAGACCGCCGTAAAGGTCGCCAAAATCGAAGGTGAATTCGTCTGGCACCATCACGAAACCGAGGACGAGATGTTCATCGTCATCAAGGGATCGTTCGACATGGAACTCCGCGACCGGACCATCACGCTCGAGGAAGGGGACTATCTCGTCGTTCCGCGCGGCGTCGAGCATCGCCCCGTGGCCCGGCAAGAGTGCTGGATCATGATGGTCGAGCCGGCGACAACCCTGAATACCGGCAATGTTCAGAATGAAAGAACCCGGGAGCCGATCGAGGTCTGACGGCCGACCCCGGGAACAAGGAGCAAATCATGGCGGATACGGATTTTGATCTCATTGTGGTCGGCGGCGGTCCGGGCGGTTATGTCGCCGCGATCCGGGGCGCGCAGCTCGGCATGAAGGTTGCCTGCGTCGAGCGGGAACATCTCGGCGGCATCTGCCTCAACTGGGGCTGTATTCCGACCAAGGCGCTGTTGCGGTCGTCGGAGATATACCATCTGCTGCACAATCTCGATCAGTTCGGCTTTTCCGCCAAGGAGGTCTCCTTCGATCTACAGAAAGTGGTGAAGCGGTCCCGGGGCGTCGCAGGGCAGCTCTCCAAAGGCGTCGGGCACCTCCTGAAGAAAAACAAGGTCGCCCATATCGACGGGCACGGGAAGCTGGACGGTACGGCCGGCGGCAAGCGCAAGGTCGCGGTCGAGAAGGACGGCAAGACCACGTCTTACACGGCCAAGAACGTCATCCTGGCGACCGGTGCCCGGGCCCGCGAACTCCCCGGCCTGGAGAGCGACGGCAAGCTGGTCGTGACCTATAAGCAGGCGATGGTCCCGGACAGCATGCCGAAGAAGCTTCTGGTTGTCGGCTCGGGCGCCATCGGCATCGAATTCGCGAGCTTCTACCGTTCGATGGGCGCGGAGGTGACGGTCGTCGAGGTGATGGACCGCATTCTGCCGGTCGAGGACGCGGAGATCTCGCAATTCGCCCATAAGGCCTTCGAGAAGCAGGGGATGAAGATCATCACCAAGGCCGGGGTGAAGGCGCTCGACCGCAAGGGCGGGACCGTGACCGCGACTATCGATGTCGGCGGCAAGGCCGAAAAGCACGACTTCGACCGGGTCATCATGGCGGTCGGCATCGTCGGCAATGTGGAAAATCTCGGGCTCGAGGGCACCAAGGTCAAAGTCGACCGGACCCATATCGTCACCGATCCCTATGGCGCGACCGGCGAGCCGGGTGTCTATGCCATCGGCGACCTGACCGGCGCGCCCTGGCTGGCCCATAAAGCGAGCCATGAGGGCGTGCTCTGCGTCGAGAAGATGGCCGGCGTCAAAGGCGTCCACCCCATCGACACCAAGAACATCCCGGGCTGCACCTATTGCTCGCCGCAGGTCGCCTCCGTCGGCCTGACCGAGGAAAAGGCCAAGGAAGCGGGCCACAAGCTCAAGGTCGGCCGCTTCCCCTATATCGGCAACGGCAAGGCGATCGCGCTCGGCGAGCCGGAGGGCCTCGTCAAGACGATCTTCGATGCCGAGACCGGCGAGCTGCTCGGCGCCCATATGGTCGGCGCGGAAGTCACCGAACTGATCCAGGGCTACGGTATCGCCAAGACCATGGAGACGACGGAGCAGGAGCTGATGCACACCATCTTCCCGCATCCAACCCTTTCCGAAATGATGCATGAGAGCGTGCTGGACGCCTATGGCCGGGCGATCCACTTCTAGGCCGGGTGTGATCATCCGGTATGGCTGATGCGGCAAATCGGCGGTCGCGGAAACCGCCGATACGCCCCATTTAGCGGTAAGGCGTTTTAGAGCGAGACATCGACATGACCCTGGAATCCAAAGTCCGTCACCCGGAAAAGGCCCATAAGCCCGACAACCCGGTGCATATGAAGAAACCGTCCTGGATCAGGGTCAAGGCGCCGGTCTCGAAGGAATATGACGAGACCCGCCAGCTCATGCGCAAGCTTGGCCTCGCGACAGTCTGCGAGGAGGCGGCTTGTCCAAACATCGGCGAATGCTGGAAGAACAAGCACGCGACCGTGATGATCCTTGGCAGCGTGTGTACGCGCGCTTGCGCCTTCTGCAACGTGGCGACCGGCCGTCCGGACAAGCTCGACCCGCATGAGCCGGATCATGTGGCAACGGCGGCGGCGGAACTCGGCCTGGAGCATATCGTCATCACCTCGGTCGACCGGGACGACCTGCCGGATGGCGGGGCGGAGCATTTCGCCCAGGTCATTCGGGCGCTGCGCAAGCACACGCCGGACACGACGGTCGAGGTCTTGACTCCGGACTTCCTCAAAAAGCCGGGCTCGACCGAGATCGTCGCGACGGCGCGTCCGGACGTGTTCAACCACAATCTCGAAACCGTGCCGCGGCTCTATAACGCGATCCGACCGGGTGCGCGCTATTACAACTCGCTGCGTCTGCTCGACACGGCGAAGCAGGTCGATCCGACGATCTTCACCAAGTCGGGCCTGATGGTCGGCCTGGGCGAAAGCAACGAGGAGATCATCCAGGTTATGGACGACCTCCGCGCCGCCGATGTCGATTTCCTCACCATCGGCCAGTATCTCCAGCCGACGCCCAAGCATGCGCCGGTGGACCGGTTCGTGACGCCGGAGGAGTTCAAGAAGCTGGAACGCATCGCCTATGCCAAGGGGTTCCTGATGGTATCCGCTTCTCCGCTGACCCGGTCGTCCTATCACGCGGGCGACGATTTCAAGAAAATGAGAGCCGCCCGCGAAGCACAACTCGCCATGACCTAGTCCATAGAGCACCCATGCCGAAGCATTCAGAGAAGCGGGTCGTCCCCTATTCGCCCGCCCAGATGTATGATCTTGTCGCCGATGTGAACCGCTATAGCGAGTTCCTGCCCTGGTGCCTTGGCTCCCGGATCCGGCGGCAGGACGCGGAGATGATCGACGCGGACCTGATCATCGGCTTCAAGATCTACCGGGAGAAATTCGGATCCCGGGTGGAACTCGACCGCGACACACGGACGATCCGCACCGCCTATCTCGACGGCCCGTTCAAATACCTCAAGAATCAGTGGGTGTTTCATCCGGACGAGCAGGGCTGCATGGTCGACTTCTATGTCGACTTCGAGTTCAAGTCGAAGACCCTGAGCCGGGTCATCGAGCCGCTGTTCAACGAGGCGGTCAAACGCATGGTCCGTGCCTTCGAGAGCCGTGCCCGGGACCTCTATGGCGGTCAGCGCATGCCGTCGGAACAGATCATTCACCAGACGTCCCGGAGTTGATTTGATCCAAGCGGATCGGGCCTCGGGCAGGGAAGGGAGCGGAGAGATATGTCTATGCCGACCGACGCCGACCGCACCGCCATCGAAGCCGCGATGCAGGCCTATTTCGATTGTCTTTGGACCGGCAACGCCGATCTGTGGCGCCACAAGGCCTTCCACCCTCAGGCCCATATGTATGGGATCATGGACGGGGAGGCGAAGGACTGGCCGATCGGCGAGGTCTGCGACCGCATCGACGCGCGACCGTCGTCCAAGGATTTCGGCACGGAGCGTCAGGATCATGTCCTCGCCATCGACATGACCTCGCCGACCTCGGCGCTGGTCAAATGCGAGGTCGCGGTGCTCGACAAGTATTACCGGGACCTGTTGACCTTCCTCAAAATCGACGGCGACTGGAAGATCATCTCCAAGACCTTCCATCAAATCCGCTAATCCTGTGGGTCCGATTTGGTCCGTTCAAGCACAGTCTTCACGGCGCGGCTTAGATATCCGTACTGATCAGCATTGGTATCGCCGAGGGCTTCTTCGCGATCCGATGGGATGTTGTCGTATTGCAGGGGGGCGTCGAACTGACTGTCGGTGAAATCGACGATCTCCCCGTCGATCTGATTGTAGAAGTGCCAAAGATCGCCATAGCGCGTCTTCAAGATCTCTCCCCCGAGATGGTCGTGGGCGACCAGCGCCGAGACGCCACAATTGCCCAGGGCCGGGTTCTCCGGTTTCCACTTTGTGCTCGACCGAAGGCTCCAGGATCGGCGGAGTGCCGCCTGAACGGCGTTGATCGATGGGACCCTGTCGTTGTCCTTGTGTGTCATGGTTAACTCTCTCCGCCTCCCAAGATGGCGAGTGGACGATCGTTGCCAAGATCTTCCATCAGATCTCCCCAAAAACCCAAAAATCATGCCCAGCGCCGATAGTAGCCACGGACCGCTTCGATTAGGGCGTGAGGCGGTTCGTTCGCAGGCGCCTGGGCGAGGGCTTCCGCCGCCCGCGCTCCGAGATCGCCGACATCGACAAGCGGGCTGCTCCCCTCCTGCCAAACGACCCGGCCGGCCACGACGGTCAGAACGACGTCCCGCGCCTGGGCCCGTTGGACGATCAGATGACGGACGTCGACATCCGGGGCCACCCAAGGCCAACTCAAACGGTCGAGGTCGACGGCGATGAAGTCGGCGGCCATCCCGGTTGCCAGCCGCCCGATCTCGTCCCCTCTGCGGCAGATCCGCGCGCCGTTCTCCGTCGCCATGCGGAAAACGTCCGCGATACCCGGGGCCGGCCCGTCGACCGACGGAGTCCGATGGAGGCGCAAGGCCAGGCGCATTTCCCGGAACATGTCGTCGTCGTCGTCCAACGTCGTCCCGTCGAGCCCGAGACCGACTGTCACCCCGGCCGCCAGATAGGCGTTGAGCGGCATGACACCGGCCCGGAGCCTCAAATTGGAGGAGGGGTTGTGGACCGCGGCCGCTCCGGTCTCGGCCAAGGCCTCGATCTCCGCCGCGTTGAGCCAGACCCCATGCGCGATGGAAAATCTGTCCGACAGGATCCCGAGATCTCTGAGATGAAGGACCGTCGGCTTTCCGTACGCCAGAGGGCCGTAGAGTTTCTCGTATTGGCTTTCCGATACATGGGTCTGGAACCCGGCGTCATGGGTCTCCGCCGCCCGGGCGGTTTCGACGAGGAAGGCGTCGTCGACCCAGACCGGACCGGGCGGGGCGAACCACAGATCCTGCAGCGGGTCCGTTTCGATCCCTGGACGGAGTTCGTCGAGCATGGCGAAGTACTCGGCCGGGCTGGGTCTTTTCGCCTTGAGGCGCCGATTGGCCTGCTTATGGGCGTCGCCGACCGCGTGATGGGCGAATTCCGCGTCTTCCCCGGGACCATGGACCAACACGTTCTGCGTCGTGACACCGGTGGCGAAGATCACCCGGATGCCGACATCGCGGAACCCCGCCAAGGCGCGCAGGATGCTCTCCCGATACGCCTCCGCCGTGCCTGTGAAGGAATGGACCTCGTAGACCGTCGTAATCCCGCTCGCCAGCAGTCTGAGCCCGGCGATCGCCGCCGTGAGATAGGGATCGATCGCGCGCAACTTCGCCTGGGCGAGCAGCCAGGGCTCCAGCAGGTCGTCCTCGACGGCTTGCTGCTGATGGGTGGCCGCTTCGATATGGTGATGGCTGTTGATCAGTCCGGGCATCAGGGCGCGATTGCCGAGCCGAACCAAGGCCGCGTCGGGATAGGCCGTTTGGAGATCGGCAATCGGTCCGAGCGCGACCAGACGATCGCCGTCCACCGCGACGGCGCCGTCCCGGATCGGGGGCGTTTCGGAGTCCGGGATCAGCCAGGCCGCTGCATAGAGGGTGGTCATCTCCGGGCCGGACCCTGGCCCGGCGCCCCGGAGGCTTGCTGTGGCGGGTCGCAGAGGAAAGCCGTCATCACATAGCGCTCGCCCTCGGTGACCGGCAGGGCTTCATGCAGCAGCGCGCAGGCGAAGACGGCGGCCCCGCCCTTTGGAGGACGGTAGCTGTGCGGACCGTATTCGGGGAAGGTGAGGGCGCCGCCCTCATAGCCGTCGTTGAGATTGATCGAGATCGCGAAACGCCGGCCAGCCTCCTGTCGGACATTGTCGCGGTGCAGGCCGAAGAAGTCTTTCCGCTCCGCTCCGTATCGCATAATCGTGAAGGTCTCGAAGCGCAGGGGGCCGACCCAACCGAACGCCTTGGAAATCTCCGGTGCCACGCGCCGACCGACGATCCCGGCGATCTTGTTGTGCATGGCCTGATCGGTGACCGTGTGCTCCAGGGTTTTCTTTTTGCTCTCGTCCGAGCGTTCGCCGGTCCCGTCCGAGAGCCGTCCCTCGACCGGACCTATCTTGTGCAGATAGTCGATCAGGGTCTGGCAAAAGGCCTCGTCATAGACTCGGGGCACGACCAGGACCGGGGCGCCCCGTTCAAGGAAGCCGGGCTCTACCGTGTCCTGGGCGAAATCGTCCAGAACGGCCTCGATATCGCCGGTGACCTTGGCCGGGTCCGGATTGCGGTAGGCGGCGAGGATTCGCTGATTTCCGTCGAGAACGTAAACCGCCCGGTCCAGGGGTTTCGGTGCAGCCTGCATCACGGCGCTCGCGACCGGGGCCAGGGCCTGGGCGGCCAACCGACCGTCGCGTTCGTGGAACCGCCGGTCCCGAGGCAGGCCGCTGTCTGGCGTGCCCATTGGGGCGAGCGCGAAGATATCCGCATCGGCCTCGAGCGCGAGCCCGAACAGCGGGTCCTTGGGGCTTGCGGCGATCAGCATCACCGCGGGCCTGGCATCGACCTCGAAGCTGAAGATCCTGGTCACGCCGGCCGCGTCCGGAGCGGCGAAATCCGGGAACCGGTCGCCGGGCGCCAGCGGTTGCGGCGTTTGCTGGGCGGGTTGGGGAGGGCGTCTCACTGGGCTTGTCCTTCGAATCTCCGGAGCACCATGGCTTCGACCAGGCTGAGTGCGAGGGCGACGGTCAGGCCGCGCACATCGCCGCGATGGCCGGGCAGTTTGTGTTTCTCGCTAAAGACCTGCTCACCCTTCAGCGCACAGCCGATATGGACAGTGCCGACGGGCTTTTCCTCGGAACCGCCGCCCGGGCCGGCGATCCCGGTGACGGAGACCGCCACATCGGCGTTGGACCGGGCGAGCGCGCCCTCGGCCATCGCCTTGGCGACCTCCTCGCTGACCGCTCCGACCCGTTTGATGAGATCGGCGTCGACACCGAGCATCTCGGTCTTGGCCTCGTTGGTGTAGGTGACAAAGCCCCGGTCGATGACGGCGGAGGATCCGGGAACCTCTGTCATCGCCGCGGCGATCAGGCCGCCGGTGCAACTCTCCGCTGTTGTCAGCATAAGATTGTGCTTCGTCATGAGATCGAGCAAGGCACCGGCGCTTTCGATCAAATCGTCCGGCATCAAATGGTGATCACGGGCCATGGGATATCCCACTCCAGGTAATGTCCGATCAGGACCAGGGCGATCGCGGCGTAGAGGCCGGCAACCACGTCGTCGAGCACGATTCCGGCCCCGCCGCCCATATGTTGGTCCACCCAGCGGGCGGGCCAAGGCTTCACGATATCGGTAAAGCGGAACAAAACGAAACCCGCCGCGTAGGCGGCCGGGTCAAGCGGGGCAAGGACGAGGGTCAGCCATTGGCCGGCCACTTCGTCGATGACGATACGGCCGTTGTCGTGGGTGCCGGTGACGTCCGAATAGATCTGCGCCGCCCGGATCCCAACGAGCGTGACCACAATCGTCGCCGCCAGGAGCAGCCAGGGCCCGCCGAGCCAGGCCAGCCCCCAGGCGACGGGCAGGGCGGCGAGCGATCCCCAGGTGCCGGAGGCTGGCCGCAATTGGCCCGACCCGAACCAGGTCGCCGTGATCCAGACCCAGAGCGGCATCAGGACCGCCTGGTGACGGCTTTGGGGAAAGCGACGGAGACCGCGGCCTGGGCGGCAATGCCTTCGCCCCGGCCTGGAAAACCGAGCCTTTCCGTAGTCGTCGCCTTGACCGACACCCGGTCGATGGGTAGGCGTAGGATGGTCGCGATGCGTGCGCGCATGGCCGGCCGGTGCGGCCCGATCTTCGGCCGTTCGCAGATCAGGGTGACGTCGACATTCTCGATGCGGCCGCCGGCGAGCCAAACCTGACGCGCCGCCTCGATCAGGAAGATCTCGCTGTCCGCGCCCTTCCATTGCGGCTCGGTCGGCGGGAAATGGCTGCCGATATCGCCCGAGGCGACGGCCCCGAGCAACGCGTCCGTGATGGTGTGAAGGCCGACATCGGCGTCCGAATGGCCGGACAGGGCCAGCGTGCCCTCGATGGAGACGCCGCAGAGTGTCATCCCATCGCCGGGAACCAGCCGGTGGACGTCGAATCCGGTACCGACCCGGAAGACCTCCTGGGGCGGTGCGCCTGGCGCCTGCCGGCGCGCCTCGGCCGCGATCAGGTCGGTCGCCGTGGTGATCTTCTCGAGCGCCGGGTCGCCGGGCACCCGGATGACTTTGTGGCCGGCCCGCTCGGCGACCGCCGCGTCGTCGGTCAGCAGCAGGCCCTTGGCGGCGCGATGCGCCGCCAGCAGGGGGCCGAACTGGAAGGCCTGGGGGGTTTGCGCGCGGAACAGCGTCTTGCGGTCCTCGGTGCCGGTGATCTCGACGCCGTCCGCGCGTTTGACCGTATCCACAATGGGCAGCACCGGAATGGCCGCTGGGGCGCTGACCGTGGCCCCGATCAGGCGGTCGATCACACCGATCGGCAGATCCGGCCTTGCGGCATCATGGATCAGGACATGGGTCGGGGCGGGGTCGAGAGCGGCCAGGGCCTCGAGACCGTTGAGGACGGATTCCTGTCGTTCCGCACCACCCTGGACCGGGGGGAGCAGCGGCAGTTCGCCGACCGCGTCGCGGTACAGCGCCTCGTCGTTCGGATGAATGACGACCATCACCTGGCGCAATAGGGGGTGGGCCAGGAGGGCTCGCAGCGTATGGCGCAGCACCGGTTCGCCGCCCAGGCCGCGATATTGTTTTGGAAGACCGCCGCCGAGGCGGGTCCCACGGCCCGCGGCCACGACCAGCACGGCCGGACGCATCGGGGAAAAACTAAAACTCGAATCGCCCATGTAACCGTTCCGGGTTAGCGCTATCTATAAGGTGGAAGGAAACCCGAAGAAGCCGGGCACCGCATCGTGTATAACACCGTCCATCATGAACGCCATCGCCTCTCAGCCTGTTTTGCTCGGTAGCCTCGCGGTTCTTTCGCTGCTGCCGGCCGCGCTCCAGAGTCTCCGGGCTCCCCTGGCCAGCCAGGCGGACAACCGGTTCTGGTATCTTCTCGGCTGCGCCTTTGGGGGCTCGGCTCTTCTGTCGGTCAGCGAATTGGCCCAGGGCTGGCAGCCTGGCCTCGCCGTTGCGCTGTGGGTGACGATCACAACGGTGCTGGCGATCTTCGCCGGTATCGCCTGGCGGAATCCGGCCGTGAAGCCGATTGGCAACATCCTGTTTCCCTATCTGGTTATCGTCGGAGCATTCGGGGCGCTGGCGCTGCCCGGAGATCCGCCCAGTGCGACCTATGCGGCGGATTGGGGGACCGTGATCCATGTCCTCCTGTCGGTGGCGGCCTATGCCCTGATCACGCTGAGCGCGGTCGCCGCCGTTTCCTCGCTGCTGAAGGAACGGGCCTTGAAGGCGCGGTCGCAAAGCGTCTTCGTCAACAGCCTGCCGCCGGTCACGGTCGGGGACCGGATGCAGATCAATCTGCTGCTGGCGGCCGGTTGTTTTCTCTCCTTCTCCGTCATCTCGGGAATCGCCGAGCAGTGGGATATGGGCATTCGCTTCGATCACAAAAGCTTGCTGTCCGTGGTCTCCCTGGGAATCGTGACGGCGCTGCTGTTCGTGCATTTCCGGACCGGTCTGCGGGGGCGCCGGGCGGCCCGCTTCGCGCTTGGGGCCTATCTCCTGCTGAGCCTCGCCTATCCGGGCGTCAAATTCGTCACGGACATCCTTCTCCAACGGGTCTAGCCGGTAAAGCGGCCATTCCCCCTCCTGATTTCACAACGCGCCGTTTACTTCTTGTGTAGATTTTTCTTGCGTGCGACGCGTTGTGCTCTGTGTACCGGGAAACAATAAGAACATTGGCCCTGTTCCTGGAAGAGGGTGGGCCGGGGAGACCGAATGATGAAGTCCGGCGAACCGCTCGGCGTGGATGCCCTTTATAGCCATTGCGATCCGGAACAGTTCGATTTCGAGACGACGGCCGAACTGGACCCATTGACCCACATGGTCGGCCAGGACCGCGCCGTGGAGGCGGTCGAGTTCGCGGCCGACATGCATGTTCATGGCTTCAACCTGTTCGTTCTCGGTCCCCCGGGGACGGGGCGGCACAGCTTCATCCGCCGCTTCCTCGCCCAACGGGCCGTCAAGCAGGCTCCGGCGTCCGACTGGTGCTACGCGAACCGTTTCGACGATCCGCGGAAGCCGATCGCGCTGGAACTGCCAGCCGGGCACGCCAGGGGATTGCGCGACGATATCGACCGGCTGGTCGACGAGGCCTATACGGCCATCCCGACAGCATTCGAAAGCGAGGACTACCGGTCCCGCCGGCAAGCCATCGAAAAGGAGTTCCAGACGGCTCAGGCGAAGCGCTTTCAGGACGTTCAGCGCCGGGCGCAGGAGAAGGGAATCGCCGTCGTCGAAACACCGACCGGCATCCAGCTTGTCCCGATTCGCGATGGAAAGCCTCTGTCGCCGAAGCAACTGAATGCCCTGCCCGACGCGGAACAGAAGCAGTTGCAGAACGCGGTCGAATCGCTGGGCAGAGAGATGCAGGCCGCGATGGAGGCGATGCCGGGCCTGATCCGCGACGTCCGCGACAAGATCCGCGAACTGGACCGGCAGATCGCCATGCTGGCCGCGGGCAGCCTGATCGACGATCTGGTCGCGAAGTACTCGGAATTTCCGAAGGTTGTCGGATATCTGAAGAGCGTCCAGGCGGACATCATCGACAATGTGCAGCTGTTCCTCATGCCTCGGGAGGGCCAGGGCGAAACGCTGGGGACGGACGAGCACTCGTTATCCATCCAGCAGCCCAAGGAATCCGCCGCCAAGCGGCGCTATTGCCTCAATCTTCTGATCGACCATAAGGAATCGGAAGGGGCGCCGCTGGTCTTCGAAGACCATCCGACCTATCAGAACCTGGTCGGCGATATCGAATATCTCGCCCAGATGGGCGCGCTGATCACGGATTTCAGCCTCATCAAAGGCGGCGCGCTGCATCGGGCGAACGGTGGATATCTCGTTCTCGACGCCCACAAGATCCTCTCCGAACCTTTCGCCTGGCAGGCGCTGAAACAGGCGCTCAAGGGCCGCGAGATCCGAATCGAGTCCTTGGGTCAAGCCTATAGCCTGATCCGGACCGCGACCCTGGAGCCCGAGCCCATTCCGCTCGATCTCAAGGTTATCCTGATCGGTGAACGGCGGCTTTATTATCTTCTCCAGGCCTTGGACCCGGAGTTCATGGAACTCTTCAAGGTCGCCGCCGACTTCGACGATCAGATGGAGCGGAGCGCCGAGAACAACCACCTCTTCGCGCAATTGCTCGGCACCGTGGCCAAACAGGAAGGACTGAAGGCGCTCGATCGTAGCGGGGTGGCCCGCCTGATCGAGGAGAGCGCCCGCCATGCCGAACATGCCCGCAAGCTTTCCGCTCAGGTTCGGCGCGCGGCCGACATCATGCGGGAGGCGAATTACTGGGCCGACCGGGACGGCAACGAGACGGTGCGCGGCCAGGATATCCAGCGCGCCATCGACCATCGGAGAAGACGGGCGAGCCGCCTTAGGGAGCGGATTCAGGAGGCGGTCCTGGAGGATACGATCCTGATCGATACCGAGACCTCCCATGTCGGACAGGTCAACGGCCTCGCGGTTCTCGAACTGGGCGATTTCTCCTTTGCCCGCCCCAACCGGATCACCGCGCGGGTCTGGCCGGGCGCCGGCAAGGTCGTCGACATTGAACGGGAAGCCAAACTGGGGGGGCCGGTCCACTCCAAGGGCGTCCTGATCCTCTCGGGCTTCCTGGCGGGGCATTTCGGGAACGATCGCCCGCTTTCCCTAACCGCGAGCCTGGTGTTGGAACAGAGTTACGGCGGCATCGAAGGGGACAGCGCGTCGTCGGCCGAGCTCTATGCGCTGCTGTCGGCGCTCGCCGAACTGCCGATCGAACAAGGCTATGCGGTGACCGGTTCGGTCAACCAGCACGGCGCCGTTCAGGCGATCGGCGGGGTGAACGAGAAGATCGAGGGGTATTTCGAGATCTGCGAGGCGCGGGGGCTGAACGGTCGCCAAGGGGTTCTGATCCCGGAATCCAATGTGAAGAACCTGATGCTGCGCCGGCCGGTGCGGGAGGCGGTGGCGGCGGGTCGGTTCGCGATCATCCCCATTAGCCATATCGACGAGGGCATCGCCATTCTCACCGGTCGCCCGGCGGGAACCCGCGATGCCAAAAGCGCCTATTCGGAAGGAACGGTAAACCGGCTTGTCGCCGACCGTCTGGCCGAATTCGCGGAGGTCCGGCGGAGTTTCACGGCGGAGAAGCAAGACGGAGCGGAAAAGTGAAGCCACTCCTAAAACGGGATTTCGATTTCCGCTAGTTCTAGGGCGGACTAACCCGTTGAAATCGGGGCTTGTCTTTACCTTTATACCGAACAGATTTCACTTTCGTTAAGATTTGATGATTGCATATTGCAGCGCAACATGCCTAATGTCTCATCAAGTGCCTAAGCTATGGGCAGAGTGCGGGGATTTATGACGGACCCTTTGTGCATCGGACCGATCAGGTTGCCCTCGGCGGTGATACTCGCGCCGATGAGCGGGGTGACGGATTTGCCCTTCCGACGGTTGGTACGCCGTTTCGGCGTCGGCATGACGGTCTGCGAAATGGCGGCAAGCAAGGCCATTCTCCAAAATGTGGACGAGGAACTCCGAAAGTTGGCGCTCGATGATGTCGGCGAGGCGCCCCGGGCGGTCCAGCTCGCCGGCTGCGAGCCGGAGGCGCTGGCGGAGGCGGCGAGAATCGTCGAAGGTCTGGGCGCCGATCTTATCGACATCAACATGGGATGCCCGGCCAAGAAGGTGACGGGCTCGCAGCAGGCCGGTTCCGCCCTGATGCGGGATCTCGATCATGCCACGGCGCTGATCTCGGCGACGGTGAAGGCGGTCGATGTTCCCGTAACGGTGAAGATGCGGACCGGATGGGACGACGAGACCCGCAATGCGCCGGAGCTCGCCCATCGGGCGGAGGGCGAGGGCGCGCAGCTTGTCACCGTCCATGGGCGCACCCGCTGCCAGTTTTACACAGGGTCGGCGGATTGGGATTTCGTGGCCGGGGTCGTCGACCGGATCTCGATCCCGGTGGTGATCAACGGCGATATCACGTCCGTCGAAAAGGCGGTCGAGGCCAAGACCCGCTCCGGTGCCGCCGGGGTGATGATCGGACGGGGCGCCTATGGCCGGCCCTGGTTTCCCGCGCAGGTGGCCGCCTATCTCGCCGACGGGACGATTTTGCCGGACCCCGCGCCGGCCGAGCGCCTCGCCGTGATGCGCGCGCATTGGGAGGCGATGCTGGAGACCCATGGCCGCATTCAAGGCCTGCGGGTCGCGCGCAAGCATGTGGGCTGGTACACGGCGAATCTGCCGAATTCCGCGGCCTTCCGCCAGACCGTCAACAACACCATGGACGAAGCGGTCGTCCGGGACGCCATCGCGCGGTTCGAGGAAACGCTCCTGGCGACCGACCGTTTCGCCGTGGCGGCCTGACAGCGGGGACGGAGAGCTACGGATGTCGCAAAATGTCTCCCTGTTTCCCCGCCGGATCGATCCGGCGGCGATCGACGAAAGGCAGGTTCTGGGGGCGCTGACCAGTCCGGTTCTCGTCATCGATGCCGAGGGCATCGTGGTCTATGCCAACGGGGCGGCCGAACAGTTCTTCCAGATGGCGAACCGTCTGATGCTGGGCCGCCCTCTTCGGGTCCTCGTCTATCCGGACAATCCGATGCTGGAACTGGTCGACCGGGCGCGTGTCACCATGAGCTCGCTTTCGCTTCACGGAATCGAGTTCGAAACGCCGCGCACCGAACCGCACCAATTGACGGCCGAGGCTTCCGCGATTCCGGACTCCAACGGTCAGGTCGTCTTGACCCTGCATGAACGCTCCGTCGCGATGCAGATCCAGAAGAGGTTCAACTTCCGCAATGCCGCCCGATCGGTGACGGCGATGGCGGCGATGCTGGCCCATGAGGTGAAGAATCCGCTTTCGGGCATTCGCGGCGCGGCCCAGTTGCTGGGCGAGAGCGTCAGCGACGAGGACCGCAGCCTCGCCGAGCTGATCCAGACGGAGACCGATCGGATCGTGGCCTTGGTCGATCAGATGGAGGCGTTCTCGGACGACCGGCCGATCCAGCGGGAGCCGGTCAACATCCACATCGTGCTGGAATATGTGCGCAAGGTCTCCGAGAACGGGTTCGGGCGCCGTGTGCGTTTCGTCGAGCGCTACGATCCCTCCCTACCGCCGGTGATGGGCAACCGGGATCTTTTGATCCAGGTCTTCCTCAATCTAGTCAAAAACGCTTGCGAGGCTTGCCCGGAGGAGGGCGGTGCGGTCGAGATCGTCACGGCCTATCGCCCCGGCCTCCGGCTCAATCTGCCGGGCGGCGGTGAGCCCATTGATTTGCCGCTGACGATCGCGGTGCGGGACAACGGACCCGGTGTGCCGCCGGCGCTCGCCCAGAACCTGTTCGACCCGTTCGTGACCGGCAAACCGAATGGCCGCGGCCTCGGGCTTGCCTTCGTCGCCAAGGCCGTCGGTGACCATGGCGGGCTGATCGAACATGAAAATACCGGGCATGGCGCCGAGTTTCGTGTCATGCTGCCGACGGCCCGCCCGGCCAAACGCCGCGGGAAGCGGGTCCCATAACAAGACCAAGAGGGAAAACCCGGGTAATGAGTGTCAGCCAGCACCAGGCGACGGTCTTGGTGGCCGACGACGACAGCGCCATTCGCACCGTTCTCTCCCGCGCGCTCGGCCGCCTCGGTCACGCGGTCCGCACCACCGGAACCGGCGGTACCCTGTGGAAATGGGTCGCCAACGGAGAGGGCGATCTGGTCGTCACCGACGTGATGATGCCCGATGCCAACGGGCTGGATCTGCTGCCGAAGATCAAGGAGATCCGCCCGGACCTTAAAGTCATCGTCATGAGCGCGCGCAATACCTTGCTCACCGCCGTCAAGGCGACGGAGAAGGGCGCATTCGACTATCTCGCCAAGCCCTTCGATCTCGACGAACTCGTCCGGACGGTGGAACGTGCGCTGGAGGGGGAGCCGGGAGCGGGCGAGGCCAAGCAGGGCCTCGCGGAGCATGACGATATCGAGTCCGAGGAGGCTCTTCCGCTGATCGGCCGGTCGCCGGCGATGCAGGAGATCTACCGGGTCATGGCCCGCCTTATGGCCACCGACCTCACGGTTATGATCAGCGGCGAATCGGGGACCGGAAAGGAACTCATCGCCCGGGCGCTCCACGACTACGGCAAGCGGCGGGAAAAGCCCTTTGTCGCCGTCAATATGGCTGCGATTCCCCGGGAACTGATCGAAAGCGAGCTGTTCGGCCACGAAAAGGGGGCCTTCACCGGCGCGACGCAACGGTCCGACGGCCGTTTCCGGGTCGCCCAGGGCGGCACCCTGTTCCTGGACGAGATCGGCGACATGCCGCTCGAGGCGCAGACGCGGTTGCTGCGGGTCCTGCAGGAAGGAGAATACACCACGGTCGGCGGGCGGCAGCCGATCAAGGCCGATGTCCGGATCGTCGCCGCGACGCACCGGGATCTACGGGAGATGATCAAGGCCGGAACCTTCCGGGAGGATCTTTATTATCGCCTGAACGTGGTCCCGATCCGGGTCCCGGCGCTCAGGGAGCGTCTGGAGGACGTGCCGCTTCTGGTCAGGCACTTCCTCACCGACGCGGTTGCCCAGGGCCTGCCGGTCAAGACCCTGGATCAGGAGGCCATGGGACTGCTGCAGCGCCATAGCTGGCCCGGCAATGTCCGGGAACTGGAAAACGTGATCAAGCGGATCGCCGCGCTCTATGCGGCGGAGACCATCACGGCCGAGGTGATCGAGCAGGAACTGGACGGTGGCGCGGAAGTCGAGACGCCGGGCGACGACGCGGTTCAGGGGCAGGGGCTGGGGGCTGCGGTGGAGCGGCATCTGAAATCCTATTTCGCCGCCCATCGCGGAGAATTGCCCACCCCGGGGCTGCATGGGCGGATCCTGCGGGAGGTGGAGCGCCCGCTGATTCAGATTTCCCTGGCGGCGACCAAGGGTAATCAGATCAAGGCGGCGGAACTTCTCGGCCTCAACCGGAATACGTTGAGAAAGAAGATCCGCGAACTGGATATCGAGGTGGCGCGTGGCGGTAAGTGAACCGTCTTCCAATTCGGAGGCTCTCGCCGGGTCCGATCTGCCGGACCGCGGCGAGAAGGCGCCGCGCCCATCTCGGATAAGCCGCCTCCTCGACTGGGCCGAACGGCATCAGGTCGGTCGACGGGCAGCCGTGGTGCTCACCTTCCTGGCAATCGCACTCGGCATCGCGACCTATGGCGCTCTGACCGGGGCGGGGCCGTTTGGGCCGGATCCGCGACTGGTCTTCATCCTGCTCAATGCCAATCTCGCGTTGCTGCTGTTGATCGCCGCCATCGTCGGTCACCGCCTGGTCCGGATCTATCTCGAACGGCGCCGGGGGATCGCCGGCGCCAAGCTGCACGGCCGGATCGTCATTCTGTTCAGCCTCGTCGCGGTCGTGCCGGCGATCGTGGTCGCCGTCTTTTCGGCCCTGTTCCTCAATCTCGGGGTCCAGGCCTGGTTCAACGACCGGGTCCAGGCGGCGCTCCAGAGCGCCAACGCGGCCTCGGCCGCCTATCTGTTCGAACACCGCCAGACGATCCGGGCCGACGTTCTGGCCATGGCCGCCGATCTCAATCGGGAAGCGCCGGTTCTCGTCTCCCAGCCCCGCCGGCTGCAGCTTCTGCTCAACGCCCAGGCCCGGCTTCGGAACCTGCCGGAGGCGGTGATCTTCGACGGGGCGGGTCGCGTCTTGGCCAGCTCCGAGTTCAGTTTCTCGCTGGCTTTCGAATCGATCGACGCCGCCGCCGTGGGCCGCGCTCGGGGCGGCGAGGTGATCGTGCTCACCAGCGACCGGGACGATCAGGTACGGGCGCTCGTCCGCCTCGACCGCTTCGTCAACGCCTATCTCGTGGTCGCCCGCTTCGTCGATCCCGCCGTGTTGGGCCACATCGCGAAGACACAGCAGGCGGTCCAGGAATATGAGCGGTTGGAACAGCAGCGTTCGGGCCTGCAGATCACCTTCACGCTCGTTTTCGTGCTGGTGGCCGTGCTGCTGCTGCTCGCCTCCATGTGGGTCGGGTTGATCTTCGCCGGCAACTTGTCCCGGCCCATCGGCGACCTGATCGGGGCGGCCAATGCCGTCGGCAGCGGCGATCTGACCGCCCGGGTCGCGATGCCCGGCGACCCGAACGACGAACTCGGCCTTCTGGCCCGGGCCTTCAACAACATGACCAGCCAGATCGGCGAACAGCGCGATGATCTTGTCGCGGCCACCCGTCAGATCGACGAAAGGCGGCGGTTCACCGAGGCGGTTCTGGCCGGCGTCTCGTCAGGGGTCATCGGCCTGGACGCCGAGGGACGGATCGAGCTTCCGAACCGGTCGGCGTCCGATCTGCTGGGCGTCGATCTCGAAACCCATGTGGGCGCGTATTTGAGCGAGGTGATTCCGGCCATGGGCGCCATGCTCACAGCGAGCCGAGACCGCCCCGAGCGGCGGCACGAGGGCGATATCGCCATCCACACCCCGGCCGGTGATCGGACCTTCCATGTCCGGGTGACCGTAGAACGCGGGGAGGGGGCGACGGTTCGGGGGTTCGTCGTCACCCTGGACGACCTCACCGCCCTGGTCACCGCCCAGCGAAAGGCGGCCTGGGCCGACGTCGCGCGCCGCATCGCCCATGAGATCAAGAATCCGCTGACCCCGATCCAGCTTTCGGCGGAACGGCTCAAGCGCAAATACGCCGCCAAGATCGATGACGAGGAGAATACCTTCAGCGCCTATACGGACACCATTGTCCGGCACGTCGGCGATATCGGACGGATGGTCGACGAATTCTCCAACTTCGCCCGGATGCCGCAACCGGAGATGCGGCCGATGGATCTGGTGCCTCTCTTGAAAGACATCCTGGCGCTCCGGCGGACCGCCCATCCAGGGGTCACGTTCGAGGAGGATATCGGCAGCGGGGACAGCGCGCCGGTGGGGATCACAGCCGATGCCCGGCAGGTGGAACGGGCGATCACCAACGTGATCCAGAACGCGTTGGACGCGATCGAGCGGAATGGCGGAACGAACCAGCAGAGCCGGATCAGCGTGTCGCTCTATCGTGAGGGCTTCTGGGTCGTGTTGCGGGTCCGCGACACGGGTCCGGGATTGCCCGAAGCGGAACGGGACCGGTTGCTGGAGCCCTATGTGACAACCCGCAAAAAGGGGACCGGCCTCGGGTTGGCCATCGTCCACCGCATCATGGAGGATCATGGCGGACGCGTTGAGCTTTCCGATCGAAAGGATGGTCCTGGCGCAGAGGTTCTATTGATTTTCCCTGTTTCCTAGTGTATCAAATTCGCAACAGGTGAGTTTTTCGGGCCACATTCCGACGTGCCTGGCGATCGGCACGGGATGTTCGGTGATGACCTATGGTTCGGAACCCTTCCTCAGATTCTCTCCAACAAGAACAGGCGTCTGGGTGCACATGAGCCAAGAGATTCTGATTGTCGACGACGAGGCGGATATTCGGGGACTTGTCGCGGACATTCTCAAGGACGAGGGATATCAGACCCGGGTGGCGGGCACGGCGCGGGAAGCGCTGATCGCCATCAACGAGCGGGTCCCGCATTTGCTGGTCCAGGATATCTGGCTGCAGGGCAGCGATATGGACGGCATCGACATTCTGGAGGCGGTGAAACGCGATAATCCGGACCTTCCGGTCTTGATGATCAGCGGACACGGTACCATCGAGACCGCCGTGGAGGCGATCCAGAAGGGCGCCTACGACTTCATCGAAAAACCGTTCAAGGCCGACCGGCTGCTGTTGCAAATCAGCCGCGCCCTAGAGGCGACGGCGCTTCGCTTGGAGAATGCCCGTTTCCGCCAGCAGTTGGGGACGGACGGCGAGCTCACCGGGGCGTCCTCGCTGGTCGGACAACTGCGCCAGGCGATCGACCGCGTCGCCCCGACGGGCAGCCGCGTTCTGATCACCGGGCCGGCCGGGGCGGGGAAAGAGGTCGTCGCCCGGATGCTGCACAACCGTTCGAAACGCTCGCGGGCGCCGTTCCGGGTGTTGAACTGCGCGACCATGCGGCCGGAGCGTATGGAGCAGGAGCTGTTCGGTGAGGAACAGGCCGACGGGAAGACACGGGCCGGGGTCCTGGAACTCGCCCATGGCGGCACCCTGCTGCTCGACGAGGTCGCGGATATGCCGCTGGAAACCCAGGGAAAGATCGTTCGGGTATTGCAGGAGCAGTCCTTCGTCCGGGTCGGTGGCTCCCGACGGGTCGAGGTCGACGTCCGGGTGATCGCGTCGACGAACCGGGATCTCCAGCGCGAAATGGAGGAGGGGCGGTTCCGTCAGGATCTCTTCTACCGTCTCAATGTCGTTCCGGTGGACGTCCCCCCGCTGCGCGATCGCCGCGATGACGTTCCGGCGTTGATCAAGCATTTCATGGAACGCGCGGCGGAGGCTTCCGGGGCGCCCCTGCGCATCCTTGGCGACGACGCGCTCGCGGCCCTTCAGGCCTATGACTGGCCGGGAAATGTGCGGCAGATCAAGAACATCGCCGAATGGCTGTTGATCATGGCACCAGGCTCTGCGGACGACGTGATCCGGGCGGAAATGTTGCCGCCGGAGGTCCACAGGATGACGCCCGGCACCAATGCCTGGGACAAGGGTAGCGAGATCATGAGCCTGAGCCTGCGGGACGCCCGCGAGGTGTTCGAGCGCGAGTATCTTCTGGCCCAGGTGAACCGGTTCGGCGGAAATATCTCGCGGACCGCCGCGTTTGTCGGTATGGAACGCTCCGCGTTGCACAGGAAGCTGAAATCCCTCGGCGTCGCGTCGCCGGCCGACCGGCCGCAACAGAAAGTCGCCTCCTAGTCCCCGATCCCGCCCGGCCGCCGCCGGACGCCCGTTTCAACCGATAGGACGACCGTCCATGCAAGTCATCGTCTGTGGTGCCGGCCAGGTCGGATCGAACATCGCCCGCTATCTGGCGACCGAGGGCAACGACGTCACCGTCATCGACCAGCGCGCGGATCTGATCCGGAAACTGTCGGAGCAGTTGGATGTGCGCGGGCTGGTCGGGCACGCCTCCCATCCGGACGTTCTGGAGGCCGCGGGCGCCCAGGACGCCGACCTGATCGTGGCCGTGACCTATGCCGACGAGGTCAACATGGTGGCCTGTCAGGTGGCCCACTCGCTGTTCGACGTCCCGACCAAGATCGCCCGGGTCCGGGCGCAGGCCTATCTGCAGACCGAATGGTCGTCGCTGTTCAGCCGTGATCACATGCCGATCGACCACATCATCTCGCCGGAGATCGAGGTGGCGAAACATATCCATCTGCAGCTTCAGGTGCCGGGGGCCTTCGACATGCTGCAGATGGCGGACGGGCTGGTCCGGGTGGTCGGCGTGCGCTGTTCCGACGACTGCCCGATCACGGACACGCCGCTGGATCAGTTGGAGACCATGTTCCCGGAACTGCATCTGACGGTCTTCGCGATCATCCGGAACGACAAGCCGATCGTTCCGAAGTCCGAGGACAGGCTGCTGGCCGGGGACGAGGTCTTCTTCATCACGGAGACATCCCAACTCGCCCGCTGCATGGCCGCCTTCGGTCATCAGGAGCGGGAAGCCCGGCGGATCGTCATCGCCGGCGGCGGAAATATCGGGTCGAGCCTGGCCGCGCTGATCACCAAGCATCAGCCGTCCGTTTCGGTCAAGATCCTCGAATACAACGCCGAAAAGGCCCGCGAGGTCGCCGGCATGCTCGACCGGGTGACCGTCCTCAACGGCGACGCTCTCGACCCCGAGGTTCTGGAGGAGGCCAATGTTCCGGAGGCGGAAACCTTCGTCGCCGTTTCAAACGACGACGAGGTGAACCTGATCGCCAGCCTGCTCGCCAAGCGGAACGGGTGCGAGCGGGCGGTGGCCTTGATCAACAACCAGAATTACGGCGGCCTCGTCACCAATCTCGGCATCGACGCCGTGGTCGACCCGCGGGCGATCACCGTGTCTACCATCCTGCAACATGTCCGGCGCGGACGGGTGCGGGCCGTCCATTCCCTGCGCGAAGGGCTGGGCGAGGTCATTGAGGCGGAGGCGCTGGAAACCGCCCAGATCGTCGGCAAGCCGTTGAAGGACATCAAACTGCCGACGGGGATTCTGATCGGCGCCGTGATCCGAGGGCAGAGCGTACTGACCCCGCGCGGGGAGACGGTAATCCAGGATAAGGACCGGGTGATCCTCTTTGCCGCATCGGGGATGTCGAAAAAGGTCGAAAAGGCCTTTGCCGTCCGGCTCGAGTACTTCTAAAAAACCGGGTAACCGATTCGTAGCCCGTCATCGAAACGCCAGAGGATCGCCATGTCGCGCATCGCCTATGTCAACGGTCAGTACGTTTCCCACGCCGACGCGGCGGTCCATGTCGAGGATCGCGGCTATCAGTTTTCGGACGGCGTCTACGAGGTGGTGACCGTGATCGACGGCAGGCTGATCGACGAGGAACCCCATCTCGACCGGCTGTGGCGGTCCCTTAACGAGCTCCGGATCGAAATCCCCATGAGCCGGGCGTCCTTTCGGGTCGTCACGCGGGAGATGATCCGCCGGAACCGGATCCGGACCGGGATCATCTATATGCAGGTGACCCGGGGCGTGGCGCGCCGGGACCACCCGTTCCCGAAGGCCGCCGAGCCGGCCGTGGTGATGACCGCAAAGCCGATCAGACTGCCGAGCGACGCCCAGTCGGAGGCCGGGATCCGGGTGATCACCATCGAGGATATCCGCTGGCCGCGCCGCGACATCAAGTCGGTGTCCCTGCTGCCCAACATCCTCGGTAAGCAACAGGCCAAGGAGGCGGGGGCAGGCGAGGCCTGGCAGGTCGACAAGGACGGCTTCGTGACCGAGGGGACGTCGACCAATGCCTGGATCGTCACCAAGGACAACCGGCTGCTGACCCGCAACGCCAACAACGATATCCTGAACGGGATCACCCGGCTGCGCATCCTTCAGCTTGCCGAAGCCCATGGCCTGACCTTCGAGGAGCGGCCGTTCACCGTCGAAGAGGCCTATGACGCCAAGGAGGCGTTCATCTCCTCCTCGACGAATTTCTGCTCCCCGGTGACCGAGATCGACGACAAGGTCATCGGCAACGGGCGGGCGGGCGAGCTGTCGCTGTCGCTGCGCAAGGCCTATCGCGAGTTCGTCGACGGGCTTGAGCCCGCTGTCGCCTGATATGGGATCTCTGGACCGTCCCGGCCTAGAACGCCCCATCCTAGAACGCCCTCAGGCTGTTCTTTTCGACTGGGACAAGACCCTCGCCAGCAACTGGGGGGCGGTGGAATACGCCCTCAACACGGCACTGGTCAGCCAGGGGCACGATCCGTGGACCGAGGAGGAGATCCATCTGAGGGTCCGCGCCTCCGCCCGGGATACCTTTCCGAAGCTGTTCGGCCGGAATTGGGAAGAGGCGTTCCAGGTCTTCCGCCAGGCTTTCGTCTCGCGCCAGTTCATCGATCTCGCCGCGCTCGAGGGGGCGCTGAGCCTGCTGGAGCATTTCGAGGCGCGGGAGATCCCTGTCGCCGTGGTATCGAACAAGCTGGGCGCGGCCCTTAGGGCGGAGGTCGCCCACCTCGGCTGGGAGCGTTTCTTTGTCGCCCTGGTCGGTGCCGAGGACGCGGCGCGGGACAAGCCGGACCCGGCTCCGGTCCATATGGCGCTCGCCCCGACGGCGGTGGCGCCGGGACCGCATGTCTGGTTTGTCGGTGACAGCTCCATCGACATGCATTGCGCCCACAATGCCGGCCTGACCGCCGTGCTCAGTCGTCCGAACATTCCCGAAGCCGACCCGGAATTCAAAAAATACCCCGCCCACCTACACGTGACCGATTGCCGTAACCTTCTAGATGTACTTTACGAATATGAGATTTAACGTATGGTGCAGGTGCTAACCAAAGCCCGTTGAAGGGGCCCAGAAGAAGGCGGCCGGGACAGAACCCGGTTGGGCAAAGCCAATGAGTGAAAAAAATCAAAACGTTCAGGACGTTTTCTTAAACTACATTCGTAAGAACAAGACCTCGGTTACCATCTTTCTCGTTAACGGCGTCAAGCTTCAGGGTGTGGTCACCTGGTTCGATAATTTCTCGGTCTTGCTGCGACGCGATGCCCATTCCCAGCTCGTCTACAAGCATGCGATCTCGACGATCATGCCGATGCAGCCCGTCCAGTTGTTCGACCCGCCGGCGGCCTCCGCGGACGAGTAGGGCGGTCGCTTGCCGGCCCGCGACTCCCGCTTTCCCCTTTAATTGCGGTGTGGGGAGCGGCATATAGGGGATATGTTCGAAAATTCAGACCATGAGACCGCGCAGTCCAAGTCGGGTCGCGCGGCCGTTTTGCATCCCAATCCGAAGAGCCGGCCCCGGGACGAGGACACCGTGTCGGCGCGGAGCCCCGAGGCGCGCCTGGAAGAGGCCGTGGGCCTCGCCCACGCGATCGACCTCGATATCGTCCACGCCGAGGTCCTAAACCTCCCCAAAATCAACCCGGCGACCGTGTTCGGTCCCGGTCAGGTCGCCAACATGGCGGAGATGCTGGCGGAAATGGAGATCTCCGTCGTCATCGTCGACGGCGTGCTGAGCCCGGTGCAGCAGCGCAATCTAGAAAAAGGCCTCAACGCCAAGGTGATCGACCGGACCGGCCTGATCCTGGAGATTTTCGGGGCCCGTGCCCGGACCCATGAAGGGCGGCTTCAGGTCGACCTTGCGGCGCTCAGCTATCAGCGCAGCCGCCTGGTCCGATCCTGGACCCACCTGGAGCGGCAGCGCGGTGGTGCCGGCTTCATGGGCGGACCCGGCGAGCGCCAGATCGAAATCGACCGCCGGCTGATCGACGAACGGATCGTGCGGCTGAAAAGAGAGTTGGAAGACGTCCGCCGGACCCGGGAATTGCACCGGGTGGCCCGGCGGAAGGTGCCCTATCCGATCATCGCCTTCGTCGGCTACACCAACGCGGGGAAGTCGACGCTGTTCAACAAGATCACCCGGTCGACGGTCTATGCCGACGATCTGCTGTTCGCGACGCTCGATCCGACCCTGCGTCAGGTCGAACTGCCGTCGGGCCGCAAGGTCATGCTGTCGGACACGGTGGGCTTCATCTCCGATCTGCCGACCCACCTGGTCGCCGCCTTCCGCGCGACCCTGGAAGAGGTTCTGGAGGCGGATCTGGTCGTCCATGTCCGCGACGTGTCCCATCCCGACAGCGACGCGCAATATGAGGATGTGAACGCGGTGCTCACCGATCTCGGGATCGATGTGACGCCGGAGGCCAATCGCGTGGTCGAGGCGTTGAACAAGCTCGACCGGCTGGACGGCGAGACCCGCGCGATCTTCGAAGCCGAGGCGGAACGCCGCGAGGACGCGGTCCTGATCTCCGGGCTCACCGGGGAGGGGGTGCAGGACTTCCTCGCCCTGGTCGACCGGCGGATCAACGCGGCCCGCAAGACGGTATCCATCGGCCTCGGCCATGGCGACGGGGCGGCGATTTCCTGGCTCTACCGCCATGGGGAGGTCTTGAACCGGGAGGACGACGAGGCCGGCGCCACACTTCTGGTCGCCCTCGATCCGCCCGAACTGGGCCGCTTTCCCGCCCTCTATCCGCAAGCGGTGGTCCGGACCCCGGACCTCCAGGCCGGAGCCGATTGACAGGCTCCAAACGGCGCTTTAACCACGGCCAGACAATCCATGAGGAGACAATTATGACGACGACCCTGCGCCCCTTGCACGACCGTATCCTGGTCGAGCCGATGTCGGCGGACGAGAAGACGGCCGGGGGAATCATCATCCCGGATACCGCCCAGGAGAAACCGCATCAGGGCAAGGTCGTGGCCGTCGGCAAGGGAACGACGACCCCGGACGGCGCCGTGGTCGCGCTGACCGTTCAGGCGGGCGACATGATCCTCTACGGCAAATACGCCGGGACCGAGGTGAAGGTCGACGGCAAGGACTACCTGATCATGCGGGAAAGCGACGTTCTCGGGATCGCGGGGTAACCGTTTCCATGTCGCTTCCTCTCGACAAGGTCGGCCCGTTGCTGCGCGAGGCCGCCGACCGGTATGTCATGCCGCGGTTCCGGAGTCTGGACGAGGGCGAGATCCGGGAAAAGGGGCCGAACGATCTGGTGACGGTCGCCGACGAGGAGGCGGAGGCCTTTCTGACGCCCCGGTTGGAGAACCTCATCCCGGGCTCTCTGGTGGTCGGGGAGGAGGCCGCGTCGGCCGATAGCGGCCTCCTGGACCGCTATGCCGGCGACGATCTCGTGTGGACCATCGATCCGGTGGACGGGACCGCCAATTTCGCCAAGGGCAGCCCGAAATTCTGCATGATGGTGGCGTTGAGCCGGGGGGCCGAGCTGATCGGCGGTTGGATCTACGATCCGGCGGGCGGGCGTCTCTACCGCGCCGAGGCGGGCGCCGGCACCCTCCGGGAGGACGACGAGGGCGATGCGCGCCGGCTTGCCCCTTTGGCGCCGAGAGCGATGGCCCCCCATGGGATCATCAGCCTGAAATTCATGCCCCAGGAGATGCGACAGACCGTGCGCGAGCGGGCGGGCGCCCATGGCGGGGGCTATACGTCCGGCTGTGCCGGCCAGGATTACATCAAGCTGATCGAAGGCGGCATCGACTATGCGATCTACCGGCGCATCATGCCCTGGGACCATGCCGCGGGCGTCTTGCTGCACCAAGAGGTCGGCGGCTACGCGGCCTTCCGGCGCAGCGGCGCCTATACTCCGCGCATCCATCAGGAAACCCTGATCATCGCGCGGGACGAGGGGCTCTGGCAGGTCCTGTCGGAAGACCTTTTCGCCGATCTGCCCCTCGACGACGTCGCTTAGGTGTTCGGAAGAGCGACGCCCAGCCTCCAGAGGAGCTGGTCGAAACGGTCCTGGCCGTAGAACGGTTCGCCATTGTGGACGAAGAGCGGCACGCCCCAATGACCGCCCGTGAGCATGGCTTCATTGTTCGCCATTTCCTGGTTGCGTAACCGGACCGCGTTGTCGCGATACCGGGATTCGAGGCTGGCAAAGTCATAGCCGGCCGCTTCCGTCACGCGTTGCACATGACCGCCCTGGTGCCAGCCCGGGGTCTCGCCACTCCAAATGAGTCGCATTATCGCACCATAGAGAGGAAGGGCGCCGCGCTCGGTCTCCGCCGCCGCCATGAGCAAGCCCATAAGTCGATCGATATGCGGTTGATCCTCCGACGCGATCCATATCGAACCGGGTTCGAACAATACCGGACTGGGGTCAGGGTCCTTAAACGGAATCCCCAAGAATTGGGCGGTCCTGGCCGCATCGAGCGTAAAGTAGTTCTGCTCCATCATGGAGCGGTCGAAATAGGCCTTTTGGTTCCTCAGGACGCCCGGGGAGACCGGACGGAAGTTGATCTCGACCTCGGGGTGATCGGCAAGACGGGCAAGACGTGGAATAACCAAATAGCAATACACGCTCATCACGGAAAGGAATGCGTCCACAGTCTTTATCATCCGCCTTTTCCCTTTTCCGTCACCTTGACCTCGTTCCACAGGGCGTCATAGGTCGCGAGGTCGCCGACCGGCGCGATCCCGCGGTCCCGGGCGAGGGCCTCCATGGCCCGGAAGCGGCGTTCGAACTTGGCGTTCGCCTTGCGAAGCGCGGTTTCCGGATCGACCTTGAAGTGGCGCGCCCAGTTCGCGATCACGAACAGCACATCGCCGATTTCTTCCTCGAGCTTCGCGAAATCGCCGGTCCCGGCTTCGGCGGTCACCTCGTCGATCTCTTCCTTGATCTTGCCGACCACATCGCCGGCATTATCCCAATCGAAGCCGACCCTTGCCGCCCGTTTCTGCAGCTTTTCCGCCCGGGTGAGGGCGGGGAAACCGCTGCCGACACCGTCCAGGGCCGAGGAGGGGACGTTATCGGAGGCCTTCTCCGCCCGTTCCGCCGCCTTGATCTCCTCCCAGGTGATGCGGACGGCGTCGCCGGTATCGGCGTCCCCGTCGCCGAAGACATGGGGATGGCGGCGCACCATCTTGTCCGAAATCGCGGTCGCCACATCGTCAAAGGCGAAACTGCCTTCCTCGCGGGCCATCTGGGCATGGAAGACGACCTGCAACAGAAGATCGCCCAGTTCGTCCTTCAACGCCTCCCGGTCGCCGGAGCGGATCGCGTCGTCGACCTCATACGCCTCTTCGATCGTGTAGGGGGCGATCGTCTCGAAACTCTGCTCTCGGTCCCAGGGGCAGCCACCGGGCGCCCGCAACCGCTCCATGATCTCAAGAAGCCGGTCGATCGGGCGTTGCCGGGCGGTGTCTTCGGGCGGGCATTCGGGCGGGCGGTTGTGAGGCTGGTCCATGGGACACCTGGGAAGTTCCGGTGGGAATGACCCGAGGAAGGGGCATGCGGCCCAAGGATCACGCGCTCGGGTAAGCCGTCAAGACCGCCGATGGCGGCATTGGCTTCGAGGCTCTAAAGGTAGATGTCGCGCGACCATCGGAACGCGTCATGTGGGGGACGTCTTTCCAATAATCCAGTTATCGCATAATGTATATTATGGGAAATAATTGTCATGGACAAATCAGTGAGTTAGCGGTCCATCGGCAGCGCCGTGACTGCGGTCAGTCTCGGCTGGAGGCGCCGATCGCGTCGAGCTGGGTCTGGATGGTGCCCTTATTGAGCCTATCGAGCGGCAAATTCACGAAGATGTCGATCCGGGTCCTCAGCATGCGATAGGCGTCGGCGACCGCCAGACGTTTTTCCGCCTCGGTGCCCTCCACCTTGGCCGGGTCCGGGATCGGCCAATGGGCCTGCATCGGATGGCCCGGCCAGGACGGACAAGTCTCGCCTTTCGCCGTGTCGCAGACGGTGAAGACATAGTCGAACGGGTCCGCCTTGCCGTCTTCGAACTCGTCCCAACTCTTGGAGCGCAGACCATCCAGGGTGAAGTTCTCCTTTCTCAGGAGATCGGCGGTCAGTGGATCGATTTCGCCGCGGGGATGGCTCCCGCCGCTCTGGGCCTCGAATTTCCCCTGGCCCAGGCGTTTCATCAAGGCTTCCGCCATGATGCTGCGGGAGGCATTGCCGTGACACAGGAAAAGGATACGGGTCGGCCTTTGCGGGGATTGGGAAGCGGGCACGGCGGTATCGGTGTCAGCCATGATCTCACTCCGGTTTTGCGATGCATCCGCAATCGCGTCGTCGCGATCCCCGGTCTTTTACAAAATCCCGCACATCGACAATGTGAAATTTCGGTGAAATCAAACGGTCACTTATTGGCGTTAGTGTTGCTCGTCCTCGCCATGACCGATCTTGCCCTCGCCACGGACATAGATCTGGGTATCCGTCCGGTGCAGCGCGTAGCCCCCCTTGCTGCCGTCGGCCTTTTCGAAACCGAACTTCTCATAAAGCGGCACATTGTCGGCGCCGCACATCAGCAGCCAGCGTCGGAGCCCCTGACAGTCCGGATGATCGAAGATCGTCTGGAAGAACCACCCACCGAGCCCTTTTCCCCTGTACCGGGCCAAAATGAAGACGTCGCCGAGATAGGCGAAGGTCGCGTAATCGGTCACCAGACGGGCATAGCCGACTGTCTCGCCGGCCGGGTTCAGAAGGCCGAAATTCAACGACCCGGCAACCATCAATCGAATGGTCTCCAGGGGCATTTTGGTGGTCTGTCGGCTCTCGTCGAACCAGGCATGAAGGACGGTGAGATCGATGCGCGCCGGATCGGTGGTGACGGTGAAGCCGTCTCTGGTCCAGTCCCGATGTCCGCCCGGCGGGAGATTGCGAATATGGGCGTCGCCGGTCATGGCTTGTGTCCCTTGAAGACGTCGATCAGGAGGCCGTCCTGGCCGGGCTCGACGCCGTCCGGGCACTTCTCCGCCCAGCGCCGGTAGTCGACATGCTGGTTCATATGGGTGAACACCGTCCGTCGCGGTTTGACCCGGTCGATCCATGTCATGACCCGGTCGAAATGGGCATGGGTCGGATGCGGCGCCTCGCGGAGGCAGTCCACCACCCAGCAATCGATTCCCGCCAGCACCGCGAAGGCCTCTTCCGAAAGGTTCACCACATCGGTCGAATAGGCGAAGTCGCCGATGCGGAAACCCAGGGAGTTGGAGTAGCCATGATCCTGTTCGAAGGGGGTGACCATCAGGTCGCCCACCGTGAACGGTCCGTCGATCAAATGGGCGCTCAGACAGGGCTTGTAGAAATTCCCCTCGCTCCGCAGCGGTTCGAAGACATAACCGAAACTGTTGGTGAGCCGCCGATGGGTCGGTTCGTCCATATAGGCGTCGATCCAGGCCCTTTGGGCGTAGTTGAGCCCCCTCACCTCGTCGATGCCATGGGTATGGTCGGCATGGCCGTGGGTGTAGAGGATCGCGTCGATCCGGTCGATACCGTTGGCGATCAGTTGCTGGCGAAGATCCGGGCCGGTATCGATCAGAACCCGGGTGGTGGCGCTTTCCACCGTGATGGAGGGCCGAAGCCGGTGATTACGGGGATCCGCCGGGTCTGCCTCGCCCCAGATCCCCTTGCCGTCGGGGCCGCCGATCACCGGGACCCCCATGGACGAGCCGCAACCGAGCATCCTCACCCGCAAGGCCGGTTCCATCAGGCGGCGATCCCCGGCGTCTTGGAGAACAGGTTGAAGAAGTTCTCCGTCGATTGCCGGCCGAAGGTCTCCGTATCCATCCCCACCACCTCGGCCACCTTCTCGGCGGTGAAGGCGACATAGGCCGGTTCGTTGCGCTTGCCCCGCTTCGGCACGGGGGCCAGATAGGGCGCGTCCGTCTCGACCAGAATTCGGTCCCGGGGCAGATCCCGGACGATGTCCCTGAGGGATTCCGACTTCTTGAAGGTGACGATACCGGAAAGCGACACGGACATTCCGATTTTCACAGCGCGTTCAGCGAGTTGCCGGCCGGAGCTAAAGCAGTGCAGGAGGCCCGGGAACGGCCCCTTTTCATATTCCTCCTCCAGAATGGCGGCGGTGTCCTCGTCGGCGTCCCTGGTGTGGACGATGATCGGCAGGCCGGTGCGGCGGGCAGCCTCGATATGAACCCGAAAGCCTTTCGCCTGCGCCTCCCGGGAGCTGTGCTGATAGAAATAGTCCAGCCCCGCCTCCCCGATGCCAACCACCTTGGGATGATCGGCGAGCCGGCACAGCTCGTCGGCGGTCACTTCGGGTTCGCTGCCGGCATGGTGGGGGTGAATGCCGACCGAACAGTAGACGTCGTCATACCGCTCGGCGATGGCGCGCACCCGCTCGAACTGGGTGATCTTGGTGCTGATGGTCACCATCCGGGCAAGGCCGGCATTCCGGGCCCGGGCGACGATGTCGTCCAGTTCCTCGGCGAAATCCGGGAAATCGAGATGGCAGTGGCTGTCGACGAGGACCATGGGTCAGGCCTTCTCCCCGTCTGTTTCCGGTTCGATCCAACGCGGGAACACGCCCTGTGGCTTGGGCAGCGCCGTCCCGGCCGCGACCGCCCCCTCCGGCGCGATCCGGTCGAAGCCGCGTTCGTCGACCGGCACCGCCAATTGATCTAGCAGCTTCGCCGCCCCGTCAGGGACCACGGGCTGGACCAGCAGGGCGACCACCCGGATCACCTCGGCCAGGGTGCCGAGGACCGTCGCCATCCGCTCCGGATCGGTCTTCTTCAGCTTCCAGGGCTCCTGATGGTCGACATAGCGGTTCGCCTCCCCCACCACATGCCAGATCGTTTCCAGGGCCTTGTGGAAGGCCTGTCGGTCGACCTCGGTGCGGGTTGCGGCCAGCAGGCCATAAGCCTGGTCCAAGAGGGTCTGGTCGTCCTCGGTCGCCGGGCCGCGGGCCGGCATTTCGCCGCCGCAGTTCTTCGCCACCATGGACAGGACGCGCTGGGCCAGATTGCCGAGATCGTTGGCCAGGTCGGTGTTCATCCGCTTGACCATGGCGTGATGGCTGAAATCGCTGTCCTGGCCATAGGGGACCTCCCGCATCAGGAAATAGCGGACCTGATCGAGACCGTATTTCTCCTTGAGATCGATGGGGTCGATCACATTGCCGAGGGATTTGGAGATCTTCTGGCCCTCATTGGTCCACCAGCCCCCGGCGAAGACCCGTTTCGGCGGCTCGAGGCCGGCCGCCATCAGGAAGGCCGGCCAATAAACGGCATGGAAGCGCAGGATATCCTTGCCGATGAAATGGACGTCCGCGGGCCAGTATTTCTTGTACGCCTCGTTCTCCGTGTCCGGATAGCCGACGGCGGTGATGTAGTTGGTCAGCGCGTCGAGCCAGACATAGAAGATATGCTGGTCGTCGTCCGGAACCGGGATGCCCCATTTGAAGGTCGTGCGCGACACCGACAGGTCGTGCAGGCCGCCCTTGACGAAAGACTTCACCTCGTTGAGCCGGGTCTTGGGCAGAACGAAATCCGGGTTGGCCTCGTAGAACTCCATAAGCCGGTCGCCCCAGGCGGAAAGCCGGAAGAAGTAGCTCGGTTCTTCGACCCATTCCACATCGGCGCCGGTTGGGGCCTTGCCGTCGACCAGCTCGCTTTCCGTATAGAACGCCTCGTCGCGCACGGCGTACCAACCGGCGTATTTGCCGAGATAGATCTCGCCCCTTTCCTTCAGAACGCCCCAGAGGTGCTGACAGGCCTTCCTGTGCCGTTCCTCCGTGGTCCGGATGAAATCGTCGTTGCTGTAGCCCATGACCGCGCTGAGATCGCGGAAATTCTGGGAGACCTGATCGGTCAGATCCTGCGGGGCCACCCCCCGCTTTTCGGCTGCCTGTTCGATCTTCTGACCGTGCTCGTCGGTCCCGGTGAGGAACATCACGTCAAAGCCGTCGAGCCGCTTGTAGCGCGCCATCACATCGGCGGCGAGGCTGGTATAGGCATGCCCGATATGGGGCTTGTCGTTGACGTAATAGATCGGGGTCGTGACATAGCAGGTCGGCTGCATGGGGTGTCTTTCCAAACGGGCTGTTCAATCGGAAGCGCCGCACGCGACAGGCTCAAGCGGCCATTTCGCCGGGCATCAGGGCCAGGATCGCGGTCAACACGGTCTGCCTTTTGTCCAGATTGACGGCCAAGGTGCGGGCTTCCAAACGTCGCGTGTTCTCCCATAGCGCCAACCAGCGTTCAAGGCCGTGTATCCCCGAAAGGCGGGTGAAGATCGCCTCTTCCTCGCGCAGATAGGTCACAGGCGGCTCCCCCGTGGCGGCGTGACGGGTGAGCCGGGCGAGGAAGCCGGCCAAAAGGGTCATGATCGCCTGGAATCGCAACTCCGCCTCCGGCCCCTGCCCCACCCGGTCCGCGAAGAGATGGGCGGCCCGCAGATCCAGGGCCGGCAGCGTCGAAAGCAGCTTGACCAGATCGACATAGAGCGTCGCCCCGCCGGCCTGCGCGAGGTCGAGGGCCTTGCCGGCGCTGCCATCGGACAGGGCCGCGAGCAGCAGGCGCTCCGACTCGTCCTCCTCCACCAGATGTTTGGCCAGGAGCCCATCGACGATGCCGGCCGGGAGGGGGCCGACCTCGAGCCGGCGGCAGCGCGACCGGATCGTCGGCAAGAGCCGGCCCGGCGCGTGGCTTACCAGAAGCATCAGACTGCGCGGCGGCGGTTCCTCAAGGACCTTGAGGATGGCGTTGGCCGCGTTGCGGTTCATCTCGTCCACGGAGTCGACAAGGACGATCTTCCAGCCATCGGCGGTCCGGCGGAGGAATTCGACCGCCTGGCGGACCCGGTCGACCGGAATGGCCGATTCCAGCTTCTTGGTCTTGTCGTTGATGCGCCGCTCGACGACGAAGAGATTGGGATGACTGCCCGCCGCGACCTTGAGGACGGCCGGATCTTCCGGGCCGACGGTGATCGACGGGGCGCCCGGTTCGCCGAACATGTCCGGCTCCCCGGCTGAAATCCCGTCCGACAACACCGCCTTCGCGAGATGATAGGCCAGTGTCGCCTTGCCCACGCCCTGTTGCCCGCAGATCAGCCAGGCATGATGCATGCGCCCTGACGTCCAGGCCTCGGCGAAGCGCCGGAGGGCGTCTTCATGGCCGAGCACGGTCTCCGCCCGGCGGGGATGGGCGCTGTCGTCGACCGGCTCCGGAGCGGCTGGGGCGCGGGCCATGCTCAATGGCCTCCGAGAAGCCGGTCTTCTACCGTCCGCCGGATAGCCTCGGCCACACTGTCGATATCGCGGGTCGCGTCAATCACGGCACAGCGCTCCGGTTCATGGCGGGCGATATCGAGAAAGCCGGCACGCAGACGCTCGTGGAAGGCGAAGCTCTTGCGCTCGAAACGGTCCTGCCCGTCATGATCCCGACCAAGGGCCCGCTCCAGTCCGGTCTCCACCGGCAGATCGAGAATAAGGGTGAGGTCCGGTGCCCGCCCCTCGGTCGCCATGTGCTGCAACGTGGAAACCGTCTCGCGGGTCAGACCGCCGGCATAGGCCTGATAGGCCATGGTGCTGTCGCCGAACCGGTCGCACAGCACCCATCGGCCCTCATCGAGCGCCGGCCGCACGGTCTTGACCATGTGATCCCGGCGGTCGGCCGCGAACAGGAAGGCCTCGGTCATGGCGTCCCAGCGGCCGGGATCCCCGGTCACCAACAACCGCCGGATCGGTCCCTGTTTGTCGCCTCCGCCCGGCTCGAAGGTCGTCTTGACCGGAATGGACTTTTGTTCAAGAAACGCGCGTAATAGCTTGATTTGAGTGGATTTACCCGCCCCTTCCCCACCTTCGAGCGTGATGAAGCGCCCGGGAATGGGGCTCACTGCACCGCCCCGAAGATCAGGGTCTCCGCCGCCGCCACGATGCGGCCGAGGAAGCCGAGCTTCTCAATGGACCGCTGCGCATAGAGCGGGATTTCGATCGGGTCGAGATCCTGCGCCGTGACGGTCAGAGTCGCGACCTGCGCGCCCTCCGCGATGGGTGCCGGCAACGGCCCCTCATAGCGAACCACGGCGGACATGTCGGCGCTCTTTCCGCGCGGTAGGGTCAGGCGCACATCCTCGCGGGTCACCAACGGAACCGTGTCCTCAACGCCGAGCCAGACCCCGGCCTCCTCCACCGTCTCCCCGGCCTTGAACAGGGTGCGGTTCTCGAAATTGCGAAAGCCCCATTCCAACAGCTTTTCGGCTTCGGTGCCGCGCGCCTTGACGCTGTCGAGCCCATTCACAACCGCGATCAGGCGATGATCGCCCCGAATGGCGGAGGCGGCGAGACCATAGCCCGAAGCCTCCGTATGGCCGGTCTTGATCCCGTCCGCGCCGAGACCCGGACGGTACAGCAGCGGATTCCGATTGCCCTGCTTGATCCCGTTCCAGGTGAACTCCTTCTCCTTGTAGAAGTGATAATATTGCGGGAAGTCGGCGACGAGACGCTGGGCGAGCACGGCGAGATCGTAGGCGGTCACATAATGATCCGGGTCGGGCCAGCCCGTCGCGTTCCGGAACTGACTATCGGTCATCCCGATGTCCCGGGCGGTCTGGGTCATCAGGTCGGCGAAGGCATCCTCGGTCCCGGCAAGCGCTTCGGCCAGCGCGATGGAGGCGTCGTTCCCCGACTGGATGATGATGCCTCTGAGAATGTCTTCGACGCGGATCCGGTCGCCCACCTCGATGAACATCTTGGATCCGCCCTTCCGCCAGGCCTTTTCGCTGACCGGGATCTCGTCATCCATGGACAGGCGTCCCTCGACCAGCTTCTGGAAGGCGATGTAGACCGTCATGATCTTGCTCATGGAGGCCGGATACATCCGCGTCCGGGCGTCTTTCTCCATCAGGACGGTGCCCGTTTCGAAATCCAACAAAATGGCTTGTTTCGCCTTGGTTTCGAGGGCATGGGCCGGGCCGGAAAACGGCAGGGCCAAAGAAAAGGTCAGAACCGAAGCCGCCAAGCCGCGGCGGAGAAAGGAACGGATGTCGGGCATGAGGGTCATCCTTGGAGGGGCATCCTGACGGGAGCGATAGTGCGTTGGGGCGGCACCCTGGGCGGCGAGTTTGGCGGAATTCGGGCCTATTCGACGACGATTCGCGCTCCGGAATAGCCCAATTCGATCACCTGGGCGAGAAGTGCGTCGGCTTCGGCCAGGGTCCGGGCCGGGCCGAGCCGAACCCGGTAGAACGTCTTCGCGTTGACCTCGGCCGGCGTGACCGACGCGTCACCCGCGGGACGGAGCAGTGACTTGAGCCGGACCGCGTTCGCCGGGTCGACGAAAGAGCCCGCCTGGACATAGAGGGCGCCGGGCTGCGGCGCGGTCACGGAGACATCTGTGGACGGAGTTGCGATCACCGTGGGTGGTCGCGATTGATTGCGCGGCGTGTCGTCTATGGTCGCATCGGTGCGGACGGTGGGCTCCGCGGCCGCGATCTGCGTCGTGACTTGTGCCGTCACCGTGGGCCGTGGAGCGGCGGTGACCATCGGCCCGACATTCTTGGCCCCGGCGAGCCGCGCGATCTGCCGGCTCTCCGCCTCAAGGACCTCGACCCTCACTTGGGCGGTTCCCTGACGATGAAAGCCAAGCAGCTTGGACGCCTCCCGGCTGACATCGATGATCCGGCCATGGGCGAAGGGGCCACGGTCGTTCAACCGCAGCACCAGACTGCGCCCGTTCTCGAGATTGGTGACCCGGACATAGCTCGGCATCGGCAGGGTCCGGTGCGCCGCGGTCAGCGCATCCTGGTCGTAGACCTCGCCATTGGCGGTCAGTTTGCCGTGGAATCCAGGACCGTACCAACTCGCGATACCGGTCTCGTCATAGCCGTAGTCCACCGCCGGATAGTACCAAACGCCATTGATCTTGTAGGGATTTCCAACTTTGTAGCGGCCGAGTTCCTGGTTGCTGCCGAAATGGCGGCTCGCCTCCTTGGCGCCATGGGCGATCAGGGTCGCCTCCGAACAGGCCGCAAGGCCCACCGCAACAATGCACACAGCCATTAGTCGCGCCGCCAACCGGCGCCCTAGCTGCGCTGCCTGTGCTCCTCCGAAAGCCGCCGGCAACTGCCGCATTTTGGGTCTCCTAAAGGCCCTGCCACAATATAAGCGATGTTAGCGTTCCCAGAGCGCATCGGCAAGCGTTCCGACCGCGGTCGCGAAATAGGTCGAGCGGTTCCATTTCAGCGTCGTCCGGAAGTTCTCATAGACGATGTAGGCCTGGGTGCCCGGGCCGTCCGGCTGAATAACGGAGGCCTCGATCTCGCGGACCGGCAGGTCCCGGCCATCCTGGCGCCGCACCCCCTGCCCCTGCCAGAAGCTCAGCGGACGTTTCACCTTGAGGCCGATGAGATCGCGGGAGAACCCGTCGGGCAGTGCGGCCTTCCGTCCCCAGGTAATGTCGTCCCGCCAGCCGGAGCGCTTGAGATAATTGGCCATGGAGGCGAACACGTCCGCCTGGTTGGTCCAGATATCCTTGCGGCCGTCCCCGTCCCCGTCGACCGCGAGCCGAAGGAAGCTCGATGGCATGAACTGGCTCTGGCCCATGGCCCCGGCCCAGGAGCCGAGCATCTTGTCGGCTTCGATATGGCCTTCGTCCAGGATCCGCAGCGCATTGAGCAGTTCCTTCCGGAAGAAGTCGGACCGCCGTCCGTCATGGGCCAGGGTCGCGAGCGACTGGACCACCGGATAGCCGCCGGTGATGCGGCCATAGCTGGTTTCGATCCCCCAGAGGGAAACGATGAAGCGCGGTTGGACGCCATATTCCTCGGCCACCGCCTCTAGGGCGGCGCGATGTTCCGCGAGCCGGGCACGGCCGGTACGGATCCGGGCGTCGCTGATCACCCGGTCGAGATATTGCGCCAGGGTCAGGCGTCCCTCGGGCTGGCTGCGGTCAAGCTCGATCACGCGGGCGATCGGCTCGAAATCGGTCAGGGCGGCCCGGATCACCTCCTCCGAGATGCCAGCCGCGCGAGCCTCCTCCCGGACCCCGTCGAGCCATTGCGGAAAGGGCTCCGCCGCCCGGGCCGGGTCACTGGGCCACAGCCCCGCCAACCCCCCGGCAAATGCCATCACGAAAGCCGGTACGATAAGCCCACGCCGCAACGCCATAATTCTCTCCCTGCGCCAAATCCCTGTTTTGCGACACTATATAGTGTGCCATGTCGGCATCACGACCCCAAATCGCCCCTTTTCACGCCTAAAAGAGTCGGGCGGCCAACATGCCGATCCTCTCACGCAGCGCGATGGAGAATTGCTCGACGCCGCGCCCGAGCCCCGGGAACCATTCCAGGGCCAATTTGCTACGCCAATCGCAGGGATAGGGGGTGATGGGAACGCCCGCCTGCTCGAAATAGCGGACGGCGCGCGGCATGTGGAAGGCCGACGTGATCAGCAGGAACGGGCGCCCGTCCCTGGCCAGTTCCCCCGCGTCGATCATCCGCCGGATCGCGGCGGCGTTCTCCCGGGTGTTGCGGGCCCGGTCGTCGACCACGATCCTCGCCTCGTCAATGCCCAACCGATGGACGATATCGAACAGCACCGTGGTCTCAGGCGGCACCGACCGGTCGAGCTGGCCCACCCCGCCGGAGAACAGCAACGGCGCGTCGGGATAGCGCCGGGCGAGTTCCGCGAACGCGACATATCGCTCGCCGGCCCCGGTCAGGCTCGGTGCCTGTCTTTCCTGGGACACGGTGGTCTGTTCCGATCCGCCAAGGAGGATGACACCGCTCACCGCCTCCGGCATTGGGGCGGGACGGCTGTATTGCGCCTCCAGATCGCGCAGCATCCAGGGGCCGAGCGGGGTCAGGGCGACGACCAGGACAAGAACCGCGACCAGGGAGAGCACCGCGAGGCCCGCCGACTGACGGCCGATGAGAACGCACAGCAGCCCCAGAAGCGAGAGCCACACCAGCACGCTGGTCGGCGCAAAAACGGCCCAGAAGACTTTTGAGGCGAAGAACAGGTTCATGAACGGCTGTGCCCGGTCGCGTGATTGGAAGCGGTGTGAAGAAGCGTTGGGTCATGGGGTGACGCGCCTTGCTGATCACATCGGCCCGTGATGCGCAAGTCTTCTCCCTCCTCCCGTCCGAGGCCCTTTACCGGTCTCCCCTCACCGGGCTTGACGGGTCGAGGGGCGCCGCGTCATTGTCCCGCCCGTCGCGGACATGGATGGGTGGCTGAGCGGTTGAAAGCACCGGTCTTGAAAACCGGCAAAGGGGCAACTCTTTCGTGGGTTCGAATCCCACCCCATCCGCCACCCCGTCTCGAAGCGCGATAGCGCGTGAGACCAAATCCAAACCGTCTCGAAGCGCGATAGCGCGTGAGACCAAATCCAAACCGTCTCGAAGCGCGATAGCGCGTGAGACCAAATCCAAACCGTCTCGAAGCGCGATAGCGCGTGAGACCAAGAGTCTGGCCAGACCCCACTCCCATGACGCATAGCATCGCGTCGGCCTAAGTCATGCCTCTGGAAAAGGGTCCGGGGCAAACTCACTCTCGAGCCAGGCCCGGATGGCCTCGATCGCCTTGGTGGGTGCGGCGCTTTTCGGGCGCACGAACCAATAGGCGTGACTAGCGTCCAGCGAAACGCGGACGGGGATGACAAGCCGCCCGGCGGCGATGTCGTCGGCCACGAGACGCGACCGCCCGAGGGCGACGCCATGATGATCCAGCGCGGCCTGAAGAATAGCCGTGTCATCGCCGAGTCGTGGTCCGGTCGGAGGTGGATCTTCGCACCCCGCCGCCGCGAACCACGAGGCCCAGTCCTCTGGAATGTCACCATAGAGCAGCGTTGCGCGATTGAGATCCTTCGGCGCCGTCAAACCCAGCCTTTGTGCATAGCTGGGTGAGCAGACCGGCAGAACGGTTTCCGTTCCGAGTTTGACGGCCTCAAGTCCAAGGGATGGCCGAGGGCTGTATCGGATGGCGGCATCGACTCCCTCGCCTGCGAAATCCACCAGATGGCGCGACGCCGTGATGCGCAGATCGATCCCGGGGTGGTCCGTCAAGAACCGGCCAAGCCGTGGCGCGAACCAGCGCGTTGCCACGGAGGGCAGCATCGACAGCGTAACCACTTTTTCGGATCGTCTCGTATCCGTGACGGAGGTCCAGATGCGCGTGAGAGCCTCTCCAAGTTGTGCCCCGAGACGCTCGCCTGGTGGTGTCAGGGAGAGACGTGCCCCGTTGCGGACGAACAACGGGATGCCCAGGACGGCCTCAAGATCCGAGATCTGACGGGACACGCCGCTTTGCGTAATCCCCAACTCCTCCGCGGCCGCAGTGAAGCCCCCATGCCGCGCGGCCGCTTCGAAAATCTGGAGTGCGCGAAGGGTAGGTCTAGCATGATCTACAGTCATGATGATTTCGATTTTTCTCATTTAAGAAAATGTTTAGCAGACCCTATCATGTGCCCAGATCAAATCATAATTACCTTCGAGCGATGTCTGAAATTCTGCCATCCCTGCCCTCTTCCGCCGATAGGAGACGATACATTCCGGATTTGCCTTTGGTGGTTTGGATGGTCCTTCTCACGCTCGCACTCGGGTTTGGGTGCGGCTTTGGCGCATCGGCCCTGATCGGCGCCTTCAACTATGGGTTCGGCCGGGCGCTCGGCGAGTTCGCGCTGATCCTCCTGCCGTCCTTCACCCTCGCTGCGGCCCTGACTCGCCGAAATGTTGCGTCCGACACCGCAGGCAGGACGTCTGCCCTCGTCTCACCGGTCGCGGGTGCGGGTATGATCTGTCCCGATACCGCCTATGCCGCATTGGCGCCCGCAGCGGGACGCTACAAGCTCGACATGACCTTCGGCGCATATGCGGGGTTCAAATTGCTCTATCCCGCCGGCCCATTGATCGTCGCGACGGGCCTGGGGCTTTCGACCCAATCGGACGTTCAGCCGTCGGCGTTCCTGTTCTATGGAGCTTTATTGACCTTGCCGGTTTGGGGTGCCGGGATCGCCTGGGCGCGTTTCTGGACCTGTGAGGGCGCCAATGACCGTTCGGCCAAGCCGGGAGACGGCCGGCTGGTCGTCGCATTTGCCCCGTTTATCCTCATGGCGAGCCTGCTTACACTCGGTGGCGTCATCGGGTCCACCGGCATGGGTCCGATCGATTTCCTGCTCTTGCCGAAGGGCGCTCTGATCGCCGCCGCCATCTTAGCCCTGATTCAGACCCCGGCGGGGGAGCGGCGGGAATGTCTCGACAGCGCGGTGCGGCGGACGGGGTCCCTCCTCCTGGTCATCGGGGCCGCGAGCGCTTTCGGGGCAGTGCTGACAGGCTCCGTGCCCTTGGACCGTATGGTTCAGGGCGGCAACGGCGTGCTCACCCTGATCGGCCTCTTCGCGTTGAGCGCGGCGTTCAAACTCGCGCAAGGCTCGTCCATGGCGACCTTCGCGTCGGTGGCACCCGTCGCGGCTCCCGTCTTGGCCATCAGTGGAACCGATCCGGTGGCAGCGGTCTTCGCCATCTGCCTCGGGTCCTTCGTCGCGATTCTCCCGAACGACAGCTATTATTGGCTGGTCCGGCGCGATGCGTTCGATCCGGAGAAAAACGAGGGCCGCGTCATCTGGGTCTTGGCCGGGGGTGCAATGCTGCAGGCGCTTTTGGGTATGGTCTTGTTGCTGACATGGGGGGCGCTTTGGAAATAGGACGAGTTAGTCTGCGGGCACCAAGGCCGGAGGACGCGGACGCCATCGGTGCAATAGACGCACAGGGTCTCGCGACCGGACACGCGACCTTTAGAGACACGCCCCACAATTGGAGCAGCTTTCAGGCCGGATATCTGACCGGGCGGGGCTTGGCCTTGGTCGCGGAGGATGCCGCTGGCGTGGCGGCCTGGGCCGGCGTCAGCCCCACCTCCGCCCGTCCGGTCTATGCCGGTGTGGGTGAGGTTTCGATCTATGTCGCGGCGGAGCGCCATGGGACCGGCATCGGCCGAAAGCTTCTGGCCGGGCTGATCGCGGCATCGGAACAAGCAGGCTATTGGACCCTGGTCGCCCAGATCTTTCCGGAAAACGAGGCGAGTCTGGCGCTTCACGCCGCGACCGATTTTCTTCCGGTCGGTACCCGAAGAAGGCTCGGGCGGATGACCTATGGGCCGCTGGAGGGCCATTGGCGCGACGTGGTCATGCTGGAGCGGCGCAGTCCGGTGACAGGCTAGGGGCTTCGCCCTATGGGCTCGTCGAACTCGACAGGGTGTTGATGACGATCACGCCGCCGATGATCATGCCGATCCCGATCATGGCCGGAAGATCGAGCGTCTGACGAAACAGGATGACGCTGAGAATGGAGACCAGGATAATCCCGACGCCGGCCCAGATCGCATAGGCGATCCCGAGCGGGATGACCCGAAGCGACAGCGAGAGAAAGAAAAGGGCGATGGCGAAACCCGTAACAGACATCATCGCGAAGGCCGGCTTGGTGAAGCCATCGGACTGCTTCAAAGCGGTGCTTCCCGCCACCTCGGCGACAATGGCCAGGGCCAGATAAACCCAGTGCATAGCCTTTACTCCCATGATCTCAAAAGCTGTTCGACCGCGGCCGACACGGAGTCGACCAGGGCATCCATTCCAGCCTCCCCGGGCTCGGGGTGGACGATCTGAACCTGCAGCGCCGCCCCGTCGATCAGGGCGACGAGGACATGCGCCAGCCTCTCGCGCCGAGTCGGTGGTAGACGGGGGACCAAGAATCCGATCCACTGCGCCATGTGGGCGAACGCATGGTCGTATTCCTGGGCCTTGAGGCGGGCATAACGCGGCTCGCAAACCGCCAGACCTTCCATGATCGCGTAGTAGCGTCCTCCCGGTCCCGCGTAGTAGCGCAGGAGCGAGCCGACGACCTCGCGGATACTCGTGCCCGGGGCGTTCGGGTCCAAGGCGACACTATCGAGGAGATCGATATAGGTCCGGGTTTCCTGCTTGATCACCGCTTCGACAAGATCGTCCTTGCTCGGGAAATAGTATTGCAGGTTGCCCAAGGAGATTTCGAGCCGTGACGCGATCTCACGGAGGGAGACGCCGGCATATCCGTCATCGAGCAGCATGCGGCGCGCCTCTGTAACAATGGCCTGTCGCCGCGCCTCCCCTTTTGGGCTCTTCGCCCGTTCTGCCGCCATCGGTTCTTCCCGTCGCCTAAATCTGCCCCGGGACATATTAGGTCAATGACCCATTTTTAATCAATGGCTCAGGGACTTTGAGGCCAGAGAAACAGGTTCGCCTTTTAAGGTGATGTCCTCATCATGAACGCGGGAAATCGCGTGAGGCGCACGCTCTATTTCGTATAGGGAACGCCGATGGCCGCGGGCGGGGACGCCCGGCCGATGAACCCGGCCAATAGCAGCACGGTCATGATATAGGGCAAAGCCAGCATCAGATGGGTCGGCGCCTCCCCGATCAACGGCAGGTCGATGCCCTGCAGCCGGGCGCTCAGCGCTTCCAGGAAGCCGAACATCAGGCAGGCGAGGAAGGCAGGGACCGGGCGCCATTTCCCGAAGATCACCGCGGCGAGCGCGATATAGCCCTTGCCGGCGGACATTTCGGGCACGAATCCGGCCCCCTGCCCGATTGAGAGATAGGCCCCGGCGATCCCGCACAGCACACCGGCCAGCAACACCGCGCGGTATCGCAACCAGGCGACCGACACCCCCGCCGTATCCACCGCCGCCGGCACCTCGCCGACCGCGCGGAGCCGCAGCCCGAAGCGGGTCCGGTAGAGCAGATAGGCGCTCGCCGGCACCACCAGCAGGGCGAGATAGGTGATCGGATTGTGTCCGCTGATGAACTCCCGATACACCGCCCCCAGCATGGGAATTGGATCGAGCGTTTCGACGAACCAGAACTCCATCGGGCCGAAGCGGTCTCCGCGGTCGAGGATGGGCGTCTGCCCGCCCTGCCTGAACAGGGCGATGGCGACAACCACGGTCACGCCGGCCGCCAGAATATTGATGGCAAGCCCGCTCACCACCTGATTGCCGCGATGGGTGATGCAGGCGAAGCCATGGATCAGGGCGACCAGCACGCTCGCCCCGATGGCACAGAACACGGCCAGCCAGGGCGATCCGGTGAAATAGGCGATCGTCGCGGCGACGAAGGCCCCGACCAGCAGCTTTCCTTCCAGCGAGATGTCGATGACGCCGGAGCGTTCGGAGAACATGCCCGCCATGGCGCACAGGATCAGCGGCGTGGCGACCCGGACCGTTCCGTCCAGGGTCAGGAGGGCCTGAAACAGAAACTCAGACATGGCGCGCCTCCAGCCGTTTCGCGGCGACCCGCGCGATAAACCGGGCAAGCGGCGGATTGAACATATAGGCGAGCGCGCCGGAGAACAGGATGATCATCCCCTGGATCAACAGGACCATGTCGCGGGTGATGGACTGGAACTCGAAATCCAGTTCCGAGCCGCCTTGATAGAGAGCCCCGAAGAGCAGGCTGGCCAGGAAGATCCCGATCGGATGGTTTCGGCCCATCAGGGCCACGGCGATCCCGGTGAAGCCATAGCCCGCGGTGAAGTCCAGAATGACCCTGTGCTGGACGCCTTGCAGCTCGTTGATCGACATCAGCCCAGCGAGGCCGCCGGCGATCGCCATGGCGACGATGATCGTCCGGGGCACGTTGATCCCGGCGTAGTGGGCCGCGTCCGGATTATGGCCGACGGTGCGGATCTCGTAGCCGAGACGGGTCCGCCAGATCAGGACCCAAAAGCCGACCAGCACCAGGAGAGCCAGCACGAACGAGAGATTGAGCGGGGAACTCGTCGTCTCGATCCCGAGGCCGCCCAGAAGATCGTGCATCTTCGGCATCTGGCCCGCCGGTTCGAACGCCTCGGTCTGCGGCGACTGCTGGCCCTGCTGCAGCAAGGGGCCACCAAGGAGCCAGACCATCAGCGAGGCGGCGATGAAGTTGAACATGATCGTCGTGATGACGATATGGCTGCCGCGTCTGGCCTGTAGATAGCCCGGCACCACGCCCCAGGCCGCGCCGAAGGCGGCCGCGCCCAGAATGGCCAGCGGCAGGACGATGCCGGCGGGCAGGCTCGGCGCCAGCCACAGGCAGACCAACCCGCCGCCGAGTCCGCCCAGGGCCGCCTGCCCCTCCCCGCCGATATTGAACATCATCGCATGAAAGGCGATGGCCACGGCCAGGGCGGTGAAAATGAAATTGGTCGTGTAATACAGAGTGTAGCCAAGGCTACCCGGATAGACGAAGGCGCCCTTGACCATCACCACCAGGGCGGAAATCGGATTCTCCCCCAGGGCGAGGATGATCAGCCCGCAAATGAAGAAGGCGACCAACAGGTTGATGACGGGAAGGACGAACAGGTCCGCCCATTTTGGAAGAGGGGGGGGCGCGGTCATGCTGCGTCGGAGCCGCGGATTCCGGCCATCATCAGGCCCAGGGTTTGTTCGTCGGCTTCCTCGCATGGCACGATGCCGACCTGCCGACCGGCATTCATCACCATAATCCGGTCGGAAAGCCCTAAAATCTCTTCGAGTTCCACGGAAACCAGCAGGATGGCGCAGCCTTCGTCGCGCAGCCGGATCAGCTGTTTGTGGATGAATTCGATCGCGCCGATATCGACCCCGCGGGTCGGTTGCCCGACGATGAGCACCCTGGGCCTCTTATCGATTTCGCGCGCGATCACCAGCTTCTGCTGGTTGCCGCCGGAAAAATTGCGCCCGGACAAGTTCGGGTTCGGCGGGCGGACGTCGAATTCCCGCATCAGATCGAGGCAATGGGCGGTCATCGCCTGCTGGTCGATCAGCGCGCCCTCGCCCGTCACAGAGGACTTATGGAAACCCAGCACCGCGTTCTCCCGCGCCTCGAAGGCGAGCACCAGCCCGTGGCGGTGGCGGTCCTCGGGTATATGCCCCACATGGGCCTGGCGCATCTGCTCGGGGTCGGTGCGGCTCTGGCGGGTGACCGTCCGGTTCATGACCACGAGACGGCCCTTGTCGACGGGCCGGAGGCCTGAGAGGACCTCCAACAGTTCCGTCTGGCCGTTCCCGGCGACCCCGGCGATGCCCAGGATTTCGCCCGCCCGGATCTGGAAGTCGATGTCGTGAAGCAGCGGCCGGCCGTCGGCGGCATGGCATTCGAGGCCGTCGGCCTCCAGCAGGACCGCGCCGGGGCGCGCGGCCCCCCGATCGACCCGCAGCAGGACCTTCCGGCCGACCATGAGTTCTGCCAACTCCTCCGGGTTCGTGTCGGCGGTCTTGCGATGGCCCACCACCTCGCCGCCCCGGATGACGGTGACCGTGTCGGTGATCGCCATAATCTCCGAAAGCTTGTGGGTGATCAGGATGACGGTGACCCCGTCCTGCTTCATCCGGCGCAGGATCTTGAACAGGCTCTCGGCCTCGCCGGGCGTCAGCACCCCGGTGGGCTCGTCGAGAATCAGGATGCGGGCGCCGCCCTTGACGGCCTTGATGATCTCGACCCGCTGCTGCAAGCCGACCGGCAGATCCTCGATAAGGGCGTCCGGATCGACATGCATATCGAACTCTTCGCCCAGCGTTTTGAGCAGCGCACGGGTTTCGCCGACGCCCGGCTTGAGCATCGGGCTGCCTTCGCTGCCCAGCATAACATTCTCGAGCACGGTAAAATTGGGAACCAACATGAAGTGTTGGTGCACCATCCCGATACCTGCCCGGATCGCATCGGCGCTGCTGTGAATCGGGGTGATCTGTCCATCGATCAGAATATCCCCCGAATCGGCCCGGTGCAGGCCGTAGAGGATATTCATCAAGGTCGACTTGCCAGCACCGTTCTCACCCACGATTCCGTGGATGGCCCCCTTCCCGATCGCCATCGAGATCGCCTTGTTCGCCCGAACGGTCCCGAATGTCTTGCTGATCTCCCGCAATTCGATCGCGGGCGGATGACCGCTGCCCGAGGAGGCAGGGTGTGTGTGATGATCCACCATGGTCGATCCGCCCTTACGTCCGCCTAACGGTTCCTATCCGCCCGTCTACCGCGGGCAGTTGTTGTCGCTGCGGTAGTCGTGGACCTGGATATTGCCAGCCACGATGTCGGCGCTCGCCGCTTCGATCTGTGACTTCATCTCAGCCGTGATCAGGCTCTCGTTATGCTCGTCGAGCGCCCAGCCCACGCCGCCTTCGGCCAGGCCGAGGATGCGGATTCCGGTGTCGAAATCGCCGGACATCGCATCCTTGAAGGTCTCGTAGGCCGCCACGTCGACCCGCTTTAGCATGGAGGTCAGAACCGTGCCCGGAGCTAGGTGGTTCTGGTTGGAATCGACGCCGATGGCAAACTTGCCGGCGTCGGCCGCCGCCCGGATCACGCCGATGCCGGTACCGCCGGCCGCCTGATAGATGACGTCCGCGCCGCGGTCGATCTGGCTTTGGGCCAGCTCTGCGCCCTTACCCGGATCGTTCCAGGCGGCCGGCGTGGTACCCGTCATGTTCTGCAACACATCGACGCCGCCCTTGGCATGTTTCACGCCCTGGACATAGCCGCAGGCGAAGGCCCGGATCAGCGGAATATCCATCCCGCCGATGAAACCGACCGTGTCCGTCTCGGAGGCGAGAGCGGCCGCCATGCCGACGAGGAAGCTGCCCTCATGCTCCTTGAACGCGTATTGCCGCAGATTGGGCCGGTCCAGCCAGTTCACGTCGATGATCGCGAATTTCGTGTCGGGGAAGTCGGCGGCAACCTTGTCCATGGCATCGGCCTGGGCGAACCCGACGCCCAGCACCACGGTGGCACCCCGGTTGACCATGCGGCGCATCGCCTGCTCGCGCTGGGCCGGATTGGTGACCTCGAACTCCATCACCTCGACACCGGTCTCGTCGATGAACCGCTTAATGCCGCCGTAGACGCCTTCGTTGAACGACTTATCGAACTTACCGCCCATGTCATAGACGACCGCCGGTTTGAAATCGGCGGCATAGGCCGTGGTCGAAACGCCGACGGCGACCACCGCCCCCAGCATCATTTTGATCAGTTTTTTCATTCTCGCCTCCTCTGCGAAATGGATCCGGCTCTCCTTCTTCGGCCGGTTTGTGAAAAGGGGTCGGGGCTATTTCAGCCCGATTTCGCGCAGCCGCTCGTCGAGATAGTCGCCAGCGGTCTGGTCCGCGTTGAGCCGCACTTCCGGGCGCGGATGCACGAAGAGTGGCATGGAATAGCGGGACCGGTTTTCCTGTTTGGGTGGATTGATCACCCGGTGTGGCGTCGACGGGTAGTAACCGCCGGTCGCCTTCATCAGCATGTCGCCCGCATTGATCGTGATATAGCCGGATCCACAGGGGACATCGTGCCAGTTCCCATCGCTGTCCTTCGCCTGCAGACCCGGCTCGCTGCCGGTCACCAGCAGGGTGATGAGATTGATGTCCTCATGGGCGGCCGCCCGCACCTCGCCCGGCTCGACCCCTTCGTCGAGCGGCGGATAGTGGAGAATACGCAGGAGATTGTGGTCGCTGCCCTCAATCATCTTGGTCAAGGGTTCGGAAATCCGCGCCTTAACGTCTTCCGGTGAGTTCTCGTCGAGCCAGTCCAAGAGTTCCTTGCCCAGGGCGATCATCTTGGCCTGAAAGGCGCGGGTCCGTTCCTCGGTCTTTGCCGGCACCGGCTTCGTTTCGTAAACGTGATAGAACTCTTTGAGGTCCTTGTGCTTGGAATCCTTCGCGTTCTCCGACTTGAACCCGAAATAGCCGTCCTGTTCGCCCTCCTTGACGGCATGGTCGAACCGGTCTTCGCCAGCGAAAAAGTCGGACCAGGTCTCGTACATGCCCTCGATTTCGTCGGACGTGATCGGATGGTCCGTCAGGATCGCGAATCCGGTATCCCGCAGAGACTTCGCGAAGCGGGCTCCGGCATCGGGATCGGTGTAGCGTACCGCAAGGACATCGAAATCAGACATGAGGCTACCTTTTCAAGAGAGTATGGGCAGAACCGAATGGTTCTTAAAAGCCCGTTTTAATCGTATCGAGGAACAGGTCGCGGACAGCGTCGATCTCGATGTCCATGCAGACCTTTGACGGCGAGCCCGATTGGCCGGTCGCGGCGACCGTTGCACCGATTTTCTCGCCGTCGACGATCACGTCCAGCGCGCAGTCCCGACAGCCGAACAGATCCGGCCGGACGATCGAAATCACCGCGGTCGGGTCGTGCATATGACACCCCCGGATCCCGTTCTCCTTGCGATGGAAGGCGAAATAGAACTGGGCGGCGTCGTTTAGGAACCCTCCGAGCTTTGGCGCGGCGTCGGTCAGCCCGGCGAAATGCTCCGGCGTGCAAACGACCTGATGCGTGACGTCGAGCCCGACCATGGTGACCGGCCAGTCCGCCGCGAAGACCTCCCGGGCGGCATGGGGGTCCTGCCAGATATTGGCCTCGGCATGGGGGGTGACGTTACCGCCCTCCTCAAGACTACCGCCCATGACCGTCACGTTTTTCACCTTCTTCGCGATGCCCGGGTCCTGCCGCAGCGCCAACGCGATGTTGGTGAAGGGGCCGACGGGGCAGAGAGTGATCTCGCCGGGATGGGTATTGACCATGCGGCAGATGAAATCGGCGGCGCTTTCGTCGAGTGGCGCGGCCTTCGGGCTCATCGGCGGCACATCCCCGAAGCCTTCCACTCCATGGACATCGGCCGCGACGGCCTTGGCAGGCTGCCCCAAGGGCCGGTCGGCGCCGCGGGCGACGGGAATATGCTCGGCACCGGCCATTTCCAGCAGGGCCAGTGCATTGCGGGTGGCGATATCCGTGGTGACGTTGCCGAAGATGCTGGTCAGGCCCACGAGTTCGATGTTGGGGCTCAGGCAGGCGAACAGCACCGCCATCGCATCGTCGACCCCGGGATCCGTGTCGATGATGATCTTTTCCATGGTCACCCTTCCCTCTCGTTCAGAAACGCGATCACCTCCGCCCGTGTCGGGATCGCTTCCGCCGCTCCCGGACGGGTTACCTGCAGCGCGCTTGCCGCCGCCGCGTAGCGCAGCGAGTCCGCCGGGGCCGCTCCGTTGCTGTGATGGGCGAGAAAGCTGCCGAGGAAGGTGTCGCCGGCCCCGGTGGTATCGACGGCCCGCACCGCGAAGGCCGGCTGTTCATGGATCGCACCACCGCTGTGGAACGCGGCCCCGTCGGCGCCGCGGGTGATCAGGACCTCAGGGATCGGAAGCGAGGAGACGTCCAGGCCCAGGCTATCGGCCAAGGCTTTCGCCTCGATCTCGTTGACCGCCAGCAAATCGATTCGGTCCATGACCTCGATGATCCGTTCCGGCAGGAAGGGCGCGGCACTGTAGGCCACCTTGCAGCCCGCCCGTTTCGCATGGCCGACGATGTCCGTGACACCATTGGTCTCATTCTGCAGCAGAACCCAGACCGGGGCCGCGGCCGCCGCGACCGCCTGCGCAAGAAGATCGGCGAAAAGGTCCAGATCCACGGCCTGATTGGCGCCGCCGAGGATGACGATCTGGTTCTCTCCCGCCGCGTCGACATAGATGACGGCATGCCCGGTCGGCGCCTCCACCCGCAGGATATCGCCGGTATCGACGCCAAAGCGGTCGATCTCGCCCAGCGCCCAGTCGCCGTCCGGCCCAACCGCGCCGACATGGCGCACGGAACCGTCCGCCCGGGCGATGGCGATGGACTGATTGACCCCCTTCCCGCCCAAGAACCGTTCATAGGCGGTGGCGGCCAGAGTCTCGCCCGGGGCCGGCATTTGCGGCACCCGGTAGACATGGTCGATGTTGATGGAACCGACATTGATGATCATGCGGTGCATTTGCATCGTGCCAAGGCCACGGTCAAGCATTGCCGGACCCTTTGGATATTAGAGTGACGAAAAGGGAAGACAGATGCCCACCGCTCCCCTTTTCGGTAACAATCGTACCGTGTTCAATCCGCCGCGTCGGCGCGGGCCATCGGATTGTTCGGATGCTCGGTCCAATTCCCGTAGTTCGGATCGATCGGCTTGCCGGTGCGCGGATCGGTGCCGCTGATCGTCTCCATGGTGATGCAGTCGTCCACCGGGCAGACGTTCACACAGAGATTGCAGCCGACGCATTCTTCGTCGATCACTTCGAAATGACGCACACCGTCCTTCATATGGGTGATCGCCTGGTGGGAGGTGTCCTCGCAGGCGATATGGCAGCGGCCGCATTTGATGCAGAGATCCTGATCGATCCGGGCCTTGGTGACGTAGTTGAGGTTGAGATACTGCCAGTCGGTGACATTCGGCACCGCCAGCCCCCGGAAATCCTCGATCGTCGCGAAACCCTTCTCGTCCATATAGTTGGACAGGCCCTCGGTCATCTCCTGCACGATCTTGAAGCCATAGGTCATGGCCGCCGTGCAGACCTGAACCGTGCCGCAGCCGAGCGCGATATATTCGGCCGCATCCCGCCAGGTCGAGATCCCGCCGATGCCGGAGATCGGCAGGCCGGCCGTCTGCGGATCGCGGGCGATCTCGGCCACCATGTTGAGGGCGATCGGCTTCACCGCCGGGCCACAATAGCCGCCATGGCTGCCCTTGCCGTCGATGGACGGGCTCGGCGAGAAGCTGTCGAGATCCACCGAGACGATGGAGGAGATGGTGTTGATCAGGGAGACCGCGTCCGCCCCGCCCGCCTTGGCCGCGCGCGCCGGGAAGCGGACATCCGTGATATTCGGGGTCAGCTTCACGATGACCGGCATGGAGCTGTGCTTCTTGCACCAGCGGGCGACCATCTCGATGTACTCGGGCACCTGACCGACGGCGGATCCCATGCCCCGCTCGCTCATGCCGTGGGGGCAGCCGAAATTAAGCTCGACCCCGTCGGCGCCGGTCTCCTCGACCCGTTTCAGGATCTTCTGCCAGGGATCTTCCTCGCAGGGCACCATGATCGAGACGATCATCGCCCGGTCCGGCCATTTCTTTTTCACCGCCTCGATCTCGCGGAGATTGACCTCCAGGTCCCGGTCGGTGATGAGCTCGATGTTGTTGAGCCCCATGAGCCGCCGATCCGGACCCCAGATTGCGCCATAGCGCGGACCGTTGACGTTGACGACCGGCGGTCCCTCCTCGCCCAGGGTCTTCCAGACGACGCCGCCCCACCCCGCCTCGAAGGCGCGTTCCACGTTGTATTGCTTGTCGGTCGGCGGCGCCGAGGCCAGCCAGAACGGGTTCGGCGATTTGATGCCGAGGAAATTGGTGCTGAGATCGGCCATATCGGGCCCTCCTCTCTTGCGATTAGGCCATCAGGGCACGGTGGATGTCTTCCGCCGCGACCTTGCCGTCTTCGACCGCGGCGACCGTCAGGTCTTCGCCGCCATGAATGCAGTCGCCGCCGGCCCAGATCTTCGTGTGGCTGGATTTGCGGTCGTCTCCGACCTTGATCCGGCCCCGCTCCAGGCTGAGGTCCACCCCGCTCAACGGACTGTCCTCCGGGCTCTGACCGATCGCCTTGAAGACCTGATCGGCCTCAAGGGTGAGCGTCTCGCCGGTGCCGGTCAGCTTCCCGCCGTCGAGGCTTGTGTATTCCAATGTGATGGCCGAGACGGACCCGTCCTCGCCATGGCGAAGCGACTGAGGCTGCAGCCAGTGGCGGATGGTCACGCCGTGGGTCCGGGCGACGTCCTGTTCATAGGGCGACGCGTTCATCTGTTCCGGTCCCCGGCGATAGCAGATCGTCACGGTTTCCGCGCCGAGAAGCTTGGTCTGTGTGGCGATGTCGATCGCGGTCATACCGCCGCCGATCACCACGATGTTCCGGCCGACCGGCAGACTCGCCAGATCGTCGGTTTGGCGGAGGCGCGCGATATAGTCGACCGCATCCTCGCAGCCCTTGGCATCCTCGCCCGAAAGCCCGAGCGCATTCACGTCCGGCAAACCGAAGCCGAGGAACACGGCGTCAAAATCCCGGGCGAGTTGGTCCAGCATGATGTCGCGGCCAAGCGCCTTGCCGTTTTCGATCGTGATGCCGCCGATATCGAGGATGAACGCCACCTCGTCCTGGGCGAAATCCTCGGTCGTCTTGTAGGCGGCGATACCGAATTCGTTGAGGCCACCACTCTTTTCCTTGGCCTCGAAGACGGTGACCGTGTGGCCCTTCATGGCGAGCCTGTGAGCGCAGGAAAGTCCCGCCGGCCCGGCTCCGACCACGGCGACATGCTTCCCCGTCTCCGCTTCCCGTGTGTAGGGATGCGCCGACGTCGTCTCCATCAGATGGTCGGTGGCGTACCGCTGCAGCAAACCGATCTTGACCGGCTTGCCTTCCGCCGCTTCGCGGACACAGGCCTGCTCGCACAGCGTTTCGGTCGGGCAGACCCGGGCACACATGCCGCCCATGATGTTCTCGTTGAAGATCGTCTTCGCCGCCCCGTTGGGATTATCGGCCGAGATCTGGCGAATGAACATCGGGATGTCGATGCCCGTCGGACACGCGTTGATACAAGGCGCGTCGTAACAAAAATAGCAACGGTCCGCCTCGATGAAGGCTTCATGCTTGGTCAGCGGGGCGTGCAGATCGGTAAAGTTGTCCGTCAGCCGATCGGCCGGTAAACGGGCCGCCTGAATGCCCGGTTTGCTGGTGCCGGTCATCTCTCATCTCCAAAGCGTGTTCAGGTCGGGGGAAGGCCCGTGTCGGCGAGCGCTTCCCCCGGTATTGTTCCGGGTCCCTTGGCTACCTTGATGGGGGACCTCAGAGCTTGTCGGTGATCACCGTCGAATAGGCGCCTTCCGGCTCCTTGGTGATGACCGGGTCGGAACCCCCGCCAAGGAGGGTCTGAACGGTCGTCTTATAGGCCTCGACGTCGAGCGTCCCGTCGGACCCGGCGGTCAGCTTGTTGATCTCGCCCATCATCCGCTTCTGGTGCATTTCCGTCTGGGCACCGCTGGCGTCATTGTCGAGCACGATCCCGGCCGCTTCGTCAGGATTGCTGCGGGCGAATTCCCAGCCCTTCATGGAGGCCTGCACGAACCGGGTCAGCTTATCGACCATCTTCGGGTCTTCAAGGCTCTCGCCCAGGACGTAGAGTCCGTCCTCCAGGGTCGCGACCCCCTGATCGGTGTAGTTGAACACCACCAGATCGTCGGGCGTGAACCCGGCGTCGATGATCTGCCAGTATTCGTTATAGGTCATGGTCGACACGCAGTCGGCCTGCTTCTGGATGAACGGATCGACGTTGAAACCCTGCTTCAGGACCGTCACACCGTTTTCACCGCCATCGGTCGGAATGCCGAGTTGGGACATCCAGGACAGGAAGGGATATTCGTTCCCGAAGAACCAGACCCCGAGAGTCTTGCCACGGAAGTCGGCCGGGCTCGTGATCCCGCTGTCCTTGCGGCAGGTCAGCATCATGCCGGAACGCTTGAAGGGCTGCGCGATGTTGACGAGATCGACACCCTTTTCCCGTGACGCCAGCGCGGACGGCATCCAGTCGATGATCACATCGGCACCGCCCCCGGCGATGACCTGCGGCGGGGCGATATCCGGACCACCAGGCTTGATGGTCACATCGAGGCCGACCTCGTCGTAGAAACCCTTGTCCTTGGCCACGTAGTAGCCGGCGAATTGCGCCTGGGTCACCCATTTGAGCTGCAGCGTCAGCTCGTCGGCGGCCAAGGCGGCGGTTGAGGCGATCCCGACGGAGACCCCCATCATCATACCAATCAGCTTTTTCATTCTCTTACTCCCTTTGCTGTGAAACAGCCTCCCACGGTCCGGGTCCTTTTCTATGTCGCCCGGTTCCGATTCGATGCGTGCCAGAAGGTGACCCGCCGCTCCGCCAGCGCCAACGCGCCATAGGAGAGCGAGCCCGCCAACGCGGCCACGAAGATTTCCGCCCAAACCATATCCATGTTGAGTCGTCCCACCTCGGCCGAGATGCGGAAGCCCATCCCGACGGTCGGGGTGCCGAAAAACTCGGCGACGATGGCGCCGATCAGCGCCAGGGTGGAATTGATCTTGAGCGCGTTGAAGATGAACGGCATCGCCATGGGCAGCCGTAGTTTGAGCAGCATTTGCGTCGGGCTGGCGGCATAGGTGCGCATCAGATCGCGCTCCATGGCGCCCGTGGTCTGAAGCCCCGCGACCGTGTTCACCAGCATCGGGAAGAAGGTCATGGCGACGACGACGGCGGCCTTGGATTGCCAATCGAAGCCGAACCACATGACCATGATCGGCGCGATCCCGATGATCGGCAGGGCCGACATGAGATTGCCGACCGGCATCAGTCCCGCCTTGAAGAAGGGCGACCGGTCGACCAGGATCGCGACAATGAACCCGCTGCCGCAGCCCATGACATAGCCCGCGATCACGGCCTTCAGGTAGGTTTGCTGGAAATCCGCCCAGAGGATGTCGGTCGAATTCACAAACCGCTCCAGGATCACCGACGGAGCGGGCAGAATGACCAACGGCACATCGAAGCCTCGGGTGATTCCCTCCCACAGTATCAGAAGGGCGGCGCCGAACAGGACCGGGATCGCCAGGTTGATGAGCCGACGGATCGTGTCGTCGCGCGGCGTGATCCGAGCCAGCCTGGTGTTCAGCCACCAGGCGGTGGCCCAAAACACCAGCGAGAAGATGAAGATCGACAGGCCGCTCATCACGCCGCCTCCGGACGGCGGCCCATCCGCTTGTTCACCCATGTGCCCAAGAGGCTGACGATGGCGACCAAGATGGCCGCCAGCGCGGCGGCCGAGATCAGGGCCGACCAGATCTGCACCGTCTGCCCGTAATAGGACCCCGCCAGCAAGCGCGCGCCCAACCCGGCGACGGCCCCGGTCGGCAGCTCACCGACGATCGCGCCGACCAGCGAGATCGCGATCGCGACCTTCATGGAGGCGAAGAGATAGGGGATCGCCGAGGGGAGGCGCAGCATCCAGAAGACCTGGGACGGACTGGCCGAATAGGTCTTCATCAGATCGAGATGCATGATCTCGGGCGAGCGAAGACCTTTGACCATGCCGACGGCGACCGGGAAGAAGGAAAGATAGGTGGAGATCACCGCCTTCGGGAAAAGGCCGGTGATCCCGACCGAATTCAGCACCACGATGATCATCGGCGCGATGGCCAGAATCGGAATCGTCTGCGAGGTGATGACCCACGGCATCATCGACTTGTCCATGACCTTGGAATGGACGATGGCGATGGCCAAGACGATCCCGAGCAAGGTGCCCATGACGAAACCGGCTAGAGTCGCGGAGAGCGTGATCCAGGCGTGATAGATCAGGCTGCGCTTGCTGGTGACCTTCTTTTCCACCGTCGTCTTCCATATCTCCGTCACCACCTGATGGGGCGTCGGCAGCACCGGCCGGTCCTGATTCATGGTCAACGGCACAATCTCGGAGAAGGTGATCGTCTTGTCGGCCCGGGCCGCCCGGTCGCGCTCGAAGGGCGCGTTCATGAACACCGCCGACGCATACCAGATCGCGATGATCGCCATAACGACGGTCACCACGGGCAGGACGCGTTTGACGAAGAGTTCACTCATCATAGGCGTGCCCCGCCCTCAAACCGTCGCGGACGCGGTGGGCGATTTCCAGGAATTCGGGCGATTCGCGGATATCGAGCGACCGCTCGGTTCCGAGATCGCAGTCGATTACATCGTAAATCCGACCGGGCCGCGGGCTCATCACGACGATCTTGGTCGACAGGAAGACCGCCTCCGGGATCGAGTGGGTGACGAAGACCACGGTCTTCTGGGTCGCCGCCCAGAGCTTCAGCAATTGCTCGTTCAGATGGTCGCGGACGATCTCGTCCAGCGCCCCGAACGGTTCGTCCATCAGCAGCATATCCGGCTGAACCGCCAACGCCCGGGCGATGGAGGCCCGCTGCTGCATGCCGCCGGAGAGCTGCCAGGGGAATTTGCCCTCGAAACCGGTCAGGTTGACCAGGGCCATGTTCTCGGCGACCCGGCGTTCCTGCTCCGCCTTCGGGATGCCCATCACCTCCAGGGGCAGAGCCACATTCTTACGAATGGTCCGCCACGGATAGAGGGCGGCGGCCTGGAACACATACCCATAGGCCCCGGCCAGCCGCGCCTCCGACGGGGTCATGCCATTGACGGTGATGCTCCCGCCCGTCGCGGTCTCGAGATCCGCGATCACCCGTAGCAAGGTGGTCTTGCCGCAGCCGGACGGCCCGATAAAGGAGACGAAATCGCCCTTATTGACCGTCAGATCGACATTCGAGAGCGCATGGACCGGGCCGTCATTGGTCTCGAAGACCAGATCCAGATTGCGCGCCTCGATAACCGGACGGCCCGGCCCCGCCGCAGCGGAGCCGGTGGGAAAGTCCTGAACGACATGGGGAGCCTGCATCGGCCATCACACTCCGCTTGCGGGAATACCGGTCCGCTGCACCGCGCGGGGAGCGGTCAGCTCCTTCCACTTGGACAGGGCCGTGTTGACCGCCTGGAAGGGCTTGCGCGGCACGAATTTGCCATGCCCTTCCTTGGCCTTGACCTCGCCGTCGTCGACCGCGACCCGGCCGCGGGTCAGGGTGTAGCGCGGCAGACCTTTGACATGCTTGCCCTCGAAAACGTTGTAGTCGATGGCGGAGACCTGGGAGGCGGCGCTGATCGTCTTCTCCTTCTCCGGGTCCCAGACCACGATATCGGCGTCGGCCCCGACCAGGATGGCGCCTTTCTTCGGGTACATGTTGAGGATCTTGGCGCTATTGGTCGACGTCACCGCGACGAACTCGTTCATCGTGATCCGGCCGGTGTTGACGCCATAGGTCCACAGCATGGGCATCCGGTCTTCCAGGCCGCCGGTGCCGTTCGGGATCTTCGTGAAGTCCCCGACGCCATAGCGCTTCTGCTCGGTGGTGAAGGCGCAGTGGTCCGTCGCCACCACCTGCAGGGAGCCGGAGGCGAGGCCCGCCCACAGGCTATCCTGGTGCTTCTTGTCCCGGAACGGCGGTGACATCACCCGGCGGGCCGCGTGATCCCAATCCTTGTGGGCGTATTCGCTGTCGTCGAGCGTCAGGTGCTGGATCAGCGGTTCGCCATAGCAACGGATTCCGTTCTGTTTCGCCCGCCGGATCGCCTCATGAGCCTGCTCGCTCGAGGTATGCACGATATAGACCGGCACGCCGGCCATGTCGGCGATCATGATCGCCCGGTTCGTGGCCTCCCCCTCGACCTCGGCCGGGCGGGAATAGGCGTGGGCCTCGGGGCCGGTATTGCCCTCGGACATCAGCTTTTCCTGAAGCTGGGCGACCACGTCGCCATTCTCGGCATGGACGAGCGGCAGAGCGCCCAGGGCGGCGCAGCGCTGGAAGGACGCGAACATCTCGTCGTCGTCGACCATCAGCGCGCCCTTATAGGCCATGAAATGCTTGAACGTGTTGATGCCCCGCTCGCGGACCACGGTCTCCATCTCGTTGAAGACCTGCTCGCTCCACCAGGTGATCGCCATGTGGAAGGAATAGTCGCAATGGGCCCGGGTCGACTTGTTGTCCCACATCTGCAGGGCGGACAGCAGCGACTGGTCCGGGGCCGGCAGCGCGAAGTCGACCACCATGGTGGTGCCGCCGGAGACAGCCGCCCGGGTGCCGGAATCGAAATCGTCCGTGGAATAGGTGCCCATGAAGGGCATTTCGAGATGGGTGTGCGGGTCGATCCCGCCCGGCATCACATAGCAGCCGGTGGCGTCGAGCGTTTTATCGCCGCCTGTCAAATTCTCCCCGATCTCGGTGATCTTGCCGCCTTCGACGCGGACATCCCCCTTATAGGTCAGGTCCGCGGTAACGATGGTCCCGTTCTTGATGACTGTAGACATGCTCGCCCTCTCCTCTTCCTCTGCCGCCCTGATGTCTTCCCGATGTCTCGTCTTCCCGATGTCTCGTCTTCCCGACGTCTCGTCTTCCCTGGTCCTATTCCGCGATGCCGGCCTTCTCGACCACCGCGTGGAACAATACGTCGGCCCCGGCCCGTGCCCATTCCATGGTGATCTCCTCCGCCTCGTTATGGCTCAGCCCGTCGACGCAGGGACACATCACCATGGCGGTCGGCGCCACCCGGTTGATCCAGCATGCATCGTGACCGGCGCCGGAGACGATGTTCCGGTGCGAGTAGCCGAGCCGCTCGGCCGCCGCGCGAATCATGCCGACGCATTCCTCGTCGAAGGTGACCGGATCGAACCCGCCGACGGTCTCCATCTCGATGGTGAGGCCCATGTCGTCGCAGATCTTCTGGGCCGCCGCCTTGGCTTGGCTTTCCATCTCCGTCAGCACGGCGAGGTCCGGCGACCGGAAATCGATGGTAAAGACGCATTTGCCCGGGATGACATTGCGCGAGTTCGGATAGACGTCGATGTGGCCGGCGGCGCCCACCGCGTCGGGCGCGTGGGCCAGAGCGATCTCGTCGACCTTTTCCAGGATGCGGGCCATGGCGAGGCCGGCATTTTTGCGCATCGGCATCGGGGTCGAGCCGGTATGGGCATCCTTGCCCGTCACCCGCATCTCGATCCAGCGCAGCCCCTGACCGTGGGTGACGACGCCGATATCCTTCTCCTCGGCTTCGAGGATCGGTCCCTGCTCGATATGCAGCTCGAAGAAGGCGTGCATCTTGCGGTCGCCAACCGTCTCCTCGCCACGCCAGCCGATCCGGTTCAACTCGTCGCCGAACTTCTTCCCGTCCGCGTCTTCGCGGTCATAGGCCCAATCCTGGGTATGCATGCCGGCGAAGACACCGGAAGCCAACATCGCCGGGGCGAACCGGGTCCCCTCCTCGTTGGTCCAATTGGTGACCACGATGGGGTGTTTCGTCGTGATGCCGAGATCGTTCATGCTGCGGACAAGTTCCAGCCCCGCGAGCACTCCGAGCACCCCGTCGTATTTCCCGCCGGTCGGCTGGGTGTCGAGATGACTGCCGACATAGACCGGCAGAGCCTCGGGGTCGCTGCCCTCCCGCCGCATGAACATATTGCCCATCTGATCGACCGCCATGCTCATGCCGGCCTCTTCGCACCATTTCTGGAAAAGCGCGCGGCCCTTGGCGTCATCGTCGGTCAGCGTTTGACGGTTGTTGCCGCCGGCGACACCGGGTCCGATCTGCGCCATGTCCATCAGCGAATCCCAAAGCCGTTGCGGGTTGATCCGCAGATTCTCCCCGGCAAAAGACATCGTTTTGTCCGGCATATGCCCTCGTTCCCCCTGCTCACATTTTTTGGTGTTGGCGTGCGCAAAAACTTGACCATTTGATAAAAAATGACGCTATGGAAGAGATGCGCGTCCGTCAAGGCAGATTTGCGCTAATAACAATACTAACGGGGATGGAGAATAACGATGCCCAGGAGCGTCGCTGAAAAACCCGAAAAACTCAGCCGAATTCAGACCGCGAACCGTGCCTTGATCACCGAGGCGGCGCTCGAGGTTTTTGCTACCGAGGGCTATCGAGGGGCGACGATCGAACGGATCGCCGAGCGATGCGGGATGTCGAAGACCAACCTGCTCTACTACTTCCCGAACAAGGACGAGATCTATCGGACGGTCTTGGCACAGACCCTGGAGGGATGGCTCGACCCGTTCATCGAAATCTCACCGGACGCGGATCCGGAGGAGGCGCTAGGCAACTATATCGCCGAGAAGGTCGCCCTGTCCTTGGACCGGCCCGAGGCGTCCCGCCTCTTCGCCAACGAGATTCACCGCGGCGCCCCTCTGATCCACGATTTCCTGAAGACCGAGCTAAAGGATCTGGTGGACGAGAAGGCCGCTGTGATCCGCCAATGGATCGACAGCGGCAAACTGGCGCCGGTCGATCCCTATCACCTCATCTTCATGATCTGGGCTACGACCCAGCATTACGCCGACTTCGCGGTCCAGGTGGAGGCGGTGATGGGGCGGGCCCCGGACACGGACGAGATCACCCAGGCCATAACCGGGATGATTCTGAAGGGCGCCCGGCCCGCCTGACCCGAGCGGCCTACCCCATCACATTTCTGGACCGGCTACTTGGTGCCGAAGATTCGGTCGCCCGCATCGCCCAACCCAGGGACGATGTAACCCTTTTCGTTCAAATGGCTGTCGACCGCGGCGGTATAGACCGGCACGTCGGGATGCGCCTGGGCGAAGGCGTGGACGCCTTCAGGCGCCGCCAAGAGGCAGAGGAAGCGGATATCCTTCGCCCCCTCCTCCTTCAGCCGCTGAATCGCGGCGATCGCCGAATTGGCCGTGGCCAGCATCGGATCGACGATCACGGTGGTCCGCGTCTCCATATTGTCCGGCAGCTTCAGGAAGTATTCGACCGGTTGCAGGGTCTTGGGATCGCGGAACAGTCCGATATGACCGACCCGTGCTGAGGGAACCAGTTCCAGCATCCCGTCGAGGAAGCCGCTGCCCGCCCGAAGGATCGGGATCAGCACCAGCTTCTTACCGGCCAGGATCGGCGCCTCCATCTCCGTGATCGGCGTTTCGATCCGCATCGTGGTCATCGGCAGGTCCCGCAGCACCTCGTAGGCCAGCAGTAGGGAGATCTCCCTCAAGAGCGTTCGGAAGGAGGCGGACGAATTGTTCTTGTCCCGCATCAGCGTGAGCTTGTGCAGGATCAGCGGGTGATCGACGATGTGAAGCGAGTCGGGGAAATTCCGGGAGGGGCCGGAGGCGGGACCGGAGGATGTGTCGGTAGGCGTTTCCGTGGACATGGGCGACTGTTCTGGTTTTCGGAGACTGGAAGTGGGCCGCACCATACTTTCACGCCCGGTCGGGCGCCAGTCTAGATCCACCTGTCCTCAGCGATACGCCCCACGCTCGTGGCGTCATATCGCCATAACCATCGCCGGGGGCCGCGACGCTATAGTAAGCAATCGCCGGTCGCAAACACCGAACGGCCTGAAAAGATGGCACTTGAGGTAAATTATGTGGCATGCTGACGATTAAGAACCGGTCGCTGGGACACATATGGACGTATGGTGCCGATGCCTTGGACATGATCGGCGGTTCAGCCTTGCCAGCCCGGATAGTCTTTCTAAGAGTTTGCTTTACAGGCGTTCGGCCGACCGAAGCGGAGTTTCTTGATGTCCATGCAGCAGTTCAACCAGTCTCGCGAATCCGATGCGCGGAAAAGGTCGAAGTCGCCGATCTTGGATCAGGTGTTGCGGGGCGGATCGAGCGTCTCCTTCAACCTATTGCAGAAAACGAGTGAAATCGGCGAAGGGGAGAAGTTCTTTCGACGGCGGACGCTGAACGAGACGATCATCTTCAAATATCCCAACTTCGATATCGAGATCGCCGAACTGCAAACCTTCGATTTCGGGGCGGGCAGCAAGCTGGCCCAGATCAGCAAACCGATCGAAACGGCGATCTTCATTCCGGTCGACACCAACCGGCTGGAGGACGGCGGAAACGCCGTCTATATGCGCCAGCACAAGTTCCAGGACCTGCTGTATCATTATTTCGGCGTCGATCTCTCCCAGAAGGAGGAAGAGGACGATGTCCGGAAACTCCGGATCATCGACGCCTGCCCGACGCTGGACCCGTTCCTTCTGCGCGCCGCGCTCAAGAAGGAGGATATCAGCGTCAACGAGCACTATTTCGCGATCTCCAAGGCCGAGGAACGCGAGGTGAAGAAACGGATCGAGCAGAAGATCTCACCGATCATCGAATTCGCCTTCAAACGCGCCGGCGGCAAACAAAGCGACACCCGGGCCGAGAAGTTCGTCGACGCCATTTGGGACCCGACCATGTCCGAGGCGTCGGTGTTCATCTCCGCCTTCGGTCTGAAGGAAGGTCAGATCGACGGGGTCATGAATGGCTGGAAGGGCGTTTCCTATTACCAGTATCTCTTTTCCCGCAACGCACGGGATCTGAAGATGATCCTCGACTGGTTCCGGTCGCCCTATTCCCGCCCCGCGGACGCCTCCGCCTACAAGCTCTACATGGAAGGGCTGGAGATGCATAAGAAGCGGGTGTTCACCCAGTTGGAGCGCCTGATCCGCAATGTGGCCGAGGTCTTCGCCGACTACGACGCCGCCTATACCCGCTTCCTGGAAGAGAGCGACCCGAAGCCGCTGCGGGACTTCTACAGCACCGCCGAGTCGCGGTATTGGGTCCTCGGCTTCACCTGCTCGGCCCTGTTCCATGCCGTCAATCTCGTGAAGCGCGCGACCCGCGGGCACCCGCACAATCGCGTGAGCTTCGAGGAGATGAGCGACCTTTACGCCCGCATGCAGGCGACCCTGTCGAGCCGGAAGCCAAACGATCTTCCCCGGTCGGCCTCTCCAACCGTGACCTAGAAACGCGACCCTAGTGTCGTGAGTTTGAAGTTCGTCTTGAGCCGCCTCAAGTTCCGCGACGAACTTCTGTTTCGGGACACTTAGGTCATGACCTAGACAGGATCGCCCGAGAACGCGTCCTCCACCGACCGGCCCGTCTGTTCCACCGTCTTTTGCAAGGCTTCCAGCGAATCGGGCGCGGGCACCCGTCCCGCCTCGATGGCGGCCTCAACCGATCCCGCGAGATAGGACAGGCGCACAAAGCCGACATTCCCGGTCATGCCCTTGAGTTCATGGGCCATCGCCGCCGCGCGCACTTCCGCCCCCTCATCCGCCAAGACGGTCGTCAGGGCCGCGACCTTCCCCCTCGCCTCCGCCAGCGATTGCCGGGCGAGATCAGCCGCCCGCCGGTCCCCCAGGCTGGTGGCCATCCGGCGATAGACCGCCCTGTCGAAGAGATCGGTCGCTTCCGCCTTTTGGCCGCCCGGCCCAACCGAATCAGGCCCGGCCGCGGTCGTCCCGCCCTGGACTTGTCGCTGCGATGGCGGCCGGCTTTGGCGGAAGGCCTCGTCCATGACCCTTGCGAGATGATCCCAATCGATTGGCTTGATCACGCAATCGACCATCCCGGCGGCCAGATAGCGTTCCCGCTGATCTGTGAACGCATTGGCCGTCAGCGCGATGATCGGGGTATGGGCCAGCGCGTCGGTTCGGGTCTTGATCCGTTCGGTCGCCTCGATCCCGTCCATGCGCGGCATCTGAATATCCATCAGGATCAGGTCCGGCCGGAAAGACTCGATCGCCTCCAGCGCCTCCATTCCGTCATTGGCGGGCAGGACCGTATGGCCTTCGGTCTCCAGGATCTCCTTCACCAGGGTCTGGTTGATGATGTTGTCTTCGACCAGCAGGACCCGATACTGGGCGGGGACCGGTTCGGTGGCCGGGGCGGACTCTTCGACGACACCGGCACCGACAAGGTGCATCGGTATGGTGAACCAGAAGGTGGTGCCGTGACCGAGCGCGGTCTCGACCGAGAGAGAGCCGCCCATGCGCTCGACCAACCGGTTCGAGATCGCAAGCCCAAGGCCGGTTCCCCCCTTGATCCGCCGATCGCTGTCGTCCTCCTGGGTGAATTCCTGGAACATGCGGGTCAAGAAGGGCCGGCTGATGCCCGGCCCTGTGTCTTTCACCTGGAAGGTCACCTGGGCGACACTGTTCTCCGGGACGCTACTGACCGTCGCGATGAGTTCCACCCGGCCGCGCTCGGTGAACTTCACGGCGTTGCCCAGCAGATTGAACAGGATCTGTTGCAGGCGATCCCGGTCGCCCTCGACGATCAGCGGGCGCTCTTCGGGTCCTTGATGCTCAAAGGTCAGGCCTTTTTCCGCCGCCTCGCGCTCCAACAGACCGGCCACATGGTCCAGGGTGTCCTGAAGATCGAAGGGGCGCTGATTGATCTTGAAATCCTCTGATTCGATTTTCGAGAAATCGAGGACTTGATTGATCAGGACAAGCAGGCTGTCCCCCGACCGAATAGCGAGGTCGAGCCGGTCCTTACCGACCGGCGAGAGATGTTCGCGCTTCAACAGGGCCAGCATTCCCAGAAGCCCGTTGAGGGGCGTGCGGATCTCGTGACTCATCGTGGCGACGAACCGGCTCTTGGCGTCGCTCGCCTGGGCCGCGGCGGCGCGATCCGCCTCCATGCGCCGGTACTCTTCGGTCCGGCGGATCGGGATTTCGAGGGCGCCGCCCAAGAGAACGGTGCCGGCCATGGAGACGATCGCGAGCGGGATGAAGATCGAACTCAGGATCTCGTTCCGCATCGGCGCGTCCAGATAAAGCAGGGCGACGAAAACGGTGAACGGCAAGGTGGCCGCCAGCGCCAGGATCGCCCGCCAGCGCCCCTTGATCACGCCTCGTTGCGCCAACCACCAGACCACCAGACTGCCGGCGACCACCGTCCATACCCCGATGACGCCGAGAATGGCCCCATTCCCTCCCAGAAATAGCCGATAGGCGCTGGCGATCCCGCCGGTGACCGCGGCCCCGACCGGACCGGCGAAAAGCACGCTGAGCGCAAGCGGTGCGTTGCGGGCGTCATAGATCTGGCCGTCGACGAATTCAAAGGGGCTGCTCATCGCCATGACGACGCCGACCCCGAACAGTACGCCGGCGATCGATTTGGTCCGCAGACTATCCTCGATCGAGAAATACTCGATGAGGATCGTGTAGCCGACCACCATGACGGCCAACAGGCCGAGCGAATGGAAAATCTCGACAAACGCCAACTCAGATCTCCCGCCCGGCTTTGTTGTGACGTCCCTCTCCAGCGCACAAGACACTGGAGAGGGAGCCGGGTCTAGGCACGCATTTTCATTTCCGACGCGACAACCAGCAAGTCCTTCAAGGTATCGCGGACGAGATGGAAGCCATTCTCCGTCAAGATCGATTCCGCGTGGAACTGCATCGACGCGAAGTGATCGCTGCGCATGGCGTTGATCTCGCCGTTCGCCTCGTCGACCGCCAACGAGAGATCGTCGCGGTGATCGTCGTGTTTGACGGCGAAGGTGTTGTAGAATCCGACCCGCTCGGCCCGACCGAAATAGTCGATCTCCCGCTGGACGCCCTGGGTCGGATCCGCCTTCCGGATGAGATCGTAGCCCAATAGGGCGCCGAGAACCTGGTGACTCAGGCAGACGGCCAGGAAGGCCCGCTTCTCCGTCAGGAACTGCTCGGTGATCTCATAGCAGCGGGCCACCTTGGCATGGGTCTGGCGCCGCGACGGATCGCCCGGCCCCGGCCCCAAGATCACGACATCCGCCGGATCCCGGTTCGGATCGTAATCGAGCACGGCGTGGACCTCGACCCGGCAGCCGAAGCTACGGATGATGTGCTTCAGCATCATCACGAACTCGTCCTCGCAGTCGACGATGCTGACGAGTTTGCCCCGCATCTGCCGGTCGATGAGGTTGTCCCGTTGCAGGGTCTGCGGCTTGGTCCAGAACCGGGAAAGCCGGACATTGCGGCCCTCCAGCTTGTCCATGATCTCCGCGTCGCCGGACACATCGCCGATGCGGTAGGCCTTGTTCGCCCCCGCCCCGGTCGACAGCGCCTTCAGGACGCCGGCGATCTTCGCATGGGTCTCTTCGGTCTCGTCCGCCGGCTTGGAGTTCCGCACCAGGGTGGCGCCGACCCGGACCGAGAGATTGCCCTCCTTGGAGACCTCCGCCGCCCGGATCGTGATCGGGGCGTCGAGGTAGTCGTTTCCGTCCTCGTCCCGGCCGACCATGGCGATCACGGAGGAGTAATAGGAGCGCCCGCCCGGCTCGTACTTCTTGATGATCCGGCAGGCGTTCTCGATCGGCGACCCCGTCACCGTCGGCGCATACATGGACAGCCGCAACTGTTCGAGAATATCGAGTTTGCTCTGGCCGGCCAGCACATATTCGGTGTGGACGATGTTCGTCATCTCCTTGAGGAAGGGGCCGAAGATCTCGCCGCCCTCCTCGCAGATCTGCGCCATCATCTTGAGCTCCTCGTCGACGACCATGAAGAGCTCGAAGATCTCCTTCTCGTCGCCGAGGAACCTCAAGAGCTCGTCCCGGGCGGTCTCCTCGGTGTGCTCCAGTTTCCGGAACGTGCCGCTGATCGGGTTCATCTTCACCACACCCCTTTCGCAGGAGATGTGACGCTCGGGCGACATTCCGATGTAATAGGCCTCGCCCGTATAATAGATGTAGGTCCAATAGGACCCGTAATTGTCGGCGAGAAGATTGCGGAAGAAGACCAGCGCCTTCTCCTCGTCGAAATCCTCGATTTGCCCGTTGAACGCCCGGGAGATGACGAAGTTGGCGCCCTCGCCCTGGGCGATCTCGTCCTCGATGATGCGACGGACGATGCCGGCATAGGTCTCGTCGTCCACGTCGAAGCCCTGATCGCCGGTCAGATGCAGCCTTCCGGCCGGGATCGCCTCGAGGATGGCGTCCGTCGCCACCCGGTGTTGGGCCGCGACCTCCAGGGACGCGATCCGGCGTCCGTCGTCATGGGCCTCGAAGCCCCGCTCCGTCACCTGGCGGTAGGGAATCAGATTGAGGCTGTCGACCTCGATCCCCGCTTGTCCGCCGGGACCTGATTTCCGGGGCAGGTCTTCGAGGCGATCAAGCCATCGCACCTGACCGGTGAGGAAGGTGGCTTCCTCCTCACCACCCCGAACCACGAGGGCGAAGGGTTGGCCGGCCGGCATATCGATGCCGAGCTGGCGGGTCATGGTGGCAACGGTGATCATCAAAAACTCCTTTGGAAAATCCGATTGGGCCGCCTCATTACGGCCCGACGGCAAGACAGCATGGGTGGGAAGGCCGGTCCAGAGCAAAAAATGGCGTTTCCGCGCTTTGCAGATCCGCCCCCGCCGTGTTGCCATCGGAACGTTCCGGCGCAACCGACAAAGGCAGGATTGATGACGTCCCCCGATCCGCTTCTCCAGCCCTATCGGCTCAAGCATTTAACCCTTCGAAACCGGCTGCTGTCGACCAGTCATGAGCCGGCCTACTCCGAGGACGGCATGCCCAAGGAGCGCTACCGCCTTTATCACGCGGAAAAGGCCAAGGGCGGTATCGCGCTGACGATGACCGCCGGTTCGGCCCTGGTCTCACCGGATTCGCCTCCGGCCTTCGGCAATCTCCTGGCTTACAAGGACGAGATCGTCCCATGGATGCGGGAACTCACGGACGCGATCCACGAGCATGGCGCCAAGGCCATGATCCAGATCACCCATCTCGGCCGCCGGACCTCCTGGAACCAGGGCGATTGGCTGCCGGTGCTGGCCCCCTCGCCGATCCGCGAGCCGGCGCACCGCGCCTTCCCGAAGGAGATCGAGGATTGGGATATGGACCGCATCGTCCGGGACTATGCCGATGCGGCGGCCCGCTGCGAGGCCGCCGGCATGGACGGGATCGAGATCGAGGCCTATGGCCACATCCTCGATCAGTTCTGGTCGCCGGCCACCAACCGAAGGACGGACGCGCATGGCGGCAGCCTCGACAACCGGCTGCGCTTCACCCTGCGGGTGATGGAGGCGATCCGGGCCACGGTATCGCCGAACTTCATCGTCGGGATCCGCATGGTCACGGACGAGGACTGGTCCAAGGGCCTTTCCCGGGCCGATGGCATCGAGATCGCCCGCAGGCTTGTGGCACGAGGCGCCGTGGACTTCCTCAACATCATCAAGGGCCACATCGAGACCGACAACGCGCTGTCCCATGTGATCCCCAATATGGGAACGCGCTCGGCCCCCCATCTCGACTTCGCCGGCGAGGTGCGGAACGCGACCAAATTCCCCGTGTTTCATGCCGCCAAGATCTCCGACGTCGCGACCGCCCGCCACGCGGTCGCCGAGGGGAAGCTCGATATGGTCGGCATGACCCGCGCCCATATCGCCGACCCCCATATCGGCATCAAGATCGCCGCCGGCGAGGAGGAGCGGATCCGCCCCTGTATCGGCGCCGGCTATTGCATCGACCGGATCTATGAGGGCGGCGAAGCGCTCTGCATCCATAATCCGGCGACCGGCCGGGAAGCCGACCTGCCCCACGAGATTACCGAAAAGACACCGAAGCCCGGCCATGTGGTCATCGTCGGGGCCGGCCCGGCCGGGCTGGAGGCCGCCCGGGTCGCCGCCGCGCGCGGCCACAGGGTCACGGTCTTCGAGGCGGCGGACGCGCCCGGCGGCCAGGTCAGTCTGGCCGCGCGGCATCCCCGTCGCCGGGATTTCCAGGGCTTGATCGACTGGCGGATGGCCATGTGTGCCGAGCACAACGTGACATTTCACTTCAACACATATGCTGAAGCGTCTGATGTTACTGAGATATCGCCCGATATAGTGATCGTGGCCACCGGCGGTCTTCCGAACACGGCGTTCTTGGAGGAAGGCGAGGATCTGGTCGTTACCAGCTGGGATGTGATGTCCGGCGAGGTGACGGCGGAAACCGCCCTGGTGTTCGACGACAACGGTGCCCACCCCGCCCTGATGGCGGCGGAGGTCCTGGCAAAGGCCGGGACGAAAGTCCGCTTCGTCACGCCGGAACGCATGGTTGCCCCGCTGGTCGGCGGGACAAATCATCCGGCCTATATGAAGGCTTTCGGTGAGGAAGCGGTCGAGATCTCCCTGAATCTCAACCTGACCCGTGTCACCCGGGACGGCAATCGCCTGACGGCCCATCTCTGGAACGAATACGCCGACCGAACCGAGACCGCGACGGTGGACAAGGTTGTCGTCGAGCATGGCACGCTGCCGCTGAGCGAAGTCTATGACGCGTTGAAGCCGCTTTCCCGCAATGGCGGCGCGCTCGACCATGGGGCCTTCATCGGCATCAAGCCGCAGACCCTCGTGCGCAATCCCGAGGGGGCTTTCCAGCTTTTCAGAATCGGCGATGCGGTTTCCAGCCGGAACATCCATGCCGCGGTCTATGACGGCCTACGGCTCATGGCGGCGAACTAGGGACCGTCAGGCCGCGCGGTCCGGCACGAGATCCTCGAAACCGGACGGCGTACCGTAGCCGAGGTCGATGAAGACACGTTCCACCAGATAGGTGAACTGGATTCCCTGACGCTCCAAGCTGAACCGACCACTCGCTCCGTTCACGTCGTCGATGAAGAGCAAATGGGAGGCGATGGGAGATTCATCGGGGAACAATGGCAGACCGATGGCGTCGCAAAGCCGGAGTCGACCGGACTCCAGGACCTGCTCGGTTCGGACTTTCATACCGCAGGGCGTGTCGGCACAGGCGAGAAAGGCGGACTTCGCCGTCTCGGCCCGTTCGGCGGGCACGAAATCGCAATAGGATCGGCCGGTGGGGTTGGTGCCGAAGCTGCGGATCAGGTCCTCACCCACCAGTTTGAAGACGACATCCCGCTCCGGCGTGATCTCGTAAAGCGCGACCTTCGACAGATCGCCGCGCAGCACCGTCGGATCGAAGTCCGATTTACGCGGTAATCGCCCGCTTTCGATCATGATGGCCTCGTAGCCGTCGAGCAGCCGGTGGTGACATTTACGATCCAGGAGGGACCGGACATGGGCAAGGCTGGGCGCGGTCTTCGCCGGTTGACGGATCCAGACCCTCGCGGCGGCCGACTCTGCGCCCCCAGATTTCTCATCCTGTGCGAAACTGCGCAACCTACCGAGCATGGAGCCTCCTTCAAGAAACCAGGACCGTAGGCGGAACTCCTTAAATATCCCTTAAAAGAATGAGGAAAAGGCCGACGCTCTTGCCCAATTCTGTCGTTCAAAAGTCGAAGTCGGATTGCCGGTCGTCTTTCGGCTTCGAGCGCCTCGTTCTCCGTCCGGTCGTCTGTTGTTGGCCCGTCCGCTTCAGGCCGCTCTTGCGGCTGCCGTGCCGCGACTGGATCCGGTCGGCCTCCTCGCGAAACGCGTCGGACCGGCGGACGGCGAAGATCTTCTCCTTCGCCACGCGCGCGGCTTGTTCATGATCGACGATCCGGATCGGGTAGTCGCGGCCCAGATGGCAGCCGGCCTCCGCTTGTTCGCCGTCGGTCATGGTCCAGGGCTTATGGAGCTTTGCCGTCGGCACCCGGGCCAGTTCGGGCAGCCACCGGCGGATGAAGACGCCCTCGGGGTCGTGGTCGAGGCCCTGTTTGACCGGGTTGTAGATGCGCACGGTGTTGATGCCGGTGGTGCCCGACTGCATTTGCGCCTGGTTCCAATGGATGCCGGGTTCGTAATCCGTGAACATCCGGGCCAGGTGGAGACCGGTGTCCCGCCAAGGCAGCCAGAGATGGTAGCTGGCGACCGCCATCAGCATGGCCCGCATGCGGAAATTCAGCCATCCGGTTTGCCGCAGCGCCCGCATGCAGGCATCGACCATCGGCAGTCCCGTCTCACCGGCCGTCCAGGCATCGAGGTGTCCGGGATCCGCCGCACCCCGCAGACCGTCATAGCCGCGGTGAACATTGATCACCTCGAAATGCGGGGCATCTTCGAGTTTCTGCATGAAGTGACAATGCCAATGAAGGCGGCCGATGAAGGACCCCAGGGACTTGGACCAGCGTTTACGGTCCGCCGGCGCGGTCCACTCGTCTTCCCGCACATGATCCCATCGGGTCGAGGCCGCCTGGTGGACTTCGCGCAGGGACAGGGTGCCGATCGATAGGTGGGCCGAGAGCCTGGAGCAGGAGTCATAGGCCGTGACCGGGCTCGACATTTCCCGCTGATAGTCGATTCCGCGCCGGGTGAGGAATCCGTCCAAATCGTCAAGGCCGGCGGCCCTGCCCCCTGCTTGACGATCGGGACAAGCGACCATCGCGTTTCCCGCCTGTTGCGGGAGTCGGTGGGACTCGAGCCCCTGGACCTGGGAAAGACCACGCGGCACCGGCAGAACCGGCTCCGCCATCATCCGATCCCATTTCGCCGCCCAGCCATCGCGCCGCCGCAGCCGGCGATGCACCCCGAACTGCTGGAACTCGCACCATTCGATGCCCCGATCCCGCGTCCAGGCGAGAACCGCCCGGTCCCTCTCATAGGTCCAGAGATTCCCGGTCTCCTGATGGCTGAGCAGCCGGGCGATGCCCCGGGTCCGGTGAATCTCCTCCAGCACATCGGTCACTGGCCCGGTCCGTACCGTCAGCGAGAGACCCAGATCGTGGAGCTCTCTATCCAGCGACCGGAGACTGTCACGGAGGAAGGCGTAATGCCGGGCGGAGACGTCCTCCAACGCCCAATACGCGGGCTCGAAGACGTAAAGCGCGATCATTGGCCGGCCGCCCTGCGCGGCGGCGGTCAAGGGTTTGTGGTCCGCCACTCTGAGGTCGCGTTTGAACCAGACGATATCGATGGCCATGGCGCTTTCTCTACGCGCTCTGGCCGTCGACGCCAAGCGGACGCGACAGCTTGCGCGGCAAAGAAGAGCAGCCGCCGGCTTCCACGAGCCGTATGGCCCAGTCGCGTCAATTTACGGATAGTTTTGTCAAAATCCGACAAATTCCTTTTCAAACGCGCCGCCGTGCGATATCAACAAAACAGTATTTGTCGGATTCAGACTATTCGGCGCGAAGGCCGCGCCGGCTCAAGAGGGAGAAAGAACATGACCGCTCTGGGAAATGGCGTGACCGCCGACCGCATCCTCCGCGAATGGCTCGCCCGTCACCCCGCCTCCATGCTGATCAAGAAGGCGGATGACGAGAACAAGGTCTCCAGCGAAGCCACCCGCCTCCGCCTGGTGACGAAGGACGAGGCGACGTTGCCGCGCTAACACCGGTATGAGAGTTTTGAAGGGCCGCTCATATTTCCTGAGCGGCCTTTTTTATGTCCTGTGATATCCCCTTACATCTAATGGATAGCCGGAACCGAAACGGTTGCGGCCGCCGAAATGAAAGGGATGGAGCATGTCTTTCGGGGTCGGATTTATCGGATTGGGCGGTATGGCGCGCCTGATGATGGAGCGGATGGTGGACCACCCGCAGTTCACGCCGGTTTCCGGATGGGACCCGAGCGACCATGCGATCGCGCTTGCCCATGAACGTTTCGGTGGGCTTCATCTTCACGAGAGTCCCGCCTACGTCGCCGCCGACCCGAAGGTCGATGTGGTCTATATCTCCTCCCCCCCGGCCTATCACGCGCTTCATGTCCGTAATGCGCTGGAGCAGAAAAAGGCCGTCTTCTGCGAAAAGCCCCTGGGGGTCGATCTCGACGACAGCCGCGCCCTTGTCGAGGAGGTCGAGGCCTCGGGCCTGCCCGCCGTGGTCAACTTCAACTTCGCGTCCTTCCCCATCGCCCGGCTGCTGCGCCAGAGCCTCGAGGAAGGGACCCTGGGCGAGGTCTATGGCGTTTCCATCCATCTCCACCTGGAGCAATGGCCCCGCGCCTTCCAGAAATCCGCCCGGTGGCTCGAAGGCCGTGCCCAAGGCGGGTTCAGCCGCGAGGTGCTGTCCCACTATGTCTATCTGTCGACCCTGCTGTTCGGGCCGGGCAAGCTCAAGACGGCGACGGCGCTTTTTCCGGATACGGACTACGCTGAGGACACGGTGATGGCGCTGGTCGAACATGGCGACAAGACGGTGACCATCGAGGGGCTTGTCGGCGGACGCGGCACCGAGGGCACCTTCTACACCGTCTACGGCACGGAGAAATCCATCCGCTATCACTCGACCACCGACAAGATCGAGGGCAATCGCGGCGCCGGCTGGTTCCCGATCAGCCTGCCGGAAGCCGAGCCGGATCAGGCGGGCTTCCGCGAGCAGCTCGACCGCCTGGCGATGAAGCTCAAGGGTGGGGAGCCCGTCCTCCCCAGCTTCCGGGACGGGCTCCATGTTCAGGAGGTGATCGAGGGCATCCTCGCCTCCTGATCCCGCCGCCTTACGGCGTGTAAATCGCCTCGATCAGGAACGGTCCCGGTGTGGACAGGCCGCGTTTCAAAAGCGCGTCGAGTTCCTCGCCTGTTGTCGCCTTGGCGGCGTCCACGCCCATGCCCCTGGCCATATCGACCCAGTCGAGGGTCGGCCGGTCGAGCGTCAGCATGTCGATCGCCTTGCGGCCCGGATTCTCCGCCCCGACATTGGTCAGTTCATGCCGCAGGATGGCATAGGACCGGTTGGCGAAGATCACCACGGTCACGTTGAGATTCTCCCGCGCCATGGTCCATAGCCCCTGGAGCGTGTACATGCCCGAGCCGTCGCCCTCGAGACACAGCACCGGCCGGTCGGGACAGGCGATGGCCGCCCCGACGGACATGGGAATCCCGTCGCCGATGGCGCCACCGGTCAAATCGAGCCAGTCATGGGGCGGACAGCCCAGTGTCGCGGCATGGAAGCCACGGCCGGCGGTCACCGCCTCGTTCACCACGATGCCGTTCTCCGGAATGTTGGCCCCGATGCAGGCGGCCAGCTTATCGACGTCGAGCACGCCCTTGGCCGGTTCCGGGCGGTGGGCGGCCTGCAGCAGCGGTGTGCTGCCGGTGGCGTTGACCAGATCGGCAAGGCGCGCCAGGGCGTCGAGGTGGTCGTCGTCGGGCCAGGAAACGCGCAGGACGTTGCAGCCCTCCGGTGTTAGCACATTCGGCTTGTTCGGATAGGCGAAGAACGCCACCGGCGGCTTGGCGCCGACCAGGATCAGGTTGTCCACATCCTTCAGCGCGCCGAGCGCCATATCGACCGGATAGGGCAGCTTGGAGATCGAAACCCGTCCGGCGCCGCGCTGCAGGCGACCGTTGGAGGTCTGGCAGAGCAGACGGCAGCCGGTTTTCTCGGCGATCCGACCGGCCAGGTGGAGCGCGTCCTCCCGCAGGGCCGAGGCGGTCAGGAAAAGGACCGTCTGTTTGCCGCCGGTCAGCGCATCGGCGGCCGCGCGCAAGCTCTCCTCGGACACCTTCTCACGGGCCGGCGGCGGCGCGGCGACGGTCGGCTCCCCACCTTCGTTCCAGGCCGTATCCCCCGGCAGGATCAGGGTCGCGATCTTACCCTGCCCCGTGCGCGCAATGGTGATCGCCTCGGCACCGTCCCGGGCCACGTCGGCCGCGCTGGTCGAGGTCTTGATCCAATCCGACATCGGCCGGGCCACACCCTCGATATCGCTGGTCAGCGGCGCATCGTGCTCGATGTGATAGGTCGCGTGCTCGCCGACGATGTTGACCATCGGCGAATAGGCCTTCTTGGCGTTGTGCAGGTTCGCGATGCCGTTGCCGAGGCCCGGCCCGAGATGGAGCAAGGTCGCCGCCGGCTTATCGGCCATCCGGGCATAGCCGTCGGCCGCCCCGGTGACGACCCCTTCGAAGAGGCCGAGGACGCAACGCATCCCGTCGACGCGGTCGAGGGCGGCGACGAAATGCATCTCCGACGTCCCGGGATTGGTGAAGCAGACATCCACATCGCTCGCCACCAAGGTACGTACCAGACTCTCGGCCCCGTTCATTCAGCCACTCCATTCGCTTCGGTTGGGAATTCGCCCATGTGATTTTGCGGGACCATATCGCACCGCCCCGGGAACGAAAGAGCGCGGCCCCTCATGGCTGGATTGCGGCGCGGATGGCCTTGACGGGCAAGGCGAGACCGACGCTTTCACCGTTCACCTGGACCGTGGCGATATGAATCGCGACCAGGAAGGCGTCGCCATCCAGCGAGGTGAGGATCGGCCCGCCCGAGGCCCCCGGTTCGACCGGACAGGTGTGGATCACCAGCGGCTCGTCCTCGCCGATGATCCGGCAATCGGTTTGAATGCGGGGCTCGACCCTGGCGGCCCTGCTATAGGCGGCGCTGACCAACCCGGCGTCGGGAACCGGCCCGGTGATAGGGGGAATGCCGCCGCGCGCCGCGTCGATCGGGGCTTCGAGGGTCAGAACCGCCCAATCATGGGCGAAATTGCCGTGGTTTTCCTTGTCGGTCGCGTCATAGTCCGGCGACAGGGCGATCTCGACGGATTTCGCATAGGCGTCGACCCCGTCCTCGTCGAGCCCGGCGGCGAAATGGACGGTGATCGGTCGGAAGACCCTGGTGCCCGACCGGTTGACAAGGCAATGGGCGGCGGTGAGCACCGTCGCCGGGGCGATCAGGGTCCCCGTGCAGACCGCGCCGGAGGGGGTGATGACCTTGCCGATCGCGACTCTCGGATAATCGGTCGCCGCCGCCTGCCCCGCCATAAGGCAGAGGAAGGCCGCGAGCAGGCCCCTAATGCGCCGCACGGCCCTTAAACATCTTCCGGAAGACCAGCATTCCCGCCGGCAGCAGCGCGATGGCGCCGATCATGTTGGCGAGGAACATGAAGGTCAGCAGGATGCCCATATCCGCCTGGAACTGAAGCTCGGAAAAGGCCCAGGTCGACACCCCGATGGCAAGACACAGGCCCGTCACCAAGACGGCGTTGCCGGAGACTTCCAGGGTCTCGCGATAGGCTTCCGAGAGCTCCATGCCCTCGTCCAGCAGCGTCTTGAGCCGGCTCATGATGTAAATGCCGTAATCGACGCCGATCCCGACCCCCAGGGCGGCGACCGGCAACGTCTCGACCTTGAGGCCGATCTGCAGCCAGGTCATCAGGGCATACGCCATCACCGAGACCAGCGTGAGCGGCATGATGATACAGACCGTCGCCGAGACCGAGCGGAAGGTCACGAGGCAGAGCGTGATCACGGCGGCGTAGATGTAGATCAGCATCTTCACCTGGTTCTGCTCGACGATCTGGTTGGCGGCCGCCATCACACCCGCCGGCCCGCTGGCCAGCAGGAAGGTTGTGTCCGGATCGGGGTTGGCGGCTTGATAGGCCTCCACCGCGCCGACCACCCGTTCCAGGGTTTCCGCCCGGTGATCCTCCAGGAACGTCACCACCGGCATGACGCTGCAATCGCCGTTCAACAGACCCGTCGACGTGTCGACCGAGCGGATGGCAAGGGACAGCGCCTGCGGGTCGCGCGGCAGGATCCGCCAGGCGGGATGCCCCTCGCCCCACCCGGCGTTGATGATCTTTGCCACCTGCGGCAGCGACAGCGTCGATTGCGCGCCCTCGAGATTGGAGAGGTCCCAGGCCAGATCGTCGATGTTGCTCATCACCTGGTAATCGACACAGGCATCGGGCTTGGTCTCGGCGACCACGGTCAGATAATCTAGGCTGATCGCGAAATGCTCCGAGATATAGGCGACATCCTGGTTGAACCGGCTGTCGGGCCTCAAGGTCGGGACGCCCTCCTGAAGATCGCCGATCGGCAGCTTCGAGCCCTCGACCGTTCCCACCCCGTAGAGCACCACCGCGAGTAAGAGGGACACGGCGGCGGCCTTCGGCGTCGCCAGCCCCGCGACCCGGTCCCACAGCTTGCCCCGCATCGCCTGACCGGACCGCGCCCGCTGAACGTATTTATCGCCGAGATTGATGCCGGACAGCAGCAGCGGCACCGCCAGCATGTTGGTGATGATCACCACTCCGACGCCGATCGAGGCGGTGATCGCCAATTCCTGGATCATCTCGATGTCGATCAAGAGGATCGTCAGGAAACCGATGCAATCGCTGGCAAGCGCGATCCCGCCCGGCACCAGCAGGCGGCGGAGCGCGCCCCGTGTCGCCATCTTGCAGGTCTCGCCCCCTTCGACCCGGGCGCCGACGGCGTTGATCATCTGAACCCCATGGCTGACCCCAATGGCGAAAACCAGGAAGGGTGCCAGGATCGACATCGGGTCGATTCCGTAACCGAGGGTGACCAACGCGCCCAGGGTCCAGATCACCGCGACCACGGAGCACAACAACGGGATCATGGTCAGCCGAACGCTGTGGGTGAAGATCCGCACCAGGACGGCGGTGATGACGAAGGCGATCGCGAAGAAGATCACCACCTCGGTGACGGCGCTGGCGATATCCCCGACGATCTGGGCGAACCCGACGATGTGGATCTCCGTCCTGTCGGTGCTGAACGCCTCCCGGATATCGGTCTCCAGTTGCTTGGCGACGCTGAGATAGTCGAGACGCTCGCCGGTCCGGGGATCGATCTCCACCAATTCCGCCTCGACCATGGCGGCGGTGAAGTCGTTGGCGACCAGGCGTCCGACCTCGTTCGATTTCAGGATGTTGATCTGGACCCGGGCGATGTCCTCCGGCGTGTTCTGGAACTCCGCCGGGACCACATTACCCCCGGTGAACCCGCCCTCGACAATCTCCATGAACCGGACATTGGGCGTGAAGATCGAACGCACCGTCGAACGGTCGACCCCGGGCAGGAAGAAGACCGCGTCCGTGACATCCTTCAAGGTGGCGAAAAAGTCCGGGTTGAAGATGTCGCCGTCCTTCGATTCGACGGCGATCAGCAGCCGGTTCGCGCCGCCGAACAGGTCCTTATGCTCGATATAGGTCTGAATATAGGGGTGGCTCTTCGGCAGGTGCTTCGCAAAGCCGGCGTCGATTTTGAGCTGGGTCGCCTGATAGGCGAAGAACACCGTCAACAGCGCGAAGAGGGCCAGTAGAACCGGTTTCGCGCGGAAGATACCGTCCGTGATGCGGTCCAGCATCATGTTCCGCCCTCCGGCGCCGAGAGTGGGATCGGGACGAAGTCGAGAGCCGCCCCGTCGAGATGGCCGATACCCTGTTCGCCCACCGCCAAAACCCTACCCGCGTCGTCGACCCCGATCCCGGCGATGTCCTCCCGGTCGTTCCGTTGGACCGGCGTAAAGGTCCCGGCCTCGGGCGCGAAGCGGAGCACCGCGCCCGCGCGCCCGGCCACCAGGACGGTCCCGTCGTCGAGCGCCACGGAGTCGAGCAGCGCGGCGTCGGTCCCGCTGTCCCTTGTAGTGAAGGTTTCACCCTCCCCTTCGAGGAAGGCATTGCCCTCAAGCCCATAGCTCAGAAGCCGGCCATCCGGCAGCACGATCCCACCAAACAGGCTGCCGCCATAGGGGACGTCCAACCGGCGCCAGGGAGCGTCCAGATCGTCGGTCCGCCAGAGTGTTCCGAATTCGCCGATGATGGTGACACCCGCCGCCCCGTGACGGGTCAGGGCATAGAAATGGGGGGCGTCGAGGTCGATATCCCGCAACTCCCACGTCATCCCGCCGTCCCGACTCACCAGGAACAGACCGAAACCGCCGGAGGCAATCACCGTATCGCCGTCGAGCCAGAGCAGATCGAGGATCGGCGCGCCCCAGTCCGGATCGCGATAGGTCACCTCCCACCGCGCACCGCCATCGGTAGAGCGGAGAATCTGGGCGTCATGGGCACCGACGAGGATCGTCTCGCCGGAAACGGCGACGGTCGTCAGCAGACGGTCGGTCGGCATGAGGATCTGACGGACCGTTTCCCGACCCGTCAGCAAATGCCCTCTGGCCCCCACGGCGATGAGGCCACCGTCCAGGGGCGCGACGTCCAACAGCAGGGAACTGGCGGCCAAGGGCGCATGGCGCGATCCCGACCCCTCCTCCGCCGCCGCGTCCAGGGATACCGTGCACAGCGGCAGGGATACGGCGGCCAGCAAGGCCACCGAGCGCAGAAGCCGGATCACGGGGAGACCTCCCGGGCGGCTATTATCGGTTACCGCGCCGCCGGAGCGCCTGAGGCGTGAAATCCTGCTCCGAGAATTCGACGTCGAAGTCGTAAGGCGCCCGGTCGTTATCGAGGCCCAGGGCCAGATAGCGCCCGTTCTGCAGGTCGTAGAAGGCCAGCATGGTGTCCCAGATCATCGGAACCTCGTAGTGATTGATGACATGGGCCTCGCCGACCCGCCAGATCTCGCCGCGGGCGTCATAGTTGTCGACCGCGAGGATCTGCCAGCTGTCCTCGTCCAGATAGAACGTCCGCCGGGCATAGATATGGCTGGTGCCGGGCTTCAGGGTGGCCTCGACGACCCAAACGCGATGCAGTTCGTAGCGCAGATGATCTGGATTGAGGTGGCCGGCCATGACGATATCGTCGACATCGAGATCGCCGCTGTGGAGCCGGTAGGAGTTATAGGGAACGATGATCTCCTGCCGTCCCTTCAACTCCCACTCGTAGCGGTCCGGGGCGCCGTTGAACATGTCGAAATCGTCGGTCGTCCGCTGACCGTCCGAGGCCGTGCCCGGATTGTCATAGGCGATGTTCGGCGCCCGCCGCACCCGGCGCTGACCGGGGTTATAGGTCCAGGCGTTCCGGGGTTCGACGACCTGGTTCAGGCTCTCATGAACCAGCAGAATGGTCCCGGCGAGACGGGCCGGCGCCGTCACTTCCTGCAGGAAATAGGCAAGCCGGTTGTTGATCGAGTCGAGGGTCGCCCCCTCTTTCTGATAGAGCCAGTGGATGCTCTCCTCGATGTTCACCAGGGTGTAGGCCCCGTCCGGGGTCGGCGAGACCTGACCGACCGTGCGGGTCAGATCGCTGCCGCGATAACGCAGAATATGGTTCCAGATCGCTTCCAGTCCGTTTTGCGGAATCGGGAAGGCGATCGATTCGGCGGCACCGGTCACCCCATTGCCGCCCGGGACGAGTTCGGCGGTCGTGGCGTTCTCGATGGCCTTGTCGTAGATCCGTTGCGGATAGGCGGCACTGCGGCGGGTCGGGTAGACCGGCATGCGCCAGCTATTGGGATAGCGGGCGAACATCGCCTTGTGCCCTTCGGTCAATTGGGCGGCGTGCTCCTGGACGTTGGACGCGTCGATGGTGAAGCGGGGCGAATCACCGGCGAACGGGTCCGGGTGCCGGTCGCCCTCCTGATAACCGGCCGGCGGCGTCGTGATTCCGCCGGTCCATTCCGGGATGGTGCCGTCGGCGTTCCCGGCGCGGATCGCGCCCATGGGCGTGAGTTCCCCGGTCAGTTTGGCGGCCTCCTCGGCGGTGACCTTGGCCAGCGCCGGGCCGGAAGCGGGGATGGTGGTGAGCAACGCGCCGAGCAGCAGCGGCGTCAGGCTTGGCGTCAGTCTCAGGCCGGTCAACAGGGTCCGGTGGGTCATGGATCGCTCCATTGCAAAAGAAGTCGGGTTGAAGCCTCGGTTCGATGTCTACGGCACGGGCTTAGAAGGAATAACTCACGGAAGCCGCGACGAAATCCCGGTCGCTGAGGAGGTTGAAGTCCCCGCCCCCGAAATAGTTCGTGTAGCTGATCCGGCCGTTCCACGAATTGAGATAATTCGCGGACAGGCTAAGCGTCACGATCTTGCGGCCGTCGACGAAGTTGGCGACCGGCGCCGGGGTCGTCCCGCTCACGTCGTGGGAAAACGCGACCTGCGGCGTCAGGGTCACGGCCCCGATGGCGTTGTTGAAGCTGGCGTTCGCCAACAGACGATAACCCCAGGAGAAGTCGTTCGCGAACCCGTCGGTCTGGGTTTCGGGTTGAAGTCCGGCCAGGGTGAAAAAGGGATTACCGCTGGTGAAGGTGCCCGCTCCCTCGTAGCGCAGTTCGTCCTCGCCCGGGAGGTCCGGCACCCAGGTGAAGCCGGCCTCGCCGACGACAACGATCTGATCGGCGCCGAAGTTCGGGCCGAACACCCGGGACAGGGTGGCCTGGGCCTGGAACACATCGTGCTCCCGATAGCCCTGGATTTCCTCGCCGAATCCGAAGCTGCCGACCTGGTTCTGGCCGAAGGCCGCGGCGCTGGGATCAACGGCCGCCAGCGGGGTCAGGGCCGCGAAGAGCAACTCGACGTCGTCGACCTGCAACGGCTGGTCCACCCGCCAGGACCCTTCCCCGGCCAGCGCCCAACCGGTGTTACCGACCGTCGTGTTGAAGGAAACGCCGAGCTGGTCGATGTCCTCCGGATACTCCCGGAAGTAACGGGCGGACGAAGAGTAGTCACCCGCCAGAACGCCCTGAAGGGAGCCGGTCTGCGCGCTGATCAGCGGCAGGCGGGAATGCAGCCGCGTCCAGTAGAAGCCGAATTCGGTGTCGTTGAGCTCGGGCGAGTAGTAGCGCAGGGCCAAACCGAACTGCCCCTCGTCCTGGGCCTTGCGATCATCGGCCCTCGGGACGTTGGCGCACACCGGGGGATTGACGCACGCACCGACCGGATCATCGGCCGCGACGATGGGCTGGCCGAAACCGAGATGGACGAATTGGCCGCCGGGACTGGCGAAGTCGTTGGTGGAGAAGTACGTCCCCTCCGGCTCGATCTCGGTCTGTCGCCAGGCGAGCTGGTAGAAGCCCTCGACCGAGAAGTTGTTGGTGATATCGATGCCGATATCGACCGCTGGGATCGGCTCGAGCGCGTCCCGCACCTCGGCACCGGCGACCCGCAGCCGACTGACATCCACAGGGTTGATGGCATTGATGCCGTTCTGGATGAAGGTGCTCTCACCCCAATTGATGACCTGCTGCCCGACCCGGACCGTCATCGGCCGGTCGACCACATCGAAGTCACCGGTGAGATAGAGGTCCTGTAGCCTGAAATCGCGGCCCACATAGCGCTCGGCCGTGGACGTCAGCTCGGTTCGCTCCGTGTCCATGTTCATGACGGCGGCGTCATAAAAATAGTTGAAGCGGGTGAAGAAGCTGAAGTTCTCCCAATTGACCAGCAGTTCATGGCGCGCCGAGGCGTTGAGCGAATAGATATCGCCCTGATCGTAGTTCAGATTGCCATTGTCGCCGTTGATCGAATTGGCAGCTCCGCCGTTCTGAACGCCGACAAGGTCGTCGTCCCGCTCCCCGGCCCGGACACCGACACCGACCGATACGGTGGTGTCGATCGAGCCGTCGATCCCGGTTTCCTTGCTTCGGAAATCGATGGCGTGGGCGGCGCCTGCGACATAAACGGTCCCGAAAAGCCCCACACAGGTCAGCCCCAAAACGGCGCTGCGTGCCCCCAGATGCAGTTTCACGCTGCCTTCCTCCCTCATGATGGGGCCTCTTTATCGGGCCCGTTCTCTTTGTGTCCCAATTCTACGGAAAACGGCGTCGACCGTCCCGCAAAAAGAGCATTAGCGTCACGAAATTGAAAAATATCCGCCACGCACGCTTGACGCAAGCGTAAACCGAATCGCGGAAACGTCATCCAGTTAGGAGTCTTGGAGAGCTTTCGCCTGTTCCCGAAGGATAAACTTTTGGATTTTGCCGGTCGACGTCTTCGGCAACGGGCCGAACACGACGGTTTTGGGCGCCTTGAAATGGGCCATATGGTCCCGGCACCAGGCGATGATGTCGGTGGCGTCCGCCTCCGCCCCGTTTTTCAAGGTGACATAGGCGCAAGGGGTCTCGCCCCAGGTTTCGTCCGGACGGGCCACCACGGCGGCCTCCATCACGGCGGGATGGCGGTACAGTGTATCTTCGATCTCCAGCGACGAGATGTTCTCCCCGCCGGAAATGATGATGTCCTTGGATCTGTCCTTGACCTCGGCATAGCCGTCGGGATGAAGCACCGCGAGGTCTCCGGTCCGGAAAAAGCCGTCGAGGAACACTTTGTCGGTGGCGGGCCGGTTCTTGAGATAGCCCTTCATCACCGTGTTCCCGCGCACCGCCAGTTCGCCGATGGTCTCGCCGTCCGCCGGGACCGATTTTCCGGTTTCCGGGTCGACCACCGCCATCTCGTCGAGTGTGGCGTAGTGAACGCCCTGCCGGGCCATCTTCTCGGATCGCGTGCGGTGATCGAGATCGTCCCATTCGGTCTGCCAGGCGCAGAGGGTGGCCGGGCCATAGGTTTCCGTGAGGCCGTAGAGATGGGTGACCCTGAATCCCATCTCCTCCATGGATTGGATCACCGCCGACGGCGGGGCCGCTCCGCCGGTCGCCGCCTCGACGGTCTGGGGAAAGCCGCACTTGGTCTCGTCCGGGGCATGGATCAGCATGGTCAGCACGATCGGCGCGCCACACATATGGGTCACCCGTTCGTCCCGGATCAGCGGAAATATCAAGGCCGGATCGACCCGACGGAGGCAGACATGGGTCCCGCAAACCGCCGTCACGCCCCAGGTGTAGGTCCAGCCGTTGCAATGGAACATCGGCAGGGTCCAGAGATAGACCGTATTCTGGTTGAGCCCGAAATGGAGGCTGTTGCCCAGCGCGTTCAAATAGGCGCCGCGATGGTGATAGACCACGCCCTTCGGGTTGCCGGTGGTCCCGCTGGTATAGTTCAAGGCGATCGCCTGCCATTCGTCCCGGGGCGGGTCCCAAGCGAACTCCGGGTCGCCCTGGGCGAGCCAGTCCTCGTACTCGATCTCGCCGAAGTCGGCCGTTGCGCCGAAATCGGGATCGTCCGCCCTGATGACCGGGACCGGCGTGATGTCCGTTGCTCCGGCGACCACCGCCGCCCACTCCGCATCGGCGATCAGCAGCTTCGATTCCCCATGGCCGAGGATGAATCCGACGGTTTCGGCATCGAGGCGGCTGTTGATCGCGTTCAGCACCGCGCCCACCATCGGGACGGCGTAATGGGCCTCCAAAAGACAGGGGACGTTGGGTGCCAGCACCGACACCGTATCGCCGGCCCCGATCCCCCGTGTCCGCAATTGCGCCGCGAAACGGCGGACCCGCGCATAGAACTCGCGATAGCTGATCCGCCGGCTGCCATGGACGATGGCGGTTTTGTCCGGATACACCCAGGCGGCGCGCCGCAGAAAGGTCACAGGGCTCAAGGGGGTGTAGTTGGCGGCCTCCTTGCCGAGGCCCTCCTCGAAAATCGATGACGCGTCCACCGAAACGCTCCTCCCTCTTCACGCCTCCCATCAAGCCGATGTGAAGGCTGTTTTTCTATTCCGACCATTTCAAAAGTCGGTTTTGGCGCCTAGTTTCTATAAAGTTTCATTGTTTGGCAAAGGATCTGCCGCATGTGGATCGATGTTTATTCCGACGTGATTTGCCCCTGGTGCTACATCGGCAAACGCCGTCTCGAACGCGCCCTGAAGGATCGGCATGTGCCCGGGCTCAAGATCCGCTGGCGCGCCTTTCAACTCAATCCAGGCATGCCCCGCCAGGGGATGGACCGGAAGGCCTATCTCGCCGCCAAATTCGGCGGTCCCGGCCGCGCGGCCCAGATCTACGACACGATCCACCGCATGGGGGAGAACGAGGGCATCGCCTTCGCCTTCGAGAGGATCGAGCGGACCCCGAACACCGTCGACGCCCACCGCCTGATCGCCTTCATGCAAGAGGAAACCGGCGACGCCGACGCGCTGACCGAAGCCCTGATGACCGCGTACTTCATCGACGGCCGCGACATCGGCGACCACGGCGTGCTGACCGATATCGCTGTCTCCGTCGGTGCGGAGCGGGAGGCGGCCAGGGCGCTCCTGGAGTCCGAGGACGGTGTCGATGGGGTCGAAGCCGATTGTCAGACCGCCATGCAATACGGGATCAATGGCGTTCCCTGCTTCATCCTCAACGGGAAATACGCCCTGTCCGGCGCCCAGGAGCCGGAGAGCTTCTTTCCGCTTTTCGACCTGATCCAGCAGGAAGCCGCCCTGGAAAGTACGGAGTAAGGCAAGCCGGCAGCCGCCGGCGCATGCCCCCTTACGCCGGCTCGGTCTGTTTTTCCGCGAGCTTGACGAGATCCCCTAGTAGCTTGTTCAGCCCCGAGATCCGCTTCGTCGTATCGCCCCAGGCCCGCTTGACGAGCAGCGACTGGTCCGGCCGCACATGCAGGGTCGGCCCCTGCTTGGCGATATACCGGATCAGCGCGTCCGGATCGGCGAAGCTGTTGTTGCGCAGGTGGATGACCCCACCCTTCGGTCCGGCGTCGACCTTCTCGATTCCCGCCTTCTTGCACAGCCGCTTGATGGAAATCACCTGCAACAGGTTTTCGACCTCCGCCGGCAGCGGCCCGAAGCGGTCGATCATCTCGGCGGCGAACTGGTCGATCTCGGTCCGGTCGACCAACTCCGACACCCGGCGGTAGAGGCTCAGACGAACGGTTAGATCCTGGACGTAAGCTTCTGGTATCAGGACAGGAACACCGATCTGGATATTCGGTGTCCAGGTCTCCTGAACCTCAAGGGGGGTCTCCGATTTGAGCTCGTTCACCGCCTCTTCCAGCATGTGCTGATAGAGCTCGACCCCGACCTCCTTCACATGCCCGGACTGCTCCTCGCCCAGCAGATTGCCGGCGCCGCGGATGTCGAGATCGTGACTCGCGAGGGAGAAGCCGGCGCCCAGGCTGTCGAGATTCTGCATCACTTCCAGCCGTTTCTGGGCGCCCGGCGTGACCTTCTTGCCCGGCGGCAGGGTGAGATAGGCATACGCCCGGACCTTGGAGCGCCCCACCCGCCCCCGCAACTGGTAGAGCTGGGCGAGGCCGAACATGTCGGAGCGATGCACGACCAGGGTGTTCGCCGTCGGAATGTCGATGCCGGACTCGACGATATTCGTCGACAACAGCACATCGTATCTGCCGTCGGAAAACTCCGACATCACGCGCTCCAGCTCCGTGGCCGGCAATTGGCCGTGAGCGACGGCGAATTTGAGCTCCGGAACGATCTTCTCCAGCCGCTCGGCGACCCGGGGGATGTCCACCAGCCGCGGGCAGACATAGAAGGATTGGCCGCCCCGGTATTTCTCGCGCATCAACGCCTCGCGGATCACCACGCCGTCATAGGGCATGATGAAGGTGCGCACCGCGAGCCGGTCGACCGGCGCCGTGGCGATCAGGGACAGGTCCCGAATGCCGGTCAACGCCATCTGGAGCGTCCGCGGAATCGGCGTTGCGGTCAGGGTCAGGACATGGACATTGGCCCGAAGCTGCTTCAGCCGTTCCTTCTGGCCGACACCGAAATGCTGTTCCTCGTCGACGATCAGCAGACCGAGATCGTGGAATTTGATGGTCTTGGCCAGAAGGGCGTGGGTGCCGATGACGATGTCGACCTTCCCCTCGGCGAGATCCTCCTTGATCGCCTTCTGATCCTTGGCCGTGACCATGCGCGAAAGCTGCGCGATGCGCAGCGGCAGCCCCCGGAAGCGGGCGCGGAAGCCGTTGTGGTGCTGACGGGCCAACAGGGTCGTCGGCACCACCACGGCGACCTGATGGCCGGACATGGCGGCGATGAAGGCGGCGCGCAACGCGACCTCGGTCTTGCCGAAGCCGACATCGCCGCAGACCAGGCGGTCCATGGTCCGCCCCGAGGCGAGATCGTCCAACGTCTCCTCGATCGCCTTCATCTGATCCTCGGTTTCGTGATAGGGGAAGCGGGCGGCGAACTCGTCATAGACCCCTTCCGGCGTCTCGATCGCAGTCCCGGTCTTGAGCTGGCGTTCGGCGGCGATCTTGATCAGTTGATCCGCCATTTCCCGGATGCGTTTCTTGACCCGGGCCTTGCGGGCCTGCCACCCGGCCCCGCCTAGCTTGTCGAGTTGAACGCCCGCATCCTCGGAGCCGTATTTCGACAGGGTTTCCAGGTTCTCCACCGGCACAAACAGCTTGTCGTTTCCAGCGTAGACAATGCGCAGGCAATCATGGGGCGCACCCTGCACTTCCAAAGTGATCAGTCCATCATAGCGGCCGATCCCATGTTCGACATGCACCACCAGATCGCCCTCATGGAGCGCCGAGACCTCGGAGATGAAGGCATCCGCCTTGCGTTTCCGTTTCGCCGGCCGCGAGAGCCGGTCGCCGAACACGTCCTGTTCCGAGATGAACACCAGATCCCCGGCCTCGAAGCCGCGTTCGACCGGCAGCACCACCGACGCGGCGATCCCGGCCTCCAGCGCCTTTGTGTCGGCCCAGCCGTCGACCACGGCGACCCGCTCGACCCCATGTTCCTCGATGACCGAATCGAAACGGGTCCGCGCCCCCTCGCTGAAGCCCGCGAAGACGACCCGGCGCCCCGCACTCCGCAGCGCCTTCACATGGTCGGCGACCCCGTCCAGGGCGGCGGTATCGCTTTTGGCCCGCAGATCGGCGAAATCCCGGCCCCGCCGGGCACCGCCGTCCAGGACGGTGCCGTGGTCGGGGGCCGCAAAGCCGGAAAACACATGAACCGCCCGGTCCGCGAGATACCGGTCCAAGGCCCCGTCGGCGAGGTAGAGTGTTTCGGGTTTGAGCGGCTTGTATCCTCCGCCCTCCTCCTTGGCGCCGGCCCGGAGCATGCCGTCGCGCGCCTCGAAATACTCCTGGACCATATCGAGCCGGGCGCCGATCGCGTCCTCCGTCTGATCGTCAAGGGTCAACAGCGCGTTGGGGAGATAATCGAACAGGGTTTCCACATGGTCGTAGAACAGCGGCAGCCAATGCTCCATGCCCATATGGCGCTGACCGGCCGTCACCGCCTGATAGAGCGGATCTTCCATGGTCTCCGCGCCGAAGAGCTGGCGATATTGGCTGCGGAAGCGCTGGATCGTGTCTTCCTTCAACATCACCTCGGAAAACGGCTTGAAGACGATCTTTTTCGCCTTGCCCGCGGTGCGCTGGGTCAGCGGGTCGAAGCGCCGGATCCCCTCGATCTCATCGCCGAAATAGTCGATCCGATAGGGGTCGGCCGCTCCCGCCGGAAACACATCGACGATACCACCACGCACCGCGTATTCGCCGGCCTCGCGGACGGTGTCGGTGCGGTGATAGCCGTTCTCGACGAAGAACTGAACCAGATTGTCGACCGGCTGTTCGGCGCCGGCGGACAGATTGAAGGCGGTTGATTTGAGGCTCTGCTTGGGCGGCACCCGCTGAACGAGGCTGGACGCCGTGGTGACGACGATGGCGGGGCCGGCCTTCAGGAAAGCGGCCCGCACCAGCCCGTCGAGACGTCGGCTCGCGACTTCGGGATTGGGCGAGACACGGTCATAGGGTAGGCAGTCCCAGGCGGGGATCTGGATGACCTTGAGTTTTGGCGCGAAAAAGGCGAGCTGTTCGACGAGCCGGGACAGGCGCGCGTCGTCGCGGGCGACATGCAGGATCGTTCCACCGGAGGCTTCGACCTCCTGGGCAAGAAACAAGGCGTCGAACCCTTCCGGGACGCCATGGACGGTCCGGCGTCCAGGCTCGGCTTTCAGTATCTTCACTTTGGAACGGTAGCCTTACCCCCTACTGGGGCGCTTCGGTGAACGGGGATTTCGTGAAGGCCGGACTTGTGGCGTAGTCGCGGATTTTCCGCAAGAGCGCCGTATCAAGCTCGGCTGGCACGTCCTCCTGGGCCGTGATCCAGCGATAGAGCCGCGGGTCGTTGTTGTCGGCCAGCAGCTGTTCATAGGCGTCGACCTCCTCTTCGGTGAGGCTCGCCATATGGGTCTTGGCGAAGCGGCCGAGCAGCAGATCCATCTCCTTGATGCCGCAGTACCAGCTTCGATAAATCAGCCGGCGGCGCCGGGCGTCGAGCGTGTCAGAGGTCGTATCGGTCATGGAGGTCTTCTCTCTCGTGAGGCTTTTGCTAATGGTATAATCCGTCGCCCCGTCGCTGTCAGGTCCGGGGTGCCATGCATTTTGATCTCCGATGCGCGGCAAAGCATCACCCCGCCCCACCGTCCGCCAAGCCCCGAGAGGCGATCCCGTGCGCAGACCCGATATCCTCAACAGCCTGTTCCGCGAGATTTCGAGCCTGTCGGGCGTCGGACCGCGCTTTCAGAAGCTCTATGAGAAACTCTGCGGACCGCGCGTCGCGGATCTGCTGTGGCATCTTCCGTCCGGCCTGATCGACCGCAGCTACCGGCCGAAGGTCGCCAGCGCGGAGCCCGGGCGCATCGCGACCCTGCTCGTGACGGTGTTGATGCACCGAAAACCCGCCAACAGACGCATGCCCTACAAGGTCGTTTGCGAGGACGAGACCGGCGGGCTCGATCTGGTGTTTTTCCACGGCCGGGAGGATTGGCTCAACAAACAGCTGCCCGTGGATCAGAAGCGGGCCATCAGCGGCAAGGTCGAGTTCTTCCAGGGTCGGCCGCAGATCACCCATCCCGATCACATCGTCCCGGAATCCGAACTGGAGGAGATCGGCGGGGTCGAACCGACCTATCCGCTGACCACCGGCCTCACACCCAAGGTCGTGGCCAAGACCGTCGCGGCGGCCCTTGGCGATATCCCGGATCTGCCGGAATGGCATGAAAAGCGCCTCGCGGCCCAGGAAGGCTGGCATTCCTGGCAGCAGAGCATCCGCGCCGCCCACACACCGCAATCCCGCATGGATCTGGACCCGGAGACCCCTGCCCGCCGCCGGCTGGCCTATGACGAATTGCTGGCCAATCAGGTCGCCTTGAGCCTCATTCGCAACCATCATCGGCAAACCAAGGGCCGCGCCTTTATCGGCGACGGGTCGCTGACCGACAGGGTGGAGGCGGCCTTGCCCTATGGCCTCACCGGGGCGCAGCGGCAGGCCCTCGGGGAAATCCGGGCCGATATGGCGCAGCCGGGGCGGATGCTCAGGCTGCTGCAGGGGGATGTCGGCAGCGGAAAGACGGTGGTCGCCCTGCTGACCATGCTGACGGTGGTCGAGGCGGGATGTCAGGCCGCGATCATGGCGCCGACCGAGATCCTGGCCCGCCAACATCTCGAAAGCGTGGCGCCGTTGCTTCTGCCCCTCGGGATCAAACCGGTGTTGCTGACCGGACGGGATAAGGGCAAGGCCCGGCAGGCCGCCCTTTTGGAGATCGCGGAGGGCCGCACCCCCATCGTCATCGGAACCCATGCCCTGTTCCAGGAAGGCGTCGAGTTTCGCGATCTCGGCGTTGCCGTCATCGACGAACAGCACCGGTTCGGCGTCCATCAGCGCATGATGTTGGCTGACAAGGGTAAGGGCGTGGATATCCTGGTCATGACCGCCACCCCGATCCCCCGGACCCTCACCCTGACGGCCTATGGCGACATGGACGTCTCCCGGCTCGACGAGAAGCCGCCGGGGCGCAAGCCCGTCAAGACCGTGACCATCCCGGACAACCGATATGAAGAAGTGGAGGACGCGGTCGGGCGCCAGTTGGCGAACGGCGCCAAGGTCTACTGGGTCTGCCCCCTTGTGGAGGAGAGCGACGTTCTCGACGTCACCGCCGCCGAGGAGCGGCACCGGGCGCTCGCCCAGCGGTTCGGCGCCGACCGGGTCGGTCTCGTGCACGGCAAGCTGAAGGGGCCGGAAAAGGACAAGGTGATGGCCGCCTTCGCGGAGGGCGACTTGGCGCTACTGGTCGCAACCACGGTCATCGAGGTCGGGGTCAATGTGCCGAGCGCGACGGTCATGGTGATCGAGCATGCGGAGCGGTTCGGGCTCGCCCAGTTGCACCAGCTGCGCGGCCGGGTCGGGCGCGGCGAGAAGCCGTCGACCTGTCTCCTGCTCTACAAACAGCCCCTGGGCGACGTCGCGAAGGAACGGCTCAAGATCATGCGTGACAGCGAGGACGGCTTCCTGATCGCCGAGAAGGACCTTGAGCTCCGCGGCGGCGGTGAAGTTCTCGGCACCCGTCAGAGCGGCCTGCCCGGCTTCCGTCTTGTCGAACCGGGGGCCCATCGCGATCTGATGGAGTTGGCGCAGAACGACACGCGACATCTGCTGACCATCGATCCGTCGCTCGATAGCGAGCGGGGTCAGGCGATCCGGACACTGCTCTATCTCTTCGAGCGGGATCAGGCGGTGCGGCTCTTACGCTCCGGCTGATCGTTGACCGGGATTTGGGTGGGTTCGGCCGACGTCTCGTCCTCGTGATAGAGGTCGATATGGGGCGTATAGCTCGGGATCTTCTCGGGGAGATATTCCGGCGTCACGATCCCCCCGGAAACCACCATCTTGATCCCTTCCTCGATGGTCATGTTGAGAAAGACCATGTCCCGGCGCGGCACGAAGATCAGAAAGCCGGAAGTCGGGTTGGGCGTGGTCGGAATGAAAACGTTGATCACCTCGTCATCCGTCTTCGCCTGAACCTCGCCGGTGGTCTTGCCCGACACGAAGCCGATGACCCACATCTCCCGGCGCGGATATTCGACAAGCACCACATCCCGGAAGGCCGTCGACTTCTGGGCGAGAACGGTCTCCAGGATCTGCTTCAGCGAGCCATAGAGCGTCCGAATCACCGGCATCCTGTTGACGATGGCCTCGCTGGAACGGACGAACCAGCGGCCGACGAAACCCGCGGTCATCATGCCGATCAGCGTGACGCACACCATGAGGATGAGCAGGCCGAGTCCCGGAATGTCGACCGGCAGATAGGTCATCGGATTGTATTTGATGGGAATCGCCGGCAGGACCTTGCCGTCGACGAAATCTATGAAGAGCTGGGCGATATAGATCGTGATCCCGATCGGGGCGACGACCAGAACCCCGGCGAAGAACCAGGTCCGCAGGCGGCTGAAGAACCCGCCATGAGGGATAACGTTATCGTCTTTTTTCATGCCAAAAGACACTCCATCGCTCGATGTTGGACGTGTCCTCCGACATTTCCGTCCATCCTGCCCTGTTCCACAGGTGGGCCGGAAACCGCGTGCTCGCGGACCTCTTTTTGTCCGTTCTGGTATGGCCGGCCGACCGTGGCCGATCCGTCTAGCATGCTATCACGTCAAGACCATGATGATCCGATGACTTAACTTGGTCCATACGCCGGTCCACGACAAGACGGCGTGAGAGATTTCCCGTCTTATCGTTTCGCTCATGGCCTAGTCTTCCAGGAAGTCGATCAGTGCCGCGAAAGTCTCGTCAGGTGCCTCTTCGGGAAGATAGTGGCCGCTTTCCACGGTGCCGCCGGTGACCGTTTCCGCCCGCTCCCGCCAGGCATCGAGCACGTCATAGGTCCGGGCGACGAATCCGCGCGCGCCCCACAGCGCCTGCAGGGGCATCGGAAGCTTCCGGCCGAGATCGGCCTTGTCATGAACGAGATCGATGCCGGCGGCGGCCCTGTAGTCCTCGCAGGCGGCATGCACCGTGGCCGGGTCGGAGAAGCAGCGGACATATTCCGCGACCGCCTCCTCGGGGAAGGCGCCGTCCACATTGCCCCACCGCTGGAAGATGCGGCGGACGAACCAGTCCGGATCGTTGAGGATCATCTTTTCCGGCAGGTCATAGGGCTGGATGAGGAAGAACCAGTGCCAGTAGCCGGTCGCGAAATGCTTATCCGTTTCCATGAACATCTTGTAGGTCGGCGCGATGTCGAGCACCGATAGCCGCTCGACCGCTTGCGGATGGTCCAACGCCAGGCGGTGCGACACCCGCCCGCCGCGATCGTGACCGACCAACTTGAAGCGATCGAAGCCGAAATGGCGCATCACCGCGACCTGGTCGGCCGCCATCTCCCGTTTGGAATAGGACGCATGATCGTCGACGGTCGCCGGCTTCGAGCTGTCCCCATAGCCCCTAAGATCGGTGCAGATCACGGTGAAGCGCTCGGCGAGACGCGGGGCGATCTTATGCCACATCACATGGGTCTGGGGATACCCGTGCAGCAGCAACAGCGGCGGCCCGTCGCCGCCGATCAGGGCGCGGATCCTGGCCCCCCCATGACGGCCGCCGGCCACCTCCATCGCTTCCGTCTGGATCTCGTGACTTTCGAACCCTTCAAACACGTCCGCTCTCCTTGCTCTCAAACTCCGTCATGAAATGGCGGTAGGCCGCCTCCAAATCCCGTGTATGCGCCTCCGCGTCCATCAGCAGACTCCCGGCCAAGTGCGACCGCATCCCGGCGCGCAGCCGCGCCAAACGATCCGGATCCTGCGCCAGCGTGCGCGCCTTTTCCACGTATTCCGCCTCCGACCGGGCGACGAGTTCCGGCAGGCCCGCCCTTGTCAGGATGCTGGTTCCCATACGCGCCATGGTGAACCGGCCGTCCAGGGTGATCACCGGCAGCCCCATCCAGAGCACGTCGACGGTGCTTTTCCCACCGCAGAAGGGGAACGGGTCGAGAGCGAGGTCCGCCCGCGCCATGGCGGCGAAATGCCCCTGCTCGCCCGGCACATAGCCGATCATATCGATCAGTTGCGCCGCGAGCCCGGCCTCTTCGAACAAGGCGGCCACCCGGCGCCGCACCGACGCGTCGTCCAATTGCACGGCCTTCAGGAGCAGCCGCGCGCCGGGGATCGAGGCGACCAGCCCGGCATAGACCCGAATCGCGGTCGGGGAGAGCTTCGAGATGTTGTTGAACACCCCGAAGGTCGGCACGCCGGTCTCCGCCATGGGCAAGGGACCCGGATCCGGCAAGTCGGCGGGCACCCGCCAACTGGAGAAGCCTTTTTCGAGACGCCATAAACGCTCGCTGTTCCAACGCTCGACACCCGGCGGATCCGCAAGCGCATCGGTCACGCGCCAGTCGATGCGGCTCAGGCCGGAGGTCGAGACCTCGTTGTTGTAGGCGACCTGGACCGGCGCCATGCGGGTGCCGAACGGCATTCGATCCAGGGCGTACCAGCAGCATAGATTGACGGCGATATCCGGCCGGTCGGCGGCGATTCTCCGGGCGATCTCCTGCGGAGACCCGCCATGGACGACCCTGAAGCCATCGGCCCGTGCGCGAACCCATTCCGCCTCCGCGTCGACCGTCGGCCAGTCGGAGTAGCAGAAGATCTCGAAGCGGTCCCGATCGTGCGCGGCCAGCGTCGCGCCGAAGGACGCCATATGATTGTGGTTCTTTCTGAATTCAGGCGACAAATAGGCGATCCTGATCTTGCCGCGCGGCCGGGCCGGGACCATGACACTGTCCGGCATGCCCGCCTCCACCCGTTCGCCCCAGGCCCGGTTGACCCGAAACAGCTCGGCATCGTCCATGCCGTCCCGATAGATCATGGAGAACAGCCGGTCGGCCCAGAGTTTACCGGGTGGATCCTCAAAATCGGCGGCCCGGTCGAAGGCGCGCGCCGCGGTCCCGTGGTCCAGCAGCACCAGCGAGGTCACGGCGTATTTCTCCAGCGCAAGGCTGGACGCCGGCTCCAGGGCCAGGGCGGCGGGGAGCGTGCGGCGCGCGATCCCGTGGTCCTTGGCCGCCATCGCCAGATTGGACAATTGGACGCGCGCATCGACCCTGGCCGGTTCAAGGGACAGGATCAACCCATAGCGGCCGGCCAAGGCGCGGGTCCGGCTTTCGGGCGCGCCGCCTTTTTCCAGTGGTTCCCTCTCTTGGAGATTTCGGGCCGCGTTGTAGAGCGCGGAGGCATCCCCCGGCGCCAAGGCGACGGCGAGGTCGTAGCAGCGCCGCGCGCCGCGCGAACAGACGGCGGCGAGATGCGCCACTTCCCCGTTGCCCGGGGTCTCCGCAAGCCCCGCGAAGGCGGCGGCCGCCCCCTTTTCGGCCCCATCGGCGGCGACATAGGCGGCGGCCAGGGGCAGCAAGACGTGATGCGCGGGAACGCCTTTCCCATAGGCCCGCCAGAGATGGCCCGCAGCTTGATCGAGAGATGCCGTGTCGCCCTCCTCCAAGAGGGCCAGCCCCAGCAACGCCAGGGCACCGGGTTGGTCCGGATCGAAGGCGAGGACATGCTCCAGAATGCGCATACCCCGCTGCCGCCGGCCCTTGGAAATGTGGCCGTGCGCCTCTGTCAGCAGGTCTCCCACTGTCGCCATGTCGCGTCGTTTCCGATGGGATGCGGCTCAAAGCGGAATGCCCGGGCCTAAAGAGCTATAGCAATCCGCTTCGCCGCCGGAAATCAATCCAATTGGCTCTGTTCACCCTTCCCCGCCAGAAATGAAATCGTATCAAAGGCGCTTTGCGCATCCGGGAATTGCATAAGTTTCGTCGACGAACATGGGCCGTGGTTTTTCGGCAGACGGCGGCGGCAACTTTCCTTAAGGTCGCTTCGGCGGCTCCCGCCATCCCCCGGTTCCGCCGGCGAGACAGTCACACCCGTCACGCTCCGAGAACACACCGTCCATGGCCGAATTGTCCGCGATCATCCTCAACCTCTATGTGGAGATTATTGCCAATCTGGGCCTGCTCGCGCTCGCGGCCTGGGGCATTTCCTATTTCCAGCTCATCCGCCCGCACGAACGGTGGAAGCTCGCCATGAGCTCGGGGCCGAAAGTTGGACTGCTTTTCGGTCTGACCGCGTGCCTTGTGATGCTGGTGCCGATCGAACTCGAACGGGGATTGAGCGGCGACGCAAGAGGGGCACCCGTGCTCCTGGCCGGGATGGTCGGGGGGCCGATCGCGGCCTTGATCGCGGCCGCCCTGGCGATCGTCGGGCGTGCGGTCATCGCCTTCCCGAGCCTCCTCGCCGATGTCGTCTATACCCTGATCTTCGCCGGGTTGGGCGTGGCGTGGCGTGCCTTTCGGATCAAGCGGCGACGGCGGGATACGACATTGCTGGACATGGTGATGTTCACCGCGGCCGCAAGTATGTTGGCGATGCCGACGGTCTTCCTCCTGCCGGAAGACGCTCACTGGATATCCCTGGTCACGATCTGGCCGATTCTCGCCGGCGTTACCATCATGGGTGGGATTGTGCTGACCTTCCTGCTGCGCAGGGACGTTCGGACCCGCGATCTCATCGTCGCGCTGGAACAGCAAAAACGGTCGGCGGAACAGGGACAACGCGCGAAGAGCACTTTCCTAGCCAATATGAGCCATGAACTCAGAACCCCCTTGAACGCGATCCTCGGTTTCGCCGAAATCCTGTCCAAGGACCAACTGAAGGCCGGGATCGACCCGCGGTACAAGTCCTATGCCGAGGATATCCGAAGCAGCGGGGAGCATCTGTTGAGTCTGCTCAACGATATTCTCGACCTGTCAAAGATCGAGGCCGGCAAATACGAAGCCAATCCCAAGCCCCTGAAGCTCGCCGAGCTTTGGCCCATGCCGCTCGCGAATTCCAAGATGCTGGCGCGGCGGAGAAAGATCACCATCCTTTCGGACGAAATCGACCCCGAGCTGACCATCGTCGCCGATCTTCGGGGCCTCCAACAATGTCTGCTCAACGTGATCGGCAATGCGATCAAATACTCGCCGGAGGGGGGCACGGTGACCTGCCGGAGCGTGAGACACCAAGACATGGTCGAGTTGGTCGTCGAGGATACCGGGCCGGGCATTCCGCCGGAGGATATGGATCGGGTGCTGCAGCCCTTCGAGCAAACACGGTCACGCTCGACGCTTCTCAAGCCGGAGGGGACGGGCCTTGGCCTGGCGATCACCCAATCCCTGCTGCAATTGATGCAGGGCACACTGGAGATCCAGTCCCAGGTCGCGGAGCCCGGACATGAAAGCGGGACCAGGGTCGGCCTCTTTCTGCCCCTCGACAAGGAAGGGACGCCGCGCCCCGGAACGTCCGGCGGCGATCGGTAGGGGCAGGCCAATAGCGGGAACGCGCCGCTTCCTAACGCGAAACAAACTCGATCAGAATCAACAGATGCGAGACCGCTCCTTCGCCGTCTCCCAGCGGTAGGATGATCTCGTCGTTCTTTTTGAAGTCCTTTTGGGGTCCGACATAGGTCACCGGGTCGCGGAGCGGCCGCCGGGTCCGAACCACGCGCCGCAACGCCGCCATGAGCTCTCCATCCGGCTCGATGTGGTCCAAGGTACTGAGTAGGCGGCCGGTGTGATCGGCCAGGAAATGGAAACGGACCGCAGTCCCGATCACCCGGTGGCGGAAGTCCGCTCCCCCGTCGACCACCTCCATCAGCACGACATTCGGCAATAGCCTGGGGATGTCCAAGGGATCGAAATCCGTCTTGAGCGGTATCTCCCGCCCCGACCGAAGTCGTTCCCAATACGCAAAGCCGAGATTGCAGATGCTTTCCGCCATGGGCGCAACCAATCAGCTATCGAAAGGGGTCTTGATCTCCGCCGGGGCGATCCGGTCGGTTTCCGGGACAAGGGTCGCGGGCAGTTCGATCCAGAAGGTGCTACCCTGTCCGACCGTGCTGTCGACACCGATCGTGCCGCCCATACGCTCTACGAGCTTTTTGCAGACGGACAAGCCGATACCGGCGCCCATGCTCGCGATCATCGGATCCTCAACGGCTTTCCCGAAATATTCGAAGATGTGCTCCTGCTTGTCCTTGGGAACCCCGATGCCGTTGTCCGTCACCGACAGACGCAGCCGATCCACGGCGGGATAGGACAAGGAGATCTCGACCTTGCCCCCGGGCCGGTTGAACTTGATGCCGTTCGACAAAAGGTTGTCGACGATCTGTTGGACCCGGATCCGGTCGGAGAACAGGATGATCTCCTGACGGTCGGTCAAGCGGTCGATGATCTCGACCTGGTTTTGTTCGGCCAAGGGACGCAATCTCATGCGGGATTCTTCGACCACTTCCTTCAGATCGACCTTCTGGACAGTGAAGGTGATGACATCCGCTTCGATCTGCGACAGATCCAGGATGCTGTTCACCAACTCCAGAAGGTGCGTGCCGCTCTTGTGGATGTTCTCTGCATAGCCCCGGCTCTTTTCAGAAAGGGAACGGTCGAACCCCATCTTGAGGATTTCGGAAAAACCGAGAATTCCGTTGAGCGGTGTCCGAAGCTCATGGCTCATGCTGGCGAGAAACTCGGATTTCGCCTGATTGGCCCGATCCGCGGCCTGGGATGCCCTGACCGCCTGATTTCTGGCATCCTCGGCGGCGAGACGCGCCTTCACATTCGCCCTGTTCTCTCGCCCGATGAGATAGACCGAGCCGAAAATAATCACGAAGAACAACCCGAGGATCAGATAGACCGTCCGCGCGACCTCCCTGTGTCGCGCGTCGATCTCGTCATAACTGAACAGACCGATCGTCGTGGTTTTAAGATTGTCGTCCGCAATCTCCCTCGCCAAGAAACGTGTTGGCACCGGTTCGCCATTCGCACCGGGCAAGGTGAGGGAAAGTGTATTGTCAGCGAACTCCGCGACGACCTCTTCGGACCGGGCACCCACCAGTTCCACCGCCTGCCCGCTCGCTTCCAGGATGACACCGGAAGCCTGCGAGATCATCATGAACTTGCGGGGAATGCCCTGATCCGACCGGGGAAAAAGCGGCTGGAAGAACCGCCGGTCCAACGACGCGATCACAACGGCCTGAAGCTCGCCCGAGGCGTCCCTGACCGCCTGCGAGAGAACCCAGGTCCACATTCCGTCGACCCGGCTTACCACGGGATCGGAAAGCACCATCCCTTCCGTTCTGTTGTTCAGGTGGTTCTGGAAATACCCTCGGTCCGAGACATCGATCCCGATCGCCGGCGCACCGGGACGGGTATCGAAGGTGATGATCCCGTCGGGATCGATCAGCACCAAGGCCCGCAGGTTCGGGAGCTCGGTTTTCACCTCCAACATGAACTGGCGGACATTATCGGTGACCGCGCGATCTTCCCTGAAACGCTGCTTCATGAAGGCCGTCACCGCCCCCATCGCCGTCGAAACGGCGGAGAACTTCGCCCCAATGCCATTGGACAGGGTGAGAAGCTCCGCTCCTATTTCCGTGCTCGCCGCATCAACCTGGCCCGCTTGCACATAGGATTTGACGTAGAGTCCAATCCCGGCGATGAGGGTGAAGAGCACTGCTCCCGTAATAATGGAAACTCTATCCATGCCAGTGCGGGCTTTCGTTCAAGGGCGATGGTTATGTTTGCCGATTAATTCTTAATGTCTAGTTAAAAGCTAAATAATGATGCGATCAGGATGAGACGCAATGCGATTTTTAATTGAGCCTTCGCCTCGCTTAACCGGATGAAATTCCTTCAAGACCGGTGCGCCCAGATTTCAGATGGGCGGTCGCCGCCGAGGGGTTTCGAAAGATCCGCGAGCCATATGATCGGGGACTTGCAACCATCTCCTAGGCCACTTCGCAGTTCCAAAATCCCGCCAGTGGTTGGAAAGCCGGAGCAATTCCAACGGCATCGGCACGACGATCCGACTTCATAATAGTTTCATTTGAACAAAGCGCATGCCTGATTTTACCTTCAAATGAACATGGAGGGGGGGTTCCGTGAATCCGAACGATCTTAGTCTTTCCGGGTCGGGAGCGCCGACGGGGGACCGCTTGCCGGTCAAGCTGAGCGATCGGCAGGAACGAATCGCGGACATGGTTCGCGATGCGGATTTTCTCGATGTCGAGACCCTTGCCGGTCAGTTCAACGTTACGACCCAGACAATCCGCCGGGACCTCAACGTCCTGTGTGATTACGGATTGGCCCGGCGCCGGCATGGCGGTGTGGAACGACCGTCCACCGTCGGCAATCTCGCCTATAGCTCCCGGCAGATTTTGAACACAAAAGAGAAACGCACCATCGCCCAGGCGGTGGCCCGGTTGGTCCCGAACGGGGCGTCGCTCGCCTTCAGCATCGGCACGACGCCCGAACTTGTCGCCGAGGCGCTGCTGGGGCACGAGGGCCTCCGGATCTTCACCAACAATCTCAATGTCGCCATGCTGGCCTGCACCAACCGCAGCTTCCAGGTGACCGTGGCCGGCGGCACCATCCGCAACGGCGACCGTGATGTGCTCGGCCCGGAGGTGGAACGCTTTTTCAGCGGCTACAGGGTCGATTTCGGCATCTTCGGCGTGGCCGGGATAGAGGAAGACGGCGCCCTTCTCGACTTCTCTCAGGACGAGGTCCTCGCCCGGCAGGCAATCCGGCAGCACAGCCGGGAGTCGTTCCTGGTGGCGGATTTCTCGAAATTCTCCCGGCGAGCCCATGTCCGCGGCGGACAGATAGAGGATGCCGACCATTTCTTCTGCGACAGCCCGCCGCCAGCCCCGATCGTCGACCGCCTGGCCGCCACGGGCGTGGCGCTAACGGTCGGCGACGGAGGGCAGCCATGAGCCTCGCGGTCTCCGTCGACGGTCTCGTCAAACGCTGGGGCACGACAACCGTCGTCGACGATGTGTCGTTCGCTGTCCCGGAAGCGAGCTTGACCGTGCTCCTGGGACCGTCGGGTTGCGGAAAATCGACGATCCTCCGTCTCATTGCGGGGCTGGAAGACCCGACCGAGGGTCGTGTCAGGATCGGCGCGCGGGACGTGACGCGGGTCGACGCGTCGAAACGGGGCGTGTCCATGGTCTTCCAGTCCTATGCCCTCTTCCCCCATCTGGACGTGTTCGAGAATGTCGTCTTCGGGCTGAAGGTGCGGGGTGTCGCGAAGGCGGAACTCGCGCGCCGCTCCGCGCGGGCGATCGACATGGTCGGGCTTGAGCCCTATCGAGATCGGAAACCGTCCCAGCTTTCCGGCGGCCAACGCCAGCGGGTCGCCCTGGCCCGGGCCATCGTCGCCGAACAGCCCGTCTGCCTGATGGACGCGCCGCTGTCCAATCTGGACGCAAAGTTGCGGGCGACCATGCGCGACGAGATCCGCGACCTCCAACAGCGCCTTGGACTCACCATGATCTATGTGACCCATGATCAGACCGAGGCCATGAGCATGGCCGATCAGGTTGTCCTGCTCCGCGAGGGCTGCATCGAGCAGATCGGCAGCCCGGCGGATCTCTACGAGAAACCGGCCTCCGCCTTCGCGGCCCGCTTCATCGGTCTGCCGCCCATGAACCTGCTTCCGGCCGGGACCGAAGGACCGGCCAGGATGGGCATCCGGCCGGAGCATCTGACCCTGGGACCGGAGGGCATCGCCGCCGAGGTGGCCGCGGTCGATTATCTCGGGGCCGAGACCATCGTGCGCCTGAAGACCGACGATACGGTGGTCATGGCAAGGGTGCAGGGCAAGACCGACCTGGTCGCAGGCACCGCCACCCGCCTTTCCTGGCGGCCGGAAGACGCGCATTTCTTCGATGAATCAGGAGTTAGGCGGGACGGCCTATGACAACCGTCCCACCTATGCCCGGCCGGTGCGGCAACACCGGTCGAGCTTGTCCGAGCGGGACCGGGAAACCCGGTTCAGTCCAAAGCCCAGACGAAAAGGAATTGTAACAGATGTTTCACAGAATGAAAAACGGCCTGATGGCCGCCGCCACGGCGGCGTTCATGATGGGTTCCGCGACCGTCGCTCAGGCGGCCACGGAACTGACGATGTACTACCCGGTCGCCGTCGGCGGCCCGCTGACCAAGATCGTCGACGGTCTGGTCGACGACTTCATGAAGGAAAACCCGGACATCAAGGTCAACGCGATCTATGCCGGCAATTACAACGACGCCCGGATCAAGGCGCTGGCGGCCCTGAAGAGCGGCGAGCCGGCCCAGCTTTCGGTGATGTTTTCGATCGATATCTACGAATTGATCGAACAGGACGCCATCGTGGCTTTCGACGACATCGTCGAGACGGCGGAGGAGAAAGCCTGGCTCGACTCCTTCTATCCGACGCTGATGCAGAACGGCCGCACCGCCGGCAAGACCTGGGGCATTCCGTTCCAGCGCTCGACCATCGTCATGTACTACAATAAGGACAAGTTCCGCGCCGCCGGCCTCGATCCGGAAAACGCCCCGGCGACCTGGGACGAACTGGTGGAAGCCGGCAAGAAGCTGACCGCCGCCGACGGCTCCGAATGGGGCATGATGATCCCGTCCACCGGCTATCCCTATTGGATGTTCGGTGCGCTGACCATGCAGAACGACCAGGTGCTGATGAACGGTGCCGGCGACACCACCTTCTTCGACGCTCCGGCCACCGTCGAGGCCCTGCAGTTCTGGAAAGACCTCGGCACAAAGCACAAGGTGATGCCGGAGGGCACCATCGAATGGGGCACGCTGCGGAAGAACTTCCTGGAGGGCAAGACCGCCATCATGTGGCACTCCACCGGCAACCTGACCGCCGTCAAGAAGAACGCCACCTTCGACTTCGGCGTCGCCATGCTGCCGGAGAACAAGCGTCGCGGCACCCCCACCGGCGGCGGAAACTTCTACATCTTCAAGCAGACCTCCCCGGAAGAGCGGAAGGCCGCGATGAAGCTGATCCGCTTCATGACCAACCCGGAGCGGGCGGCCGAATGGTCGATGAAGACCGGTTACATGGGGGTCAGCCCGGCCGCCTATGACACCAAGCAGTTGCAGGACTACGTGAAGACCTTCCCCTATGCCGCGGTGGCGCGGGACCAGCTCGAGTTCGCGACGGCCGAACTCTCCACCTTCCAGACCGGTCGGGTCCGCAAGGCCCTCGACGATGCCATCCAGGCGGTGTTGACCGGTTCCAAGACGCCGGAAAAGGCGCTGACGGAAGCCCAGGAGACCGCCGACCGTCTGCTGAAGGCCTATCGCTAGTCACCCGTTTGACGGGCGGCGTTCCGACGCCGCCCGTTCCTCTTCCCAGCTCTCCGCGACAGACGGTCAGGACGGCGGAACACCATGCGGCAGGACACCCTGAGACATGTCTATGGCTGGCTGCTGCTGACCCCGGCGGCGATCCTGCTGGTCGCCTTCACCCATTATCCGACCGTCGCCACCTTCATCAACAGCCTGTTCTCGAAAGGAAATCCGATCCGGCCCTCGCGTTTCGTCGGCTTCGAGAACTACGCCTTGATGATGGAGGACCCGATCTTCTGGAAAGTGCTCGGCAACAACGCGATCTTCGCCCTCGGCACCATTCCCACCTCAATCGCGCTCGCCATTGTGATGGCCCTGTTCGTGAACAGCCGGCTTCCCGGCCTGGGCCTGGTGCGGATGGCCTATTTCACGCCCACGGTCCTGCCGATGATCGCCGTCGCCAATATCTGGCTGTTCTTCTATACGCCGGGCATCGGCCTGATCGACCAGATCCTCGGTCTTTTCGGCCTGCCCGGGCACAACTGGCTCGGCGATCCCGATACCGTGATGCCGGCGATCATCGTCATGACGATCTGGAAGGAGGCCGGCTTCTTCATGATCTTCTACCTCGCGGCGCTGCAGAACATCCCCGCGGAGCTGCGGGAGGCCGCCTTGCTTGAGGGCGCCTCGCGATGGACCTATTTCCGGCGGGTGCTGTTCCCGCTTCTGATGCCGACCACCCTGTTCGTACTGATAAACGCGGTGCTCAACTCGTTCAAGCTGGTCGACCATCTCTTCGTTCTGACCAAGGGCGGGCCGGACAATGCCTCGAATCTCCTGCTCTACTACATCTTCGAGACCGCCTTCTCCTTCTTCGACACGACCTATGGCGCGACCCTGACCGTGGTGCTGCTGCTCCTGCTCGCGGTTTTCGCGCTGGTGCAGTTCTTCCTTCTCGACAAGCGGATCCATTACAGATGACGAGGTGGAGATGACGGCGCTGGACAGACTCTCACGGCCGCTGGAAATCACGGCGGCCTGGGCGCTCGCCCTGCTTTGGGCGTCCCCGCTCCTCTATGCCTTCTGGGCCGCTTTCCACGGACCGGAATATGCCGTCAATTTCGACCTTGCCGCGCCACTGACCCTGGAGAATTTCCGTGAGGCCCTGGCCCAGGCCCCCTTCCTGCGCTACGGGTTCAACACCTTCCTCCTGGTGACCCTGCTGCTCGCCGGCCAGTTCATTCTCTGCACCCTGGCGGCCTACGCCTTCGCCCGGTTCCGCTTCTACGGATCGGACGTGGCGTTCGCGCTCGTGCTTGTCCAGTTGATGGTCACGCCGGAAATTCTGATCGTGGAGAATTACCGGACGCTGGCCGGGCTCTCCCTGGTCGACAGCATTTCCGGCATCGCCCTGCCCTACATGGCCAGCGCCTTCGGGATCTTTCTGTTGCGGCAGGCCTTCAAGTCGACGCCGCAAGAGCTGGTCGACGCCGCCCGGCTCGAGGGCTGCGGTGTCTTCGGTGTCCTAAGGCGGGTCTATATTCCGTTGGCGAAGCCGACCTACCTCGCCTACGGCCTGGTCTCGGTCAGCCACCACTGGAACAACTTCCTATGGCCCCTGGTGATCACCAATTCCGTGGAAACCCGGCCGTTGACCGTCGGACTTGGCATTTTCGGCGCGCCGGAGTCCGGGGCCGATTGGTCGATCATCTCGGCGGCCACCCTTTTGTCGGTCGCTCCGTTGCTGATCGCCTTTCTGCTGTTCCAGCGCCAATTCGTGCAGTCCTTCATGCACGCCGGAATCAAATAGGCGCCCTGGTCGGATCGGCCGTCAGGAGCTTGCGAAGCCGCTGCCCGCGGTCTTGTAGGCGCCCCTGGGCGGCGCGAAGACGTCGACGACGACCATGCCCTCCTCCCCGGCCTCGATACCGTGGGGGACATTGCCGGGGGTGCACCAGAAATCCCCGGCCTTGACCGCGACCCGCTCGCCGTCCTGGATCCGGACACCGTTCCCGGAGCGGCAGATGCCCCATTGCTCCTCGGGATGATGGTGGATCTGGCCGACCGCGCCCGGATCGAGCCGGACAACCGAGATCATCGCCTGCTCGCCAGCATAGATCGTCGTCTTGATCCCGGGGCCGAGCTCCCGCTCGATTCCGCCTTCGAGATTATCCAGATTGAAGAAGTTCGCTTGGCCCATCGCCCTGCTCCTTGCCCGCGTCTTTCGTCCACCATCCTTCGGTCGGGATCGTAGAGCAAGGCCTGGACGTGAAACATTGCATTGACGATGCCGGGGTGATAACAGCCTCGACCCGCATGGCGCGTGTCCCGTGAACAGCCGCCCATCTAGGAGAAGAACGCATGGTCATTCGCATCGAGAGCGACCGAATTCTTCAAGGGAACAAGCTCGTTGTCGGCGCCGTGCATATCGACAACGACAAAATCGTCGAAACCCGGGACGCCCCCGGGACCATCATCGACGCCCGCGGCCTTCTCGTTCTACCCGGCATCGTCGATGTCCATGGCGACGCCTTCGAGCGGCAGATCCAGCCACGCCCCAAGGTCACCTTCCCGCTCGACATCGCGCTGATGGAGACCGATCGACAAATGGTCGCCAATGGCATCACAACCGCCTATCACGGCCTCAGCGTTTCCTGGGAACCCGGGCTGCGCAGCCTCGAGACGGCGCGCCTTTTCGTCGACGCGCTCCGGGCGCTGCGGCCGTCGCTCGCCTGCGATACCAAACTCCACATTCGCTGGGAGACCTTCGCCTTGGAGGCGGTCGACGAAATCATCGGTTGGATCGCCGAGGAGGACGCGGCGATCTTCGCGGTCAACGACCACACGACCGATCTGCTCACAGGCACCATGCGGGCGGTGAAGATCGACGAGATGGCGGCACGGATGGGGCTTGAATCCAAGGCGTTTTCGGCCCTGATCGAGCGGCTAAGGGCCCGCGAGGCGGAGGTCCCGGCGGCGATCGCCGACGCGGCCACCCGCGCGCGACAGGCCGGTGCCCGCATTCTCGGACATGACGAGGCGACCCCGGCGCAGCGCGCCCGCTTCCGCGACCTGGGCTCTACCGTCTCGGAATTTCCCATGTCGGAGGAGACCGCCCGGGCCGCCCGGGGAGCCGGCGAACACACCGTCCTCGGTGCCCCCAACGTTGTCCGGGGCGGCAGCCATAACGGCGCCCTGGATGCGACCGCGGCCGTCCGCGACGGCCTCTGCTCGATCCTGGCCTCGGACTACTACTACCCCGCTCCGCTCCATGCCGCCTTCAAATTGGCCCAGGAGCACGGGGTCGGTTTGCCGGAGGCTTGGGCGCTGATCTCGAGGAACCCCGCCGAGGCCCTGGGGCTCGCCGACCGGGGCACGCTGGCGGCCGGCAAACGGGCCGACGTGATCCTGGTCGACGACGGCCTGCCGGCCACGCCCCGTGTGGTCGCCAGCTTCATCGCCGGGGAACAAGTGCTGGGGCACGGCCGGAAGGCATAGGGCCGGCTATTCCTTCGCCGGTGCGGCCCCTGCTTCGCCATCTTGTTCGACCTGGTGGGCTGTGTAGCTCTCCTTATAGAGTTCCGCGCCCTCGGCTCTGAACTTGTTCGACATCTCCTCCATCCCGGCCTTGGCGTAGTCCCGGACCAGATTGGTGATCTCCATAGAGCAGAACTTCGGCCCGCACATGGAGCAGAAATGCGCCGTTTTATGGGCCTCCTTGGGAAGGGTCTGATCGTGGAAATCCCGGGCGCGGTCCGGATCGAGACTCAGATTGAACTGATCCTCCCATCTGAACTGGAAGCGGGCCCGGGAAAGCGCGTCATCCCGGGCCGCGGCACCGGGATGGCCCTTGGCGAGGTCCGCCGCATGGGCCGCGATCTTGTAGGTGATACAGCCCTCTTTGACGTCGTCGCGGTCGGGAAGCCCAAGATGCTCCTTCGGCGTGACGTAACAGAGCATCGCGGTGCCGTACCAGCCGATCATCGCCGCGCCGATTCCCGATGTGATGTGGTCGTAGCCCGGCGCGATGTCGGTCACCAGCGGGCCAAGCGTGTAGAACGGCGCCTCGCCACAGAGGGCAAGCTGCTTTTCCATGTTGACCTTGATCTTGTGCATCGGCACATGCCCCGGCCCCTCGACCATGACCTGGCAGCCCTTTTCCCAGGCGACCCTCGTCAACTCCCCCAGGGTCTCCAACTCGGCGAACTGCGCGGCATCGTTGGCGTCGGCGCCACAGCCGGGCCTAAAGCCGTCACCAAGGCTGAACGACACGTCGTAAGAGGCCATGATCTCACAGATTTCCTCAAAATTCTCATAGAGGAAGCTCTCCCTATGATGCGCCAGGCACCATTGGGAGATGATCGAACCGCCGCGGGAGACAATCCCGGTGACGCGGTCCGCCGTCAGATGGATATGCCGCAGGCGAATGCCGGCGTGGATCGTAAAGTAGTCGACCCCCTGCTCGCATTGCTCGATCAGCGTATCGCGGTAGATCGCCCACGTCAGGTCCTCGGCCCGGTCGACCTTCTCCAGTGCCTGGTAAATCGGAACGGTCCCGATGGGCACCGGCGCGTTGCGGATGATCCATTCGCGGATATTGTGGATGTTCCGGCCGGTCGACAGGTCCATCACCGTGTCGGCCCCCCATCGGATCGCCCAAACCATCTTGTCGACCTCGTCGGCGACCGAGCTGGTGACCGCCGAATTGCCGATATTGGCGTTGATCTTGACCAGGAAATTCCGGCCGATGCACATCGGTTCGGTTTCGGGATGGTTCACATTGGCGGGGATGATGGCGCGGCCCCGGGCAACTTCCGCGCGGACGAACTCAGGTGTCACGACATCGGGAATATCGGCCCCCCATCGCTCCGCTTCCGCTTTGAGCTTGGCCGCTTCCTCCGGGGCGATTTCGCGAAGAAGGTTCTCCCGAATCGCGACAAACTCCATCTCCGGAGTGATCATCCCCTGCCGGGCATAGGCCAACTGCGATACCGAGGCGACGCCCGATTTGCCCCGGCGCGGGCGGTTCGCGACCGGGAATTCGGGAACGAGCCTGTCGCCGGCGACGTTCCCGTTGTCCTCGGGTTTCGCGGCTCGCCCATCATAGAGTTCGGTATCGCCTCTCGCCTCGATCCATCCGGTGCGAAGCCGTTTGAGGCCCCGTTCGATGTCGAAGGACGCTTCCGGGTCCGTATAGACCCCGGACGTGTCATAGACGGTCAAAGGCGGCTCGCCGGCACTCTCGTGGACATGGATCTGGCGCATCGGCACCCTGGTGTCCCCAAGTGTCTCACCGGCGATGTAGATTTTGGTGGAGGCTGGCAGCGGACCGTGGGTGACATCGGCCGTTGCGGGTTTGCGTATCTGGTTCATCCATGGATCTCCCGTTCGAAAAAGCGGAGATCCGGGACGGCTTCAGGAGAGAGAACACGCGCTGATGTTCGTTCCGTTCCCTACGCCGGTTTTACCCGGATCAGGTTCAACGGGTCATCGCGGCCGGAACAACCGTTGGCGATATCTCAGCCCTCTCCAGGGCCCCCCGCGGAATCACATATCCTTCATCGACCAGGGGCCTGTTCCTGTCAAGGTGGCGGCAAAAACGGCGATCGGGAGCCTCGTATGCCGAAAAAGGGCTGGCGAACTCACCCCCAAGATCACGCGGAAAGCCGTCCGCCATTCAATTCCATCAATTTGCGAAGATTTTCCGGGTGCACGGGTTTCACCAGGAACCCGTCCGCGCCGGCCGCCTGGCACGCCACGACCGTGTCCCGGTCGTTGTGGCTGGTGACGATGAAGATCCGGGCGTCGGGGTTCTCGGCTTTCAACATCGGCAGCGCCGCCAGCCCGTCCAGCCCGGGCATCGTCAAATCCAACAGGACCGTATCGAACAACCCTGCACGCATCATCCGGATCGCGGTCTCCGCATCCTGGGCCTCCTCGACCTCATAGGCTCCCGGAAGCTGGTACATCATTCGGGTCAGGATCTTCCGTACTGTGGCGGAGTCATCGACGATGAGCACGCTGTGGGAGGATAGGATGGACCGCGCGGACTCCAGGACAGCCTGGATCCGCTGGGCATTGAACGGTTTGACGAGATAGTCGTATGCACCGAGTTCCTGGGCGGCGGTCCGGAGCGGATGACCATCGGCGGACGACATGATCACCGACATGATCTTCTTGCCCGCACGGCGCGCATGGGCCAGGGCTTCAAGCCCGGTCATGCCCGGCATGTTGATGTCGAGAAAGGCGAGACCGTTGTCCATCCTGGCAAGGATGTCGCGGGCCCGATCGCCGTCTTCGGCATGATGGATCTCGATTTTCCAAGACCGGCCGTTGCAAACGTCCTGAATGATCTTTCGGACAACACTCGAATCGTCGGCAATCAGCACATCCATGGTCCAAGAACCCGTTCAATTGGTCGATGGCCGGACCCTAGCCAGTTCGACTGAATTTTTGGTTAACCCGAATTCAAAAGGACGGTTCAGTTGCCGTCGATAGGTTAAAGTCTCTGATAAGTATGCCGGAGGGGAATTAGCAAACGGCGAGGCGCACAGTCGAGACGAGCTTGTCTAGCTCGTGATCGTGCAAAACATTGCTTTTAACAGGAAAAATGGTGTGCCCTGTAGGACTCGAACCTACGACCCGCTGATTAAAAGTCAGCTGCTCTACCAACTGAGCTAAGGGCACGAACCGTGTGAGGCGCGGAACCTAGCCCCAACCCGCGCCGCGGTCAACGCCTTGATCGTAAAAAAAACGACCTATTCGACGATTGCATGGGTGGAGACGAATTATCCATTGATATAGAGAGGTTAGCGCTCCTTTCAACGCGCCGCGGAAGCGATTTATGCTCGCTCAATCGGCCGCTGAGCTGTCCTCCTCACGGTGATAGCGTTCAGTCAGCCGGGAGAGCACCTTGGGCGGAACGAACTGCTGCACGTCGCCGCCGAGCCCGACGATTTCCTTGATCAAACGGGACGAGACGAACTGCTGCTTCTCCGAGGCCATGAGGAAGACCGTCTCCACCTCCGGCGCGATGCGGGCGTTCATCCCGGCCATCTGGAACTCGTACTCGAAGTCGCTGACCGCCCTGAGCCCCCGGAAGATCAGCTTGGCGTCGATCGACCGGGCGAAATCGATCAGCAGATTGCCGAACGGCAGCACCTCGATCTCGCCATGGCCGTTCCGGTTCGCCAACTCGGAAACCTCGTCGCGGACCATCTCTACCCGCTCGCTCAACGAGTAAAGGGGTCCCTTCCCGGCGTTCCGGGCCACGCCCACGACCAACTTGTCGACGATCCGGGAGGCCCGACTGATGATGTCGAGATGGCCATAGGTCACCGGATCGAACGTGCCGGGATACAGCGCGATACGCTTGTCGTCGGTCATCGAGCCCCCTTCGCCAGGTCGCGAAACGGTTGGGTTCGGCGTCGCGTCAGTCCTCGACGCCCGTCCCGGTCTCGCCCCCGGCGTTGTCACCGTCAGAGTCTTCCCCCTCGTCGCCGTCGTCATCGACTTGGTCCTCGCTGGCCATTTCGGCCACCAAGGCAACGGAGACGACCTTCTCGTCCCCGCCGACGCGGAAGATTGTTACCCCTTGGGTGTTGCGGCTGGCAATACGAATGTCGCCCACCGGGCAGCGGATCAACTGCCCGCCGTCGGTCACAAGCATGATCTGGTCGGTCTGTTCGACCGGGAAGGACGCGGCGACCGAACCTGTCTTCCGGGTGATATCCATATTGACGATGCCCTGTCCGCCCCGGCCGGTGACCCGGTACTCATAGGCGGAAGACCGCTTGCCGAAGCCCTTTTCGGACACGGTCAGGATGAATTGCTCGTTCTCGGCCAACTCCGTGAACCGTTCGTTGCTGAGCGACGGTGCCACGCTTTCGTCCAGGGTCGGTTCATCCTCATCGGAGCGGCGGAACGCGTTGGATTGCCGCAGGTAGTCGTCCCGCTCCTCGATATCGACCGGCACATTGTGCAGCACCGACATGGACATCACGCGGTCGCCCTTGGCGAGCTTGATGCCCCGCACACCGACCGAGTTGCGGCCGGCGAACAGACGGACCTCCTCGGCCCGGAATCGGATACAGCGGCCGTTGAGCGTGGCCAACAGGATATCGTCGGCCACCGGATCGCAGACCTGGACGGAAACGAGTTGATCGTCGCCCTCCAACTTCATGGCGATCTTGCCGTTGGACTTGATGTTGGTGAAATCACTCAACCGGTTTCGGCGCACGGTCCCGGCGGCGGTCGCGAAGACGGCGTTGAGCTCGCCCCAACTGTCCTCGTCCACCGGCAAAGGCATGATCGTCGAGACGCTAGTGCCCGGCTCGACCGGTAGCAGATTGACGATCGGCTTGCCGCGTGAGGTCGGGGTTCCCAGCGGCAACTGCCAGACCTTGAGCTGATAGACCATCCCGGTGGAGGTGAAGAACAGGACCGGCTGATGCGTGTTGGCCACGAAAAGGCGGCTGACGAAGTCCTCCTCCCGCGTTGCCATGCCGGACCGGCCCTTGCCGCCCCGCTTCTGGGACCGGTAGGTCGAGAGCGGCACGCGCTTGATATAGCCGTGATTGGACACGGTCACGACCATGTCCTCGCGCTGGATCAGGTCTTCGATATCGGTATCGAGTTCGCCTTCCTCCAGGGAGGTCCGGCGCGGCGTACCGAACCGCTCCCTGATCGCGACGAACTCCTCGCGCATCACGCCATAGAGCGTCTCCTTGGAGGCAAGAATCTCCAGGTACTCTTTGATTTTGTTGGCGATTTCCTGTGTTTCCTCGACCAGCTTCTCACGCTCCAGGCCGGTCAGGCGGTGGAGGCGGAGGTCGAGAATGGCGCGGGCCTGAGCCTCGGAGAGCTTATAGTGACCGTCGATCACCTTGTGGGTCGGATCGTCGATCAGCTCGATGAAGGCCACGACCTCGCCCGCCGGCCAGTTTTCCGCCATCAGCTTGGCGCGCGCTTCGGCCGGGTCGGTGGAGCGGCGGATCATCTCGATCACCGCGTCGAGGTTTTCCAACGCGACCAAGAGGCCGGCCAGGGTATGGGCCCGCTTGCGCGCCTCGCGGAGTTCGTAGACCGTCCGGCGGGTGATGACCTCTTCCCGGAAGCGCAGGAAGGCGACCAGGATGTCCTTGAGGGTCATGGTCTCCGGCCGGCCGCCGTTCAGCGCCAGGGAATTCACCCCGAAACTCGTCTGCAGGGGCGTGAACCGATAGAGCTGGTTCAGCACCACATCGGCGCTGGCGTCCCGCTTCAGTTCGATAACCACCCGCACGCCGTCCCGGTCACTCTCGTCCCGGAGATCGGCGATCCCCTCGATGGTCTTGTCGTTGACCACCTCGGCGATCCGCTCCATGAGGCGGGATTTGTTCACCTGATAGGGGATCTCGGTGACGACGATCGCTTCCCGCTCCTTGCGGACGGTCTCGAAATGGGTCCGCGAGCGCATGATGATGGACCCTCGGCCCGTGGTGTAGGCCTCCCGGATCCCACGCTTGCCGATGATGATCCCTCCGGTCGGGAAATCCGGGCCGGGAACGATTTCGATGAGCTGTTCGGTCGTGAGGCCGGGCGCTTCGATCAACGCGACACAGGCGTCGAGCAGTTCGGTGAGATTATGCGGCGGGATGTTGGTCGCCATGCCGACCGCGATGCCACCGGCGCCATTGACCAGAAGATTGGGGTATTCGGCGGGCAGAACCTTCGGCTCCTGCCCCGCTTCGTCATAGGTCGGCTGGAAGTCGACCGTTTCCTTGTCGATGTCGCGCAGCAGCGTCTCGGCGGTGCGGGCCAGCCGAGCCTCGGTATAGCGCATCGCCGCCGGCGGATCGCCGTCCATGGAGCCGAAATTGCCCTGGCCGTCGATCAGCGGCAGGCGCATCGAGAAATCCTGCGCCATCCGGACCATGGCGTCGTAGATCGCGCTGTCGCCATGGGGATGATATTTACCCATCACGTCACCGACGATACGCGCCGATTTGCGGTAAGGCTTCGACCAGTCGTAGCCGCCGTCCTTCATGGCGTAGAGGATACGGCGGTGGACCGGCTTTAGGCCGTCACGGACATCGGGAATGGCCCGCGCCACGATCACGCTCATGGCGTAATCGAGATAGCTGCGGCGCATTTCCTCTTCGATGGAGACGCTGGACCCGGGCTCGGACGGAGACGTGGGTCCGCTTGGCGCACCTGGGGGTACACCGGGGGGGGGCGGCGGATCGATCGTGCTCAAACGGAAATTCCCCTGGGGACACGGAATCAGAAACGAGTACCAAAAGCCATTATATAGCGGTTCTTTTCATGTTGCACCACGATATCCTGGTGCAGCCCGGCAAATGAGAACAGCGGATTGGAGCACCAGACCTGCCGAAACCGGCGCTCGCCCCACCCTGTCATAAATCTTTCATAATTCACTTTTGGTTAAACATTTTTCTGATACGGTGTTTGGGCGTTTCGGGGAGCGATACCCGAATGAGGTCAACATCGCCACTCTGCAAGCGCGGGAGGGGCCAGGACCGAGGTGCCCGAGAATAACGGGCACGGCTTGGAGCCTGCGGATGACGCGAGCTGATGATGTTGAAAGGACCGCGCCATGGAATGGTATTTCACGGTGAAGGTGATCTTCGGCGCCGCCATGCAGATCACCCTGGCCAGCCCGGCCGACTTCCCCACCAGGGCGGAATGCCTCGCCTATGGCCTCGATACGGCGATCGAGCGCGCGGCGTGGCGCCAACCCGAGAGCATCGAGGTGACCTGTAACCCCGCCGGCCTGGCCATGGTACGGGACAGCATCGAGGATCGTTATGCCCCACCGCCCACGGCGGCGGTCGGCGACTAATCGACCTCCAACCGCGCTTTAACTGTCAGATTTTTGTCATAATAATGACTTGTCAAAGAGTCTTGTTTTAGACACTATTTTGCGCACGGGGTACGCATTATGGAGCGTGCCCATGGGACTCAACATCGCGACGCCGACAGCGCGGGAGGGGGATGGCCGAAACCGGCCATAGCCTGCGGTCAAGCGAGCCGAGGATGTTGAAAGGATAGCGCTATGGACTGGTTCTACACCGCGAAGATCGTCTTCGGTGTCGCCCATCTGCTGATCGCCAGCCCACCCGAATACACCACCAAGGACCAGTGCATCGCCCACGGTCTCGACGCCGCCTTCGAGCGGCTTGGCTGGACCAACCCGGACCGGATCGAGATCACCTGTTCCACCCAGGGCGTGACAAAGACGGCGAAGACCGCCGACTATGTCTTTGAGATCGCCACTTTAAAGCGGGACGCGGGAATCAGCAAAAACTGACCCCCGCCCTTCCGAACGTTACTCCCGGAGCCTTACTCGGGGAATACGTTGTTCTGCGCGGCGCGTTTCTTCATCTCTTCCTGAACGCGGATGCGGTCTTCGATGATGGATGATTGGAGGCCGTCGCAATCTTTGGTGATGGCGGTTTTTTCGATCGCGTCGAGTTCCCCCTTCAACATGGCCACCTGCTCGCTCTGATCGTCCGTATCGATGAGGAACAGGGCCGGCCAGAAGAGAATAAGCCCGACCCCCATGGCGACGGCATCGTTCGTCGCGGTCTGATCCTGCTCCTGGCTAACGACACTGCTCTTGGACAGCACCCGAGCGTATTCGTTGCTCAGAGTTCGACAGTTATAATCCTGGTATTTCAGAGGTGAAACATAGGACGCCGTAATCTCGCTCGACTGACTCGCGCACGAGGCCAGCACCAACGCCGCAGCCGCGGCAACAATCGCGTTTTTTAATTTGCCCCCCAAGTTGACTGTTCTTGCGGATAGCAAACCCCTGGATTGTAGAAAAGTATTTTTAAATGAATACCCCCATAGGATGTGCAGGCGCACCCCCAATGGTTACTTTTGCCCGTTATCGTTCATCCTTTAGAAGCAGGATAGTCGAGCCCAAAAGGACGGGATGTCGTCAGAACGGGATGTCGTCAGAACGGGATGTCGTCGTCCAGGTCGCTGGCCGGCGGCGGGCCGGAGCGGCCGCCTCCCCCGGAGCCGCCGCCATAGCCGCCCCCGGCCTGCTGGTAGTCTCCGCCGCCGCCATAACCGCCGCCACCGGACCCACCTTCGCTGCGGCCGTCCAGCATGGTCAGTTCGCCGCGATAGCGCTGCAGCACGACCTCGGTCGAATAGCGCTCCTGGCCGTTCTGGTCGGTCCACTTGCGGGTTTGCAGGGCCCCTTCGACATAGATCTTCGAGCCTTTCTTCAAAAAGCGCTCGCACACATCCACCAGCGGCTCGTTGAAGATCACGACGCGGTGCCACTCGGTACGCTCCTGACGCTCGCCGGTGTTACGGTCCTTCCAGCTTTCCGACGTCGCCAGCGACAAATTGCACACCCGGCCGCCATTCTGCATCGAGCGAATTTCCGGATCGCGGCCGAGATTGCCGACCAGGATGACTTTGTTGACGCTACCAGCCATGGCTATGTTCTTTCTTTGTTCACACAAAATCTAGGATTTGCTATAGGCTAATGACAGAGACGGGCGTCGTGTAGGGGAAAAGATGTCTTCCACCACAAAAACTGTGGATAACCCCCATCCTCCCCTCGCCGCTTCCCGTAGACAGGTCTAATTTCCAGAAATCGAAGCACCTTCCAAGCGGAACCGCCATGCTCACCCATATCAAGGTCCAAGGGGCCCGGGAACATAACCTGAAGGACGTCACCGTGGAGATGCCGCGGGACAGTCTGATCGTGATCACGGGCCTCAGCGGCTCCGGCAAGTCCTCGCTCGCCTTCGACACGATCTATGCCGAGGGACAGCGCCGCTATGTGGAAAGCCTGTCCGCCTATGCCCGGCAATTCCTGGAAATGCAGTCGAAGCCCGATGTGGACCTGATCGAGGGCCTGTCGCCGGCGATCTCCATCGAGCAGAAGACGACCTCGAAGAATCCGCGCTCCACCGTGGGGACGGTCACCGAAATCTACGACTATATGCGCCTGCTCTGGGCGCGGGTCGGGGTGCCCTATTCGCCGGCCACCGGCCTGCCGATCGAAAGCCAGACCGTGAGTCAGATGGTCGACCGGATCATGGCCCTGGGCGACGGCACCCGGCTCTACATCCTGGCCCCCATCGTGCGCGGCCGGAAGGGCGAGTACCGGCGGGAACTGATGGACCTGCAGAAGCGCGGGTTCCAGCGGGTGAAGATCGACGGCGAGCTTTACGAGATCAGCGAGGCCCCGGCCCTCAACAAGAAGCTCAAGCACGATATCGAGGTGGTGGTCGACCGCCTGATCGTGAAGCCGGATATCGAAACCCGCCTGGCCGACTCGATCGAGACGGCCCTCGAGCTTTCCGATGGGCTGCTCTACGCCGAGGAGGCTGGCGGCGACGCGACGCGCCATGTCTATTCGGCCAAGTTCGCCTGCCCGGTTTCCGGCTTCACCATCGACGAGATCGAACCGAGGCTGTTCAGCTTCAACAATCCCTTCGGGGCCTGTCCGGCATGCGACGGCCTGGGGGCGACACAGGTGTTCGACGCCGATCTGGTGGTGCCGGACCGGGACCTGTCGATCGACGGCGGGGCCATCGCCCCCTGGTCCAGCGGCACGTCGAAATACTACGCCCAGACCCTCGCCAGCATCTGTAAGCACCACAAGGCGTCGGTGAAAACGCCTTTCCACAAGCTGGCCAAGAAGGTCCAGCAGGCGGTCCTGTTCGGCAGCGGCGACGAGCCGATCACCATGGTCTATGACGACGGCCTCAGAAAGTATCAGACGACCAAGCCGTTCGAGGGCGTGATCCCCAACCTGGAGCGCCGCTTCCGGGAGACGGATTCAAGCTGGGTTCGGGAAGAGCTCGGCAAATATCAGAACTCCATGCCCTGCGACGCCTGCGGCGGCCAGCGGCTCAAGCCGGAGGCGCTGGCGGTCAAGGTCGGCGGCCAGTCGATCAGCGAGACGACGGAGTTGTCGGTCAAGGAGGCGGTGGAATGGTTCGGCGCCGTCTCCGCCCAGCTCACCGACAAGCAGAACGAGATCGCCGAACGCATCCTCAAGGAGATCAACGAGCGGCTCGGCTTCCTCAACAATGTTGGCCTCGGCTATCTCACCCTGTCCCGGGCCTCGGCGACGCTGTCCGGCGGCGAAAGCCAGCGGATCCGCCTCGCCTCGCAGATCGGATCGGGACTCACCGGTGTGCTCTATGTGCTTGACGAACCGTCCATCGGCCTGCATCAGCGGGACAACGACCGGCTGCTGGCGACCCTCACCCGGCTGCGGGACCTCGGGAACACCGTTCTGGTCGTCGAGCATGACGAGGACGCGATCCGGGCCGCCGACTATGTGATCGACATGGGGCCCGGCGCCGGCGTCCATGGCGGCCAATTGGTCGCCCAGGGCACGCCGGAGCAGGTGATGGCCAACTCCCAGAGCCTGACCGGTCAGTATCTCTCCGGGTTCCGGCAGATCCCGGTCCCGAAAACCCGACGCAAAGGCCACAAGAAGCAGGCGATCAAGCTGATCGGGGCCGAGGGCAACAATCTCGGCGATGTCGACCTCCATATCCCGCTCGGCACCTTCACCGTGGTGACCGGCGTATCGGGTAGCGGCAAATCGACCTTGATTGTGGACACGCTCTACAAGGCGCTCGCCCGGAAGCTGATGGGCAGCCGGACCTCCCCCGCCGCCTACAAGACGATCGAGGGGCTTGAATTCATCGACAAGGTGATCGACATCGACCAATCGCCGATCGGCCGCACGCCCCGCTCCAATCCCGCGACCTACACCGGCGCCTTCACGCCGATCCGGGACTGGTTCGCGACCCTGCCGGAATCGAAGGCGCGCGGTTACGCGCCCGGACGCTTCTCCTTCAATGTAAAGGGCGGCCGCTGCGAGGCCTGCCAGGGCGACGGGGTCATCAAGATCGAGATGCACTTCCTGCCGGACATCTTCGTCGAATGCGACGTCTGCCACGGGCATCGCTACAACCGTGAGACCCTGGACATAAAGTTTCGTGGCAAATCCATCGCCGATGTCCTTGAAATGACTGTGGAAGAAGGGGTCGACTTCTTCAAGGCAGTGCCCTCGATCCGGGACAAGATGCGGACCCTGAACGAGGTCGGTCTCGGATATATCAAGATCGGTCAGCAGGCGACGACCCTCTCCGGCGGCGAGGCCCAGCGGGTCAAGCTGGCCAAGGAATTGTCCAAGCGCTCGACCGGGCGGACGCTCTATATCCTCGACGAGCCGACCACCGGCCTGCATTTCGAGGACGTGCGCAAGCTCCTGGAGGTGCTCCAGGCCCTGGTCGACCAGGGCAACACCATCATCGTGATCGAGCACAATCTCGAGGTCATCAAACAGGCGGACTGGATCGTCGACATGGGACCGGAAGGTGGGTCCGGCGGCGGCCGGGTCGTCGGTGCCGGCACCCCGGAGGAGATCGCCCGCATCCCGGAAAGCCACACCGGCCATTATCTCGCGCCTTATCTCGGCAAGAAGACGGCCAAGAAAAGCGCCTAGCCCTCGAATTCCCGAAGGAAGGCGGCGATCTCCTCCAACGAGGCGGCCGCCTCCGGCAGGTCGGGATAGTATTCGAAGACGTGCCAGAGCCCGTCCCAAACCCTGAGATCGGCGCGCCCGCCCTGTGCCCGGACGACGCTTGCCAACCGGGCGCATTGGCTCAGGAACAGGTCTCGCGTCCCCGTGGTGATGAAACAGGGCGGGAACCGCGCGTCGAAGGCGCCGTGGATCGGAGAAATCTCAGGATCCTCCAGATCACGCCCGCTCGCATAGAGACCGGCGACGGTCTTTACCCGCTCCAGGGTCAGTGTCGGGTCAAGCCCGAGTTCGATCGCATCGTCCGCCCGGCCCAACTCGCAAGCCGGGGACATCAGCGCCAGGGCCCTCGGACCATCCGCCCCGAGCCGACGCAGGCGATGGGTGACCGCCAGGGCGAGATTGCCGCCGGCGGACTCCCCAATGACCCGCGGTGCCGCCCCGCCCTCCGACAGGGCGGAGACCACGGCGAGCGCATCGTCCAGGCCGGCCGGAAACGGATGCTCCGGCGCCAACCGGTAATGGGGCGCGATGATCCGCGACCGGGTCAGACGGGCCAGAGGTGCGGAGATCATCAGGTCTTCGAAGGCGCTGCCCTGAACAAACCCACCCCCGAAGAGATAGACCATCTCATCACCGGACCGTCGGTCTTCCGGGTCGATCGCGGAACAGGTCACCCCCCCGATCTCCACCTCGGAGACGCGGACCCCGTTCTGGCTGACGGCCTCCTCCACAAGCGGACGGGCCGCCTCGATCGCCTGCCGCCGGAGCATCGGAAGTGTCGCGGCCTCGGTCGGTGGCGGGGATTGCGATTCCAACAACCGGCGGTGCCGGCGCGCCGCCTCGCTCATTCGGTAGACGCCGTTCTCTGCCATCGCCGTCAAGCCTCCCAGATCAGTGGGAAATCGCCACAATCCATCCGGTCGCCGGGGCTGAGGCCCGGATCGCGGGTCGGGATCGCCACCTCGCCCGGCCGACGGCAATAGCGCGCATCGTCCCCGGTCCAGCGCGTGGCGAGCGCCCGCCGCCGTGTCGCGGAACCGTTCCCCGGGGCGCCATGGACGATCATCGCCTGAAAGACAAGACAGTCCCCGGGCTCCAGGGCGAAGCGCAGGATTTTGTGCTTGTCCCGTTCCGCCTCGATATCCGGAAGGGCCGGCAACCCCGTCCCCTCATAGGGCGTGTGGTCCGAGAAATGCGCTGGATTGTACTCCGGCCAGCGATGGGAGCCCGCGACATATTCGATGCAGGTTTCTTCAGCGACCGGATCGAAGGGCAGCCAGATCGAACAGACCTGACGGCCGGACACCGCCCAATAGGGCTGGTCCTGGTGCCAGGGCGTGCGCGCCGCCGTGCCGGGTTCCTTTACCAGGAATTGGTCGTAGAAGAAGTTCACCCGGCTTGCGCCCATGACCCGGCCGGCGATCTCGGCGGCGGGCGACTCGTGGACGAAACGGCGAAACCCCTCCTGCCGCCTTGCGATGTCGAGATCCCCAAAGAAACGCCCCTGCCCCTTCGTCCCGTATTCCTCAGCGTGGGGACCGGGCGCCGCCATGGCCCGATCGCCCCATGCGCGGAGATGTGCGATCCAATCGGCGTCGAACAGGCCGCGCAAAAAGACGATTCCGTCCCGCTCATAGGTCTCGCGGTCCTCTTCGGTGATCGGCCGGGCCGGATGTCGGTTCATGGGGCTACCCTGATCGCTTTCACGCACTCGTATCGCAGCATTTCAAAAAACGCAGCCCTGGCAAAGGGGTAGCGGTGGTCTACTCGGGCGCCATGGAACTCTGGATCCCGCTCACCATCACGGCGGCGTTCTTGCAGAACGCCCGTTCAGCCATCCAAAAGCACCTGACGTCGGACTTCACCGCGACCCAGGTGACCTATGCACGCTTCCTATGGGGCTTTCCGCTGGCGCTGGTTTATCTCGGCGTTCTGACGATGATCGGCAAGGCCGGCCCCGTCGCCCCCACGACAGAGACGCTGATGTACGCGGCCATCGGCGGCATCGCCCAGGCGGCTGCCACCATTCTGATGATCAAGGCCATGGTGTTGCGCTCCTTCGCCGTCGGCAACGCGCTTACCAAGACCGAGGCGGCGCAAACGGCCATTCTCGGGATCATCGTCCTCGGCGAGGCGGTGACCCCCGGTGTGGCCGCCGCCATCGCCGTCTCGCTGGTCGGGGTGATGCTGGTCAGCGGTCCGAAATGGCACAGCCTGTTCAGCCGCGACGCCTTTCTCCCCGCCCTGTGCGGGCTCGGTTCCGGCGCCTTGTTCGGCGTGTCGGGGGTCTGCTATCGGGCCGCCAGCCTCTCCCTGGAGCTGGACAACTTCGTCTGGGCCGCGGCCCTGGTGCTCGCCATCGTCACCGGGTTGCAGTCCATCGGCATGACCGCCGTCATGCAAAGACTCTCGCCCGGCACGCCGATGACCGTGGTCAAGGGATGGCGCCGCACCGGGATCATCGGGGTGATCAGCATAGTGGGATCGGCCTGTTGGTTCACCGCCTTCTCGCTGGAACCGGCGGCCCATGTCCGCGCCCTGGGTCAGATCGAGATGGTGTTCACCTTTCTCGCCGCGATCTTCTTCTTCCGCGAACGGATCACCATCCGGGATACCGTCGGCATCCTGATGATCAGCGGTGCTCTTATTCTGCTGGTGCTGGCGACCGGCTGACGACCCCACTCCTGACCCTGGTCCGGGCCAGAAGGATCCCGGCGCCCACGATCACGACGGCCCCGGCGACGGTGGCGAGACTTGGCATCTCGCCGAAGGCGAAGAAGCCCAGCAGGGCGGCGAAAACGACCGAGGTGTAGCCGAGCGGCGCCGCGATCGAGACCGGCACCCTGCGGAAACCGACCATGTTGAAATACTGGCCAATCAGCACGACAGGCCCCATCGACAAGATCCAGATCCAGGACGAGAGCGGCATCGGTTCCCATATGGCGAGGGCCGGCACACCCATGGTGAGGGTCCCCGCGAGGGTCACCGCCAACATCGCCGGAATGGGGTCCGAGCGGAGGGCGAGCATGCGTAGGAAGATCGACTCCACCGCCATCAGGGCCGCGCCGAGCAACACCATCGCGGCCGGAAACGGGTCGACCTGCTCCAGATCGACGCCGTGGCCGTTGCCCAGGGCGACGACGATCCCGCCGGAAAACGTCATCGCCACGATCAGACCGTTGGCGAAAGACAATCGTTCGCGCAGGAAAAGGGCCCCGAAAATGACGGCGATCACGCCCTCCAAGAGCCCCAGAGCCATGGCCTCGGCGACCGGCATCCGCGCCACGCCATAGATGATCAACCCGCCGCCAAGCGCCCCGGTCAGACTGCGCACCAGGATCAACCAGGGATGACGGGTCCAGATCCGCCAATGCACCAGGCGATGGCCGAACAGCGCCAGCAGAATGAGAAAGGCGGACGCGTTTCTAAGGCCTTGGATCTGGAGAAAGCTGACCTCGGTCCCCACAAACCGGCCGAGCGCGAAAGGGACCGTGAAAAGGCCCACCGCGGCCACCAGAAGCAACACGGCGAAGGGATCGGACTTTGTGATCATTATTCAACCCTTGAAGAAAGCTCCAACACCGCATATCGCTTAAAATCCAATTGAATACGATCCCGAATATCTGACCGTCTTTGAGATTTTCTCATGCAAAGCATGCCCTCTCTGAATACCATCCGGGTTTTCGACGCCGTGGCCCGCCATGGCGGGGTCAGCAAGGCCGCCGAAGAACTGCTGGTCACCCCCAGCGCGGTCAGCCATCAACTCGCCCAGTTGGAGCGGGATCTCGGTATCTCTCTGCTCGAAAGGTCCGCCAATCGGGTGGCGTTGACCGTGGAAGGCGCCCGCTTCGCCCAACGGATCGCCCCGGGTCTCGCCACGATCCGCAGCGCCGTGCGGGAAACCGGCCGGGATGCGAATGTGGTCTCGCTCAAGAGCAGTGTGAGCATTGCGGTCCGCTTGCTGATCCCAAGGCTCCAGCGCTTCCGGGAGGAGCATCCCGCAATCCAGGTGCAGGTCGAGTCGAGCCATCTCAGCGCGCTGGAACTGACCCCGTCCCTGGACATCGTATTGACCTACCGGCGAGGAGCCCCGGATTCCGACAGCGTGCTGCCGGACCGGGTGCTGCCGATGGCCTCGCCCGCCTTGATCGCCCGATATGGCAACGGACCTCTCGACGGACCTCTCGGGGGTCTCCCGGCGTTGCGGGCCTCGGAGGAGAATTGGGATTGGCGGGCCTGGGCCGCCCACCGGGGTGCCGCGATCGGCGATGTCCGATTCGGCGACCGCTTCGATATCGACGACGCGGCAATTCTCGCGGCCGCGGCCGGCCTCGGGGTTTGTTTGGTGCCCGTTGCTCTGGCCCGCCGGGAGATCGACCTCGGCCTGCTGGAGGCCCTGCCGGGCGAAAGCCCGGTGACCGTGGGGCATTATGCGCTGCTGGTGAACGATCTGGCGTCCGCGTCGTCCCGGAAGCTTGCGAATTGGCTGCGGGCGGAATTCGCCACCCTCGCCGACCTGGATGCCGCGCCTAATGCCAGGAACTCTAGTGAATGCTGAAGGGCGGCCCCAGGTCCGGAAGATAGCGGGCGACCCCGGCGCCCTGCACGTAATCGACGCCACAGCGCTTGGCGAGGATCGACGCCTCGGTCGTCGGGACATCGTAGGCGACCATGCGGAAGCGGCCGCTCTTCACCTGTTTGACGAATTGCGCCAACGGTTTGGGGTTCTGTTCCACTTCCCGCCCGGTGGTGCCGATCATCCTCACCCGCAGGCCGGAGAATTTGTCCGGTGGCAACTTCGTGCCGATGGGAATGTGGACCGAAAAGCCCATGACGAAGGGGGCGACGACGCTGAAAAGCTGGTGAAGGCGCCCCTGGGGGGTGCCCGGGTCGAGATCGACCACATCCAGCAGACAGCGATGGGAGGACGCTTCCGGCAGGCTCTTGAGGGCCTCGACCAAGCGCGCCCGGAACCCCTTCACCGCCAGGGTCTCGTAGTGCACCGGAATCAGCAGAAGGGCCCGCCCCTTGACCTCCTCGATCCGGGCTCCGGCCTGCTCGACGGTCATGGCGTCCATCTCGCTCTGGAAATGGCCGGCGGCGGCCCCGGGATAGTCCGGCAGCGCGTCCTCCGGAATGATCAGTTTCGCGACATAGCAGGAGACGAGCCGCTTCTTGAGATTGGCCACCGGCCAAAACTGCAGCGAGGACTTCGCCTTGGCGCCGTCGACCGCCTCCCGCTCCTTGGCGTCCTTCGCCGCCTGGGCGTCCTGGACGACATTGCCCACGGCGGCCGCGTCCCCGGCGACCTTCTCGACATTGTCGGTTTGGACCTCCAGAACCACCGCGCGGGAGGTGATCAACGGATCTTCCTTGCCGGAGGCTCCGTGGAGCTTCTCGTTGATCTCCTCGGCGATCCGCAGCGCCTTCTTGTTCGCGTCCTCCTTATCGCCCTCACCAAACAGGATGATCACTTGTTCCTCGCTGATCACCAGATAGACGTCCTTCGGCGTGAGATGGCGCCGGATGGTGGTTTCGGTCAGCAGCAGGATCTTGTCGGCCATTTTCGGCCATTGGTCGCCGAAGCTTTTGCGGGCCTCCTCCAGACCGAGGGTCTGGATGTTCCCGGCGAGCAGCGCCTGGGCCATCGCCTGGCTTTGCCTGCAGGCCGTCAGTAGGGCGTGTTTCAGGGCGACCGGATCGCTGGCGTCCAGCTTCTGTTCGGAATAGCTCTCGAGGAATTTCGCCTTGTCCTGGGTGCCGTCACCCAGTTTGACCATTCCCTTGAATTTCGATTCGCCGTACAAGCGCCGCCCATTTCCTGTTGCGTATGCGAATTCAGCATACGGATATGGGACGACGTTAGCACAAATTGAGTACACTTCTCGGGAAAGATTGCAGGCGGCCCACCGGAGTCTCACATGACGGAGAACCAAATGACCGGAAGACAAAGCGCCGCTTTGCATGTGGATCGGTAAGAGTTAGGACAGCGGAATGAAAACGAAGCAAGAAGTCCATGTGATCGGCGGCGGCCTCGCCGGATCGGAAGCCGCCTGGCAGATCGCCCGGGCCGGGGTCGCCGTGGTGCTGCACGAGATGCGGCCGGTGCGCAAGACCGACGCGCACGAGACCGACCGGATGGCGGAGCTCGTCTGCTCCAATTCCTTCCGCTCCGACGATCACGAATACAACGCGGTCGGCCTGCTGCATGAGGAGATGCGCCGGGCGAACTCGCTCATTCTCGCCTCCGGCGACAAGGCGAAGCTGCCGGCGGGCGGTGCGCTCGCCGTCGACCGTCACATCTTCGCCGACGCGGTCACCGCCGCTTTGGAGGCGGACCCGCTGGTCGAGATCCGCCGGGAGGAGGTGGACGGACTGCCGCCGGACGAGTGGGACAATGTGATTGTCGCCACCGGCCCCCTCACCTCGCCGAAGCTGGCGGAAGCCATCGGCGCCCTGACCGACGAGGATTCGCTCGCCTTTTTCGATGCGATCGCCCCCATCGTTCACCGCGAGTCCATCGACTTCTCCAAGGCCTGGTTCCAGTCGCGCTATGACAAGCCCGGCCCGGGCGGTACCGGCAAGGACTATCTCAATTGTCCGATGGACAAGCCCCAATACGAGGCTTTCATCCAGGCGTTGATCGACGGCGAAAAGACCGAGTTCAAGGACTGGGAAAAGGACACGCCCTATTTCGAGGGCTGCCTGCCGATCGAGGTGATGGCGGAACGGGGCATCGAGACCCTGCGCTATGGGCCGATGAAGCCGGTGGGGCTGACCAACCCCCACCAGCCAGACGTCAAAGCCCACGCCGTCGTCCAACTGCGCCAGGACAACAAGCTCGGCACCCTGTTCAACCTGGTCGGCTTCCAGACCAAGCTGAAATATGGCGAGCAGGTGCGTGTGTTCCGCATGATCCCGGGCCTGGAGAATGCGGAATTCGCCCGCCTGGGCGGTCTGCACCGCAACACCTTCCTCAACTCGCCGCGTCTGCTGGATGGCGAGATGCGGATGAAGGCGATGCCCCGGCTGCGCTTCGCCGGCCAGGTGACCGGTGTCGAAGGCTATGTCGAAAGCGCCGCCATGGGACTGGTCGCGGGCCGTTTCGCCGCCGCGCAGGCCTTGGGCGTCACCCTGGACGCGCCCCCGGCCACAACGGCCCTCGGGGCCTTGCTCGGCCATATCACCGGCGGGGCGGAGGCGGAGACCTTCCAACCGATGAATGTGAATTTCGGCCTGTTCCCCCCGCCGGATCCGGTGCCGGGGCAAAGAAAACTCAAGGGCAAGGACCGCAAGAAGGCGTACACCACGCGCGCCCTCTGCGATCTCGAAGACTGGCTCGGGGCCTGGAAGCGGGCCGCCTAATACCGTTTTCGGAATTTGGCCCAGGCCATCCGGATTCCGCTGAACGGGATCGGCGCATGGACGCGGCCGTCGAACACGTCGAAGCCGGCGGCCTCCAGCCGATCCAGATGAATGCGGGTGAGCCGGTTCAGGGCCAGCAGCGGTGCCGCCCTAGCGTCGCGGGCAGCGGGCGCGCCGACAAGCGCCTTCCCGGCCGCGTCGACCAAACGCCGTATGACCGGCTTCAATCTATCATCGGTTGGCCGATCGATGATTTTCTGGGGGGATAACCCCGCCTCCTCCAGCAGGGTCTGAGGCAGCGCTACCGTCCCGTCCCCGATTGCGATCGGCACCGCCCGGGCGATCCCGGCGAGCGCCCAGGCGATGGCGCCCGCCGATAGGGCGTCCCGTGTGTCGCCGTCGTCCGGCGCCACACCCAGCAGATCGGCGAGAACATCGTGCAGCCGGGCGTTGGTCGCCCTGGCATAGGCGACGATCGAGTCCAGGTCGCCGAAGGGGCTGGCGTCGAAATCCTGCTCCCGCGCGTCGATCAGGGCATCGATCTTCGACCGTTCTAGCCCATGTTCCCGCAGAACCGCCGCCAGGGGCTCGACCACCTGATGGCGGCGCGGGCTCCCCGCGAAAGCCTCGTCAACCGCGTCGCGCCACCATTGCAGCCGGATCAGGCCGATCGTCGGCTCGGACACAACCTCCCGCGTCTTCGCGATCTCCTGATTGAAGGCCAGAAGCGTCCAAAGCGCCGGCCGCAGGGTGCCTGGCGCCAGCATGGTCGCGGCGAACCGATCCGGGTCCTGGCGCCGCACCAGATCTCGGCAATACGCGACATCTTCGGGGTTGAGTGAGAGAGGGGTTTCGTTCACGGAACGCATGCCTATAGTCGGGGCCGAAGGAAAGCGGGAGATTGGGTTTACATTTAGGGGTTAAAGGACCGGACCGTCAGATGGCAGCCCAAAGCGACAAAGAAAAGGTCGATTTCGATCTCTACCGCTCCGGAAAGGATGCCGGTAGCGAGAGCTTCCCCGTGGCGTCTCTGGTCCTCACACCCCGGGTGCGTCCCCATGTGCTGGCCTATTACGGCTTCGTCCGCACCGCCGACGACATCGCCGACCACGACGGCTTGCCAACCGACGAAAAGCTCCGACTTCTCAATCTGTTGGACGAGGCTCTTGACTATCAGGATTCGGATATCCCGGTGGCCCGCAAGCTGGCGCAGTCGGCACGCCGCACCGGGGTGGGGCTGGAGCATGCCCGGGAGATGCTGAAGGCCTTTCGCCGGGATGCCCGCGAGGAACCGGTCGAAAACTGGGATGGTCTATGGAACTACTGCCAATCCTCGGCCGCACCCGCCGGCCGCTTCCTGCTTGATATCCATGGTGAGTCGAAAGAGAACTACCCGGCGGCCGACGGGCTCTGCGCGGTGCTCCAGATCACCAACCATGTCCAGGATGTGAAGAAGGACTGGCTCGCCCTCGATCGCTGTTATATTCCAATGGATTGGCGCAAAGAACTTGATATAGAGAATGAAGATTTGATCGCGGACGGTATGACCGATGGATTGCGCGCCGCGCTGCATCGGATGCTCGACCGTTGCAAGCCGCTTTACGAGATGGGGCTGCCGATGCTGCCGACGTTGAAGGACCGCAGCCTCAGGGCTCAGGTCCATGGGGTGGCCTTCGCCGCACGGCGGCTCGCCGAACATCTCTATGCCCGCGATCCGTTGGCCGCCCGGGTCGACCTGTCGACGGGCGACAAGGCCTCCATGGCGGCAGCGAGCCTGTTCCGCCGCACACCCTCCCCCTGGCCGCGATAAGGGACCCCCATGACATCCGAGATGCCGGATACCGCCTCCACGGATATCGATGCCAGCCGCCTGTTCGGGGCGGACCTGCCGGTCGAGGAGATCGTCGAACGGTCCGGGTCGACCTTCCTGGCCGCGATCAAGCTCAGCAAGGGCGAGCGGCGCGAGGCGATGTACGCCCTCTACGCCTTCGCGCGCATTCTCGACGATATCGCCGACGAACCGGCCGCGATCGACCAGCGCCGGGCGGCCCTCGCCTTCTGGCGGGAGGAGGTCGCCGGCCTGCCAGCGGAAGCCCCCCGGACCCCGACAACCCGGGCCCTCAGCCTCGCGGTCGAGCGTTTCGCGATCCCCAAAGACGAACTCACCGGGTTGATCGACGGCGTCGCCATGGATGTCGCCGGTCCGATCGTCGCCCCGTCAGAGGACGGCCTGGCGCTCTATTGCCGGCGGGTCGCCGGCTGTGTCGGCATCGCGGCGATCCACATCTATGGCGACACCAGCGAGGCGGCCCGCAAGTTCGCCCTCTCGCTGGCCGATGCCCTGCAACTGACCAATATCCTGCGCGATATGAAGGAGGACGCCGCGGCCGGACGGCTTTATCTGCCGCGCGAACTGCTCACCGAAGCGGGCATCGAGATCACCGACGCCCAGACGATCCTCGCGGATCCGGAGCTGCCCAAGGTGACCGCCGCCATCGCCGCCGGGGCGCGGGAAAGGTTCAGGGCGGCCGACGCCGCCTATCGTCAGGCCGACCGGAAGGCCCTGAAGCCCGCCCGATTGATGATGGAGGCCTATGGCGCCCTGTTCCAGGCTTTGGTGGAGGCCGGATTCCCGACGGACCGCCGCGTCTCCCTTCCCCTGGGCGCCAAACTCAAGCTGCTCGCCAAAGCCACTCTGGCCAAAGCCACTCTGGCCAAAGCCACTCTGGCACGGGTCTAAATGACCGGCGAGCGGACGGTCCACATCGTTGGCGCCGGTCTCTCGGGCCTGGCCGCCGCCCTCAGCCTGAGCGGAGCCGGCCGCAAGGTCGTGGTCCACGAGGCCGCGCCGCAGGCCGGCGGGCGATGCCGCAGCTATGACGACATGGTGATCTACCGGCGAATCGACAACGGCAATCACCTGATCGTCAGCGCCAATCCCCACGCCCTCACCTATCTGGACGAGGTCGGCGCCCGGGCCGAGATGCTGGAGGTCACCCCGGCGCACTATGATTTCGTCGACCTGCGGAGCGGAGATCGCTGGACACTCGATATCCCGACCCCCTTTCGGCCTTGGAGCTGGTTCGGCGGGATGCCGCCGGGCACCGGCCGGTGGGGCCTTTTGAAAGACATCGCGCGGCTGCTGCGCGCCGGGCCGGACGACAGCCTGGACTCGGTCCTTGGGTCCTCCACGGCCTGGGAGACGCTCTGGCGACCGCTCGGCGTGTCGGCCCTCAACACCGAGGCCGAGACCGCCAGTGCCGTGCTCTTCGCCGCGACGGTGCGCGCCACGATCCTCAAAGGGGAACGCGCGAGCCGCCCGCTGGTCGCGAAACGCGGCCTTGGGGAGGCCTTCGTCGACCCGGCCCTGCGGGTCTTGGCGGATCGGGCGGCCGAGGTTCGTTTTGGCAGCCGCGTCCGCGCCCTGACGGATGATACGGACTGGGTCGTCGCCACCGCCCCCGCCGCCGCCCGCGAGCTTTTGCCGGACGATGTCCCCGAACTGGAGGCAAGGCCGATCCTCAACGCCCATTTCCGGGTGCGGTCCACGGCGGAGGATGTCGTTTTCCGGGCCATGGTCGGCGGCCTGAGCGAGTGGGTGTTCCACCGCGATGACGTGGTGTCGATCACGATCAGTGCCGCGCAGCGCTTTCTCGGGGTGCCTGCGGACGAGATGTTATCGCGCCTGTGGCGGGAAGCGCGGGTGGCTCTGGACCTTGAAGACGATGTGCCGCTTGCCCAAAGGCTGCTGGTTGAGAAGCGGGCGACCTTCGCCCAAACGCCGGCCCAGTTGGGACGGCGACCCGGGCCGGGTACCTCGCGCGCCCATGTGGTTCTCGCCGGCGACTACACCGATACCGGGCTGCCGGCGACCATCGAGGGGTCGATCGCCTCCGGCCGCAGGGCGGCGGAGAGGCTTTTGGGCCAAATATGAAAAAGGCGCGGCCGGTTTCCCGGTCGCGCCCTTTCCGAATGGGTCGCTGTCCGCTTAGGAAGCGTTGCCGAAAATCTCGGCGACCCGGTCCCAGTTGACCATGTTGTCGACGAAGGCCTTCAGATAGTCCGGGCGGCGGTTGCGGTAGTCGATGTAGTAGCTGTGCTCCCAGACATCGCAGCCGAGCAGCGCGGTGCCTTCCCCGGTGGCGATCGGGTTCACGCCGTTCGGGGATTTGGAGATGGCGAGCTTGCCGTCGGTGCCGAGCACGAGCCAGCACCAGCCGGACCCGAACTGGCCGACGCCGGCCTGGACGAACTGGTCCTTCATGGCGTCGACGGAACCGAAATCCTCGACGATCTTGTTTTCCAGCTCACCCGGAATGGCGCCACCGCCATTCGGCTTCATCCATTGCCAGAACTCGATGTGGTTCCAGTGCTGGGACGCCTGGTTAAACAGGCCGCCACCCTGACCGCCGTTGTAGGACTTCTTGACCACGTCCTCGAGCGAATCGTTCTCCATGCCGGTGCCCTGAAGCAGCTCGTTGCCCTTCACGACATAGGCGTTGTGGTGCTTGTCATGGTGGAATTCCAAGGTCTCCGCCGACATATAGGGCGCCAGCGCGTCATAGGCGTAGGGCAGCGGGGGAAGTTCAAAGGCCATTGTTAGCTCTCCTCTGCGGGGTCTTGATATTCTTGATCGCCGAACCCGGTTATTGCCGGGCCGGCCGTCCTTCGGGGATGTATGTGCCGTGTAAAGATTGTCGAGGCAAAACTCAATCCCCGGCGCCCCGTTCCGGAAGCAAGCCTCAATCCCATTCGGGCGAAAAGTCCGGCGCGACCAACCGCCCGTCCGGCTTCGCGAGGGCGGAGATCGCCGCCATTTCCTCGGCGCTCAATTCAAAGTCGAATATCTGCAGATTGGCGGTCACGTTTTCCGGCTTGGACGATCGGGGAATCGCCGCCACACGGTCCTGCTGGACGAGCCAGCGCAGGGTCACCTGGCCCGGTGTCTTCTCGTGGCCTTCGCCGATCTCGCGGATCACAGGGTCGTCGAACACCGCCCCCTTGGCGATCGGGCAATAGGAGGTCATGACCATCCCGGCCTCCCGCACCTTGCCGAGCACCGCCGACTGGTCGAGATAGGGGTGGTATTCCACCTGGTTGGCGACCAGGGGCTCCTCGGAATGGGCCAGGGCCTGGGCCATCAGATCGGTGGTGTAGTTGGAAATCCCGATATGGCGGGCCATGCCGTCGCGCTTCACCCGATTGAGGGCGCGCATGGTCTCCTTGACCGGAACCTCGGGGTTGGGCCAGTGGATCAGCAGCAGGTCGACCGGATCGAAGCCGAGCCGGCCCAGGCTCTCCTCGACGGACCGCTCCAGATCCCCTTCCCGCGCCCGGTCCCACCAGACCTTGGTGGTCACGAAGATGTCGTCGCGGGGAACGCCGCTGCCGCGCAACCCTTCGCCCACCGCCGCCTCGTTGTCATACATCTGGGCGGTATCGATGTGGCGGTAGCCGACCTTGATCGCATGCTCGACCATGGCGACGCAGCTTTCGCCCTTGAGGGTCCAGGTCCCGAGGCCGAGGGCCGGGATCTTGGCGCCATGGGAGTCGATGATAATCTGTTCGCCGGTCATCTTTTGTCCTCGATCTTCAAGGCCTATCAGTCGATGGCGATCAGGATGGCGGCCGCCCGCCGGTCCTCCGTCGCCAGCACATTATAGGTCCGGCAGGCCGCCCCGGTATCCATGGGATCGCAGCCGATGCCCTTTTCCTTCAAGGCCGCCCGGAGATCCTTGGGAATGAAGCGCATCTCCGCACCGCAGCCGATCAGCAGCACCTCGATGGCCGGGTCGTGTTCGAAGACCGGGGAGAAGCGCTCCAGGGTGAGAGACTCTAAATCGGCGACGTCCAGGGGATAGGTCGTCTCCGGCGTCACGATCACGGAGCCCTTATGACGCTCACCCGCGATCAGAAACCCGCCATCGCCATAGCGCTCGACGATCTGGCGCCCGGCGGGCGCCGGCATGCCGACGTCCATCAGACCACCGCGTCGGGCTTGGGCTTGCCGCTATCCTCTTCCTCGTCGCTGCCGCGCTGCAGATTGAGCTGCAGCAGGATCGGCGTCGCGACGAAGATCGAGGAATAAGTCCCGATCAGGATGCCGAAGATCAGCGCCCCGGAGAATTCCCGGATCACCGGCCCGCCGAAGATGAACAGCGACAAGAGGGCCAGCAGGGTCGTGCCGCTGGTCAGCAAGGTCCGCGACAGGGTCTCGTTGATCGAGAGATTGCACAGATCGGGAATGGCCAGCTTTTTGTATTTCCGCAGATTCTCCCGGACCCGGTCGAACACGACCACGGTGTCGTTGATCGAATACCCGGCGATGGTGAGGATCGCGGCGACGGTCGAGAGATTGAATTCGAGCTGCAGGACCGACATGAAGCCGATCATCAGCAACACGTCGTGCAACAGCGTGATCACGCCGCTGGCCCCGAATTGCCATTCGAACCGGAACCAGACATAGGCCATGATGGCGAACAGCGCCAAGCCGACCGCCATGATCCCGTCGGAGATCAGCTCCTCGCCGACGCTCGGCCCGACATATTCGACCCGGCGGTATTCCACCTCGGTGCCCAGGGTGTCGCGGACCAGACCGACGATGCGGGCCTCGCCCTCACCGCCGTCCTCCGGCGCCTGAATACGGATCAGGACGTCGGTTACGGCCCCGAACTCCTGCAACGAGACCTCGCCGATCGGCAGTTGCTCCAGCGTCGAGCGCATGGCGGCGATATCGGCGGGTCCTTCGGTGCGGACCTCGACGAGTATCCCACCCTTGAAGTCGATGCCGAAATTAAGGCTCTGGGTCACCATCGACACGGCGGTGACCGCCAGCAGGACGACGGAGAACACCAGCCCCAGCTTGCGCAGACCGACGAAGTTGAGCTTCGGCGTGGATTTAAGAATACGAAAAGGCGTCATGATCGGCGGGGCCTCAAATCGGCAGCGTCTGCGGTCGCTTGGCCTTGTACCAGCTCGCGACCAGATAACGGGTGACCATCAGGGCGGTGAACATGGAGGTCAAAAGCCCGATGGAGAGCGTGACGGCAAACCCCTTAACCGGGCCGGACCCCAGCGCATAGAGCAGCACGGCGGCGATGAAGGTCGTCAGATTGGCGTCGATGATGGTCGACACGGCACGCTTATAGCCCGAATCGATGGCCGATACCGGCCCACGTCCGTTCGCTATCTCCTCCCGGATGCGCTCGAACACCAGAACGTTGGCGTCGACCGCCATGCCGATTGTCAGCACGATCCCGGCGATTCCCGGTAGCGTCAGCGTCGCCTGTAGAAGGGATAGCGCTCCGACGATGAGGATGAGGTTCACGGCGAGCGCGATATCCGCATAGATCCCGAACCGGCCGTAGCCGATCACCATGAAGATCAGCACCAGTGCCAGACCGAGCACCGCCGCGGCCTCGCCGGCGGCGATGGAGTCGGCGCCCAGGCCCGGACCGACGGTCCGCTCCTCCACCACCTCGAGCGGGGCGGGAAGCGCGCCGGCCCGCAGCAACAGGGCGAGATCCTGGGCTCCCTCGACGGTGAACCGACCGGAAATGATGCCGGAACCGCCGAGAATGGGTTCCCGGATCACCGGGGCGGTGATGACATGATCGTCGAGCACGATAGCGAAGGGCCGACCGACATTCTCAGAGGTGGCGGTGGCGAAGCGCCGCGCGCCCGAATTGTCGAACCGGAAGGATACGACCGGCTGGCCCTGATCGAAGGTCGGCTGGGCATCGACCAGGCTTTCGCCCGAGACCATGATCCGCCGTTGCACCAGATAGGATCGCGGCTCGCCCGGCTCCGGCTCCAGGGCCGGATACAGCACACTGCCGGCGGGCACACGGCCCGTCGTCTCGGCGGTGACGGCGCTGTTTTGGGTATCGACCATGCGGAAGGTCAGCCGGGCGGTCTGGCCCAGTAGATTCTTCACCCGCTCGGGATCGTCGACGCCCGGAAGTTGGACGAGAATCCGGTTGTCGCCCTGGCGCTGGATGGTCGGTTCGCGCGTCCCGGTTTCGTCGATCCGTCGGCGGACGATCTCGATCGACTGCACGAGGGCTGCCTGGATCTGCGCTTCGAAAGCCTCATCCGTGTAGGCGACGGCGATCCGGTTACCCTCGACCGTGATGTCCAGCAGACGGATGGTCGATCCGCTCAGCGCATCGAACTGGGTGCTGTCCAAATCCGCCCTGACGTCGTTGACGACCTGTTCCACCGCGCCGGGATCGTCGATGGTCACAAACACCTGGTTATTGACGATGCCCAGCCCGGAATACTTCACGCCGGCCCGGCGAAGTTGGGAGCGCAGATCGTCCTGCAGGGTATCCAGACGGTCTTCGAGGATCGCCTGGGTATCCATCTCGAGCAGGATGTGCGAGCCCCCACGCAGGTCGAGTCCCAGATTGATCTGGTTTGCCGGGATGCCCGCGGGCAGCCGTTCCAAAACGTCCCGGGGCACCAGATTGGGGGCGGCGAACACCGCGCCGAGGAAGCACACCAGTCCGATGAGGACGACCTTCCATGTGGGGAACTGCAACATGATCTAACGGCCCATCCGTATAGCGGGGAAGGCGGGGGTCAGGAGGATTTCTTTTCCCCGGCCGGCCCGTCTGTCGTGGTGTCGGCGGTGTTGGCTTCTTCAGCCGCAACCGGTTCGGCCTGATCAGCCGGAGCGGCGTCTTTGGAGTCGGCCGCTTCCGCGACGTCTTCGGCCTTTCCGTCTTCAGCCGGGGCCTCGTCGGTCTTCGCCTCGTCGGTCTTGGCTTCGTCGGCGGCCGTCTCGTCGGCGGTCTGCTTGCGCTTTTTGCCCTTCTTCTCGGGCTTTTCGGGCTTTTCGGCCTTCACCGGCTCGGTCTTCGCCTTCACGGAACTCACCAGGGCACGGACGACGCGGACCTTCACACCGTTGGCGATCTCGACCTCGACCTCGTCCTCTTCGGTCGCCTTGCTGACAGTACCGACCAGCCCGCCGGCGGTCACCACCCGGTCGCCGCGGCGCAGATTCTTCACCAATTGTTCGTGTTCTTTTTGGCGTTTGCGCTGCGGACGCCACAGCAGGAAATAGAAGATGGCCAGCATCCCGACCATAATGATCAGGAAAGAGAAATCACTAGCAGGCGCGCCTGCTTGCTGGGCAAAGGCCGGCGAAATCATCGTGAAACTGCTCCCAACTCTACGAAAAAGGGCGTCTTAGCGGCCCTCATGCCGAGGACGCGGGACTATAACGAAGGGATGGTGGATTGCAAACGCCGCGATCGCCCGTTATTCCCACGGCTTCGACATTTAAAGAGCCGCCGGCTTATCTCGAATTCTTCTTCGGGCAGGTGGCGTCTCGCGAGCCCGGAAACAAGAGCTGTTTTGCCGCCATGACCGAAATGACCAACCCCGCCGACTATCTCCCCGCCCTCGCCCGTATCGCCGACGCGCTCGACCGTCTGGCGCCGCCGCCGAAAGCGATGCCGGACCTGCGGGCCGCCGACGGCTTCGTCTGGCACGCCGACGGCGATCGCCTGGTGCCGGTCAAGCGGATCAACCGGGTCGACCTCTCCCTCCTGCGGGGCATCCGCCGCCAGGTCGGGACCCTGGAAGACAACACCCGTCGCTTCGCCAGGGGCCTGCCGGCCAACAACGCGCTTCTGTGGGGCGCGCGGGGCATGGGCAAGTCCTCCCTGGTCAAGGCGATCCACGCCAAGATAAACGAAGAGACCGGCGGCAATCTCGCCCTCATCGAACTCCACCGGGAGGATATCGAGAGCCTGCCGCGCCTCCTGGCCATCATCGCCGCCCAGGACCGTCAAGTGCTGCTGTTCTGCGACGATCTCAGCTTCGACGAGGGCGACACCAGCTATAAGTCGCTGAAGGCCGTCCTCGACGGCGGGATCGAGGGCCGGCCGGCGAACGTCCTGTTCTACGCCACCTCCAACCGGCGGCATCTGCTCTCCCGCGAGATGATCGAGAACGAGACCTCGACGGCGATCCACGCCTCCGAGGCGGTCGAGGAAAAGGTCTCCCTCTCCGACCGTTTCGGCCTCTGGCTCGGCTTCCATGCCTGCGACCAGGACACCTATTTCGACATGATCCGGGGTTATGTCTCCGCCTACGATCTCAAGATCGAGGAGGAACAGCTCCTGAAAGAGGCCAAGGAATGGGCGGTCACGCGCGGCAACCGCAACGGCCGTGTCGCCTTCCAGTACATCCAGGATCTGGCCGGCCGCCTCGGCCAGCGGATCGACTGATCCAACCGAACCATCCCCTTACCCGATCCCTCTCCCCGGTGAGAGGGGATCGGGTTGGCGTGGCCCCCGTCCTTTTTTACCTCTGCTTCGGGAGAGGTCCGAGCGTTCGGCGCGAAGCACGCCGGCGCGCGCGACCGGGAAGACGCGAGGGGTGACCGGTTACCCCGTCACGGGCTCCAGATGGTCCATCGGATCGACCGGCTTGGCCCGGCGGCGGACCTCGAAATGGAGCTGCGGCGCGGTGACCGAGCCGGTGGCGCCGATCCGACCGATGATCTGGCCCCGCCGGATCACATCGCCCTCGCGCACCAGGCTTGCCTGGAGATGGGCATAGGCGGTCATGAACCCGTCGCGATGGCGGAGCAGCACGAGATTGCCGAAGGCGTCGAGATCGTCGCCCACATAGGCGACCACACCGCTTTCCGCCGCCCGCACGCCGAGCCCCTCGGGCGCACGGATATTGATCCCGTCATTGCGGCTGCCGTCCGATTTCACCCCGAAATTCGAGACCACCCTGCCCTGCACCGGCCAGAGGAAGCGGCTGCCCTCCCTGGCCGGCGGTTCGGCATAGCGCACCGGGCGCGCTTGTTGCCTGGCTTGTGGCTGGGCCTGCTGTTGGGCTTGCTCGAGGGCTTGTTGCCGGGCTTGTTGTCGCGTTTGTTGCCGCGCTTCCGGCTGTCCTACGGGGACTGGCTCCGGCTTGGCCGCCACAACAGTGCGTGACGGCGGCGCGGGTTTCAGCGGGCTCGGCCTCGGCACGATGACGACGCTGTTCGCGGTCCTGGCCGCAGGACTGGGCGGTGCCGTGACCACCGTCCGGCGCGGCGCGGCCCGGGCCTGGACCGTCGACGGCGGCGCCGAGGTGCCGATCGGGACCGGGACGGTCAGAAGTTGGCCGGGAAAGATCGTATAGGGCGACGCCAGACGGTTCTCGCGGATCAGCCGGCTGGTCTCCACATCGAAGCGCTGGGCGATTTCGGAGACCGTATCGCCCCGTTGGACCACATAGCCGCGCGGCACCGGAAGCAGCAGCAGATCGCCGGGCCGGATCCGGTAGGGCGGTTGAAGCCCGTTGATCATGATCAGATCGCGCAGCGCCACATTGTTCCGCTGGGCGATGGTGTAGAGGGTGTCCCCCTGGCGGACCTGTACCCCCGGTCCCGGGGCCACCTGAAGGCCCGGGGCGTTGACCGCCCTGGGCCCGCCGCTCGACCCACAGGCCGTCAGCAGCCCCCCGAGCAGAAGAGCGCAGAGCAGGACCCACGGCCGGCGCACGTCATATCCCCGTTCCGTTTGCCTGGCCGGGCTCCCCGGGCAGGCCGTGAACCATCGGTACGAACCGGACCTGGGACAGTTCCTCCTCGTCCAACTCGTCTCCGTGTTTGGTGAAGCGGACCAGGGTCTGGATATCGTTCTGCCGGCCGATCGGGGCCACCATGATGCCGCCCTCGGCCAATTGGTCGATCAGCGCCTGGGGAATATCCTCCGCCGCGGCGGTCACGATGATCCGGTCGAAGGGCGCCTGCTCCGGCCATCCCTTGTAGCCATCGCCGGCCTTGGTGGTCCAATTGGTCCGGCCGAGCTTCTTCAGACGCCCCTCCGCCTCCAGCAGTAGATCCTTGTGACGCTCGATGGAATAGACCCGCCGCGCGAGATGGGTCAGCACGGCGGTCTGGTATCCGGAGCCGGTCCCGATCTCCAACACCTTCATCCGGTCGCCCAGTTTCAAGGCTTGGGTCATCATGCCGACGATCAGCGGCTGGCTGATGGTCTGGCCGCACCCGATGGGAAGGGCCGTGTCCTCATAGGCCTGGTCGGAAAAGGTCGTCGGGACAAAATCCTCCCGCGGCACCCGTTCGAGGGCGGCCAGAATGTCCTTGTCGACGATCCCAGCTTTGCGCAACTCCATAATGAGTCGGATTTTCCGCGTGGCTTGGACGCTCACCTGACTTCCCCCTCCCCCTGCACATCTCGTCCCTGCACATGTCGTCCCTGCACATGTCGTCGGGATCAGAACAACTGCTTCAGTTGCTCCAGCGTAGCAAAATCCGTCATCTCCATGTGGATCGGCGTGACGGAGATATAGCCTTTTTCGACGGCGGCCACGTCGGAGTTGGGATCGAGTTCGGATTCCCGGACCTGCATGCCGACCCAATAAACCGGGTTCTCGTAGGGATCCTTCGCTTCGACCACATTGGAGCGGACTTGATGGAAGCCCTGGGTCGTCACCTTCACGCCCTTGACCTCGTCCGGACCGCAATCGGGGAAATTCACCGAGATGAGGACCCCGGGGGGCAAAGCCTGCTTCACCACCGTGCGGACGATCTCGGCGCAATGGGCCTCGACCGTGTCCCAGCGCGGCGCCTGTCCGATCCCGACATCGAGCGAGAGGGCCACGGCCGGCAAGCCGAGCAACGTCGCCTCCATGGCCGCCGCGATGGTACCGGAATAGGTGACGTCCTCGGCCACATTGGAGCCGAGATTGACCCCGGAGAGAACGAGATCCGGCTTGTGATCCGCCAGGACCTTGTTGACTGCGAGCAGGACACAGTCGGTCGGGGTGCCGTCCACATGGATGCGTCGTTCGGTGATCCGGCGGACGTGCAGCGGCCGTTTAAGGGTCAGCGAATGACCGGCGCCTGAGTGATTGACCTCCGGCGCGATGGTCCAGACATCGTCGGAGAGGCTGGCCGCCACCCGTTCGAGCACCGCCAGTCCCGGCGCGTGGATGCCGTCGTCGTTGCTGAGTAGAAGTCGGGCCCGGCTGAGGTCCGGAACGGCACGGGACATGCCGATCACTCTCCCGCTTTCGAGGGAGTGTCGGATTTGCCGGTCCCGAACTCGCGGTCGAACTCGGCTTCGGCCTCCGCCTCGCGCTTGGCGCGGGCCTTCTCTGCCATGCGCACGGTCAGGATCGAGATCTCGTAGAGAATAAGCAGCGGCAGCGCCATGCCGACCTGGCTGATCGGATCCGGCGGGGTCAGGACCGCGGCGGCGACGAACACGGCGACCACCATGTATTTCCGCTTCTTGCGCAGCCCGGCCGCGTCGACCACACCGATGCGGCCCAGCAGGGTGAGCAGCACCGGTAGTTCGAAGGCGAGACCGAAGGCGAAGATCAGGGTCATCACCAGCGATAGATATTCGCCGACCTTGGGTTCCAGCGCCACGGCCATGCCGCCGCCGCCGATATTGTCGGTCTCGAAGGAGGTGAAGAACTCCCAGGCCAGCGGCATGACGCCGTAATAGAGCATCGCCCCGCCGGTGAAGAACAGGATCGGGGTCGCGATCAGGAAGGGCAGAAAGGCGGAGCGTTCGTGCTTGTAGAGGCCCGGCGCGATGAACATCCACGCCTGACCCGCCAGGATCGGGAAGGCCAGGAAGATCGCCGCCCAGAACGCGACTTTGACCTGGGTGAAGAACGCCTCGGCCAGGTGGGTGTAGATCATGCGGCGACCTTCCCCCTGGAAGGTGTCGGCCAGCGGCGCCACCAGGAAGCCGTAGATATACTCCGCGAAGTAGAAACAGAAGCAGAAGGTCAGCAGAATCGCCCCGATGGAGTAAATCAGGCGGGATCGCAACTCGACCAGATGGTCGAGCAACGGCATCTTGGAGTCTTCGATATCGTCCGTCATGTCCCGCTGGTCCCGGTTTTCTGGGGGGCGTCGCTCTTATCCGCGCCGGTCGGGGCCGGCTGCACCGATTCGGGTTGGACCGACTCGGGCGCCGCGACCTTCGCCGTCTCCGGTTTCGCCTGATCCTGCGGCGCCTTATCCTGTGGCGCCTTATCCTGTGGGCTGGGCGTCTTCATCCAGGACAGATCGTGCCCGCCGTCGCCCCCGGTCTTCACCTCGGCATTGAGTTGGCGTTCCAACGATCCGTCGGCGTCGACCGCGTCCTTGATCAGCTTGGTGGGATTGAGGTTCCGCGCCTGGGAAACCTGCTTGCGCACGTCCTCCAAGTCCGCCTCACGCGCCATTTCGTCCATCTGCCCCTGGAACTCCCGGGCCATGGACTTCATCTTGCGGACGAATTTGCCAATCGTGCGCAGGGTCCCCGGCAGCTCGCGCGGGCCGATCACAATGATCGCCACCACGATGACCAGCGTGAGTTCCTGCCAACCAATATCAAACATCGTTCAGGTCCCAAGAGGTCGGCGCGGCACGAGGTGCCGCGTGCGCCCCCCTTATAAGGCTAGGCCGCCGTCGGGGCGTTTAGGAGCCTGTCTTGGCGGTTTCGTCTTTCGCCTTGGCGGCGGCGTCGTCCGCCTTTTCACTCGCGAGCTTCTGCTCCGGCTTGGCCTCTTCCTCCGGCTCTTCGTCCTTCATGCCGGACTTGAAGCTCTTGATGCCCTTCGCGACGTCGCCCATCAGGCGCGGGATCTTCCCGGCGCCGAACAACAGTACGACGATAAGGACGATGATTGCGATCTGCCAAATACTGATACCCATGACCCTGCTCCAGGTAACGGCAAACGGCCTTTCTTGAGCCGTCTATTACGAAATTTGCCGGATCATGGCAGAGCCGGCCACCACACGCAACGGCATAGCACGCCTAGCGACGTTCAAAGACGAAGGTTTGCGCCCGATCCAATTCGATCGCCACCGGTTCGTCCTCCGCCGGAAGGAAAACGCCGGGCATACGGCTGTGCAGGTGGATATGCTGCTGGGTCCCGTCTCCGAGGCACAGATGCACCATGCTGGTCCGCCCCAGCATGCGCGAGGCGATGACCTTGGCCGCGTCGCCTTGTCTCAGGCCGTCGATATCCTCGTCGTGGATCGGCTTGAGCCGCAAGGCCTCCGGGCGAACCAGAATGTCGACGACGACGCCGTCGCTGTGGTCGGTAACGGGGATAAGGCCGATGGGCGTGCACACCCGCCCGCCGATGACCTCGCCGGTGAATTTGTTCACCTGGCTGAAGAACTCGGCGACGAAGGCGTTCTTCGGGCTGCAATAGATCTGCATCGGGGAGCCGACCTGCTCGATCCGGCCCGCATTCATCACCGCGATCCGGTCGCCCATGAACATGGCTTCCTCCGGATCGTGGGTCACCATGACCGCGGCGGCGCCGGTTTCCTTCAGCAAATGCAGCGTGTCATCGCGCAATTGCTCGCGCAGCCGGGAATCGAGCCCCGAGAACGGCTCGTCCAGCAACACGATCTTCGGTTCCGGCGCCAGGGCGCGGGCCAACGCCACCCGCTGCTGCTGGCCTCCGGAAAGCTGATGGGGATAGGCCTCCGCATAGTCGGCCATGCCGACCCGGCTCAGCACTTCCTTGGCCCGCCCCGCCTTGTCCCGGTGCTTCTTGCCGAGGCCGAAGCGCACATTGTCGGCGACGGTCATGTGGGGGAACAACGCGAAGTCCTGAAAGACGAAGCCGACACCCCGATCCTCCGGCGGGATGTCCGTCCCCGCCCCGGCCACCAGCCGGCCACCGATGCCGATCTGGCCGGACTGCAATTCCTCAAGGCCAGCGGCCAGACGCAACAGGGTCGTCTTTCCGCAGCCGGACGGCCCGACCAGACAGACCACCTCGCCTTCATCGGCCTCCAGGCTGACACCCCGCACCGCGTCGCTGCCGTCATAGGCGTGGCGCACCTCCTGGTAGACCAAGGCGGCGGCCGCGACCGATTGCGACCGGTCGAGGGTGAAAGCGTCGACTTTGTTCATCTGGTTCATAACGGTTCCGGCGGCGGGGCGGACAATGGCCGCCGTCTCCCACATTTCAATCTGCGATTCATTATCATTACCAGAGTCGGTTGGATAGCGAAATAGGACAGACCGTTTTGGATTTTCGGGGAGAATTCGCCTCAGGATGGCCCTTCCACCCCGTCCTCGCCGTCCAGCGGCGGCAGGATGTCGCCCTCGTCCGGGTCCTCGTCGAGCGGATCCGTGTCCTCGGCCCGCATGGCGATACCCAGGCCGGGACGGCGGTCCAACAGTCCCGCGGCCTTCAGATCGGCCAGCCCCGGAAGATCGTCGAGGCTTTCCAGCGCGAAATGGTCGAGGAAAGCGTCGGTGGTCACCCAGGTGAGCGGCCGGCCCGGCGTGTGGCGGCGGCGCCCGGGCCGCACCCACCCCGCCTCCAACAGGGCGTCCAGCGTTCCCTTGCTGAGCGAGACTCCCCGGATCTCCTCCAGCTCGCCCCGGGTGATCGGCTGGTGATAGGCGATGATCGACAGCGTCTCGAGGCCGGCGCGGGACAGCTTCTTGAGCTGGGTCTCGGTTCCCCTCAGCCGGCGACCGAGATCCGGCGCCGTCCGGAAAGCCCAGCCCTTGCCGACCTTCACCAACTCGACCCCCCGGCCGGCATAGGCCGAGGCCAGAATGTCGAGGGCGCGGGGCAGATCCACCTCCCCGTCGAGCTTCGCCCGAAGCTCCGCCTCGCTCACCGGCTCGGCCGAGGCGAAGAGAATCGCTTCCAGGAGCCTGACGGGCTCGGATCGAATATCGAGACTTTCGGTCATCGCGGTTTCTTCCGGATCAACAGGGGCTGATACTGCCCGGACTGGCTGATTTCCGCGATCCCGTCCCGGACCAGTTCCAGGCTCGCGGTGAAATGGGCGGCGATGGCCGAACGGGTCAGCACCGGATCGCCGAGCCCCTGGGGCAGAAAACTCTCGAGCTGCGTCCACTCGACGGTCTCGCCGATCAGCGGGCGCAACCGTTCCAGCGCCGCCTCCACGGAATAGAGCCTAGTCGCGAAGATTTTCAGCGGCTCCTTCTCGCTTCTGAGCTTGAACTCGCCATAGGCCTTCAGGACGTCGAACAACTTGACGTCCAGCACGGCCGTGGTTTCGGCCCGGAACTCCTCCGGCGCGCCTCGCACGAAGACGTCTCGGCCAAGCCGCGGGCGGTCGATCAGCTTCTTGCCCGCCTCCCGCATGGCGTCGAGGCGCTGGAGCTGGAACTGCAGGCGGGCGGCCAATTCGGCCCCGGTCGGCTGGTCGTCGCTCTCGGGCTCCGGCAGCAGCAGCCGGGACTTCATGAAGGCCAGCCAGGCCGCCATCACCAGATAATCCGCCGCCAGTTCCAGATTGAGCCGCTGGGCCTCCCGGACGAAGACGAGATATTGCTCCGCCAGTTCGAGGATCGAGATTTTGGCGATATCCACCTTCTGGTCCCGGGCGAGCGACAACAGCACGTCGATCGGCCCCTCGAACCCGTCGAGGTCGAGCACCAACTGCGCCCCGATATGAACCTGGGGGATACGGTCCGGATTGTCTTCTTCGAACGGGGTCTCCAAGGCCGGCCCTTTCGACATGTCCCCCTGTCCGGGGTCCTACCGTACGGAATGTCCCGTAATCGTGAGGATCAAGTCAAAGAGAACCTGCACCGGCTCCCAAATCAGCACGCGCGCGGGACTAAAGGAAAAACCGAGCTCCCCGGCGGCGAAGGGGATCAGGAACAAGACGGCGATCACGATGATCAGCCCCGCCCGTTCGAGTTTCTGCAGCCGCCAGGCCAGGCTGAACGGCAGAATACCGACCATGATCCGCCCCCCGTCCAGCGGCGGGATCGGCAACAGGTTGAACACCGCAAGCACGAGATTGAGCAGGATCATGTTGCGCAGGTTGACGGCGATCCACTCCGCCATTTCCGGGTCCGGCACCAATACGATCGCATGGAACAGAAGGGCCGAGACGAAGGCGATGAGAAAGTTCATCGCGGGCCCCGCCGCGGCGACAAGTACCATCCCCCAGCGCGGATTGCGCAATCGGCTGACATTGACCGGGACCGGCTTGGCATAGCCGAACAGGAACGGAGCCGAGAGCAGGAACAGCAGGCCCGGCACCACGATCGTCCCCATCGGGTCCACATGGGGGATCGGGTTGAAGGTCACCCGCCCACGCCGGTAGGCCGTGTCGTCGCCCAATCGCCAGGCGACCCAGCCATGGGCCGCCTCGTGAAAGGTGATCGCGATCAACACCGGCAGGGCCCAGACCGAAACCTGATAGGCGATATTGCCGAAATCGAAAAAGCCGTCGAGCATGCCCTGCCTTTAAATCGGTCGGATCGTGGAGATTGCGGCCAAAAAGGCGCAGGCGACGAAAGCGTTGGCGACGGCCACCGGCGCTATTGCCGGACGATACATGCCTGGCCCTGGGCGGTCAGCGTCTGGCAGGCGGCCTCGGCCCCCGCCTGGTCGAAGTAGCCACCCTGGATCCGGAAGAACGTACCCCGCCCCTCGATGGTGACCGGCACGATCACCAATTCCAGATCTTCCAGAAGATCGGGATAGCGGTTGGTCAGCCGGTCCCACTCGCTGCGGGCCGCCTCCTCGGAACGCAATGCCGCCAATTGGATCCGGTAGTTCCCGGCTCGGGCGGACGGCGTCGGACTCGGCGCGGGTTGGGCCGGCGGTGCCGACGCGGCGATCGCCGGTTGCGGGGTTGGTTGCGGGGTTGGTTGAGGTTGGGGCGCGGGCTCCGACTGAGCGACCCGCGGTGCCGGCGGCACGGGCGCGACGACCTGCGTCTCGGGCTCCGGAGCCGTTTCCCTTTGTCCCGTTTCCCTTTGTCCCGTTTCCCTTTGTCCCGTTTCCCTTTGTCCCGTTTCCCTATCCTGGGCGACCTGCTGCAATTCCTCGATCCGCCGGGTCAGATCCTCCACCCGCTTGGCCAAGTCCTCCTCGGTCAATTCCGCGCCGACGGCGGTCTCCGGGGTCGCGGGCGACAGGTCCAGCGACGGCCCGACATCGCTCTCGCCGGCAGTCCTCTCGGCGGCGCTCGGCGTAATCGGCTGTTCCGGTTCCGGCAACAGCCTTTCGACCGTCTCCCCGCCGGTGTCGGCCGTTTGCGTGTCGTTCAGCACGCCCTTGTCGGTATGGGGGACATCGAGCCCGCCGGGATCGCTCGGCTTCTGCTTGATCGGCCCAGTCTCGGGCTCGACCAAGGGAATGAGTTCGGCCGCCTGCTCCGACTGGCCGAGGGTGTAGGCGTAGCCGACGATGGCGGCAAAACCGCCGAGGGCGACCAGGGCCACGGCCAGGGTCAGGCCCCGCCGATCGCCGCGCCGGGCGGCCTGTTCTTCCTTAAGCGCCGGATCGACCAGCGGCGGAGGGCCGTCGAAAGCCTCGTCCGGGAAAATCCCGTCGTCCTCCGGCCGTTCGGCGCGCAGGCGCGGACGGTTTATGCGGTCCTCGGGCCAGTTCCCGCCCCGAACGCCGCCCGGTTCCTCTTCGGTCGCCTGCGGGTCGTTTGTCTTGGACAGGTCGGGATTGCCGGGCGGGCGTTTGATCCGTCCGGAAAATCGGCCCGATGTGGGGCGATCCGCCATTACATCTCCTTCACCGGTTCGACACCGATCACGTCGAGACCCGATTGGAGAACGAAAAGCATCGCTTGGACAAGGGCCAAACGCGCCAGGGTGAGCGGCAAGTCCTCGCCCTGGACCATGCGCAGGGCCGGTTCGTCCTTGCCCCGGTTCCACAACGCATGGAAGGCGGCGACCATATCCTGGAGATAAAACGCCACCCGATGCGGCTCATGGGCGTGGGCCGCGCTCTCCACCAACCGGGGCCAACCGGCCAGATGCTTGACGAGGGCCAGTTCCGACTCATCGCTCAACAGCGCCGCATCCGCCCCCTTGAGAGCATCGAGACCGAAATCGGCGTCCGGGAAGGCCTCGCTGGCCTGGCGGAAGACGGAATGTCCCCGGGCGCTGGCGTATTGCACATAGAACACCGGGTTATCGCGGGACTTCTCCTGAACCGCCTGGAAGTCGAAATCCAGGGTTTGGTCGTTCCGACGGGTCAGCATGATGAAGCGCACGACGTCCTTGCCAACCGTCTCGATGATCTCCCGCAGGGTGATGAAGGTGCCGGCCCGCTTGGACATCCGAACCTCCCTGCCCTGATCGTACATCTTCACGATCTGGCACAGCTTCACGTCCAGGGTGCCCTCACCCTCGGTGATCGCCTTGACCGCCGCCTGCATCCGCTTGACATAGCCGCCATGGTCGGCACCGAGGATGTCGATCATCTCGGCGAAACCGCGCCGGTACTTGTCGAGATGATAGGCGATGTCGTTGGCGAAGTAGGTGTAACTGCCGTCGGACTTCTTAATGGCTCGGTCGACATCGTCGCCGTAGTCCGTTGATTTAAAGAGAGTTTGGGGACGAGGCTCCCAATCGTCGGGCTTCTTACCCTTGGGCGGCTCCAACACCCCGACATAGAGGCTGCCGAGACCTTCCAGGGTTGCCATCACCCGGTCCACTCCACCAGCCTCGACAAAGCTACGTTCCGAGGTGAAGAGGTCGTGCTTAATGCCTAATAACGCAAGGTCTTTCTTGACTTCACTCATCAGGAATTCGGTCGCGAAGGCGCGGATGGGCACGAGCCACGCCGACTCGTCCAGATCGCGCCATTTCGGCCCGTCCCGGTCGGCCAGCGCCTGCCCGACATCCTTGAGATACTCGCCCGGATAATAGCCGGCCGGGATTTCGGGGATCGTTTCGCCGAGGGCTTCGCGATAGCGCAGATGTGTCGACCGGGCGAGGATGTCGACCTGGTTGCCGGCATCGTTGATGTAGTATTCACGGGTCACATCCCAGCCGGCCTTTTCCAACAGACCGGCCAGGGCGTCGCCGAACACGGCGCCGCGGGCATGCCCGGCGGTCAGCGGACCGGTCGGGTTTGCGGAGACATACTCCACATTGACCTTGCGGCCTTGCCCCTGGTCGGAATCGCCGTAGTCCGCGCCGGCGGCCAGGATATCGGCGATCTGCCCCTGCCAGGCGGCGATGCCGAGGGTCAGATTGATGAAGCCGGGGCCGGCCACCTCCGCCTTCTCCACCCCGGTGGCATTCGCCAATTTCGCGGTCAGCGCCTCGGCGATATCGCGGGGTTTCCTGCCGGCCGGCTTGGCCAGCGTCATGGCGGCGTTGGTCGCGATGTCGCCATGGCTCGGGTCGCGCGGTGGCTCGACGGTGAAACGGTCGAGCGGCACGCCCTCCGGCAGGACGCCCTCGGCGATCATGTCGCGCAGCGCCGCTTCGATGGAATCGCGGATCGTATTGAAAAGGTTCATCTTTTAGATTTCACAGAATCGGGGTGGCCGGCCGGTCATTCGGCCCGGTGATGGATATCGAAAAGCCGGTCATGTTCCAAGAGCGCATATCGGTCGGTCATGCCCGCGATATAGTCGCAAACCACGCGCGCCAGCCGGTCCACATTGCTCGGATCGACGGCCGCCTGCCACTCGTCGGGCAGACAGTTCGGTTGGTCGAGCAACAGCGCGAACAGATCCGCGACCGTCCGCCGGGCCTTGGAGGTCATGCGGTTCACCTTATAATGCCGGTACATCCGGGTGAACAGGAAGCGGCGCAGGATATCGTTGTCCGCCGCCATACGCTCCGAGAACGCGACCATCGGCCGGGGCTGCGCCCTGACCGCGTCGGCACTGTCCGGCTTCGCCTCGTCGAGCCGCCTGCGGGTCTCCGCAAGCACGTCGGTCACCATCAGATTGATCACCCGTCGGACCATTTCGTGGATCAGCCGCGAAGGCTCTATATCCCCATAGGTCTCGCGAACCTGGCGCAGAACCGGCCCGACCGGCGGCAGATCCATAAGGTCGTCCAAGGTGAACAGGCCGGCGCGCAGCCCATCGTCGAGATCGTGATTGTTGTAGGCGATGTCGTCGGCAAGCGCCGCCACCTGAGCCTCGAGCGAGGCGAAACCGTCCAAATCGAGCGAGAATTGACGGTCGAAGTCCTGGATCCCTGTCGGCACCCCGTCAGGGGTTTTTTCCGGATCCGCATGGGGACCGGAGAGCGGGCCGTTATGCTTGACCGTCCCCTCCAGGGTCTCCCAGGTAAGATTGAGCCCGTCGAAGTCGGCATAGCGCTGCTCCAGCCGAGTCAAGGTCCGCAGGGTCTGGACATTATGGTCGAAGCCGCCATAGCTCGCCGCCGCGTTGTCGAGCGCCGATTCGCCCGCATGGCCGAAGGGCGGATGCCCGAGGTCGTGGGCCAACGCGACCGCCTCCGCCAGATCCTCGTTGATGTTGAGCGCCCGGGCGATGGAGCGGCTGATCTGCGAGACCTCCAGGGAATGGGTCAGCCGGGTCCGGAAGTAATCCCCTTCGTGATAAACGAAGACCTGGGTCTTGTATTTCAGCTTGCGGAAGGCGCCGGAATGGATGATCCGGTCCCGGTCGCGCTGAAACACGTCCCGGTCAGCGGCGGCGGGTTCGTCGTGAAGACGGCCACGGCTCCGAGACGGATGACAAGCATAGGGCGCAAGACTGGCAAGGTTGGCGTTCATGGGCCGGGACATTAGTTATGTTATTCCCGAAAATGAAGAGCGGTTGCAGCGTTGACGCCGAAACCTTATTTTAAGGGACACGAAACAGGAGTGATCTGAACATGGCACGGGTTCTGACTTTGAGCGAGAGCGCTGCGAAGCGCGTTCAGGAAATCGTGACGCACGACAAAACGGCCCAGGGCAAGATGCTGCGCCTCACGGTAAATGGCGGCGGCTGCTCCGGCTTTTCCTATGCCTTCAGCTTCGACGACGCGGTTTCCGACGAGGATCTCGTGTTCGAGAGCTTCGGCACGAAATTCGTGGTCGACGATACCTCTCTCGATCTACTGGATGGCTCCGAGATCGATTATGTGCAGGAACTGATCGGCGCCTCCTTCCAGATCAAGAACCCGAACGCGACCGCCTCCTGCGGCTGCGGCACGTCCTTCAGCATCTGACGGTCATCTCGCGCGAGCTCGCGGATCGGTACCGGCGTTTCGCCCGGCTCGAGGCAGCCGGGCAATCCCCGCTTTATGAGGCCTTGAGCCTCGGCATCGCGGGTTCCGCGCCCGCCATGAACTTTCTGTCGGCCCTTCCGGACGACCGGCGACAGCCCAATCTGTTTCTGGCCGCCATCCGCCATGTCTGCGGACTCCCCGCCGATATCACGGCCCTGGAGGGGTACCTCGAGAAGCATGCCAATGGGATAGAGGTGGTCATGCGCAACCGCACGACCCAGACCAACGAGCCCAATCGCTGCGCACTCCTCATGCCGCTCCTGGCGCGGCTGCCGCAGCCCCTTTCCCTGATCGAGGTCGGCGCCTCCGCCGGACTTTGCCTGATTCCCGACCGCTATGACTATCGATATGGCGATGGCAAGGACCTTCGAACCGGCACGCTGGGCACCCCGCTCCTCCGCTGTGAGGTCACGGGCGACCCGCCATTACCCAACGCCTATCCGCGAGTGGCCTGGGCCGCCGGGCTCGACCTCAATCCGTTGGATGTGACCGATGCACACGACATGGAATGGCTGCGAACGCTTGTCTGGCCGGATCAGCGTGACCGCCTGGCCCGGCTGGACGCCGCCATCGCGCTGGCCAGAAGAGCGCCACCCACCGTTGTGAAGGGTGATCTCACCACAGATCTCGTCCCGCTGATGGCCGAGGCCCCGGAAGAAACCCATCTGGTGGTGTTTCACACCGCCGTCCTCGCCTATGTCCCGGCGAAGGCCCGAAAAGGCTTTCAGGCGATGATGATGGACTCCCCGGCCCATTGGATCAGCGTCGAATCCCCTCAGGTTTTCCCCGATATTACCGCGAAGCTGCCGGGCGATCCGGACGAGCGGCGTTTCATCGTCGCGGAGAACGGCACGCCGGTGGCCCTGGCCGGTCCCCATGGGCAATCCCTACACTGGCTTTGACGGTCTTTTGGAGTAGGGTGGCGTTCCCGAAACGCCAAAGAGGGGTCCATGACCGCCTTCACCATCGCCACCTGGAACGTCAATTCCATCAAGGCCCGCCTGCCCCGTGTCGTCGAATGGCTGGAAAGCGCCAAACCGGATGTCGTCTGCCTCCAGGAACTGAAATGCGTCGACGAGAATTTTCCGAGGCTGGAGATCGAAGCGCTCGGCTACGAGGCCGCGGTGCATGGCCAGAAGACCTATAACGGCGTCGCCATCCTCTCCCGTCACGGGCTCGAAGACGTGTCGGCACGCCTGCCGGGCGACGACAGTGACGCGCAGGCCCGCTATATCGAGGCGACCGTCAAGGGGGTGCGCATCGCCTCGATCTATCTGCCCAACGGCAACCCGATCGCGACCGAGAAATTCACCTACAAGCTCGCCTGGATGGAGCGGCTGAAGGCCCGCGCCCGCGCCCTCATCCAACAGGAGATCCCGGTCGTGCTGGCCGGCGACTACAATGTCATTCCCCAGGACGAGGACTGCTACGATCCCAAGGCGTGGACCAAGGATGCCCTGTTCCAGCCGGAAAGCCGGGCCGCTTTCCGGGAGATCCTGCATCTGGGCTATACCGAGGCCTATCGGGACCGCCACCCCCGGCGTCAGGAATTCAGCTTCTGGGACTATCAGGGCGGCGCGTGGCAGAAGGATCACGGTATCCGCATCGACCATCTGCTGCTCTCCCCGCAAGCGGCCGATCTCCTGACCGACGCCGGCATCGACAAGGGGCCGCGCGGCAAGGAGAAGGCCAGCGATCACACCCCTGTCCTGGTCACCCTGGATCTCCCCGGTAGCGATGACGCGGACGCCTGAGTACCGATGATCGGGGCCATCGTCGCGCTGTTCGGTTGTCAGCTCGCGGGCGAGGTCATCGCCAGAGCTCTGTTCCTGCCGATTCCAGGGCCGGTGATCGGCCTCGTCCTCATGCTGGGCTTTCTTTTTCTGCGCAAGGACGTGCCGGAAGAGCTTGAAACGGTGGCAACGACACTGCTCAAGCATCTCTCACTGCTCTTCGTGCCGGCCGGTGTCGGCATTCTCCTGCATCTGGAGCGGGTGTCGGCGGAATGGCTGCCGCTGGGCGCCGCGCTGATCGTCAGTGCGGTTCTGACCGTGGCGATTACCGCCCTGGTCTTCCGGGCCGTCAGCAGGCTCACCGGCGCGGCGGACGAGACCCCGGATGAAAGCGGTGGGCCGGGCGACAGGCGGGAGGACGCGTCTTGAGTCCCGACCTCGCGCCCGAACTGCCCGAGACCATCGACCGGATCTGGGTCTATCTCAGCACCACACCGCTGCTCTGGCTGACCCTCACCCTTGCCGTCTATTGGCTTGGCGATCGGATCTATCAGCGACTCAATCTCGCCCCGCTCGCCAACCCGGTGGCGATCAGCGTCGTCCTGATCATCGCCGCGCTGCTGGTGACCGGCACGCCCTACCCGACCTATTTCGAAGGCGCCCAATTCGTCCACTTCCTTCTGGGTCCCGCCACGGTGGCCCTGGCCATCCCGCTCTATCTCAACCGACGGGTGGTCGCCCGGACCCTGCTGCCGATGGCGCTGGCCCTCTTGGCGGGGTCGGTGACGGCCATCGGATCGGCCGTCGCCATCGCAAGCGCCCTGGGGGCCAGCACCGAGACCATTCTGTCGCTTGCCCCGAAGTCCGTGACGACCCCGATCGCCATGGGCATCTCAGAACGCCTGGGCGGCTTGCCCTCGCTCACCGCCGTGATGGTGATCCTGACCGGCATCCTGGGGGCGATGATCGTCACCCCGGTGCTCAATTTCATGGGGATCAAGGACTGGAAGGCCCGCGGGTTCGCCGCCGGTGTTGCCGCCCACGGGATCGGCACCGCCCGGGCCTTTCAGATCAACGCGCTGGCCGGCACCTTCGCGGGGATCGCCATGGGTCTCAATGGCCTGATCACGGCGATCCTGGTCCCGCTGCTGATTTCTCTGTTCTAACCGAGAGGATCGCCGCCGGAGACCCGCATGCCGGAGCGGAGATTCTTCCAAGGCAGCTTGCCGGGATCGGCGATCATCGGCCCGGGCGACTCGGCCACCAGCACCGCATGGGCATAGGGTTCGAAGTCGGCCCGGAAATGGGCGGAACTCTTGACCACCAGGATGGCCGCGTCCTCGGGCACGACCCCCGCGTGACGAAAGATCATGCGGTCGGCCATCTGCACCTTCTTCGAGCCGACAACAACCCGGACGCCGCCGATCCGCAAGGTCGCCATCGGGGAGAGATCCATGCGGGCGCCTGAATAGAACGGACCGGTGCAGGTGAACTTACCCTCCGGCAGGGACTCGACGGTGAAGGTTGCCTCGAAGGGAGCGTCCCCCGGCACCTTGGACTGGCCACCAAGAGCCAGGGTGATCTCCGCACCGACCCCGGCCTCATGGGCGGCCTCGGCGGCGGCCGGATCGAACAGCAGGCCGAGCGCCGCGTTCTGGGCATCGGCGGCGACCAGGGCCCGCAGCATGCCGGTCGTGTTGGAATCGCCGCCGGCCCCCGGATTGTCCTGGGTATCCGCAATCACGACGGGCTTGTCCGCGCCTTGGGACAGGACGATCGCCTCGGCCACCGCGTCGTCGGCTTCATGCAGAACCCCGGCGAAGTCATGCTCGGCCTGGGCGATGGCGTCGACCATGGCGTCGGCCGCCCGCTCCACCGCCTCGGATTCGGTTCCGTAGGCAAGCACGGTCGGGCCGCAATCGGCGATATCGGCCGCCGGGAAGCCGGCGTTGAAACTGACAGACAGAACGTCGCCGCCCTCCAAGGCGCCGACCCGCTCATACAGCGTCCGTCCCGGCTCCATGAAGGTGGTCTGCCAACTCAGCGGAATGAGAAAGGGAAGCTGACGGAACGCCTTGGCGAAACGTTCGCCGGTCAACAGACGCTTCATCAGGGCGTAGGCACGCCCGCCGGTGACCGCCATATCGACATGCGGATAGGTCCGGAACGCCACCAAAGCGTCCGCGCTGTCGAACATCAGCCGGGTGCCGTTGGTGTGCAGGTCCAAGGATCCGACGATGGGGATCTCGGGTCCGACCACGTCCCGCACCCGGCGCAGCAACTCCCCCTCCCCGTCGTCGAAATGCTCCGTCACCATCGCCCCATGTAGGCAGAGATAGACCGCGTCGACGGGAAGATGGGCCTTCAACTGCTCGACAATTGCACCGGCGATGCGCTCATAGGTCTCCTCGGTCACATGGGCCGACGGCGGCGCGGCGCACCAAGTGGTCGGCAGCAGAGCATGGCCATCGGCGCGCGCCTTCTCGATGAACCCGGCAATGGCGATGTTCACGCCCTCCATCGCAGAAAACAGCGAATCGCCGCTGGTCAATGGCGGAAAGCCGCCGCCCCGTTCGAAGGCGCGATAGTCCGCCTTGGTCGGCGCGAAGGTGTTGGTCTCATGCTGAAAACCGCCGATTACAATGCGCGCCATAGGCTCTTTCCCCTTTTGATTGCGGGGCCGGGACGTCTCCCGGCTGCCAGAAATCTGTAATTTTCCGTTAGCGGAAGTGATTTTACGTTTAGGTCAACCGCAGCTCTGCTATAGGATTTAAGCGCTGGGTTGGGCGCCATGCTTCCACAAAGAGAAGCCGACCGCCCGATAAATGACAAGATCGATAAAATCAGTTCTGGGAGGAACGCATGGTTACGTTTGGGGCTGCCACCCGCCCGGGGGCAAAGGGATTCCGCACGAGGTCCTCGCAAGTGCGCGGTTTGCTTGCAGGCGCCGGCCTGATGGCACTCACCGCGGCGACCTCCACTCACGCCGCCGATAGTCTCTTGATCATCGGCGACAGTCTCAGCGATCCGGGCAATCTCTTCGCGGTCACCGGTGGCACGCAACCGCCGAGCCCGCCCTATTTCAGCGGACGCTTTTCCAACGGTCCGGTCTATGCGGAGACATTGCCGGGCCTGCTGAACGTCGAGACGACCGCAACAACCAATCTCGCCTTCGGCGGCGCGACATCCGGCAGCGCCAACTCGATCGACGCCCTCAATCAGGTGAACACCCAGGTCACGAATGTGACGACCGGGGCAACGGCGGTCACGCCGGACGCCGTCGCAGTCTATTTCATCGGCGCCAACGATCTTCTGAACAATGCGGCGGCGATCGCGGCGGGCACGGCCGACGCCGGCACGGTCATCGGACAGACAACCACGAACATCGCGACCGGCGTGGGCACCCTGAACGCCATCGGCTATCGCCGGTTCCTGGTGGCCAATCTTCCAAATTTGGGCGACACGCCCGGCGGGGTCGGGAGTGGTTCGACCGCCTCCCTCAATCAGCTGACGTCGAGCTACAACGAAGCCTTGAACGCCACGGTCGCCGGACTGGAGACCGCGACGGGCGCGGATATCACGGTGGTCGACATCAATGGTTTGTTCACCGATATCCTCACCAATCCTAGTCTCTACGGCCTCAGCAACACCTCCGTCCCCTGCGTCGTGAGCGGAGTCGAAACCGGAGCCTGCCCGACGGACGCGGCGGCGAATGCGACGGCCTTTTTCGACGAGATCCATCCGACGGCGACAGTTCATAACGCGGCCGCCGACTATTTCGCCGCGACATACGATATCGCGGAAAACAGCGGTGCCGACATGGCGGCCCGCGCCGATCTTGGCCTGCAAATCAGCCGGTCCCAGCAACGTCTGGCCCAGGCAAGGCTGCTGTCCGTGCGGGCCGGCATCAACGACGGTGCCGAAGAACGGCGCAAGGAAAGCACCGCCGTCTTCGTTCTCGGGGACTACGGCTCCGGCGAACGGGACCAGACGTCCCTTGTCCGAGGCTTCGATTACGACGTGATCTCCACCATGGCTGGGATCGACTTCCGGGTCGGCAAAGGCTCGGTCGGGGCGGCGGTCGGCTATGCCCGGGGCAGCCAGGACTTGGAGGGGAACCGGGGCGAAGCCGACTCCGACAGCTATTTCGGTCTGGTCTACGGCACATTCGGCGGACGCCGGACCTATGTCGACCTGTCGGCCGGCTATTCCTTCGATCAGTACGACTTCAACCGCCCGACCCAGTTCTCCGCACGGCCGACGGCATCCGCGGACACCGACGGATCGAGCCTCTTCGGCACCGTCACCGCCGGCTATAACTTCTTGACCGAGGACACCGCCGTGGGGCCGCTGGTCGGTGCGCGATGGACCCGCTCCCGGGTCGATGGCTATACCGAAGACGCCGGCCCGCTCGCGCTCACCGTCGAGGAAACCGATGTCGAGAGCCTGGTCGGCTATGCCGGGGCCCAGGCCACGGTCCGGACCGATTTCACCGACGGGGGTTTCTTCGCCGCCCATATCAGCGCCGTCGCCGAGCAAGACTTCGGCGGCGAAGAGTCCGTCTCCGCCAGCCTGCCCTCCGGCGAGACGGTGAACGGCACCACGGAGGAAGGCGATTTCGGCATCCGGATCACCGCCGGCATCGAAATCGGGTTCACCGAGGCAATTCGTGCCCAGTTCGTCGGCGAGACCAGCGTCGCCCAGGACAGCGGATCCGACTTCGGTCTCCAGGGCCGATTGGTCATGAATTTTTAACCATCGGTGGAATCCCCGAGATATTTCACGGCCTTGCGAAGCGCCCGCCGGTTAACCCTTCCGGCGGGCGCTTTTTTCTTGCGTCCTAACCCTTAGTATTGGCCCGCCTTTTGCTTCCTCACCTTTCGGCAGGTAATGGAGGCATCACGGTCCTGCAGGCTCCGGCATCCCTCAGCCGACAGCCCCGATCCGATCCTCCTGACCAAGTGAGCCAGACCGGTTGCGGCATCCCCTCATGCGGCACCGCCGGGACGGCATGTCTCCGGCCCAGAACGGGCCGCGACAAGAACGAGAATGGAGGAGAGCGATGCTTCACGACCGCGCGGATCTATCGTCCGAGGGCAACCCTTTCGACGGGCCTTTCCCGGACCTCGACCAGATCCTACAGGCCGCAAGCCAAGCCGATGACGGCACCGCGCCCGATTGGGTGTTCGAAGCCCAAGTACCCATCAAATCCTATCTGAACGCCCAACGAGATAGCGCCGGCGCGGCCATGATCGGGGATTTCCGCCTGGTTGCCCGCACCGCCGAGCCCACCCTTCGAGCCCAACGGACCGCCCTTTCGACTCTGGCCGACGTGCTGGAGGACTGCCTGGGGGATGCCGACCGCGTCGAACAAGGCGGCCCGACAGGTCTTCTCGTGCTTTTCAGCGCGGAGAACACAGAAAGCGCACGGGAGATCACCACGACGGTCCTACGCCGGACCAGCAAGTCGTTGCGATTTGACCGCGAAGCCTCGGCATTCACCGCCCGGGGCTTCTGCTTCGACTACGCCCCCTATCTCGACGCGGACGATGTCTGCGACGTCGACAGCCTGCGCCGACGCACCGAACAGGTGGTGGCGGCGCGCATGGCGATGCGCCAGGGCGCGAACAGGAGCGGCAAGGGAGACGAGCGCTCTTTCGCCCTTCAGTTTTCCCCGATCATCGCCCCCCGGAAGCGGATGATGCTCGGCTACGCGACCCAGTTCGTCGAACAGGTGTTGATCGATCCGAGCAATCGGACCGCGACCAGCCGCCGCGACGGCGATGTCCGCGCCACCCTCGACACGTTGGCCGCCCTGTCGCAGGCCCTGACCGAACGGGACGACAAGCCGAATGTCCTTCTCACGCTTGGCCTTTCTCCCGCGATCCTGAACGACGCGGACGACCGTAGCGCCTTCGAGGACGCCCTGTTCGAGCTGCCCCACCACGCCCTGCGCCGGCTGTTCTTCAATGTCGACCTGTCGCAGGCGGTCTCCCTGGATACCGAGATGCCCTTCGTCGCCGAATGTCTGTCCGGACGGGGGCGCGGCATGTTCTTTTCCGTGCCGCTGGACTTCACCGGCTTCGATCTGGCGGCGGCCCTCGGCTGTCATGCCCTGTGCCCCGTCCTGCCGCGCGACTACAGCGACGGCGCCCGGGACCGCGCCACCTTGCGACGCTTCACGGAAGGCTGCCGCAAGGCGGGCGTCAAGGCGGCCTGGTTCCCGCGCAACGGCAAGCAACTGACCGGGCGGGCGATCCTCAATTCGAAGTTCGACATGTTCAGCTACCCGACCCTGTTGCCGCCCGCCAAGGCACCGGATCCGGTCTATCGAATGCCCCAGAAGATCAGGGCGCGAGCCAAGGGGAAACCCATTGTGATCCCCACGAAAGGAAGCGTAAGGTGACACCAACAGCGTTTGGAGCAGCAGCCATGGGCGGCTCGACCCCTCGATATGCCTCAAAGCGCGGTCTTGCGGTGCGGGACGGCCGGATCATCGGCGATAAACCGGCCCGGCTCACTCAGGAAAAGGACCCCGCCCTTTTCTCGCACACCCTTCAGACCTTCATTCGCGGGCAGAGGGCCCGGGTCAGCCGGTTGATCGCCGGCAATGTCCAGGTGATCGACCTCGGGGCCAATCCCGACCCCGCCGCCCGGGCGGAAGCCGTCGAGCTTGCCATGACCCTGGCGGAAACAATCCTCAACCCGCTGGACATCATCGTCCCCTGCGGCAATGACGGCCTCATTCTGCTGTTCGACTCCGATACGGCGGACGACGCCGAGGCGGTGACCGATCAACTGGCCTTAAGGCTGACGAATGCCCTGCGGCACCGGAAGGGCCTGGAGCGGCTGAAAGCGACGGCCCACACCTTCGATCTGGCACACTACGCCGATCTCGACCTGATCGGGACCGTCGAGGATCTGGTCGCCGCGGCCCAGGGTGCGTTCCGGGCCTGCATGCTGGAGCGCCGGGGGCAGTCCAAGATATCCCTGAACCACCAGCTCTGTTTTGGGCCGGTGATCGCGCCCAAGAGACGATTGATGGTCGGATATCAGGTCGGGCTCTGTACCGCGGACAGGGACGGGCTGATGCCGGTGGCGGAGCCTTGTCTGGGACGGAACAGCAGCAGAAGCGAGGCCGCGCAAACGGCGGAAAGGGCCGCGGCCAAGATCGAACTGCTGGGGGAGATCGTCGGCGGGACCGACTCGATCCCGAATGTGCTTTTCTTCGTCACCGTCTGCGCCTCGATCCTCGACCTTCCGCTGGCCTTGCGGAACCTCCACCACGAGATCGCGATGCTGCCGCCCGCGGTTCAACGCCGGCTGGTTCTGTGTGTGGACATGCGCCATGCGGCGAATCCGGGGAAAGTCGTCGCGGCCACGGCGGAGAAACTCGCCGGATGCGGACGCGGCTTGTTCGCCTATGTCGATCCGGATTTCGGTCCCTTGGCGGACCTCGAAGAGACCGGCTTCATCGGCATCCGGGTCGATCCCGGCACCGGTAGCGGCGTCAAGAGCCTGATGGACAGCGCCCGCCGGGCGGGACTGCGCCGGTTCTGTTTCGACGATGGTGGAGCAAATGGCGGAGTCGATGGCGGAGAGGTTTCGGGGCCGGCCCTCTTGAAAACCGGGGCCGACTATGTCGGCGGGCCGGGGCTGCTGAAACCCGTTGCAGCCCCGACCCAGACCCTGACGCTACACTAGGTGACGACCTCATAAATGGCGATCGGTGCCGCCGCCCGGTTACTGGTCGGCGTAACAGACGCCTTCGCCCTTGGCACCGGGATGGGTCACGGCCCCCTTCTCGGCGCTGCCGACGATCTGGGCGTATTTCCAGATCGATCCGGCGACGTTCTTCGGCTCACGGGGCTGCCAGGCCTTGCGGCGGGCTTCCATCTCCTCATCGCCGATGTCGACCGTGATCTCCCCCTTGATGGCGTCGATGATGATCTTGTCGCCGGTCTTCAGAAGCGCGATGGGACCGCCCACCGCCGCTTCCGGGCCAACATGGCCAACACAGAAGCCGCGCGTCGCGCCGGAGAAGCGGCCGTCGGTGATCAGAGCCACCTCTTCGCCCCGTCCCTGGCCGTAGATAGCCGCCGTGGTCGCCAGCATCTCCCGCATGCCGGGGCCGCCTCTCGGGCCCTCGTTGCGGATGACGATCACGTCGCCGTCCTTATAGGCCTGCTCCTGAACGGCGTTGAAGGCGTCTTCCTCGCATTCGAAGACGAGCGCCGATCCTTCGAAGCGCTGGTTCTTGAGACCGGCCACCTTCACGATGGCCCCTTCCGGCGCCAGATTGCCCTTGAGGCCGACAACGCCGCCGGTCGGGGTGATCGGATCACTGGTCGGCCGAATCACGTCCTGATCGGTCGGCAGGACCACATCGGCGAGGTTCTCGGCGATGGTCTTGCCGGTCACCGTGATGCAGTCGCCATGGAGGAAGCCGCCGTCGAGCAGCGCCTTCATGAGGACCGGCACGCCGCCGACCTCGAACATGTCCTTGGCGACATAACGGCCGCCCGGCTTCAGATCGGCGATATAGGGCGTGCGGCGGAAGATCTCGCAAACATCGTTCAGGTCGAAGTCGATCCCGCACTCATGGGCGATGGCCGGCAGATGAAGCCCGGCATTGGTCGACCCGCCGGAGGCCGCGACCACCGTGGCGGCGTTCTCCAGCGCCTTCCGGGTGACGATGTCCCGCGGGCGGAGTTGCATTTCGATCAGCCGCATGACCTGACGGCCGGAGGCCTCGGCATAGGCGTCGCGGCTCTCATAGGGCGCCGGGGCGCCGGCGGAACCGGGCAGCGCCAGACCGATCGCCTCGGAGACGCAAGCCATGGTATTGGCGGTGAACTGACCGCCGCAGGACCCCGCCGACGGACAGGCGGCGCATTCGACCTTGGTCAGCTCCTCGTCGTCGATGACGCCGGCCTGGTGCTGGCCGACCGCTTCGAAGACGTCCTGGACGGTGATATCCCGGCCCTTGTGGCGGCCCGGCAGGATCGATCCGCCATACATGAAGACCGACGGAACATTGAGGCGGCACATCACCATCATCATGCCCGGCAGGGACTTGTCGCAGCCCGCGAGACCGACGAGGCCGTCATAGCAGTGGCCGCGCATGGTGAGCTCGACCGAATCGGCGATGACCTCGCGGCTGACCAGGGAGGCCTTCATCCCGGCATGCCCCATGGCGATGCCGTCGGTCACCGTGATCGTGGTGAATTCCCGCGGGGTGCCGGCCAGCGCCTTGACACCCTGCTTGACCACCTGAGCCTGGCGGGCGAGCGAGATATTACAGGGCGCCGCCTCGTTCCACGTGGTCGCCACCCCGACGAAGGGTTGGGCGATCTCTTCCGGCGTCATGCCCATGGCGTAATAGAAGGCGCGGTGCGGCGCCGACTTCGCGCCGATGGTCACATGGCGGCTCGGCAACTTCGACTTGTCCCACGACTTGTTACCGGGTGCGTCATCCAAAGGCATTATCGTCTCCCTGAAAGTAAGAATATTACGTGTCACCATAGCGCCAGCATCCGCCCTGTGACCAGTCTTCCCCTGCATAGGCGCCCTGCATCAAAACGCAAGCAATTCGGGGGATAACGCATGATAGCGTCACGCCATGGTCTCGCGCTTCCGCACCACCTCTCCCATCCTGGCTCCCAGACTCACCCAGGGGCGCATCGTCAAGGAATGGCTGCCGCTCATGGTCACCTGGATGATCATGACGGCGGAGAACTCGGTCATTCTCGCCTGCATGGCCCTGGTGGTGCCGGACCCGGTGGTTCCCTTTGCCGCCTTCGGCATCGCGTTCGCGTTGGCGCTGTTCTTCGAAAGCCCGGTTGTGATGCTGATGACCGCGTCCAACCGGCTGGTCCGGGGACCGGTCTCCTTCCGCGCCGTCGGGCGCTTCGCGCTCCTGACAAGCCTACTCTGCAGCCTGCTCATCGCACTGGTGGCGATCCCGGCCGTCGGGCGGCTCTTCACCGACGGCCTTTTCAATCTGAGGGCCGATATCGCCGACCAGGTGATCGCGGCGATGCCCTATCTCATCACCTGGCCCATCGCGGTCGGTGTCCGGCGTTTCCTCCAGGGCACCCTGGTCCGGGCGGGCCGCTCGCAACTTGTCGGATTCTGCTCCGTCGGTCGATTGGTCGCCGCCCCGCTGGGCGTGTTCGCCGCCGACGCGATCGGCATCGAAGGGGGGGCGATCGGCGCCTTCGCGCTGGCGAGTTCGACGGCCGCCGAATGTATCGCCGTGATCTTTCTGACCCGCTGGGCGCTGAAGGATAAACTCGGACGGCCCGGCGATCCCGAGGACGAGGATTACAGTCTCGGGGAGGTCGCCCGCTTCTACATCCCGCTTTCCTCGACGGTGCTGCTTTCCCTGTCGGCGGCCAGCCTGATCAGCGGTTTCCTTGCCTATGGCATCGCCTCGATCCCGTCGCTCGCCGCCTTTCCGCCGGTCTATGCGGTCGGTCTGTTCTTCCGCTCGGTCTCGCTGAGCCAGCAGGAGATCTATATCGCCCATCTCGCCAACAAGGACCCGGCGGTCTTCGCCCCGATCCGCCGGTTTTACGAGGTCAGCCGCTGGGTGATCCTGGCCGTCCTGCTGGCCTTCGCCCTGACACCGGCGTCGGACTGGTTCTTCGGCAGCGTGACCGGACTAGACCCCGAAGAGGCAAGGCTGGCCGCCAACGGCTTCGCCCTCGGCGCGCTCTATCCCTGGTTCGCGCTACTGTTCAGTTGGCAGCGGGCATTGCTGGTCACGGAACGGCGTACCGGGCCGATGCTGACCGCGACGGTGGTCGAGTTCGCCGTCACCCTCGGCGGTCTCGTCGTGCTGGTCCTGATGGTGCCCTGGCCCGGCCTCTACGGTGCGATGGCGTCGCTCGCCGCCGGCCATGGCGCGGCGACGCTTTACCTCGCCTGGGAGGCGCGGAAGACGACCGCCGCGTTGGATTAACCCGCCTGCTTCAAGCGTTCCAGCGCGCCCTGCAGCTTGGCCCGGACATCCTCCGCCTCGGCGCGGCGCTCGCGGTTCTCCTCGACGACCTCCTCCGGGGCCTTGGCGAGGAACCCCTGGTTGGAGAGCTTCTTGTCGATCTTGGCGATCTCGTTCTCCTGCTTCGATATCTCCTTTTGCAGGCGCGATTGTTCCGCCTTCAAATCGATCACATCGGCAAGCGGCAGGCCCAGGGTCGCCTCACCCAGAACGGTCTGGATCGCGCCGGATGAAACGGCGTCGACGGGAGAGATCGTTTCGATCCTGGCGAGACGCTTGATCAGCGGCGCGTGGCGGTCGAGCCTGGCCTTCGTGCCGTCGGTCGCGCCGGCGACCTGCAGCGGGATCATGGCGCCCGCCGGAACGTTCATGTCCGAACGGACCGAGCGGATCTCGGTGATCAGCGACACCAGCCAGTTGAGTTCGTCGGCCGCCTCGGTATCCGGCGCGAAACCGTAGTCCGGCCAGGATTCGAGGACCGCCATCCGGTCGCGGCCCTTTTCGGCGGCCAGGGTCGCCCACAGCTCCTCGGTGATGAAGGGCATGAAGGGATGCAGCATCAACAGGATCTGGTCGAGCGCCCAGCCCATCGCCTGCCGGGTCTCGGCGATCGCCGCCGCGTCCTCTCCGTTCAGGATCGGCTTGGAGAATTCGAGATACCAGTCGCAGAAGGTGCCCCAGATGAAGTGATAAAGCGCGTTGGCCGCCGCGTCGAAGCGATAGGCGTCCAGCGCCTCCCGCACTTCCCGCTCTGTCTTCGCGACCTCGCCGGCGATCCAGCGGTTGACGGTCTGGTCCGCCGCCGCCGGGTCGAAGGCGCCGGGGAACACCGCCTCGTTCATTTCGCAAAAGCGAGCGGCGTTCCACAGTTTGGTCGCGAAGTTACGGTAGCCGGCGATCCGGTCCTTGGACATCTTGATGTCCCGACCCTGGGCGGCGAGCGCGATCAGTGTGAAGCGCGTGGCATCCGCCCCGTATTCGTCGATCAGTTCCAGGGGGTCGAGGACGTTCCCCTTGGATTTCGACATCTTCTGGCCCTTCTCGTCGCGGACCAGGGCGTGGATATAGACCGTGTGGAAGGGTACGTCCTTCATGAAATGAAGGCCCATCATCATCATCCGGGCGACCCAGAAGAAGATGATGTCGAAGCCGGTGATCAGCACGTCGCCGGGATAGTAGCGCGCCACCTCCGGCGCCTTTTCCGGCCAGCCCAGCGTGGAGAACGGCCACAACGCGGACGAGAACCAGGTGTCGAGCACATCCTCGTCACGGGTCAGCGCGACCGCCTTGCCATAATGGGCCTCCGCCGCGGCCGCGGCCTCCTCCTCCGTCATTTCCACGAAGGTCTCGCCGTCCGGGCCGTACCAGGCCGGGATCTGATGGCCCCACCAGAGCTGGCGGCTGATGCACCAGGGCTGGATATCCCGCATCCAGGCGAAATAGGTCTTTTCCCAATTCTGAGGCACGAATTTGGTCTTGCCGGTCTCGACCGCCTCGATCGCCGGCTTGGCCAGGGTCTTGGCGTCGCAATACCACTGCTCGGTCAGGAACGGCTCGATCGGCACGCCCGACCGGTCGCCATGGGGCACCATGTGGACATGGTCCTCGATGGTCTCCAGGAGGCCCTCGGCCTCCATCATCTCGACGACCTTCTTGCGGGCCTCGAACCGGTCCATCCCGCGGAACGCCTCGGGCGCGTTCTCGTTCACCCGGGCCTTGCGGTCGAAGATGTTGATCAGTTCGAGATCGTGCCGGCGCCCGACCTCGAAGTCGTTGAAATCGTGGGCCGGGGTCATTTTCACCGCACCGGTCCCCTTTTCCGGGTCCGCGTACTCGTCGGCGACGATCTTCAGACGGCGGCCGACCAACGGCAGAATCGCGTGTTTCCCGATGAGATCGGCATAGCGCGGATCGTCAGGGTGCACCGCGACGCCCGTGTCGCCCAGCATGGTTTCCGGCCGCGTCGTGGCGACCACCAGGTAGCGGTCCGGCTCGCCCTCGACCGGATAGCGGAAATGCCAAAGATTGCCGTTCTTCTCGATCTGCTGGACCTCGAGATCGGAGATCGCGGTCTCGAATTTCGGGTCCCAGTTCACCAGCCGCTGATCCTTATAGATCAGGCCCTCCTTGTAGAGCTGGACGAACACGGTGCGCACCGCCTTCGACAGCCCCTCGTCCATGGTGAACCGCTCCCGGGCCCAGTCGGGGGACGCGCCCAGGCGCTTCAACTGCTCGACGATGGTCCCGCCGGAATGGGCCTTCCACTCCCAGACCTTCTCGATGAAGGCGTCCCGGCCGATATCGCGACGGTCGACGTTTTCGGCGGCGAGATTACGCTCCACCACCATCTGGGTGGCGATCCCGGCATGGTCGCTGCCCGGCTGCCACAGCGCGTCCCGTCCGCGCATCCGCTGGAACCGGGTGAGCACGTCCTGCAACGTCATATTGAGGCCATGCCCCATATGGAGCGAGCCGGTGACGTTCGGCGGCGGCATCATGATCGTATAGGGCGCCCCGGTACCGTCCACATGAGCGGCAAAGGCGGTCTGGGTTTCCCACGCCTCGTAAAGGCGGTTTTCCACATCCTTGGGATTGAAGGTCTTATCGATCATGGCGCGGTCGAAATCCGGTCGAATTTTAAAATGACGAGCCGCTGGTTCTAACGCCGAAACGAAAGAAGGCCAACCCTTGCGCTTGCGGGGCTGGCCTTCGTTTTGGGACGGATGCTTTTTCCGTCTATCGGCATGGCGACCGGTGGGATCACTCCTCGTCGTCGAGGCGGCGCTCGGCCTCGCGTACCATGCGCCGGATCTCTTCCTGAACCAGGCGTTCGACCATGGAGGGGAGATTGTCGTCGAGCCATTCCTTGAGCATCGGCCGCATGACCTCCTTGGTCAGGCTTTCCAGGGTCTTATGACCGGCGCCGATCGGCAACTCGGGATGCTGGCGGGTGACCTGCTGATGTAGTTTAGCGAAGGAGTCCTGTGCCTCTGCCCGTTGCGGAGGCGAAACAAGCGCCGGTTCGGTGAGGTCGAGCAGCCCGGTGGTCTGGACCGGTTCGGGTTCCCGCATCGGTGCGGGTTGGGGCACCGGTTCCGGCTCGGGCTCCGGCTCGGGCTCCGGCTCCTCGTCGAAGATCGGATCCTTCCTCTGCTCTTCGAAGATGGGCTCCGGTTCCTCGAAGTCGTCTTCGATTTCCGTTTCGGGTTCGGGTTCCGGATCGGGCTCGGGTTCCGGCTCGGGCTCGGGCTCGGGTTCCGGCTCGGGCTCCTCGAGATCGGCGACCTCGCCTTCCGCCTCTTCTTCCTCTTCGCCGTCTTCTTCGGAAATGATCCGCCTGATCGAGGCGAGGATCTCTTCCATTGACGGTTCTTCGGCCTTGTCTTCACTCATCGTGGGCAGATGGCAATCGCTAGATGTGGAACCGGATTACCGGTAGGACCGGCATATATTGCGGATAGGTTAAGAAACTACCACAAGAAATCGTTTCCGTCTCCCTCCAATTGCCGCAATCCATCAATCCTGGCTTAGAGCCTCGAAGACGTCGTCCCAGGGCCAGTAATCGGCGCGCGCCTCGCGATAGCTCTTCTCGAAGTCATAGGGCGTCACCGGCAGACCGAGATCGATGGCGGTCATCCGCCCGATCGCCGCCAGCACATTCAGCTCAGCAACGATTTCGTCCCGTTCCGCCACCACGAGATTGACCTGCGCGTTGAGCAGTTCCTGTTCGGCATCGAGGATATCGAGCGTCGTCCGGGACCCGACGGCCGCCTCCTCCTGGACCCCTTCCAGGGCGATCTCGGCGGCCGCGACCTGGCTACGGAAGGAGTCGATCTGCGCCTGGGCCGTCAGCAACTGTTCGAAGGCTGTCGCAGCCTGATTGACCGCCAGCCGGGTCTGGCCTTCCAGGCTGGCCATGGCCTGACTCTCGACCTCGCGCTGCTGTCGGATCTGGGCCGCGACCTGGCCGCCCTCATAGAGCGGAACCGACGCGGTCAGCCCCGCCGAGAGATCGGACGAACTTTCCGTGGTGGTCCCGGTGTCACGGGCTTCGGACGCCTGGAGCTGGAGGTTGATCTGCGGCAGGATCCCCGCCGTCACCGACCGGACCAGACGCCGCTGCTCGGCGACATCGAAGCGGGCCGCCACCACATTCGGGTTCTCCCGCCCCGCCAATTCCCGCGCGGCCTCGGAGGTCTGCGGCAAGCTGTACTGGATGTCCGGTGCGGAGAGTTGGCTCGGATAGGAGCCGACCGACCGGCGATAGGCCTCCCTGCTGATCTGCAACGCGCCCTCCGCCTGGATGCGGCCGGCGATCGCCTCCTGCAAGCGGGCCTCCGCCTGGGCGACGTCGGTCCGGGTCACCTCGCCGACCTGGAACCGGTCGCGGGCGGCCTCGAGCTGCTGGACCAGACGCTCCTCGTTGTTCTGCTGGAGCCTGAGGACGGCCGTGTCCCGCAAGACATTGAGATAGGCGGTCGAGACGTCGACGAAGACCCCCTGCTCGACGCCGACAAGCGAGGCGCGGCGCGATTGGACGGCGAACTCGGCCGAATCGATGTTGGCCGAAATGCGCCCGCCCTGCCAGACCGGCTGGCTGAGGGTCAGTGACAGGCTGCTCGGCGTGAGCGTATCCTCTGTGGAGGTGCCGGTGGAGAATTCCTGTTCCTGGCGGCTGACCGAGACTGAGCCGTTCAGCGTCACCGTCGGGCGCCAGGCCGCCACCGCGCCCCCCAGAGCCTCGTCGCTTTGCCGCAACTGGGCGCGGCTGGCGGCGAGATCGGGGTTGGTCTGGTAGGCTTCCACCAACGCCTCGCTCAACGTTTGAGCCTGGACCGGCGTCCCGGCGGCAAGAAACGCGGCGATCGCCGTCCCGGAAAGAACCTTGGCAATAGAAAGGGTGCGAGAGGGCATCGAGACGATCTTTCTCAGCGGTCTGGGGAACAGCGGGTCGGACCCGAAGGCGGCACCCCCCGAAGATGGGGCTGTTTTCGAAATGTCAAAGCGTCGGCGGGGAGGAAATTAACCCGATTAACATTGCGCGGAAAGAGGCTAGTGGAAGTTTCCCTCTCCGGCGGCGCGGAAAGCGAGCGGGCCTAAAAGACGAAACCTTCCTCGCGCTCGAAGCCCGGGAGGACCGGCGTGGCGGCATCGCAGACGGTCCGGCCGGACATCACGCCGCCGGCCTTCGTGAAGACCTTGACCCGACCACCACCGGAAAGCCCCTTCGCCGCGGCGACGTGTGAGCGACCGTCGGACACGACGGCGACCAGGCGGCCACCCTCGGCGAGCTGGTCGGCAAGGGCGGAGGGAACCTCATCGATCATGCCGTTGACCAGAATGACCTCATAGGGCGCTTCCGAGGCGTAGCCCGACGGCAGGTCGGAGGCGACCACCGTGGCATTGTCATAACCGAGATCGGACAGTTGGCTATTGGCCATGTCGACGAATTCCTCATTCGGGTCGATGCCGATCACGGTACCGACCAGTTCGGCGAGCAGGGCGGAGGAATAGCCGGTCGCACAGCCGACATCGAGCGCCGTTTCCTCCGGCTTCGGGTCGACCGCCTGAATCATCCGGGCGAGCACCATGGGCTCGACCAGATAGCGGTCGCCGCCGAGATGAAGATCCTCGTCCAGATAGGCGACCCCCTTGAGCGCGGACGGCACGAAGGCCTCGCGCGGGATGGTGGCCAGAGCGTCGATCAGACCGTAGTGGCGGACCTTGTTGGTCCGGACCTGACTGTCGACCATATTGCGGCGGGCGGCGGCGTAATCGGCCATGATGATTCCCCAATCGCGTTCCGTGCGGACTGTCTAGCGGGGCGGACTGTCTAACGGGGGTCCTGCCCCCTCCCCTATGGAACGCTTATATACTGGGGCCGACGCCGGCTGACAACCGGCGTCTACGCGACCGAGAGTTCCGTATCACGCGGTGGGCCGCCCGGCACGCTCGAAGCGCCGCCGTCCGTCCCGGCGCGTGGTCATGAACAGCAACATACCGAGCTTCATCAATCTATAGGTCGTCATCGGTGCGCTCCTGTTCATGTTTCGTTAACCATATACGAGACGAAACCGTCACCGGATCGGACAACCCGTCGGAGGGACACCGCCGATCTTCTCTGGACAGAGCCGGCGATTTCCCTTATCACCCCGCTTCCCTGAACGGTGCGGTTGGCAAACCGCATCGCTCGGGGCCATAGTGGAGTGGAGACGGCAGAGGCCCGACAGGGCCGTTTTCCGGTCTCGCGATCCAACGGCGCCGTGGCAGAGTGGTTATGCAGAGGACTGCAAATCCTTGTACATCGGTTCGATTCCGGTCGGCGCCTCCAGCCCAATTTCGGCATTCGAAGCGGGCTGGCGCGGGATGACACAAAAGTGTCGAAAACCCGGTTGCGAAAGCGAATCGGTCCTGCTAGATACGCTGCTCACTGATCCTCGGTAGCTCAGCGGTAGAGCAGACGGCTGTTAACCGTCCGGTCGCTGGTTCGAATCCGGCCCGGGGAGCCAACATGAAAAGGCCCGGCGTTCGCGCCGGGCCTTTTTCGTTGCGGAACCCGCCGTCCAAGGACCTACCAGAACACCTTGGCCTTATAGAACTCCGCCCAGTCGTCCTGCAGCGTCTCCAGCTCGTGGCGGGCCTGGTTCTCGATCCAGCCCAGAACATAGCCGGCCACCCGATGGTCCTGACCGGTCGCCGCCTTGCCGCGATGGGCCGTCAGCCGCTCCAGCACATGGGCCGCCGTCGCCCCGTCATTGAGTCGGCCGAGGGTTTCCTGGATCCGGGCCAGCGCCTTGACATAGGGCTTCACCTTCTTGCGGCCGAAGAGCGAGGAATAGAAGTCGACGGTATACCGGAGCTTCTTGACCTCGAGCCGGACCTCGTGACGTTCCGCGATCGGCATATGGACGATGTCGCGGCCATGCCGGACGACCCGGTTATGGCGTTTCTTGAGCTGCAACGCGGCGAAGTCCCGGATCGGGTCGAATAGCCGCGCGGACATCTCCGAGACCGGCTGGTCGCGCCAGGACCGTTCGGCGACCCAGCGGGACAGGGTCAAGAGCAGTCTCGTATAGCGGGGGTCGTCCAAGAGCGTTCGAATATCCGCATAGCTCTTCGCCTGGACGGCCTCCCCCGTCAGCCGGAGCCGGTCGAGCGCCAAATCCTCTTCCTGGGTGCTCTCGGCGATGTCGTTCAGGGTCTCGGCCAAAAAGACATCGATATCACGGGCATCGCCCAGGCTCGCGAAAAGCCATTTGAGGTCGTCCTTGATCGGCCCGGTCTGATCCGGTGGCAGGACCTTGCCGAACACCGTGAAGGCCGAGCGCAGCCGGCGTACCCCGACCCGCATCTGATGTACCCCTTCCGGGTCGCCGCCGTCGCGGGTCGCCGCCTCGTTGGCCAGGATCTGGGCGAGACAGGACAGCACGATGCGGCCGAACGCCTCCTCGACCGTCGCGTCCCCGGGGATCTCCGGGCGGTCCGCCTTGACCGGCTCGGGACCGCGCCCGTCCAGGAGCCGCTGCCCCCGGGCCGCCTTCGTCTCGAGTGACAGGCCGAGCCCGATTCCGTCGTCGAGCAGCGCGAACGCGGCGTCATGGAGCGCCGCCTGACGCCCCTCGACCAACTCCAGTTCGACCTCGTTGACCGGTTCCGAGGCGTCGGGGGTTTTCACCGCTCCGACATCGATGTCCATCTGGATGATGCTACCGTCGGGCATGGCGAACTTCTTGCTCGTCCGCCGGACGTCCGTTTCGACCATCGGCACAAGGCCGGACGCGGCGGCCTTCTCGACCTTGGCCCGCAACACGGCATTGGATATCCGATGGATTTCCGGCCGATCGGTCGGAATTTCCGCTTCGAGTTCCGTCCGCTGGAACAGCCCGACAGAGGGATCGGCGTCGGTCTTCAGGGTTTGAATCCATTTTGCCCCCGCCTTTCGGACCCGGAAGGCGATCCCCGCGCGCTCCAGACTTCGGTCGGGTGAATCGAGATAGATGGATCTGAGAGACCGGGTCACCGCCCGTCCCTGACCGCCATCGCGATAAAGCCGATGCTTCTTGATCTTGTCGATCGCCTCGGGAGCGACCGTGAACTTCAACTCGATCTCGACGGTCGATGCTTTGTTCTTGGGTTTGGCCGGAGACTTTCCCGGGGCCTGCTCAGCGGTCTGTTCTTGTGGCTCTTCAGGAACGGAGTCGGTCAATTTAGGGGCACCTCTCTGCTGCTAAATAATGCACGAGGTCATACGAGCCCTTTCGGGATCACGAATGACTGCAGACTAGCCCCTCCGGCTTTCAAGTCTTTCCAACTATCGATATCCGCCGCGAAGGTTGCAAGGCCTCCCGTCGGATATTTCGCGTTGAGACCGTCCACCACCTCGGTTTTCTGTTTGCCGAACAAAAGCCGCGCGAGATCTTCCAGGCCGGGGTTGTGGCCCAGCAACAGGATCGAGCCCACGGCCGGATCGACCTTCCGCAATCGCTTCATCAAGTCGTTGGCGGAAGCCAGATACAGCTCCTTTTCGATGGAAAGCTGCGGTTTACCGGGAATCCGGGGCCGCACCTGATCGAGGGTCTCCAGCGTCCGGCGGGCGCTGGAGCAGAGAATGAGGTCCGGACGGAGTTGCTGTTGGGCGAAATAAACGCCCATGACCATGGCGGCCCGCTGCCCCCTGGCATTGAGGGGCCGGTCGTAATCGTCGATCCCGGTGTTTTCCCAGCTCGATTTGGCATGGCGCAGGAGATAGAGCGTCTTCATGGGTCAGAGAGTTCCGTTTCGATCAGGACTTCCGAATGCAGCGTGCGGTGCACCGGGCATTTGTCGGCGATCCTCAGGAGGCTTTGCCGCTGGTCGGCGGTGAGATCGCCGGTCAGATAGACCTTGCGGACGATCCTGTCGATCTTCCCGTCGGCCGTCTCGCAGCTTTCGCAGTCCGCCGCATGGATCTTTGCATGCTCCAGTTCGACCCGGACACTGTCCAACGGCAGGCCCTTGCGGTCCGCGTACATGCGGATGGTCATCGAGGTGCAGGCCCCGAGCCCCGCGACGAGAAAGCCATAGGGCGTGGGGCCCGAGTCGGCGCCGCCAAAGCTCTCGGGCTCGTCGGCGATCAGGGTGTGCGGTCCCGCCGCCATCACCTGGCGGAATTTGAAGCCGGGGCTTTCCTCGACCACCACCTGACCGTCGCCGACCTTGCCCACCGGGCGCTCCACCGCCTTGCGCCCGACCCAACGGCCCGCCCAGGCGGCGAGCACGTCGGCGGCATAGGCCGCGTCCGCGTGGTTGGACAGTAGGTGATCGGCATTGTCGAGCGAGATGAAGCTCTTGGGATGCTTGGCGGCGCCGAAGATCGTGCCCGCGTTCTCGATCCCGACCGTGGCGTCGATCGGTGAGTGCATCACCAGGAGCGCCCTCTTGAGCGTGCCGATGCGCTCCTTCTGCTTTTGCTCCGCGATGTCCTCCAGAAAGTGCTTTTTGACGGTGAAGGTCCGGCCGAATAGCTCGACCGCCGCCTCGCCCTCGGCCTGGATGCTATCGATATGGGCGTCGAAGAGATGGGAGACATGGGCGGGGTCCGCCGGCGCCCCGATGGTGGCCACCGCCTTGACTTCGGGGATCTGTCCGGCGGCCGCCAGAACCGCCGCCCCGCCGAGGCTGTGCCCGATGAGAACCGTGGGGGCGGCCAGCGTGTCGCGCATATGGCCGGCGGCGGCGACAAGATCCTCCACATTCGAGGAGAAGTTCTCGTTGGCGAAGTCGCCCTCGCTATGCCCCAGGCCGGTGAAATCGAACCGGAAGGTCGCGATCCCCTGCTCCGCTAGCCCGCGGGCGATTCGGGTCGCCGCGAAGATGTCCTTCGAACAGGTGAAGCAATGGGCGAAAAGGGCGTAGGCGACGATCGGCCCTTTCGGACGTTCTAGACGCGCGGCCAATGTCTGGCCATTCTGCCCGGTGAAATTGACACGGCTCGAACTCAGTCCCATCGTCTAGCCTCCCTCTTCCGGTGGGTGGAACCGTCAACCGGCCTTGGAATATCAGATTGTCCGTTCTTTCCGATAGATTGACATCAACATTTTCTCGTCGCGGCGTGCCGCCGGACGATGTCGCTATTCGTGCCGCTCGGCCGGAGGATGCCAGCGATCTGGCACGGCTTTCGGCGGAAATGCTCACATTCTACGGCGCCGATCATACCGGACAAACGGCTCCCGCCGTCGCCGACCTCGGCCGATTCATTTCCAGTCTGGCCCCGCAAGAGGGCGTGCTGGTCGCCGTTCGGGACGACAGCGTGGTGGGCTTCGCCGCCTATTGCCAATACCCCGCCCTGCCGATGGGACGGCATGGGTTGTTCCTGCTGGATCTGTTCGTCCGCCGCGCCCACCGACGGTCCGGGATAGGACGGGCTCTGATCCGCGGACTGGCCCAGGTCGCGGTCGACCTCGGGGCGATCCATCTCGATTGGACGGCCGACCAGTGGAATGACGGCTCGCTCGGCTTCTACCGGGCGGTCAGCGAAACCGATCAGGTCGACAAGGTCTACCACCGCCTGTCCGGCGACGCCCTGAAGCGCCTGGCGGCCCGCGCGGGTCGGGATGGGGAGGTAGAGCGGTCATGACGGATGAGGTCTGGCGTTTGATCGACCGCCGCCGGGTATTCGACGGTTTTTTCAAGATGGACGAGGTGAGCCTGAGCCTGAAGACGCCGGCGGGCGACTGGACCGCGCCCTATAGCCGGGAGATCTTCCTGCGCGGCGACGCGGTCGGCCTGCTGCCTTATGATCCGAAGGCGGACCGCGTGATCCTGACCGAGCAGTTCCGCGCCCCGGTCGCCCTTGCCGGGGAACCGCCGCTGTCGGTCGAAATTCCGGCCGGGATCATCGATCCGCATGAGAGCCTTGAAAACTGCGCCCGGCGTGAGACCGAAGAGGAGACCGGCTGCACGGTCGTCCGGGTCGAGCAAATCGCCGACTATTTCACCAGCCCGGGCGGGTCGACGGAAAGACTGACCGTGTTCTGCGGCGAGGTCGATGCGGCCCAGGCGGCGGAGATCGCCGGCGAGGCTTCCGAGCATGAGTACATCCGCGTCTTCAGCCGATCCTTCGACGAAACCGTCGAGGACCTGTCCGCCGGCAGGTACACCAACGCCATGACCGTGCTCGCCATGACCTGGCTGCAGCTTCACCGCGACCGCCTGCGGGCCACCTGGGTTTAAGACGGCACGGCAGAATGCCCCGTTTCGCCGCCAATCTCACCATGCTGTTCACCGAATGGCCGCTGGAAGACCGCTTCGAGGCGGCCGCCGGGCAAGGATTCCGGGGCGTCGAAATCCTGTTTCCCTACGGCCTCTCGCCGGAAGAGCTTGCGGCACGATGCACGGCGGCCGGGGTCGATCTGGTGTTGTTCAACGCCCCGCCGGGTGATTGGGAGGCCGGGATGCGCGGCCTCGCCGCCCTGCCCGGAAAGGAAGCCGACTTCGACCGGTCGCTCGACCGGGCCTGCCGGTACCTCGAGGTCACCGGTTGCAAAAGGCTCCACGTCATGGCGGGCATCGTTACGCCCGATACGGACAAGGGACCCTATTGGGAGACCTATCGCCGGAACCTGGCCAAGGCGGCGGCGCGTGTCGCACCGCTGGGCGTCACCGTGACGATCGAACCGCTGAACCATCACGATGTCCCCGGCTATCTGCTGGCCTATCAGTCCGACGCGGTGCAGGTCATCGCGGATGTCGGCGCCGCCAATCTCGGCCTACAGCTCGATCTCTATCACTGCCAGATCATGGAAGGCGATCTCGCCCGGCATATCGCGGAACTCGCGCCCCTCACCCGGCATATTCAGATCGCCGGCGTGCCCGGACGGCACGAGCCCGATCGTGGGGAGATCCATTATCCCTTCCTCTTCGATCGCCTTGATGGCCTTGGCTATGCGGGATGGGTGGGCTGCGAATACCAGCCTGAGCAGAACACCGTTTCAGGATTAAATTGGTTAACGGCATATCAAAAATAAGTACATATTATTTTATTCTTCGCTTATGATTCCCAAAAAGGGAAGACGATGTCCTTAAATGAATCACGTTAAACGTAAACCGGCCGACATTTTCTCTTTTGCGGAGACCCAGCACCATTTAAAGCATGAGGTCAACCGCACACTATACAACTATTATCGCGGTCTTCTCGAAGTGGAGGGCGGCATTCCCGCCCGTGGTCAAATCGACCCGATTGAACTCTCCTCGATCTTGTCGAATATCGTGCTGTTCGACGTTCACCGGGACGGTCGCGTCACCTTCCGACTGGTCGGCAGCGACCTCAGGCACCGTCTCGGGCGTGACGTGGTCGGGATGGAGTATCAGATTCTGGTCCAACCGGAACGGGCCGAGTCCGCGACCCGGGCGCTGACCATGGTGGTCGATGTGCCCCAGGGTTTCCGGGTCGATCTCTTTCACCGCTATCCTCAGGGTTTTTCCGTCCCGGTCGAGGCGGTCGCCTTTCCCTTGAAATCCGAAACCAAGGAGTATCGCGGCCACGTCATTCTGTGCGACGGGGAACTGGAACGGGACGATCCGCGGGCCGTGGAGGTCTCGGCGACCGAGATCGAATTCGCCGCTGCGCTGAAACGGGACATGATCGATCTCGGTTTCGGATATGACGACGATTTCTACGACCTGGTGGTCGACCTTTGAAAGGCGTCTCTAAACGTCTCTAAAACGCGGTTTCCGTTTTTCGAGGAAGGCTTTCACCCCCTCCTTCGATTCTTCGGTCCCGTAATAGAGGCTGAGCGCCTGCATCCCCATTTTCGATAGGCCGCGCTGATGCTCCGTGTCGGCGTTGAAGGACTGCTTGGCGATGGCGATGGCGGTCGGGCTGCGGTCCATCAATTCCGCCGTCCAGCGCCCGACCTCGGCATCGAGTTCCTCCGCCGGCACCACGGCGTTGACCAGCCCCATTTGCATGGCCTCGGCCGCCTTGTAGCGTCGGTTGAGATACCACATCTCGCGCGCCTTCTTCTCCCCGACGCAGCGGGCGAGAAAGGCGGTGCCGAATCCCGGATCAACGGAGCCGACCTTGGGGCCGACCTGACCGAACTGAGCGGTTTCCGCCGCGATGGTCAAATCGCAGATCGTCGCTAATACATTGCCACCACCGATGGCGTAGCCGTTGACCTTGGCGATCACCGGCTTGGGCACGTCCCGGATCAGGCTCTGCAACTCCTCCACCGGCAATCCGATGGTGCCGCGGCCGTCATACTGGCCGTCATGGGCGGACTGGTCGCCCCCGGTGCAGAACGCCCGATCGCCGGCCCCGGTGAGCACGATGACACCGATTGAACGGTCCCAGCCCGCCTTGTTGAAGGCATCGATCAGTTCCTCGACGGTCTGGCCTCGGAAGGCGTTCATCCGTTCCGGCCGGTTGATGGTGATGGTCGCGACGCCGTCCTCGACGGTGTAGAGAATGTCCTGATAGCTCTCCACCGGTTTCCTCCCTTATATTTATCAGATTGTTATGTGGTTTTCTTAACCATGCATGGTAAGTCCACCGGACACCGAGATGACCTGGCCCGTGATGAACCCGGCCTCGGCGGAGGCCAGGAAGGCGACGATTCCCGGCAGATCCTCCGGCTGGCCGAGCCGTTTCATCGGCACCGCCCGCTTCAGGCCCTCATAGAGCTTTTTCCCATACTCGCTGTCATCGAAAAAACTATCGAGCAGGCTGGTCTCCGTCGGCCCCGGGCACACCGCGTTGACCGTGACGCCGCTGCGCGCGACCTCCCGGGCGACGGTCTTGCCGAAGGCGATGATCCCCGCCTTGCATCCGGCATAGACCGCTTCGCCGGAAGACCCGACCCGGGCCGCGTCGGAGGCGATGTTGATCACCCGCCCCTCGCCCCGTTCGACCATGCCCGGCAGACAGGCGTGGTGCATGTGGAGCGGCCCGAAATAGTTGATCTCGACGACCTTGCGCCAGAACGCCTCGTCGGTTTCAAGGAATTGGAAGGGCTGATCCCAGCCGGCGTTGTTGACCAAGGCATAGAGCGGGCCCGCTTCATCGGCGAAATCGGCCACCGCACGGTCGACCGCCGCCCGGTCCGTGATATCGCAGACCTGGGCCCATGCCTCTCCCCCGGCCTCTTTGACCGCGTCGACGGTGCCGGCGGTCGCCGTCGCGTCGAGGTCGAACACACCGACCTTGGCACCGGCCTCGGCGAAGCGCAGGGCGGTCGCCCGACCGATGCCGCCACCCGCCCCCGTCACGATGACCGGCTTGGCTCCCAATCCCTTCATTATTTTTCCTTTCCGAACGCTTTCATGATCTCCGCGACGAAGCCGTTGACCCGCTGTTTGTCGATCCACCGGGCGACCACGACCAGTTCCATCGGCCGGTCGATCCAGACGATGTTGGAGCCGGCGCCGAGCATGAACACGCTGCTTTCGGGCGCGGCGGGATAGAGCTTGCGGTCGGTGTTGAGCCACCACAACAAACCATAGGTCTGGTTGAGGCTGCACGGCGTCTCCTGGGCGTCGTACCAGTCCTCGCCGATCAACTGCGCGCCGCCCCAAGCGCCCTTGTTGAGGGCCAACAGGCCAAGCCGGGCCAGATCCGTCGTCGGGATCTGCAGGCCCCCGCCCCAATGGGTGCCGCCGGGGACCGAGGTCAACGGCGTGTCGTCGACGATCACCGTGCTGTTCCGGTAGCCATGCCAGCGCCATAGGGAACTCCCGCCGATCGGATCGAGGATCCGCTCTTTGAAGAGCTCGGGAAGATTGCGCTTGGCAAGCCGCAATAGGGACAAGGACAGGCGGTTGACCCGGACGTCGTTGTACTCCCAGAAGGTCCCCGGCGCCTCGAGCGGTCGGAGCGCCCCCTTATCGCCGAACTCGCCAGGCTTCGCGTTGAGATCGCGGTTGCGATCCACGAAGTCGGGCTTTCCGAACAGCTCCCCCTCCCATTCGGAGGTCTGCTCCATCAAATGGCGCCAGGTCACCAACGCGTTCTGATCGCTGTCGAACCCGCCGTCGTCGATCAATTCCCTCACCGGTTTGTCGATGTCCGGCAGCAGACCGTCCTGATGGAGCAGCCCGGCGATCATGGCCAGACAGGACTTGGCGACCGAGAAAGTGAAATCGGCGCGGTCGACATCGCCCCAAGAGGCGACCTGGCGGCCGCCCTTCAGGATCATGCCGGCGGGGCCACCCCGCGGCGCCACCGGGCCAATCACCTCATTGAGCGGCGGCGGTTCGAAGTTCCCCTCGAGAAGCTGCTTTTCAAGATCCCGATGCCAGGGACTCTCATGGGAGACGTGATAGGCGACGGCCTTCTCAAGCCCGGATTCGGTCGCACCGACCTTCCCCGGCACAACGGTTTCCCAGTGTCCGGCCTCCGGAAAATACATCATATCGAACTGATCCTCGGTTACGGTCTTTTTGAATAACGGTGACGGAGAGGATTGCTAAAGGGCGGCGGCGAGCTCCACGGCCTCGCGGATGGCGCGCTTTGCGTCGAGTTCGGCCGCCAGCTTGGCCCCACCGATGGCATGGGCCTCGACCCCTTCCGCCTGCAAAGCGGCGACCAGACCGTTCTCCGAATCCTGGCCGGCGCATAGAACGACGGTATCGCAGAGGAGCGTCACATCCTCGGCTTTTCCTTCGGCGCCGACGGTGATGTGCACGCCCTCGTCGTCGATCCGACGGTAGGTGACATCCCCGATCATCTGGGTCCGCGCGCGCTTCAGCTCGGCCCGATGGATCCAGCCGGTCGTCCGGCCAAGCGTTTTGCCGAACCCGCCCGATTTCCGTTGCAGCATGGTGATTTCCCGGCGCGGCTTGTTCTTCGGTGCCTTGACGATCCCGCCGGGGGTCTCCAACGCCGAATCCACGCCCCAGTGATGCACGAACGCCGCCGGATCGAGACAGGCCTCCTCCTCGTCCAGAAGGAACAGCGAGACATCGAAACCGATCCCGCCCGCGCCGATCACCACGACGCGCTCCCCGACCGGTTTCGCGCCGGTGAGCGCGTCGGCATAGGAAATAACGCTCGGATGGTCGATACCCTCGATCTCCGGCACCCGGGGCACCACCCCGGTGGCGACGACCACGGCGTCGTATCCCTCCGCCTTCAGACCCCGGGCGGTCGCCGCGGTTTCCAGCCTGATGGTGACGCCGAAGCGCTCCAGGCGGGTCTTGAAATAGGTCAGGGTCTCCTGGAACTCGGTCTTGCCGGGGACGTGTTTCGCCAGATTGAACTGGCCGCCCAGCTCGGCGCCGCGCTCGAAAAGGGTGACCCGGTGCCCCCGTTCCGCCAGGGCGTCGGCGGCGGCGAGACCGCCGGGCCCGGCCCCGATCACCGCGATCGAGCGCGGGGTTTCGACGGGGGTCAGCACCAGCGTCGTCTCGCGTCCCGCCCTGGGATTGACCAGACAGCTCGCCGGTTCCTCGATGAAGTAGTGATCGAGGCAGGCCTGATTGCACGCGATGCAGATATTGAGGCCGTCCCGATCCCCGGCGACCGATTTCGCGGCGAATTCCGGATCGGCGAGCATGCCCCGGGCGACACTGACCAGATCGGCGCGGGAATCCGCCAGGATCTGCTCGGCGATTTCCGGCGCGTTGATGCGGTTCGACGCGATGACCGGGATCGAGACCGCCTGTTTCAGTCGTTTGGAAGCCCAGGCGAACGCCCCCCGGGGCACCGCCTGGGCGATGGTCGGAACCCGGCTTTCATGCCAACCGATGCCGGTGGTGAGCGCGTCGGCCCCCGCCTCCTCGACCGCCTTGGCGACGGCGATGACCTCGTCGGCGTCGAGACCGCCCTCGACCAGATCGGCCGCCGATATCCGATAGAGCAAGAGCCCCTCTGGGCCGAGCGCGGCGCGGACCGCCGTCACCACGGCAAGCGGAAAGCGCATGCGGGCGACCAGCGAACCGCCCCATTCATCCTCCCGCCGGTTGGTCCGGGGACAGAGGAACTGGGTCAAAAGATAGCCTTCGGAACCCATGATTTCGACACCGTCATATCCCGACTGGCGGGCGAGCGCGGCGGAGGCGGCGAAAGCCTCTATCGTCGCTTCGATCTCCTCGGCCGTCAGGGAACGGGCCGGAAAGGGATTGATCGGGCACGGCACCTCTGAGGGGGCAACGGCGTCTTTCCGATAGGCATAGCGGCCGGCATGGAGAAGCTGCAGGACGATCCGCCCGCCCTCTTCGTGAACGGCGTCCGGGATAACGCGATGATCGGCGGCGTCCGCCTCCGTCGTCATCTCGCAGCGATGTTCTTTGAGATTGCCCTCGGTCGTCGGCGACCAGCCGCCGGTGACGATGAGAGCCGCCCCGCCCCGCGCCCGTGCGCGATAAAAGGCCGCAAGCTTTTCGAACCCGCCGGGATGCCCTTCGTGCCCGGTATGCATGGACCCCATGACGACACGGTTCTTGAGCGTAACGGACCCGACGGTCAGCGGGCTGGAAAGCAGCGGAAATGCGGTCATCGGCGTTACTCCACCCGACTGGAAACCTCCTTCGAGGAGCTTCCAAATGGCTTCTTTTTTCGGATCGTATTGCCCGCTAAATGGCGCGGGAGCAAGGATCAAATGGATGTCAGCCCGCTGCGCCCGTGCGCCCCGACCTTCTCGGATCGGGCCGAAACGATACCCTCTTTGAGAGATGTTTTTTACTTGAAATCCTTCATAAGCTTTAATGTTGTTAACCGAAACGCGAAACAGGGCGTTCAAACAGGCACTTTTTTTGAACTTTCACCACCAGGGCGACGCATAGCCCGTATTACACGAGAAAACGGTGATTTGGTTTGTCTATCCCCGGGGTACGGCCTAGCGTATCGAAAAACAAAGGGGGCTTCCCTTGATCTCTTCCAGATCCGTTTCCGTGGATCTTCCGACACCGGTGGTCGCCTTTCTCTGGATGGTGGCGACAACGATCGCCTTCGCGGCGTTCTTCGCCGTGGTGCGGTTCATCACCGTCGACGTGCATCCGATGCAGGCGGCCTTTCTGCGCTATGCGGTCAGCGTCGTCCTGATCTTGCCGGCGATCTACAGTCTCTGGCGCACCGAACTGCGCACGGCGCCCCATGGGCTGCTGGCCTTTCGCGGGCTGCTCCATTCCGTCGGCGTCATGATGTGGTTCATCGCGATCTCCACCATTTCACTGACGGATGTCGCGGCCCTTTCCTACCTCGCGCCGGTTTTCATCATCATCGGTGCCGCCCTGTTCCTGTCGGAGCCCCTGAGCTTCGCCCGTATCATCGCTGTCGCCGCCGGTCTGATCGGCGCCATGCTGATCATCCAGCCCGGCTTTTCGGTGATCGAGATCGGCCAGATCGCCATGCTGATCGCAGCACCGATCTTCGCCGCGTCCGACCTGATCACGAAAAAGCTCACGCGCACGGTCTCCAGCAAAATGATTCTGGTCGGGCTCACGGTCTGGGTCACGGTCGGATTGGCCCCCGTCGCGGCCTTTTATTGGACCACGCCCTCCCTCGAGGTGATCCTGCTGTCCGTGGTGACGGCGGTTCTGGCGACGATTGGCCATTACTGCTTCACCCGGGCCATCGCGGTCTCGGACATTTCGGCCATTCAGCCCTATCGGTTCCTCAGCCTTATTTGGGCGGCTATTCTGGGTTTCTTCCTGTTCAGCGAGGTCCCTGCCTGGACGACCTGGCTGGGCGGCGCCTTGATTATCGGGGCCACGACCATGGCGGCCCGTCGCGAATCGCGTCGGGCGGCGAATGGAACGTCCCGGGAAGCCGCCAAACAAGATAACCCGGAAGGCAACGACTAGGGCCAAATCCGGCGTTATTGAATCACTTAATGATGTCTCAACGCCTGTGAGTTTTCTCCTAAAACAATAACTTAGAGCAGGTTCACGCACGATTTCACGATCCTGAAGCGATTCAGAAATCGCGCGATCTGCTCTCGTGTCCCGAATCCGAAGTTCGTTGCGGAATTCGAGGCGGCTCGAGACGGACTTCGGATTCGCAAGAACACGAGCACCTTATCGAATCTCGTGTGGTTTTGGATTTGAAGTTCGTTTGGGGGCGCGCCGTAGATAATGTGACGAACTTCAAATCCACCACACTAGGCTGAATCGATGCCCGGATTTCGGGCACTTCGCGCCATCGGGACCAGCCCCCTCCTCAAGTCTTCCATCACGATTGAACTTATTGTCCCGGAACGGCATCCTGCGGGCCCGTCCGGATCGATGGCCGCTGTGAATGACCGAAAAACACGACATCTATTACCTTCAGGTCAAACGCCTTCACACCTGGGAGACCATCCGCAAGGACAAGGCGCTCAAACCCGTGGCCGACAGTCTCGGCCGGGCATTGGAGGACAGAACCGGGTCGATCCGCATCGTCGCCGGCACCCGCAAGCCCGACGGCGGTTATGACTGGGCGACGCTGTTCTTCAAGAGCATCGACATCCCGCTGGACGCGTTGACCAAGATCGATCCGCCGCCCGAGGCGATCCTGGGCCAGGACCAGATCGTCGACCCGGATCAGCATCCTGAGCAGCAGCGCGAGACGGCACCCGACCGCGATCTCAACGGCGGGCCGGTCGGTGGCAACGGTGGACTTGCGGACGCGACGCCGACCCTGCGTGCCGACAGATATGATGAAGCGGAAGGCGCCCGACCCACGAGCCCCCCTCCTCCGCCCCAGCTCACGAGGGAGCGGATATTCGAAGCCCACCCGCCACAGCCGCTGCCCTATCAGCCCAAGCGGCGGAAAAGCCTCCTGCCCTTCCTGCTGGCCATCCCGACGGCCGCCCTGCTGATCCTGATCGGGGGGTTCCTGTATCTCGCCCAAAGCGACGCGCCGGCACCCGACTGGCTGACCGCGGTCGTGCCGCCGGAACTGCTCACCCCGGTCCGGGAAGCGGGCCGAAACCTGTTGGGCGGCGACCCCAATTTGGAGACACAGGAAACAGACACCGTCGACGATCCGGCATCGGATCCCTCTTCGGACCCGCTCGCCCTCCCGGGGGCGTCCGAGATCGTTTTGACCGCCGAGGAAGTAAACCGCCTCGCCGCCAATGTCGCCAACGGCACCCAGCCGCTGGCGGTCCTGGTGGACCGTTTCACCAGGCGCCAATTGACCCTCACCGGGACGCTCGGCGACGTCACCGAGGCCGGTGGCCGGACGCGGGTCACGGTGGGCGGGCTCTTTGTGTGCGACGATGCCGGCGGACCACCGACGAGCGGCACCGAGGTTCGGCTGACCGGCACCTTCGAGCGGGGCTTCGGCGGCCGGATCTGGCTGACCGACTGTGCCCTGGTCCCGATCGACAATGGATAATCAGTCAGTCCCCTAAAGCGCGGGGGCCACATCCAGGGCATCGAGCATCCGTTCGATCCGCTCCTGCGGGATGTCCCGGGTGATGAAGACGATCTTGGAGCGCCGGGGCTGTCCTTCCGGCCAGGCGTCGAGCCAGTGGACCGGATGGAAGATGTGCTGCACGCCGTGAATCACGGCGGGCTGTCCCGGCCGGTCGGTCACGTCCAGGATGCCTTTCACCCGAAGAATGTTCTCGCCGGCGCTCGCCATCAGCGTGTCCAGAAAGGTGGTGAAGTTGGTACCGTCTATCGGGCGGTCGAAACTGATGCAGAAGGCCCGGATATGATCGTCATGCCGGTTCACGTCGTGATGATGCCCGTGATCATGCCCATGATCATGATGATGCCCGTGATCATGGTGCTGGTGATCATGATGCTGGTGATCATGATGCTGGTGGCCGCCATAGGATTCCGCCTTCAGCCATTCGCCGACCTCCGCCGTCTTGGTCTCCGGCCGGAATAGCCCGGCATCCAGAATGGCCGACGGATCGACGACGCCCCCAATGATCCGGTAGCGGGGCGCGCCCGGGTTCATGGTGGCGAGGCGGGCCTCCAGGCTGTCGAGATCCTTCAGCGACACCCGGTCGGTGACCATATCCACCTTGGTGATCAAGAGCCGATCGGCCACCGCCGCCTGCTTTACGGCCTCCGGGTGCCGGTCCAGGGTGTTTTCGCCGTTCACCGCGTCCACCAGGGTCACGATGCCGTCCAGCCGGTAGCGGTTGGCGAGCACCAGGTCGGTCATCATGGTCTGGATGATCGGGGCCGGGTCGGCCAATCCGGTGGTCTCGATCACCACCCGCTCGAAGGCTTTGACCTCTCCCTTTTGACGTTGCTTGAAAAGCTGGCGCATGGAAGTCACGAGATCCTCCCGGACCGTGCAGCAGAGACAGCCGGAGGACAGCTCAACGGTCGTTTCGTCGAGACGTTCGACCAGCAGATGGTCCAGGCCGATCTCACCGAACTCGTTGATCAGCACCGCCGTGTTGGCCATACCGTCCTGAGCCAGAAGATGCTTGAGCAGCGTCGTTTTCCCAGCGCCTAGGAATCCGGTGAGGATGGTTACCGGGATGGGATCTTCGGCGGTGGTTTCGCCAATGGGGTCGGGAGCGGACATCTCGGGGGCCGTTTCGTCGCGGTCGAAGAATGGTTAGGGACATGTAGAGGGATCGGACAATGGAATAAAGGCCCAGCGCGCAACGATCGGCCGACCGGTCCAGGAAAAGGACGGTAACACCTCGGAGACGATATGGGTCGCGGCCGCCGCGTCCAGCAGACCGAGCAGGCCCGGATCCATGCCCGCCTCGCGCAGACGCCTGGGCAGCGCCGCCACATGATCGGGCCTCCAGATCACCACGCAGGCCCGGCGCTCCGGATCCGTATTTGGGTCCGGATCCGGGACATGGCGGGCGCTGTGGACCATCACCACCCTGGCGTCGGGCAACAGCAGGGTGAGATTGCCGGCGATATCCTCATGGGTGGCGACAAGCGTACCGCGGTCGTGGCCCGCTTCGACTATCGCCTCGGCCAGACGGTCATAGTCGCGCATCACCCGGCAGCGGTCGCAAAGCGGCGGCCCGACCAAGGGTTCCGCTGCTCGAAGAACCAGAACGACTAGAACCGAAACTCCGATCGCGCCCGCCATCCGCCGCCAAGCCACCGGGCCGGCGGAAGTGCGCTCGAACAACAGGGCGCCGTAAAGGCCGGCGAAGAACCAGATCGGATGCAGCCACCGTTCGCGGACCTCCGGGATCCCTGCAACCAGAACACCCGCCACTCCGGTGGCCGCCCCGATCAGGAGGAAGCGGCCCAGAATCCGGGTCCAGTCGGGCACGCCCCCTGGGATGGAGGTCTTCCCCAATAGCACCGGGGCGCGCCAAAGCCTGGGATGAACGAACAACAGGACCGCCGCCAGCGGCATCAGGAACCCGAAGGACGCGAGCAGAAAGGATCCCGCGCCTTGAAGGCGGGCAAGAGCCGACGCTTCGCGGTCCGCCCCAAGTGCTGTGGCCGGCAGCCGGGCGAGAGCCTCCCCCTGCCCCGCGAGCCAGAGCCAATAGGGCGCGGTCAGCCCGGCGGCCAGAAGCAGGCCCGCCACCAGGGGAAGGACCCGGATATTGGTCCGCGCCCCCCGATCCGACATCACGGCGATCAGCAGAGCCCCCAGGAACAACAGGAACCCGAATTTGCTCAGCAGGCCGATCGCGACGCCTGAGCCGAAGATCAGGGCGGTCCGCCAGCCGGCGGTCCCCGCGGCCAGCCGCATCACGCCGTGGAAGGTGACCGCCATGGCCAGCATGAGGAGCTGTGTTTGGGTGACACCGCCATGCATGTTCCAGCCGACCTGATAGAGCAGCAGGACCGAAAGGGCCCCGATCGCGGCATGGTCGGCGCGGGCCATGATCCGTCTGGCGGACAGGAACAGAAACCAGACGGTGGCACCGAAACAGGCGTATTTCAGAATGACGAAGAACGGAACGCCCAACACCCCCACCTCGCGGGCCCCATGGGCGATCCAGGCGAAGAGCGGCGGCTGACGCAGATCATACCCGCCCCGCCAGGACTGGCTGTAGACCGCCTCGACGGCGAAATCGACACCGGCCGCGGAGGACGCGGTCAACCGGATCGCGCCATGGGCAAGGCCGTAACCGGCCAATAGCAGGGCCAATAGGATCGCTGGGTCGCGAAACGCGGAATAAACTCTCATCGAGGCGGTTTGCTTCTTTTCGTTCGTCTGGTCCTTCCCTATCTCTCGACCAGTGATTAGACCAGGGGCCACCTTTGGAAATCGTTTGGATCGGAATAGAGGAAGGATCGAGGAATGTCGGTGGTGAATTACACGGCGGAGGAAGTGAAGCGGAAGCTGGATGCGGGCGAAGCCGTTCTGATCGATGTCCGCGAGCCCCACGAGTTCATGAACGAGCGGATTCCCGGCGCGCTGCTGTTCCCGCTCTCGACCTTCGATCCGAAGGCCCTTCCGGAGGACGGCGCCAAGGAAGTCATTCTCCACTGCGGTATCGGCCAGCGCTCGAACATGGCCGGCATGGCCGCCCTCGAAGACGACCGGCCGGCGATCGCCCATCTCGCGACCGGCCTCAAGGGCTGGAAGTTCGCCGGGTACCCCACGATCAAGACCGACCCGGCGACCGGCAAACCCTATCTTGAACAGGCCTGACCGCCCGGGCCGCGGCCCATCCGGCCCTCCGATGCCTTGGGGGGGAGGCGGGATCTTCAGCGATTGTTAACGCTTCTGTGCCACCCTATACGGAGGTAGAGCGTTATTTCGCCTAGCGTTTTTCAGTTTCCGATCTCGCGGTTTGGAAAAAAACCTGTCAATGTGGCGTCCGCCTGCGCACCGCCCCGGTGCAAGATAACCCGAATGAGCCAATGTCGACTTCGACCTACGCAGAATCAGGGCAGCTTTCATCCCAGGAGGAGGACGATCTCGACGCCCTCCATACTCTGCCGCTCTGTATCATCCCGCTGAAAACGATCGGGCTGCGCAAGGCGAAATATGTCAAGAACGCCCGTCTCGAGAACGTGGTCGAGCTGTTCAGCGACGCGACGGCCGGATCGGGCCAGATCTCCCCACCCGATCTGGTGGGCTTCTTCCCCTCGGACCGGGAAACCATCGAGCAGGACATCAAGACGCTGGATCGTCTGAGCACGCTGGGCAGTTTCGATATCTACTCGCTGCGCCTCAAACTGCGCGAACTCGATATCGGCTTCGAGGACTTCGACGTCCTGAAACTCTCGGACAAGAAGCGGGCGGAACTCACGGTCTATATGAACTCGTTCACCCGGCCGCTGATCACCAAGATCTACGGAAACGAGGCGGGCGATCTCCAGGACGTCTCGGACATCATCAAGCTGTTCTCCAACCCGGACCGGGAATTCGCCCTGAAACAGCTCAAGACCATGGCGGAGCAGTTGCGGATTCCGATCTCCGCCATCCCGAAGTTCCTCGAGGACTACGGCGATATCTTCCTGTCGATCAGTTATTTCAAAAACTGCCTCGACAATATCATGGAGAATATGGACCCGTTCCTCGAATGGGCCGAAGAGACAACACAGACCTATCAGGTCGCGCACGACAAGCCGCTGCAGAAACAGATTTTCGGCATGACCGAGGACTTCAAGGGGATTTCCACGTCGATCGTCGGCCGGTTCGAGGTGTTCGACCGCAGATCCAAGGACTTCTGGAACGACGTGACGGCGGAATCCTTCCGTGAGGTCCAGGACTTCGTCCGAAGCCAGCATGTCACCATCGGCGCCGTGCTCTGCGGCCTTGCCGTGAAACTCGATCTTTGGAAAAAGCGCTTCCCCAACCAGGGCGGCGGACCGCAGAAGCGGATCGAGTTCATCCGGTCGGAAATCCTACCGGGCCTCTCCCACACCAAGAGTATCGAAGAACGCGCCGGGGCGATCTAGCCATGGCCGACGACAGCGGGTCTGGAACGCCGGCAGGGGGCCACCCCAATCCGGGGACGACGCCGGTCGGCCCGCCGCTGGAAGGGGTCTCAACCGATAGCCGCGGTCATGCGCGGGATTTCGACGTTTTCGCGGTAGCCTGCGCGATGGCGACGGTCACCGTCTTCGCCGTGGTATTCGGCGCCGCCGCCCCCCTTTCCAGTCTCGTTCTCGAACGGACCGGCGCCTCGGATACGGCGATCGGCATCAGCACGGCGGCGATGTCCCTGGGGCTTCTGTTGACGGTCGGATACACGCCCCAGCTCGCGATCCGCTTCGGTGCCTGGCGGGTCATGGCGGTCAGCGCGGTCATCTGCGGTATCGCCCTCGTTCTGCAAGGTTTGATCGTCGACTATTGGGTCTGGCTGGTCCTGCGGTTCATCATCGGCATGTCCAGCGGCATGACCTATGTGCTCTCGGAAAGCTGGGTCAACATGCTGACCCCAGACCGGATCCGGGGCCGGGTCATGGGGGTGTACGCGACCATCGCGTCCCTGGGCTTCGCGATCGGCCCCCTGATCATCGCGACATTCGGCAGCGAGGGGGTTCTGCCCTTCGCCATGATCAGTGTGGTGATGCTGTCCTGCATCGTGATCGCCATTCCCTTGCGCAAAAAGCTGCCCCCCATCGTTCATGAACAGGGCGCCTCCATCCGGAGCTTCGCGCGGATGGCGCCGACCATCGTGATCGCGATTGCGGCCTTTTCGATGATGGAGGGCTCGGTCGTCGGCCTGATGCCGCTCTACGGCCAGAGTGCCGGCATGACGGAAACATCCGCCATTCTCGCGATCAGCGTCGTGCTGGCCGGCTATATGGGCCCACAAATCCCGATCGGCTGGCTGGCCGAAAAAACCGGGGAGCGCGTGTTGCTGATCACCGTGGCGGTCTTCGGTGTGATCGTGTCCCTCGCGATCCCGATGGCCGCGGGGACCCCGCTGTTCTGGGTCCTGCTCTTCCTCTGGGGCAGCTGTGGCGCCGCCCTCTACACGCTCGCCCTGATCGAACTCGGCAATCGGTTCACCGGCCATATGCTGGTCACCGGCAACGCCGCCATCGGCGTCTTCTGGGGGGTCGGCGGGATCACCGGCCCACCGGCGGTGGGTGCGGCGATGGATTTTTTCGGCCACAACGCCCTGCCGCTATCGGTCGCGGTCATCTTCGCGGGCGTGCTGGTCCTCGCCGCGGTGCGCGGCATGCTGCGGGCGAGATCATGACCTGGACACGCGCCGTCGTCATAGGTCCCTTTCCGACCAAGGGTTGGAACTTTCCGGAAGCGGCACATCTATGAAACACTCGACCGATCGCAACAATCAGAAAACCATGAAGATCGCAGAACCGAAATTTGGCCTCGGCGCCGTCGTCCGTCACCGCGTTTACGATTTCCGGGGGGTCGTCTTCGACATCGATCCGGAATTCGACAACACCGAGGAATGGTACAACGCCATCCCGGCCGAGGTTCGGCCGTCGAAGCATCAGCCCTTCTATCACCTGCTGGCCGAAAACCCGCAGAACTACTACATCGCCTATGTCTCGGAGCAGAACCTCCTGGACGACGCCGGGAACGGACCGGTCGGGCACCCGGCGATCGACGAGATGTTCAGGCCCTTCGACGGGACCCGCTACGCGCCGAAGGCGACCAACGCCTGATTCCGATTTGATCGACCCGCTACTTTTTGAGTGTCACGGCGGTGCCGGAGGCGACCAGGAACAGCATCGATTTGTCCTTGCCGCTGAACTCGGAGTAATCCAGGTCGACGCCGACAACGGCGTCGGCCCCGAGCATCAGCGCCTCCCGCTTCAATTCGGACATGCACAGCACCCGGGCGTCTTTGAGGGAGTTCTGGGTCGACCGGCTGCGCCCGCCGAAGAAATCGGTCAGGCCGGAGAAGATGTCCTTAAAGACGTTCATCCCGAAAACACATTCCGCGGTGATGACGCCGAGGCGCTTGTCGATCCCGAGATCGGGGACGTAGGTCTCGGTGGTGACGATCATGTCCTTGGCGATCACCTCGATCTCGTCCGGTTTGAGATCGCTGAAATCGCCGGTCGCCAACGCTCTATCGATATCGCCCATCATCGCCTCCGAAATCGCCTGTCGGTCTTGGCTTCACGCCGCCCCAATTGATGCAAGGGACGGGTCGCGACGGCAACCGGAATCGCCCGCCTTGCGCCAATAAATTTATTTCAAATTTTAGGTGCTTATCGCTGAAAATCCGAAGCGATTTAGCATTAAAGTACTTTCAAATAAAAAGATCGACATACTGTGCTTTTATTTATTTATTTACTGACGGATCAGGTGACTGACTCCGTTTGAGAGGCCCGAGGCCATGACCGAAATCGCACATGCCCCAGCAAACCATCCCTGCCCCGGCCAACCGCCCCAGTTGGCCCGTGATGGCGGTCCGACCTCGGGCCCTCTCTCTCCCCCGAATTCCTCGATTGTGACCGACCGGCACGGTGCGGTCGCGATGATCGCCGCGCTGATGGCCGTCCCCCTATTGGGTTTCGCCGGCCTCGCGATCGACACCGCATTGGCTTATGTGACCAAGGAGCGGATGCAGCGCGCCCTCGATTCGGCGGCGCTGGCCGCCGGCAAGGTCATGGTGAACGGCGATCCGGAAACCGACGCCCGCCGCTATTTCGATCTGAATTTCGCACCGGGCTATCTCGGAACCACGCTGACCGGCTTCGAACCGGTCGTGGATCCGCTCACGGACAAGGTGACGGTCACGGCGGAGGCGACGCTGCCGACCAACTTCATGAAGCTTTTCGGGATCGACAGCCTGACCCTGAACGGCCAGACCACCGTCCTGCGCACCAACCGGACCGCCGAGCTGGTCCTGGTGATGGACAACACCGGATCGATGCGGTCCGGCGGCAAGATCACGGCCATGAAGCAGTCGGCCATGGATCTCATCGGCATCGTCTATGGCGAGGATCAGATCCGCGACAATCTCTGGGTCAGCGTGGTGCCCTATACGGCGACCGTGAACGTCGGCGGGCATCGGACCGGTTGGCTCCAGCCCGGCGACCGCGCGATCGCCGACCCCGGCGCCTGGGGGAGCACCCAATGGAAGGGCTGCGTCGAGGCGCGCCCGATCCCCTACGATCAGGACGACGCGACTCCGGCGGCCATTCCCTTCACCTCCTTCTACTTCGCCGCCGATGTGGACAATGATTGGCCCGAGATCGACGAGCGCAACGAGGCGCAAAACAATGGCACCGGACCCAATCTCGGCTGTGGGCCGGAGATTACGCCCTTGACGGACAGCCGTGGGGTCGTCGAGGCGGCGATCCAGGAGATGCAGCCCTGGCACCGGGGCGGCACGCTCGGCAATCTCGGGCTCGCCTGGGGCTGGCGGACCATCAGTCCCGCCTGGCGCTCGACCTGGGCCGGCGAGGTACCGGACGGTCATCCGGTCGACTATGACGATCCGCTGATCGAGAAGATCGTCGTCATCATGACCGACGGCCAGAACCAGGTCTATGACTGGCCCCATCACGAGCCGACAGGCGCCGGACCGCGGGGCAGCGACTACACCGCCTACGGCCGGCTGCACGATTTCGGCTACACCGACAAGACCGAGGCTCGACGTGAGGTCGATCGCCGCTTCGCCACCACCTGTTCGGCGATGAAGGCAGAAGGCATCGAGCTCTTCACCATCACCTTCGGATCGAGCCCGAACAGCGAGACCCAGGCCCTCTACAAGGGCTGCGCCTCGTCACCCAAGCACTATTTCCATTCCCCCTCCAACGCCGAGCTGGCCGGCGCCTTCCGGTCGATCGGCCAACAGCTCTCCAGCCTGCGTATCGTGGAGTAAGCGAGATGACCGTCCGCACGCTTCTTTCCCGCCTCGCCGTCTCCCGCCTCTCCCTCTGCCAGAGGGGATCCAGCGGCATCGAATTCGCGCTGACCGGCGGGGTCGTCGCCATCGCCTTCTGCATGGCCGTCGAGGTCTGCGGCTATTTCTATGCCCAGCACACCGTTCAGACCGCCGCCAACCAGGCCGTCCGTTTCGCCGCGACGGGGGCTGTCCCCCAGGCCCCGGGCGCGAGCCGGGATCAGCAGGTGCTCGACATCATCGCCGGCGCCACCCGGGGCCTGGTCACGCCCCAGGCCGTCACCGACATCGCCGAGTCCTTCCCCTCCTTCTCCGCCCTCGAAGCGGGTGGCGGCGGGACACCGGGTCTCGGCGGCCCGGATCAGGTGGTCGCCATCGAACTCTCGGTGCCCTGGCAGGGCTACACCCCGGTTTTCGGCCTGTTCGCGGAGAGCCTGACCGTCCATGCCCGGGTCGCCGCCCGGAACGAGACCTTCGAGGTCGGCGGGGTGTGACGATGACTCTCCTGCGCCGCCTGATCGCCCGCCGCGACGGGGTTTCTTCCCTCGAAACGGCCCTTGTGATCCCCCTGATCGTCGCGGTCGCCATGGGGGCGGCCGAGATCGGCCGCTATGCCTTCGCCAGCCTGAAGATGCAGGCCGCCGCGACCCAGCTCGCCGACGTGGTCTCCCGCGAAGAGGAAGCCATTACCCACCGGATCGACGACGCCCTGTTAGGCGTCGCCTACACGGCGAATCCCTTCCGCTTCCAAAGCGCGGGCAAGGCGGTGGTCTCCCTGGTGCTCAACGATAATGGCGACATCCGGATCGCCTGGCAGCGCGAAGGTGGCGGCTGGGCCGATGTCACGAGCCGGCTCGGCGGCAGCGGCGGCCCGGCGACCCTTCCCTCCGGGTTCATTCTCGAGCCCGGCGAGAGCGTTCTCACGGCCGAGATATTCTATCGCTACAGCCCGGTGATCGCCCCCGGCCTGGTGACCGGCGAGGTCTACCGGGCGGCCTATTACCGGCCTCGGCGCGGCGACCTGGCCGAGCTTGTCGTCGAAGTGGCGGAAGCCCAGTAGCCAAAGACTGCCTAAACCTCTGAAATTAAAATTATTATATCGCCACCAATGAATCGCATGAATTCATTTCGAATTTTAACAAAAACTCTCTGAAAAATGTCTTCAAAGTATAGTTAAAGTATTTCTGTATTTTATTATGGGTTTACTATGTTTTTTTCTTGAGACTCTTCCGGGATCCGTATTTGATTGAAACGGGTTCACACGAAGCCCGTTGTCATCACGGAGGAGAAAATGATGATCACCCTGCTCAATCTGATTGCCGACAAGAAGGGCAATGGCGCCGTGGAATACGGCCTGATCGCCGCCGTCGTCGGGGTTTCCCTGGTCGGTGGCCTGCAGCTCTTGGAAGGCGGCCTCACCGGTCTGCTCACCAACATTTCCACGACCCTCAACCCGGCGCCGTAAGGCGCTGGGCCAAGGGACCCGTGACGCACTCATTGGCCCGGTCCCCCACCCTGTCGAGGAGCCCCATCAAAGCCTCGGCAACGGAGACCGGGTCAAAGTGCCGCCGGATCCCGCAATACCGGGTGTTCTTTCCCGGACCCTCTTTTTGGGACGGCTCCCATGGATCAGTTCTTCCTCATCACGGCACTCATCGGTTTCGCGCTATTTCTGACCGCGACCGTCGCCACGGATCTGATCAGCCGCACCATTCCAAATCGCATTCCCCTTGGGCTTATGGCGCTCACGCCGCTCCTTGCCCTTGGCTTTCCCGGCTATGACATCGCCGCCGGCCTCATAACCGGGGCGGCGGTCTTCGCCTTCGGGCTTGTCGTCTTCCGCTTCGGCTGGCTCGGCGGCGGCGACGTCAAGCTCGTCACCGCGATCGGAGTCTGGGCCGGGCCGACCTATGTGGTGCCCTTCCTGGCCGAGATGGCGGTCGCCGGCGGTCTCATCACCCTTGGCCTGATGGCCCAGCGCGCCGTTCGGCCGGCCGGTGACGACGCCGCCGCAATTCCGCCGGTCTCCGTCCCCTATGGCGTCGCCATCGCCGCGGCCGGTCTCGGGCTCATCGCCCGACTGGCCCGCGACGGCGGCCTGTTGACGGTTTAGGGAGGAGCCCCGATGCGCGCCAAATCCGTCTTCTTCCTCACCGCCGCGATGGCCGTCGCCGGTTTGACCGGCCTCATCGCCCATCAATGGACGGAGGCCCGGATCGAGGCCGCGCTGGCCCAGGCCACCACTCCGGCCCAGGCCGCGACTCCGCCGCCGCCGCCCCCCGCCAGGGTCCTGGTCGTGCGCGGCGATGTCGCCAGCGGTACGGCGATCGCATTGGAGGACCTTCATTTCGTCGATTGGCCCCGGGCCAATCTCGCCGAGGTTTATTTCGAGGAAGGCGAAGCGACGGTCGAGGACTTCATCGGCGCCGTCGCCCGCCGTCCGATCGCCGCCGGCCAGCCGATGATCCCGTCCCTGGTGGTCCGTCCGGGGGAGAGAGGATATCTCGCCGCCATTCTGGAACCGGGGATGCGCGCGGCGGCGGTCCCGGTGGACGCCACCTCGGGAATCGCGGGCCTCGTCTTTCCGGGCGACCGGGTCGATCTGGTCCTGACCCACGACCTCGACACCGGCAGCGGCAAACGCCAGCCGCGCCGGGCCTCCGAGACGGTGCTGACGGCCGTTCGGGTGCTCGCGCTCGACCAGCGCATCGAACAGATCGAAGGCCAACCGGTGGTCGCCCGGACCGCCACCCTGGAACTGACGCCCAAGCAGGTGGAGATGGTCGCCACCCTGACCGAGATCGGCCGGCTGTCCTTGAGCCTGCGCGGACTGAAGCAGCAGGACGGCAGCGCCGACAAGGCCCCTGCGGCGCCGGTGCTGACCCGGTCCTTTACCCTGGATACGGAGGTGAGCCGCCTGATCCGCCGCGGCCCGGCATCGAAGGGGCGCCCGACAAGCGCGGTCAAGGTCGTCCGGGCCGGGGACACCGAAACCCTGCGCTTCGCCAAGTGAGGACGACACCGTGAAGAAACTCCTCACCCTTCTGCTCCTGATCGCCGCCGCCACGCTGACGGCACCGGGTCCGGCCGCCGCCAAAGGCGTGGAAATCCTCAGCACCACCGACGGCATGCTCGACATCGAACGGGGCAAGGGACGACTTTTGCGCCTGCCCGCCGCCGCCAACACGGTGTTCCTGGCCGATCCGGACAAGGCCGATCTGCAGATAAAATCGCCCCGCATGATCTACGTCTTCGGCAAGACCATCGGCGAGACCACGCTCTACGCGGTGGATGCCCGCGAACAACTCGTCGCCGCCTTCGATGTCCGGATCACGCCCAATGTCGCGAGCCTGAAGGAAATCCTCGCCCAGGCCGCCCCGGACTCGGATGTTCGGATCGAGACGGTCCAGGACCAGATCGTACTCACCGGGTCCCTTGCCTCGCCGGAGACCGCCGCCACCGTTTTGGCGCTCGCCCAGCGCAGCGCCGGCGACGGCAATGTGGTCAACCGGATGACGCTGTCGGGCTCGACCCAGGTCAATCTCAGGGTCCGGGTCGCCGAGGTCAGCCGGGAGGTCATCAAGCGCTTCGGGATCAATTGGGAGAGCATTTTCGACGACGGCTCGACCGTGTTCGGGCTCGCGACTGGGACCGACATCGTCGACAATGCCGGGACGATCGTCCGTCCGCCGGAAAGCCAGAACTCTATTCTCTTCGGCGCCCGCGACAGCAACTACGACGTCAACGGGATCGTCGACATCCTGGAACAGGAAGGGCTCGCCACCGTCCTCGCGGAGCCCAATCTGACCGCGGTCAGCGGCCAGCGCGCCGAGTTCCTCGCCGGCGGGGAATTCCCGGTGATCGTGCCCCAGACCGACGATCTGGCGACCGTCGAGTTCAAGCCCTTTGGGGTCAGCCTCGCCTTCACGCCGGTGGTGATGGACGGCGGCCGCATCAACCTGCATGTGGCCCCGGAGGTGAGCGAGCTGATTGAGAGCGGATCCATCGAGATCGAAGGATTCACCATCCCGGCGCTTTCGACCCGCCGTGCGGACACAAGGGTCGAACTGGCGAGCGGCCAGAGTTTCGTGATCGCCGGCCTCCTGCAGCGGACGGTCGACCACGACATCCGCGAGATTCCGGGCCTCGGCGACATCCCGCTGCTGGGCGCCCTCTTCCGCTCCGATGCCTTCCAGCGCGGCGAAACCGAGCTGGTGATCATCGTCACCCCCTATCTCGTCAAGCCGGTCTCCGATCCGTCGGCGATCGCGACCCCGCTGGATGGCTTCGAACCCGCGACCGACACGGACCGCTATGTCCATGGCCGAACCTATCGCGGAACCCTTCCCAAGACCTTCAGGCGGACCGCCGCCGCCGCGGGCGGCCTCGTCGGCCCCGCCGGCTTCATCGTCGATTGATCCCGCAAGGAACCCCGTCATGCCCCGCCGCTTCATGCGCAACGCCGCCCCCCTCCACCTCGTCGCCGTGGCCGGCCTTCTGGCCGCCTGTTCGACGGGGCCGGGCTTCGGCGATGACTCCAGAAAGGAAGATGCCATGTCGTTCCAGCCGCAATTCTCCACCCCGGCCAAGCCGATCCGAGTGGCCTTCGACGTGATCCGTCACGATGTGCGCTTCGAAGGCGCCGCGGTCCTGGGCGAGGCCGGCGTCGCCGATCTCTCCGAGACGCTTGCGGGCTATCATCTGGACCCGAGCGATACGGTCAGGATCGTTCCCTTCGGCGACCAGAGCCGGGCGCTGGCCGACCGCCGCCTGACCGGCGTGTCCACGGCCATTGTCAATCTCGGCTTCGTGCCTGTCGTCGGCGACGCGGTCGAAGAGCCGCAAGAGGGCGCGGGTGTGGCGATCCTGATCGGCCGCTGGGGCGCTTCGGTCCCGGGCTGCCCCGACTGGTCCCAGCCGGCCGGGTCGACCTACGACAACCGCATCACCAGCAATTTCGGCTGCGCGGATGCGATCAATCTCGCCGCGATGATCGAAGACCCCCGCGACCTGCTGCGCGGCCGCCCCTATACCGGCACCGCCGCGGGCCTCCCGGCCAGCGCGGTTAGTGTCTATGGCGCCGCGCGCGGCGAAACCGCCGACGAGACCCAGCCGATCGTCGGCCGCTTCACCACCATCACCGCCGGCGGCGAGGACGACTGATGAGCACGGCGACGCCCCTTGGCCCGGGTTTGGTTCCAGGACAGACCGCCAAGGCGACCAGCGAGCTGTTCGCCGCCTATATCGCGGACGACACCACCCGCGGCCTGGTGCAGAAGGTTGTCCAGAAACGGGGCTGGTCGCCGAAACAGGTGAAATCCGGCGGCCTGCCCGCCGCCGCCCGCGCCCTCGGTGTCATCGCCGCCCCGCAAATCCTTCTGGTGGATGTGACCGGCGTCGCCAACGCGCCGGAAGCGCTCCAGGGACTGGGCGAGGCCTTCGAGGCCGGCACCAAGATCCTGACCATCGGTACCGAGAACGATGTCGGCCTTTACCGCAGGATGCTCGACGCCGGTGCCGCCGACTACCTGGTAAAGCCCCTGGATGCGGACGCCATCGACCTGATGATCGCGCGGGCGGAGCGGCCCAATGCGGACCCGGACGGCAAGCCCGCCGGGCGCGTCATCGTCGTCACCGGCGCGCGGGGCGGTGTCGGCACCAGCACGGTCGCCGGCGAGATCGCATGGCTGTCCTCGACCCGGCACGGCCGGCGGACGGCCCTTTTGGATCTCGACCTGAGCCGGGGCACCACGGCGCTCAGCTTCGACGTCCCACCGGGCACCGGACTGGCCGAGGCGCTGGCCTCCCCCGACCGGATCGACGATCTGCTGCTCGACCGGGCCGCCAGCGCCGTCACGCCGATGCTCTCGCTCTATGCGGCGGAGGAAGGGCTGGACGCGGCCGAAGCGACCGGCAGCGGCGCCCTGGCGTTGCTCGACCGGCTTGCCCGCAGGCTCCCGGTAGTGATCGTCGACCTGCCGTTCCGCTCCCCGGTGTTCGACGCGGTCGCCGGAAGGGCGAAGGATCTGATCGTGGTGAGCGATGCGGGGCTCGCCGGCCTGAGGGATAGCATCCGGCTGTACCGCCATATGGAACCCTATGCCGAGGACATCGCCCTCCATATCCTTCAGAACCGCGTTCCGAAATCCGGCGGCGCGGTGGCGCGGGGCGACTTCGAAAAGCAATTGGGCAACAAGCTCGCAGCGGTTCTGCCCTTCGACGAGAAGGCGGCGGAAGCGGCCATGCGGCTGGGCCAACCCGTCCAGGCCGCCGCCCCGTCCAGCCCGCTGACCAAGGGCCTCACCGGCTTCACCGCCGGCCTCTATCCCGCCCCCAAACCTGTGAAAAAGGGGTTGTTCGCGCGGCTCGTCCGGAGGCGCTAGGCGATGCAGCCCACCCTTCCCAGCAGCGGTCTGTTCCCCCGCCGTCCCGCATCGGAGAAACCGTCCCATAAGGCAAAGGAGAAGCCGAAGGCCAACACGGTCGCGGCGGCGCGGGCGCAGATCGCCCCGCTGATCGCCGCGCAGCTGGATCCGGCCTCCTTCCGGGACAAGTCGGTGGAGGAGATCGCCGACCGGGTGAACGACCTCGTCGCCCATGCCCTCGAGGAAACCGGCGCGTCCCTGACCCTGACCGAACAGCGCGCCCTTCTCAGCACACTGGTGGATGATCTCGCGGCCCGGGCGCGGCAACAGCCAGATCCCGTCCGGGAAACCCTGTCGCAACAGATCGCCCGCGGCCCGCTGATCGATCTCGGCGTCGACCAGGAGACCGCTTTATCCGGCACCGGCGACCGCAGCCGGCAGCGGATCGACGAGGCCCGAAAGGTGGTCCAGCCGCTGCTGATGGAGCAGATCGACGTCTCCCGGGCGGCGCAGCTTCCCCAGGAAATCCTGGTCAAGCAGATCGGCGACCTGGTCCAGGAGATCGGCGCCGAGCAGCGCCTGCGCCTCAATGCCGAGGAGCAGCGGGCGCTCGCCGCCGAACTGACCGACGACATGATCGGCCTCGGCCCGCTGGAGGTCCTGCTGATGGACGACAGCGTGACCGACATCATGGTGAACGGCCCGAAACAGGTCTATGTCGAGCGTCACGGCAAGCTGGAGCGGACCGACGTCACCTTCCGCGACAACGCCCATGTGATGACCATCGCGACCCGCATCGTCACCCGCATCGGCCGCCGGGTCGACGAGAGCACGCCGATGGTCGACGCCCGGCTTGAGGACGGCAGTCGGGTGAACGTCATCGCCCCGCCGCTGGCGATCGACGGCCCGTCCATCTCGATCCGGAAATTCGCCAAGCGCTCGATCACGCTGGACATGATGGCCCAGCAGGGCAACGCGTCGGACGCCCTGTCCACCGTCCTGAAGATCGCCGCCCGCTCCCGCCTCAACATCCTGATCTCCGGCGGCACCGGGTCGGGGAAGACCACCCTGCTCAACGCCATGAGCCGGATGATCGACCACACGGAACGGGTGGTGACCATCGAGGACGCCGCCGAATTGCAGCTTCAGCAGCCCCATGTGGTCCGTCTGGAAACACGGCCTCCCAATCTGGAGGGCGGCGGCGAGATCACCATGCGGCACCTGGTCAAGAACGCCCTGCGCATGCGCCCGGATCGGATCATCCTCGGCGAGGTCCGGGGGGCCGAGGCGCTCGACATGCTGCAGGCGATGAACACCGGCCATGACGGGTCCATGTGCACGCTGCACGCCAACACCCCGCGGGAGGCTCTGACGAGGCTGGAGAACATGGTGGCGATGTCCGGCGTCACCCTGCCCCCGAAAGCGGTCCGCACCCAGATTGCCGATGCCGTCCATCTGATCGTGCAGGTCAGCCGGATGCGGGACGGCATGCGGCGAATCACCCGGATGACGGAAGTGGTCGGGATGGAGGGAGACGTGGTCACCGTGCAGGATCTGTTCGAGTTCAAATATGACGGGGAGGACGCCAGCGGCCGCCTGGTGGGGCGGTTCGAGAGTTCCGGCCTGCGGCCCCATTTCCTGTCCCGGGCGCAGTATTTCTCGCTTCAGGACACATTGTTGGAGGCCATGGGATGCTCACCGACCCGGTCTTCCTGATCCTGGTCGGCGGGCTGGTGCTCGCGGCCTGTCTCGCACTTCCCGCCTTCGCCGGCGACGGCGGGCGCTATAAGGCCCGGCTGAAGCGGGTCGGCGATACCGGTGTCGTGCGCGGCGCCACCGCGACGACGATCCGGCGCGAGGCCCCGAAAAAGGGTCCCTTGGACCATATCGCGGAACGGTGGATGCCGCTCGGCAAGGAGGGCCGACTGCGTCTGGAGCGTGCCGGGTTGTCCCTGTCCACTGGCCGCTATCTCGCGATTTGCCTCGCCGCCGCCCTGGTCAAGGCGAGCCTCCTATCCCTCCTGGGCCTGCCGCTTCTGGTCGGCCTCCCGGTCAGCCTTATCCTTGCCCTGACCGTTGCCCGGTTGACCGTCGACCTTCTGACCGCCCGGCGTCAGCGGCAGTTCCTGCTGCTGTTTCCCGACGCCATCGATCTGATGGTGCGGGGTCTGCGCTCCGGCTTTCCGGTCAGCGAGACCCTCACGGTGGTGGGAAAGGAGGTCCGTGATCCCGTGGGTGAGATCTTCCGGCTCGCGGCGGATCAGATCCGGCTCGGCAGTTCCATGGAACAGGCGCTTTGGGAAGCGCAGAAAAGGATCGACCTGCCCGACTTCGCCTTCTTCGTGATTTCCCTCTCGGTCCAACGCGAGACCGGCGGCAACCTTTCGGAAACGCTCAACAATCTCTCCGACATCCTGCGCCGCCGCCAGCAGATGAAGCTGAAGGTCCGCGCGCTCTCCGCCGAGGCGCGGTTCAGCGCCTATGTCCTCGGCGGGATGCCCTTCGCCATCCTGGCGGCCCTCCTGATGTTCAATCCGGACTACGTGGACGCTCTCTACACCGACCCCAGGGGACAGATGATCGCGATCGCCGCCCTCACCTTCGAGGCGCTCGGGATCTACACCATGTTCCGGCTCGCCCGATTCGAGATCTAGCCATGATGGACTCCCCCTTTCTCGCCCCTTTCGATCCGGCATTGGTCGCGGCCATCGCCGGCGCCACGGCGGGCTTCGCGCTGATGGTCGCGGTCGCCCTCGGCCTTCGCCAGGCGGCCTATCGCAGCCGGGTCCAATCGGTCGGCGACCGGGCGGGCGGACGCGTCGTCGCGGACAAACGTTCGGCCAAAGGTACCGCCGTTGAGCAAATGCGGCAGATCCTGACCCGTCTCAACCTGATGCCGCAGGATCAGATCCGGGCGCTCAGGGGCCAACTGGCGACGGCGGGATATCGGGACAAGCAGGCCATCGTCGTCTATCTCTTCGCCAAGCTGACGGCTCCGGCGATCATCGCGACCGGACTCGCCATCGTCTTCTATTGGATGTTCCCGGCCATTCTGCCGGGCCTCATGAAGCTCGGCCTGCTGTTGGCGGCGATTCTGATCGCCAGCCGGTTGCCGGATATCGTGGTCCGCAAGAAGGCGGCCCTGCGCAAGGAGGCGATCCGGAAGGCGCTGCCCGACGCCCTCGACCTCATGGTGATCTGTGCCGAGGCGGGCCTCAGCCTGGACGCGGCCCTCGACCGGGTCGCCAAGGAACTGCAACAGTCCGCCCCCGACCTCGCCGATGAAATGACGCTCACCGGTCTGGAGCTCAAATATCTCGGCGACCGGCGCCAGGCCTTCGACAATTTCGCGGCCCGCGTCGATCTCGCCCCGGTCCAGGCCCTGGCGACCACCCTGGTTCAGACGGAACGCTTCGGCACCCCGATCGCCCAGGCGCTGAGGGTCCTCGCCGCCGAACAGCGGACCCAGCGGATGATGGCGGCGGAGGAGAAGGCGGCCCGTCTGCCGGCCACCATGACCATCCCGCTGGTGACTTTCATCCTGCCCTGTCTGTTCGCGGTCCTGCTGGGTCCGGCCATTCTCGACATCATCGACGGGTTGAGCGGCGTGCTGACGAACTAGAGCAGATCGCGCGGTTTCTGGATCACTTCATGGTCCCGAAACCGCGCGTGAATCTGCTCTACCTTATTGTTTTAGAGGCAAATTCACAGGCGTTATGATATCACGAAGTGATTCAATAACGCCTGATTTGACTCTAGGTCAGCTTTCCTCGTCCCGCCGCAGCAGGCGGAAAACCCGCATATTCTGATCGACCGACGCCGCATCCAGGTCCCGGCCAGCCGCCTCGGCGGCTTTCGCGTCTTCTCCCTTAAGACCGTAGACCAGCGACAGAGTCTGCCGGGCGCGGGGATCAGCGCCTCCGGCGGCCACGGGCTCCAGCAACGAGATCGCTTCGTCGACGCGCCCGGACAGGGCCAGGGAAAGACCGAGATTGTTGAGGAGATTCCCGTTTCGCGGTTCCATACCCAGCCCGGTGCGATAGCTCGTTTGAGCCTCCGGATGACGGTTCTGCATGTCGAGCGCCACACCGCGGGCGTTCCACACCCGAACATCCCAGGGCTGGGCCGCGACCGCCCGGTCGAGCAGGGAAAGCGCCCGCACCGGCTGGTCGATCTTCACCAGCGCGCGGCCGGTTCCGGAGAGCGCCCCGCCATGGTCGGGGTCGCCCTCAAGCACGGCTTCGAAATGGGGCAACGCCTCGCGGGGCTGATCGAGCGCCAAATAGGCCTCCCCCAACCCGGTCGCGACGGCGGCGTTCGACGGATACAGCGTGCGCAAACCGATCCAGGCCTGAAGCGCCGCCTGCCGGTCGCTGCCCGCGCTCAACCGTTGCGCCATCGCCAAATCCCGGTCGAGGGTGGATTTCCGCGGCGGCGCGGGCTGGGACTTCACCGGTTCGCTCGTCGACGGCGCGACCATGGGCGCGAACAGATCGGTGACATCCTGCCAGCCATTGCTGCAAGCGCCCAACGCCAAAGGCAGCATCACCACCGACAGGCGAACAGCGCGGGCGGGATGGCCCGAAAAAGAAAAGAGTACGGGGCGCGGTCCTTGCACGATCATACTGATCCTCCTCCTCCTTCCCGGCCCCAACGGGATGAAGAGCTTGCCTATGAAAAATCTTGAAATAGCATATAATAGAACGGTTTATCGGGCGAGCGGAAAGGTCCTTGTCCTTTCGTTTTTCCGGGACTTTACGGGATGGGTCGCCGCATGGGACGGCGCCGGTCAGAACGAACCGAAATTCAAGCGGCCCCTATGGACGAACGCCCGATGGATGATAACGGCAAAGAGCCCCAGCATGACGCCGATCCCGGGGGCGACCTGAGCGGGGACGACCTGAGCGGGGACGACCTGAGCGGGGACGACCTGAGCGGGGACGACCTGAGCGGGGGGGGCACGCCCGTATCGTCCGCGAAAAGGGAACCGGACGCGCTCGACGCCTATATCGACCTCACCAATCTGATGCAGCGGCTCTACCGGCGCTATCTCGACGTTATCCGGCTCGAACTGGAAACCCTCGGCGTCCGGGACATCAACTCGATCCAGGCACTGATTCTGTTTCAGCTCAAGGACGAGGAAATGACGGTCCGCGACCTGATGCAGCGCTGCTACCACCTAGGTTCCAGCACCAACTACAATCTCAAGAAACTGGTCGATTGCGGCTATCTGGAACAGGAACGCAGCACCCACGACAAGAGATCGGTGCGGGTAAAGCTGTCGGTTCGCGGCCGGGAGATCGTGACCAATCTGCGCGAGGTGGAGCGCCGCCATGCCCAGGAACTGTTCGAGGATCTCGACGGTGTGAACCCCCTGCGTCAAACCCGCCGGACATTGCGGGCGGTCGAGCGGATCTGGGCCGACTTCATCGATTTCGGTTGACGCTTACGCGGTCAGTCGGCCGCCGTTTTTCTGCAGGATCGCATCGAAGGCCGCGGGAGCGCTGGGTTGGGCGATCATCGGCCCCTGGGCGAAATGGCAGCCGAGATCGGCGGCCATGCGCAGCATCTCGCCGGATCGGATGCCCTTGGCCGTGACCTTGAAACCGAACTCGCGGGCCAACAGCATCGCCGCGCCAAGAATCTTGGCGTCGCCGGTGACAACGCTCTCCGCCAGGCGCACCTTGCCGATCGGAAGCCGGCCGAGATGGCCGAGCGAGGTCTGGCCCGCCCCGAAATCGTCGAGGACCGGGACCGCGCCCTGGTCGTGAATCTGTTCGAAAATGGAAAGCCCGAGGTCCGGATCCATCATCGCGACCGCCTCGGGGATCAGAATCTCCAGCGCGCCGATGGGAAGGTTCTGCTCGACCACGATATCGCCGACCAGGTCCGCCAGATTCGGCAGATGGAATTGCGGCTCGGCCAAACGAACCGCCACCGCCAGATCCGCCAGCCCCATGTCGCGCCACCCGGCGGCGGACTCCAGCGCGACCCGCAGCGCCTTTTCGGCGATGGCCTCGGAAAGACCGGCTTCCTCGGCGGCGCTCATATAGTCGTCCGGGCCGATCAAGCCGCGCTTCGCGGTTTGAAACTTCAGCACCGATTCAGCGGCGGAGACCGTCATGTCCTCCAATGCGACCTCGGCGACGATCTCGTTCTGGAAGCGATCCTGTTCGAGGGCTTTGCGCAGGCCGGAGCGCAGCACCTTCCGGCGTTTCCGTTCGGCGGCGATGGTGTCGGAGAACGGCTCCACATTGCGGGCGACGGACCGCGCCCGGTTGATCGCATGGTCGGCGGCTTCCAACAACTCGCGCGGCTCAACCCCATCGTCGGGATAGATCGCGGCACCCGAAAACGCGGTCAACGCGTATTCGTTGCCGTCATGGCTATAGGGCCGGCCCACCGCCTCGGCGAATTTCCGCCCCGCCGCCTCCGCCTCCTCGGTCGAGGACGGCCGCCCCAGCAAGACCCCGAAACTGTCATGCCCGAACCGGGCGACCTCGTCCTCCTCCCCGACGGCGGCACATAGCCGGATCGCCGCCCGGCGGACGAGATAATCGGCAAGCCCCTCGGGTCCCGATCTTCCGATCTCGGCAAGATTGTCCAGGTCGATCACCACCAGGCCGGCGATGGTCTTCGAGCGCTTCGCCTGGCTCACCGCATCCTTGACCCGGCGCATGAAGAAGGGCCGATTGGGCAAGCCGGTGAGCGCGTCGAAGGTGTCCATCGCCTCCGCCTTTTCCTCGAGCATCTTCTTCTCGGAGATGTCGATGGAAACGGAGAAGACCTTGTCGATCTCTCCGTCGCGTTGTTTCAGCGTGGATTTCGTGGTGAGCCAGACCCGGTCCCGGCCCTCGGCGTCCGGGTAACGTTCCTCGGTCGAAAAGGACATGCCCTTGCCCGCCGCCAGCCGCATGTCGACATTGTCGATCTCGGCCCCGGCCTCCTCGCCCAGGATGTCGCTGGTGGTCCGGCCGATCGCCTCCCCCACCGGGATGCCGAAGACATCGGCCTGATAGTCGTTGATGATCACATAGCGCCCGTGCTTGTCCTTGGCGCTGACCATGGCCGGCAACCCGGCGATCACCGAGCGGACCAGATCGTCCCGCTCCTTCAAGGCCTCGCGGGTCCGCTTTTCCTCTCCCACATCGCGAATCGCCAGGAAGGTGACCACCCCGTGACCGAACGCTTGCGGATAGGCCATCACCTGGAAGGACCGGTTTCCCCCGTCACGGAGACGGCCGACCTGCTCGTCCCCTTGCGAGCCGTCCGGGCGGATCAGCTTGGCGTAGGGTTTGCCCACCGCGTCGAGCCCGCTGTCCAGCTTCACGCCGGGAAAGATTCGGTTGAGGGATTTGCGATACAGATCGGTCTGCTTGAAGCCGAAAAAACGCAGCAGACGATTGTTGGCGAGGACGATCCGCGCCTCCTGATCGAGCCCCAACAGGGCGAGCGGCAACGGTCCGACGACGCGGTTCACCACCTCCAACGCCTGATACAGATCGGCGATGGACAGGCGTTGGGCCTGGGCCTGGTGTTCCCCCGGGCTCTCCCCCGGGCTGTCTGGGCCGGAATCGCTCACGCTGCGCCCTCGTCTCCACAATCACCGGCGATCTTGGACCGATCTCGGCCGGTCCCTGTCTCTTAACGACCACCCTATCTCTAACATGCGAGAATACCATGATTTTTCCGGTATCGTCGCCTGTTTTGATGGGTAAAACCGGCGAATCGGTGTATATTTCGCACAGAAGATATAGGCAGCTCACCACGGCAGAAAGCCTTGACCATGTCTCAACCGACCTCATCCCCCCGCAAAGGCGACGCGAATCCCCTCGAAAGGCTGAGCCAGGAGGAATTGGATGCCATCCTGCGCCGGCACGAAATGTACCGGCGGGGAAAGATGGGCGGTGCGCGGGCGGTCCTGTCCTTCTTCGATCTTTCCGGTCTGTCGCTCGCCGGCCGCGATCTCAGCGACGCCGATCTGACCGGGGCGCGGTTGTTCAAGGCCGACCTCACCGATTGCGTTCTGGACTATGCCTCGCTCTTCGCCGCCGATCTGCGCGAATCGAAGCTCGCCGGGTCCAGCATGGTCAAGACCGACCTTAGGGGCTGCCATATGAGGGAGGCCGATCTGACCGGAGCGCAATTGATCGACGCCGATATGCGCGAGGGCAACATCGCCGAGAAGGACATCCGGGGCGATCTTCATATCCTGCAGATCGAGGTCGGCGCGTCCGAGATGCAATCCGCCGACTTCTCCGGCGCCAATCTCAGCCGGGCGAAGATCGCCGGCGGCCAGGCCCAGAACACCAACTTCCACGGCGCCCTGCTGCGCGACGCCAACCTGGTGCGGACCAATCTCAAAGGGGCCAATTTCGAAGGCGCGAACCTGGAGGGCGCGGATCTCTCCTGGGCGAATATGGAACACACCTCGCTCAAGAACGCGATCCTGACCGGCGCCACCATGGAAATGACGGAAACCCGAGACGCCGACATGGACGGCGTTCTGACCGATGAACCGCTGGGGCCGACCGAGGACGATCTCCCCGCGAGCTTCGAGGATCTGGTCGACCAGCACGCCGCCTGGATCGCGACGGGAGCCCGAAACGGCCGGCAACTGGTGGTCGAGGGCTTCGATCTGCGCACCGTCTCGGCATGCCGCAAGGCCAATCTCACCGCCATGCAGGCGAGCGGCACCGTCTTCTGCGGCGTCGATTTCTCCGGTGCCCAGATCCAGGCGGCCAATTTCGCCGGCGCCGATCTGCGCGGCTGCAATTTCGCCGGCGCCGACCTGCGGGGCACCGACTTTACCGGCGCGAAACTGACCCACGCGGACCTGACCGGCGCCACCATCCGCAGCCTCGCCCTCAATGCGGGCGGCTCCATGGTGACGAAGTTCGATGCCGCCGATATGAGCCACGCCAAGATGCACCGGACCGACGCCCGGCAAACCAGCTTCATCGGCGCCGATTTCAGTTTCGCCGACCTGCGCGGGGCCGATTTCCGGGAGGCGAAGCTTGACAACGTGACCGTGACCCGGACGAAGACGACCGGCCTGCGCAGCGACGAGGGCTCGCCCCTCAATCAGCCTTGATCGGACCCGGCCGCCATGGGACTGCGCAGCTTCTTCGGCCTTCCCAACGCGCCCGATCCGAGTCAACAGGCGACCATCGATAATCAGATCCGCGACGGCATCCGCTTCGCCGGGGTCGTCCGGGTCATCGCGGTGCTGTTCGTCGCCGTTCTGTTGACGATCACCGTCCCGCCCGAGCGGCTGTGGTACTATCTCCTTCTCTGCGCCGGATTTCTCGTCTTCGGGTTGATCCCCTTCTATCTCGCCCGCAGGACCTCCCGTCCCATCCAGATGCAGGGCCTGTTCGCGGTTCTGGATGCGGTTCTGTTGGTCATCATGCTGATGGTGCCCGACCCGACGCTGCAGGACACCTTTCCGCCTCAGTTACAGTTGCGCTTTCACAACCATCTCTATCTCTTTGTTTTATTATGCGGTTCCGCCTTCTGCTATTCTCCGGCGCTGGTGCTGTGGACCGGAGCCTGCCTGGCCTCCGCCTGGTCTGTCGGAGTGTTCTGGATCGCCTCCCTGTCCGACAGCTTCACCGATGTTCCAGCCTGGATCGCGGAGAACACCACCGCCGATGGTGTCGAACCGACCTTCGTCGACGCCCTGATGGACCCGGGATTTGTCAACCTCTTTCAACTTATAAACGAGGTTGTTCTTTTGATGATCGCCGCCGGAGTCCTGGCCGGCGCGGTCTACCGGCAGCGACGCCATCTGCTGCGCCAGGTGACGGCCGAGGGCGAGCGCCAGAACCTCGCGCGCTATTTCTCCCCCAATCTGGTCGACAGCATGAGCCGGTCACGGGACCCGTTCGCGACCGTGGCCCGCCATCCGGTGGCGACGATCTTCGCCGATCTCAACGGCTTCACCCGGTTCAGCGAGACGGCCGACCCGGAGGAGGTGGTCAAGCTGCTGCGGCGCTTCCACGGTGACATGGCGGACGTCATCTTCGCCCATGGCGGCACGCTCGACAAATATCTCGGCGATGGTGTCATGGCGACCTTCGGCACACCTGAGTCACGGCCCGATGACGCGGCACGCGCCCTCGCCTGCGTCCGCACCATGCAACGGACCGTGGGCGACTGGGCGCGGGAGCGTGAAAGCCTGGGCGAAAAACCCCTCTCGGTCGGGATCGGCGCCCATTACGGCGACGCCGTGGTCGGCAATGTTGGCAACAACCGGCGGCTTGAGTTCACGGTGATCGGCGACAACGTCAATGTCGCGGCCCGTCTGGAGGATCTCAAGAACACGCTGCAGAGCGGTATCGTCGTCTCCGAGGATCTGGTCGAGGCGGCCCGCGCCGCCGGCGCCGCCTCGTCCCTGTTCGACGGCCTGGAGCGTCATGCCGATATCAAACTGTTCGGCCGGGAGGAACCGGTGACGGTCTACAAACTGGCGCCCTAACGCTCGCCGACCCTGCCGTCCTTGATCTCCAGAACCCGGTCCATGCGGAAGGCGAGATCGAGATTGTGGGTCGCCACCAGGGCCGCGAGGCCGGCCGCGCGCACGATCCGCTTCAAGGACGCAAAGACGGTCTCCGCCGTGTGGGGGTCGAGATTGCCGGTCGGCTCGTCGGCCAGCAGAACATGGGGCACATTGGCGATCGCCCGCACGATGGCCACCCGCTGCTGTTCCCCGCCGGAGAGCCGCGAGGGCAGATGGTCCGCCCGGTCGGCGAGCCCGACCATGCCGAGAAGCTCCCGCGCCCGGCCGCGCGCCTCATCCTTCGGCAGGCCCCGGATGATCTGGGGCAGCACCACATTCTCCAGCGCCGTGAACTCGGGCAGCAGATGATGGAACTGATAGACGAAGCCGACGCTGGTACGCCTGAGCCGGGTCCGCATGTCGTCGTCGAGGGCGCTGCAGTCATAGCCGTCGATGATCACCTCGCCCGTATCCGGCCGTTCGAGCAGACCGGCGATCTGCAGCAGGGTCGACTTCCCCGCGCCGGAGGGTCCCACCAGGGCGACGATCTCGCCCGCCTGGATCGTCAGATCGACCCCGGCCAGCACGGTCAGTTTCCCGCCGCCCTGTTCGAACTCCCGGGTGACCTTGCGCAGCATCAAGGGGGCGACGTCGCCGCCGTTGTCCCCATTTCCCCGCCGGCTATTCATAACGCAGCGCTTCCACGGGCTCGAGCCGGGCCGCCCGCCAGGACGGATAGAGGGTCGCGAGGAAGGAGAGCCCCAGCCCCATCGCGACGACCAGCACCACCTCCGACGGGTCGACGACGGCCGGCAGCCGCGACAGGAAATAGATTTCCGCCTGGAACAGATTGGTCCCGGTCAGGGTTTCCAGGACCTGACGGATCTCCTCGATGTTGAGGCAGAAGAGCAGCCCCAGGAGGAAACCCGCCAGGGTTCCACTGACACCGATGGCCGCCCCGGTCATCAGAAATATCCGCATGATCATGCCGCGACTCGCCCCCATGGTGCGCAGGATCGCGATGTCCCTTCCCTTGTCCTTCACCAGCATGATCAGGGAGGAGATGATGTTGAAGGCGGCGACGATGATGATCAGGGTCAGGATCAGGAACATCACGTTGCGTTCCACCTCGACCGCGTTGAAGAAGCTGGCATTGGCGTCCCGCCAGTCGGAGACTTGAAGATCGGTTCCGGCCTTGACCAGCACCGGAAAGCGCAGATCGTCGACGGAGTCCGGGTCTTCGGTCAGGATCTCGACCGTCCCGGCCGCCCCCTTCTGCTTGAAGAAGACCTGGGCGGCCTCGAGCGGCATATAGATAAAGCCGTTGTCGTATTCATACATCCCGACCTGGAAGATTCCACCGACCTCATAGGCCTTGAGCCGCGGCACCGACCCGAAGGCGGTCACCTGGGACTGGGCCGAGATCAGGGTCACCTTGTCGCCGACCGTGACGCCGAAGCGCTGGGCCAGGCGGGAGCCGAGGAACACCGTGTTGCGGCCTTCGAACGCATCGAGACCGCCGCGCAGGATGTTGTCGGACAGGAGCGTGCGACGGGTGAAATCCTCCCGGGTCATGCCCCGGACCAGGGCGCCGCTGGCCGCGTTGTTGGCCTGGATCATCACCTGCCCCTGGATCTGGGGATAGGCGTGGACCACACCCTCCACCTCCTCCAGCCGGTCGGCGAGCGCCTGATAGTCGGTCACCAGCCCCGCCGGCGAGAACACGGTCATATGGCCGTTCACACCGAGAATCCTGTCCAGGAGCTCGATGCGGAATCCGTTCATCACGCTCATGACGATGATCAGGGTGGCCACGCCCAGCATGATGCCGGCGAAGCTGAACCCGGCGATCACCGAGACAAAGCCCTCACTGCGCCGCGCCCGCAAATAACGGAACGCGACCATCCGCTCGAAGCTGCCGAACATGAAACTCCCGACCCAGTCTCCCTAACGGGATGCAAAACGGTTGAGGACGGCCTCCGGCGAGAGCTCTTCGGTCTCCCCCGTTTTTCGGTTCTTGACCTCAACCACGCCATTTTTAAGGCCGCGCGGCCCGACGATCACCTGCCAGGGCAGGCCGATCAGGTCCATATCGGCGAGCTTGCCACCCGCCCGTTCGTCCCGGTCGTCATAAAGCGCCTCGACACCGGCGGCATTGAGCTTGGCGTAGAGGTCCTCGCACGCCCCGTCGCAGGCCGCATCGCCGGTCCGCATGTTGACCAGCCCGACGGCGAAGGGGGTGACCTCCTCCGGCCAGACGATGCCCTTGTCGTCATGGCTCGCCTCGATGATCCCGCCGACCAGCCGCGACACCCCGATGCCATAGCTGCCCATATGGACCGGGCCGGCGCTGCCGTCATGGGCCGCGACCTCGGCGCCCAGAGGGGCCGAGTATTTGGTGCCGAAATAGAAGATGTGACCGACCTCAATGCCACGCATCTTGATCAGATCGGCCTCGGGCACCGGGCAGTTCCCAGGATCGTGGATCTCGTCGGTGGCGGCATAGAGCCCGGTATACTTGTCGACGATGGGTTGCAGATCGCCGCCATAGTCGACGTCCACGCCCTTGAGGCTCGTTTCCAGCCAGTCCCTATGACAGAACACCTCGCTCTCGCCGGTCTCCGCCAGGATGATGAACTCGTGGGAAAGATCGCCGCCGATCGGCCCGGTGTCGGCCGCCATCGGGATCGCCTTGAGGCCCATCCGCTCGAAGGTCCTCAGATAGGCCACGAACTGCCTGTTGTAGGACTTGACTGCGGACTCATAGTCGAGATCGAAGGAATAGGCGTCCTTCATCAGGAATTCACGGCCGCGCATCACGCCGAAACGGGGGCGGATCTCGTCCCGGAACTTCCACTGGATATGATAGAGTTGCTTGGGAAGCTGACGGTAACTGCGCACCGACGTGCGGAAGATGTCGGTGATCAATTCCTCATTCGTCGGACCATAGAGCATGTCGCGGTCATGACGGTCCTTGATGCGCAGCATCTCCTTGCCGTAGTCGTCATAACGCCCGCTTTCGCGCCACAGCTCAGCCGACTGGATCGTCGGCATCAGCAGTTCCTGCCCACCCATGGCGTTCTGTTCTTCACGGACGATCTGTTCGATCCGGCGCAGCACCTTCAAGCCCAAGGGCAGCCAGGAATAAATCCCCGAACTGGCCTGCCGGACCATGCCGGCGCGCAGCATGCAACGGTGGGAAACGATCTCCGCCTCCGCGGGCGTTTCCTTCAAGGTGGGCATGAAATAGCTGGAAAGACGCATTGTGGGTTAGGTCCATTCGGAACGGTGGGAATGATTGGGCCGGGAGAGTAGGCAACCGACCCGTCCCTGTCCATATCCGGCGCGCCGTCCGAGCCGCCGAAACCCCATGACAGAGGACATGAAAAAGGGGGTCCGGATGTCCGCACCCCCTATTCGGAGAAATCCTTGCCGGCGCGGGTTTACAGCGCGCCGGAGATCGCGGCCCGGAGACGGTAGTCGAGGATACCGGCCCAATACCGCTCAAGCGTCTTATAGGTTTCCGACGCGTCGTCGATATCCGCCGGCGGTGCGCCCGCCTCCGACAGTTCCGTCGCATGACGCCGGAACATCTCGTCCACCCGGCTGCACAACTGCAGCCCCTTCTCCGACAGGCGCACCCGGATCGAGCGCTTGTCGTGCGGCGAGCGTTCCTGGATCAGATAGCCGTTCTCGACCATCTTGCGGACGTTGTAGGAGACGTTGGAGCCGAGATAATATCCCCGGTTCGTCAGTTCTCCGACGGTCAGCTCGTCCTTGTCGATGTTGAACAGAATCAGGGCCTGGACGTTGTTGATGTCCTCGATCCCGTTGCGATCGAGCTCGGTCTTCACCACTTCCAAGAACTGCCGGTGAAGGCGCTCAATCAGTTTGATTGCATCCAAATAAGACTTTTTAGCCTGCTGAGCTTCGTCGGACATCGTCATATCACGCTTATATCAGGATCAAAGGGTGCGTTGAATAGCAAAAACAGGGGAAGATATACGCATCACCCATTCTCGCCCCTCAACATCTTGATGACGCCGGAGAAGTCGACCTCCTCATTCCCGGCATTGCAAAACAGTTGGTAAACTTGACCGGCCTCCGCGCCGAGCGGGGTCGTCGCCCCGACTCCGGCCGAGGCTTCCTGGGCCAGCTTCAAATCCTTCAGCATCATCGCCGCCGTGAAACCCGGCTGATAGTCCCGGTTCGCGGGCGATGTCGGCACCGGTCCCGGCACCGGGCAATAGGTCGTCAGCGACCAGCACTGCCCAGAGGCCTTCGACGAGATGTCGAACAGGGCCTGGTGCGACAATCCGAGTTTTTCGGCCAGCGTGAAGGCCTCCGAGACGGCGATCATGGAGATGCCAAGGACCATGTTGTTGCAGATCTTCGCCGCCTGACCGTTCCCGGCGCCGCCGGCGTGGACAATGGTCTTGCCCATGGCTTCCAGCAGCGGGCGGGCACAGTCCAGGGCCTCCTCCTCGCCCCCGACCATGAAGGTCAGAGCGCCGGCCTCGGCCCCGCCGACACCACCCGAGACCGGAGCGTCGATCATCGCATGATTCCGCTCGGCCGCCGCCGCGGCCACCGCACGGGCGCTTTCCACGTCGACGGTCGAACAGTCGACCAGAAGGGTCGGTTCGGTCAGGGCCGACAGCACGCCGTCCTCGCCGAGATACACGGCACGCAGATGCTTTCCGGCCGGCAGCATGGTAACCACGGCCTTTGCGCCCTTGACCGCTTCCTGAACGCTCGCCGCCGGGCAGCCGCCCGCGGATTTGAACGCATCGAGCGAAGTCGCAGACAGATCGAAGCCCGTCACCCGATGTCCGGCCTTGATGAGATTGGCGGCCATCGGACCGCCCATGTTTCCCAGTCCGATAAAGCCGATGTCGGTCCCTGTACCGGTCATGCCCGTCCCCTTGCTCCCATTATGGTATTTCGGTTTAGCCAAAAACGTAAGCCCTGCAACTGTTTTTACCAAAAAACACAACCCACTATGGTTAACGGACCTTCCTAGCTAAAGGTTAAATCGCCGTTTCGGGGTTCATCGAAAAAGCTCTCGACGAAATCGTCCGAGATTTCAGAAACCGCGGCGGGCTCCCATTTCGGCGCATGGTCCTTGTCCACAAGCAGGGCGCGAATGCCCTCGAAAAAGTCGGATTCCCGCATGACGCGCTGGACCATACGGTACTCCATCTTGAGCACATCTTCGATGGAAAGCCCCCGTGCCCGGACGATATGCTGCACCACCACCTTGAGGCTGGTCGGGCTCTTTCCGGCCAGTTCCTTTTGCACCTCGGCGGCCCAGTCGCCGCCCACGGCGGTCAACGCGGCCTCGATCTCTTCATAGGTTTCGTTGCGGAACACCTGGTCGATCTTGGAGCGGTGCTGCGCGATCGGCGGCTGACCGGCGTTGTCCACAAGGCCCTCGATGGCCCGAAGAGCGGCGGTCTTCGCCCCCTCGCCCACCGCGATGCCAGCGAGAGCGCCGACCAGCGCGTCGCGCTTGTCCGACGTCATGTAGTGGGTCGCAATATGGGCGTACATGGCGTCGGCCGCCTTCAGCCGAGCGCCGGTCAGGCCGAGATAGAGCCCCAGCGCGCCCGGGCACTCGTTGAGGAACCAGCCACCCCCGACATCCGGGAACAGCCCGATATTCGTCTCCGGCATGGCGAAGGTCATCCGCTCCGTGGCGATCCGGAAGGCGCCGTGGCGGGACAGGCCGACGCCCCCGCCCATGGTGATGCCGTCGAGCCAAGCGATATAGGGCTTGGGGAAATGGTGGATCTGGGCGTTGAGGCGATACTCCTCCCGGAAAAAGGTCTGGGGCAGATCAGTCGGAAGCCCGGCCGAGGGGTCCTTGACCGATTTCCAGACCGCCCGCACATCCCCGCCGGCGCAAAAAGCCTTCTCACCAGCACCTTCGATCAGGACCGACGCGATGGAATCGTCGGCCGCCCAGGCATCAAGCTGAGGCGCGATGGCCCGAATCATCTCCAGCGTGAGGGCGTTCAAGGCCCGTTCGTTGCGGAGCGTAATGATGCCCAGCGTGCCTTGAACGGAAAATGTAACTTGATCGGTCAACCCTCTTTCCCCTTTGTTGTGGCGTTAATGCCCATTTCATTAACCCTGTTTTTCGGTAACCTCGAAGAAACGCCGCGCGACCGGCCTTTCGACTAGCATTCGATCAGCGAAGGAACCCAACCATGCTGCGGCCCCTAAGACAGGCAATCCTGGCGGCAGGTTTGCTGACCGCCCTTTCTCCACAAATTGCCCAGGCACAGCAAGGGCTATCCGGTCCGCCGGCGGTGACCGTCATCACCGTCGAGACACAAAACGTCGCCCCGCGCTACGAGTTCATCGGCCGGATCGAGGCGGTGCAGAGCGTCGATCTCAGGGCCCGCGTCGACGGCTTCATCCAGGATGTGACCGTGGAGGACGGCCAGCCGGTCACCCGCGGCGATATCCTCTTCAAGATCGAACCCAACCGCTATGAGGCATCGGTCGCCGCCGCCCAGGCGGATCTCGCCCGGGCGGAAGCGGATCGGGAGCTGGCCCAGCTCGAATTCCGCCGCGCCGACGAACTCCGCACGCGGGGGACCGGGTCACAGCAAAATCTCGACGTCGCCCGGGCCGCCCTCAAGGGCGCCGAGGCCGATGTGCTGGCCGCCCAATCCGCCCTGCGCAGCGCCCAGATCGATCTTGCCGACACCCAGATCAAATCGCCGATCGACGGCCGGATCGGCCGGACCTACATCACCGCCGGCAATTACGTGAACGCCACTTCCGGGGCGTTGGCCCAGGTCGTGCAGCTGAACCCGATCCGCGCCGTGTTCTCGGTCTCGGAACGGGACTATCTCGACACGATCCAAGCCTATTCCGGACAGACGGCGGACGAGATCAACGCCAACTTCATTCCGCGCATCCGGTTGCCCAATGGCGAGCTCTATCCCGAGACCGGGATCATCGAGTTCGTCGACAACCGGATCGATCCGACGACGGGGACCATCGCGATCCGCGCGCTCTTCGCGAACCCGCGGGGCATTGTGCTGCCGGGCCAGTTCGTCTCGGTCCTGATCGACGAAGGCGAAGAGATCAACCGCGCCGTGGTGCCCTATCAGGCGGTCCAGCAGGACCGGCAGGGCCGCTTCGTCCTGGTGGTCGGTGACGACGACACCGTCTCGGTCCGCCGGGTGGAAATCGGGGCCAACACCGGCGACGGCTGGGCGATCCTCGACGGGCTCACCGGCGGAGAGATCATCATCGTCAGCGGCTTCCAGAAGGCCAAGGAAGGCCAGCCGGTGAATCCGGTCTGGGAAAACCAGTCCTAGCGTAGGCCCCGGCAAGCAGTCCCGGCAAGCAGTCCCGGCAAGCAATCCCGGCATGGAGAAGCGGTCATGATCTCACGCGTGTTCATCGAACGACCCCGGCTGGCCATCGTGCTCGCCCTGGTGATTTCCATGGCCGGCGCCCTGGCGATGGTCAATCTGCCGGTGGCGCAGTTCCCGAACATCACCCCCCCGGTGGTGCAGGTGACCGCAAGCTATCCAGGCGCCGACGCCGAAACCGTGGCAGAGACGGTCGCCGCCCCGATCGAGGCGCAGGTCAACGGTGTCGACGGCATGCTCTATATGTCGTCGGTCAACTCGAACAACGGCAACTACACGCTCTCCGTCACCTTCGCCGTCGGCACCGATCCGGACCTGGCCCAGGTCAACGTCCAGAACCGGGTCCAATTGGCCAATCCGCGCCTGCCCGACGAAGTCACCGCCCAGGGTGTGAAGGTCGAGAAATCCAGCCCCTCCTTCCTGCACGCGATCAACTTCTATTCGCCGGACAATACCCGGGATCAGCTCTTCGTTTCGAACTATGTCTCGATCACGATCCGCGATGCCGTGGCCCGTATTCCCGGCATCGGCTCGACCCAGATCTTCGGCGAGCAGACCTATTCCATGCGGATCTGGCTCGACCCGGACCGGATGGCCAATCTCGGGATCGACGCCAACGAGGTGATGGCCGCGATCCGGTCCCAGAACCAGCAGGCCTCGGCGGGTCAGGTCGGTGCGCCGCCGACCGATTCCGATCAGGCCTATCAATACACGGTGCGGGCGCAGGGTCGCCTGAAGGACGCGCGGGAGTTCGAACGGATCATCATCCGCACCAACGAGGACGGCGGGATCGTCCGCGTCTCCGACGTGGCGGAGGTCGAACTCGGCGCCCAGTCCTATGAGAGCCTGGCGGAATGGAACGGCAGTTCGACGGTGGTGCTGGCGACCTATCTTGCGCCGGGCGCCAACGCGCTGGACACCTCTGAGCGGGTGCGCGAGCTGATCGCCGAGTTGTCGGAGAATTTCCCCGAGGGCGTCGCCTATGACGTGACCTACGACACCACCCTGTTCGTCGAACGCACCATCGACGAGATCGTGACGACGCTCGGGATCACCTTCATCATGGTGTCCCTTGTCACTTTCATCTTCCTGCAGAACGTCCGGATCACCCTGGTCCCGGTGATCACGATTCCGGTCTCGCTCATCGGCGTATTCGCGATCCTGCTGGTGCTCGGCTACTCGGCGAACACCGTGACCCTGTTCGCGCTCATCCTCGCGGTCGGCCTGGTGGTCGACGACGCGATCGTGGTTGTCGAGAACGTCCAGAGGCTTATGGAGGAAGAGGGCCTGGACCGCAAGGCGGCCGCGATCAAGGCGATGCAACAGGTGACTGGCCCCGTGATCGCCACGACGCTGGTGCTGCTCGCCGTGTTCGGACCGGTGGCCCTATTGCCGGGCATAACCGGGCAGCTCTACGAGCAGTTCGCCGTCACCCTCTCGGGTGCGGTGGTGATCTCCTCGATCAACGCCTTGACCCTGAGCCCGGCGCTCTGCGCCACCATCCTCCCCAAAAAGGGCGTGACGACCCCGGTTTTCCTGAAGCCCTTTGAAATGGCGATCAACGGCTCGCGCTCCCTGTTCGTGGCCATGGTCCAAAAGCTGCTGCGGGTCGCGGTCATCTCGCTGGTCGTGGTCGGGGGTGCCGGCGGCCTGAGCGCCTATCTGTTCGGCCAATTGCCGACCAGCTTTCTACCGATCGAGGATCAGGGCTATTTCTTCGCCGATGTGCAGCTTCCGCCCGCCGCAAGCCTGATCCGTACCGACGCCGCGGCCGACGATATCCGGGAGATTATTCAGGACACCCCCGGCGTGAAGGACGTCATCACCTTTTCCGGGTTCTCCCTGATCGCCGGGACGTCGGTGCCCCGCTCCGCCCTCATTGTTGTGGTGCTGGAGGATTGGGACGAGCGGATGGAACCGCAGGAACAGCTCTTCCCCATCCTCGGGTCGATCGGCGCCCGATTCAATCAATATGCCGGCGCCAACTCCTTCGCCTTCCCGCCGCCGCCGATCCAGGGCCTCGGCAACGCCGCCGGCTTCGATCTCCGCCTCCAGGCGCTTCAGGGGCAGAATTCGCAGGAACTCGCCAGCACGCTGAATGCCTTCCTGTTCGCGGCCAATCAGAGCCCCATCATCGGCGCGGCCTACTCGACCTATAGCGCCAACACCCCTCAGATCTTCGTCGATATCGACCGTGAGAAGGCCTATTCGCAGCAGGTGACGGTCAACGACATCTTTGGCGCGCTCCAGGCCAATTTCGGGGCGATTTTCGTCAACGACTTCAATCTTCTGGGGCGAGTGTATCAGGTCCGGGTCCAGGCCGAGGAGGAGTATCGGGACAGCTTCCTCGACATCACCCGAATCCATGTCCGCAACGCCCTCGGCCAGATGGTACCGCTGTCGACGCTGGCCACGGTCGAAACGGTCTTCGGCCCGGAAATCCTGCCGCGCTACAATCAGTATTCGTCGGCGACGGTGAACGGACAGGCCGCGCCCGGATACAGTTCCGGCGATGCCATCGCGGAGCTGGAGCGGATCGCGGCCGAGGTCCTGCCCGAGGGCTATGGGTATGAATGGTCGGCGCTGAGCTATCAGGAAAAACAGCAGGGATCGGAGGCGATTTTCATCTTCGCGCTGGCCATCCTGTTCGCCTATCTCTTCCTGGTCGGGCAATATGAAAGCTGGACCGTGCCCCTGCCGGTGATGGTTTCGGTCGCGGTGGCGGTGATGGGTGCGACCCTCACCTTGATGTTCACCGGCATCGGATCGAACATCTACACCCAGATCGGCCTCGTGCTGCTGATCGGGCTTGCCAGTAAGAACGCCATTCTGATCGTCGAGTTCGCCCGGGTCGAACGCGAGGAGCATGGCCGGTCGATCGTCGATGCGGCCCTCAACGCCGCCCGCATGCGATACCGCGCCGTGCTGATGACCGCATTGAGCTTCGTCTTCGGGGTGATCCCGCTGGTGATCGCCGAGGGTGCCGGGGCCGCGAGCCGAATGTCGATCGGCTGGACCGTGCTCGGCGGTATGGTGGCGGCCACCTTCATCGGCATCCTGCTGATCCCGGGCCTCTATGTCTGTTTCCAATGGCTGAGGGAGACGATTAAACGTCTTCTCGGCATGACGCCGAGAGCCGATCTCGACGCCCGACCGGGCGAGTAGAGAACACGCAATCTTACGCTTCCCTTTCCCGCGCTTAGACGCTATCCCGGTTATATGAACGATTACAAATCCATAAGCGCGCCGGCCTTCCCGCAAACGCGGATGCGGCGCACGCGCCAGGCCGATTGGTCCCGCCGTCTCGTGCGCGAAAGCCATCTGTCCGCCAACGATTTCATCTGGCCCGTCTTCGTGGTCGAGGGCAGCGGTGTGATCGATCCGGTCCCGTCGATGCCCGGCGTCGAGCGGGTCTCCGTCGACGTTCTGGTCGACCGGGCCAAGGAAGCGGCCGAATTGGGCATTCCGGCGATCGCCCCCTTCCCCAATATCGAGGACGGCCTGAAGGACCCGAAGGCGACGCTCGCCGCCGATCCACAGAATGTGATCTGCCGGGCGGTGCGCGCGGTGAAACAGGAAGTGCCCGGCATCGGGGTCATTTGCGACGTGGCGCTGGACCCGTTCTCCAGCGACGGGCATTGCGGCCTGGTGATCGACGGGGTGATCGACAACGACGCGACCAACGAGATGCTGGTAAAGCAGTCGCTCGTTCAGGCCGAGGCGGGGGCGGACGTGCTCGGCCCGTCCGACATGATGGACGGGCGGGTCGGCGTGATCCGCCAGGCCCTCGACGCGGCGGGCTATCAGGACCGCCAGATCATGTCCTATGCCGCGAAATACGCATCGGCCTATTACGGCCCGTTCCGCGACGCGGTCGGCTCCTCCGGCACCCTGGCGGGCGCGTCCAAGTCGACCTATCAGATGGACTCGGCCAACAGCGACGAGGCCTTGCGGGAGGTCGCCCTCGACCTCGCGGAGGGGGCCGACTATGTCATGGTCAAGCCGGGCCAGCCCTATCTCGATGTCGTCCAACGGGTGAAGAGCACCTTCCAGGTGCCGACCTTCAGCTATCAGGTCTCCGGCGAGTATGCGATGCTCAAGGGCGCGATCCAGAATGGCTGGCTCGACAACGACCGGGTGGTCCTGGAAAGCCTGACGTCCTTCAAGCGGGCCGGCGCCGACGCCATCCTCACCTATCTCGCCATCGAGGCGGCGAAACTGCTGAAGGCCGGCTGATCCGGCTGATCCTTAAGGCTTTTACAGGATCAGGCGACCAAGCCGCGCAACCACCGGGCCATCCAGGCGAACGCGTCCCGGAAGGCCAGCGACCGCTCGATACGCCCCTGTTGCATCAGGCGGGCGATCTCGTGCGGCTCCAGGGTCACGGGTTCCGGACGCAGCGGCACGCGACTCTCCGGATTGATCAGATCGTGACTGTCTAGGGGAAATCTCTGCTGAAGAGCGGTCATTTTCGCCTCCTGAGAAAAAGTTAACCAGTTGCAACAGTATTTGCCCCCTATTCTCAGATAGAAAATAAGGCTATTTTTCATGGTACCTTTAACCCAGGGAAGATAATAAACCTTCCCAGAGCGAAGGCGTTCGAAGCATGGATGCTGTTTCCGATATGAGAATCTTCACCGCCGTGATCGACCATGGCGGTTTGTCGGCGGCGGGCCGCGATCTCAACCTCTCCCCCGCGATGATCTCGAAGCGCCTGGCGCGTCTCGAGGACCGGCTCGGGACCCGGCTGGTGAACCGCACCACGCGGCGGCTGAGCCTGACCGACGCCGGAGAGGGCTATTACGAGCGCTGCAAGCGGATCCTGGAGGATATCGAAGAGGCGGAGCAGATCGCCTCAAGCCAGAATTTGACGCCCCGCGGCGCCATGAAGGTGTCCGTCCCGGCGGGTTTCGGGCGACTGCATGTGGCGCCCCATATCCCGGACTTCCTGCAGCAATATCCCGAGGTCCAGTTGCATCTGGCCCTCTCGGACGGTCTGGTCGACATCGTCGACGACGGGTTCGATCTCGCGGTCCGAATCGCCGAGCTCAAGGATTCCAGCCTGATGGCCAGGCGCCTGGGTCCGAACAACCGGATCATCGTCGCCTCACCGGACTATTGGGCGAAGAACGGGAAACCGCGGACGCCGCAGGATCTGGAAAAGCACAACTGCATCGCCCATGACAGTATCGCCACCTGGTCGTTCCGGGGTCCCGACGGCGAGATCCGCTATCGGCCGTCCGGCAACTTCTCCAGCAACAACGGCGATGCGGTGACGGAATCCCTGCTCGGCGGGTTGGGCGTGTCCTTGAAATCGACCTGGGATGTCGGCCGCTATGTGCGCGAAGGGAAGCTCGAGCCGGTGCTGCTCGACTACTTGCCGCCCGGCGTCGAAATGCACGCGGTGTGGCCGTCGAGCCGGCTCCTTTCGGCGAAGGTCCGGTCTTTCATCGACTTCCTGGTCGACCGCTTCGGTCGCGGCCATCCCTATTGGGACGAGGGCCTCGACTTCCTGCCCAGGAGCCAGCAATAGCGGGTCAAAGCGGAATAAAGTCGAACCCGAAGCTCACCCGCCTGCCCGTTCCCTCGAACGGGACCGTGCGGTGGTAGACATAGGACGGAAACAAGACCAGGTGCCCGGTCCTGGACTGGACGAACCGGGTCGCTGGCCAATCGTCGCCGGCCAGATCGTCCCGCGGCCGCCCCACCTCGATCCAGCCGGCCCTTGACCCCGGATCCGCCGGCTCTTCGGGCATCTCCGCGTAGTAGGCGCCACTGAACCAGGCCGCCTTGTGGATATGGGCGCCGATTTCGCCCTGCCGCGTCAGGATGTTCGCCCAGAGAGAGAGCCGCCAACGCTCCGGCATATGGGCGAGATAGGGGTGGCCGATGGACCGCATTTCTTCGACATGTCTTGCGAAAACCGCCTCCAACGCGCCCCGCAGGACCTTGAAGACCGGAGCGTGATCGGCCTCCAGATTCCCGGTCTTGCGGCCATGGCTCATGGGCATTTCCGGGCGCGGTCCGGCAAGGGTCGGATGGGCCTCGGCCGCGGCGACGAGCTCCGCGTTGAACACGTCCATCGACACATAGCCATGCGGCAACGGCAGGGCCTTGAGATCGACCAGGGAATCGACGCCAAGAGTCTCACGCGCCGCCGCCACCTTCCCGCACCGCCCCAGGGCCACCGCCTTGAGCGACCAGGCAACCCGGTCGGACGGCGCAAGTGCCAGGACCCGGTCGAGCCTCGGCAACGCGTCCTCGGCACGCCCGAGCCGGATCAGCAAGCTGGCGGCGGACGTCTCGACACCGAGCAGGTCGTCGTCGGCCGACGCCAAAACGGTTTCGAAGGATTCAAGCGCCTCGGCCAACCGTCCGGCCCCGTCCAGAGACCGGCCAAGCCCGATCCAGGATCGCCGGTCGTCCGGGAAAATCCCCGTCAAGCGACGGAACTGTTCTTCCGCCTCCGCGAAATGCCCCAGGGTCAGGGTCGCCTGAGCCTTTCCCAGCAGGGCCGCGCGATTTTCCGGATCAATCCCGACCGCATAGCCGTAGATTTCAACCGCCCTGTCGGCCCTGCCCATCGCCATGGCGGCGTCGCCGAAACTGATCAACGTCGGAAGATGATTGGGATGGCGTTCGCAGGCGGCGTCGAAGGCGTCGACGGCCGCACGATATCGCTGTGCCTTGAAGAGACAAAGCGCCCGCATGCGCCAGATTTCCGGATCGGCCCCATGGGTGGTGCGGGCGGCGTCGAGAATCCGCATCGCCTCACCGAGGTCTCCCCGGCCGACAGCGGCATTGGCCGCCTGGACCGGATGCGCTATCCGCGGTCCTGCCGGCTTCGGCGCCACGCCGCCCAGTCCAGGCAAAAGCTGTTTCGGGCCGGTCCCCATCGCTGCGTTTCTCCTCGTTCCGAATCGCCGGATGCTAAGGGAAAACGCACAGGCTGGGCAACGGTCAGAGCACCTTGGACAGGATCAGGCTTATGTAATTGGTGTGCGGCCAATCCGCATGGTCGATATAGCGGTAGCCGAGACGCGTATACCATTCCACCAGATGGGTCGCCGGCTCCGCCGTGTCGCAGGCCAGCTCCTTGGCGCCCAAGGCCCGCGCCCGATCCTCCAGAAAGGCGATCATTCGGTTGCCATGGCCCTTGCCCTGCAGTTTGGGGTCCATGGCGAACTGGCCGAACATGGCCACGTCCGGCCGGCTGAAATGCGGATGATAATCCTGAAACGAGGGCGGCATGAGAGTCACCGTGCCAACCATCTCTCCAGTGAGCTCCGCGATATAGCATTCGCCGAGCGCCGCCCGCTCCCGGGTGACCTCGACCGGTTGGTCGACGGCCTGATAGTTGAGGCCCATCACGGCGAGGCGGCCATAGGCGGTGTGGAGAATCTCCGTCAACCTTTCGAAGGAGTCATCCTCCCGCACCAACCTGATCACCAAGTCCTGGTTTTGCACGTTCAACGGGTCGGCCCTCCACCGCATCGAAAAAGGCGGTGCTTCGCAATAAATGCCAGGGCACCTTGCCGGTCACACCATGGAACCCAACATGGCCGCCGCCCTCCGGAAGATCAATGTCAACGCTGTTGTTCCCGTTTTGCGGATTTCCCCGATAGGCTTCGTAGGGAATCCAAGGATCGTCCTGGGCATGGATCAGCAGGGTGGGCCTGCCGATCGCCGGCAGGAAACGCCTTGCCATATTGCGGGCGTAGTAATCCTCGGCCCCGGCGAAGCCGCCGCGCGGGGCCACGACCCGGTCGTCATAGTCGAAGATGTCCTTAGCCTCACGCACCGCCCGCGCCTGCTCCGCCGTCAATTGGGCCGCCGGATGCAGTGTCTCCGCCCGCATCCGGTCGAGCAGATATTTGTGATAGATCCGATTCCGCGGGTCCCGGAATCGCTTGGAGGTCAAGGAAAGGTCGATCGGCGCTGAAATCGAGACGGCGGCCATGACCGGCGTGTCGCGTCCCTGCTCGCCCATATATTTCAGCAACGCGTTGCCGCCCAGCGAGAACCCCATGGCGACCAGACCATCCGCCGTCAGATCCGCCGGAAGACCCGCGATCACCGCCGCGATGTCCCGGCTGCGGCCCGCGTGATAATGCTGCCCGGCGAGCGGCGCCCCAGGCCCCGCCCCACGCTGGTTCATGCGGATGACCGGCCGGCCTTCGGCCAGGAAGTGCTCCATCGCCTGCAGCATATAGGCGGAGCCCTCGCAGCCCGTGAGCCCGTGGATCAGCAGGATCGGCCGCCGGGTGGCGTTCCCGGGCCGGTCGACCGCGACCCGGCAGCGGTCGCCGGTCCCGTCGCCGAGATCGACGGTCAGGACCTCCTGAGGCGCGGGCCCGCGCCGCGGGCCCGCAAAGAAGTTCCGAACCGTCTGGAGATCGCCGGTGACCCAGGGAAACCGTGGCTTGAAAGGGGGATATGAGGTCAAACGGGCGAGCCTATTTATCGTTCAAATGGCGGCCCAGGGGATCGTCGTGTTCGGCGAGATCGGGGTCGATGCCATCCGCCCGCATCTCATCCTTGCGCATCTGTTCCAAGAGCCAGTTGCGAATGATGTGGGTCTGGGAATCGACCATCAAAGAGGGCGCATGACCGCACTCGGGGATCTCGACCAAGGTCGCCTTCGGGCCCCGTCTCGTCATCTCCTCCGCGGTCTCCCGGGTCAGCAGAGTCGAGTCGGCGCCACGCAGGACCAGAACCGGGATCTCGATCATGTCCCACAGCGCCCACAGATCGACGTCCTTCTGTTCCTCCTGGAAAATGTCGCCGATGGCGGGGTCATAGTGCAGCCGATAGGAGCCGTCGGCCTCCCGGATCACGCTGTGCTGGACCATCTCCGACCAGGCGATATCGGGCAGAGGCCCCCACGAGGCGTAGGTCTCGCGCATATAGTCGCCGACCGCGTTGAGGTTATCGAAGCGTGGATCCGTGCCGACATAGGTCCCGATGAATTCGAGGGCCGCCTTCGGGATGAACGGGCCGACGTCGTTCAGGACCAGATGCTTGATCGGCGTCTCTTCCTGGGCGGCGATCATCATGCCGATCAGGCCACCCATCGACGTGCCGACCCAATCGACCTGTTCCAGCCCCCGATACTTCAGGAGGGCGTGGCAGTGCCGGATATAGCTGTCATAGGTGTAGCCCTCCTTGTCGGAAAGCCAGCCGGATCGACCGCGGCCGACCATGTCGACGGCGATGGTCCGGAAATCCGGCGCCAGGGCGTGCCCCAGCTCGTCGAAATCCCTGGCCTGGCGCGCCAGGCCATGGACGGCGATCACCACATTCTGCCGCTGTCGGCTGTTCCATTCCGTAAAGGCGATCCAGCAGGTCTCATGGGTGACCTTGGTGGGAAAACTGCCTTGGCTCGGGCGTAACACAGATGCCTCCAAATCAGGGGGTCTTGAGGAGCGCCTAGCGGACGGCCGCCTGTCGCGCGTTTTGGGTCGGAGTGTTCCTGGGGCCGGGCGGCTCGTCCTCCAACTCCACGAAGGTCTCCGGCTTGAAGCCGTTGAAACCGGTCGCCAGGGCGTTCGAATAGGCGCCGACCTGACCGACCTCGATCCAATCCCCCTCCCGGACATCGACCGGCAGGGTGAAGGGCGTCGGCAGCACGTCGTGACTGTCGCAGGTCGGCCCGTAGATGGTGAAATCGCGGGTCTCGGCGGCGGCGGGCCCGTCCGGCCGGATCAGGCGGACCGGCAGATGGTTGTTGAAGACCAGCGGCTCGGACAAGGAATGATAAATGCCGTCGTTGATATAGAGGCTGTCGCCCTTGCGCAGCTGGACCTGGACCAGCAGCGACAGGCCGGAGGCGACGACGGCGCGGCCCGGTTCGCAGAGGATGACGGCGTCCCGGCGCAGCCTGAGCTGCTCGACGCCCGCCTCGATCGCCTTGAAGAAATCCTCCAGGGGCGGCACGTCCTCGCCGACATAGGGGGCCGGGAAACCGCCGCCGACATCGAGATAGTGAATCTCCGCCTCGGTCCGGGCGAGCACCAGCCCGACCCGCTTGAGGGCGTCGCGGAAGGCCATGGGGTCGCGGCATTGGGAACCGACATGGAAGGCGATGCCGGCGCGATACCCCTCCCGGTGGATGCGGTCGAGCAATTTGACCGCCTCGTCGACGCTGGCGCCGAATTTGCGCGACAGATCGAGCACCGCGCCCTTGGACGAGGTCGCCAGGCGGACGAAGATCGTGATTTCGTCGTCCTTGGTGGTCTCGATCAGCTTGTCGAGTTCGTCCGTGTGATCGACGACGAAATGGCTGACGTCATAGACCTGTTCGGCGGACAGGATCGCGGCGCGGGCCTTCACCGGATGCATGAAATAGGCGGTCGCATCCCGGAACAGCTCGCGGACAAGCGCGATCTCGCCGAGCGACGCGGTATCGAAATGCCTGACACCCGCCTCGTAGATCGCCTGCATCACCAGCGGATGGGGATTGCATTTGACGGCATAGAGCGTGCGGCCCGGGAACCCGCGCAAAAAGCGTCTGGTATCGGCCTTGATCCGCTTCGGCCGGACGCAATAGACCGGATAACCCGGCCGAAGGCGGGCGGCCAGCGCCGTCGCGTCGGCGAAGGTCCGGGCGGCATAGGCCACGGCACCGCTCTCGCGGTCGGCCTTGCGCTCGGCATCGGGGGCGTTTTCAGGATCGGCGAAGGCCATGGGGGCTTGGCTTTCCGTGGCGGTGAATATCCGGCACATTATGAAATTTGCGCCCGCGTCGCCAGCCTCGGCTTGCCAGCCCCCCTTTAACCGCACGGACCCCTTGCGGCGCTGAAGGTTGTGTTGCCCGGTCCGCCTCGGCTAAGACAGCGCCAGACTTGACCGCCGACAGATAAGAGGACCGTTCCGACCATGTCCGCCGCCCCCTCCCCGGTGAAGACCGAAGGCCCGCTTTCCGGGATCACCGTCATCGACCTGTCCCGCATCCTGGCCGGTCCCTACTGCACCTTGATGCTGGCCGAACTCGGCGCCCGGGTGATCAAGGTGGAAACCCCCGGCACCGGGGACGACGCCCGCCAGTTCGGCCCCTTCAAGGACGGCAAGTCGGCCTATTTCATGTCGATCAACCGGGGCAAGGAATCCATCGCCCTCAATCTCAAGGACGACGCCGACCGGGCGGTGTTCGAAAAGCTGCTCGCCACGGGCGATATCGTGGTCGAGAACTTCCGGCCCGGCACCATGGAAAAGCTCGGCTATGGCTGGGACGTCCTGCATGGGAAATTCCCAAAGCTGATCTACGCGGCCGCCTCCGGTTTCGGGCATAGCGGGCCCGATTCGAAGCGCGCCGCCTACGACATGGTTGTCCAGGGCATGGGCGGGATCATGAGCATCACCGGCCAGCCCGGCGGCAAGCCGTCCCGTGTCGGCATGTCGATCGGCGACATCGGGGCCGGCCTGTTCACCGCCATCGGCGTCCTGTCCGCACTGCATCACCGGGAAAAGACCGGCGAGGCGACCAAGGTCGATATCGGCATGTTCGACGTCCAGCTCGCCCTGCTGGAAAACGCCATCGTCCGCTATTTTCTCACCGGCAAGGCGCCCGGCCCGATGGGCGCGCGCCATCCGACGATCACCCCCTTCGAGGCCTTCGACGCCCAGGACGGCGCCATCATCATCGCCGCCGGCAACGACAATCTGTTCCGCAGCCTCTGCGCCACCCTCGACCGGGGCGACATGGCCGAGGACCCGCGCTTCGCCAGCAACCCGCTGCGCACCGAGAATGTCGAGGCGCTGAAGGAAGAGCTCGAAAAGACGCTCAAGACCAAAACCATCGACGAATGGCAGGCCATCCTCGACGGCGCCGGCATCCCCGCCGGGCCGATCAACGATGTCGGCAGGGCGATCAACCATCCCCAGGCGATCGCGCGGAACATGGCGGTGACCATGGAGGATCCAGATCTCGGCACCGTCAAACTGGTCGGCAACCCGATCAAGATCTCCGGCTTCGAGGACCCGTCGACCCGCCGCCCGGCCCCGGCGCTCAATCAACATGGCGACGAAATCCGCCGCCAACTCGGCTAACGTTCAAACTAAAGAACGACGATCAACATATTGATATAAAGGGAAACGCCATGAGCAACCGCCTCACCCTCACCCTGGACCCCCAGGCGCTCGCCACCGAGCTTTCGGGTCATCACCTGATCAACGGCGCGCTGGTTCCGGCGAAGAGCGGCAAGACCTTCGACGTGATCAACCCGGCCACCGGCGACGTGGTCGCCCAGGCCGCCGAAGGCGATGCCGCCGATGTCGAGGCCGCCGTCGCCGCCGCCAAGGCGGCCCAGGTCGAGTGGGCCAAGATGACCGGCCGCCAGCGCGGCAAGCTGATCGGTGAATGCGGCGCCCTGCTGACCGCCCACTCCGAGGAGATCGGTCGCCTGATCGCGCTGGAAACCGGCAAGGCCCTGCGCACCGAAAGCCGGGTCGAGGCGGGCGTGCTGGCCGACGCCTTTCATTTCCATGCCGGCCTCGGCTCGGAACTCAAGGGCGAGACCATCCCGTTCTCGCCGGACATGCTCACCCTGACGGTCCGTGAGCCGATCGGCGTCGTCGGGGCGATCATTCCCTGGAATGTGCCGCTCATGCTGATGGCGCTGAAGATCGCGCCGGCCCTGGTCGCCGGCAACGCGGTGGTGGTCAAGTCCGCCGAGGAGGCCCCGCTTGCCGTGCTACGGGTCTGTCAGATCATGAACCAGGTGCTGCCCGCCGGCCTGTTCAACATGCTCTCCGGCTTCGGCCCGGAATGCGGCGCGCCGCTGGTCGCCCATAAGGATGTCGGCAAGGTCACCTTCACCGGCTCCGTCGAGACCGGCAAGATCGTCTACAAGACGGCCGCCGAGAAGCTGATCCCGGTCACCCTGGAGCTGGGCGGCAAGTCGCCGATGATCGTCATGGCCGACGCCGACATGGACAAGGCAATTGCCGGTGCCGTCAGCGGCATGCGCTTTACCCGCCAGGGCCAGTCCTGCACCGCCTGTAGCCGGATCTTCGTCCACGAGGACATCCACGACGCGTTTGTCGCCAAGCTCAAGGCCAAGGTCGACGCCATGGTGATGGGCGATCCGCTGGACGAGAAGACCGACATCGGCACGATCATCTCCTGCGAACAGTTCGACAAGGTCAACGGCTACATCAAGCTGGGCAAGGAAACCGCCGGCTCGGTCGCCCATGAATGCTCGGCCATGCCGACCGACGAGAAGTTACAGAAGGGCCTCTTCGTCCGCCCGGTGATCTTCACCGGCATCGGGAACGACGCCCGGATCGCGCGGGAGGAGATCTTCGGCCCGGTGACCTGCGTCATCAAATTCTCCGACTATGAGGAGATGCTGGAGCAGGCCAACGATTCCGATTTCGGCCTTGCAGCGACCGTCTGGACCACCAACCTGAAGACGGCGCTGGACGCGACCAAGCGCCTGGAGGCCGGCTTCGTGCAGGTCAACCAGAACCTGGTGGTTCAGCCCGGCCTCAGCTACGGCGGCGTGAAGCAGTCCGGCATCGGCAAAGAGGCCACCCTGGAAGCGATGTTGGAACACTTCACCCACAAGAAGACCATCATCCTGAACATGACGTAACATAGGGATACGTCATTCAATCTGCTGAGGGAGGCCCCCGGTGAGACTTGTGAAGGGTTTGTTCTTGGGGATCGGCGTTCTCGTCGCCCTGCCCTTCGTGATCGTCGGGATCCTCGCGGCCCTTGCGGTCACCTCGCTGCCCGAGACCGAGGGCCGCCAAAAGGTCGCCGGTCTCGATCAGGCGATCGAGATCAGACGGGATGCCCGGGCCATCCCGCGCATTGTCGCCGAGGATATGGCGGGGGCCGCTTTCGGGCTCGGCTACGCCCATGCCCAGGACCGTCTGGTCCAGATGGAACTGATCCGCCGCTTCGGACGCGGCGAGGTCTCCGCCATCGTCGGGTCCCTGGGCCTTGGCACCGACAAGATGATGCGGACCCTCGGGGTCCACCGGCTGGCGCTGGAGACCTATGAGCAGCTTCCGCCGGCCAGCAGGGATATCCTCGACGGTTATGCGGCCGGCGTGAACGCCTGGCGCAGGGCCCATAGCGGGTTCCTGCCCCTCGAATTCCAGCTTCTCGCCCATGACTTCGAGCCGTGGCGGCCCGAAGACAGCCTCATCGTCCAGCGGCTGCTCGGCCTGATGCTGAGCTCCGACTGGCGGGACGAGGCCCGGCGGGTGAAGCTCGCCGGCACCTTGGAACCGCGGGAACTGGCCTTCTTTCTGAGCGACGAGGGCGTGGTCCCGGCCATTCCACCGATGGGCCATCCCCTGCCGAAGGACACCGCCGCCCTGATCCAGGATGTGGTCGACGGTTGGCCGGCGGCCATCGCGCCCCGGCGGGCGAGCAACGCCTGGGCCGTGGACGGCAGCCGGTCGGTCAGCGGCCGGCCCATTCTGGCGAGCGACCCCCATCTCGGCGTTCTCGCCCCGAATATCTGGTACGCGGCCCGGCTCGAGGCCGACGGCAAGATGGTCGTCGGCGGTACCATTCCGGGCGCGCCCCTGGTGATGATCGGGCATAACGGCAAGATCGCCTGGGGTCTGACGACCGCCTATGCCGACACCGCCGATCTCGTCATCGAGCGTCTGGCCGGCGAGAATGGCAGCCGCTATCTCACCCAGAACGGCCCGAAGGACTTCACGGTCCGGGAAGAGGTCATCGAGGTGCGCTTCGGCGATCCGGAGGTGATCCAGGTGCGGGAGACCCGGCATGGTCCCGTCGTCTCCGATGCCGTATCGTCGGTCGGCGCCATCACGGGGTCGGGGACCGCTCTTGTCCTCAAGGCGACCGCTCTCGACCCCAACGACCGCTCGGCGGAGTCGCTGCTGCGCCTGAACATGGCCGAGAGCCGGGCCGAGGCCATGGAAGCGCTCGCCCTGTTCCAGTCGCCACAGCAGAACATCGTCTTCGCCGCCGCGACCGGCGAAATCGGCCTGATCACCGCCGGCGCCATGCCGAAACGGATCGACCAGAACGGCGGCCGCCTGCCGGCCGAGGGCTGGAAGCATGAGGCACTGTGGGACGGCTATGTGCCGCTGCCGGCCCTGCCCCAGGTCCATTCCCCGGAGACCGGCGTGGTGCTCAACGCCAACGACCGCATCGCCCCGCCGGAGGATCCCTGGTTCGGCCAGGGTCCCTACACCGCCCCGTTCCGGGCGGAACGCATCGCCGAGCGGCTCAATCACCGGAAACTCTGGTCGGCCGAGACCATGGCCGCGTTGCAGATGGACAGCACCGGCATGGGAGCGACCCATCTCCTGCCCCTGCTGATGGCCAACCTCGACGAGGGACGGCTGACGAGCCCGGCCGGCCAACTCCTGGCGCAGTGGACCTACCGCATGGACCGGGAGCTCGCGGCGCCGCTGATCTACAACGCCTGGATCAAGGCGTTGTGGCCGAAGCTGATCGCCGACGATCTGGGCGACCATGCGGAGAGCTATCAACGGCCGAAACCGATCACCATGATCGGGATCCTGCGCGACCGGCCGCAATGGTGCGACGACCGGGCGACCCCCGATGTGGACTCCTGCGCCGGTCTGATCCGCGCCTCCTTCGACGAGACGGTCGCCTCCCTGACCGAGGAGTTCGGGGACAAGTTGCGGAAATGGCGCTGGGGCACCGTTCACCAGACCCATTTCAAGGCCCTGCCCTTCGGCTATCTGCCGGTGATCGGCCCGCTCTTCACGGTGAGCGAGGAAACCGACGGCGGCCCCCACAGCATCCTGCGCGCCGCCATGAGCTATCGGGGGGCGACCCCCTTCGCCAATGTCCACACCGCCGGTCTGCGCATGGCGGTCGACCTGGGGATGCCGGAAGAGGCGCGATTCATGGTCGCCCTCGGACAATCGGGCAATCTCTATTCCCGCCATTATCGCGATCTCGCCACGGCCTGGGCCAACGGCGAGACATTCACCATCCCGTCCGATCCCGGACCCGAGGCGGAGATCCTGCAGCTTCTCCCGCGCTAGGGCGGTGCTTCGGCGGATCGCTTTCGAGGTCACCGCCATGAACATGCCGCCGAACCTGCCCGTCTCCTATCAGGACATCGTCGACGCCGCCCGGGTTCTCGACGGGAAGATCGTCGCCACACCGACGATCCCGGCCGGCGGCATCTCCGCCGACGTGGGGACCGAGGTCGCCCTAAAGTTGGAGAACCTCCAGCGGACGGGCTCGTTCAAGGATCGCGGCTCCTACCTCCGTCTCAGCAAGCTCGACGCCGACCAGAAGGCCCGGGGAGTCATCGCCATGAGTGCCGGCAATCACGCCCAGGGCGTGGCCTACAACGCCCGGCGGCTGGGCATCCCCGCGACCATCGTGATGCCCGAGGGCACCCCGTTCACAAAGATCGAACGAACCCGCTCCCACGGCGCCAAGATCGTGCTGACCGGCGAGACCCTTCAGGAATGTAAGCCCGAGACAGAGCGTTTGGCGGCCGAGCAAGGGCTCACCCTGATCCACCCCTATGACGACCCCGTGGTCGTGGCGGGACAGGGCACGGTCGGCCTCGAAATGCTGACGGCGGAACCGGATCTGGACGTCATCGTCGTGCCGATCGGGGGCGGCGGAATCGGTTCCGGGGTCGCCATCGCCGCCAAGTCGATCAAGCCGGGGATTGAGGTGATCGGGGTCGAGGTCGAGGCCTATCCCTCCATGTATCAGGCGATCCACAAGCTGCCGCCGACGTCGGGCGGACCGACCATCGCCGAGGGAATTGCCGTCAAGGGTCCGGGGGCCGTGAACATCGAGATCTGCTCCGCCCTGCTCGACGATATCCTGATGGTCTCGGAGACCGAGATCGAATGCGCGATCCAGCTTCTCGTCGAAAGCCAGAAGGTGGTCGCCGAGGGAGCGGGTGCCGCGGGAATCGCCGCCCTGCTGGCCCATTCCGAACGGTTCCACGGCAAGCGGACCGGCGTGGTGATCTGCGGCGGCAACATCGATTCCCGCATCCTGAGCTCGATCCTGCTACGCGGCCTGAGCCGCGACGGCCGCCTCGTGCGGTTGCGGGTGGAGATCACCGACCGGCCAGGCGTGATGGCGCAAATCGCCTTCATCCTTGGCGAGGCCGGAACCAACATCGTCGAGGTCCAGCACCAACGGCTGTTCGTCGACCTGCCGATCAAGCGCGCCGATCTCGACTTCGTCATCGAGACCCGCAACGCCGATCATGTGCAGGAGGTACTCGAGGCTCTGACCCAGGCCGGGTTCAGCGCCCAGATCCTGCCCATGGGGCGAGGCTAATTCAGCCACGAAGGGCAACGCACCCTTTCCGAAAGGACATGGCCAGGGCGGTTTCCCCGGCTATCGCGCGGGTTTACGGTGCGCGGGAAACGTAGCGCATAAGGTCCCCATGGCCGACGGCTCCCCCTCTTCCGCAGGGTCGCTCTTCATCAAGGCGACGCCGCTTATCTTCGTGCTGCTGTGGAGCACCGGCTTCATCGGCGCCAAGCTCGGCCTGCCCCATGCGGAGCCGATGACCATGCTGTCGCTCCGCTTCTTCATCGTGGCCGGCATCCTGGCGGCGGCCGCCTTCCTGTTCCGCTCCGCCTGGCCGTCGCCGCGCCAGGCTTTCCACACGGCCGTGGCCGGCTTGGCGCTGCACGGGGTCTATCTCGGCGGGGTCTTCGCGGCCATCGACATCGGAGTCGAGGCCGGGGCCTCCGCCCTCATCGTCTCCTGCCAGCCGCTGCTGGTCGCGGCGTTGGCCGGCCCGGTTCTGGGCGAGACCGTGACCCGTCGGCAATGGGCCGGCCTGCTGCTGGGCCTGATCGGCGTCGTCCTGGTCATTCAGCAAAAGCTTGCGGCCGGCCTTGGCACGCCCTTCGGCATGGCACTCTGTGTGATGGCCCTGTTCGGCATCACCTTCGCGACGCTCTACCAGAAGAAATACTGCGCCCAGATCAATCTTGTGACCGGCAACGCCATTCAGGCCTTCGCCGTCGCCGTCGCGCTCGGCCTGATCGCGCTGGCCATCGAGACCCGCGAGATCACCTGGCATCCGGACTTCGTGATCGCGCTGGTCTGGCTCGTGTTCGTCCTGTCCATCGGGGCGATCAGCCTGTTGTTTCTACTGATCCGCAGAGGCGCGGCCGCCAAGGTCTCAAGTCTCTTCTTCCTGGTCCCGCCGGCGACCGCCGTGATCGCCTGGTTGCTGTTCGGCGAAACCTTCGGAACGGTGGCGCTGGTCGGTATGGGCCTGGTCGTCACCGGTGTCGCAATGGTGAACCTACAACCCAAATCTTGATATAGGCGCCGGACCGGCGTCGTGGTTTAAGTCGGACGACTGTCTAGGGAGAAGGTAACGTCATGGATATCAAGGACGGCTTTATCGGCGCGATCGGCAACACGCCGCTCATCAAGTTGCGCCACGCCAGCGAGGCCACCGGCTGCACCATTCTCGGCAAGGCGGAGTTCGCCAATCCAGGCGGGTCGGTAAAGGACCGTGCCGCCCTGGCGATCGTCGAGGACGCGGAGAAGAAGGGCCTGCTGCAGCCCGGCGGTACGATCGTCGAGGGCACGGCGGGCAATACCGGCATCGGGCTCGCGCTGGTCGGCAATGCCCGCGGCTACAAGACGATCATCGTCATCCCGGAGACCCAGAGCCAGGAGAAGATGGACATGCTCCGGCTCTGTGGTGTCGATCTCCGCCCCGTGCCGGCCAAGCCCTTCAAGGACCCGGACAACTATGTCCATGTCTCCCGCCGCCTCGCCGAGGAGGTCGACAAGACCAATCCCCAGGGCGCCATCTGGGCCAATCAGTTCGACAACACCGCCAACCGCGACGGCCACTAGCGGACGACCGGCCCGGAAATCTGGCACCAGACCGACGGGACCGTCGACGCCTTCACCTGCGCCTGCGGCACCGGCGGCACGCTGGCCGGCGTCGGCATGGCGCTGAAGGACCGGAACAAGGACGTCCGCGTCGTGCTGGCCGACCCGATGGGGGCGGCGCTCTATCACTACTATAAGCATGGTGAGTTGAAGGCCGAGGGCAGCTCGATCACCGAAGGCATCGGTCAAGGCCGGATCACCGCCAATCTGGAAGGGGCCCCGGTCGACGACGCCATACAGATCACCGATCCGGATTGGCTGCCGGTCTGCTTCGATCTGGTGATGAAGGAAGGCCTGGTGCTTGGCGGGTCCGCTGCCCTGAATGTCGCCGCCGCGATCCGGGTCGCGAAGGAGATGGGGCCGGGCCACACCATCGTCACGATCCTCTGCGACAGCGGTCAGCGCTATCAGTCGAAACTGTTCAACCCGGCCTTCCTCAAGGAGAAAGGCCTGCCGACGCCGCCTTGGCTGGATCGGGCTTAACCCCGGGATTGAACGAACACGTGCGATCTTTAATATCCATCGCCAACGAAGGATAACAAACGCCGAGGATCCCATGCCCACATCTAAGCCCGATTGCCTTGTCACGACCCAATGGCTGGCGGACCATCTCGACGCGCCCGATCTCAGGATCGTCGACGCCACCTATTTCCTGCCGGGGACGGGCCGGGATCCGCGGGCGGAATACGCGGATGAGCACATCCCGGGCGCCCAGTTCTTCGACATCGAGGACATCTCGGACGACAAGAACCCCTTGCCCCATATGCTGCCGCCACAGGAGAAGTTCGCCAGCCGCATGCGCAAGATGGGGATCGGCGACGGCAACCGGGTCATCGTCTACGACACCCACGGCCTGTTCTCGGCGCCGCGGGTCTGGTGGATGTTCCGGGCCTTCCAGCATACGGATGTGGCGGTGCTCGACGGCGGCCTGCCGAAGTGGAAGGCCGAGGGCCGGCCGGTCACCGACGAGATCCCGCTGCTCACCGAGCGCCATTTCACCGCCCGGCTCGACAACATGCTGGTGCGCACGGTCTCGCAGGTCGCGCGCAACATCGAGAGCGGCAAGGAGCAATTCCTCGATGCCCGCTCGCCCGGCCGGTTCGCCGGCACCGACCCGGAGGTCCGCCCGGGCCTGCGATCCGGTCATATTCCGGGCAGCCTCAACGTCCCCCTGACCGCGTTGATCAACCCCGAGGACAAGACCCTCAAAAAGGGCGACGCGCTCAGGGCCGTGTTCAAGGACGCGGGTGTCAATCTCGACAAGCCCCTCGCCACCACCTGCGGGTCCGGGGTAACCGCCTGCGGGGTGGCGCTCGGCCTCTATCTTCTCGGCCATGATCGGGTTCCGGTCTATGACGGCTCCTGGACCGAATGGGGTGCGCGGGAAGATCTGCCGGTCGAAACCTAGAAGCGGGTGCCGTGGGCGGGATCTCGACCCGGCCGGTAACCGATACGGATGGCAAGGGACGAGGGTGAGGATCGGGAAATCCCGAAAATCCAATTGCTTATTCGCGGCCCCAGCACCAAAGTACTGAGCTTCTACGAGCATCTCGGTTGCGCGGTACAGGAACGGATCGTCATGTCCAAGGAACTGTTCAGCGTCACCGGATACAAGGGGCCACGGGATTGAGCCATTCCTTCACCGATACGCTGGAAACCATCGTCACCTCGCTGGAGATGCTGAGTCCGCCGACCCGCCCCTCCGTGCCGGCCCCGATGGGCAAGCTCGCCCTGCTCCGGCTCGATCCGCCGACCCTCACCTTCTATCGCTTCCTGTACGATACCGTGGGCGCCGACTGGGCCTGGACCGACCGTCGGCTGATCGACGACGACGACCTCGCCGACGCGATCTTTCAGGAGGCGGTCGAGATCTACGTCCTCTATAGCGGCGGCGTGCCCGCCGGGTTCACCGAGATCGACCGGGGCGCCTATGACGATGTGGAGCTCAAATATTTTGGTCTGATGCCCGACTTCATCGGCCATGGGCTCGGCTGGTACTTCCTCAATTGGGCCATCGACAAGGCATGGTCGAACAATCCCAAACGGGTCTGGGTCCATACCTGCGACCTCGATCACCCGCGTGCCCTGCCCAACTATCAGAAAGCCGGATTCGTCGCTTTCGACCGACGCCCCGGCGTGGTCGCCCATCCCCGGCTTGTCGGGCTGGAGATCCCCGCCCATCGGCGATAGGGCCGGGTCAATCTTCCGGCAATTCGACCAGCGTGAGGATATTCCCCGACGGGTCGGAGAAATGGACGAGCCGTCCGCCCCAATCCTGGGGTTCAGGGGGCCCGTCGAAGGAAACGCCCTTCTTTTGCAAAGCCTTATAAGCCTCCTCCGCATCGGCGACGACGAAGGAGAGGCCGGTGAAGCGGCCGAGCAGTTCGGCCGCCTCCGGGTCCTCGTCCGCATCGACCCGCTCGATCAGTAGCCGCGAGGCCTGGGTATCGAAAATGGCGATGTCGTCCGTCGCGGTGACCTGCGGCAGGCCCAGCATCATGCCGTAAAACAGGCGGGCCTTCTGGAGATCGTCCACGAAGACCCGCGCAAAGGCCATCGGCCCGAGAAGAGTGTCCGGCATGTCCGTTGGAACCCGCCTTCGGCTCAGTGGGAGAGGATCTGGGAGAGGAACAGCTTGGTCCGGTCCGACTTCGGATTGTTGAAGAACTCCTGCGGCGGCGCCTGTTCGACGATCTCCCCGCGGTCCATGAAGATCACCCGGTCGGCGACCTTGTTGGCGAAGCCCATCTCGTGGGTCACCACGATCATGGTCATGCCCTCGGCCGCGAGATCGACCATGGTGTCGAGCACCTCGGAAATCATCTCCGGATCAAGCGCGGACGTCGGTTCGTCGAACAGCATCACATTCGGGTTCATGCACAAGGACCGCGCGATCGCCACCCGCTGCTGCTGACCGCCGGAAAGCTGACCCGGATATTTGTCGGCCTGCTCCGGAATCCGCACACGGGTGAGGAACTTCATGGCGATCTCCTCCGCCTCCCCTTTCGGCATCTTCTTCACCCAGATCGGCGCGAGCGTGCAGTTCTGCAGCACCGTCAGATGCGGGAAGAGATTGAAGGACTGGAACACCATGCCGACTTCCTGACGGATGGCGTCGAGATTGCGGATGTCGTCGTTCAACGTGACGCCGTCGACGATGATGTCGCCTTCCTGATGCTCCTCAAGCCGGTTGATGCAGCGGATCAGGGTGGACTTGCCGGAACCGGACGGTCCGCAGACCACGATCCGTTCCCCACGCATCACGGTGAGGTTGATGTCTTTCAGCACGTGAAAGCGGCCATACCACTTGTTCACGTCGAGCATCTGGATGACGACCTCGTTGGTGATCGAGGACGCGACCTGAGAGGTGGTCTGCGGTGCTTCAAACTGTTCGGACATTGACATTCTCCAAGCGGAAATTCTCGAAGGGGCACCGGTGCCGGCGCCCCGAGAAGTGATGACGGCCTAGTGACCGGTATGCAGTTTCTTCTCCAGGAAGATCGAGTATTGCGACATGCCGAAGCAGAACACGAAGAACAGGATCGCGGTGAAGGCGTAGCCCTCCACGGCGAGCCCGAACCATTTCGGGTCCTGCGAGGCGGCCCGCACGATGTTCAGCACATCGAACAGGCCGATGATCAGCACCAGGGTCGTGTCCTTGAAAAGACCGATGAAGCCGGACACGATGCCGGGGATCACCGCCTTCAAGGCCTGTGGCATCACCACCAGTCCCATCATCTTCCAATAGCTGAGCCCCATCGAGGCGGCGGCCTCGTACTGGCCCTTGGGGATCGACTGCAGCCCGCCCCGGATGGTCTCCGCGCTATAGGCGGCGGAGAACAGGGCGACCGCGATCAGCGCCCGCACCAACTTGTTGAAGTTGACCCCTTCCGGCAGGAACAGCGGGATCATCACCGACGCCATGAACAGCACGGTGATGAGCGGCACCGCCCGGACCAGCTCGATAAAGCCGATACAGAGCATCTTGATCACCGGCATGTTGGAGCGCCGACCAAGGGCGAGCAACACGCCCAGGGGCAGCGACGCCACGATCCCGGTGATCGCGATGATCAGGGTGAGGAAGAGCCCGCCCCACTGGCTGGTTTCCACCACCGGCATGCCGAACACGCCGCCATAGAACATGAACCCGGCCAGGAACGGGAAAATGAATAGCAGGAAGACCGCCAGTTCCCGCTTGTATCTGAAACCGCGGAACAGCTTCGAATCCCAGAACATCAACGGCAGCATGCCGATGAACAGGACGGCGAAGGTCAGGTTGATCCGCCACTGCTCCTCCGACGGATAGAAGCCGTACATGAACTGATTGAAGCGGATCTTCACGAACACCCAACAGGCGCCGCCCGTGCCGATACAGTTATCCCGGGTATCGCCCGAAATGGTGGCGTTGAAGATCAGCCAATTCAGCAAAGGCGGGACCGAATACCACAGGAAGACAATCCCGAGGAGGGTCATGAAGACGTTGAGCGGCGACGACAGCAGGTTCTGCATTATCCAGCCGCGCACACCGACGTAGGATCCCGGCGGCTCACGGTCGGGCTTTGGGATGTGATGAGCGGTTGTCTCTGCCATCGGACTACCTTTCAACAAGCTGCGTGCGCGCGTTGTACCAATTCATGAAGAGTGAAATGGACAGCGACACGGTCAGATAGACGAGCATGGTGATGAAGATGACCTCGACGGCCTGGCCGGTCTGATTGAGCGTCGTGCCCGTAAAGACCGACACCAGGTCGGGATAGCCGATGGCGACGGCGAGCGAGGAGTTCTTCGTGACATTGAGATAGATGCTGGTCTGCGGCGGAATGATCAGCCGCAGCGCCTGGGGCAGGACGACCAGCCGCATCATCATATTGGGTCTGAGACCCAATGCCTTGGCGGCTTCCTTCTGCCCTTTGCTGACCGAGATGATCCCCGCCCGAACGATCTCCGCCAGGAAGCCCGCGTGATAGGTCGTAAGCGCGATCAGAAGGGCCAGGAACTCGGGCGGCATCCTTGTGCCGCCGGCGAAGTTGAAGCCTTTCAGTTCCGGATAATCGAAGGTGAGCGGAAAACCGGTCACCGCCGAGGCCAACAGCGGAAGGCCGACAATGAGGCCCACGCTGGTCAGAAAGACCGGGAATTGCTCCCCTGTCGCGTCCTGCCGCTTCCTGGCCCAGCGGGCGATCACGATGGCGATCACAACGGCCACCAGGCCGGCGATCGGGATCAAGGAGAACCCAGGCTCGGCGATCGGGGTTGGGACATAGGTCCCGCGATTGTTGATGAAGAAACCGGCCCCGAGATCGATCGACTGCCGGACGCGCGGCAGCAGGTTCAGGATGACGAAATACCAGAAGAGGATTTGCAGAAGCAGCGGGACGTTCCGGATGATCTCGACATAGGCGCGGGCGATCTTGTTGATCAGCCAGTTGTCCGACAGGCGAAGGATGCCGACGAAAAAGCCGAGGATTGTGCAGAGAATAATCGAGAGAACCGACACCAGCATGGTGTTCAGCAGGCCGACGAGGAAGGCTCTGCCATAGGAATCAACGGGATCGTAGGGCACCAGCGACATCATGATGTCGAAGCCGGCGGTTGAACTGAAGAAATCGAAACCGGAGGCGATGCCCCGCGTTTCAAGATTATGGATCGTATTGGAGGCGAGATAGCCGATTCCGGCCAGTACCAGCGCCAGGACGATGGCCTGATAAACGACCGCCCTGAACCGCTGATCGGAGAAACTCAGTTTGAGTTTCCGTCCGGCGGAAGGGTTTTCGCGTGTTTCGACCGCCATAAGCCAAAACCCCTGTGGTTTGTCGTGGGTGTCATGGTCGCTGCCTCAGTCTCCCTGGGCCCGCCTTATCGAACGGCTGGGCTCCCCCTGATACACGACCCAAGCAAACTCTTTGGCACCGGGACCTGCTGTCCATTGCGGCCGCGGTCTCCCGGAAAGAGCGACACCCGGCTCCAGAGGAACCGGGTGTCGTCCAGATCTTCTTACCGGAACGGCGGGGCGTAGAGGATGCCACCTTCCGTCCACAGGGCGTTGATACCGCGCGGCAGGCCGAGCGGCGTGTTCACGCCGACATTGCGCTCATAGCTTTCTTCGAAGTTACCGACCTGCTTGATGATCTGGTAAGCGAAGTCGGCCGGCAGCCCCAGCTGGGCACCGTATTCGCCTTCGACACCGAGCATCCGGCGGATTTCCGGGTTTTCGGAGTTGGACTTGAGGTCATCGACATTGGCGGAGGTGACGCCGAGTTCTTCCGCGATGATCATGGTGTTGAGCGACCAGCGGATGATGTCACCCCAGTTGTTGTCGCCATGACGGGACACCGGGCCGAGCGGCTCCTTGGAGATGGTCTCCGGCAGCACGACATGGTCGGCCGGGACCGGCAGGACCGCACGGATCGAGGCGAGGCCCGACTTGTCGGTCGTGTACGCATCGCAACGGCCGGCGAGATAGGCGTTCTTGGTCTCTTCGGCGTTCTCGAACACGACCGGGCTGATACCCAGGTTGTTGGCCCGGCTGAAGTCGGTGAGGTTCAGTTCGGTGGTCGTCCCGGTCGTGACACAGACCGACGCGCCGGAAAGGTCGAGCGCGCTGCCGACACCGAGGTCCTTGCGGACCATGAAGCCCTGACCGTCATAGAAGTTCACGCCGTGGAAGTCGAAACCGAGATTGTTATCGCGGCTGAAGGTCCAGGTCGTGGTCCGGGACAGAAGATCGACCTCGCCGGACTGCAGCGCGGTGAAACGCTCCTTCGACGTGGTCGGGATGAACTTCACATTGCCCTTTTCACCGAAGATGGCCGCGGAGATCGCGTAGCAGACATCGGCGTCGACACCGGTCCACACACCCTCGTCATCCGGGAAGGCGAAGCCGGGAGAGGTCCCCGTACCAACGCCGCAGAGGATTTGCCCGCGGTCCTTGATCGCCGCCAACGTGTCTTGAGCGCTGGCGGTGGTCGCAAAAGCGGAGACACCGACGGCCGCCGCGATGGCGGCCGAAAGAATGGTTTTCATGTTGAACACTCCCTGTTCGGTTCGGTTCGTTTATCGCTACCCGCGGCCGACCGGACCCATGTGCCGAACTGGCGTACCGGATTGGCCAACCGCCGATGGTCTGCTGCCCCTGGAGAACAATTGGCGCCGAACCGTTATGGCTCGGTTCGTACGCCCCACGAGCCCCCACAAGGACAGACCCCTGCCATGCGTATCGCGCATAATGGTGCGGCGCAATACCTTAAGTTACGCAAAAGTGAAATTTTCCGACGCAGGATGACACCCCCTCTCAGCTACCTGCCGAATGGGCCCAAAATTCTTGGGTTTTAATGGTTAACCACTGATCCCGTTCGGCGGAAAGACACCCCCGCATGGTCTTTTGATTGCCGAGATAGACCTGACGGGCGCATCGCCCGTGGGCCTCGGCCGCCTGGCTCAGGGCCGGCGAGGAAGCGCGGGTCCCGTGGACCTTCCCGAACAGCCCTTCCCGCGCATCCCGGTCCACCCGGCCGCCGAGGGGCAGACGGTTGACGACACGATTGAGATAGTCGGCGGCCTTTGTGTCGACGGCATCCGCGTCGACCACTTCGGCGCCGATCTTGCGCAACGGCCCGAAGGCGGTGGCGAGCTGTTCCGGGGTATGGGGGTCGGGGTCGCCGATGGTCGGCTCCGGCACCAACGCCGTCTTTTCCCCGACGCTGACCAGAAGCCCGGTGAGACCATGCTGTTTCTTAAGGGCGGCGGAGACCGTCACCATGACCGAGGTGTGCCCGCGATAGGATCGAATCTCCAGATCGCCCGCCGCAAGGGACATCCGACGGCCGTCGGCCAGCACCCCGACAAGCCGAATGCCCTCGCCCGCGCCCACGTCATAGGCCGTGCCCCGGGTCGGTTGCGCCCGCTTCTGCTCCATACAGAAGGTGGTTAGTTCGGCATGGCAGCGTGTCCGGTCGCACTGCATTTCCATCGGCTCGGCCATCGCGATCAACCCGAGCACCTGGGGGGCCGCCTGGGCCTGTCCCGCAGCGCCGCCTCCGAACACCAAGGCAGCCAGGGCGCCGGCCAAAATCGTACCCACCGATCGTCCGCCCGATTTCCGCATCCTCTCATCCTCCCGCTTATTGGCCTCTGCCGCGGCCACGTTTCCAGGGAGCGCCTTCCGCGCGGCGCTCCAGCTTTGATTGAACCCGGCTTTGGGGAAACAGTGCGCCCGTTTCGGCGTTCCGTCCAGGGTTTGGAGGCCGGATGGAGGCCCGACGACATCCCTGGCATTCCGCAGAATTCGGCTTCCCAGGCAATGACCAGTTGATATGGTTGCCGCACCCGCCGCCACATTTTATGGGGAGTCTTGATGAGCGCGTCCGGTAACTCTTTGAAAGACAAGAAAACAGCGACCAAGCTCGCCCATGCGGGCCGGGATCCGCAGGCTCATAACGGCGCGGTGAACGTTCCGGTCTACCAAGTCTCGACCATCCTCAAGCCGAGCTATGCCGCCTGGAAAGAGGCGCGTCAGCCCGGTTATCCCGGTTACATCTATGGCACCAAGGGGACGCCGACGAGCCGCTCTTTCGAGGCGGCGGTCGCCGAACTCTACGGGGCCAAGGACGTCTTTGCGACAACGAGCGGCCTGGCGGCCGTGACACATCCCTTTCTGGGCCTGCTGCAGTCCGGCGACCATGTCCTCGTCACCGATTCGGCCTACCGCCCGTGCCGAGCGTTCTGCGACGGATTCCTGAGCCGTTACGGGGTCGCCACCACCTATTACGATCCGACAATCGGCGCCGGAATCGCCGATCTCATCCAGCCGAACACCAAGCTCGTCTGGACCGAAAGCCCCGGGTCGCAAACCTTCGAGGTCCAGGATATCCCCGCCATCGCCGAGGCCGCGCACGAGAAGGGATGCTTGGTCGGCATCGACAACACCTGGGGCACGGCCCTCGGCCTCGATGCGCTCGGTAAGGGCTGCGACATCGTGGTCGAGGCGGTGACGAAATATATCGGTGGCCATTCGGATCTGCTGATGGGCCTTGTGGCGACCGGCGACCGGGTCGGCCCGGAGTTACGTCAAACCGCAAAGCTGATCGGCGACACGCCCAGCGGAGAGATGTATGCCCTCGCGAACCGGGGCCTTAGGACAATGAAGCTGCGATTCGAAAAGAGCTTCGAGAACAGCCTCAAGGTCGCCGCCTGGTTCGAGCGGCAGCCCTTGGTCAAACGGGTGATCCATCCGGGGCTGCCGAGCCATCCGCAGCACGACCTGTGGAAACGTGACTTCACCGGCGGTGCCGGCCTTTTCGCCGTGATCCTGGAAAGCCGGGACGACGCGGCCATCGGCGCCTTGATGGACGGTCTTTCCTTCTTCGGTATCGGCGCGAGCTGGGGCGGATATGAAAGCCTCATTCTGGCCGACGATCCGGCCAAGTTCAGGACCGTGACGGAGTGGACCGAGGAAGGCCAGCTGCTGCGGCTCTACACCGGACTCGAAGACGCCGACGACCTGATCGAGGATCTCGCGGCCGGCCTCGACCGCTACGCCCGGATCGTGAAGTGACCGCTCGAACACCCGATGCCGCGGCCCTTCTCGCCGCCGTCAAGTTCGACGAAAACGGCCTCGTGCCGGCGATCGCCCAGCAATATGACAGCGGCGAGGTTCTGATGGTCGCCTGGATGACTGCCGAGGCGATCGAGGAAACCCTCAAGACCGGGCGGGTCTGCTATTGGTCGCGCTCGCGCCAAAGCCTTTGGCGCAAGGGAGAAACCTCCAACCAGGTCCAGCATCTCAAGGAAGCCCTGATAGACTGCGACGGCGATACGCTGTTGTTGAAGGTCGATCAGGACGGGGTCGCCTGCCATACCGGGCGCCGATCCTGCTTCTACCGGCGGGCCGACGCGGACGGCCTGACCGAGGTCGCCGCGGTCGAAATCGACCCGAAGTCGCTCTATGGCGCCTGAATCCAGGCAGGCCATCTCAAAAAATTCCGGCGGTTTTTCCGAAAATTAGCAACTTCTTGTGAAGAATTGACGTAGGTCAATGCGTCAGGGGGTTGGGGTCTGTAGCGTTTGGATTGTCTCAGATCCCTCCCAGCGAATGCGCTGACGGCCGATGACCAAGTGTTGTCGGCCGGTCTTTTTTTTGGGGAAAGGGTATCTCGACGGCCGTGACAGCCACCCCGCTGGATTACTCGGCGGCGAACGCCTCCTGCACCCTCATCACCCGCGGCCGGGTCTTCTGGCCACTGATGCGCTCCAGAACATCGCAGGTCGCGTCGACCACCTCGGCGTCGAGCCGGGTTCCCGCATCCCGTTGCAGGATTTCGACGGTCTCATGGGTGCGCAGCGCCCGGCGGTAGGGCCGGTCGTTGACCACGGCGTCGACGATATCCGCCACCGCGACGATTCGGGTGACCATCGGCAGATTGGTCCCCGGCAAACCATGGGGATAGCCGGAGCCGTCGAGGCGTTCGTGGTGGTACAGGACCGCGTGTTTGACCTCTTCCGTCAGGGTCAGCCCGGAAATCATCCGGTGCCCCTCCTCGGGATGCTCCCTGATGCGCTCGAACTCGTGATCTTCGAGGCTCGTGTCCTTTTGCAGGATATGGAGCGGCGTGGTCAGTTTTCCGACATCGTGGACATAGCCGGCGAGCGCGGTCTCAAAAACATCGCCGCGGTCGAACCCCATCACCTTTGCGATGGCGCCGGACAGATAGCCGGTCCGGGACTGGTGCCGCGCGGTGGCCGCGTCGCGGACCCTGATCGCCGCCTGTAGCGCATCGATCACCTCCGCCGGTTCCTTGCCCATCGTCGTCGGGCGGAAACGGCTGATGTGATCCATGAACGTGCTCAGCTTGCCGGTCGCAAAGACCTCGAAGCTCTCGCCGAGCTCAATGATATCAATGTCCGCCAGGTCACTCTGAACCATGATCTAGCCCCCGATGCCTTCCTTCCACACCGGGTATATCCGTAAGATATGAACAAAGATTTAAAGGGATGCGAGAATTAGCCTAACCTAATGGTTAGGAATAGCATCTAAAATGCGCCGCGGGCTCTCGTTCGATCTGATTGATCAGTTCGATCTCCCAACTAAGATAGGCCCGCATGGCATCCTCGACCCCGCCCTGCCGATCATAGGCCCTCAGATAGTGATCGGTCGGCGCCAGGAGGGCCCGCTCCAAGCCGAAGTCGAGGGGCTTGCCGGCCGCGCGCCATGCCGCTGTCCCACCCTTCAAAACGTAAATATCTGAATTTACGAACATTTTAAGATCAGCCGCCGCCAACCGGGCGAGCACACCGTCTTCGGAACACAGGACATAGGCGGACGCTTGGGGAAGGTTCTTCGACGCCTCCGCAAGGCGGGCCCGCTGAACATGGAGAGCACCAGGAAGGTGCCCCTTGTCCCGGAAGGCCAGGCTTGAATCGACATCGATCGCCTGGGCACCCTCGGCGACTATTCTCTCCCCAGCGTCAAGATCGAGCGCCTGAATCCCCCCATCCAGATCGGGGATTTGCGGCCTGTGGGGCGTCCCGGCCAGGACTTCCAGATCGAAGCTCTCGTAGACATAGACGTCCCGCCAGCCCATCTGGACCAGCCAGCTCGCCGTCATCACCGCCCGGACCGCCTGGTCGTCGCACAGGACGATCCGCGCCTTCCGCACGCCGATATATTCGTCCGTCGCCTGAACGACCTGACCGCCCGCGGCCGGGATGGCGTCGGCCAGTCGGCCCGCCGCGACCTCGTCCGCATCACGGACGTCGAGCAGGAACAGGCTTCGTTCGTTGCGTTCCGCCCGGAACCGGTCGAGCGTTTCCTTGTCGATCTTCTCGACCCGGAAGCGCTCGGCGACCTTTTCGGCCCGGCGCCGGGCCGCCTCGGCCGCCTCTCCGGCGGGTGCCGGTGCCTTGCGGGTGTTCCCGTGCTCCAGATCGAAGCCGGCGAGATGCCAGCCCATGGTCCCGTCCTTCAGGGCATAGACCTTGTTCGGCAGTCCGGCATTGATCAGGGATTGCGCCCCGATGATCGAGCGCGTCCGACCGGCGCAATTCACCACCACCGTGGTGTTCGGGTCCGGGGCCATGGCGCCCGCCCGATAGACCAGCTCCGCCCCCGGCGCGTCGATCCCGCCGGGGATGTTCATCTTCTCGAACTCCGACATCGGCCGGCTGTCGAGGATGACCAGGTCCTCACCGGCATCCAGCTTCGCCTTCAAATCGGATGCCTCCAGGCGCGGCGTGTCATAGGTGTGCTCGACGAACTCCCCGAAGGCCTTCGACGGCACGTTGATCCCGCTGAAGACCTCAAAGCCGGCCGCCTCCCAGGCACCGACGCCGCCGGGCAGGACGGAGACATCGGAATATCCCCACCGCGCAAGCTTGCCGGCGGCCGTCTCGGCGAGCCCCTCGCCATCGTCCATCACGACAAGACGAACCGATTTGCGGGGTACAAGGTCGGATATCCGCATCTCGAGACGCGAGAGCGGGATATTCACCGCCAGATAGGCGTGACGATGCCCGAAGACGCCGGCCTCCCGGACATCGATCAAGGCGATCTCCTCGTCGTCCAGCAACCGGTCCATCAACGTCTTGGCATCCAGCGACCGCGCCATGTCCTTTCCCCCCTCGCCCTTATAGTCCGACATCCGTGAAGACCACGGCCCATGCGGCTGCGACAAAGCCGCCATAATTCTGAAATCACGCCTTTTTTTCGGCTCCCGGAAAGCCTATGAAAGAGCCGGACCGAAGACAATTGCAAAGGCAGTGCGATGCGGAGTTTGCTTGCAGCCCTGATTCTGCTGATCGCCGCGGCGGGACCGGCGCTCGCCCAGGACGAAGCCGAAAGCCGCGTGGTCAAGGACCCGGCCCGCCTGACCGCCGATGTCGTCTCGGTGATCCGGGAAGGCCAGGTGGCGATCCTCGAAGACAAGCTGCACCGCTATGGCCGGCGCGACCGGGCGGAAGTGGGTGTGCTTGTGTCCGGGGTGACCAGCATCCTCCAGAACCGCGTTCCGCTTTATATCGACAAGATCGCCGAAAGGCGGATCGGCAGCGCCTTTTACGAATCGATGTACGGCGCGTTCTACGGCGAGCAGACCTTCCTGTTCTTCCGCTTGACGCTGGCAAAGGTCGAGGACGGCTGGATCCTGCTGTCCTTCGCCTTCGACACCGACCCTGAAGGCTATCTCTACTGATCGGAACCCGATCGCGAAGATCCGCCCACGCCGGCGATCGGCGATATATAGCCCGGATTGTGCTCGACCGGCGGGATGGCCCCCTGTCGGAGCGAAGAGAGGACATCCTTGAACCCCGTTTCGTAGTCGAAACCCAGCTCCCGGACGATGCGGGAGCCATCGTAGACACGGTCTATGGACGCCGGCAAACGCCAGCCCGCCTCGGAATAGAGCCCCGCCGCACCGGGGAAACTCCGTTCGATCAACGAAGCCGCATCGGCTTTCAGAAAACCGAGATCATCCTGCGTGAAGGGCGTCGGCGCCGACACGATATAGAGTCCGAACCCCACATCGCCCGCTTTCTCCATCGCCGCGATGTGGGCACGGGCCATATCGCGGACCGTCGCTCGGCGATGAAGGAGTTCATTGGCTTTCAGGTTCGCTCCAGGAATGTCCCGGATTGTGTCATCCTCCTCCGGAAAGAAACGCGCCGTTCGCAAAATCACCACATCCATCCCCGTATCGAGATGACGGAGACGACACAGTCCCTCGGCAGCGAGTTTGGTGACGCCGTAGATGTTGCGCGGTGCGAGCGGGCCGGTCTGCTCGTCGATCCAGACGGCGCCGGCGTATCTCCCTTCGCGGATGGCCCGACTGATCATCAGCGATGTGGTCGAGGTGAAGACGAAGCGCACACCCGGTCTTTCGCTAGCGCACGCCAACAAGTTCAGGGTCCCACCGATGTTGACATCGATGAAGGACCGCTCGGAGAACCTCGCGATATCCGGCTTATGAAGGGCCGCGGCATGGATCACGGCGTCGAAGCGATGCGCCGCGAAGACCTCTCCTAGAAACCCTCGGTCCGTGACACTGCCGACGATATTCGTTTCGGGACCCGGAACAAGATCGAGGCCGATCCCGTCATGTCCAGTTTCCCTGATGAGCGGCAGAAGATGACGTCCCAACCAGCCCGACGATCCGGTGACGAGGGCCTTCATAACGGATATGCCTCAGGCCGCTTGGCTGGCGGCTTCTTCCAGTGCCGCCTCCGCCGCCATCCATTCCTCTTCCGCCTTGGCGAGCCCCTTCTCCGTCGCCGCCTTGCGCTGCAATAGGTCGGTCAGGTCGGCTTTTCGCGCCGGCTCGTAGAGCGACTGATCACCGAGCTGTTCCTCCAGCCGTGCGATCTCCTGCTCCAGGCGCGTCACCTTGGTTTCCGCCGCCTGCACCTTCTTCCGGTAGGGCGCGAGGCGGGCCCGTTCGGCCGCCGCCTGCTGGCGCTGCTGCTTTTTGTCGGCCTCCGGGGCGGCGGCTGGCGCCGTGGCCCTCGCCTTTTCCGGTTTGGCATTGTCGGCGGTCGGGGCGGCGAGCTGCACCCGGTCGTCGCGGGCGAACTCCGAGCCGTCGCCGCCGGACAGCACCGCCTTGGTGTAGTCCTTGAGATCCCCGTCGAACGGGCGGACCCGGCCGCCGGCCACCAGCAACAAACGGTCCGCCGTCAGTTCAACCAGATGCCGGTCGTGGCTGACCACGATGACCGCGCCGGGATAGCTGTTCACCGCGTGGACCAAGGCCTCCCGGGCATCGATGTCGAGATGGTTGGTCGGCTCGTCGAGGATCAGCAGATGGGGGGCGTCATGGGTCACGAGCGCCAGGGTCAGCCGCGCCCGTTCGCCGCCGGACAGCCGTTCGACCTCGGTTTCCGCCTTTTCCGCGCCAAGGCCGAATTGTGCGATCCGCGCGCGTACCTTGTCGGGCTTCTCCCCCACCATCTTGCGCGCCATGAGGTCGAGCGGCGTCGCCTTGGGATCGAGATCCTCGATCTGATGCTGCGCGAAGAACCCGACCCGGAGCTTGGCCGCCCGATGGACCTCGCCGCCCATCAGCTCCAGCCGCCGGGCGAGCAGTTTCGCGAAGGTGCTCTTGCCGTTGCCGTTTCGACCGATTAGCGCGATTCGATCGTCAGGATCGACCCGAACCCCGATCCGGGTCAGAATCGGCTTTTCCGCTTCATAGCCCGTCGCCGCCGCATCGAAGGTGACGAGCGGTGGGGGCAGTTCCTCGGGCTCGGGGAATCTAAAGGCGACCGAAGGGTCGTTGACGATCTCGGCCACCGGCTCCATGCGTTCCAGCGCCTTGATCCGGCTCTGCGCCTGGCGCGCTTTCGACGCCTTGTAGCGGAACCGGTCGATGAAGGCCTGCATATGCTTGCGCTGGGCGTCCTGCTTCGCCCGGGTCGCCTCGGCCTGGGCCTGACGCTCCCGCCGCGCCTTCTCGAACTGGTCGTAATTGCCGCGATAAAAGGTCAGCTTCTGCCCCGCGATGTGGAGGATCGACTGGGCCGTCGCGTTGAGCAGATCCCGATCGTGGCTGACCAGCAGGAAGGTATGGGGGTAGGCCTTGAGATGCCCCTCCAGCCACATCGCCGCCTCGAGATCGAGGTGGTTGGTCGGCTCGTCGAGCAGCAGCAGATCCGGCGTGCTGAACAACACGCCGGCGAGCGCCACGCGCATCCGCCAGCCGCCGGAGAAATCGGCCAGCGGACGGGCCTGCATCTCCTCGTCGAAGCCCAGGCCGGAGAGGATACGGGCGGCCCGCGACTCGGCGGAATGGGCATCGATATCGACCAGCCGGTGCTGGATATCGGCGATGCGGTGCGGATCGGTGGCCGTCTCGGCCTCGGCCAGCAGGCGGCTACGCTCCTCGTCCGCCGCCAGCACGACCTCGAGCGGCCCCTCGGCACCGCCGGGGGCTTCCTGTTTGACCCATCCGACCCGGGGTTTTCCGGCCAGCCGAACCTCCCCGTCATCGGCGTGGAACTCACCGCCGATCAGCCGCAGCAGGGTCGACTTTCCGGTGCCGTTCCGGCCGACCAGCCCGACATGGTGGCCGGCGGGGATCGTCACGCTGGCCCCTTCCAGGAGCAAGCGGCCGGCGACCCGGCAGGTGATGTTGTCCAACGTCAGCATGGGGGCGCTATACCATGTGAGGGCGGCGGGAGGCGAGTGTGACCATCACTGTGGCGAAGGCCGTCCAGATGAAACAGCCCCAAGCCAGTCCCGCCGGGCTTGCGCCGAGGTCGATGGTCCAACCGAGTACCGCCGGCGCGAGCGAGGTGGAGAAGACCGCGAAGGCGATGGTGATGCTCCGCACGCCGCCCAGATGCCGCGTGCCGTAAAGCTCCGCCCACAAGGCCCCGAGGATGGCATAGACGCTTCCGGCATTGGCGCCGGCGAAGGCCATGTAAACGAAGGCGCCCCATTGCGCCTCGACGATCGCCAGCGCCACCAGCGACGCCATCAAGGGCAGCAGGAAGAAGGGCAGCAGGCCACGGGCGCTATAGCGGTCGATCAAACCGCCGACCGAAAGCGAACACAGCACGCTGGCGACGGCATAGATGAGATAGGACCGGGCGAAGACGTCGAGGCTCCACCCCCGATACTCGACGATGAAGACCTGATGAAAGAACAGCCCGGTCACCACGAAGGCCGGTGTGAGAACCCCCGGCAGCAATATCCAGAATTTGGGATCGCGCAGGACCTCCTTGCGGGTCCAGTGCCGCCGGTCCTCATGATGCTCGCCCTGGGACGACGGCGCCCCGTTCCGGCGCGGCGGCTCGCGCAACAGGAAGAGCAGTGTGGGCAACAGGATCAGGGCCGCGAAGCCGGCGAAACCGACCCAGGCCCATTGCCACCCCAGCGCAAACCCGATGGCGACGGCGACCACCGGCCACAACCCCTCCCCGACCGGAAAACCCAGCGAGGCGAGCGAGACCGCCTTGCCCCGGTCGAGGCTGAAACGCCTCGCCATGACCGTGGTCGCGATATGGCTCATCAGCCCCTGCCCCGCATGGCGCAGCAGGAAAACAACTCCGACCAGTAGGGCCCAATGGGGCGCCAGGGCCATGCTGAGACAGGCCACGGAGAGCAGCAAAACGACCGCCGTGACATAGCGACTCAGATCGAAACGGTCGATCAGCGCACCGGTGTAGGGCAGCAGCAGGGCGCTGCCCAAGGTGCCGAGGAGATAGAGCGTGCCCCATTCTCCATGGGTCAGCCCGAATGTGGCGCGGATCTCGCCGCCGAACAGGGCGATGAAGAAGGTCTGCCCGAAGCTGGAGCCGAACGCGGCGAGAAAGCCGAACAGGACCCAACGGGGATGCGCGCGCACGAAACGGGCGTAGCTCAAGATCATCGGCGCGCTTTCCGGAAAGACTGGAGGACCGGGACAGGTTCTAAGGCATCCCAGACAGGAACTCTACGTCCAGCCCGGAAAATCCAATGCACGCCCAGGTCAAAAGGCGAGACCACATCCTATGCGGTCTCAATATCGACTTGTTTCCATTTCAGGAAAATCGGAAAGTTCACATCTCTTTTTTGGCCTCCCTCCAAGCGAGCGACTTCCCTAGTGACAGACTGGACCCGACAGCCTCCCCGCTCCGTTGTGACGCTGGACCGTGCGGAGACGATTGTTCAGACGGATGCGGGGCGCAGCCTGGTCGCCGGCTATCGTCGGATGCTCGCAGCCGCCCATCCCAGCCTTCCCGATCGCCATGCCCTGGACCTCGGCGATTTCATCGACGCGGTGCCCCATCTGGCGCTTTGCGCGATCCATATGCCGGATCAATGCGTCTATCGGATCGTCGGCGAGGAATTGAAGGCACGGATCGGCTTCAACCCGACCGGCCAAAACTACTACGACCTGGTGCCGGTGGAACGCCGACCCTTCGCCCAACGATCCATGAACATGGTTATCGAGACATCGTGTGGCTTCGTCGCCGAGATCGAGCAGACCTATTCGGACGATCGGACGAAGGCGATCGAAGCGGTCGCCCTACCGCTCGGCGGCCGAGCGGGCGACGCCGACGGCTATATCCTGTTCGCCGACCAGGAAGTCCGCACCGGCCGACCCCGAGAGACGGAAGAACGAGTCCTTCTGGGCGCCAATGTGGTGCGCCGGGACCTGATCGATCTGGGTTTCGGCGTCGACGAGAGTTTCGAGGATCTCGTCCACACCAACAGGTGATTGGTCCGAATCAGTCCGGTATCAGTCCCAGATCTTCCACCAGGGTTTGTCTTCCTGAGCGTCCTCTTCCCGGGTTTCGGCCGCCTCTTCCGTGGTGTCATCTTCCGATTCGACGGTGCCGGTGGTCCCGAATTTCTCGGTGGCTCCCTCACTGGCGATCCGTTCGGCCTCGGCGAGTGTGACTTTGGCGTCCTCGATCTTGCCCTCGCCGCACTGGGCCATGCCCTGATCCATCATTTCCTGGGCCTTGGTCGCGGCCTCCTCGGTGGTGCGGCTGACCAGCAGACGGATCCGGGCGCGCAGGACAAGCACATCGGTATCGTCGCACTGCTCGATGAGCTTCTGGAAGGTCTCGTCCGCCTTGGTGCTGGCCTCGTTACCGGCCTGCTGCGCTTGGGCAAAGGCCGGCGTCGGCTGAGCGGCTCCGGCCAGCAGCGGGAGGGCGAGAAGCCCGGCCATGGCGAAACAACGCGCATTCAACATCGATAACCTCCATTTTGATCGCTAAAACTTATCGGTCCGCGAAACGCCTATCGGGCATCGTCCATGCCGATCAGGAAGCGCCGCAGCCGGGACGAGAACGCATCCATCGCGATCACCGTGGCCAGCACGAGCAGCGCGATATAGGCGACGTTCTCGAAATCGTTGCCGGTCTGGAGCGCGCCCAGGAAGTGCAGGCCGATGCCACCCGCCCCCATGGCCCCGATGATCACGGCGCCGCGGGTGTTCGATTCGAGATAGTAGAGCGTCTGCGAGATGAAGATCGGCATGATCTGCGGGATGATCCCGTAGCGCCACCGCTGCAGGCGGCTGGCGCCGGTCGATTGGACGCCCTCCTCCTGCTTTTTGTCGGCATTCTCGATCGCCTCGGACATCAGCTTGCCCAATGTCCCGGTGTCGGTGAACGCGATCGCGAAGATCCCGGTGAACAGCCCCGGCCCGAAGGCACGCAGGAAAATGAGGCTCCAGATCAAGACGTCGATCCCGCGTAGGAAATCGAACAGGCGGCGCAAAACGAAGCGCAGGCCCTGAAGCTGTGAGACGTTCGACGCGGCCAGGAACCCCAAAGGCAGCCCGACCATCGACGCGATCAGGGTCCCGATCAGCGCCATGAGGATCGTCTCGACCATGGCGAAGAGGACCGTACCGTGCTGCCAGAGATCGTTCTCCAGGAACTCGTTCAGGATGAACCCGGTATTGGACATCTCCGGATCGATCCGCTCGTCGCTGAAAGCCAGCGTCCAGACCTCGGAGAAACTATAGTCCCGGATCGGACTGTCGAAATCGAACCAGAAGAAGCGCCAGCCGATCTGATAGCGGTGGATCTCCACCTTCGACGTATAGACCTGGAGGCGTTCGTAGAGCGACGGGCGGACCTCGACCTTGGTCTCGGTGATGCGGATCCACTCCGGCAACTGATCCTCAAGGCCGCGATAGCCTTCGACGAAGGGCGTGCCGTTCGCGTCCCGCCGGAAGACCAGATCCTCGTCGATATCGGGCCAATTCGACATCAGCACCCGATCGCCGAAGATCGTCATCAGGCCGCCATTGTCGAAACTGACCGTGCTGCCGGTTCGCGGCGTACCCTGGGTGAACCACTCCGGCGCGTTCTTATAGATCGACCGGAAGCCGCCTTCGAAGGAGATTTCGATCTCCTCCGGCTTGTCCCAGCGCATTTCGACATGATCCTTGTTGGCATAGGTGTCGAGAATGAACAGGGACGCCCGCTCCGGGCTCCATTTCCGCGCGATGCTGGCGAGATCGAACTGGACGAAGGAAAGGCCGAGATAGAGCAGGATGCTGGCGAACACACCTGCGGTGATCATCACATGCCGGCGGGCGGCCCGGTCGCTGTCGAGCCTTTTCCGGGCAAGCGGGGTCGGTTCTAGCACGGCGACGGTCATTTGTTGTCTCCGATCAGCCTGCTGCGCATGTATTCGGACAGATAGTCGAGACTGGTGATCGTCAGCACCAACAGGACGATGATGGCGATGATCTCATCGCCGTAGCGCCACTGGATCATGGTGGAGAGCGCCTCCCCGATGCCGCCGGCCCCGACGAAGCCGAGGATGGTGGAGGCCCTGACGTTGATCTCCATCCGCAAAAGCCCATAGGACAGGAACAACGGCATCACCTGGGGGAAGACGGCGAAGCGGACCCGCTGGAACCAGTTGGCCCCGGCGGACTGGAGACCGTCAACGGGCTTGGTGTCGATGTTCTCGATCGCCTCGGAAAACAGCTTCCCCAGCGCGCCGGTGGTGTGGATCGAAATCGCGATCACCGCCGGCAACAGGTTCTTGCCCATCAGATAGAGGAAGACCATCGCGATCACGAGTTCCGGGAAGGACCGGAGGAGATCGAGGATCCGGCGGACGACGCTGACCACCGCCTTGTTCCTGATCATGTTGTGACTGGCGAAACAGGCCAGCACCATGGCGCAGACGAACCCGATGAAGGTCGAGAACAGCGCCATGTTGATGGTGGCGAGAAGCTCGGGGAAATGCTTGACCAGCAGCGGCGGGAAATTCCACCCGGCCTCCCAGGCCTCGGAAATCATGTCGACGGGATAATCGAAGAAATTCGTGATGCCGCGCTGAAAGCTGCCGGCATTGTATTCATTGGCGACCCCGATCCCGAAGATGACGACGGCGGCGGTGGCGCCGATCCCGATCAATGTGTAGATCGCCCGCTGGCGCGCCATTTTCTTGAGGTTCACCTCGAGCTGTTCGAGATGGACGGGAAGCACGGTGGACATGGTCAATTCCGATGATCAGTCAAATGGAGAGGCTTGAAAGGCACAAACGAACAGGGGAGCCGCCGTCCCGTGGGACCGCGGCTCCACCCGTCCAATCACCGGGAGGCCTTAGGAGCCTTTCTTGGCTTCGATCTTCGCCTTACGGGCCTTGACGACCACTTCGTAGAAGGAGTGATCGACCGGGATCCAGGCGCGGACCTTGCCGTTGGCGACGTTCTCGGAGCATTCCGGATCGTTCTTGTGGATCCACTGCTTCATGCCGACCATGACGTCGCGGGCTTCCTGCGGCATGGCCTTTGGCATGACGATCGGGCCGTTCGGGATCAGCTTGGAGGACCAGATCTGGACGATGTCGTCCATGTTCAGGATGCCCTTGTCGACCATCTTGCGGAGGTTGCCGGAGCTGTAGCCCTCGGCCCACTCACCGACGCCGGAGACCCAGGTCACGGCGGCGTCGACGTCACCGTTGAGAACGGCGAGAACACCGTTCTCGTGGCCGCCCATGAAGCCGGTCGACTCGAAATACTCGTCGAAGTTCAGGCCGTAGGGGGCTTCCGTCAGCTCGATCGACGGGATGAGGTAGCCGGAGGTGGAGTTCGGATCGGCGAAGCCGAGGCTCTTGCCCTTCATGTCTTCCAGGCTGCCGATGCCGGAGTCCTTCCGGGCGACCATGACGGAGTAGTAACCGGTGTCGCCGGTCGGCTGCATCCGGGTCAGGACCGGAACGACGGCGTCCGGGTTCTCGAGATACATGCCGGCATAACCGGACGCACCGAACCAGGTGTAGTCGAGGTTACCGCCGAGCATGGATTCCATGGTGCCGGCGTAGTCCTTGAAGGTGAACATCTTGGCCGGGACGCCATAGGCGGCCTCGACATAGTCCTGCAGGCAGGCGTTCCGCGAGAGAACGTCCTGGGCGGCTTCGTCGCCGAGGAAGCCGATGCGGAATTCCGGCTGATATTGGGACAGGTCCATCGTCGGACCTTTGTAATCGATCGCCGAGGCCGGCGCGGCGAAAGCCAGAACGGCGGTCGCCGCGATGGCCATCATGGTGGTGCGGAACATCAGTGGTCTCCCATACCTTGTTGTCGTCATGGTGTCGCGGTGGACAAGGGCGGTCAGCCGACCGCCTGTTTTGGGGCGTTCCCCAAACTCGTGGACGTGATGCTGCCTTCGAAGGCCTCATCCGCCTCGGCGCCGTAGATCTCCCGGGCCATCTCGTCGGTCAGGTCGCTGGACGGGGCGTCGAAGACCACCTCGCCCTGGCGCATGCCGATCACCCGGTCGCAATAGGTACGGGCCGTATCCAAAGTGTGCAGATTGCTGATCACCGTGATCTGTTCCTCACGGTTGATCGACAGAAGGCTTTCCATCACCAGCCGCGCATTGAGCGGGTCGAGCGAGGCGATCGGCTCGTCGGCGAGGACGATCTTCGGCTCCTGCATCATGGCACGGCAGATCGCCACCCGTTGCTGCTGGCCTCCGGATAGCGTCTCAGCGCGCTGCAGCGCCGACTCCGACACACCGAAACGGTCGAGCAGCGAGAGCGCCTGATACCGCTCTTCCTTGGTGAAGAATTTGAGGCAGGATCGCAGGGTCGATTGGTTGTTCAGGCGACCGAGGATGACATTGGTCAGAACGTCCAGGCGCGGCACCAGATTGAACTGCTGGAAGATCATCGCGCAGTCCTTCTGCCAGGCCAGCTTGTTGCGGCCCTTCAGTTTCAGGACGTCCACACCTTCCAGAATCGCCTCGCCTTCGCTCGCGTCGGTCATCCGGTTGAGCACACGCAGGAATGTGGACTTACCGGCCCCGGATCGGCCGATAATCCCCACCATCTGCGGTTCGTTGATCTCGAAGGAAACGGCGTTCAACGCCCGGACCGACCCGAAGGTCTTGGTCACGTTCTTGATATGAAGCATGTCACCACCTTTCGACCCAGCGGGTCTTACAGGTGATGTGTCTCAGAGCGATGACGCTTTTATTTACGTTATGTGACGGCGCGAAATGAGAAAACCTTATGAGACGATTGAGCTGGAAATTGGTCTACCACGGCGGCCGTGAGAGCCTGTAGCGGTCAGTCATGGGTGAAGTCCAGGAGGGCATCCGACGTCTTCCCCTTCCTGGCACCGCCCCCTTTCGGCTCGTCGCCCTCGGATCGGGGCGCATCCGCCTCGGATTCCGCCTCCGCCAGTGCCCGGTAATAGTCTTCGTCGGGTTTGGCGAGGTTCTTCGGCTTGGGCGCCGTGTCCAACGGCTTCGCTTTGGTCGGTCCCTCCTGCTTGATCCCGCCGGAGAGTTTCGCGATTTCCAGGGCGGCGGTGCAGGCTTCCTTGAATTTCGGGGAGGCCTTGTACTTCATCGCACCGGCGATCGCCGCCGACGCATCCTTGAGGGCCTTGGTCAGCCCTTCCCTATCGTCTCCCCGCCCAGCCTTGAGCGCGGCGTGAATCGCCTTGTCCGTCGCCATCATGTAGGCATCGCGCAGCATGTGATCCGCCTGCTGCTGGGTCTGTTTCATGAAATCGCCGGGCAGTTTGGACTTCTTCAGCGATTCCATCAGCTTTTTGATGACCGTTTCGCACTTCTCGAAATTGCCTTCTTGGGCGAACGGCTCCAGATTCGCGACCCCCTCGGTGAAGGAGCGTTTCTGGGCCTCGATCTTGGCCGCTTCCGCCTCGGGGTTCTTACCGTTCTGACCTTTTGCCGCTCCGAACATGGTTCCAACCTTCGACATAATCGTTCATCCGGCGGCCCTCATGACCGAACGGATCGTGAATTATCCGAAAGTCTAGAACATCGTTCTTAATACTCTCTTAAGAATTGATTTGGTTTTAGGGATATACCCTAAAAATTAGAATTTTTCATACCTCGACGAAAAGACGGATTGCCCCCTACACGGACACTCGCCCCAGGCCGCCTCGCGAGCAATGGCACCGTTTATCGTTGGTGCCCCCGGGCCGTTGGACCGGTTCAAGGCAGGCTTACTCATTGCTCGGCTCCAGATTTCGATCGGATAGCCGATTTGGTCTTTAGGGAGGGTCGCACAACGGACGCGGTCAAAGGGCGGGTCTACAGGAAACGTAGGGGTCCGAAATCGCCCCTTTGCGAGAAAGCCACATCCGATCCGCAGCCAATCGTCCATACTTCGATTTTTCAAATGATTCTAATATCTTATGGAGCCTATCAGCGGAGAAGTGGCGACCCCTGCAGGACTCGAACCTGCAACCTGATGCTTAGAAGGCACCTGCTCTATCCAGTTGAGCTAAGGGGCCGCTTGGCCTGGAAGATGTGAACCGGGAGCGGTAAAGAACACGCCCTCCCGTCTTCAATCAAGGCGCTTTTTCGCCAAAAGAAAACCCCCGGACCGCGGACGGCCCGGGGGCGTGATCAAAGAGGATATGGGGCGGATCAGCCGTTGGCCGCCGCCACCGCGCGCTTCGCCAGCGTCATCACCAGGCTCGCCCGATAGGCGGCGGAGCCGTGGAGGTCGCTGTTGAGGCCGTCGGCATCGACCGACACACCGTCCAGGGCGTCCGGCGAGAAGCTTCCGGAAAGGGCGGCTTCCGCGTCGGCGACCCGGAACACGCCGTCCTGGCCGGCACCGGTGACCGCGACCCGCGCGGCCCCGCCGGTCTGGGCGACGGCGACACCGACCAGCGCATAGCGAGAGGCCGGTTGCGGGAACTTGATATAGGCGGCCTTGTCCGGCACCGGGACGGAGACCTTGGTGACGAGTTCGCCCTCTTCCAAAGCGGTCTCGAACATACCGGTGAAGAAGTCGTCCACCGGGATCGCCCGCTTGTTGGTATGAACGGTGGCGTTCATCGCCATAAGGCCGGCCGGATAACAGGCCGCCGGATCGTTGTTGGCGACCGACCCGCCGATGGTGCCGCGGTTGCGGACCTGCGGATCGCCGATATTGCCGGCGAGCGACGCCAAGGCGGGGATCTTCGCCTGAACGACCGGGTTGGACGCGACCTCGCCATGGGTCGTCATGGCGCCGATCACGATCGCCCCGCCCTCTTCGGAAATGCCCTTCATCTCGCCGACCCCGCTCAGGTCGACGAGATCGCTCGGGTCCGCCAACCGCTGCTTGATGGTTGGCAGCAGAGTCATCCCGCCGGCGACCACCGTGGCCTCGTCCCCGCCCCCCAGCGCGGCGACGGCGTCGGCCACGCTGGTCGGACGGTGATATTCAAAACTGCTCATGGTTCTGTCCTCTCACTTGAGTATCCGGTTGAAGCGCTAGGCCGTCAGTCGGCCGCTTGAGACATCTTGGCGTCCTGGATCGCCTGCCACACCTTCATCGGCGTCGCTGGCATCGAGATATCGCGGACCCCCAGCGGGTTGAGCGCATCCAGCACCGCGTTGATCACCGACGGCGGAGAGCCGATCGCGCCGACCTCCCCGCAGCCTTTGACCCCCAGCGGATTGTGGGCCGCCGGGACACAATGGTCGTCGACCGTGTAGCTCGGCAGATTGTCGGCCCGCGGCATGGTGTAGTCCATGTAGGAGCCGGTCACGAGCTGCCCGCTCTCGTCATAGACACAGCTTTCCAGCAGCGCCTGGCCAATGCCCTGGGCAAGGCCGCCATGGACCTGACCATGGACGATCATCGGGTTGATGATGCGGCCGAAATCGTCGACCGCCGTCATGCCCACGACCTCGGTCACGCCCGTTTCCGGGTCGATCTCGACCTCGCAGATGTGACAGCCGCCCGGATAGCTGAAGTTCAGCGGATCGAAGAAAGCGGTTTCCTCGAGCCCCGGCTCCAACTCCTCGATCGGGTAGTTGTGCGGCACATAGGCGGTCAGGGCGACATCGCCGAAGGCGGTGGTCTTGTCGGTGCCCGCGACCCGGAATTCGCCGTTCTCGAATTCGATGTCGGCCTCGGAGGCCTCCATCAGATGGGCGGCGATCTTCTTGGCCTTGGCGACGACCTTGTCGAGCGCCCGGTCGATGGCGACGCCGCCGACCGCGAGCGAGCGGGAGCCGTAGGTCCCCATGCCGAACGGGATCTTGTTGGTGTCGCCATGGGAGATCTCGACATTCTCCATCGGGATGCCGAGCTTGTCGGCGACCAGCTGGGCGAAGGTCGTCTCGTGGCCCTGGCCGTGGCTGTGCGTCCCGGTGAAGACCGTCACCGACCCGGTCGGATGGACCCGCACCTGGCCGCACTCGTAAAGACCGGCCCGCGCCCCAAGGGAGCCAACCACCGCCGACGGGGCGATCCCACAGGCCTCGACATAGGTCGAGAAGCCGATGCCCCGCAGCTTGCCGCGGGACGCCGCTTCCTGACGGCGGTCCTCGAAGCTCTCGTAGTTGGACAGCTCGATCGCCTTCTCCATGGTCGCGAGATAGTCGCCGCTGTCATATTGCAGGGCGACCGGCGTCTGGTAGGGGAAGGCGTCCGCCGGGATGAAGTTGCGACGGCGCAGCTCGTCCTGGGCCAGCCCCATTTCGCGGGCCGCCTTCTCGACGATCCGCTCCAGGAGATAGGTCGCCTCCGGACGGCCGGCCCCGCGATAGGCGTCGACCGGCACCGTGTTGGTGAAAACCGCCTTCACGTTGGCGAACACGATCGGGGTCGTGTACACGCCGGCCAGCAGCGTCGCGTAGAGATAGGTCGGCACACAGGGCGCGAAGGTCGAGAGATAGGCGCCCATATTGGCCGTGGTCTCCACCTTGAGCGCCAGGAACTTACCGTTCTCGTCCATCGCCAGCTTGGCGTGGCTCACATGGTCACGGCCATGCGCGTCGGAGATGAAGGCTTCCGAGCGATCCGCCGTCCATTTGATCGGCCTGCCGACCTTGGCGGAGGCCCAGGTCACCAGTGCCTCTTCGGCATAGTGATAGATCTTCGAGCCGAAGCCGCCGCCGACATCCGGGGCGACGACCCGCAGCTTGTGCTCCGGAATGGACAGCACGAAGGCGCCCATCAGCAGCCGGATCACATGCGGGTTCTGACTGGTGGTGTGCAGCGTGTATTCGCCGGTCGACTCGTCGAACTCGCCGATGGCCGCCCGCGGCTCCATCGGGTTGGCGACCAACCGATTGTTGACCAGATCGATCTCGGTCACGTGGTGTGCCTTGGCGATCGCCGCGTCGGCGTCCGCTTCCTCGCCGATGATCCAGTCATAGCAGAGGTTGGACGACACATCGTCGTGGACCAGGGGCTGGCCATCGCCGAGCGCGCTGCCGGTATCGCTGACGGCGGGCAACTCCTGATAGTCGATCTCCAGCGCCTCGGCGGCGGCCCGGGCCTGTTCCCGGGTGTCGGCGACGACCATGGCGACCGGATCGCCGACATGGCGCGCCTTGCCCTCGGCCAGCATCGGATGGCGCGGCTCGGCCATCGGCGTGCCGTCCTTGGAATGGACCTGCCAGCCACAGGGAATGCCACCGAGGTCTTTGGTGTCGTCGCCGGTGAAGACGGCGTGCACGCCGGGCATGGCTTCCGCCGCGGCCTTGTTGATGCCGTTGATCTTGGCGTGCGCGTGTGGCGACCGGACGATATAGGCATAGGTCTGGCCCGGACGGTTGATATCGTCCGTATACTTGCCGCGGCCGGTCAGAAAACGCTTGTCCTCGACCCGCTTTATCGGCTGGCCAACAGTCATCTTGGTCATGGATTAATCCTCCCTGATCGTTCCAGGACCGGACGGATATTCTCGGCGGCGCGTTTGCCGCGCCTTTTGTCTTTCAGGCCGTCCGACCCGCAAAGGACGGCAGGATAGCCGCCCTCGTATACCTTGAGGCCGCGGCGTCTAATCGGCGGCCTGCTTACCCGCCTGCATCGCCTTCGACCCCGCTTCGATCGCCTTGACGATGTTGTGGTAGCCGGTGCAACGGCAGATGTTGCCCTCCAGCCAATGACGGATGGTTTTCTCGTCCGGGTTGTCGATCGTGTTGGCCAGATCGACGGCGCTCATCACCATGCCGGGCGTGCAGAAGCCGCACTGCAGACCGTGATGCTCGCGGAAGGCTTCCTGCATGGGATGCAGTTGATCCCCGTTCGCCAGGCCCTCGATGGTGGTGACGTCGGCACCTTCGGCCTGGACGGCCAGCATCGTGCAGGCCTTCACGGACTTGCCGTTAACATGGATGACACAGGCGCCGCACTGGCTGGTATCACAGCCCACATGGGTTCCGGTCAGGCGCAGATTTTCGCGCAAAAAGTCGACGAGCAACGTGTTCGGCGCGACGTCGCCGCTCACGGACTTGCCGTTCACCGTCATGGAAACGGATGCCATGGAATATCCTCCCAAATGATCGCCCCGGCGGCGGCCGCGGCGCTGCTCCCAAGAATACGGGGATGATCCAGGCTTTGCGCCCGCCCCCGCTTGTTATGGGCGCAGGATCAACACTCGCAGGCCCGCCGTCAAGAACCGCTTTCCGCGCAGGCCCATGCAGCCTCCGGTAAGCTGTTCCGCCCCACCGAAAAAGATCGGATCACAGGTCGTCGCGGGTCACCAACACGCTGTCGGTGCCGAAATAGCTGTTCCAGGCGAACCAATAGGCGAGATGGCCGGGCAACCGCCCGAGAGTTTCGCCTTCGGGGCCGACCAAGCGGTCCTCGCCGACGCTCCACACACTCCCGGACTGATCCTCGATCCCGCCATCGGGGGTAGCAGAGAACATTTGGCTCCTGCGCTGATAGGCCCGAACGGTCCGGCCCGACGCGGCGCCGATGAGAACGACGTCTTCCGGTCCCAGACTATCGTTGAGAACCACGGACCCGCCGCCCGCGAAAATCTCAAGATCCCAGGCTTTCGAGGCCCCGACCGTGCGCAATCCGAAGACCCGCTGCTTCTGCCTCAGTCGGCTTTCGTCCACCGCCGCCGGGAACATCAGATCGGGGCTGGCGAAATAGTCCTGATAGACCACGCCGGCCCCGTAATTGCGGTTATGGCCGGTCTCGACGTCGAGCACTTGGGTCTCGGGATGTTTCGCCCGCCAATCTGCCCAGGTCGCGGTGACCACCGGCAGGATCGGCAGGTCGACCTTGCGCCCCGCCAGCGCCAGATCGCGCAGGGGCCCGGAGACGGGCTCGCCGGTGAACTGGTTCCACACGCTATCTGTCTGACGGTCGTACATCAGCTTGTTCGACCGGTAGAGCAGTCCCGTCGATCCGAAGGTCAGCGGGCCGTCCACCCCGTCGACCCGGCTCTCGAACAGGATCGCCGCGCCGCACAGGGTGCAGTAGGCTAGTGAGACCGGCACCCCACCGATCACATCGTTCGCCATCTCGTGCCAGCCGAGAATCCGCAGGGGATAGGCCCGGGCGTCGCCATTGATCTCGACGCCGAACACCAGATCGTCTTCGTTGAGATAGGCCGCGTCCGTGCCGGCGATCCAAGGACCGTTGTCGAGCGCCGGGATCCCGTCGACCCGCACCCCGCCCCAGGCCACCTCCTCCAGGCGGATCCCGGCGGTCTCGGGATTCCATTTCGACGGTCCAATAAACCGTAGAAAAGCCGGGTCGACCCGGGACGCGAAAATAAGCTTGATGTCGCGGTAGACCGGGTGGGGCGTGATCTCAGGATGCGCCTCCTGCCACAGCATCCAATCGAACCAGTCGAAACCCTCGTCGAAGCCGGTCAACGCGCGCAGGGCCTCGCGGTAGTCGTTCTCCGCCACCGCGCGATAGCGGAACCCGAGGATCAGCGCGGGAATGGCCGACGTCACGTCCGCATCGATCAGCTGGCGCAGGGCCTCACGGATCTCGGGCTCCTGGCCATGGGTGGCCTGATAGATGATCTTGCCGGTCTCGGGACCGAGGACGTCCATCGTTTCCGCGTGGGCGCCGGAACCGGCCGCGACGGCCGTTGCAACGAGCACTGCGCGAAAGAATGACATGGCCGAACCCTCGAAGCTTCAAAACACCCACGTCGAGGATGGCGCCCCGCCTGCCTCCGCGCAAAACACGCGTCAACACGGCTCTGTGATTGACCTATGGGTCGGGGTCAGGCCGTGAGCCACTCCCGCATCGCGGCGTTCACCTGATCCGGCTCTTCCACCGTCGACAGGTGACCGCAATTCTCGATCACCACGAGGCGCGACCCGGGGATGAGATTGGACATCTCCTCATGGGCGTCGAGCGGGGTCAGCATGTCCTGCCGGCCGCACAGGACCAGGGTCGGAAGGTGGAACGAGGTCAGACTGCACCGGGCATCGGGACGGCCGAGAATGGCCTTCTGCTGGCGGAGAAAGGCATCCTTGCCGACCCGCTCCGCCATCGCCATGACCCCGTTGGTCATCAGGCTGTCCTCGAGATTGTGGGGATGCAGCATCAGCGGCAAAAGGCGCGGCGTCACGCCCTTGAACTGCCCCTTCTGGGCCAATTCGATGAGGCCCCTGCGGCGGCCTTTCTGCTCGGCGGTATCGGGGCGGGCGGAGGTGTCGATCAGGGCCAGCCGGGTCACCCGCTCCGGCGCCTTGCGCATCACCGCGAGCGCCACATAGCCGCCCATCGACAGGCCGGCCAGGGCGAAGCGCTCCGGCGCCGCGTCCAGAAGGCGGTCGGCCATGGCGTCCAAACCATCGTCTTGCAGGGTATCGGCGACCGTGATGTCGGCCAGATCGCCCAACTCCTCGATCTGAGGGCGCCACAGCCATTCGTCACACAGTAGACCCGGGACCAGAACCAGGGGCGTTCTATCGCTCACTTGATCAGCTCCAAGAAAGGCTTGAACTCGGGGCGGTCGCTGCGCCCGAGCCATTCGAACAACACCATTTCCGACGTGACGACCCCGCCACCGCACGATTCGAACCGGACGAGCGCCCGGTCCCGGTTCGCGGGATCGCGGCTGCCGATGGCATCTGCGCAGAGATGGGCGTGATAGCCGTGCCCGAGCGCCCCCAATGCCGTTTGCAGGACGCAGACATGGGCCTCCATTCCGGCCAGGATCACCATGTCGCGCCCCGTTTCGGCGAGCGCATGTAGGATTTCCGGCTCCAGAGTCGCGTCGAAATGAGTCTTGGCCAGCGCCGGCGCCGGCAACAGGTCCTCGATTTCCGAAACCGTCCCACCAATCGAGCCAGGGGCCTGTTCGGTCGCGAGCACAGGCACACCCAAATGGACCGCGCCGCGGATCAGGCGCTTGGTCCGGTCGATCGCCCCTTCCGCGCCCGCGATCGACGGAGCGAGCCTTTTCTGTATATCCACGACCAGCAGAACAGAGCGGTCCGCTTCAAGTTTCATTATCCCTCACCCACAATGTCACCCACAGTGTCACCCTACCTTGTCACCCTACTTTATCGCCCCACAGCCTCGCGGGCGTCTCCCGTACCGACGCGGTATCGAAGCGGTATCGGCGCGATACCGTCGAAAGGATATAGGCCGAAAGACAAGAGAGTGGAGTTGTCGTCTTATCAGCCCCGTATCGCCGCTGGCCCTCATGAAACCCGATCTGAGGTTCGGGATCACGGCGCCTGACCCGATACGACCGCAACGCAGCCAACACCGCGAGATTACATGGCGATTTCTTGACTTGACCCGGCTCTGCCCTATGCTCCCGCGCAACACGCGCTGTTCGCGTGTCAGAACGGCGTCAATTGCGGCGCCGGTCTCAAGTCTCATTCAAGCGAGCCCCGATGCCCTTTACCGATCTCGGCCTCAGCGACGCGGTCCTCAATGCTATTTCGGACTCCGGTTACACGGAGCCGACACCGATCCAGGAACAAGCCATTCCCGTCGTCTTGATGAACCGGGACGTTCTCGGCTGCGCCCAGACCGGAACCGGCAAGACGGCCAGCTTCACCCTGCCGATGATCGACATCCTGTCGGCCGGACGCGCCAAGGCGCGGATGCCCCGCTCGCTGATCCTGGAACCGACCCGGGAACTGGCGAGCCAGGTGGCCGACAACTTCGTCAAATACGGCAAATACACGAAACTCAGCCAGGCCCTGCTGATCGGCGGCGTCGCCTTCGAGGAGCAGGATCAGAAGCTGTCGCGCGGTGTCGACGTGCTGATCGCGACCCCGGGCCGCCTGCTCGATCACATGGAGCGCGGCAAGGTCCTGCTGCATGATTGCAAGCTGCTTGTCATCGACGAGGCTGACCGGATGCTCGACATGGGCTTCATCCCGGATATCGAGCGGATCGTCGGCAGCCTGCCCTTCAACCGCCAGACCCTGTTCTTCTCGGCCACCATGCCGAAGGAGATTCGCCGCCTGGCCGAGAAGTTCCTCAGCAATCCGAAGGAAATCAGCGTCGCCCCTCCGGCGACCTCGGCCGCGACGGTGACCCAGGGCATCGCCTACACCGTCGCGCGGGAGAAACGGGAGGTGCTGCGCGCCCTCCTCCGGGCCGAGAATGTGCGCAACGCCTATATCTTCTGCAACCGCAAGCGGGATGTCGGCGTGCTGCATCGCTCCCTGACGCGGCACGGCTTCAACGCGGCCGCCCTCCACGGCGATCTCGACCAGCACACCCGGACCGAGACTCTGGGCCGGTTCAAGAATGACGAAATCCAAATTCTCGTCTGTTCCGACGTGGCGGCACGCGGGCTCGACATCCCGGATGTGAGCCATGTGTTCAATTTCGACGTCCCGATCCATGCGGAAGACTATGTCCATCGCATCGGCCGCACCGGCCGGGCGGGCCGCGAGGGCATCGCCTATACGATCGCGACCAAGGACGACAAGAAATACGTCGATTCGATCGAAAGATTGATCGGCAAGCCGATTCCGGTGCTGGAAGTGAAGGGCTTCGAGGCCCTCGACCCCACCAAGACCCACCCCACCAAGACCCACCCCACCAAGACCGATATCGCCGAGGAGGATGAGGGCCAGAAGCCGGGGCGCGGGCGCGGACGTGGACGCCGCCGGGACTCCGACGAGCGCCGGGAAGGCCGCCCCGAGAGTGGCCGCCCGGAGAGTGGCCGCCCGGAGAGAGGACGGCGTGAGGAAGGACGGCGCGAGGAAGGGCGACGTCAGGATGTACGCCGCAAGCAGGAAGCCCGGGGAGGACGGTCCCGTCGCGGCGACGCGGAGGTCGGCGAGGCGAAGAATCCGGAAGGCGTTGTCGGTTTCGGCGATCATCTGCCGGCCTTCCTGACCATCGATCCCTTCGCCAAACCCGCCCCCAAAAAGGCGGCGGCCAAGAAAACAACCGCCAAAAAGACCGCTGGCAAGAAGCCGGCCCCGAAGAAAGCGGCCCCGAGGAAAGCGACCCCGGGGATATCAAGCCCGGAGAAGTCGGCCGATCAAGCCTCCCAGTCGATTGCCGACGAGCCCCTCGTCGAAACCCCCGCCATCGAAACAACCGCCATCGAAACAACCACCGTCGAAACAACCACCGTCGAAACAACCGTTACAGAGACGCCTGTTGCCGAAGCCCCCGCGATGGAGCGCCCCGTCACAGAGGGTCCCCTAACAGAGGACCCGGTGACGGAGAACCCGGTGATGGAGAACCCGGCCGAGGAGTCCGCCGCGACCGAAGAAAAGCCGGCCAAAAAGGCGGCGATCAAAAAGCCTGCCGCGAAAAAGGCGTCCACAAGAAAGCCCGCTGAAAAAAAGACGGCGGCCAAGAAGGCGCCCGCCAACAAGACCGCGGACAAGAAAACGGCCGAGAAAAAGACCACGACTCGGAAGCCTAGGACCAGGAAGGCCGCAGAAGCCGAAACGGCGCCCGCCGAGGCCCCCGATCAGTCTTCGCCGGCGGATAGCGTTACCCCCGAAGAATAAGCTTCACAGAAAGACCCATGAGCGACACCACCCGCACCAACCGGACCGCCGCCCTTCTCGACGCAATCGACGAGGCCCGGCTCTGGCGGCGGCACATGGATCTCGGCGCGATCGGCGCGACGCCGAAGGGCGGCGTCAACCGCCAGGCCTTGAGCCCGGAAGAAGCCCGGGGCCGGCGCCTGATCGCCGATTGGGCCAAGGAGTTGGGCTTCACGCTCACCGTCGATCCGGTGGGCAATCTCTTTATCCGCCGTGAAGGCACCGAGCCGAACCTCGATCCGGTGGTCACCGGCTCACATATCGACAGCCAGCCGACCGGCGGCAAGTTCGACGGCGCCTATGGCGTCCTCGCCGGCTTCGAGGTGCTGGAAGCCCTGGAGCGTGCGGGCATCGAAACCCGCCGCCCCCTGGTGGTCGCCGCCTGGCTCAACGAGGAAGGCAGCCGCTTCATGCCGGGCTGTTCGGGGTCCGCCGCCTTTACCGGCAAGATCAGCGAGGCCGACGCCCTCGACATCCAGGACAGGGACGGCATTGTCGCCCGCGACTGCCTGCCGGAAATGATCGCCGCCACGCCGGAGGCGGAACAGATCGGCCTCGGCTTCCCGATCCACGCCTATATCGAAAACCACATCGAGCAGGGCCCCCGGCTGGAGGAAGCCGAACTGCCGGTCGGGGTGGTCACCTCGATCCAGGGCATGCACCGCTATGAAATCGACGTGCGGGGCGACGAGGCCCATGCCGGCACCACGCCGATCGCCCTGCGCAAGGACGCGTTCAAGAGCGCCATCGATATCGCCAAGGCCCTGGAAGAGCTGATGCACGACCCGGACGACGTCATCCGCTTCACCATCGGCCGGTTCGAGACAAAGCCGGGCTCGCCCAATGTCGTCCCCGGCCATGTCCATTTCACCATCGACTTCCGGCATCCGGATCAAGACCTGCTGATGGATCGGGGCGGCCGGATCGAAGAGGTCGCCAAGGCCCATGCCGGTCCGTGCGACGTCAAGGTCAAGCGGATCTCCGCGGGCGCCCCGGTGGCCTTCCCGGACGAGATGGTGGCGACCGTGCGGGCCGCCGCCGAGGAAGCGGGCCACCCCTATATGGAAATGCCCTCCGGTGCCGGCCACGACGCCGGCCTGCTTGCCCCGGTCTGTCCGGTCGCGATGATCTTCGTACCCTGCGAGAAGGGCATCAGCCACAACGAGGCGGAAAACGCCCTGCCCGGGGACCTTCACAAGGGTACCCAGGTCCTCGGCCTCGCGCTGATGAAACTGGCGGGATAGGTTCTCTACTGCATCCCGCCGGGGCCTTGCTCCGGTAGATCCTCCGGTGGCGGGACGGCGGCGGCGTGGTGGTGGCAGATCCGCCAGACGCCCCCTGTGGCCTTGTCGCCCTCGCGCACGAAGCTGTTGGTCGCGATCAGCATCTGCCCGCCGAGGTCCTCGTAGCAGATGACCGCCGCCCCGTCCGGCCCCTGGGGCACGATGCGGGGCGCCCGGGCGCTGGCCACGGGGGTTTCTGGATTCCCCAATATGCGGCGCCAGCTCTCCAACACCGTCTCCCGGCCATGGAGCGGCGGCCAGCCGGGATGGATGCAGCCCACCGAGTCGGCCTCCGCCCATAAGGCAGTCATCTGATCGATGTCCTTGGCCGAGAAGGCCGCATAGAAGGCGTCGTTCGCGAACAGGATGGCGGCGCGGTCTCGGTCGGTCAGCCCGCCGCCGACTATGGGCGTTTCTGCCATCCCTGAGATCCCTTCCTTGGTCTTTCCACTCGGCTCTAGCCTAGGCCACGGATCAGGGGCTGGAAAAGCACCCATTCCGCTTTCCGGCCAATCAACCCCTGACAGACGCGCCGAACATGATTAAGTCCTAGAGTCAAATCAGGCGTTATTGAATCACTCCGTGATGTTATAACGCCTGTGAATTTGCCTCTAAAACAATAAGGTAGAGCAGATTCACGCACGATTTCATGGTCGTGAAGCGATCCAGAAATCGCGCGATCTGCTCTAGCGCACGAAAGCGGAAGGAGACTGCAATGAGCGCGGCGGCGAACGTATTGGATTTGATCGGAAACACACCGATGGTCGAGGTGAAGAACATCGACACCGGCCCGTGCCGCCTGTTCCTCAAGCTGGAAAGCCAGAACCCCGGCGGGTCGATCAAGGACCGGATCGGCCTCTCCATGATCCTGGCCGCGGAGAAGAACGGCACCCTGAAGACCGGCGGCACCGTGATCGAGGCGACGGCGGGCAATACCGGCCTCGGTCTCGCCCTGGTGGCCCGGCAAAAGGGCTACAAGATGATCGTCGTCGTGCCGGACAAGATGAGCCAGGAGAAGATCCTGCATCTGAAGGCGCTGGGCGCCGATGTCCGCATGACGCGCTCCGATGTGGGCAAGGGCCACCCCGAATACTATCAGGACATGGCGGAGCGGATTCACGCCGAAACGCCGAACTCGATCTGGATCAACCAGTTCGCCAACCCGGCCAATCCGATTGCCCATGAGACGACGACCGGCCCGGAAATCCTCGAACAGATGGACGGCGACATCGACGCCATGGTGGTCGGTGTCGGGTCCGGCGGGACATTGTCCGGCCTCGGCCGCTTCTTCAAGGCGAACAGCCCGAAGACCAAGATGATCCTCGCCGACCCAAAGGGGTCGGTCCTCGCCGACATGGTCGAGACCGGGACCATGGGCGAGCTCGGTTCGTGGCTCGTCGAGGGCATCGGCGAGGATTTCGTTCCGCCGAACTGCGATCTGTCCCTCGTCGCCGAGGCGGTCCGGGTCAGCGACGAGGAGGCCTTCGCCACCACCCGCGAGCTTCTGGAGAAGGAGGGGCTGCTCGGCGGCTCCTCGACCGGCACCCTGGTAGCGGCCGCGCTGCGCTATTGCCGGGCCCAGACCGAGCCGAAGCGCGTCTGCACCTTCGTCTGCGACAGCGGCAACAAATATCTCTCCAAGGCGTTCAACCCGTTCTGGCTGACCGACGCCGGTCTGGTCGAGCGCGAGCGCTTCGGCGATCTGCGCGACTTCGTCAGCCGCCGGCTCGATAAGGGCGAGATCGTCAGCGTCGGCCCGAAAGACACCCTGGCGACCGCATTTACCCGCATGCGCCTGCACGATGTTTCCCAATTGCCGGTGCTTGAGGACGACCGGGTCGTCGGCATCCTCGACGAGGGCGATGTGCTGCTGTCGGTCCACAGCGACAGCACCCATTTCGACTCGACCGTCGACACGGCGATGACCGCCAAGCTGATCACCCTGCCCTATGACGCGGCCCTCGAAGACCTGATCGATATCTTCAAGGACGACAGGGTCGCCATCGTGATGGACGCGGACGAGAAATTCTTCGGCCTGGTGACCAAGTCCGACGCCATCAACACCCTGAAGCGCCTGAGCAAGGCGGCCTGATCCCATTCCTTTTCGAAAGGCGAGACGATGCCCAACGACATGTCCACTCCCCCCAAGATCAACCGCCGCAACAGGGCCGGCTTCGCGACCCGCGCGATCCATGTCGGCCAGGACCCGGACCCGACCACGGGCGCGGTGATCGTCCCGATCTACGCCACCTCCACCTATGTCCAGGAGAGCCCGGGCGAGCACAAGGGTTATGAATACTCCCGCTCCCAAAACCCGACCCGGATGGCCTATGAGGCGACCATGGCGGATCTCGAGAACGGCGCCAAGGGTTATGCCTTCGCCAGCGGCCTCGCCGCCATGGGCACGGTGCTGGAGATCCTCGATACGGGATCGCACATCGTCGCCATGGACGATCTCTACGGCGGTAGCTACCGGCTGTTCGAGAATGTCCGCAAGCGCTCCTCCGGCCTCGACTTCTCCTTTGTCGACCTGTCCGACCCGGCACAGTTCGAGGCGGCGATCAAGCCGAACACCAAGATGGTCTGGGTCGAAACCCCGACCAATCCGATGCTGAAGCTGGTCGACCTCGCCGCCATCGCCGAGATCGCCAAGAAACACGGCATCATCGCGGTCGCCGACAACACCTTCGCCTCGCCGATGATCCAACGCCCGCTCGACCACGGTTTCGACATCGTGATCCATTCGGCGACCAAATATCTCAACGGCCATTCCGACATGGTGGGCGGCGTCGCCGTCGTCCGCGAGGAAGGGCCGCTCACGGAAAGCCTGGGCTATCTGCAAAACGCCGTCGGCGCCGTCTCCGGCCCGTTCGACAGCTTCCTCGCCCAGCGCGGCCTGAAGACGCTGGCGCTGAGGATGGAGCGGCATTCCGAGAACGCCATGGCGGTCGCCGACTATTTGGAGGCCCATCCCAAGGTTAGGAAGGTCATCTATCCCGGCCTCGCCAGCCATCCCCAGCACGAGCTCGCCAAGAAGCAGATGCACCTGTTCGGCGGCATGGTGACGGCGGTGCTCGACACCGATCTCGACGGCAGCCGGCGTTTCCTGGAGCAGTGCCGGGTCTTCGCCCTGGCCGAGAGCCTGGGCGGCGTCGAAAGCCTGATCGAGCATCCGGCGATCATGACCCACGCCTCGGTTCCGCCGGAAAACCGTGCCGCCCTCGGCATCGAGGACAGCCTGGTGCGGCTATCCTGCGGCATCGAGGACAAGGACGACCTGCTGGCCGAACTGGAAGACGCCCTGGCGGCGGTCTGACCCCGAGTTGCCATTGAACAGTGTATTGTGATGCCCCTCACCCCTTGACCGAATGGGCGATCTCGGACCTTTCCCAAGGGAGAGACGATAGAAGGGATTCTAGAGACCTACTCGCTCTCCCTGGGGTGAGGGGTAAATCGAGCAGCCGATCATGCAAACGGATATCCGCCCCATTCTCGAGGACACCGCCCGGTCGGGCGGGCTGCTGACCTATCAGGAAGTGGCGCAACGCGCGGGCTTTCCCCCGCCGCACACGATCCATAAGACGACCACGGCGCTCGAAGCGCTCATGGCCGAGGATCACGCGGCGGGCCGCCCGTTGCTGGCGGCCCTCGTCGTCTCCAAGGCGACCGGTGTGCCCGCCCCCGGCTTTTTCGGCTGCCTCACCACGCTCGGCCGCTATTTCGGCGACGACCGCGGCGCGCAGGCGGAACGCCATTGGCGGCGGGAAGTGGAGGCCGTTCGGAGCGCCTATCGGCCCGATTAGCCCAATCCCTCGACATCGAAGCTTCCCGGCGCGGTCGACAGCTTCGTGATGTCCCGCCCCTCGGCCCGGCCGGCGTCCTGATAGTGGAGATAGGCGCTGGCCCCGGCGGTGGCGACATCGGTGTTGGCGGCGAAATACTGCCCCGGATCGAAGACCTTTCGGCCCTCGGTCTGGCCGAAATTCGTCCAATGCTCGATGAACTGCGAGACCGTGAAGCCGGCGGTCACCAG
>JANSWW010000010.1 GCA_024743275.1 Alphaproteobacteria bacterium
CCTTTTGGACCCCCCCCCTTTGGGTACGGGTTTGTGTGGGGTGACCGCACCCTTGGTCCCTTCCCCCCCGGTCCTTTCCCCCCGGGCCCCTTCTCCCCGGGTTCCTTCCCCCCGGGGGTATTTGTTTTGTTTGTGGGGGATGGATCGGGCGGAGCACCAGACAAAAGGGAGGTCCGCACAACCAATTCCCCCCTCACCCCGGCCCTCTCCCCGAGGGGAGAGGGAGTTGAGCGCGACCTGCTTGCAGTCCCTATCCCCCCATTCCTCTTTTAAGGAGGAGAAGGTTAGGATGAGGGGGGATCACCCCCTCAATCCTTCAACACTTCCGGCAACCAGGTGGCGAGTTCGGGGAAGAACACCAGGATCACCACGAAAGCGCACATGATCAGGAACATCGGCAGGCTCGACTTGGCGATATAGCCGATATCCTTGCCGGTCATCCCCTGCAGCACGAAGAGGTTGAAGCCGATGGGCGGGGTGATCTGGGCCATTTCGACGACGATCATCACATAGACCCCGAACCACAGCATGTCGAAGCCGGCCTGACGGACCAGCGGCTCGATCACCGCCATGGTCAGGACGATGGAACTGATGCCGTCCAGGAAGCAGCCGAGGATGATGTAGAACACCGTCAGCATGGCGATCAGCGCCAGCGGCGAAAGCTCCCAGGCGCCGATGCCCTCGGCGAGCGCCCGGGGAATGCCGGTAAAGCCCATGGCGAGCGACAGGAAGCCCGACCCGATCAGGATGAACATGATCATGGTCGAGGTGCGGACCGCCCCCAACAGGCTCTCCTTGAAGGACTGGAGGGTGAGGCTGCGCTGCAGGGCCGAGAGCCCCAGCGAGCCCAGCACACCGAGGGCGGCCGCCTCGGTCGCCGTCGCGACGCCGCTGTAGATCGAGCCGATGACGCCGGCGATCAGCAGCAGGACCGGCAGCAGGCCCAGGATATCCCTCAGCCTGGCCCCGCTCTCGCCACTGCGCCCGGCCTTGTCGACATCCGGGCTTATCAGGCCCCAGACGAACACATAGGCCATGAACATCAACGCCAGGCACAGCCCGGGAATGACCGAGGCGATGAACAGTTGGGCGATGGATTCGTTCACCGTCACGCCGAAGATGATCATGGCGATCGAGGGCGGGATCAGCAGACCGAGCGTGCCGGCGCCGGACAGCGTGCCGATGATCAGCTTCTCGGGATACTTCCGGGTCCGGAGCTCAGGGATCGACATCTTGCCCACGGTCGCGACCGTCGCCGCCGAGGATCCGGAAATCGCCGCGAACACGGCCGAGGCGCCGATGTTCACATGCAGCAATCCCCCTGGAAGATGCCTCAGGATCGGCGATAAACCTCTGAACAGCACCTCCGATAATCGGGTCCGGAACAATATCTCGCCCATCCAGACGAAGAGCGGTAGCGCCGTGAGCGACCAGGAGGACTGGCTGGCCCAGACCGTGATCGCCATGGAGTCGCCGATCGGCCGGGAGGTGAACAGGAACATGCCGAGAATGGCGGTTCCGAGCAGAGACGCCCCGACCCAGACCCCGCTGCCGAGCAGGAAGAAGAGGCCCAAAAGGAAGATGGCGACGGCAAGTCCCTCGGTCATCGCACTACACCTCGCTCGGGCCTTGGGCCCCGGTTTCCTCGAAGGCATCCGGGCGCAACAGCACCTCCACAAAGGTGTGGACGGTCGCGAGCGCGAACAGGGCGGCCCCCGCCGCGACCGGCGTCTGCGGGATCCACAACAGGATGGCGTCCGCCCCCTGGCTGCGTTCGCCGAAACGGTGCGAATCGTAGGCGAGCCGGGCCATATAGAAGGCGAAATAGCTCGTCAGCAACGCCATGAAACCAAGGCAGAACAGGGTCATCGCCCGATGGGTCGTGCCCTTGAACCTGTTCAGCAGCAAGGTGACCCGGATATGACCATGGGAGCGAAAGGTATAGGACAGGGCCAGGAAGGTGCTGGTCGCCATGACATAGCCGGCGACGTCGGTCGCTCCACCGCTATAGGTGCCGATCACCCGGGACAGGATCGAGAACAGGATCAGGCCCGTCATCAGGATCAAGAGACCGCCCGCCATCCAGGCGGCCAGCACATAGATACGGTCGAGAAGACGTCCCAGGCCTGCCATCGGTTATCCTTGGGCTGAGGGGATCTGAGAGGCGAACCCGTCCCCTAACGAGAGAGGCCCGAACGCGGCCGGTGAGAAGGCGGGAGCCCCTCCCTTCCGAAGGGAGGGGTTTGGAGTGGGTTCCCACCCCCCGACTTCACCCTACGAAGGGGAGGCATTGCCCTCGCACGGGTCCTCTCCTCCCAAATCAGATACGGGAGGAGAGGGATACTCCAAAGACTACTGCTTGGCCTCGTACTCGGCGAGAAGGGCCGCCCCATCGTCGCCGGCCTTTTCCTTCCACTCGTCGAGCAGGACCTGCCCGGCGGCCTGGAAGTCGGCCTTCAGCCCGGCCGGCGCGTCGCCGACGGTCATACCCTCTTTGGTGAACTGCTCGAGATAATAGTCGGCCAATTCCTCGGACTTCGCCCAGACCTTGCTCTCGGCGGTCGCGGCGGCGTCGAGGATGATGCCCTGGGTCGCCTCGTCGAGACCTTCCCAGGCGTCCTTGTTGACGAACACCATGTTGCGGGGCAGCCAGGCTCTGACATCGTAGAAATAGTCGACATGCTCCCACAGCTTGCGGTCATAGCCGGTCGAGCCGGAGGAGATCATCGATTCGGCGACCCCGGTGGCGAAGGCCTGGGACAGTTCCGCCGCCTCGATCTTGGTCGGCAGCATGCCCATCAGCTCGGCGACCCGGGAGGTGGTCGCGTTATAGGCCCGGAATTTGAGGCCCTTGAGTTCGGCCTTGGATCCCGCCTGGACCTTGGAATAGAAGCCCTGCGGAGGCCACGGGCCGGAATAGAGGAAGACCAGATTGGCGTCGTCGAGAAGCTTGGTCAGCGCCGGCTTCTGCGCCGCGTAAAGCGCCTTCGCTTCCGGGAAGCTCGTCGCCAGGAAGGGGATCGAGTCCATCTCGTAGATCGGATTCTCGTTCGACAGCGCCGAGACGAGACGCTCGCCGATCGGGGCCAGCCCGCGGCGCACGGCGGAGAAGATCTCGGCCCCGCCAAACAGCGATCCGCTCGGATGGGTCACGATTTCCAGCTTGCCGCCGGTCTTCTCGGTCACCTCGGCGGCGAATTCCGCGGCGATCTGCGAGTGGTAGTTGGTCGCGGAATAGGCCAGCGGCATATCCCATTTCTCGGCGGACGCGGCCGAGGACAGCCCCATCGCCAGCCCGAGGGCGGCGGCGGACACGGTAAAGTTTCGACGTGAGAACATTCTGGTGGACCCCCTGCTCATGGTTCGTGGTCGGCAACAACCTTCTTTCCGAGGCTTGTTTTCCGTTCCCCTGCGCAATGCCGGCACAGTGCTGGCATATCGCTCCGGGGGCACCGTAAGCGCCCCCATCGCGTGCGGTGGATACTATGACAGTCGAAATCGCGCGGGGTCAAATGGCGCGGGGTCGATGGCCGGCTTACGCCCGGTCAACAGATCGGCCAGCAACTCGCCGCTCGCCGGACCGGAAGCGAAGCCCATATGCTGATTCCCGGTCGCGAGCCAAAGATCGGGCAGCGGCAACCGGCCGATCGCCGGGATGCAATCCGGCAGGGTCGGCCGCGCGCCATGCCAGTCGGCCTTGTTGGTGCGAGGGCCGAGATCGACCGCCTGCTTGACCGCCGCTTCGACCAGATCCAGTTGGACCGTCGAGGGCGGCGCCTTGTGGCTGTCGATACGCACGCCGCAGGTCAACCGCATCCGGCCCCGCATCGGCGTGAACGCGAATCCGCCGTCGATGTCGGTGATCGACCGACTGACCGGCGGTTCACCCTCGATCACGAATTCCCGGTGGGCGCCACGCTCATGGATCATCGGCAGCGTGAGGCCCAGCGTGGCGAGGAAGCGGTCGCTCCAGGGGCCGAGCGCTAGAACCACCGCCGCCGCCTCGGCGATCACGCCGTCTTCACCCAGGATCCGCCAGCGATCGCCTTCCCGCCGCAGGCCGCCCACTGGCTGCTGGACCAGCCTGCCCCCCAGGCCGGTGAAGGTATCGGCATAGGCCTTGGTGACCATGCCCGGATCGTCGGCGATCCAGGTCTCGTCGAACAGCACGCCGCGGTGATAGATCGGCTTCAGGCCCGGTTCCAGGTCCGCGATCTCCGCCGGATCGAGCACCGAGATCTTCAGGCCGCTTTCCCGGAACACCTTCCTTTCCCAGGCCGAGCCGTGGAAAGACTTTTCCGTCCGGTAGAGCTTGAGCCAGCCGAGATGCCGGATGCGATCGGCCTCCCCCGCTTCCTTGGACAGCGCGAGATGGCGTTCGATGGACCGGTCGAGCAGACTGCCCAGAGCCTTCGACCGGCGCAGCGTCGAGGATTCCCGGGCCTCCCACAGAAAACGCAGAAAACGGCCGGGATGACGGGCGATATGCGCCGGGTTGTAGCGCAGGCCGTTGGATTTGTTTTTGAGCAACCCCGGCAAGGCGCGGAGGAGCTGCGGCGTGTTGAGCGGCATCATCGAGCCGCGATAGATCACGCCGGCATTGCCGTAGGAGGTCTCCTCTCCCGGCGCGGACTTGTCGATCAGGACGACTGTCTTGCCCCGCCGCACGAGTTCCAGGGCGCTCGACACGCCGAGCATCCCGGCCCCCAGCACCGCCACATCGGCAAGCTTGCCGTCCGACGTGGCGCACCCGATGGCGTTGTTCGGCCCGGTCATTCTATGCTGGCCCTGGATTCGGAAAGGCGGGCTTCATGACTCGGGACGGCATAGAGGGTTTTCTCGGCATTTTGATGCTGGCGACGCGTTTCCCCCGCATTCCCGGCGACATCGGCAATCCGCAAAGCCATCCCTTCCCCGTTCGCTACACTGTGGTGGATACCGCGACGGTCGACGCGGTGGTCACGGCCAACGGCCTGTCGGAAACCGTTGTGGCCGATTTCATCGCGGCGGCGCAAGCCTTCGAACACGAGGGCGCGCGCGCCGTGACGACAAGCTGCGGCTTCCTGGCCGCGGCGCAAGACCGGTTGCGGGACGCGCTCTCGATCCCGGTGCTGGCATCCTCGCTCTGCTTCTATCCGGCGGTCAGACGACGCCATCCGTCAGGCCCCATCGGGATTCTGACCGCCAATGGCGCGGCCCTTGGCGAATCGGTATTGGCCGGGGCCGGAATCGACCCGGGTTCGATCCTGATCGAAGGAATGGAGAATTGTCCCGCCTTCGCGGACAGCATCCTCGCCGACGCCCCGGGACCGTTGGACAGCGCCGGCATCGCGGACGGTGTGACGGCGGCGGCCGGCCGCCTTCGCGAACGAGCACCCGATCTCGCGGCCGTCCTGGTGGAATGCACCAATCTGCCGCCCTACCGGCAAAAGATCGAAGCCGCCGTGGGCGTTCCGGTCTACGACGTGCTGGATCTTTGCGCGGCGCTGATGGGGGAGTCGGACCTATTGAAGGCGGGCTGAATCAAACCGATCGACCAATACGTTCACATTCGCCAGATAGATCATGATGGTGCCGACGTTGCCATCCTCGCCCGAAAACGGCAGCCACAGCCGATCCGACAGCTCGGCATAGTCTCCCAAGGTCCGGATACGATTGTTCTGCACGGCGGGTTGCCCATGCTCGGCGATCCGGTTCAGATTCCCGATGACGATTTCCGGCGTCATGGAATAGCTGCGCTCGGACAACAGCATTCCGGTGAGGTCATAGCCCGCCATGTCCACGATCCGTGTCCCGACGAGACGGAAGCGCGCATCGACGACCTTGTCGCCGTCGCCAACCAGTTCGTAGACCATCAGCCAGCCCATCCATTTCATCAGGCTCAGCTTGTCGACCTTGTTCCAGTCGGGCAGATCGTCGCTTGCCTGGGCCGCCGCCTGATCGCGCCACCATCCAGCGAGTCCGCGAATCAATTCATGGTTGTATTTCGCCGGATCGATGAGCGGCGCGTATTGAAACGTCGTCGTATCGAATGAATTGGCGCTCAGCGACACAGGGGATCCCTCTCGAAACAACGACGGCAGTCTATGCATTTGGCCTGGAAGAGCAACAATTTCGTCGGTCTCTCCAGATCGACCAAAACGGACCGGATGCAATTTCCACTAGTTGGACCGGAAATCCAGTAAGTGGAATCGTCGCCCACATAGGAAACGGTATTCGAGCATTCCAACTTAAAGAGAGTATTTCCGCATTCCACCGGAGGAGGCGGAAGCCTGTTCGACCGGGACGGTTAAACCGAATACACCGCCACCGGCGCGCCGAGACTCTCGAAATCCGGTTCCACGCCCAGACCGGGCGTGTCGGAGGGCAGGAGACATCCATCCTCCCGGACCGGCGCGGGTGTCCCGGTTCGGACCGTGTTGTAGTTGTGCAGGTCGGTGGTGTTGACCAGGAACTCCTCCGGCGTGGAGACCGCGAAATGCAGCACGGTCGCGGTGCAGATCTCGCCGCCCCAACTGTCCTCGGAGACCACGGGAATTCGGTTCTCGACCAGATAGTCCCGAATCTTGCGGGCCTTCGACAGGCCGCCCTGTTTCGAGATCTTCAGACAGACCACCTCCGCGCCCTTGTCCTCCACCACGCGGTGGGCCATCCGCATGTCGGTGATGCACTCGTCGAGCTTCATCGGATGGTCGGTCCGCCGGCGCACCTGCTGGCATTCCTCATAGGTCCGGCAGGGTTGCTCCAAGAAGAAGTCGAGATGCCGCGTTGGCCGACGGCACGACGGTATAGTCCGCGAAGCCGCCATCCCGTTCCGAGCCGAAATAGTCGCTGACCGCCGGGTCGCGCCAGTCGCCCGCCCCCAAGATCCACGGATCGACCAGCACCCTCTCGCCGATCCGGCCGGGATGGACACCGTCCCCAACGGCCACGATCCGTCCCGCCGCATCCGCTCCCTGGATACGCGGAAAGACCATCGGCTTCATGCCCCAGCTGCCCTGGGCGGACTCCGCCTCCGCGAAACCGCTCTTGCCGCCGGCATCCGTGATGCCTTCCTTGACCTTGTTCGAATACCAGGCGGTCCGTGTGTTGATGTCGGTGTTGTTAAGGCCGCAGGCGCCGACCCGAACCAGGACCTCACCGCCCCCGGGGACCGGCGTCGGGTGTTCCTCGCGATAGATGAGCTTGTCCAACCCGCCATGGCCGGTGAGCACCACCGCCCGCATCCTCTCCGGCACCGAAGATCCCGCCATCGCCACACCCACTCCCCATCCGATTTCTTCCGGACTCTAGCGGTACAGGATTGAAATCGTTCTCTCGAAAACGGCACTGTCTCGATGGAAACCGCCGCTGCCGGCGGCCGTCGAACCAATGAGGGGAGCATCACGGAATGGACGACAAGCTGTTTGAAAAAGGTCTCGAGCAACGCCAGAGCACGCTGGGGGCCGACTATGTCGCGAAATCGCTCAAGCCGGACGACGACTTCACCTGGCCCTTCCAGCAGGCGATGACCGCCTGGTGCTGGGGTTTCGGCTGGGGCGACGACACCATCGATCCGAAAACGCGCTCGATGATGAACCTCGCCATGATCGGGGCCCTGGGCAAGATGACCGAGTGGGAAACCCACTGCCGTGGCGCCCTCAATAACGGTGTTACCAAGGAGGAAATTCGCGCTATCATTCACGTGATCGGCATCTATTGCGGTGTGCCGCAGAGCCTGGAGTGCTTCCGGGCGGCCCGCAAGGTACTGACCGAGGCGGGAGAACTCTAACCGGCACACTGTCGGCAGGGGGAGGGGATATGGCGGCGTTCAGCGATCCGGTACTGACCAAAATCGTCGAGACGGTGACCGGCCTCGGCATCCCCGTCAGCGCCGGCACGGTGCCGGACGACGCCTTCCTCGCCGGGGTCGAGATCCGGGGTGGCGGGCTGGTCGTCGAGGAGGCGAAGCTGGGCCACCCCGGCGACGTCCTGCACGAGGCGGCCCATCTCGCGGTGATGACGCCGGCGGAGCGCGACGGCTTCACCGGCGCCCTGCCCGAGGACCCGGCCCAGGAGATGGCCTGCCACGCCTGGTGCTATGCGGCGGCGAAGCGGTTCGACCTGCCCTTGGAGACCGTCTTTCACGACGCCTATAAGGGCGGTGGCCCGGCCCTGCGCGAGGCCTTCGAATCCGGCGGCCTGATCGGCCAACCGATGCTGCAGCTCTGGGAAATGACGCGGTTGCCCAACGCGGATGCGTCCTTCGACGGCCTGCCGGTCTATCCCGACATGGCGAAGTGGCTGCGCGACGCCTAGCCTCAATCCCCGGCCGCGTCGTCGGCTTCCGGCGCCGGGGTGACGCATTCCTTGACCCAGACATCGTAGACCGGGTGCTCCAACGCGTGGATCGCAGGGGAGGATGCGTACATCCAGCCCGACAGCAGGCGCCCGGCGATGACGCCGTTCTTCAATTCATCGATCTGCAGGAAGGCGGCGCTCTCCGGCGGCTCGGTCGGCGGGGTCGAAAAGCAGGCCTGAACATGGATGCTCAACGCCCCGAACCGGGCGCGTGTGCCCACCGGGACGGCGAATTCGGTGACCCTGGCGGTGATTTTGTCGAGCCCTTGAAGGACAGCGATCTCGCGCGGCAGGAATTCCGCCCACGCCGACGGCACGACCGCCCCGAACATGGCCGCAAACGCGGCGCAATGGGCCAGAAGGCGCAGTCCAGCCCTCACTGGGAGCCGCCCTGAGTCCCTTCCGCTTGTTGGGCCGCGGAGAAAATGAACCGGCCGAGCAGGTCGACCACGTCGACGGCCGATTGCGTGAACTCGATGGCGCCGCCCGGCTCGATCATGTCGAAGTCCCCGCCCGGCTGAAGCTCGAGATAGGTCCCGCCAAGCAGGCCGTCGCTGGCGATCTTCGCCGAACTGTCGAGCGGCAGCAGAATATCGTCCTGGACCGTGAAGGTGATTTCCGCCTGATAGGTCTCGGGATCCAGGCCCTGCTCGGTGATCACCCCGACCTTGATGCCGCCGATCCGGACATCGGCGCCCGGCTTCAGGCCGCCGACCTGACTGAACCGCGCTTTGACCTCATAGCCGGAAACGGTCCCCTGGCCGGTCGCGGTGAAGGCGAAGGCCAGAAAGAAGGCCGCCACGGCGAGCACGACGGCGCCCAGAATTGTCTCGATGGTATTGCGTCCCATGGGTCCCGACCCTTACCGCGCCGCCCGGATCACTCGGGCTGCCACGCCTCGTAATCGCCGGTCGCCGCATCCCGCTTGCCGCCCTTGAGCGTATGGCCCGGCGGGCGGTAGGCGAGTTCCGTCATGGTCAGATTAGGCAGATGCGGCTTTTCCCAGGCGGCCGGCTGATGCGGCTTCTCGGTCGGCAGATCGTCCGAGGTATAGTGCAGCCAAAGATGCCATTCCGGCGGCACTTTGGAGGCCTCGATCTCACCCTTGTAAACGACCCATCGCTTGGTCCGACGGGTCTTCGGCGGATCCTTCTCGATGTAATAGACGTTGCCGAACGCGTCCTCGCCGACCTGCTTGCCGTGGCGGCGCGTGAACAGCTTGGTATGGAAATCGAACATCGCCGGAGCCCCGAAGCTATTGAACACCCCGTTTTGGGATCGCGGCGACTATGCCGATTACCGGGGCCAACGTCCAGTTTAATAGAGGACGTGTATGCCGCGCCGCTCCTCCACCCCGCCTCCACCCCTTACCCTGCGTTCAGAACAGGGCAGCAGCCCGCCGCAAAGGCGTGCGCCGGCCGGAAAACTCGGATAAAGCGAAATCCATGTCGATGTCGATTCCGCCCCGCCCGCTGGGCCTGATCTGCGTGGTTGTCGCCAGCCTGATGCTTGGCGCGATGCCGACGGCGGGACGGCTCGCCTTCGACAGCGGCGCGGACAACGCGGCCGTTCAATTGGGCCGTTTCATCCTCGCGGTCCTCCTGATGGCGCCGCTGTTCCTGCGCTATTGGCCCAATTTCAAGATCCTCGCCCGGCGCCCCGGCATGATGGCCGTGATTTCGCTGATGGTCGGCGGGGCGGCGGCCGGCAATCTCGGCGCGGTGCAGTACATCCCGGTGGCGGTCGCCAGCCTGCTGTTCTTCACCTTCCCGCTCTGGACCGCCCTGGTCGAGCATGTGACCGGCCAGGACCGGCTCTCCCCCCTCCGTTTCGGGTCGGTCCTGCTGGGGCTCGCCGGGGTCGGCCTGATTCTCGGCCTCTCCGGGGTCGAGCTCGATCCGCGCGGGGTCGGGCTCGCCCTGTTGGCCGCCTTCACCGCCACCACCCAGATCATTCTCATTCCCAAGGTCTCCGCCGAGGCCGGGACCATGCCGGTGGTCGCCTTCACCTCCATCGTCCTGGCGATCGCCTGTCTCGGGGTCTGGGCGGTCGATGGAGTCTCCTTTCCGACGGCCCCGGTCGGTTGGGGCGCCATCGTCTTCATCGCGCTGGCCCATGTCGCCGGGGTGTTCCTGCTGTTCCGGGCCCTGTTGTTTCTGGGGCCGACCCGGACCGCCGTCGCCAACAATATGGAACCCCTGGTCAGCGTCATCGCCGCCGCCCTCGTCCTCGGCGAGCTGATCGGGCCGATGCAGGCGGCCGGCGGCGTGCTGATCCTCGGCGCCGTGCTGCTGAGCCAGATCGAAACGCGCCACCCCGACCCCCGCCCGCCCGTGGTCGATTCGAAACCCGCTGACCCGGAAGAGCGGAAAGCGCTCCACGACAAGACCCGGTCGGGCTGAGTTTTCCGCTGGGGCGCCATCGCATACCGTTGTCAACAGCAAAGAGTTATCCACAACCCCTACATCTTGTGATAGGGTTTCGATCAATAACGACATAAAGAGCTTTGACTCTGCGGCCAACCATGTTTGGCCGCCTTCTTTTTGCGCCCTCGCAACACCACATCTAGTAGGTCGCCACCAAATTCGTCCCAGATATCGATTTTTGGGCTTGTCGGGTTAATCAAGCGGCGGTACCTTTCACGTCCAAGACACACAAGATGTTGTGCAGCGACTTGAGGGGGCCGCATCCAATGAAAATCGAGCGTAAATTCACTTCCGCCGACCATGACGCCTATGACGGTCTGGAGTTTCGCAAGACCACCAGCGAAATCCGCAACCCGGACGGCTCCATCGTCTTCAAGAACGACGATGTCGAGGTGCCCGGCCAGTTCTCCCAGGTCGCGGCCGACATCCTGGCCCAGAAGTATTTCCGAAAGGCCGGCGTCCCGGCGGCGCTGAAGCGGGTCAAGGAAAAGGACGTTCCTACCTGGCTACAGCGCAAGACGGCGGACAAGGCGGCCCTCGAAAAGCTCCCCGAAGATCAGCGCTATGGCGGCGAGACCTCCGGCAAGCAGGTCTTCGACCGTCTCGCCGGCACCTGGACCTATTGGGGCTGGAAGGGCGGTTATTTCGACACCGAGCAGGACGCCCGCGCCTATTTCGACGAGATGCGCGTGATGCTCGCCCGTCAGATGGCGGCGCCGAACTCCCCGCAGTGGTTCAACACCGGCCTGCACTGGGCCTACGGCATCGACGGCCCCGCCCAGGGCCACCACTATGTCGACTACCGGACCGGCGAGCTGACCCGCTCGGCCTCCGCCTATGAGCACCCGCAGCCCCATGCCTGCTTCATCCAGTCGGTCGGCGACGACCTGGTGAACGAAGGCGGCATCATGGATCTCTGGGTCCGCGAGGCGCGGCTGTTCAAATACGGCAGCGGCACGGGCACCAACTTCTCCCGTCTGCGCGGCGAGAAGGAACCGCTTTCCGGCGGCGGCAAGTCCTCCGGCCTGATGAGCTTCCTCAAGATCGGAGACCGGGCGGCGGGCGCGATCAAGTCCGGCGGCACCACCCGCCGGGCGGCCAAGATGGTCACGGTCGACATCGACCACCCGGACATCATCGACTACATCGACTGGAAGGTCCGCGAGGACCAGAAGGTCGCCTCCATCGTCACCGGCTCCAAGATCAACAAGGAGCGGCTGAACGCGGTCCTCAAGGCGTGCGTCGACGCCGGGATCGAGGGCGACGCCCGTTTCGATCCGAAGCAGAACACCCTGCTGCGCAAGGCGATCAAGGACGCCCGCCGCGACAAGGTCTCCGACAACTTGGTCCAGCGGACGATCCAGTTCGCGAAGCAGGGCTTCGTCGAGATCGAATTCCCGACCTTCGACACGGATTGGGACAGCGAGGCCTATCTCACCGTTTCGGGCCAGAACTCCAACAACTCGGTCCGGGTGACCAACGAGTTCCTGCGGGCGGTCGAGACCGATGGCGAATGGACCCTGCGCAATCGGACCAACGACGGGACGAAGACGGTCGGCGCCAAGGATCTGATGGACCGCATCAGCTACGCCGCCTGGGCCTGCGCCGATCCGGGCATGCAATATGACAGCACGATCAACGAGTGGCACACCTGCCCGGCCTCCGGCCGCATCAACGCCTCCAACCCGTGCTCCGAGTACATGTTCCTGGACGACACGGCCTGCAACCTGGCGTCCCTGAACCTGATGCAGTTCCGCAAAGCGGACGGCAGCTTCGACATCGTCAGCTTCGAGCATGCCTGCCGGCTGTGGACCATCACCCTGGAAATCTCGGTGCTGATGGCCCAGTTCCCGTCCAAGGAAATCGCCGAGCTGTCCTATCGCTTCCGGACCCTGGGCCTCGGCTACGCCAATATCGGCGGCCTGCTGATGGCCATGGGCCTGTCCTACGACAGCCCCGAGGGCCGGGCGCTGTGCGGCGCCATCACCGCGGTGATGACCGGTCGGTCCTATGCGACCTCCGCCGAGATGGCGGACGAGCTGGGCGCGTTCCCGGGCTATGCCGAAAACGCCGACCATATGCTGCGGGTCATCCGCAACCACCGCCGGGCCGCCCATGGCGAGGCCAAGGGCTATGAGAGCCTCGAGGTTCTGCCGGTGCCGCTCGACATCAAGTCCTGCCCGGAGGCTGATCTTGTCGCCGCCGCCGCCAAGGCCTGGGACGACGCCCTGTCCCTCGGCGAGCGGCACGGCTATCGCAACGCCCAGGCGACGGTGATCGCCCCGACCGGCACCATCGGTCTGGTCATGGACTGCGACACCACCGGCATCGAGCCGGACTTCGCCATCGTCAAATTCAAGAAGCTGGCCGGTGGCGGCTACTTCAAGATCATCAACCGGACGGTCCCCGAGGCCCTGAAAAAGCTCGGCTATCGCCCGACGGAGATCGAAGAGATCGTCCGTTACGCCGTCGGCCATGGAACCCTCGAAGGGGCCCCGGGGATCGACCATGAAGCGTTGCGCGACAGAGGCTTCACCGACGAGGCCCTGGAGAAGCTGGAAGCGGGTCTCGCCTCAGCCTTCGACATCAAGTTCGCCTTCAACAAGTGGTCGCTGGGCGAGGAGTTCCTGACCCAGACCCTTGGGATCGAGGAAGAGAAGATCAACGACTTCTCCTTCGACCTGCTGGCCCATCTCGGCTTCTCGCGGGCCGATATCGACGCCGCCAACACCTATGTCTGCGGGGCGATGACCCTGGAGGGCGCGCCGCACATCAAGGACGAGCACCTCGCCGTCTTCGATTGCGCCAACGCCTGCGGCCGGATCGGCAAGCGCTTCCTGTCGGTCGAGAGCCACATTCGGATGATGGCCGCGGCCCAGCCCTTCATCTCCGGCGCCATCTCCAAGACCATCAACATGCCGAACGGCGCGCTGGTCGAGGACTGCATGGACGCCTACATGCTGAGCTGGAAGCTCGGCATCAAGGCGAACGCGCTGTACCGCGACGGCTCGAAACTCTCCCAGCCGCTGTCCTCGGCGGTCCTGGAGGAGGACGACCTCGACGCGCTGGAGGAGGCGATCGACCTGCCCAAGGCCGCGGCCGTGCCGCAGATCGTCGAGCGGATCGTCGAAAAGGTGGTCGAGGTCGAGCGCGCCGCCCAGCGCAAGCGCCTGCCGAACCGCCGCAAGGGCTATACCCAGAAGGCGACCGTCGGCGGCCACAAGGTCTATCTGCGCACCGGCGAACAGGACGACGGCAAGCTGGCCGAGATCTTCATCGACATGCACAAGGAAGGGTCCGCCTTCCGCAGCGTGATGAACAACTTCGCCATCGCGGTCTCGATCGGCCTGCAATACGGCGTGCCGCTGGAGGAATATGTCGACGCCTACACCTTCACCCGCTTCGAACCGGCGGGTCTGGTCCAGGGCAACGACACGATCAAGAACGCCACGTCGATCCTCGACTACATCTTCCGCGAACTGGCCGTCAGCTATCTCGGTCGCAACGATCTCGCCCATGTCGAGCCGCAGGACCTGCAGCCCGACACGGTCGGCCGCGGCGAAAGGGACGGCGAGCGGACCGAGGTGGCCGTCAAGGAGACGACCCTTCAGGACGCGGTGCTGAAGAAGATCGAGCAGGTGGCGAGCCGCGGCTATGTCCGCAACAAGTTCACCGTCTACTCGAACGCTCCGCAAGGCCGGGCGACCGGCACACATGGGGGGACGCATGGCGCTCCCCAGGGGAGCAATGGCGGCGGCCACACGGTGACCCGGGTGCAGACCGCGACCGCCACGACCGCGACGCTCACCGAGGCGGTGATGGACGAGGTCGACAGCAAACTGGAGCGGATCCGGGAGGCACGGGCCAAGGGCTATGAGGGCGACAGCTGCGCCGAATGCGGCAACTTCACCCTCGTGCGCAACGGCACCTGCCTCAAATGCGATACCTGCGGCAGCACGACTGGTTGTTCCTAACTGTCCGCAGGCTTTCGGGCGCGCACCCTCCCTCCTCCGCGCGCCCGACCAAAAGCAGACCCGCCGGGTTCGTCGGCCTCTTCCCCGTCGGGTCTGAATAAAAATAGCTCCTCTACCCACAGACTGCCGGGGATTCTCCATAAAGAGAGAACCCCGGCTTCTTTATGGGCGCCCGCCGATCCATAGCCTTGGTTCCCCCGCCCCGCCCTGCTATCAAATCCTGACCGAAGGTTGGGGTTGGTTCATGGCGCGCCGAACCCTATGCTCAGAACGGTCCAATCCTTAGGAGTCGAGCGCGGGTCAGTGCGGGAACCGAGAAGCCTTTTCGAGAATTTGAAGCGGATGCTGAAATACCGCTTCATCGTCCCGTTGAAACGCGGCACCCGTCATCCGCCCGAATACACGGCACGGGGCGTGGCCATCGGCCTTGCCTGGGCCTTCACGCCCTTGATCGGCATTCAGATGCCCATCGTGGTCGCGACCTGGTTCATCACCAACCGGCTGTTCAACTGGAATTTCTCGATCATCGTGGCGCTCGCCTGGACCTGGGCGACGAACGTCGCGACCATGATCCCGATCTATTACATCTTCTATGTGACCGGGCAGTTCATCCTGGGCAGCGACAACATCGCCGGTTTCAAAGGCTTCTCAGACGCCTGGCAGGCGACCTTCGCCGAGGGACTCGCCTGGTATGAGCGGGTCGGACTCGGCCTCGACGTCGCGGCCGGCTTCGGCATCGATCTCCTGGTCGGCAGCATGCCCTATGTCATCGCCTCCTCCTGGATCGGCTACAGTTGGTCGAAGGCGTTCATCACCCGCTATCGTCAGGCGCGGAAGGCAAGCCTCGCCAGGAAACGCGAACAGCGCCGCCTGCGCAGGGAAAAGATGGACCTGGAAAAGACCGGCCTGGAAAAGACTAGCCTGGAAAAGACTAGCCTGGAAAAAGCCGGGCCGTTTGAGAAGGGCCGGAAAAAAACCGGCCGGGGCAAGTCCGGCGGCAAGGGTGCGACCAACACCTCGCCCGCATAGCTCAAATGACGGGAGAAGGGGGCACGTGACCTTTGCTGTCGAAGGAAAGGTTATTCATCCACCCCGGGCAACGAATGTCGGATTGAGGAAGCGCTCGTCGGCCTTGCCGTAGACCAGGGGCTGGCCGTCCTCGAGCCGGGCGACGGTACCGCCGGCGGCCAGAACGATGGCGTGGCCCGCCGCCGTATCCCATTCGCTGGTCGGCCCGGTACGGGGATAGAGATCCGCCGTCCCCTCCGCCACCAGACAGAATTTGAGAGAGCTTCCCGCCGCCGTCGCGTCCTTGACCTTGAGATCGCCTAGATAGGCGTCGAGTTCCGGATTGCGGTGGCTGCGACTGGCGACGACGATCAGGCCGTCCGGGTCCGGATGACGGACCTGGATCTCGCGGCCGTCGCAGGGCGCACCCCGCTCCTCAGCCGACCATTTCCAGGCGGCTCCTTCCGATTTGCTCTGTCCGACGATCCCCGCGTAGCTGACGCCGGAGGCCGGGACATGGATCACGCCCATCACCGGCTCGCCCTTGTGGATCAGGCCGATATTGACTGTGAAGTCCCCGCCCTTCCGGACGAATTCCTTGGTGCCGTCCAGCGGATCGACGAGCCAGAAGGTGCCGCCGGCGACATCCGGGATGATCCCGTCGGCGACCCGTTCCTCGGTCACCACCGGGATGTCCGGGGTCAGCGCCGTCAGCCCCTCGAAGATCACCTTGTCGGCGGCCCGGTCGGCCTCGGTCACCGGGGTGCCGTCGGCCTTGCCCTCGACATCCACGTCGCCGTGGTAGAAGGGCAGGATCACTTCCGCCGCCTCGGCGGCCAGCGTCCGCAGGGACGGCAGCAGGGCGATCATCTCGTCGGTGGTGGGCATGGCGCGTTCCATCTCGCGAAAAGCCCCTCCCTTCGAACAGGAGGGGTCGGGGTGGGGCCGTTAAACCCCCATCGTCAGCCCTTATCAAGAACCGATAGGGCCTTTCCCCCCCATCCCAACCTTCTCCCCCAGGGGAGAAGGAACGGGATCGCCCCACAACCCACCCTCTCCCCCAGGAGAAAGGGCCGGGGTGAGGGGGCACTCAGATCAGACCGATCAATCCGCCGCTTGCGGCATCTTCGCGGACTGGATCGCCTGCCAGACCGTCTCCGGCGTCGCCGGCATGTCGACATGGCCGACGCCCCGGTCCTTCAGCGCGTTGCAGATCGCGTTGATCACCGCCGGCGGGGCGCCGATCGCCCCGGCCTCGCCCGCCCCCTTGATCCCCAGCGGGTTGGTGGTGCAGGGCACGTTGTTCATGGAGAAATCGATCTGCACCATGCTGTCGGCCCGCGGCATGGCGTAGTCCATGAACGACCCGGTCACAAGCTGGCCGGTGTCCTCGTCATAGACCGCGTGCTCCATGAGCGCCTGGCCGACACCCTGGGCGACGCCGCCATGGACCTGGCCGGCCAGCATCAGCGGGTTCACCACCGCCCCGAAATCGTCGACGACGGTATAGCGCAGGATTTCGACGGTGCCGGTCGCCTCGTCGATCTCCAACTCGCAGACATGGGTCCCGTTCGGGAAGGTCGCGGCCGGCGGCTGATGGGCGTATTCCGCCGTCAGCAGGCCCGGCTCCATGCCGTCGGGCAGGCCCTTGCCCTCCTTCGCCGCCTTGGCGATGTCGGCGAGCGTGACCCGCTTGTCGGTGCCGGCCACGATGAAATCGCCGCCGGTGACCTCGATATCGACCTCGGCGGCCTCCAGCAGATGGCTGGCGATCTTCTTGGCCGTCTCGACCGCCCTTTCCGAGGCGAAGTTGAGCGATGCGCCGCCGACCGGGACCGAACGGCTGCCGCCGGTCCCCTTGCCGGTCGCGATCAGGTCGGTGTCGCCCTGGATCACATTGACCTGGTCGAGGGGCACGTCGAAATGCTCGGAGACGATCTGACCATAGGCCGTCTCGTGGCCCTGGCCGTTGGACATGGTCCCGATCAGGACGGTGATCGAGCCGTCCTCCTCGACGTTGACCGTGGCGGTCTCGTCGCCGCCGCCGCCGCAGGCCTCCACATAGCAGGCGAGCCCGATGCCGCGCAGCTTGCCCTCGCCGGCCGCCTGGGCCTTGCGGGCGGCGAAACCGACCCAGTCGGCCCGTTCCATGGCCTTGGTCATATGGCCGTTGAAATCGCCGCTGTCATAGGTGTCGCCGAGCTGGGTCTTGAACGGGATTTCCGACGGCTTGATGAAGTTGATCCGCCGCAGTTCCTCGGCCGGGATGCCGAGATCGAAGGCCGCCTTGTCGACCAGCCGCTCGACCAGATAGGCCGCCTCCGGGCGGCCGGCGCCGCGATAGGCGTCGACCGGCACGGTGTTGGTGAAATAGCCGCGCGACTTCACCGCGACCGCCGGGGTGGAATAGAGCCCCTGATACATCCTGGCACCCGCCGCCGTCGGAATGAAGGTGGCGAAGCCGGAGAGATAGGCGCCGAGATTGGCCGTGATTTCCACATCCAGCGCGGTGAAGCGGTTGTTCTCGTCAAGACCGAGCCGGGCGAAGGTCACGTGATCGCGGCCCTGGATGTCCGACATGAAGGCGCTGGAGCGGTCGGAGATCCAGCGCACCGGGCGGCCGACCTTTTTGGCGGCCCACATCGCCAGACCCTGTTCCCGGTAGGCGAAGATCTTCATCCCGAAGCCGCCGCCGACATCCTTTGTGACGACACGCAGTTTGTCGGTGCCGCATTTCAACACCTGGTCGCCGAACACCGCCTGCAGGCCGTGGGAGCCTTGCGAGGTCGTATAGAGCGTGAACTTGTCCGTGGCCGCGTCGTAGTCGCCGATGGCGCCGCGGGCCTCCATGGAATTCACCACGACCCGGTTGTTGACGATTTCGAGCTCGATCACCTTGGCCGAGGTCTTCAGCGCCGCCTCGGTCTTCGCGTCGTCGCCGAGCAGGAAGTCGAAGCACTGATTGTTGGGCGCGATGTCCGGCCACAGCACAGCCTCGGCGCCGTCGGCCTTCGCCGCACTGGCGACCGCCGGCAGTTCCTCATAGTCGATCTCGATCAGATCGGCCGCCGCGACCGCCTGCTCCAGGGTCTCGGCGACAATAAAGAGAACCGCGTCGCCGACATGCATCACCCGGTCCTGGGCCAACAGCGGATAGGGCGGGCGCTTGTAATCGGAGCCGTCGCGGCTCTTGATCGGCGAGCGGCAGGGCAGATGACCGAGGTCGTCCGCCTTGACGTCGGCACCGGTCAGGACGGCCAGCACCCCGGGGGCGGCCATCGCTTCGGCAAGGTCGCCGATGGTGAACTTGGCATGCGCGATCGGCGCGCGCACCACATGGCCGACCGTCTCGCCGTCGAGATGGATGTCGTCGAGATACTGGCCGCCGCCGGTCAGGAAACGTTTGTCCTCTTTGCGGACGACGGGCTGGCCGATTCCGAACTGACCCATGGAAACCCCCTCGGTGGTTTGTTTATCGGTGAATGGTGCAGCAACGCTGACGTAGTTAAGTAGCGAGAACTATAGAACCCGGCCCGGCCGCGTCAAAGGGTGCGGCATCGCACAGCAGCCTTTCCTCAGAAAGTCCTTTGCCCACGCACCGGCATGATTAGTCTGGCCAGCATGTGCGGACGCTATGCGATCACGACGCCGATCGAGGCGATGCGGGAGATTTTCGACGCGGTCGGCGGACCCGAGTTCCAGCCGCGCTACAATCACGCGCCGACGCTGATGGCCCCGGTCGTGAAGACCGTGCCCATCTTCGACAAGGGCGAGCGAACCGGTCACAGACGGGTGATCGATCTCGCCCGCTGGGGTCTGGTGCCGAGTTGGGCGAAGTCTGTCGACATCGGCAATCACACGATCAACGCACGGTCGGACACGGTCCGGGAGAAGCCGAGCTATCGCGGCGCCTTTCGCCACCATCGCTGCCTCGTGCCGGCGGACGGCTTCTACGAGTGGACCACGGCCACCGCGGAAAAAGGCGGCGGACGGAAACAGCCGGTGTGGATCGCCCCGGACCAATTGGCGGGGTTCGCGGAGCCGTTGTTCGCCTTCGCCGGGCTGTTCGACATCTGGCATAGCCTGGACGGCACGGAACTGCACAGCTATACGATCGTCACGACCGACGCTTCGCCGAGCCTGGCGAACTATCATCACCGGATGCCTGTGATCCTCGACCGGGCGGGCTGGGAGACCTGGATGACCGGCACCCCGGCCGAGGCGGCCGCCCTGATGCGGCCCCATGACGGCCCCTTCCGTGTTCATCCGGTTTCCACCGCGGTGAACAATGTCCGCAACGACGGCCCGCGGTTGATCGAAAAGGTCGACAACCCCGACGCTCCGCCGCCGAAGCCGAAACCGGTCCAAGGCTCCCTGTTCTGACGGAGCGGTGCGCGGAACATCCCTCCCCCCCAGCCCCTCCCCTTTACAACGACCGGTTTGGAAGGGTTCCGGTCGGATTGGGTGCTGACTTTCCGAGCGCCGCCCTCTACCGTCCCCCGGTCTTCAATCCCGAGTCTCATGAGGAACGACCATGTCCGGTACCATCGACGCCCGTCTCGCCGACCTCGGCATCGCCCTGCCCGCCGCCGCGGCCCCCGCCGCCAACTATGTGCCCTACGCGATCAGCGGCAGCATTGTCTTCGTCGCCGGTCAGATCCCCTTCAAAGCCGGTGGCAGCATCGAGCACAAGGGCCGTCTCGGCGCCGACTACTCGGTCGACCAGGGCTATGAAAGCGCCAAGCTCTGCGGCCTCAACATCATCGCCCAGGTAAAGGCCGCCCTTGGCGACCTCGACCGGGTGACACGGATCGTCAAGCTCGGCGGCTTCGTCCAGTGCACGCCGGAATTCACCGACCATCCGAAGGTGATCAACGGCGCCTCCGACCTGATGGTGGAGGTGTTCGGCAAGGAAATCGGTGGTCATGCCCGCTTCGCCGTCGGGGCGCCGGCCCTGCCGCTCGGTGTCGCGACGGAAGTGGACGCGATCGTCGAGTTCAAATAGCCGGCGATCCCGCCCCTGACCCGACACCTGTGGCCCAACACCTGTGGCCCAACACCTGTGACGAAGAGGGCGCTTGCCAGGACGGCCGGCGCCCTCATTTCTTTTTGAACCCCCGCCGTTTATGCGCCCACGCGAACCGGAGAGCACAATGGCCGAACAGGAGCCCGAGTCGGAAGCGCTGGAAATCAGGGTCCTGTCGGGTCTGCACGAAATCGATGCGGACGCCTGGGACGCCTGCGCCGGTTCCGGGAACCCGTTCGTCAGCCACGCCTTTCTGTCCGCGCTGGAGGATTCCGGCTGTGCCACGGCCCGCACCGGGTGGATGCCGCGCCATCTCGCGATCGAGGATCACAACGGCCGCACCGTCGCCTGCTGCCCGGCCTATCTCAAGAACCACTCCCAGGGCGAGTATGTCTTCGACTATGGCTGGGCCGACGCCTTCGAGCGCGCGGGGGGGCGCTACTATCCGAAGATCCAGGTCTCGGTCCCGTTCTCGCCTGTGCCCGGCCCCCGCCTACTGACCCACCCGGACGTCCACGGCCCGACCTACCGCGAGGCCCTGGTCAGCGGCCTCGCCGGCCTGTGCGAGCGATACGACGCCTCCAGCGCGCACATCACGTTCTGCACCGAAACGGAATGGAAGGAGATGGGTGAGTTGGGCCTGATCCAACGGCTCGGCCAGCAATTCCATTGGGATAACAAAGGCTATGGCGACTTCGGCGATTTCCTCGCCGATCTTTCGAGCCGGAAGCGTAAGAATATCCGCAAGGAGCGTGAAAAGGCCAAGGCCAGCGGGGTCGCGCTCTCCGCCTTTACCGGTGCCGATCTGAAGGAGGCCCACTGGGACGCCTTCTATGACTTCTACCTCGACACCTCGGACCGGAAATGGGGATCGCCCTATCTCAACCGGGATTTCTTCTCGCTGCTCGGCGAGCGGCTGGCCGACAAAGTGGTGCTTTTCCTCGGCCACGAGGCCGACAGCCCGAACGGCCCCTATCTCTGCGGCGCGCTCAATCTCCAGGGCGCCGATACGCTCTACGGCCGCAATTGGGGCTGCGTCGAGCGGGTCAGGTTCATGCATTTCGAGGCCTGCTACTACAAGGCGATCGACTGGGCCATCGAGCAGGGACTGTCCCGGGTCGAGGCCGGTGCCCAGGGGGCCCACAAGATTCAACGGGGCTATCTGCCCAACGCGACCTACTCCGCCCATTTCGTCACCCATCCGGGATTCCGCGACGCGGTCGCCCGGGCCATGGAACGCGAGCGCGAATATGTCGAGATGGAAATGGACGCGATCAACACGGAGATGAGCCCGTTCAAGAAGGACGGGTAATTCCGCCTATCCTTAAGAACGGCGGAAATCCTCTTTCTTTTTGGTCATAGTCGACGTTCGATTGTGAGGATTCAGTCCGATGACCGGGGGAGAGAATGTCCGAGACTCATGAATTGGTGGCAGCGATCGAGGCCATGGCCGGGGGCGATTACGAGATTTCGATCACCGGCGACGATGCCGTCTCCAACGCCTTGAAGAAGCTGTTGGAGAAGCTCCGGGCCGACACGCGCGCCGGGCTCGACCACTGTGTCGAGGTTTCGATCCAGACCAATGAATGCTCCATCGGGACCGGCAAACTGCTGTCTGAAATGCGCGAGGTCGACAACAACGCCCAGTCGATCGCCAGCGCCGCCGAGGAGATGGTCGCGTCCGTGCGTGAAATCGCGACATCCAGCCAGGCGGCCTCCAGCGAGGCGAACGAGGTCCGCCATCTCGTCGATCAGAACTCGGACCGGGTCCAGCAGGCGGTGACGACCATGGGTGACCTCGCCGCCAACGTCGGACAGACCCTCAACCAGGCCCAGGCCCTCAGCGAAGCCTCCCAGGAGATCGGGAACATCGTCGAGACCATCGAGGCGATCGCCAAACAGACCAACCTGCTGGCCCTGAACGCCACCATCGAGGCGGCGCGCGCCGGCGAGGCGGGGCGCGGTTTCGCGGTCGTCGCCGGGGAGGTCAAGAACCTCTCCAGCAAGACCGCCGAGGCGACCGACGAGATCCGCACCCGGATCCAGGGCCTGCGGACCGATCTCGGCGCCATCGTCGGCGTGATGGAGGGCGGTGCGACGGCGATCCAGACCGGCAAGGAGATGATCGACACGGTCGGCCTGGAAATCCATGAGATGGGCCAGCGGGTCGGCGCCGTGACGGAGCGGATGACCGACGTCGCCGCCATCCTGGAGCAACAGAACTCCGCCACCAACGAGGTCGCCGGCGGCGTCAACAATGTCGCCGAGCGCATCGGGGCCACCGTGCATCACCTGAACGGGCTGGCCGATGTGGTGGACAGGGCCCAGGCGGCGGTCGTCAAGCAGCTCGGCGATCTCGCCAAGATCCAGATCGAGGGCAGCACCATCAAGCTCGCCAAGGCCGACCATGTGATTTGGAAGAAGCGCCTGGCCGACATGGCCGTGGGCCGGACGGTGCTGAAGCCCGACGAGTTGGCGGACCATCATTCCTGCCGTCTCGGCAAGTGGTATTACGGCCCGAAATCGGAGGCCTATCGCAGCCAAGGCGCCTTCCGCGAGCTCGAATCGCCGCATGAACTGGTCCACAAGGCCGGCAAGGCGGCCGCCTCGGCCTTCCAGGCCGGCGATATCCAGACCGCCATGGCCGAGATCGAAAAGGTCGAATCGGCTTCGGTCGACGTATTGGCGAAACTGGAGGATCTCGACGCGGCCTGAGCTATAACCGTTCCCGGGGCCGGAGCACGAGATAGAATACCAGGCCGACGATCATCACCACCCCCATGGTGACCATCATCGGCTGGGTGGTGCCATCGGCCATTCTACCCACACCCGCCCCGACCACCGCGGCCGTCGCCATCTGGGCGAAACCCATCAGGGAGGAGGCCGCGCCGGCCATCTTCGGGAAGGGCTGCAGGGCGCCGGCGAAGGCGCTCGGCATCAGAATGCCGAAACCCATCATGGCCACCGCCACCGGGACCAGCACGGCCGCGATGGTTTGAACCCCGGCCAACGCCAGGACACCGCCCGCCACCGTCGCCGCCGTTGCGATGAGAAGACCGGAGAACACCAGACTTTCCGGGCGCACCCGTCTTGTCAGCCGGGCGCCGCCCAATGACCCGGCCATATAGCCGCCCACGATGGCGGCGAAGCACAGGCCGAACAGCTCGACCGGCACCTCCAGCACGATGATCAGCGCGAAGGACGATCCCGAGATGAAACAGAAGACGGCGGTGTAGCTGGCGGTCAACACGGCGGCGTTGGCGGCGAAGGCCGATACTCCGCCGATGGTCCGGTAATTCCGCAGCATCGGTCCGACATGGGTCGCCTGGGGATTGGGATAGCGGTTGGTCTCGCCCAACAAGAGGATCGTTCCGGCGAGGATGGCCGCCCCCATGATCCCCATGGCGGCGAAATTGGCCTGCCAGCCGAAGACGATCTGCAGCACCCCGCCAAGGGTCGGCGCGATCAGCGGCAGCACCCCCATCGCCGTCGCCATATACCCCAGCACCCGGGCCGCCTCGGCCCCCTCGCGGGTGTCGCGGACGATGGCCCGGCCCAAGACCGGCCCGCAACACGCCCCGAGCGCCTGCAGGAAGCGGCCTGCGATCAACGCCTCGATGGTCGGGGCGAACATGCACAGGAAGCTCGCGGCGACGAACAGGGTCATCCCGGCGATAACCAGCGGCCGCCGCCCGAAGCGGTCCGATAGCGGACCGTAGATGAGCTGGGAGAGCGCGAAGCCGGCCATGAAACCGGACAATGTGAGTTGGACCTGGCTCTCGGTGGTCTCGAAGGCGGCGATCATCGCCGGCAGCGAGGGGAGGTACATGTCCGTCGACAGCGCCCCCATCCCGACCAGAGAGGTCAGCAGGATGGTGACCGATAGCCGGCGGGGGTCGCGACCGGAGAGATCCTTAGCGGGGAGCGTTGCCGAGGGCGTGGAGGCCTCGGCCGTGGCGTTTGAGCCAGACGCGCGCGGCGTCGTATCCGGGGTCGAGCCGGTGGACGATCGACCAGAATCGCTGGGAATGGTTCATCTCCGCCAAATGGGCGACTTCGTGAGCCACTACATAGGCCAACACCCGTTCGGGGGCCATCACCAATCGCCAGGAAAAGGAGAGAACACCGTCATGGCTGCACGACCCCCAGCGGCTGGTCGTGTCCTTGACGCTGATCCGCTTGATCTTTCGGCCGATAAGATCGGCAAGCGGATGGGCCCGTTCCGCGATCTCCGCCTTCGCCCGTCTCTTGAGAAGATCGGACACCCGCCGGTTGAGATGATGGGGATCGCCGGTGACCCGGATCGTCGGCGGCGGCCCCGCGTCGAAGGCGGTGGCTCCGCGGCTCGTGGCGAGATGGGTGATGCGATGGTCCTCGCCCAGGACCGGGATCACCTGGCCATCGGCGAAGGGCCGCGGCCGCGGGATGGCGGATAGCCGCTGCCACAGCCAGCCGGCCTTCTCCTCCAGAAAGGCCCGCCCGCGCTCCTCCGGCGCCCCTTCCGGCAGCACCAGTTCCGCCCGCCCGTCGGGCGTTATCCGAAGCTGGATCCGCTTCGCCCGGACGCTCCGCCGAATCGTGACCGGCAGGTCATCGACGCCGCGGTCCGTCTCCGGCGGGTCCTGGAAGAGATCGAGATGGGCCATGGGGTGTCCCAGGATAGGAGGTGCGGGGATGCCTCAAAATCTGTGCTTCACTATATCATCCAGCCACCAGATATGGCATGGGAAACCGCAAACACACTTCATCCGGAGGAAGGAAAAATGAAGCTTCAGGGACGGATCGCCCTGGTGACCGGGGCGGCGCGCGGCATTGGGCTTGCCTGCGTCAAACGCCTGGTGGCGGACGGCGCGACGGTCGTCGGCTGCGACCTCAACGCGGAAGAGGGCAAGCCCGCGCTCGAAGCAGCGGGGGCCACCTTCGTGAGCTGCGATGTCGGCGACAAGGCGGCGGTCGACGCGATGGTCGACGCGGTCGTCGCCGAGCATGGCAGCCTGGATATTCTGGTCGCCAACGCCGCCCTCATTCACAAGGCGAACTTCCTGGAAATCTCCGAGGAGGATTTCGACCGGGTCCTGCGGGTCAACCTCAAGGGCGTCTTCCTGTGCGGCCAGGCCGCCGGGCGGCAGATGGTCAAGCAGGGCAAGGGCGCGATCGTCAACATGAGCTCGATCAACGGCACGGTCGCGATCCCGGACCAGGTGCCCTATGTCACCGCCAAGGGCGGGGTCGAGCAGATGACCAAGCTGATGGCGCTGGCCATGGCCCATGATGGCGTGCGGGTCAACGCGGTCGCCCCGGGCACAATCCTGACCGAGATGGCGAAGACGATCATGACCGACGACGCTGTCCGCCGCATGATCCTGTCGCGCACCCCCATCGGGCGTACCGGCGATCCATCCGAGATCGCCTCGGTCGTGTCCTTCCTGGCGAGCGACGATGCCAGCTATGTCACCGGCGAGACCATCGTCGCCGACGGCGGCCGGCTCGCGCTCAACTATGTGATGCCGGTGAAGGAATAGCCTTTCACCCCGCGCTTGCCCCCGGCGGCGCCGGCACTGGCCATCCTCCCTCAAACTTCCTCCCGTCAAGGGAGGGAGAACTCCGAGCGTCGCCCGAAGGGCACGCGAGGGGTGAGGGCGAAATGAAGAACCCCTCCCTTTTCAGGGGAGGGGCTGTCCAGTCCTATTCGACCAGTTCGGGCTTGGAGCCGCCTTCGGAGGCCTCGCCCTTGGGCTTCGGCAACTGCCGCACCGGCGGGTCCGGGAACTCCAGGTGGATCTTCTTGTCCTTGACCGAGACGCGGACCAGTCCGCCCTTGGTGAGGCGGCCGAACAGCAACTCGTCGGCCAGGGGCTTCTTGATCTGATCCTGGATGACGCGGCCAAGCGGCCGGGCGCCATAGGCCTTGTCGTAACCCATATCGGCCAGCAACTTGCGGGCCGCGTCGGTCAGCTCGATCTGCACCGCCCGGTCGCTGAGTTGGGCTTCCAGTTCGATGACGAACTTGTCGACAACCTGCTCGATGACCTCCTGCGGCAGATGACCGAAGGGCACCACGGCATCGAGACGATTGCGGAATTCCGGCGTGAAGGTGCGTTTGATCGCCTCTTCGTCCTCGCCCTCCCGGATCGAGCTGCCGAAGCCGATGGCCGGCTTCGCCATCTCGGCGGCTCCGGCGTTGGTGGTCATGATCAGGATGACGTTGCGGAAGTCGACATGCTTGCCGTTGTGGTCGGTCAGCTTCCCGTAATCCATGATCTGCAACAGGATGTTGAACAGATCCGGATGGGCCTTCTCGATCTCGTCGAGCAGCAGGACCGTGTGCGGGTGCTGGTCGATCGCATCGGTCAGAAGGCCGCCCTGGTCGAAGCCGACATATCCCGGGGGCGCCCCGATCAGGCGGCTCACCGTGTGGCGCTCCATATATTCCGACATGTCGAAGCGGGTGAGCTTGACGCCGAGAATGCGGGAGAGCTGGCGCGCCACCTCGGTCTTACCGACGCCCGTCGGGCCGGAGAAGAGATAGGAGCCGATCGGCTTTTCCGCATCGCGCAGGCCCGCCCGGGCGAGCTTGATCGCGGAGGACAGATTGTCGATGGCGGCATCCTGGCCGAAGACAACGGTCTTCAGGTCCCGCTCCAGATTGGCGAGCACGGTCTTATCGTCGGTCGACACGCTCTTGGGCGGGATGCGGGCGATCTTGGCGACGATGTTCTCGACATCCTTCACCCCGATCGTCTTCTTCCGCTTCGACGGGGCCAGCAGCATCTGGGCGGCCCCGACCTCGTCGATCACGTCGATCGCCTTGTCCGGCAGCCGCCGGTCGTTGATATATCGTGCCGACAGTTCCACCGCCGTCTTGATGGCGTCCGCGGTGTAGCGAACGTGGTGATGCTTCTCGTAATAGGGCTTGAGACCCTTGAGGATCTTGACGCTGTCCTCGATCGAGGGCTCGACGACGTCGATCTTCTGAAAGCGGCGGACCAGCGCGCGATCCTTTTCGAAATAGCCGCGATATTCCTTATAGGTCGTCGAGCCTATGCAGCGCAGGTTGCCCGACGCCAGGGCCGGCTTCAAAAGGTTGGAGGCGTCCATCGCGCCGCCGCTGGTCGCGCCCGCGCCGATCACCGTGTGGATCTCGTCGATGAACAGAACCGCGTGGGGCATCTTGTCGAGTTCGCCGACCACCGCCTTGAGCCGTTCCTCGAAGTCGCCGCGATAGCGGGTCCCGGCGAGGAGCGCCCCCATGTCGAGCTGATAGATCACCGCGTCGGCAAGCACCTCAGGCACGTCGCCTTCGATGATCCGCTTGGCCAGACCCTCGGCGATGGCGGTCTTGCCGACGCCGGGATCGCCCACGAAGAGCGGGTTGTTCTTGGTCCGTCGGCAGAGAATCTGGATCGTGCGCTCGACCTCTTCCTCGCGGCCGATCAGCGGGTCGATCTTGCCCTCGCCGGCTTTTTCGTTGAGGTCGACGCAATAGGCGTCAAGCGCCTCCGAGCCCTTGCGCACGACCTTCTCGGCCTGCGCCTCCTCGTCGGCGCCGCTCGCCGCCTTCTGTTCGGTCTTGCCCGGCACCTTGGCGATGCCGTGGGAAATATAGTTGACCGCGTCGAAGCGGCTCATGTCCTGCTCCTGCAGGAAGAAGACCGCGTGGCTTTCCCGCTCCGAGAACAGGGCGACCAGCACATTGGCGCCGGTGACCTCGGCCCGGCCGGAGGACTGGACGTGAATGACCGCCCGCTGGACGACCCGCTGGAAGCCGGCGGTCGGTTTCGCCTCCTCCTTCGGCTCGATCACCAGGGTCGACAGCTCGTTGTCGATATAGCCGGTAAGGTCGGTCTTCAGCTTTTCGACATCGACCCCGCAGGACTTCAGGACCGAGAGGCTGTCCTGATCTTCGGTCAGCGACAGCAGCAGATGTTCGAGCGTCGCATATTCGTGGTTGCGTCCGTTCGCGATGTCCAGGGCGCGGTGCAGGCTCTTTTCCAAATTCCTCGACAACATGTCGCGCTCTTCCTTTCCCGCTATTCCTTTTCGAGGGTGCACTGCAGCGGATGCTGGTTCTGCCGTGCATAGTCCATGACTTGGGTCACCTTCGTCTCGGCGATCTCATAGGTGAAAATGCCGCAGACCCCGACACCGCGATGGTGCACGTGCAGCATGATCCGGGTCGCCTCTTCCCGGGACTTCGAGAAGAACTTCTCCAAAACCAGAACGACGAATTCCATCGGCGTGTAATCGTCGTTCAACATCAAGACCTTGTACAAGGCCGGTTTCTTGGTCTTCGGTCGGGTATCGACGACAACGCCCGTGTTGCCGCCGCCATCTTTTTGATCGTCTTTGTCGCTCATTGCCCTTGCATGCAGTTTCCTGGACCGTGCAGCCCCGACACATGGGGTTCCGGCCAATTGGGGCCCGGGGCCCTCCCGATGAGCCCCTGATCATGACGTCCTCATGTCACCTTGTCGAAGACGTCTCGACTTTACCTATGACGTCCGGCCCGGATCGCCAGGCGTCATTGCGATCTCGCCAACAAAGAATAGGCGCGGCGGGAGCATCAGGGAAGGGGGCGGACAAGATTTCGCGGTGGAAAACCGACGCCGGAAACCGCGCGGCGGGCAAGTCCGGGGACGGGCCCGTCCCTGTGCTCTCCACTTATGCCTTCCACTTGTGCCCTCCAAACGCAAAAGGGCCGCCGACGTCTGTCGGCGACCCTTCCAGAAACGCGACCGGCCCGCTGACGCGAACCGGAGCATATCCCGTTACCTTACGCGGCCGGCTTGCCGAACTTCTCGGCGGCGGCGCTCATCCGGCCCTTGATCGGGGCGAAGGCGTCGTTGGCGGCCTTCATGGACAGCTCGGAAACCTTGCTGCTCTGCTGGACATAGGTGTCGAAGCTTTCCTTGGCGAAGGTGTTCTGAAGCTGAACGACTTCGGCGAAGGTCTTGCAGCCCATCAGCGCCTTGGTGTGGGCGACGGCCTTGTCGGTCGCGGACTGGGCAAAGGAAGTGGCTTCCTTGCTCAGGTCTTCGACGGCCTTCTGGACGACGTTGCCGGCTTCGACATAGGCGTCGACATTCTGCTTGTTGAAGGCAACCATTTCGTCATAGCCCTTGAACACCTGGTCGGAGGCCTTGGCGGCATTGTCCTGCATCATGTTGACGGCCTGCTCATAGCCCTTCTGAGCGGCGTCGGTGCCCTGCTTCACGGCCTGTTCGAAGTTGGCCTTGCCGGCTTCGACGATGGTCTCGACGGTCTTCAGCGCTTCGGTGGCCGGGGCGTTGGCGGCGGTGGTTTTCTTGGCGGCGGTCATGATCTTCACTCCTCAAAAAAAACTGGATAGACCGTCACAGGACGCCTACCCTTGGGTTTGTTATCGTTTTGCTGCAGTGCAACATACGCCTTATATGCTGCATCTGGTTAATCTGGTCAAGCAGTTTTTTGTGCAGTGCAACAAAAGCTATATAACAGAGGCTTAGTCGGAAATTCTCGATAGACCGCATTTTAGCTTTTTGTTTTGATTCAGTTCGTTATGGACAGACTCTAAGTCTTCACTTAAATTAAACCACACTATGGACATGATTCCGGTTCGCTCGGCACCAGGGGTGTTGCGCCGAAGGGAACCGGTCGGACGGTGTCGATCGCCGTTCCGCAAAGGCAGCCGGGGGTACCCAATGACCATGATCCAGCGGACGATTGCGGGCCTTCTGCTGTTGGCGGTCTTTCTGACGCCGGCCGGCCTCGTCAATCGGGCCGAGGCCGCCTCCAAGGTGGTGGCCTCGAAATACGCCGCCCTGGTCATGGACTATGATTCCGGCGAGGTGTTCTTCGCCCGGAACGCGGATGTTCACCGTTACCCCGCCTCCCTGACCAAGATGATGACCCTCTATATGGTGTTCGAGGCGCTGGAAAACCGGCGCATCCGCATGGACGGCCATTTCACGGTGTCCAAGCGCGCCGCCGGCCAGCCGCCGTCCAAGATCGGCCTGCGCGCCGGCTCAAAGATCAAGGTCGAGGACGCGATCTATGCGCTTATCACCAAATCGGCGAACGATGTCGCCACGACGGTCGCGGAAAATCTCGGCAAGACGGAGTGGCAGTTCGCCCGGATGATGACCGCCAAGGCCAAGGAACTCGGCATGACCCGGACCCGGTTCCGGAACGCGTCGGGCCTTCCCCATCGCGGCCAGGTCTCGACCGCCCGGGACATGGCGAAACTCGCCAAGGCCCTGATCCGGGATTATCCGGGCTATTACCGAATGTTTGACACCGCCCGCTTCCGCTACAAGGGCCGGACCTACAAGAACCACAACCGCCTGCTGACCAAGTACCAGGGCACGGACGGCATCAAGACCGGCTATATCCGCGCCGCCGGCTTCAATCTCGTGACCTCGGTCAAACGGGACGGCCGTCACCTGATCGGCGTCGTCTTCGGCGGGCGCAGCGGCAAGCTGCGCGACCGTCACATGGTCCAGATCCTGGACAAGAGCTTCCGCCGCGCCGGACCGCGCACGCCAACCCTGGTCGCGATCGTGCCGAAACCCCGCCCGATCCCGACGCGGCAGATGGCGAGCCTCGCGGAGACCGAGGAGGTCGGCTCGCTCGACCCGGATCTGGAGCGCGCGGCATCCACGGCCTTCACGCCGAAACCGAACCCGCTGTTCAACCGGACCAAGCCTGCCGCCGAGAAACAGGTGATCGTCGCCAGCCCGGCGGTGACGCCGGCACCCGGTCAAGGTCCCACGCCGTCGCTGGTCCTGCCCGAAGAGAACTGGGGCATCCAGGTTGGCGCCTTCTCGCACAAACACCCCGCCGACCGGGCCATCGCCCAGGCCCGGCGGCTGATGCCGATCCTGCTCGGCGGGGCCCTGCCTTCCGTCGAAAAGGCCAGGGACATCAAGAAGCCGCTCTACCGGGCCCGGCTCCGCAATCTCACCGAGGCGGCGGCGCGGGAAGCCTGTGTCCGCTTGAAGGCACGGCGGATCGGCTGTGTGCCGGTGGCCCCGCTCGGCGGCGGGGTGCAGCTCGCCCAGCGGACCCCCGGATAAACGACGACGCGGCCAGCTAGTCTGAATCCCAGCTAGTCTGAATTCTTTGCTGTCTCACCGGACCGTATAGGCGAGCCGGAAACCGCCCCAATGGCGCCCCCGGACGGTGATCGGCGCCGAGACATTCTTCATCAGGACGAACGTCCCGCCCCCCATGTCCCGCCGGTAGGTCTGGACGAGGAAGGGGTCGGTGCTGCTGCCCGACGCGAGGCCGACCCGGTCGTCGAAAATCCGCCGGTAGCGCGAATTCGCCGTATTCCACACCACATCGCCCGGCCGCTGGGGATTGCAGAACTTCTTGTTATGGGTCCCGATATAGCCATGGCGGTCGCAGGCGCAGGCGACGCCGATCGCCTCCTCCGATTGGAAGATGGGCTCCTGGATCGGCGGCAGCACCCGGTCGGTGAAGTCGAGGTAGCGGGTGGTGACCTGGGCCGGGTCGGTCCCCTCGAGCGGCCGGTAGCGGTCGTCGAACAACGCCTCCAGCGAGATGTCCCCCTTCTCGACCCCCGCTTCGAAAACCCTGGAAATCTCGGCCGCGGCCTCCCGCGCGATTCGGACATAGCGGGTATCGTCCGTCTCCACTCCTGAATCCGCCGTCAGCTGAATCAGTTTCTCGGAGGTCGACACCAGGCTGGCGACATAGCTGTCGGCCTCCTTGAGGTCGGCGATGTTGTCGACCAGCCCGCCATGCATCCGGGTGAGCGTGGCATCGAGCGCGCTCGAATGCTCGCCGATGCGTTGCGCCGTCGCCCCGATCCCGGAGACCTCGCCGCTGACCTTCTCCATGGTTTCGCCGATCTGCAGCATGGCGCCGCTGATCGCGTTGGTCCCGTCCTGGACGGCCGCCGTGCGCTTCTCAGCCTGTTCGCCGCGTTGGGCCAATGTCTGAATGCGGTCGTTGAGCCGGCCGAGGGTTTCGTCGATCGTCGACGTCGCGTCCGAGGTCTGGGTGGCCAGCGCCTTGACCTCGCCGGCGACCACCGCGAATCCACGCCCGGCCTCGCCGGCACGCGCCGCCTCGATGGTGGCATTGAGCGCCAGGAGGTTGGTCTGTTTGGCGATCGCATCAATGTTCTGGGCGACCTTCGAAACCTCGTCCAGGGCGGTGGTCAACTCGTTCACCTCCTGGGCGATCTGATGCACAAGGTCCGCAAGATCGGTAATCGACTCCAATGAGGCGGCGATTTCCTGTTGGGACGACTTGATGACCCCGTCGGCCTCGTGGCTCACCTCCTGGGCCGCGACGGTGGCGGACAGGATCTCCTCGCGCGACGCCGCGACACCGCCCGCCGCGCTCCGGACCTCCTCGAACGCGTCGATCTGTCCGGTGGTCCGTTCCGATACGTCGTGGAGGCGCCCGGCGGCGTCCACTATCTCCCCACCCAGGCGTGAGATCGTCTGCGCGATGCTCTGGAAGTTCCGACGCCGCTCCTCTTGGCCTTCGCCTTGGACCGACTCGATGGCTACCGTGGCCGAAACGATCTCCGACGGCTCAAGCGTCTCAGTCATGTTGCGTTCTCCCTTCGGCTATCCTTGTTCTTTCGGATAGTCCTGGGAGAGTTATGAACACAGGATCACAATCGACCGCAACCTTAAACGGCGTTTCCGATGCGCGCTGTGAGCGCTTTAGCCGCTAAATCACGCCTGTTTCCAAACCGGCTTTCTCAAGTGCGGACCGAATCATGGACTTAAGATTGTTCAAGCCAAATTCTGTTTCTGCTTCCGCGCGCGCCACCAGAACCGGCTGGGTATTGGATGCCCGCAACAGCCACCAGCCATCCTTCGTCGTCACACGCACGCCGTCGACCTCGGAGACCTGCAGGTCGTCTTGCCCGTTGACCCAGCCGCGCACCGCTTCGACGGCCGAGAACTTTTTCTCCTCTGGACAGTCGAAACGGATTTCCGGGGTCGCCACGGTCTTGGGCAGAGCCTCCCGAATGGCGTCCAGGGACATCCCGGCGCGCGACAGCGCGCCGAGCAGACGGACGGCGGCGTAGAGTGCGTCGTCATATCCGTAGTAGCCGTCGGCGAAGAAGATATGCCCGCTCATCTCGCCCGCCAGCGGTGCCTTGAGCTCCTTCATCTTGGTCTTGATCAAGGAATGCCCGGTCTTCCACATCAGCGGCTTCCCGCCGGCGCGGGCGATCTCGTCATAGAGCACCTTGCTCGCCTTGACGTCGGCGATCACCGTCTCACCGGGGCGCCGTGCCAGCAGATCCCGGGCCAGCACGACCATGAGCTGGTCGCCCCACAGCACGTTGCCTTTCGCGTCGATCACGCCGATGCGGTCGCCGTCGCCGTCGAAGGCGATCCCGAGATCGGCCCCGTCTTCCGCCACGGCGGCCATCAGGTCCTGGAGATATTCCGGAACCGTCGGGTCCGGGTGATGATTGGGGAAGGTTCCGTCGATATCGCCGAACAGCACCTTGTGCCGACCGGGGAGTTTCGCGACCAGCGCCTCGGTCGCCTCCCCGGCGGCGCCGTTGCCGCAATCCCAGACCACATTCAGATCGGCGATGTCCCGCCCGTCTTGGGCGAGCCGGGCGACATAGTCGTCGAAAACCTCCACCTGCCGGACGACACCGTCGCCGATCTCGAAGTCGCCCGCGGCGGCGATCTCGCCAAGCGCCTGGATATCGGCCCCGTACAGCGCCGCCTTACCGCGCATCATCTTGAAACCGTTATAGTCCGGTGGATTGTGCGAGCCGGTGATCATCACCCCGCCATCGGTGTCGAGATGATAGACCGCGAAATAGAGCATCGGCGTCGGGCCGAGGCCGATGTCGAGCACCGTGAGCCCGGTGGAGGCCAGGCCCTTCGCCATGGCGGCAGCCATGTCGGGCGAACTCAATCGGCCGTCGCGGCCGACCGCGACCTGCTTTCCGCCGTCCCGCACGATCATGGTGCCGACCGCTTTGCCCAGCGCCTCGGCGTCGGCGGTCGAGAGGGTCTCTCCGACGATCCCGCGGACATCGTATTCCCGCAGGATGGTGGAGTCGAAACGATAGCCGCCGCTCACGATGCATCCTTCCGCCGTTCGGCCAGCACCCGGTCCCGGGTGCCGCGCCCGACACAGCTATAGTCAAAGCCGATTTTCCGCATTTCCGACGGTTCGTAGATATTCCGCAAATCGATCAGTACCGGCGCCTTGAGCGCCGTCTTCATACGGTCGAACTGCAGGCTCCGGAACTCGTTCCATTCGGTCAGGATGGCGACCGCGTCGCCGCCCTCCATGGCGTCGTAGGCATCCTCGCACCAATTAACGCCGTTCAGCTCCGGGTGTTTCCGGGCCTCGGCCATGCCGATCGGATCGTAGGCCTTCACCGTTGCTCCGGCGGCCATCAGCCTCGGCAGGATGACCAGGCTGGCGGCGTCCCGCATATCGTCGGTGTTCGGCTTGAAGGTCACGCCGAGGATGGAGATCGTCTTGCCTTTCACTTCGCCGCCGCAGGCCGCCAGGATCTTCTCGGCCATCACGCCTTTGCGTTTCTCGTTGATGTCCGCGACGGTTTCGACGATCCGCACCGGCGAGGCGTGGGTCTGGGCGGTCTTGACCAGGGCCAGCGTATCCTTGGGGAAGCAGGACCCGCCATAGCCGGGTCCCGGGTGGAGGAACTTCTTGCCGATCCGGCCGTCGAGACCGATCCCCTTGGCGACGTCGTGGACGTCGGCGCCGACCCGCTCGCACAGATCGGCCATTTCGTTGATGAAGGTGATCTTGGTCGCGAGGAAGCTGTTCGCCGCGTATTTGATCAATTCCGAGGTTTCCAGGTCGGTCATCACGATCGGCGTTTCGATCAAATAGAGCGGCCGGTAGAGGGCACGCATCACCTCGCGGGCCGCGTCGCTTTCGGCGCCGATGACGATCCGGTCCGGCCGCATGAAATCGTTGATCGCCGAGCCTTCCCGCAGGAACTCCGGATTGGAGGCGACGTCGAATTTCGCATCGGGATTGGTCTTGGCGATGATATCGGACACCGTCCTGCCGGTCCCGACCGGCACCGTCGATTTCGTCACCACGACCGTATAGTCGTTGAGGACGCCGGCGATCTCCTCCGCCGCGCCATAGACATAGGAGAGGTCCGCATGGCCGTCGCCGCGCCGCGACGGGGTCCCGACGGCGATGAAGACCGCGTCCGCATGGGGAACCGCGTCCTCGATCCGCGTGGTGAAGGAAAGCCGTCCGGCCTCGGTGTTCTTGGCCACCAAATCGTCGAGACCCGGTTCGTAGATCGGCATTTCACCCCGCTCCAGCATCTCGATCTTCGAGGGATCCTTGTCGACGCAGATCACGTCGATGCCGAACTCGGCGAAACAGGCACCGGAGACAAGGCCGACATAGCCCGTTCCAATCATCGCGATACGCATGGGTCCTAACTTTCCTTTGTCGCTAAATCTGTGAACCGGCCCTGGTCGGCCCTAGTCCGCGTAGCGGCGCAGCACATTGCGGAACCGACCGCCGAGATCGGGGCGGTCGAGCGCGAAGGCCAGTGTCGCCTCCAGAAAGCCGATCTTGCTGCCGCAGTCGAAACGGGTGCCCTCGAAGGTAAGGCCATGAAAGGGCTGCCGACCGATCAACGCCGCCATGGCGTCGGTCAACTGGATCTCGCCGCCGGCACCAATCTTCTTCTCTCCGAGATGGTCGAACACCTCGGGCTGGAGGATATAGCGGCCGATCACGGCGAAGTTGGACGGAGCGTCCTCGGCGGCCGGCTTTTCGACCAGCCCCTTCACCTCGACAAGGTTGCCGTCGATCGCGCCGGGGAACACAATCCCGTAATTGGAGACATCAGCCTCCGGCACCTCCATGGTCGCCAGAATATTCCCGCCGACCTCGGCCTGGGCGTCGATCATCTGCTTGAGACAGGGTGTTTCGGACTTGATCAGATCGTCCGCCAACAGCACGGCGACCGGCTCGCCCTCGGCGAAGCGCCGGGCGCACCAGACCGCGTGGCCCAGGCCCAAGGGCTCCTGCTGGCGGGTGTAGGCGACCTCGCCCGGCTCCAGCATCATCCGGGTCAACTCGTCCAGTTCCTTGACCTTGCCCTTGGTCTGTAGGGTCGACATCAGCTCGAAGGACTCGTCGAAATGATCCTCGATGGCCGTTTTGCCGCGGCCGGTCACGAAGATGAACTCCTCGATGCCCGCGGCCCGGGCCTCGTCGACCGCGTATTGGATCAGCGGGCGGTCGACCACCGGCAGCATTTCCTTCGGCATCGCCTTGGTCGCCGGCAGGAAGCGGGTGCCAAGACCGCCGACCGGGAAGATGGCCTTGCGGACGCGTCGCCGGCTCTTACCGGCGTTCACGGCAGGGGCGGGCTGAGGGTGATCTGGCATGGATGGGACTCCGGTCGGACCGACGGAGGATGACGCGGAAGCGCCCCGAAGAAACGGCCCAGGAAACGTAGGGTAAACTCTCTTTAAGGAGCGCTACATGCCACAGGCCAACTTTGCCAGGCAAGCGATGACGTGTGACAGAGATGTGACAACATCCTTCCGAGGTGGGGCGGCTTACCCCAGAAGGATATCCTTGGCCTGGTTGATCTGGGCGGCGAGATAGCTCGACCCGCCGCGATCCGGGTGGTGGGTCTGCATCAGCCGTCGGTGGGCTGCTCGGATTTCGTCCGGAGTCGCCCCTTCCTCAAGGCCCAGAACATCGAGGGCCTGCCTGCGGGTCATGGCACCGCCCGTGGCACCCCCGCCGCCTCCCCTGCCGCCGCCTCCCCTGCCGCCGCCTCCCCCGCCGCCGCCTCCCCCGCCGGACGACGCGGAGGCCCCGGCACCCTCTGGCTCGGCCTCCCCGGCCCGCTCCCGCCATTCGGGGCCGAAGGTACGGTCGAGATAGGCCTCCAGGATCTCGAGGGACTGTTCGTCCTCGTCCCGTATCTCGCCATGCAGCAAAATGAGGTCGGTCTCGCCCAGGGACGTCAGACGCCGCCCCCGGTAGCGGCCTTCCAGAATCTCGCCGTCCATCGCGCCGCTGTCGTGTTCCAGCGTCATGCGGAAGAAGCGGGTGGCGACCTCGGAGGTCTGGCCCCGTGTCGGCCCACGCGCCGTCTTGGCGAAATTCCCAACCGTCCGGGCGAGGCTGCGCCAGCGCAGGATCGCCGGGATCAGACCGAACAAAAGACCCGCGAGATAGCCGGCCCATCCCTTCAACACGAAGACGGCCAGGATCATGCCGCCCAAAAGGAAGGCCGCCCATTTGAGCGTGGTCATCACCTTCTTGGTGTCCGCATAGGCCAGCCAGCGCACGATGGTCAGAATCGCGACCAGAAGAATGAACCCGATCAGAAGATAAAAGATCATCTGGGCGCCTTACCGTTTGCGGGCCATCTGGTCGGTCAGCAGCGGCAGCTGCCCGCCACGCCGCTTGGAGAAATCGGCGAGCGCGCGATGCCCGCCCACGGCGAAGACCGCCACGGCCGCCAGTAGATCCTTCAATTGCTTGGCACTGCCGGCATCGAAGCGGCAATGGGCGCCGCCGCTCAGGCGGGCGATCTCCTGAAAGGCCCGGGTCGCCAGCGGATCGTTACCTTCCTGGAACATGAACATCGGCACGCCCTTGAGGCCCAAGAGGCCGGCCCGATGGCAGGCCGCGTCGATATCCTCCTCGAAGGCGTCGCCGACAAAGACCACCGCGTCGACCTTCTCCTTCTCGCTCTCCTTGGCGACGTGGCCCAGGACCCGCTCGATCTGGGTCTGGCCGCCCCGGCAGCGGACCCTTGTCATGTGGGACAGCAGGTCATGGGCGGAGCTGACCCATTTCGAGGCGGTGAATTCCCGGAACCCGCCATAGTCCACCATCTGGATATCGAGGCCGCCGAGCTGATCCGTCGCCTCGAACATCTCGCCCTGGATGCGGCAGGCCTGGTCCCAGGTCGGTTCCCGGCTCGCCGTCGCGTCCATGGCGAAAATCAGCCGGCCGCGTTTTCCGGGCGCCTTGGGTGCGACCGGTGTGGCCCGCACCTTCGCCAGAAAGGCGTCGACCTCGCCCGCTTTCGAGGCTGGGGCCCTGGAGGTTGAAGCCTTGGAGCTGGGAACCCGGCTTTTCGATTTATCGAACGGCATGACGTCTCGGGACATTCCAAACGGTGGCGTTGCCCCTAACATCGGTGTGCGACCGCGCCAAGCCAACCCCCGCCGGCCGTCCGCACCCTATGGCGCGACTATTTTCCCAGGGCGGAAAGGTCGCTGACCTCGGGAAGCTGCAGGGCCTGAAGAAGGGTACGGACCTCCTGGCGGGCGGCGATGTGGGACATGGTCGTCCGCCCCTCGCGCTTCAGGCGCGGGTCGAACAGATCCATCATGGTCAGCCCGCGCGGGAACAGCTCGCGATAGATCACCCGCTCGGCGAAGCCCGGCACGATCCGGAATCCAATCCGCTTGGCGACCTGACCGACCGCGTCGGCCATATGCTCCTTGTTGCGGCTATGGAGCTGGGAAAGACGATTGCGCAGGACAACCCAGTCGATTGAGCGGCGATCGGTCATCATCCGGTTCTTGCGGGCCTCGAACACCATCTCCGCATAGGCGCCTGGCTTCTTGACGTTGACCCCGGTCTCGTCGGTGATCGCCAACATGTCGAAGTCGACATAGCTGTCGTTCAGCGGGGTCACGATCGTATCCGCCGCCGCATGGCCGACCCGGCCGAGATGGCTGTCCGTCCCGGGGCAGTCGATGACGATGAAATCGCATTGCTGCTTGAACCCCTCCAGGATCTGGGTGAAGCGGCGATCCTCGTCGGCCTCCATCTCCGCCCGGGTGTCGGCGGTCGACTTCGGCACATAGTAATGCAGCGGCATGGGCAGCTCGACGCCCTCCCGCTTCATCGTGTTGTTGCGGTTGGCGAGGTAGCGGGTCAGCGTCCATTGCCGGTTGTCGAGGTCGATCGAGCCGACCCTTTTGCCGATCCGCAACAGGGCGACGATCAGATGCATGGCGGTCGTCGACTTGCCCGATCCGCCCTTCTCGTTGCCGACGGCGATGACATAGCCCAAGGGGGCCGAAGCCTCGGCCATAGGGGCCTGTTGGGGCGCCGCCTGTTCCACAGGCTCCGGGACCGGTTGCGGAGCAGAGGCGGGACCGGGTTCGGGACCGGGCTCGGGACCGGGCTCGGGCAGGGGGGGATGCTCGACGGCCGGGATATCGGCATCCGGCGGCGCCTCCTCGAACAGGTCGCCGGTCGGTCCGGCGGTAAGATCCGGCGCCGGGTCTTCCAATTCCTGCGCATCCAAGTCCCGGGTGAGGGCGGCGAGATCGTTCGGATCGATGCCCAGATGGACGAGATCCTCCCGGCTCAGCCGTGGCGGCGGCGCCGACGCGCCCCTTTTTTCCTGGTCATCCCCGTTGGTCATGGCGCGATGGATAGACGAGCCCCCCTGCGACGACAAGGGGGAACGCGCTGAAAGGAGGAACGGTCGGTCTGCCCGCGCGTCGCCACCAATCCATCCCCTCACCCCAAGCCTCTCCCGAGGGGGAGGGAGTCGGATTGCGACTTTCACCTCTCCCCGGGGAGAGGTCGGCGACCAAATGTGAACCGGGTGAGGGAACCTCCCTCTTGCCCCTATCCGCCACGGCTGCCTTTGCGCCGCATGTGCTCGGGCTCGTCCATCGCGGTCGCCGGATCGGCGTCGAACACCAGCCGCTCGGCGCCGGAAACGCAGACGAAGCGCTTCCCCTTGGCCCGGCCGATCAGGGTCAGGCCGGTCTCCTTGGCGAGTTCGACCCCCCAGGCGGTGAAGCCGGAGCGTGAGATCAGCACCGGAATCCCCATCTGCACCGTCTTGATCACCATCTCGGAGGTGAGGCGGCCCGTCGTGTAGAACATCTTCGCCCGCGGCGTGACGCCTTCCAGGTGCATCCAGCCGGCGATCTTGTCGACGGCGTTGTGACGGCCGACATCCTCCATATAGGCGACCGGCCGATCCTCCTCGCACAGAACGCAGCCATGGATCGCGCCGGCCGTGAGGTAGAGCGAGGGCTGCTGGTTGATCTGACGGGAGAGCGCATAGATCCAGCTCGTCTTCACCACCGCGTCGTCGGGCAACCTCACCTCGTCGAGATGATCCATCAGATCGCCAAAGACGGTCCCCTGGGCGCAGCCGGAGGTCTGGGTGCGCTTCTTCATTTTTTCTTCGAAGTCGGTTTCCCGGTCGGTGCGAACGACGACGGTGTCGATATCCTCGTCATAGTCGATGCCGGTGATCCTGTCCTCGGGCGTCAGCATGCGCTGATTGAGGAGATAGCCGACCGCCAGATAGTCGGGATAGTCGGCGATGGTCATCGCCGTGACGATTTCCTGTCTGTTGAGGAAGATCGTCAAGGGCCGCTCGGTCGGAACCCGGATATCCGCCGGCTTGCCCTCATGGTCGACGCCGGTCACCGGCGCCGTCAGCCTGGGATCGTCCACATCCGGGGTGATTCGAAATCGGCCCTGATCGGCCGGCTCGGAATGGGCTTTCTTGGTCTCAGAGAGGGGCGTCGCCATATCCTGTCCCGATGCTTCTTTCGGCATTAAGTCCTCAGGTTCTTTTCGGAAGGGCCCAAGGGGTTTGAATTTCCGCGAATTCGTTCTTAGAGTTGCAGCCAATCATAATTCCAAGAACTGGGACAAGCTTCTCGATGTTGACAAGACCCCTGATCGACCCGTTTCAGCGCCGTGTCTCCTATCTGCGCGTGTCGGTGACCGACCGCTGCGATCTGCGCTGTGTTTACTGCATGTCGGAAGACATGACCTTCCTGCCGAAAAAGGACGTCCTGTCGCTCGAGGAATTGGACCGGATCTGCAGCGCCTTTGTCCGCCGCGGCGTGCGCAAGCTGCGGCTCACCGGCGGCGAGCCGCTGGTCCGGCGTAACATCATGTGGCTGATCAACCAGCTCGGCCGGCATCTGAAGACCGGCGATCTCGACGAATTGACGCTGACCACCAACGGCACCCAGCTCGCGAAATATGCCGGCGATCTGGTCGACGCCGGGGTGAAGCGCATCAACGTCTCGCTCGACACGTTGGATGCTCAAAAGTTCAAGTCGATCACCCGCTGGGGCGATCTCGACAAGGTGATGGACGGCCTCGACGCGGCCAAGGACGCTGGCCTCAGGGTCAAGCTCAACGCCGTGGCGCTCAAGGGCGTCAACGAGGACGAGCTGGCGGACATGCTGGCCTGGTGCGGCGACAAGGGCTTCGACATGACGGTGATCGAAGTGATGCCCATGGGCGATCTCGGCAACGAGGACCGGGTCGACCAGTATCTGCCGCTCACCCTGGTCCGCTCGCAACTGGCCCAGCGCTTCACGCTCACGGACATCGACTACAATAGCGGCGGCCCCGCCCGCTATGTCCGGGTCGAGGAAACCGGCCAGAAGCTCGGCTTCATCACCCCGCTGACCCATAATTTCTGCGAAAGCTGCAACCGGGTCCGGCTGACCTGCACCGGCATGCTCTACATGTGCCTGGGCCAGGACGACGATAAGGACCTGCGCAAGGTGCTGCGCGAGAGCGACAGCGACGAGGTCCTGGACGAGGCGCTCGACGAGGCGATCGCCCGCAAGCCGAAGGGCCACGACTTCGTCATCTCACGCCGTCAGAGCGGCCCCGCCGTCCAGCGCCATATGAGCACCACCGGCGGGTGACGACTGGACCGACTGGCCCGGCCGTCAGGCGATCCGCGCCGCTTTAGCGGGGAGAGCCCGGCGGCTCAGGACGGCCGTCGCGGCCATCAGGTTGAACAAGACGAAAAGCGGCACGATCAGCGTCGGGGCGAGCGCCATGGGGAAGGCGAAGACCGAGGCGACGGTCGGCGTGTCGGTGAACACCTGCAACGGACCGGGCAACCCAAGCTGCATCAGAACCACGCCAGCCGGCAGGATGATCGCCGCCCCGACGAGATGCCAGGCGAGCAAGACCCAGTCTGGCAAACGGCGGCGGGCGGCGGCCAGCGCGAGCGGTATCGCTGACAACCCGAACACTAGATCCGGGATGCCGATCAGCATTGGGAAATAGAACACGAGATCGCCGTCCAGGGCCTTGACGATGCTGCCCACCGCCGCGATGCGCAGTACCTGGACAGCGATCAGCCAATGGTCCGGGGTCGCCGCCACCACGGCGAAGACCGTCCGCCGAACGGTCGCGGAAAGTGCCGTTGGCGCCATGACCAGGACGACCGGCACCATAGTGATCCACAGCGACGGCCAAGCGGTGAGGAAGGCCTCCCGCTGATAGACGCCGGTCGCCGCGAGAAAACCGCTGACCCCGCCCCATAGAGCGAGTGCCAAAAGGATATACGAGACGACACGGACCGCGATCGGTCCCGCCTCACCGGCCCGACCGGCATGGCGGGCGGCATAGAGAACGACGGCGGCCTGTGCGACGAACAAGAGTGCAAGAGCGGGAAAGGTCATGGCGGTTTCCTTGACGGGACACTCAGGCGTCCGGTTTGCGGGCGGTCACCCGGGCCACGCACAGAGCGTGGGTGATCAGATTGCGTAGCAGGTTGGACGGGATCTCTCGGAACACCGGGCCGAGCACCGTATGAAGACCCAGCGGGGGCGGCCCCTGCGTGGCGGCACCGACCGTCCGCTCCAGAAACGCCAGGGCGGCCCTGGTGTCGTCGCGCCGTTCGATGCCCGTGAAGCCGACATCCTCGAGCACCTTTGCCAGACCGCCGGGGGTCGTCAGATGGCTCTCCGCCTCGGTCGGTGCCCACGGCATCGGATAGATCGGGTCCGGGCCGGCCGCCCGGAAGATGTCGTAGACGAGGAACCGCCCGCCGGGGCGCAACAGGCGGTGGATCGCCCGATAGAAGGCGGGTTTGTCCGCGACGTTCATCCCGACATGGAGAGTCCAGGCCGCGTCGAACGGCCGGCCCGCCCCCAGCGTCTCGACCGGCGTGTCGACATGGGTCACCAATTCATCGAGCCCGAGACGCCGGGTCAGCACCGCCGCCGTCCGGGTGAATTCCGCCGAGAGGTCCGCGGCCACCACGGTCGCCTGGCCATGGCGCGCCAGGGTCCGTGCCGGCCCGCCCAGTCCGGCCCCGACATCGAGCACCCGCTCACCCGCCGTAACCGCCAATTCGGCGAGAAGCTCCTTGGTCGCGGACGGCCCGCGGACATGGAACTCGTCGACGGCAGCGAGCCTCTCGGGATCCGGTCGCTCCGGGTCTTCGCCGATCGCCACGAGGCCGCGATCGATCCGGGCAAGCAATCCCGGCACCTCGTAATGCCGCCTCAGGCGGTCCGCTAATGGGGATGAGGGCTTCATATCGATCCTCCTTGATTTAAGATGATATTCATCATCTTTTTATAGATGATATATATCATCCTTTCTGTCAAGCGACCGGAGGTTCCCCATGGCGCGGGTATCGCGGGAAGAAAAGCAAAGGACCCATGCGGCCATCGTCGCCACTGCCGCCCGATTGTTTCGCGAGCACGGTCTGGCGGGTGTGGGCGTGGCCGATGTGATGTCGGCGGCCGGTCTGACCCATGGCGGCTTTTACCGGCATTTCGCCTCGAAGGACGCGCTGATCGCGGCGGCGTTCGCCCAGGCCGTCGAGGAGGCGACCGCCGCGCTCGCCGCGGCGGACGGCGCCGCTGCGCGACAGGCGGCACTGCTGCGCTATGTGGACGTGTATCTGTCTCGGGAGCATGTCGACAGACCGTCGACCGGCTGTCCGCTCGCGGCCCTGGGCGGCGAGGCGCGCCATGCCGCCCCCGAGACCGCCGACGCGGCGGCGGCAGGGATGGACCGGGCGATTGCCAGGGTGGCCCGATGCCTGCCGGCGGGGCAAGCCCGCCTGACCAAGGCACGGTGCCTGATGTCCCTGCTGGTCGGCGCGATCACGATCGCCCGGCTGTCACGGGACGCAACGGACCGGGAGGCGATCCTGGCCGCCGCCCGCGAGGACGCCCTGCGGATCGTCGCGCCATGAGGGGACGTCACTCGATCACGATCTGATGGGCGAAATCGCGGCCGTCGGTGACGGTCACCTGATCGAAGCCGAGCATCTTCAGAAGATCCAGGAAGGTCAGGATCTCGACCACCTGGAAGCGTTGGAAGAGTTCCGAGGCCCGGGCCGTCGCGGTCATCATCGCCAAGAGCCCCCGCATCCGGTAGAGCGTGTTCAGCGAATCCTCCTGCAGGCTGACGATGATCAGCTTTTGCGCCTCCTCGCCCTTGGCGAAGATGGCAAATTGCGGTGGATAGGCGTTATCCAGAAGGTCCTGGGTGAACCCGACCACGAAGCCGATACGGCGCAGCCTTGTGCTGTCTGGCAAAGTCTGGGCGCGGGCGGTATAGACCTCCACCGCGCCCGGGGGCGGATAGTAATAGCCGGCGTGACGGTCGTCGGCGTGTGCCGGACCGGACGTCAGGACCAGGGCCAGAGCGGCCAGACCAGCAACCCAGAACTTCATGGCTAACCCCCTTCAAGACTTGAAAAATCCGGCAAGCCAGTCACCATCCCGGGATGACGGTGGGGCCGGCCTGTGGCTAACTTGCCTCACCCCATCCGCAAGGCAACCTTTTCCCGGCTGGATCCGCGATGCGCACCATTCACGAAGCCTCGATCCGTTTCGTCGCGGCCCGCACCCATCAGGCGGAGGACGCGCGGCGGTCGCTGATCGAGAAATACGGCAATGCCGATCTGGACCGGGCCGAGGTGATCGTCGCCATCGGCGGCGACGGCTTCATGCTGGAGACACTCCACAAGCTCGGCCAGAAGGGGCGGCCGATCTACGGCATGCACCGGGGCACGGTCGGTTTCCTGATGAACGACTATCAGGAGGACGGGCTGATCGAACGGATGCAGCGCGCCCAGCTCGCCAAGCTCAACCCGCTCCGCATGACGGCCAAGACCACCAAGGGCCAGACGGTCACCGCGGAGGCGATCAACGAGGTGAGCCTGCTGCGGGAAACCCGCCAGGCGGCAAAGATCGAGATCACGGTGGACGGTGTGACCCGGCTCGACGAATTGATCTGCGACGGCGTGCTGGTCGCGACCCCGGCGGGCAGCACCGCCTATAACCTCTCCGCCCATGGCCCGATCCTCCCGATCGGCTCCAAGCTCTTGGCTCTCACGCCGATCAGCGCCTTCCGACCCCGGCGCTGGCGCGGTGCCCTTCTGCGGCATGATTCGGCGATCACGTTCAAAGTCCGCGAACCGGATAAACGGCCGGTCAGTGCCGTCGCCGACTATACGGAGGTGCGCGATGTCACCGAAGTGACGGTGGTCGAACAGCGCGAGAAGACCATGAGCATCCTGTTCGACGCCGACCACGGCCTGGAGGAACGCATCCTCACCGAGCAATTCACGCCGTAGTCCCGGCGGTTTCCCCCTCACCCCTCGCTTTTCCCAGCCGCACGCGCTTAATCGCTTCGCGACCTGTCCTCCCCCCTGACAGGGGGGACCGAGGGGGGTTCAGTTCACCCCGCTCCGGCCTCGACATACCCCCTCCAACCTCCCCCTTCCCAGGGGGAGGCGCAATCGCACACCCCGCTCTCTTAAGGGAGGGCGTCTTCTCCCTATCCCAAGGCCTTGACCAGCATCGGCAGGGAGACGTCGTAGCGGTAGTTGACCCCGGAATGGCCGCCGTTGAATTCCTCATAGAGATGCTCGACCCCGGCCGCCCTGAGTTTCCGGACCAGCCGCCGCGCCCCGTAGTGCAGCTTGTATTCGTCCTGGGCGCCGCAATCGATGAACAGCAGCTTGAGGCGTTTCAGGGCTTCCACCGTCGCCTCCACCCGCTCGACCGGGTCATGGGCCAGCCAGGCGGCCCAGCGCTCCGGCACCATCTCGGCCGTCTCCGGATCGACCGGCATCCGGATCCCGAAGGGTAGGGAGATATCCGCATCATAGCTGGCGGCCATCGCCAGCATCATCAGGATATGGATGTCGCCGCCCCGTTTCTTCGGCTGCTTTTCGAACTGCTCCCAGAAGCCCGCGACCCCACCGTGCTTGGCGAGTGCGTCGAGCACCATCGGGAAATCGGCGCCATAGACCAGGTCGAAGGCCATGTCGCCGGAATGGCAGGCGATGGCGTCGACCGCCCCCGGCTTGTCCATCGCCAGACGCAGCGCCCCGAACCCGCCGGAGGAATGCCCGAAGGCCGCCCGCCGGCCCGGTCCGCCACAGCCGAGGGCCGCCTCCACCTGGGGGACGACGTCGTCGACCAGAAAGTCCTGCCAGTCGCCCATGGCCGGCGAGTTGATGAACTGATTGCCGCCGAGCTTGGTCCAGCAATCGGGAAAGGCGACCACACAGGGCGGCAGGACGCCATCCCGGCTGAGCCGGTCGAGCCGTTCCGGCAGGTTCTCGACAAAAGCCTTCCAGGCGGTCATGCCGAGGCCGGAACCGGTGAACCCGGCCAGCCCGAGCACCAGCGGCAGGCCTTTGCCGTCATGGCCGTGAGGGATCCAGAGATCGCAGTCCCGCGCCGTCGGCTCGCCGAGGAAATTGCCCTCCAACCGGGTGCCGTCGACGATAAGGCGGGTAAGCCTGCCCCGGGGCAGGTCGGTGAGCGCGGTAACCATGGGACCTCACAATAGGCGGGAACGGAGATAGTTGGCGGTGTCGGCCAGCATCACCGTAATCGCTTCGTTGAGCGCGTCATAGCCCTGCGTCGGCTCCAGACTGTCGTCGTCGACATAGAGCCCACGGTTGATCTCGATCTGCACCGAATGGCGTCCGTCCGCCGGGTTGCCGTGACGCCGGATCAGCTCCGCCCCGCGATAGGGTTTGTTGTAGGCGACCGACAGGCCCTGGGCGCCCAGACTCTCCCCCAGCACCCTTGTGATCTCCGGATCCGCCCCCTCTCCGTCCCGGTCGCCGAGCACGATGTCGGGCCGCCGGTGGCCGGCGTCGCTATGGGTCGCGAGCCCCACCGCCGCCATGGCGTGACCGGAAAGGTGAAGGGAAAAACCGAAGCGGTCCCGGGTCAGGCGGATGAGCTCCGCCAGCGCCTGGTGATAGGGCTGATGGTAGTGGATGATCCGGTGTCGCAGTTCCCGCGGCGAAACCCTTCGATCGTAGATCTGCCGCCCACCCACGGTCTGCCGCCACAGCACCCCTCTGCCGCGCTCCGCCGCCCTGGTCCGGCGTTTCGGCCCGGACCAGGCATGGGCCAGGAGATGCTCGTCGACTTCGTATTGATGCCGGTTGACGTCGATATAGGACCGGGCGAACAGCGCCTCCAACAGCGGCGCGCCGTGATCGGGTGCGGCGCCGAACAGCCGGTCGACATGGGGATCCTCTGTCTTGCGCAGAATGTGGCGCGGCATGGCATGGCCGAAATCGTCCGGATAGTGGCGCCCGCTATGGGGCGTTTCGATCAGGAGCGGCAGCCAATCGCTTCGCGGCGGGGTCAGGCGCAGCACCCCCTCCCGTTCCCGGGGAGACAACGGAAATCCGCCGTTCGTCCCTTCTCGATTGGACCTTTGCACAAGACCTCTCCGCGCATGGGGCTTGTTCAACGGCCCCTTCCGCCCTATGGATTCACGGCAGCGGGATCGCAGTCTTTCGGTACCGCCCCCGCGTGCCAAGAAGAGAACCGTTCGAGAAATGTCGTCAACCATCCCCGTGGAGCTCACCGCCCCGCAGATCGCCCGCTACGCCCAGGGCAGCCATGGGATTCCCTATATGTGGACGACCGCCGGCAAGGCGCCCGGCCCGCATGTGATGGTTCTGGCCCTGACCCACGGCAACGAGATCTCCGGCGCGATCGCCGCCGACTTCCTGCTGCGGCAGAACCTCATCCCGGCGGCGGGCAAGCTCACCATCGGATTCGCGAATGTCGCGGCCTATCATCGTTTCGACCCGCGCGCCCCCGGGGCGAGCCGCTTCGTCGACGAGGATTTCAACCGGGTCTGGGACCCGGAAACGCTGGCAAGCGGCCGGGTCAGCGTGGAACTCGCCCGGGCCCGCCAGATCCGCCCGCTGATCGACAGCGTCGACTATCTCCTCGACCTGCATTCGATGCAGAACCGCACCCCCGCGCTGATGATGGCCGGCCGGGCCGAGAAGGGTGTGGCCCTTGCCAAGGCCGTGGGCCTGCCGTCCCTCATCGTCCAGGACGAAGGGCACGTGGCGGGATCGCGGCTGCGCGACTACGGTTTCTTCAACGACCCCGCCGATCCGAGAACGGCGCTGCTGGCCGAGGTTGGGCAGCATTGGGAGAGTGCCGCGGGGCCCATGGCGCTCGATGTCAGCCTGCGCTTCCTCCATCATTTCGGGATCGTCGACGACGCGCTGCTCGCCGCCCACGCCTCGGTTTCCCTGCCCGCGGAACAGCGGGTCATAGACGTGACGCAGGCCGTCACCGTCAAGGGCCGTCGCTTCGACTTCGTAGACAGCTATATGGGCCTTGAGGTCATCCCCGAGGCCGGTACCGTGATCGCCCATGACGACGGCGCGCCGGTCACCACCCCCTATGACGATTGTGTTCTGATCATGCCGTCCCGCCGCCTGATCACCGGCCAGACGGCCGTCCGCCTCGGACGTTTCGTAGCCTGAACTCCTTAATCGATGGCAAAAAACACCACCGCGAACACCTGGAAAGCCAAGGGCCGGGCCCATCTGCCGAATTTCGTGGGCGCCCTGGCCGCCGGAGCCGCCGGGGGCTATCTCTTCGTCCTGCTGAACATGCCGCTCGCCTGGATGATGGGGGCGATGTGCACGGTCACCCTGCTCGCCGCGAGCGGGGCACCGGTCAAGATGTACTCCAAGCTTCGCGCGGTGATGGTCGCCATTCTCGGCGTCATGCTGGGCAGCGCCTTCTCCCCGTCCCTGGTCGAACAATTGGCCGGCTGGGCGGTCTCCGGCGCCTTCCTGGCGGTCTATGTCGCCGTCGCCGGGGCCGTCGTCTATCAGTTCTTCCGCCGCGTCGTCGGATACGACCCGACCACCTCCTATTTCGCCGCCACACCGGGCGGCCTCAACGAGATGATCATCGTCGGCAGCGCCTATGGCGGGGACGACCGGATCATCTCCCTGAGCCACGCCTCGCGGGTCCTCCTGGTGGTGATGACCATTCCGTTCTGGTTCCAGATCATGGAGGGCTATCAACCCGCCGGCGGGGCGGTACCCGGCGCCTCGATACTCGACAGTGATCCCTATGAAATGGCCCTGCTGGTGGCATCCGGCATCATCGGGGCGTTTCTCGCCACACGCTTCAAGCTGCCGGCGGCCCTGCTGGTCGGGCCGATGCTGGCCAGCGCCATCATCCATTTGGTCGGGTGGTCGACCCAGCAGCCGCCCTCGGAGGTGATCGCCATCGCCCAGGTGGTGATCGGCACCGCCATCGGATGCCGCTTCGCGGGCACACCGATGCGGCTGATCGCCAAGGTGATCGGGATTTCCGCGGTCGCGACCGTCCTGCTGCTGGGGATCACCGTCGTGTTCGGATGGGGCCTGAGCCGGGCGACCGGGCTGGACGTTCTCGACCTGGTTCTGGCCTATGCCCCGGGCGGACTGGCGGAGATGAGCCTCGTGGCGCTCGCCATCGGTGGGGACACCGCCTTCGTCGCGACCCACCATATCGTCCGCATCGCCTTCGTGGTGGTCGGCGCGCCGCTGATCTACAAGCTACTGATCCGCCGCTGACGCCGTCGCGGCCGTCGCTTTGCGCGGTCTGTCGGTATCGCAGCCCAGCGCGGTGTAGAGGGTCCCCAAGCCGCTCTCGAACGTCTCGTCGTGATCGAGCGCCGGAAACAGATCATAGCCGCTGCGCGCCTCTATCCCGTCGACCGTGACCGCCGTGGCGCAGAAATCGGCCTTGCGCGGCAGATCCTGGTCCATGACGAAGCCGGCGACCGCCTCGTCACCAGCCGCCGCGATGTCGGGATCGAGGAGAACGACCTTCCAATAGCCGCTCGGCACCCGATGGGGCTTGGAGGCGTTGGGCAGCGCCGGCATATCCCGTTCGTAGAGCGGCCCGGTCACGACCGAGACGGTCACCCCGCGGGCCGCGAGATCGCGCACCCGTTCCTCCAGGATGCGCCAAGGTCCCTGATTGAGGCCGCTGCGCTGCGGCGTGATGTTGGAAAGATAGTTCGTCATCTGAACATCTGAGTACCCATAGAAACTTGCGAGCGGCGCCTGATGCCCTCGGTCGGTCCCCAATGCCTTGTGCGCCCCCTTGTAATCCTTCGGGGCGAGGGTGTTTTCCGCCGGCAGGTCGGGATCCCGCTTCCAGCGACGCTTCGGCTTCTTCGTCTCCGGCGGCAGCGTCATGCCGTCGACGGAGACCCGATAGGCCACCCAATCGGCGAACTTTGTCGCCGGATTATTGCGCAGCACATGGGTCTCGCGCACGACCATCAAGCCGTCCGCCGGGGCCTCCCAAGGGGCGAGAATGGGGCAGCCGCCATGACACGCGGCCCCTTGATCGGCCCCCCCTTGATCGGCCCCCCCTTGATCGCCCCCCCATTGATCGGCTGCCGCTTGACCGGAGAAGGGCGCCAGCGCCAGGCCGCCGACCACGGCCAAGGCTTGCAAAAAGCGCAGCATTTTTCCCCATAGATTGAGTAAATAAGTACCGATATAATTGCATCAATACTCAGTTACTCAAATGGGAAAATGAACCGCGCCACGTAATGGGGGCAGCGTCATTCGTTGTCCGGGCCGCTTGCATGAGAACGGGGTGAGCGGTTCCGCCGCCCTCAGGACGCCAGGTTCTGGAAGTAGCTGACGACGAATACCCGAAGGGCGCAGGCCCGGGTCAATTCCGGCGGGCGGCTGGCCTCCACATCGGTCACGATCTGGTGCACGCTTGTCTCTTCAAGGCGGGCGATCTTCTGCAAACCGGCCCAAAAAGCCGGCTCGATCCGGACCGACGTCCGGTGCGGGCCGATCCGCACATTCCGGCGGAACGGAGCCACGGCCTCCAGGTCGATGGTATCGTCATCCCGCCCGAAACAGAGCGCCTGCTGATAGCGGGGCGTCTCCTTCCCTCTAGTCTGGTCCATGCCGATCATGTTCCTTACCTGTTTACTCACTTTTGGTCGTGTCGTCAGGCCTTAGGATCATCCCTCGGATGCCCTTGATACCTTTGTGGTTTTTAGCGCGAACCACGATAGACGGCCCTAAGAGCGAGGGATTGAGAATACTGATGGTGTGCATTTTTTTCGGGACACCCCGCGCAAGACTTTTTCGGTCTTCAGGCCTCGCGTTTCTGGCGTTCAGGCTGGGGCGTTCAAGGAAATACCGCCGGAAGCATCAATATCCGATCCGCTCGGAAACAGTGGTCAGCAATCGGTCCCCGGAGGGACTCCGCCACGGCAGGGTCAGCACCACGCAGAGGACCTGCAAGTGGGTATCGACGACATCGAAACGGGCGTGGGCGGCGACCGGTGCCCGGTGCCGCCAACACAGTCCGTAACGGGCCTGGGTGCGGGACGCCACGGTGAAGCGGGCCGCGTTATTCGGCAGTGCATCCTTTTGATCAAGTTTATCCGGGTTTGAAAGCACCGAAAGTTGCAGGGCACGGCCGTGGTGGCGGATTTTGAATTGGCCGTCGGCCTTGACGACAATGGAGGCACGGCCGTTCAGGGAATAGGAGTAGGCGGAATCCTCGCTCGCATCGTCGGCCGGCCATTCGCCTCCCCGACCGACCCAGTCGCGGTACGCCCGATCGCACAGCGGGCTCTCCCCGACCGCCTGATGAAGCGGGATGAATGTCTCCTCGGTCCAGTCGCGCGGCATCGACGCACAAAGATCGAGTGTCATCAAACCCGCTTTGGCAAGTCGCCCCTCGACCATCGAAATGGTGCTGAGCTTTGCTTTGCCTTCAGTCACATTGGTAATGGTGTGAGGGCTGACACCACAAATGCGGCCAGCGGCGCGGACACCGCCGGCGCGTTCGACCGCGAGCTTTATAAGGGAACAGACGGCTTGTACGCCCTTCTGGATACGCTGAAGATGCAAGTGGGCTTCAACGTCTAACAACCCTTAATCCCCAAGTGAGTACAAATTCAGACTGATCCTGGCTCAAAACCCTATCAAGACGCTATTAAAGGTTGCAAGCTCAGCAAAACACGTTCCGAGCTTGCGTTCGACAAGAAGGGCGCAAGGGTGGGGAACGAGCCCGCCCTCAGGACGCCAAGTTCTGGAAATAGCTGACCACAAACACGCGAAGGGCGCAGGCCCGGGTCAATTCCGGCGGGCGGTTGGCCTCCACATCGGTCACGATCTGGTGGACGCTTGTCTCTTCAAGGTGGGCGATCTTCTGCAAACCGGCCCAAAAAGCCGGCTCGATCCGGATCGACGTCCGGTGCGGGCCGATCCGCACATTCCGGCGGAACGGAGCCACGGCCTCCAGGTCGATGTCATCGTTGTCCCGCCCGAAACTGAGCGCCTGGCGATAGACGGATGGTTCCCGCTTCACCTGCTCAAACGCGATGCCTCTTACCTTTTCTACGTGCATCTTTTGGGCCGCCTCCACGCGAACTGTTCTTGAAGCTATTGCACCCGGCTCGTACCTTTGCGCTTCGAATTGTAGGCCGATAAAACCACCGTCAGCGCTGCTTTTTGGCAGCGGTATCTAAACGTGAAAATAAAGCCCAAAACTCAATATTTAGTCACGGATAGTATCGTCCGCAGCACCCACGAATGGGCGACCGTCCTTCACGCCGTGAAGGAAAAACTGGGAGGGTCGGTGCGTGCCGTTGCGAGAGCGGCCGAGGTCAGCGAGCGGGCGGTCCGCGCTTCCCTGTCCGGCACGGCGAAACCCGCGACGAACAGACGGATAGAAATCACGCTGCGGCATAAGGGTCTGATCCCGGAAGATCGGCGGTCCGGCGTGACGGAAGCCTATCTCGACTGGCCCTTGCCCGTTGCCGAAGCGCTCCGGGAGTCGCGCCTGATCCGCGCCTGTTGGGCCGAATGGCGCGCGCGCAACGGCCTCTGGCCGGTCGACGACGATAGCTGGGATGTGACCTGGAGCGCCGGCCTCGATCATCGCGGCACGGTCATCGCGGAGGGTCCGGACGGTTTTTTCCTCCGCCATACGGGGCGCGCCTTGTGGCGACGCGCCGATAAAACGGAGAGGCTGGGCCGCGACAATGCCCTCCTGGGGGCGAGCGGCCTCGACCGCTATCGCCTCTGCCTGGAAACCGATTGCCCCGTCTGCGTCTACGCGGTCTTCTCCATGCAAGACGACTTCAAACCCTTCCGCGGACCCATCCTGAATCTGCCCTGGCGCCTGCCCTCGGGCGGGCGGATCGTCACGGCGGTCAGTCAGCGGATCGCGATCTGACCGCCCTTTCCCATGAGGTTTCCCCGTCCGGCCCCCGCCCTTAGAACTTCGCCCTTAGAACTTCGCCGTGATACCGCCATCGACCACCAGCTCGGTGCCGGTGATATAGCGGGCCTCGTCGGAAGCCAGGAACAGCGAGGCGTAGGCCACGTCCCAGGCATCGCCCATCCGGCCCATCGGGCATTGGGCGTTGCGGACCTCCTTCATCTGCTCGACATCGCCCTCGGAGCCATAGGCGGCGGTCAGGCCCTGGGTGACCATCGGCGTGTCCAGCAGGCCGGGCAGGATGGTGTTCGCCCGGATGCCGTCCTTGGCGTATTGCAAAGCGACCGACCGGGTGAACGGGATCACCGCGCCCTTGGTGGTCGAGTAGGAGATATAGGGGACTCCGGTCCAGCGGATACCGGCGATGGAGGCGATGTTGACCACCGCGCCACTGCCCTGGCCGACCATGATCGGCAGGACGTGATGGTGGGTGTGGTAGAGCGAGTTGAGGTTGATGTCGACAACCCGCTTCCAGGTCGCCTCGTCCAGTTCGGCCGCCCCGCCCTCGGTGACGATTCCGACATTGTTGTGGAGAATGTCGATCCGGCCATAGTGATCCATGCAGCATTGGACCGCCTCGGCGACGGCCTTGCCGTCGGTCACGTCGGCGGCGAATGCGATGGCCCGGCCACCCTCCTCACGGATCAGGGCGGCGGTTTCCTCGGCGGCGTCCCCGTTGACATCGAGGCAGAGCACGCTGGCGCCTTCGCGGGCATAGAGCACAGATACCGCCTTGCCGTTGCCCCAGCCGGGTCCGATCGAGCCCGCCCCGGAAACGAAGGCCACCTTCCCTTTCACACGATCCATGACGCTTTGATCCTCTTCCCTGTGATCACATCCCTTTTCGGGATCGGCCCTCGTAAATCTCGGACGGGGGTCCAGGAGCCGGTTCGAGAGCGGAAGTATGCCAGCGATACCCGGCAAAAAGGGAGAGGCAACAGGCCCAATCGCCGCGCAGCAGCCTCATATCAGCGTTGCGGTATCGGCAAGCACATGCGATATGCAAAAACTAATGGGCACCGAATAACGCCCGAAAACGGGGAGATGAACGACCGATGGACTTTGATTTTATCGACATCATCGAGGGTGTGATCCTGCTCGGGATCTCCATCTCTTTGATTATATTCTCTTTCGGCAAGAAGAAGGTCAGCGGCGGCCGCTGGCCCGAGTCAATCTTTCTGACCAGCGCCCTGGTCGTGCTGATCGTCGCCACCATGTCGGTGGGCTTCATCCTGACCGTGCGCGGCGTCATCTAGCACCGCCTCCGGCGACCGGCCCGCATCGATCCGCCGCCATCTGAAATCGGGCGGATGGAGCCCGGCCGCCATGCGCCGGACCACCGCCTCGCCCGCGTCCGAGACGTCCCCGAGGTGTCGATCGCGTCGCCGCGCCTCCGCCCGGGCGACCGCCAGCTCCACATCGATCTCAAGCCAGATGCCCTCGAACGCCCTGTCCCGGCGGAAGGCCACCCGCTCCAGGCTGCGCTGCTGCCAGGCGGTCGCATGGACCGCATCGGCGATCGCGGCGCTGCCGGCGTCCAGGCAGAGACCGGCGAGCCGCCGCATCTCCCTGAAGGTCCGATTGGTCCAATCCTTGCCATAGGCCTCCTGGGGCAGGCGGTCCGTCTGTCCCGCCCCGAACAGTTTCTTGCGAACCGCGTCGCTGCGGATCACCACCGCCCCGGCCCCACGGCCCCGGCGCGGCGCGAGACCGAAGGCGAGGGTCGACTTGCCCGTCCCGGAAATTCCGCCGACGGCGAGCAGGGTCGGCGGCGCGTCCCTCAGGAAATCGATGGCCTCGACCACATAGCGCCCGGCCGCCCCCATCGCTTCCACGTCTCCCGTCTCCCGCGCGACCCGGGCGTCGATATAGGCGCGGATCGTCGCCCGCAGCGCCAAATAGAGCGGCAACAGGCGCAGCCCGCCATAAACCTCCCGTTCCTCCCGCTTGGTCCCGGGGGCCATGGTCAGATAGGCGGACAGCACCCGGCTCGCGCCCGCCGCGAAGCCACGATGGCGCAGATCCATCAGCAGGAAGGCGAGGTCGTAATAGGGGTCGATCAGGCTCAATCCTTCGGAGAACTCGATACAGTCGAAGAGCGTCGGAACGCCGTCGATCAGCGCGATGTTCTTGAGATGGAGATCGCCATGGCAGCGCCGATAGACCCCGCCGATCCGGCGCGCGTCGAACAGGTCGGCGACGGCCTCCACCTCGCGCGCGAACGCGTCCGTCAGGGCCTCGACCAAATGCGGCTCGATCCCCGGCACATCGCCCTTGGCCTCGAACGCCCGGATCTCCGCGACCACGTCGCCGACCAGACGGTCGAGGGGCTTGCTGCCGCCTACCGATCCCTTGCGCATCCGCGGGGCGTGACGGTGGTGGCCGGCGACATCGCGGGCCAGCCTCTCCAGGACGCCGGGGGGCAGACTGTCCCGACCGTCCAGCAGGGCGTCGGCGGGAAAGCGCCTCATCCGGACGAGCGGTTCGCCGGCGGCATAGGTCGCGTCGTCGGGATCGTCGATCACCCGGCCGTCGTCCGTCACCACCGACCGGCCAAGATAGAGGGCCGGCGCGGTCACCCGGTTGTAGGCGATTTCCCTTTCGACCAGATCGCGGCGGATCTCCGGCGTGCCGTAGTCGAGAAAGGGCAGGGTGACGGGACGCTTGAGCTTGTAGACGACGTCGCCGGCGAAGACGATCCGGTTGGCATGGGTCTGGATCGCCGGCGTCCCGTCCGACAGCGCGTCGAGGGCCGCGCGGGCGGTCTCCCAAGAAGGCGTTTCCCCCATGCCGCTCGCTCCCATCCCGCCGGCGTCAGCGCCGTTTATCAAATCACGGATAAAGACGGGTGATCGTCCAGCTATCATCGTCCTGGCGATCATAGACGAAGCGGTCGTGCAACCGGAAGGCGCCATCCCGCCAAAACTCGATCTTACGCGGCGTCACCCGGAAGCCGGACCAATGGGGCGGACGGGGGATCTCGCCGATGTTGAACTTGGCGGCATAGCTCGCCACCGCCTTTTCCAGCGCGAAACGGCTTTCCAGCGGGCGGGACTGCTTCGACGCCCAGGCACCGATCCGGCTCTGCCGGGCGCGCGACGCGTAATAGGCGTCCGCCTCCTCGTCCGGGACCTGAGCCGCCGTTCCCTCGATACGGATCTGGCGCTGCAGGCTCTTCCAATGAAACAGCAGGGCGACGTTCGGATTGCCGAGGATCTGCTGACCCTTACGGCTTTCGAAGTTGGTGTAGAAGACGAAGCCCTGCGGGTCCCAGCCCTTCAACAGGACCATCCGCGCCGACGGCCGCCCCTCCGCGTCGACCGAGGCGACGGTGACCGCGTTGGGATCGTTGATCTCCGTCTCATGGGCTTCCTCGAACCACTCCCCGAACATCGGGAAGGGATCGGCGGGCATCTTGTCGCTCATCGCATCCTCATCCTGGTAAGACCGAAACCGGCCTGACGTGGTCCCAGACATAAGCCATTGTTCCGTCAAATGCGACGGAGCTGCCCCCAAAATGACGCAGGGCTTCCATACCCTGCCGGAAAGACCGTGGAATTTGCCGGGCGAACAGGTCATCTTTCCCGTGAAGGGGTGCCCGCACACTGAAAGCCTGAGGAGAAACCGCAATGGTTCAAGCGTTGAGAAATCCCACCCTGATGAAATCCACCGCGCTGGCCGCCGTCCTGGCGCTCGGCCTCGCCGGCTGTGCCCAGAACGGCGCCAAGGAGAATGTCGGCGGGCTGCTGGGGGCCGCCGCGGGCGGTCTCGCCGGCTCGAAGATCGGGACCGGGTCCGGGCAACTGGCGGCCGTCGCCATCGGCGCCCTGCTGGGCGGTCTCGCCGGCCAATCCATCGGGCGGCAGATGGACGAGAACGACCGTTTCAAGGCGCAGCAGGCGATGTCCTCCGCGACCCAGGCCCCGATCGGCCAGACCATCACCTGGCGCAATCCGGACACGGAGAACAGCGGCACCGTGACGGCGGTACGCGAAGGCGATGATTCGCAAGGGCGCTATTGCCGCGAGTTCCAGCAAACGGTGACCATTGGCGGACGTACCGAAGAGGCGTACGGTGTCGCCTGCCGTCAGCCGGACGGCACCTGGGAAATCCAGAACTGACGGCGACCGTTTCGAACAGGACTTTGAAGAGCCGGTGCGTAATCCCTATACCGTTCTCGGCGTCGATGCCCGGAGCAGCGCCGGCGATATCAAGAGCGCCTTCCGGAAGCTCGCGAAGCAGCACCATCCCGACGCCCATCCGGGCGACAAGGAGGCGGAGCGGCGCTTTAAGGAGGTGAACACGGCCTACTCGATCCTCTCGGACCCGACCCGGCGCAAGAAGTTCGACCGGGGCGAACTGGATAACGAGGGGAACGAGGTCCGCAACGGCCCGCGTCCCGGCCACGGGACCGGGGCGGGTGCACGCACCGGCGGCGGTTGGCACCGGGCCTGGCGGTCCTCCACCTCATCGTCCTCGGCGAACCGTCGGCGGCAGGAACAGGCGGCCGAGGAGGCGGAGGATATCTTCTCCGAATTCTTCCGGGCGACCGGTGCCGCCGGTGGCCAGGGTGCGGGCGGGTTCCACGACACCACCCGGGGCGAGGATCTGCAGCACACCATGACCGTGACCTTCGCGGAGGGCATGCTGGGCACCAAGAAGCGTGTCACCTTCCCGAACGCCCGCACGCTCGACGTCACCATCCCGCCGGGCACCCAGGACGGCCAGACCCTGCGGCTCAAGGGACTCGGGCGACCGGGCAGCCATGGCAGCCCGCCGGGCGACGCCCTGGTGACGGTATCGCTGATCGCCGACCCGATCCTCAAACTGGAGGAGGGCCGGATCGTCGCGGAGGTGCCGGTGACCCTGAAGGAGGCGGTGCTGGGCGCGTCCATCGTCGTGCCGACCATCGACGGCAAGGTCTCGGTCAAGGTGCCACCGGGCTCGAATTCCGGCACGACCCTGCGCCTCAAGGGCAAGGGCTTGCCGCAGGCCGGCGGCAAATCCCGTGGGGATCAGCTCGTCCGACTCACTGTGAAACTGCCGGATCCCCCGGATCAGGAGTTGGTCCATTTCCTGGAACGCTGGTCGCCGAAGAACTCCGACAAGCCCCGCGAGTGGGACTGATCAAGAGCGCTCCCGCCGCCCCCAATGCGTCCATAAACGGCCGTCGATGACGGAAAGACCCAGGCCGATCAGCGCCATGCCGAATAAATGCTTGGGCAGCAGGACCTCGCCGAGGAATCCGATGCCGAGCAGAATGGCGCTGACCGGCACCAGGAAGGTCACCAACAGCAGATTGGTCGCCCCGGCCGTCTCGAGGATCCTGAAGTAGAGCACATAGGCGAAGGCCGTGGAGAGCACGGCGACCCCGATCAGCGCGCCGATCGTGCCCGCGGACGGCGCCGGCAGGGTCCAGGGCTGATCGACGAGCAGCACCAGGGGGATCATCACCAGACTCGAACCGCAGACCTGCCCCGTCGCCGTCGCCATAGGCGCCACCCCCAGTTTGCGAAAGCGCCGGCCATAGACCCCGGCGCAGGCATAAGACAGCGCGCCGGCGAGACAGGCGAGCGGGGCCAGGATCTCCAATTCGAGATTGGCAAGATCACCGCCCCCCATCATCACGGCGACCCCGGCGAAGCCCAGCAGGACGCCCAACAGCCGCCCACGGGTCATCTTCTCGTCGACGGTCAGGCCATGGGCGACGATCACCGTGAAGAGCGGTGTCGAGGCATTGAGGATCGCCGCCACGCCGGAGGCGAGATGGGACTGCCCCCAGACGATCAGGCTGAACGGCAGCACGTTGTTGAGCAGCCCCATCATCAAAAAGGCTCCCCAGACCCGCCGATCCGTCGGCATCCGCAGGCCCATCGCCCGCATCACCATCAGCAGGACCAGGGCGCCGAGAACGACCCGGACCACGACGACCGTGAAAGTCGGCAACCCCCTGACCGCGACGTCGTTGAAAAAGAAGGATCCACCCCAGACCAGGGAAAGCGCGAGCAGCATGCCCCATTCCTTCAAGGACATGCTGGCGTGAATCGAGGGGGTGGCGGTCATGGCGGTCTCTCCGGCAGACGGTAGGATCATCATGCCAAGGGTGAGCCTATGCCGCTTTCCGGTTCTTGCCGTGCAATTCTTTCGTTGGCGGAGAGGAACGACGATACCGACAGAAACGAAGGGGCGGCGGGCGATTCGCGATCCTTCCTATCCATTCGTATGTGATTTTCCGCCGATCGATTTCGGTTTGGCTTGCGGACGGGGCGTCCTATCTCTATGAAAATCGCCCGACCGTGGGGCTGGGTCTTGCCCCTTCCCCGCACGCTCACGGGTCCGCGTTCTCGCGCCGGGCCTCGGGTGGATGTTCACGTCGTCTGGGTTGGCCACGCTGCGGTCCCGACCGGGATCCGCGGCTTTTTGTTGGGAGTTGAGCCGAATGTTGCTTGCGGGGGTGCTGGCACCGTTTGTCCTTGCGGTTTTCGCGCCGACCGTGAAACGAGTCGCGGGACCCGCAACCGGTTGGCTTCTGGCCCTCCTTCCGGCGGCGCTCACAGTCTACTTCGCCCAGTTCATCGGTACGGTATCGTCTGGGGGGACCATTACCTTCTCGACCCCCTGGGTGTCCGATCTCAGCATTCATCTGTCTTTCTATGTCGACGGGCTGAGCCTTCTGTTCGCCCTGCTGATCAGCGGCATCGGCACCTTCATCGTTCTTTACGCCGCGACCTATCTCGCCAAGCATGCCGATCTCGGCCGGTTCCTCATGTTCATCCTGATGTTCATGGGATCGATGCTGGGCCTGGTGCTGGCGGACAATGTGGTCACGCTCTTCGTGTTCTGGGAGTTGACATCGATCACGTCCTTCCTGCTGATCGGTTTCAACCATGCAAGCCCGCGCTCCCGCCGGGCGGCCCTGCAGGCGTTGGTGGTCACCGGCGGCGGCGGTCTCGCCCTGCTGGCGGGCCTGTTGCTGATGGCCCAGGCCGGTGGCTCCATGGAGCTGTCGACGCTGCTGCAGAGCGGCGACCTGCTGCGCGATCACCCGCATTATCTGGCGATCCTGATCCTCGTGCTGATGGGGGCGTTCACGAAGTCGGCCCAGGCGCCGTTCCATTTCTGGCTGCCCAACGCGATGGAAGCGCCGACTCCGGTCAGCGCCTATCTCCACTCCGCCACCATGGTGAAGGCCGGCGTCTACCTGCTGGCCCGGGTCAATCCCGGCCTCGGCGGCACCGAGATCTGGCAGACGGTCCTGGTCGCCTTCGGCGCCGTCACCTTCCTGATCGGCGCGGTCCTGGCGATCCGCAACACCGATCTCAAGCTGATGCTGGCCCAGACCACGGTCGCGAGCCTCGGCCTGCTGGTCTTCCTGATCGGCCTGGGCGAGGAAGTGGCGCTGGAAGCCGCGATGGCCTACCTCTTCGCCCACTCGCTGTTCAAGGGCGCCCTGTTCATGGCGGCCGGCAGCGTCGACCATGGGACCGGAACGCGGGAGATCACGCGTCTCTCCGGCCTCGGCAAGGCGATGCCGATCACCTTCGCCGCCGCCGCGCTGGCGGCCGTGTCCATGTCCGGCCTGCCGCCCTTCATCGGCTTCATCGCCAAGGAATGGGTCTACAAGGCCACCATGGGCGATTTCTGGCCGCTGGCGATCACCGGCGTGGCGATCCTCGGCAACGCGTTGATGTTCGCGGTCGCCTTGCTCGTCGGCTTCAAGCCGTTCCTCGGCCGGCAAAGCGAGACGCCGAAGCATCCGCATGAGGGCGGCCCCGGCCTGTGGCTCGGCCCGGTGACCCTGGCCGCGCTCGGCCTGCTCGCCGGCCTGTTCAACGGACTGTCCGGCGGCCTGCTGGTCGGTCCGGCGGTCTGGGCCGTCGCGGGCGAACAGGTCTCCGTCGACCTCTATCTCTGGGGCGGCTTCAAGACTCCGCTTTTCCTCAGTCTCGCGACCATCGCGCTCGGCATCGTGCTGCTGTGGCGCTCGCGGGCGATCAGCAGCACCCTCGCCGCGACCTTCGACAGGATGTGGGGTCCGGACCGGGGCTATGACCAATTCCTCGACCTGCTGATCGGGACCGCGCGCACGGTGACGGCCCGGCTCCAGACCGGGACGCTGCGCCACTATCTGCTCGTGACCATGCTGATCGTGGCGGCGGTTCTGCTGCTACCGGTCGCCCAGATGGGTGATCTCGACATCACGTTCCGTATCCCGGCGACGGACTTCTATATCTTCGGGATCGCCGCCCTGGCGCTCGCCGGCGGTTTCTCGATCGCGGTCTTTCGGTCGCGGCTGATCGCCATCCTGTCCATGGGCGTGCTGGGCGTCGCCGTCGCGCTGGTCTTCCTGTTGTTCAGCGCACCGGACCTCGCCTTCACCCAGTTGATGGTGGAAACCCTGTCGGTCGTCATCCTGGCGCTTGTGATCGCGCGCCTGCCGATCTACCGCTCCGACTGGCGCGGCTGGCCCAGGGCGGTGCGTGATAGCATCATCGCCGGCGCGGTCGGCGTGGGATTCACACTGCTGCTGCTGTCGATCACCAGCCGGACGCTCGATCTCGCGCTCAGCGAATACTTCGCCGCGCGAAGTTATACCGAGGCCTATGGCCGCAACATCGTTAACGTGATTCTGGTCGACTTCCGCGCCCTCGACACCTTCGGCGAGATCGCCGTGGTGGTGATCGCCGGGGTCGCCGTGTTGAGCCTGCTGGCGATGGGCGGCCGGAGTCTCGCCGGGGCCGGCCGCGCCCCGGATAGCGCCCCGGATAGCGCCCCGGATAGCGCAGTTACAGGCAAGGAGACGTCATGAACTCTCTAATTCTGAAGACCGCCACCCCCTTCCTGGTCGGCCTGACGGTGCTGTTCTCGATCTATGTCCTGCTGCGCGGACACAATGTGCCGGGCGGCGGCTTCATCGGCGGTCTGATCGGCGCGTCGGCCTTCGCTACCTACACGATCAACGAGGGCGTGGCCGCGACCCGCCGGGCGATGGTCTTCCATCCGGTCAGCATCGCCGGCGTCGGGCTGTTCATCGCCGGCCTCAGCGGCGTCGCCTCGCTTCTCTTCGGGGACGCCTTCATGACGGGCCAGTGGTGGTTCCCGTCCTTCGCGCCCGACCTGAAATACCTCTCCACCGTCGTTCTGTTCGACATCGGGGTCTATCTGGTCGTGGTCGGGGCGATCGTCGCCATCATCATCGGCCTGGAGGAGAGCACCTGATGGAAGGCGCTTTCGCAATCGTCGTCGGGGCGCTGTTCGCCGTCAGCGTCTATCTATTGCTGTCCGGCTCCATGATTCGGCTGTTGCTCGGAATCTTCGTGCTCGGCAACGCGACCCATCTGCTGATCTTCGTGGCCGGCCGCCTGACCCGGGACGAGCCGCCGCTGATCCCGGACGGCCTCAAGGTCGCCGAGGCGGCGATCGCCAACCCGCTTCCGCAGGCGCTCATCTTGACCGCCATCGTGATCAGCTTCTCCCTTTTCTCCTTCCTGCTTGTCCTGGCCTACCGGGCCTATCAGTCGCTGGAGACGGTGGATACCGACCGGATGCGGGACGCGGAACCCGAAGCCGCCCGCCAGGTTTTGAGAGGTAGCGATGTTTGACGGCTCTGGATTTGAGGGTGCCGGTTGGCTCGTCGTCTGGCCCGTCCTCATTCCGCTGCTGGGGGCCGCCCTCGCGGCGGCTGCCTGGGGACGTGAACGGACGCAGGCGACGATCAGCATCGTCGTGCTGGGCGCCCAGTTCATTTCAGCCGCGGTTCTCTTCGACCATGTCTGGAGCCATGGCGTCGTCGCCATGTCCATGGGCGGATGGCCGGCCCCGTTCGGCATCGCGCTGGCCGCGGACCCGTTCGGCGCCTTCCTCACCGTGGTCGGCAGCCTCGTGGCGCTCGCCGTCGTCGCCCACAGCCTGGGCGCGACCGACGCGGAGCATCGCCGGGCTGGCTTCTTCCCGCTGATCCTGGCGCTGATGGCCGGGGTCGCGGGCGCCTTCCTGACCAGCGACATCTTCAATCTCTATGTCTGGTTCGAGGTCACCCTGATTTCCTCCTTCGGGCTGATCGTCCTCGGCGGCCGGCGGGAACAGATCGACGGGGCGGTCAAATACGCCTTCCTCAATCTGATCGCGACCACCCTGCTGCTGATCGCCATCGGCCTGCTCTATGGCCTGACCGGGACGCTCAACATGGCCGATCTGTCCGGCGCGGTCGCGGCCCTGCCGCAGGATTCGACGCTGGAGACCGTGGGTCTTCTCTTCCTTGTCTCGCTCGGCATGAAGGCGGCCCTGTTTCCGCTCTATTTCTGGCTGCCGGCGGCCTATCACACGCCGCTGCCGACAGTCTCCGCGATCTTCGCCGCCCTGCTCACCAAGGTCGGAGTCTATGCCCTGATCCGGGTGTTCATGGTGGTGTTCCCGGACAGCGCCCATCTCGCCCGCGAGGCGATGATCTGGGTCGCCGTCGCGACGATGGTTCTGGGCGCGCTCGGCGCGCTCGCGGAGTCGGACATCCGGCGCTTCGTGTCCTTCACTGTGGTCAGCGGCGTCGGCGTGATGGTCGGCGGGCTCGCCATCGGCACGGAGGCCGCCTTCCTGGGGACGATCTTCTATATCGTCCACTCGATCATCGTGTCCGCCGCCCTGTTCATCGCCGCCGGCATGATCGCCTCGGCCGGGAACGCGACCCGGATCGAGGATCTGGCGGGGCTCTACAAGCGCGCGCCCTATCTGAGCGTCGCCTTCCTGATCGTGGGCCTGTCGCTCGCGGGCGTGCCGCCGCTGGCCGGGTTCTGGCCCAAGGTCTATCTGGTCCAAGCCGGTCTTGAGGCCGGATCGACGATCCTGGTGGTCGGCATTCTGCTCTCCGGCTTCCTCACGCTGCTCGCGGTCGGCCGGGCCTTTGCCCTGATTTTCTGGCGCGCGGCCCCCGAGGATGCGCCGACCCCGCCCGCCCCCGAGTTCGGCAACCTGGTCAAGGGCAGCCTGGGTGCGCTGGCCGCCCTCACCTTCCTGATCGGTCTCTATTCGGCGCCGGTGGTCAAGGCGTCGACCCGGGCCGCGGCGGACCTGTTGGCGCCGGACGCCTATATCGAGGCGGTTCTGGGCGCCCCGCGGGCGGTCACGGCCTCGGATGATCCGGTGCTCGGTAAGGAGGTGACGGAATGAACCTCTTCCTGCTCAATCTGGTGTTGGCCCTGGTCTGGGGGGCGGTGACGTCCAGCTTCGCGCCGGGCAATCTGCTGTTCGGCTTCATCCTCGGCTTCATCTCCCTGTGGCTGGTCCGCGACCGCTTCAACCTGCACAACTTCTACCGGCCGCTGCGGATCATCCGCCTGCTGGCGGTGTTCTTGAAGGAACTCGTGATCTCCGGCTACCGGGTGGCCCGCGACACCCTCAGTCCCAGCATGAATTTCAAACCGGCGATCATCGCCCTGCCGCTCGACGTGAAACAGGATGCCGAGATCATGCTGCTGGCCAACATGATCAGCCTCACCCCCGGCACCCTGAGCGTCGACGTATCCAGCGACCGCTCGACCCTCTATATCCACGCGATGAATGTGGACGATCCGGAGGAGCTCTGCCGCGAGATCAAGGACGGGTTCGAGCGGCTGGTGATCGAGGCGATGGAGTAAGGCGATGGACGTTCTCGGCAGTTCCTTTCTCGACATCTCGACCCGCATCGCCTTGGCCTCGCTGCTGGTGGCCTTCGCGCTGACGGTCTATCGCCTGGTGCGCGGCCCGAGCTTCGCGGACCGGGTGGTCGCCCTCGACATGCTGATGCTGATCGGCATCGGCTTCATCGGGGTGATGGCCGTGGTGACGAGCGAGTACAATTACATCGATGTCGGCATCGCGCTCGCCCTTGTCGGCTTCCTCGCGACGGTCGCCTTCGCCCGCTACATCTATCGCCGTGCCCATCTGCCAAAGGACGACCAGTTGGATGAGGTCGCCCACGCTGAGGAGCGGGAACAGTATCGGGAACAGGGAGGCCGGTCATGACGGAAATCATCGCGGGCGTGCTGATTCTGATCGGCGCGTTTTTCTCCCTGGTCGCCGGGATCGGCCTGTTCCGCCTGCCGGACGTTTATCTTCGCATGCACGCGGCCACCAAGGCCGGCACCCTCGGCGGCGGTCTGATCCTGCTGGCGGTCGCCTTCCATTCGGAGCAGATCGAGGTCATCGCCCGCGCGCTCGCCGGGATCGTATTCCTGCTGATCACCGCGCCCATCGGCGCGCATCTGCTGGGCCGGGCCGGCTATATCGCCGGTGTGCCCCTGTGGTCCAAGAGCGGCGAGGACGCGCTGGCCGGTAAATACGACACGCAAAGCGAGTTCCTCGAGGGTCACCCCCCTAAGTCGTAATGCCGATGTCGTAAGTCCCCACTCCCTTCGGATCGCCCCGCATAAAGCGCCTGCGCCGACGGCGCTTTACCCGATTCGGGGCATCGGCTAGAACCACTGGGCGCGCGCGGATCTTCCGCGCCGCCAGTCAAAACAGCATCATCCGGGGAATAAGAATGAACAACCCGTCGCCCCTGCTCGCTGGCAAACGCGGGCTTGTCATGGGGGTTGCCAACGACCGATCCATCGCCTGGGCCATCGCCAAAATGGCCAGCGATCACGGGGCGGAGCTCGCCTTCACCTATCAGGGCGAGGCCCTCGAAAAACGGGTCCGGCCGCTGGCCGCCTCCGTCGGATCGACCCTCGTGATGCCGTGCGACGTCACCGACGACGCCTCCATGGACGGGGTCTTCGAGACCCTGGAGAAAGAGTGGGGTGGCCTGGACTTCCTGGTCCACGCCATCGCCTATTCAGACAAGGAGGAGTTGAAGGGCCAGTATGTCGAGACGACCCGGTCCAACTTCATCCGGACGCTCGACATCTCCTGTTATTCGCTGACCGCCATTTCCCAACGCGCGGTACCGCTGATGAAGGAGGGGGGCAGCATCGTCACCCTGACCTATTACGGCGCCGAACGGGTCATGCCCCACTACAATGTCATGGGGGTCGCCAAGGCGGCGCTGGAGGCGAGCGTGCGCTATCTCGCGACCGATCTGGGCGGTGAGAACATCCGGGTGAACGCGATCTCCGCGGGTCCGATCAAGACCCTGGCCGCATCCGGGATCGGTGATTTCCGCTATATCCTCAAATGGAACCAGTACAACTCGCCGCTGAAGCGGAATGTCGCGCTGGATGACGTGGCGGGCTCGGCGCTGTATCTCTTGAGCGATCTTTCCGGCGGGGTGACCGGCGAGGTCCATCATGTCGACTGCGGCTATCACGTGGTCGGCATGAAGGCGGTGGACGCACCGGACATCTCAGTGGTCTGACCGCCCGTTCCGCCCCTCATGTAAGGCCCCTGTGTAAGGTTAGTCATGGCCGGCAATTCCTTCGGGACCCTTTTCCGTTTCACCACCTGGGGCGAAAGTCACGGCCCGGCGCTGGGATGCGTCGTCGATGGCGTCCCGCCGCTGCTGCCGCTTGCCGAGGCCGATATCCAACGGGATCTCGACCGGCGGCGCCCCGGCCAATCCAAGTTCACGACCCAGCGGCAGGAACCGGATCAGGTCAAAATCCTGTCCGGCGTGTTCGAGGGCCAGACCACCGGCACGCCGATCTCGCTGATGATCGAGAACACGGATCAGCGCTCGAAGGACTATTCCGAAATCAAGGACCGCTTCCGCCCGGGTCATGCGGATGTGACCTATCAGCAGAAATACGGCATCCGGGATTATCGCGGCGGCGGCCGGTCGTCGGCCCGTGAGACGGCGGCCCGGGTCGCGGCGGGCGCCATCGCCCGCAAGGTTCTGGGATCGCGTATCCAGATACGGGGCGCCCTGGTCCAGATGGGCCCGCACAAGATCGCCCGCGACAACTGGGATTGGGATCAGGTCGGCGAGAACCCGTTCTTCTGCCCCGACGCCGAGACGGCCGCCCACTGGGAGGACTATCTGACCGGAATCCGCAAGGCCGGGTCTTCCACCGGCGCGGTGATCGAGGTGGTCGCCTCCGGCGTACCCGCCGGCTTGGGCGAGCCGATCTACGACAAGCTCGACAGCGACCTCGCCCAGGCGATGATGACGATCAACGCGGTCAAGGGCGTCGAGATCGGCGCCGGCTTCGAGGCGGCGGCCCTCTCCGGCGAGGAGAACGCCGACGAGATGCGGATGGACGGCAACCGCATCGACTATCTCAGCAACAAGGCCGGCGGGATCCTGGGCGGGATCTCGACCGGTCAGGATGTCGTCGTTCGCTTCGCGGTCAAGCCGACCAGTTCGATCCTCACCCCGCGTCGGTCGGTCGACGCCAACGGCCAGGAGATCGACGTGATGACCAAGGGTCGCCACGACCCCTGTGTCGGCATCCGGGCCGTACCCGTCGGCGAGGCGATGATGGCGGTCGTCCTGGCCGACCATCTGATGCGGCACCGGGCGCTCGGCCGTCCCGTCGAAACTTAGGACCGGAGACCGCCATGGGCCGTTTTCTGAAATACATCCTCATCGCCCTGGTCGGTTTCTTCACCCTTGTCGGCCTTGCCGTCGTGGTCGGCATCGGACTCGTGGTCAACGAATTGGACGACGCCCGGCTGCCCGGCATGGAGGCGGAATTCGACGCCCCGGATCGCATGCTGCTGGCGGTCAATCTCGGCGGCCCCTTGCCGGAGACCGAGATGGGCGGCCCCTTCACCCGTGAGGCGAGCCTGACGCGTATGGTGCGCGCCTTGGATCATGCGGCGGACGATCCGCGGGTGATCGGCCTGATCGCCAATGTCTCCGGCGCCCAGCCCGGCCTGGCCCAGGCTCAGGAGCTCCGGAGCGCCGTCGAGCGGTTCCGCGAAGCGGAAAAAGAGACCATCGCATTCGCCGAGAGCTTCGGCGCGATGAGCGGCGGCACCGCCGCCTACTACCTCGCCTCCGCCTTCGAGGAGGTCCACCTCCAGCCCTCGGGCGACCTCGCCATCACCGGTCTCAACCTGTCGGCGCCCTTCTTCGGCGAAGCCCTGGCGGAGTTGGGCGTCACGGCGGATTTCGACCGTCGGCACGAATACAAGGGCGCGCCGGAACAATTCACCCGAGCCGCCCCCACCCTGCCGGTGCGGGATAACTACGAACAGATGCTGGACCGCTTCTACGAGACCGTGGTCCGAGGCATCGCCGGTGCCAGGTCGATCTCTCCGGTGGAAGTGTCGACTCTGATCGATAACGCCCCGCTCTCGGCGCAGGAGGCCCTGGAGGCCGGATTGGTCGACGCCCTGACATATCCCAGCGACCTGCGGCGCGACCGCCCCGACGCCCTGGACGCCACCTTGGTGCCGATCGACCGCTATCTCCCGCCGGAAGAGGTCATCGACCGGCTGGAGGCCGCACCGAACGTGGCGGTCGTCCCGGTGATCGGCCCGATCCTGCCGGGCCGCGGCGGCGCGCCGGGGTTCGAGCGCTCCGAAACTGTCTATGGCCAGGACCTTGCGGACGCTCTGACCGACGCCGCGGAGGATCCGGAGATCGCCGCCGTCCTGCTGCGGATCGACAGCCCCGGCGGCGCCTATACCGGCGCCGATGCGGTCTGGGCCGCGCTCGGCCGGGTGAAGGGCCAGGGCAAGCCGGTCATCGCCTGGCTCGGCGACGTGACGGCCTCGGGCGGCTATTTCATCGCCATGGCGGCGGACATCATCATCGCCCAGCCGAGTTCCCTTGCCGGCAGCATCGGCGTGTTTTCCGGGAAATTCGTCGCCGAGGGGTTGCTGTCCGATCTCGGCATCCGGATCGAAAGCTATTCCAGGGGCGAGAACGCCACCATCGACAGTCCGGTCGACCGCTTCACCGTCGCCCAACGGCGCAAACTCTCCGACATGCTCGACCGGGTCTATGCCGACTTCACGGCGAAGGCGGCCGAGGCCAGGGGCCTGAGCGAGGCCGAAATCGACGCCGTGGCGCGAGGCCGGATCTTCGCCGGCACCGACGCCGGCGCCAACGGCCTCATCGACCGGATCGGCGGCTATCCGGAAGCCCTGGCGGTCTTGCGGGACAAGCTGGCGCTGGCCCCGGACGCGGATCTCAATCTCTTCCCCTATCCGCCGCCGCCGGACCCGCTTGAGGCCCTCCTCCAGGCCCTGCAATCGGGCCGCCTCTTCGCGGCGATGGGCGAGCTGTCGCGGCTCCTCTCGCTGCTCGGTGAGGCCGAGGCGCTTCTGAGAACACCCGGGATGGTCGAGGCCCCACGCCTCGATCTTCGCTGACCGGTCCAATCCTCACCGGCCCAATCCTCACCGACAGCCCGGGCCACTCTTTCGCGTAAAGCCCTTGGCGTTTTTCCCGATGGGGCGCATAATTCCACCGTGCTCGGGGTATAGCACTTGGGGCAAAGGGGCATCGTTATGCGCGGTTTTAGCCGTTATCTGCTGACTTTGATGACAGTCTTCACGCTGGCGCTCGGACCGGTCGGACCCGTCTTTGCCGATCAGGAAGACGCGGACGAAGCGGTCGAGGACCGGCTCGAGAAGAGCCGCAAGGAAGCGGCCGGCGAGCGTTCGGAGAGGATCAAGCGGGATTTCCTCTATAAGCGCACGCTGGAGCCGACGATGACGACCATCGGACCCTACAACATCAACGTTCGGGTCGACGGCAAGGCGGTCTACGGCTTTATCAGTTTTGCGATCGAGGCGGACACGATCGAGAATCGCGCCCTGATCGAGAGCTACAAGCCCCGTGTCGACGAGGTGGTCTTCCCCTTGGCGATCGAGATGTACCGAAGTGGCCGGCCGGGCCGCGACCAGTTCGACGTGTTCCGTGAAAACGCCTTGCGCGATCTCGGTGATGTTTTTGGCGACCGCATCCAGGACATCTTCGTCTATCAGGTGCTCTGAGGGCTCCGCGTCAGGGCTTTCGCGCACCGATCAGGAATTCGACATTGCCTTCGGGGCCGGTGATCGGGCTTTCCGCGATGCCGAGCACGGTCCAGCCTTCGCCTACCAGCCAGGCCCGCACCTTGTCGCAAACGGCCTGGTGCACCTCCGGATCCCGCACCACACCGCCCTTGCCGACCTGGTCCCGACCGGCCTCGAATTGCGGCTTGATCAGCGCCACGAGATGTCCGCCGGGCTTCAGGAGCGCGAGCGGTGCGGGAAGCACCGTCAGCAGGGAGATGAAGGAGGCGTCGCAAACGACGAGGTCGACGGGCTCCGGCACCTGATCCGCCGAAAGACGCCTTGCATTGGTCTTCTCCAATACGGCGACTTTGGGGTCCTGGCGGAGTTTCCAGGCGAGTTGGCCCTGGCCGACATCGACGGCGTAGACCCGGGCCGCCCCACCCTGCAACAGGACATCGGTGAAACCGCCGGTGCTGGCGCCAACATCGATAGCGATCAACCCGCTTGGATCGAGCCCAAAGGCGGCAAGGCCCTTTTCGAGCTTGAGACCGCCCCGGCTGACCCAGGGATGGGGCTGGCCGCGCACGTCCAGCGCCGTGTCTTCCTTGATCTGCGCGCCTGGCTTATCGAGCCGCTTCTCACCGGAATAGACGAGGCCGGCCATCACCAGGGCCTGGGCCTTGGTCTTGCTCTCGACGAGCCCGCGGTCGACCAGCAGCGTGTCGAGCCGGACCTTCGCCATGGGAAATCCTTACCGGCGCCGGATCAGTCGCTGGCTTCCGCCGCCGCGGTCGCTTCCATCCCGAGCGCTTCCAGAACGGTCGCGACGATACCCTTCGCGTCCAGGCCGCACTGGGCGTACTGGTTGTCCTGGCTTTCATGATCGAGGAATTTGTCGACCATCGTCATCGGCCGGAATTTGAGCCCGCCGTCGAACCGGCCGGCGCGGGCGAGATGGGTCATGACCATCGCCGAGAAACCGCCGGTCGAGCCTTCCTCGACAGTGACCAACACCTCATGCTCGGCCGCCAACCGGTCGATCAGGTCCGTATCCAGCGGCTTCGCGAAGCGCGCATCGGCGACCGTCGCCGGCAGGCCATGACCTTCCAGCGTCTCGGCGGCCGTCAACGCCGCCTGCATCCGCCCGCCCAGCGACAGGATGGCGACCTTGCCACCCTCGCGCACGACCCGGCCCTTGCCGATTTCCAACGCCGTGCCCTGTTCGGCGAGATCGACGCCGATGCCTTCGCCACGGGGATAGCGTATCGCCGACGGCCCGTCGCCGATCTCGACGGCGGTCGCGACCATGTCCATCAACTCCCGTTCGTCCGACGGCGCCATGATCGTCATGCCCGGCAAGCAGCCGAGATAGGCGAGGTCGAAGGCGCCGCAATGAGTCGCCCCGTCGGCGCCGACGAAACCGGCACGGTCGATGATGAAACGAACCGGCAGTTTCTGGATCGCGACGTCATGGACGACCTGATCATAGGCCCGCTGCAGGAAGGTCGAGTAGATCGCGCAGAACGGTTTTACCCCCTCGCAGGCCAGACCGGCCGCAAAGGTCACCGCGTGCTGTTCGGCGATGCCGACATCGAAGGTCCGCTCCGGAAAGCGCTCCTGGAAGGTCCCGACGCCGGTGCCCGACGGCATGGCGGCGGTGATCGCGACGATGCTCTCGTCCTGCTCCGCTTCCTTGATCAAAGCCTTGGCGAAGACCGAGGTATAGCTCGGCGCGTTGGGCTTCTTCTTGACCTGGGTCCCGGTGACCACGTCGAATTTCTGGACCGCGTGATACTTTTCGGTGTGTTCCTTTTCGAAGGGATGGCCCTTCCCCTTCTCGGTCACACAGTGCAGCAGCACCGGGCCGTCCTGGGGTCGATCGCGAAGGCTCTCCAGAATCGGCACCAGAACGTCGAGATTGTGGCCGTCTACCGGGCCGATGTAGAGGAAACCCAACTCCTCGAACAGCGTTCCGCCCTGGACGAAGCCGCGGGCGAATTCCTCGGCCCTGCGCGCCGCCGTCTGGAAGGGTTTCGGGAAGCGCTTGGCCATTTCCTTGGCCACGTCCCGGGCCCCCCGATACTGCTTCGACGAAACGACGCGGGAGAGGTAGTTGCTCATCGCCCCCACCGCCGGCGCGATCGACATGTCGTTGTCGTTCAGCACAACGATGAGACGGGAATCCATGCTGCCGGCGTTGTTCATCGCCTCATAGGCCATGCCGGCGCTGATCGAGCCGTCGCCGATGACCGAGATCACGTTCATCGGGCGGTCCTGGAGCTTGGCCGCCACCGCCATGCCGAGCCCGGCCGAAATCGAGGTCGAACTGTGCCCGGCGCCGAAGGGATCGTATTGGCTTTCCGACCGTTTGGTGAAGCCGGAGAGACCGCCGCCCTGGCGCAGGGTCCGGATGCGGTCGCGGCGACCGGTCAGGATCTTATGGGGATAGGCCTGATGCCCGACATCCCAGATGATCTTGTCGTCCGGCGTGTCGAAGACGTAGTGCAGGGCCACGGTGAGCTCGACGACCCCCAGGCCGGCGCCGAGATGGCCGCCGGTCGTGGAGACGGCGTCGATGGTCTCGGTCCGAAGGTCGTCGGCAAGGGCATGCAGATCTCGCAAGGACCAGTCCCGGAAATCCCAAGGCCAGGTCACCTGGTCGAGATGCGCGGTCGGTTTCGTGCTCATGTCCGCTCGCTTTCTTTAGACAACCATAACATTCAAGCGCGTTTAGGCTTTCCGGTCTATGACAAACCGCGCCAAAGCCGCGAGTCGGGCGGCGCTCGACCCGAAATGCTCCAAATGGACCGCCGCCTGGTCGGCCAACATCCCGGCGCGCTCTTTTGCCCCATCGAGCCCCAGCAGGGTGACGAAGGTGGCCTTGCCCGCCTCGTCGTCACGCCCCACCGGCTTGCCGACGGTCTCCGCATCGCCCTCGTGATCGAGCACATCGTCGGCGATCTGGAAGGCGAGCCCCAATTCCTGGCCGAAGGAGTGGAGGGCGTGGCGCGCCGGTTCCCCCGCCCGACCGAGAATCGCCCCAGCCTCGGCCGAGAAACAAATCAACGCACCGGTCTTCATACGCTGCAGCCGGATAACGGAGTGGATATCCAGGTTCGGTTCCTTTTCGGCCAACAGGTCGATCATCTGGCCGCCGACCATGCCGCGATGGCCGGATGCGCGGGCCAGGCCACGGCACAAATCCGCTCGCACCGCGGGATTCCCGTGGGTGTCCGGATCCGACAGGATTTCGAAGGCCAGGGTCAACAGTGCATCGCCGGCCAGGATCGCGGTCGCCTCGTCGAAGGCGACATGACAGCTCGGCCGCCCGCGTCGCGTTTCCGCGTCGTCCATCGCCGGCAGGTCGTCATGGATCAGCGAATAGCAGTGCAGGAACTCGACCGCCGCCGCCGTCTGCCGGGCCGCGTAGTCGGAAACGCCGAACAAACGCGCGCTTTCCATCACCAGAAAAGGCCGCAGGCGCTTGCCCCCGCCCAGGGCGGAGTGCCGCATCGCCTCGACGACCCGGGCCTCCGGGCCCTCGGGCAGCGCGAGCCAGCGATCCATGGTGCGGGTGACCGCCTCCGCCGTTTCCTTCATGGCCAGCGTGATATCGAGTGGTTGGTCGGCGGCGTTCATTCAGGCTCCCCCAAAGTCGGCATATGAAACGGGACCGGATTTGTTGGATTAGGACGCGTCGAAGGGATCGGCGCCCGTGGCCTTCCCCTCGCCGTCCATCCGGATCTTCTCGACCCGAAGCTCCGCCTCGGCAAGTTTCCTCTCGCAGTGCTTTTTCAAGGCCTCGCCCCGTTCATAGGCGGAAATCGAGGCTTCGAGGTCGAGGTCACCCCGCTCCAAAAGCGAGACGATCTTCTCCAACTCGGCCATGGCCGCTTCGAAACTCAACGTCTCCACGGGAGCCGGCGTGCCTTTATCCGGGCTGTCTTTCGATGTCTCTGTCACGGCGTTCGATCTCTTTAGTATCTCGTGTCGGCGTCGGTTCGGCGTCGGTCTTCGGGCGGCCCGGATGCGGCCAGAAGCGGTCGGATGCGGTCGGGTGGACCCACCCCCAGTCAGGCCCGGGCCATCAGGGCGCCGACATGGGCGGCCGCCCCTTCGGCCAGGGCTTCAAGGTCATAGCCGCCCTCCAGGACCGAGACAAGCCGCCCGCCGGCGGTCTTCTCGGCGAGATCGAGAAGGCGCTCGGTGGCCCAGGCGAAATCCTCCGGGCCGAGTTCCAGATTGGCCAACGGATCGCGCGCGTCGGCGTCGAACCCGGCGGAGACGATCACAAGTTCGGGATCGAAGCTCTCCATGGCGGGAAGCACGGTCCCGGTCATCGCAGCCCGGAAGGCGTCGCCGCCGGCGCCGGGCGGCAGGGTCGCGTTGACGATCGTGCCCTTGGTGCCGCGCTCATGCGGCATGCCCGTGCCGGGATAAAGCGGCGATTGATGGGTCGAGGCATACATCACCCGACCCTCGTCCCAGAAGATCGCCTGGGTTCCGTTGCCATGGTGCACGTCGAAATCCATGATCGCGACACGGTCCAGGCCATGGGCGTTCAGCGCGTGATAGGCGGCGACGGCGACATTGTCGAACAGGCAAAAGCCCATGGCCCGGGTCGGCTCGGCGTGATGGCCCGGCGGCCTGGTCGCACAAAAGGCGTTCTTGGCCCGCCCGGCCATGACCGCGTCGACGGCCGCGACGGCGGCTCCGGCCCCGCGATAGGCCGCCTCCACGGATCCTTTCGACAGCACCGTATCCGAGTCGATCGCCGCATAGCCCCGCTCCGGCTCGACCTCTTCGACGAGATCGATATGGCTTTCCGGATGGGCCGCCAGGATGTGCTTTCGCTCGGCAAGTGGCGCCTCCTCGCGCACCAGGGCAGCGAATTCGTCCGCCTCCAACGCCTTGAGCACCGCCTTGAGCCGCCCCGGATGTTCGGGATGCATGCGGCCGGGGTCATGGGCGACACAGGCCGGGTGGGTGAGCAGCAGAGTGGTCATACGTCCTCGGTCGAAAACTGGTCGATCGGGGTGCCGGTCAAAGCAGATATCCCCCTCGGTGGTAAATCAAAGACTGGAAGTGCGCCGAAGGCCACTCACTTTAGGGGAGCGTATAGCATTAAGGATAGCCATCCGCGCCACCCCGGCGATATGAACACGCCCCCTTTCGACGGTCTACCATCCATGAATTCTCGATTCAAAGCCCTGCTCGCCCTGCTTCTGGCCGTCCCGGTCCTCTGGCTCGCCCCCACCGACGCCGAGGCCCAGGGCCGGCCCGCCGCCGTGGGCGTCGATACCGTCCGGACGGAACCCCTCTCGCAGACCGTGCCCGTCATCGGCCGATTGGTCGCCCGGCAGGCCGGAGCCGTCTCGACGCGGATCGAGGGGCTGGTCGATGTCATGACGGTGGATGTCGGCGACCGGGTCGAGAAGGACGATGTGGTCGCGAAGCTCAGGGACGACCTGCTCGGCGCCCAGCGTGACGAGGCCCGCGCCGCGCTGACCGCCGCCCAGGCGCGCATCACCTCCGCCGAAGCGGAAATCGCGCTGGCCCGCCAGGAACGCGACCGGCAGGCGGGCCTCAAGGGCTCCTCCGCCTTCTCGCAGGCCCGCTTCGACGACGCGGACCAGACCCTGCTCCGCGCCGAGGCGGACGCCGCCTCCGCCCGTGCCGCCGCCGCGGAGGCCCAGGCCAAGCTCAGCGCCTGGCAGATCCGGATACAGGACGCCACCATCCGTGCGCCCTATCCGGGCGTCGTCACGGTGAAACATGTCGCCCGCGGGACCTATGTCAGCCCGGGCGAGCCGATCGTCGACCTGGTCAACGACGTGGATCTGGAGGTCGAAGCCGACGTACCGGCCACCCGGCTCGGCGGCTTGCAGGCTGGCGTGGTGATCGAAATCAGCGTCGATAACAAGGTTCGTCAATTCGGCGTTGTGCGCGCGGTCGTCCCTTCGGAAAACCCGCTGACGCGGACCCGCGCGGTGCGCTTCACGCCGAATTTCGGCGGCCCCGGGACCGGGCTCGCCGCCGGGCAGACCGTGACCGTGCATCTACCGGTCGGCGAGGAACGGACGGTGGTCACGGTCCACAAGGACGCCGTTTCCGCCATTCATGGCGGCCATCAGGTCTTCGTCGTGATCGACGGCGCGGCCACGCCGCGGCGGATCCGGATCGGCGAGAGCGTCGGATCCCGCTTCGAGGTTCTAAACGGCCTCGACGCCGGAGAGGTTGTAGTGACCCGTGGCAACGAACGCCTGCGCCCGGGCCAACCGGTCAACCCGATCCAAAACGGCGGCGATGGGAGCAACGCCACCCCGCCCGCCGACGGCACGGGCCAGCAATCGGCCCGGCAAACGGCCACCAAGTCGGAGGGCTAAGCCGATATGGACCTGATCCGCATCGCCATCGAGCGCCCCATCGCCATCCTGGCGGCGGTCCTCATGACCGTCATGTTCGGCTATGTGGCGTTGCTGAAGATTCCGATCCAGCTCGCCCCCGACGTCTCCAATCCGGTGATCACGGTCGAGACCATATGGCCGGGCGGCGCGCCGGAAGAGGTGGAGCGCGAAATCGTCATCCAGCAGGAGGAGGTTCTAAAGGGTCTCGAAGGCCTCGAATCCATGACCAGCCGGTCCGAGGACGGACGGGCGCGGGTCGAATTGGAATTCTCCGTCGGCGCCAATATGGACCGGGCGCTGCTGTTGACCGCCAACCGGCTCGACCGAGTCGGCAACTATCCGCTGGAGGTCGACGAACCGACCCTGCGCGCGGCCGGACCGGAAGACAGCGCGATCGCCTGGTTCATTATCCGGGCGGCCGAAGGCAATACGAAGCCGATCCATGAATTCGGCGATTTCGTCGAGGATGTCGTCAAGGACCGGCTCGAGAGGATCGAGGGCGTGAGTCAGGTCAATGTGTTCGGCGGCTCCGAGCGGGAGATGCAGGTCATCGTCCGCCCGGAACTGCTGAGCCGCTACCGCCTCACGGTCCCCGACGTGGTCGCCTCCCTCAGGGCCGCCAACGCCTCGATCTCGGCCGGCGACGTGGACGAGGGCAAGCGGCGCTATGTGGTCCGCTCCGAGGGCGATCTGGAGACCCTGGACGATGTCCGCGCGGTGGTGCTGCGCTCGGCGAGTGACCCGGTCACGGGCCGGCTCGCCCGGGTCACGGTGGGCGACGTGGCGGAGGTCACCTTCGGCTACAAGGAACCGACGGCGCGCATCCGCTTTCTCGGAGAACCCGCCATCGCCTTCAACGCGACCCGTGAGATCGGCGCCAATGTCATCGAGATCATGGAGGAACTGCGGGGCGGCCTCGACGAGTTGAACGGCCGGGAGATCCCGCGCGCCGGCCTCACCCTGGAGCAGGTCTACGACGAGACCGTCTATATCGACTCCTCGATCGATCTCGTGCAGCAGAATATCTGGGTCGGCGGCACGCTCGCCGCCCTCGTCCTGATGCTGTTCCTGCGCTCGGGCGGGGCGACGCTGGTGGTCTCGCTCGCCATTCCGGTCTCGGTGATCGGCAGTTTCGTCGCCATGGCGGCCCTCGGCCGGTCGATCAACGTGATCTCGCTCGCCGGTCTCGCCTTCGCCGTCGGCATGGTGGTCGACGCCGCGATCGTGGTCCTGGAGAACATCGTCCGCCTGCGCCAGGAAGGAAAACCGATCCGCGAGGCGGCCTATCAGGGTGCGAAGCAGGTCTGGGGCGCCGTGCTGGTGTCGGCGTTGACCACCGTCATGGTGTTCATCCCGGTGCTGACCCGGGAGCTCGAAGTCAGCCAGCTCTTCCGCGACATCGCCGTGGCGATTTCCGTCGCCGTGGTGCTCTCCTTGCTGGTCTCGGTGACGGTGATCCCGGCCTTGGCGAAGAACCTCCTGACCGGCGAGATGAAGAGGGGCGCCCGGCGCATCCCGGTAATCGACGATTTCGCGCGCCTCTTCGTGGCCGGCTGCGAGCGGTTCACCCGTGGTGTCGTCCGCTCGCGGGCGCTCGCGCTCGGTGTCGTCGCCTTCTTCGTCGGCGCGGCCAGCGTCGCGACGGTCGTCTTCCTGCCGAAGCTGGAATATCTGCCCGAGGGCAACCGGAACCTGGTCTTCGGCATTGTCCTACCGCCGCCGGGCTATAACCTTGATACGACCAACGACATCGCGACCGATATCGAGAACGCGACCCGGCCCTACTGGGCGCAGGAAACCGGCCCCGAGGCGGAACCGGGCGAGCCGCCGAAAATCAGCCGCTTCTTCTATGTCGCGTCGCGGGCGACCACGTTCCTCGGCGCCGCAGCGGTCGACCCGGCCCGGGCCAGCGAGCTGATCCCGGTGCTCCAGCGGCCCGTCTTCCGGGAACCGGGCACCTTCGGCTTCATCACCCAGCCCTCCATCTTCGGACGCGGCATCGGCGGCGGCCGGTCGGTGGAACTCGACATATCCGGGCCGGAGCTCGAACAGTTGGTCGGTGTCGCCCAACGGGCCGCGGGCCTGGTCTCGCAAGTGCTGCCGCGCAGTGAGGGCAATCAGCTGAGGCCGCAGCCGGGCCTCGAACTGGGCGCGCCCGAGGTGCGCCTCACGCCCGACCGGATACGCCTCGCCGATAGCGGCATCACCGCACGGGACTTCGGCGTCACCGTGGACGCCTTCAACGACGGGATGCGGGTCGATGAGATCACCGTCGGCAACAAACGCCTCGATCTCACCCTGAAGGGACCCCAGGACGACATCGTGGAGACGCAAGGCATCGGCGCGCTGCCCGTCGTGACCCGGGACGGTCTGATCCTGCCGGCGGAATCGCTTGCCCGCATCGACATGACCGCCGGCCCCACGGAAATCCGGCACCGGGAGCGGCTCAGGACCATCACGCTCGAAATCCGACCCGCCAACCAGATCCCTCTGGAAGCCGCGTTGGAGACCATCGAGGCCGAGGTCATCGACGCGCTGCTGGCGGAGGGCGTGCCGGAAGGGGTCACCATGCGTATGTCGGGTACGGCCGACAAATTGACCCAGACCTGGGAAGCCATGGTCCTGGATCTGCTGATGGCCATCGTCATCGTCTATCTGGTGATGGCGGTCCTGTTCGAGAGCTTCTTCTATCCGGGCATCATCATGCTCGCGGTCCCGATCGCCATGGCCGGCGGGATCGGCGGGCTCGCCCTTCTCAACACCATGGTCTATCAGCCGCTGGACATGCTCACCCTGCTCGGCTTCGTGATATTGATCGGAATTGTGGTCAACAATGCGATTCTGCTGGTCCACCAGACCCTCTATCACCTGCGGGTGGAAGGCATGACGGCGGAGGCCGCGATCGAGGAAGCGACCCGCAACCGGATCCGGCCGATCTTTATGTCGACGCTGACCAGCGTCCTCGGGATGCTGCCGCTGGTCATCTTCCCGGGGGCGGGCTCGGAGCTCTACCGCGGGCTGGGCTCGGTGGTCCTCGGCGGGTTGTCGCTCAGCGCGATCCTGACGCTCGGCATCGTGCCCCCGCTGATGAGCCTGTTCGTGCGGGCGGTCGAAGGGAAGCGCGCGGCGGCCAAAGCGACGCCGGCACCTGCGGAATAGCCCCCGTTCCCGGCCCTCTGGAGCTACCGGCCCTATCCAAAAAGCCCAACTGTCATAGTTTCGTGGGCTAACGCCGCTATCAATAGGTGAACGCTGGGGCGGCAGGTCGCTTGTTTCGCACCGGCGAGGCGCGTACCATCCGTTTGTCTAGGCTGGTTGTCTTAGATTAGGTGGCTGGCTCGACGTTTGCATGGACGGGGATTGCATGGATCGGGGGTTTCGAGGAACACCGGTCGCGGCGGTTGAACCACTCCGGAGTGGCCGCCGGTTCTTATGGGGATTTCTTGGGCAGAATTCATGACGCCACAACAGATTGCTGAAACGCTTTCCCGTCACGAGGCATGGCTGAAACGGGGGAAGGGCGGACAACGGGCGAACCTCTCTCTGCAAAACCTCTCGGGCCTGACCCTGCCCAAGGTGAATTTGCGCAACGCCAAGCTCGCCGGCGCGAACTTCCACCGCGCGGTGATGCAGGCGGGCGATTTCGAGGACGCGGATTTGTTCTGCGTCACCCTCGAGCGCTGCGACCTACGCAAGTCCAATTTCCGGAACGCCGATCTCCGGGGCGCCAACATCAAGAACTGCAATCTCAACAACGCGGTTCTCGAGGGCGCGGATTGCCGGGGCGGAACCCTTTATGGCGGCGACGAAGAGGACGAGGCGAAGTCGCTCAACAACCGCAACGCCACGGGCGCCGACCTCTCCGGTTCGGCCATGAAGCAGGCCAATCTCAATGGGGCAAACCTGACCGGCGCGAACCTCACCGGCGTCAACCTCAATGGCGCGACCCTGGTCGGCACCAATCTGACCGGTGCCAATCTCTCCGGCGCCGATCTGACCGGGGCGGACCTTAAAGACGCCGACCTCAACGGGGCGGTGGTCGCCAACACGGTGATGAAGGACGCGCAGCTCGATGGCGCGAAGATGGAGAACGTCTCCTTCGAGGAAGCCGATCTGGCCGGCGCCGATCTCGGCAGTTCCGATCAGGGCCTGCCGCCGGAGATGCTGCAGATCATCAAGCAGCACTATCTCTGGATCCGGTCCAACGGCGCACTCGGCACCCGGGCCGAGCTTTCCAAGCAGGACCTCTCCGATCTCAACATGTCCGGCATGAACCTCTCCGGCGCCCAGTTCCGCGAGACGATCTGCCACCGATCCCGGTTCGCCGCCGCCAAATTCGTCATGTCGGACCTGGCGAAGGCCGACCTCACGGGCATCGACATGCGCGACGCGGTGCTGCAGGGCGCCAATCTGTCGGACGCGAATATGGAGAACGCGAAACTCATCGGCGCCGATTTCTCGCCGGTCGACCTCAAGGACAGCCAGGGCAACCTGACCGGCCGGCTGTGGCCCGCCAACCTCGCAGGGGTCAATCTGCAGGGGGCGGACCTGCGCCGGGCCAAGCTCAATCACGCCAACCTGATGGAGGCGAACCTCAAGGGCGCAAATCTGAAGGGCTGCGATCTGAGCGAGGCCAACCTCACCGACGCCATCCTCGACGATCACGCCTTCGACGACGCCATCACCGGTCTGGAGTGATCCACGCCATGTCCCCCGCCGACTTCCGCGACGACACGAAATCCTTGCTGCTGTCCAGCATCGATGCCCAGTTCGTGGAGATCGGCGAGCGCCTGATCGCCGATGTCGCCGCCGCCAAGTCGAGTGAGGTGCCCGAGGGTTTCGTGCTCTATCACCTGAAAAATCTCCAGGGCGAGCCGCTCAAGGACACCCAGACGGACGCCCATGAGATCACCCTGGAAAAGATCGTCCAGACCGACGGATACCGGACCCTCGAGGACAAGGCCGCGGAACTCAATGTGGTCGTCCGGGTGGACCGCCATTTCTACTCCAGCCACCCCCATCAGGTCAGAATCTTTCGCGTGCTGGCCGATGGCTGGTGAGCCGGGCCGCAAGACAATAACGCGGGTACGCCGCCAAATATCCGATGGCGAGAACTCGTTAACCCTATTATCAATTTGAAATAAATGCTGTTTTGTTGCGCTTAGGCCAAATCCTATCGTAAACTCCCGGCGTCCGTGACCGACAAGAAATCCATGACGCCACAAGACATCCTTGCGACCATAGAAGAACACCAGGCGTGGCTTCAGCGGAAAAGTGGCGGCAAACGGGCCGACCTTTCCGGTCTGAACCTGTCGGGATTCACGCTCACCGGCTACACGCTCAAATCCGCGAAGATCTCCGGGGCGAACCTCAAGGAAGCGGATATGAGTGGCGCCGATCTCAGCTACGCCGATCTCTTCTGCGCCAATCTCGACAGCGCCAATCTGGAAAACGCGACCCTGGTCCGGGCCGATCTCCGGGGTGCCCATATGCGCGGGGTGAATTTCTCCGGCGCCAATCTCAAGGAAGCCGATATGCGCGGCGGCGCGCTGATCAGCGGCAACGCCACCAGCCGCCCGAGTTTCCTGCCGGCCAACCTCGCCCGCTCCGATCTCGACCGGGCGAGCCTGGAGAAGGCCAATATGAGCGGGGCCGACCTCACCGGATCGACCATGCGCCAGGCGAATATGGAATCCGCGCTGATGACCGGGGCCAACCTCACCCAGGTCAATCTGCAGGGCGCCAACCTATCCGGCGTGGAGCTCTCCGGCTGCAATCTGAGCGACGCGGATTTGAGCGGCGCCGATCTGAGCGGCGCCAACCTGACAGGGGCCACGGTCAAGGGGGCCAACTTCAAGGGCGCGGATCTCTCCAGCGCCAACATCCAGAATGTCGATCTGTCGGAGGCCGACGTGACCGGTGCCATCCTGGCCCAGGAATCCGGCGCGATCACCAAGTCGATCCGCGATATTCTCGCCGAACACAAGGTCTGGATCGAGGCCAACGGCCGCAAAGGCGTCCGGGCGAGCCTCGCCAAGGCGGATCTATCCTTCACCGACTTCGCCGGTGTCGATCTGTCCGGGGCCGACCTGCGCGGCGCGATCCTGCGCGGCGCCAAACTCGCCCGGACCCGCATGGTGATGAGTGATCTCGCCAACGCGGACCTTCGCGAGGCGGATCTGAGCGAGGCGGTCCTCGACGGGATCAATCTCTCCGACGCCGATCTCACCAGGGCGAGCCTGAAAAAGGCCAAGCTCGGGGCCGTCGACATCAAGGGATCGGACGGACGGCCCACCGGCCGGATCTGGCCGGCCAATCTGGCCGGCGCCACGCTCAAGGACGCCGATTTGAGCCAGGCGATCCTCCGGGAAGCCAATGTCGCCCGGGCCGATTTCTCGGGGGCCGTGCTGACCGCAGCCGACCTGACGGACGCCAATCTTAAGGGGGCGACCCTGGACGACGCCCAGCGGGCCGCGGCGAAACCGTGACCCGGGGAGACCTTCCGGGCATTGTCCTGGAGCGGCGCGCCGACCTCACCCTCGACAGTTTTGCCCGTGCCGCCTGGGGCGGCTCCCCGGTCGCCTTCTCGCACGCCGCCGTCGACCGCATGACCGCCGCACGCGAAGCCTTTCTCCGCTTGATCGAAGACCCGAACGTTGTGGTCTACGGTGTGACCAGCGGCTATGGCCAGATGGCGAAGGTCCGCTTCACGCCCGAAGAACGGAAGCGCCACGCGGCCAAACCGCCGCTCGCCTCCAACGCCGCCTTTGGGCGGCCGGCCCCGGACCGGATCGCCCGCGGCATCGTCTTCGCCCGGCTGGCCAATTTCATCGAGGGACATGCGGCGATCTCGCCGCCCCTGGCGCAGGCGGTGGCGGCGATGCTCGCCCTGCCGTCGCTGCCGCCGCTTCCCATCGACGGGCACGGCGGTGCCGGGGAAATCACCATTCTTTCCCCGCTGTTTCGGGATGTCGCGCGCGCCCACGACCTCGCCGAAAAGGACATGCTGGCCCTGGTGAACGGGTCGCCGGCCGCCACAGCGCTGTTGGCCGATCAAGCCCTTGCCGGACGGCGCAGGCTGAGCCGCGCGATCGCCTTGCTCACACTCTCGGCCGAAGCGTTGAAGGCACCGATCGAGGCCTATGACGACGCGCTCGACGACCTCTGGAACGATCCCGACGACGCGGCGGTCCTGCGGGAGATGCGGCGGCTGATGGCCGGCGGCTCGGCGGAAAGACGGCCCTATCAGGCACCGGTGTCGTTCAGAATCGCGCCGCGCCTGCTTGGCAATCTTCACCGGGCCGTCACGCGGGCCGAGATCGCCGCCGGCCGTATGCTGGCCGCGGTGACCGACAATCCTGTGTTCCTAGCCCCCGCCCCCATACATCCCGACCCCACCCATCCCGCCCCCTCCCATCCCAACGGCCGCGTGCTGTCGAACGGTGGTTTCCAAGGCGCGGCATGCCCGCCGGCGCTCGACGCGATCACGGCGGCCTATGCGGATCTCGCGCAGATCGCCGAACGGCAGGCGGTCAAGATCCTCGACGGTGCGCTCTCCGGCCTCCCCGACCAGCTGATGAGCGGCTGGCCGGAGGATGAACGCTATCTCGGCTGTCTTGGCATGTCCGCGGTCGGATGGGCCGAGCGGGCCAAGGTGCAATGCGCGGCGACCTTGCTCCCGGGCTCGGAATCCGGCGGGTTTGGCGCGAACGACGTGGCGAGCCCGGTCTTCCTCGCCTGGGAAAAGACGGTGGTGGCCGGCGACGCCTTGGACGCGACGCTGGCCATTCTCGCGGTGGTGGCCTCGCAAGCGCTGCACGTCACGGGACGGCCCGCCCCGCCTGCTTTGGCGCCGGTCCTGGATCAGGTGAGAGAGACCGCGCCGCCGATCGACAGCGCCGTGCCGCCGGGGCCTCATGCGGGCGGCCTCGCGGAACTCTATGGAACGGAGACATACAGGCTATAGGCGTCTGGCCTTTGAGCACTTTCCGACCGGATTGGATCGTCCACCGCGGTGAGGCATGTCGCCAGGTCGACGGAAACCCGCTTGATCTGGTCCCGCGTTGCGCGGGAGGAAGCACCGTCCAGGAAGTTCCGGACTTCGCCCACCAATAGGTTGGCGTTGATCGCCAAGTCCTCGGCCTGGCGGCGGGATTCGCCGGCCTTGTTCCCCCGCAACACCCCGATCATCTGTTCCTCACTGAATCGACCGCGCTTCATGGATCTTCCTCCTTACTCACTCCAAAGGCGGGGAATTCCTGAGCACAATCGCCCCAATACCGAGGGAAAAGTCAGAACCGAACCGGACAGAAAGACTATGCCGCGATGGCGGGAGCATGCTCGGCGCATATGGAGCATGACGGCGAGATGGCCTCATTTATGTGCGAATGCTTCTCAAAAGCATTGACAGAGACCACCTCTCATTCTACCCCAAGCACTGCGAGTGGTTCTCATTTTCAAAAGAATTCGAGGAGGAATAACCGTGATCGCCGGCGGAAATTGGGTAATTGGGGTCTATAGCCCGCCCCCCGCCCCATGGTCGCCGGGTACCGCGTATAAAGCCGACAGCCAGAGCCGCGGTCTCTATTCGAAGGCCGAGGGCGGCGCCTCCGTCCGGCGCGTGAACGATGCCATCGTGGGGGCACGAAACGCCCGGACCGATGACTTTATTCCGCCGACGGCGGCCGGAGGGGGCCGATGAGGCTGGGGCCACGGCATGGCGCGGTCGCGTTCAGCCTGGCCGGGCTGGTGCATCTCGGCCTTGCCGGCCTGATGCTCTCGGCCGAGCCCGAAAGCGGCGCGGAGCATGCCGGCCTCGGCGGGCTGACGATTTCGCTCGCCGCCGGCGGACAGCCGGGCCAACCCGCGGTACTTGTGTCGGCGGAAACGGTCGCGGCGGAGATGGGAGCCGAGAGCGCCTCTTTCGAGACGCAAGTGACCGAGCTGGAGACCGTCGACGGGGGCGAGCTTGTCGATACCCTCACCGACCCGCCGGTCGAATCCGCGGTCGAACCCGCGGCCGAACCGGTCCCGGAGGTCGTTCAAGAGCCAGCCCGGGAACCGGAAACGATTGAGACGGACGTCGCGGAGACCCTTCCCGCGCCCACGCCCCTTCCCACGCCCACGCCCCTTCCCACGCCCACGCCCGACATAACGGACCAGGAGGTCGTCAACAGCGCGGAAATGCCCAGCGAAGCGACGCCGGCACCGATCGAAACGGTGGTCGCCGCAGTGCCCCCGCCGATCCGGACTCTGCGCCCCGTCGCCGAGGAAAGCCCATCCGTTATGGCCCCCAGAAAGCGCCCGACCCGCATGCCGGAAAGGACCCGCACAGCCCAAACGCCCGAACCGGCCCCGGCACAGGAGACGCTGACGGGGGAAAATGCTCCCGAAACGGCAGGTGCCATTGAACGCCGAAACGGAGCCGAAGTCGCCAGGGATACCACCGGCGAAGCGAGGCCCGACGCCCAGGCGACAGGGCATGCCTCGGCGCCCGTCGAACCGGGCAATGGCGGCAACCCGGGACCGGCCGCTCAGCCCACGCGGAGCGACATGCGAGCCGGCGGCGGCGGCGCGCCGGGCGCGACGGCGGATTATCTCACCACAGTCCGGCTGTGGCTGGAGCGGCATAAGGAATATCCCCGTCGGGCGAAACTGCGCCGCCAGCAGGGAACCGTGCTTCTGTTCTTCGTCATCGGCGCCGACGGAACCATCCTGGATCACGAGATCAATCGCAGTTCCGGTCATTCCCTGCTCGACCAGGAAGTGATCGCGATGATCGAACGGGCGCAACCTCTGCCCCCGCCGCCCGAAGGACTGGCCCGGGACCCCTTGGCGGTCGCCATCCCGGTGACCTTCACCCTTCGAAACTGAGGCCTTTTTTGAGCCGGCACGGATCCCGCTCAGGCGGGATGCCGCAGCCTGCCGCATCGTCTTGGAAAGCGGAAAACGGCATGATAATGAGAATTATTATTAAGTGTGAACGCGCCGAAGTTGGCCCGGATCGCCCCTGAGCCTGGAAAGGGATGCCCGTTGTCGAAGAAAGTTCCGTCGCCTTGCGTCGATGTTTGCAAGTTCAAACTCGCCGGCCGGTGCATTGGTTGCGCGATGACGAAAAAGGAAAAGAAGAAGTTCAAGGGGCTCAAGAAACGGGACGACAAGGTCGCCTTCCTGCAAACCCTGGTGGCGCAGCAGAAGGAGCTGGGCCGGCATGACTACTGGAAAAGAGTCTATCTGAAGAAATGCGACAAGAAGGGGATCAAGCCGCCGCTAGCGGCCTGATCCCTCAAATCGGTCGAGCCGCGTATCAGCCCTTGAGATGCGCGCGCAGCATCCAGGCGAATTTCTCATGTGTCTGACCGCGGGCAATAGCCAGATCCTCGGTCAGGGTATCGCCGTGCTCGGCCGCCAGCGATCCGGCGGCGGCCAACGTCGCGGCAAGCGTTTCCTGCGCTTCGAGCATGAGCGTGACCATCTCTTTCGAGGATTGATGCCCGTCGGCCTCTTTGACCTTGGAACGCTCGATCATCTTGGCGAGCTGGCCTTCGGCGTGCATGTCGAGCGCCTTGACCCGCTCGGCCAGATCGTCCTGGGCGGTGAAGTGGTCTTCATAGATCGTCTGGAACAAATCGTGCAGCGGTCCGAACGACATGCCCGTCACATTCCAGTGGAAATTCTGCGCGAGCATGGTGGTAACGGCGGTTTCCGCGACGCACTGATTCAAGGCGTCGGCGATCGCCGCCTGCGCGCTGGGGCTGAGGTCGGTTGCGGGATGGCTCATGGGATCTCCATTTCTTGTTTGCCTAATCCTGTACGGCCTAGGCGTCGGAGTGGATGTCCCTATGAAATATGGTGAGATAGCCCCACAAACAACGGGCGTGTCCGGTCTGGAGTTGGCTATTCAGAAGAAAGGCGATGCTGACCGGGTCGTTTCTGCGGAACGCTCCATGCAGCGCCACCAGCCAGGACTCGTCGAAAGACAGCTCTTGCGCCCCAGACGGGTAGAAACGGGGTGGCCTGGGCATGGCGAAGCGCATGAAATGGACCACCCATTCGACCATGGTTTCAGGGGCTGGGCGCGGTTCCATGTTATTGCGGATCAGGCTTGCTGTCCGCTCAAGGCTCTCGGGATCGACCCGCCGCTGGCCACGGGTGCGGACGGCCGCCTTCCGGCACAGGTCGAGGAACGCTAGACCGTCTGCCGTCAGCTCCGGAACCGCTGGTGACACGGCAGGCTGTGAAAGATCGGTAGGCCCCCAAGCGACGGGAACGGCGTGACTCATCTGTATATCCACAACACTGAAACTGGCTATCGACGGCATCCTCCGCAGAGAGATGGTTGCTGTCAACGAGTTTGCAAATCATTCGCACTCGCGGCATGACGGAATGCCGCGCCTTGGCTCGACCGTCCCGGTCGCCCGAGTTCCGCTCCCCAGATATCGCTCCCAAAAACACCACTCCTGGCCAGCTTTCCTCTTTTTTTGCGAATGAGTTTCAAAATCATTGACACTGGATATCGACCGAAATATGAAATCTGCGAATGATTTGCAGTCGCGCCCTGGGGCGCTGGCTGTTCCGGGGCTTCCAAGGGACCAGGAGCGATGTCCACGGCAAAAGACGACAAGCCGAACAATGCCGACATCTCCGACAATCCGTCGGAGCCCCAGGTCATTCCGGTAAAGACTCTGCTCGGGCCGAGGGGCGAAGCGTTGCTCGATCACCAGGGCGAGATCTACCGGCTTCGAACAACCAGTCGGGGGCGGCTCATCCTGACCAAATAGCCGCCAACCAGCCAAGCCAGCCACCAATCGCGCCTCTTCCCATTCTCACTTCTCCCAAAGGCGGGAGGCGCTCAGGCAGCCAGCCAGGTTCTCACCATCGCCGCACTCCAGAATGGCGAACAAAGGACCTCACAGCATGCCAAAGCGTTTTTTCACCCGTCATCTTTCCCGCAACCGGACCCTGACCGCCCTCGCCCTGGTGCTTGCCACGGCCCCCTGGGCGCCCCAAGCCGCCGCCGACGAAGCGGAAAAGACTGCGCCGGGCCTCGTGGAGGGCGGGATCGCGACCGCGCCCCTGGAGGCGATCTCGGTCACCGCGACCCTCAACCCGATCCGCGCCTTCGAGTATCCCGGCATGGTGAGCGTGATCGGCCGGGAGGAGATCACCCAGCGCCAGGCCTCCACCCCGGACGACATCCTGCAGTACGTCCCCGGCGTCGAATTCACCGGCGGCCCCCGGCGGACCGGGGAGGTCCCGAGCATTCGCGGCTTCTCCGGCCCCGACGTGGTGGTGCTGTTCGACGGCGCCCGGCAGAATTTCGGATCGGCCCATGACGGCCGCTTCTTCATCGATCCGGGGCTGCTGCGCGAGGTCGAGGTCCTGCGCGGCCCCGCCTCCTCCCTCTATGGCAGCGGCGGGACCGGCGGGGTCATCGCCTTCAGGACGGTGCGCGCAGAGGATCTGCTGGCGCCGGATGAAACCGTCGGCGTCGAAGTGGCGGCCGGCTATCAGACCGTCAACGACGAACCCGCCGGCACCCTCACCGCCTTCGGTCGGCCGAGCGACGGCATGGATCTGATCGCCAGCGTGACTCGGCGGACCTCGGGCGAGATCGAGCTGGGCGATGGCAACACGCTCGACAATGTCGACGACGACATCCTGTCCGCCTTCGCCAAGGCGACGGTCGAGTTGCGGGACTTCCACAGTCTGGAGCTTTCCTACATCCGCTTCGCCAATGACGCCCGGGAGCCGAACAACGGCCAGGACCCGGAGGGCGACAACATCGTCGACAAGGAAATCCGTTCGGATACCGGCCGGGTCCTCTACAGCTATGAGAATCCGGACGACGCCCTATTCGACACCGATCTGCTGGTCTATTTTTCCAAGCAGGAAGCCGACGAGCAACGCCTCGACGACAACGGCACCGGCCCGGCCGGCGAGCTGCTGCGGCGGGATGTCGACACGGTTGGTCTAAGGCTCGACAACCGCTCCCGCTGGGACATCAGCGATAGCGTGTCCGCCGTCTTCACCTATGGCGGCGAGGCCTATCGGGACAAACAGGACGGCGGCGACTCGACCGGCGAACGGGACGGCGTGCCGGATGCCGAGAGCGATTTCCTGGCGGGATTCGCCCAGGCCGAGATCAACATCGCGGAGCCGTTCGGGGTTGTCCCCGGCGATCTGCTGCTGATCCCCGGTGTCCGGGTCGACAGCTTCACGACCGAAAGCGATCTCGCGACCAATGACATCGAGGAAACCCAGTTATCGCCCCGCTTCGGCGTCAGCTATCTGCCCAATGACTGGCTTTTGTTGTTCGCGAACTACGCCCAGGCGTTTCGGGCACCGACCTTCAACGAGACCTTCCTGACCGGGGTCCACTTCCAGATCCCGATCGGCCCCGGCATCACCAATTTCTTCGTCCCGAACCCGGATCTGCGGCCCCAAACGACCGAGACCTACGAATTCGGCGCCGGCCTCAGCTTCAAGGACATCGTGGAGCCCGGCGACCGGCTCGAGGTCAAGGGCTCCTACTTCATCATCGAGGGTGAGGATTTCATCGACCTTCAGGTCGTCCAGCCGAGCCCCTTCGTCGACTGCAATCCATTCATCCCCGGCAATTGCAACGGTACCAGCACCTCCACCAATGTGGCGGACGCCAGTCTGGACGGGGCCGAGATCGAGGCGTTCTACGACAATGCCCGCTTCCGCGTCGGGGTCGGCTTCTCGACCATCGACGGCGAGAACGAGGCGACCGGCGAGCCGCTCGGCGTGCTCACCCCGGACGAGGTCACCCTCTCCGCGGCGGTGAAGGTGCCGGAGGTCGACGTCGTCGCCGGGTGGCGTGCGCTGATCGCCAGCGAGTTCGACAACACGAACGATCCGGACGAGTTCCGCGACGCCTATGACGTCCACAATTTCTACGTCACCTGGGCGCCGAGCCAGCCGGCCCTCAAGGGCCTCCGGATTGATCTCGGCATCGATAACGCCTTCGACGAGGCCTATTCCCGCGTCTTCACCGGCGCGACGGAAGCGGGCCGCAATTTCAAGGCCCAGGCCCGCTACACGCTGACTTGGTAACCGCGGGATAAGCGCAAGGAGAGCATCGCCATGATCGGAGCAGCCGGACCATTCCTGAGCCGCAGGGCCGTCCATCGGGTCCTCGCCCTCGGCCTCGTCGCCGCCGTCACGACGGCCACCCCCCACCCGGTGCTGGCGGAGGAGACGCCGGAGCGGATCGTCTCGATCGGTGGATCCGTTACCGAGATCGTCCATGCCCTGGGGCTCGGCGACCGGATCATCGCGGCGGACACCACCTCGCTCTATCCGCCGGAGACCGAAGCGCTGCCCAAGGTCGGCTATATGCGGCAGCTCGCCGTCGAGCCGATCCTGGCGATGAATCCCGGGATCATTATCCACGAGCCCGATGCCGGCCCGCCGGCGGTGCTGGAACAACTCGCCGCCACCGGGATCGAGCTCGTTTCGGTGCCCGACGACCCGTCCCCGGAAGGGGTGATCGCCAAGATCCAGGCGGTCGCCGACGCGCTGAAACTGTCCGATGACGGGGCGGCGCTGGCCAACCGCTTCATGGCCGATCTCTCGGCCGCCCGCGCGGCCGTTGGGACAGAAACGAAACCCCGGGTGCTGTTCCTGATCGGCATTCAGAACCGGCCCTTCGCGGCCGGGACGGACACCTCGGCCGCCTCAATCATCGATCTGGCGGGCGGGGAGAACGCCGTCACAGGCTTCGACGGCTACAAGCCGCTATCGCCGGAGGCCGCCATCGCCGCCCGGCCGGATGCCATTCTGGTCACCGACCGGACCCTCGCCATGATGGGTGGCAAGGACGCCATTCTGGCCCGGCCGGAACTGGCCCCCACCCCGGCCGCGGCCGCCGGACGCCTCATCTCGCTCGACGGATTGCTCTTGCTCGGGTTCGGCCCGCGGACCCCGGACGCGGTCAAGGCGCTGCGGCTCGCCCTGTCGGAGCCCAGCCTGGCGGAAAAGGCCGTCCGATGACCGGCATCGCCCTGCGCCTGCGCCCGACCGCCGCCGGACCGGCGCGGCGCGACCGGACGCTCCTGATCGCGACGACCGGCTTTGCCGTCGCTTTCGCGGCCACCGTTCTGGCGGCCATCGCCATCGGCGCGGTGCCGATCACGCTGACCGGCCTGCTCGCCGGCGAAGCCAACATCGAACAGGCTGTGTTCTGGGACATCCGCCTTCCCCGGGTAATCATGGGAATTCTGGTCGGGGCGGCCTTGGCGGTGGCCGGAGCCTCGCTGCAGGGCCTGTTCCGCAATCCTCTCGCCGACCCCGGCCTGATCGGCGTGTCCAGCGGCGCGGCACTGTTCGCCGCCATCGCCATCGTGCTGGGGGCCGGCCCCCTGTTCGGGCTGTTCAGTCTGTTCGGCGCCTTCGCCATCGCCATGGCGGCGTTCACCGGCGGCCTGCTGGTCACCCTGTTGGTCTACGCCCTCGCGACGCGCAACGGCACGACCATGGTGAGCACCATGCTGCTGGCCGGCATCGCGGTGAACGCGGTGACCAATGCCGGGATCGGCTTGCTGATCTTCGTCGGCGACGATCAGCAATTGCGCGACCTCAACTTCTGGCTTCTCGGCAGTCTCGGCGGCCTGACCTGGCAGGCGATGGCGCCGGTCGCCCCACTGATCCTGCTGTCCTCGGCGCTCCTTATCCTGTTCGCGCCGGCGCTCAACGCCCTGCTGCTGGGCGAGGCGGACGCCTATCATCTCGGCTTCCCGGTCCAGCGGGTGAAGCGCATGGTCGTCGTGCTAACTGCCCTGACCGTCGGTGGCGGCGTCGCGCTGACCGGAATCATCGGCTTCGTCGGCCTGGTGGTTCCCCATCTCGTCCGCCTGATGGTCGGACCGGATCACCGCGCCCTGCTGCCGCTCTCCATGGTGTTGGGCGCTACCTTGCTGGTCGGAGCGGATCTCGTCTCGCGACTGATCGTCCTGCCGGCGGAAATGCCCATCGGCATCATCACCAGCGCCATCGGAGCCCCCTTCTTCCTGTGGCTGCTCGCGACCCGGCACGGCAAGGGGGTGATGTGATGCTCGCCGCCCGGGATATCCATGTCGAACGCGCGGGACGGCAGATCCTGCGGGCCGCTTCGCTCGCGATCGAGCCCGGCGCCATCACGGCGGTGCTCGGCCCCAATGGAGCAGGCAAGTCGACGCTTTTGTCCGTGCTCTCCGGCGCCATGCCGGCCGATAGCGGAAGGGTCGAGCTGGACGGCTTGCCGCTGCGGGACTGGCCCCGGCAGGCGCTCGCGACCCGGCGGGCGGTTCTGTCGCAAACCACCCAGTTGAACTTTCCCTTCACGGTCCGCCAGGTCGTCGCCCTCGGCCGGGCGCCCCATGCCGCCGAGGGCGACCCCGACCGCGACCGCCACGCCATCGACGCGGCCCTGGCGCAGACCGATATAACGGCGCTCGCCCAGCGGACCTATACGACGCTGTCCGGCGGCGAGCGTCAGCGGACCCATCTTGCCCGGGTCATGGCGCAGATCTGGCGCGACGCCCCGACAGACGGAGCCGGGGCGGGGACACTTGAGGAACCGGCCTATCTGCTGCTCGACGAGCCCAGCAACAATCTCGACCTATTGCATCAGCATCAAATAATGAGCCATGCGCGCGACCTGGCGGACCGCCAGGTCGGCGTGCTCGCGATCCTCCACGATCCGGGCCTCGCGGCCGCCTATGCGGACCGTGTCGTCGTCCTGAAGGAAGGCCGGATCGTCGCCGACGGGGCGCCGGAAAGCGTCCTCACGCCGGCGCTGTTCCTGTCCGCCTTCGGCATGCCGGTCACGGTTGTGGGGCACCCCGAGACCGGCCGCCCCGTGATCCTGTCCCCGTGATCCTGTTCCCGTGATCCCCCCTCACCAGCCAAAGGAGAAGTATGATGTTTATCGCCATGAACCGGTTCCAGGTGGTCCCCGGCCATGAAGAACAGTTCGAAGCCGTGTGGAAGAACCGCGACAGCCAGTTGAACTCCGTTCCCGGCTTCGTCGAATTCCATCTGCTCAAGGGTCCGTCCGAGGAGGATCACACCCTCTATTCCTCCCACACGCTGTGGGAAGACCGGGCGGCCTTCGAGGCTTGGACCAAATCCCAGGCGTTCCGAGACGCCCATGCCAATGCCGGCGACAACCGGGTCATGTATCTCGGTCATCCGAAGTTCGAGGGCTTCGAGATCGTCCAGGAGATGAAGCGGCAAGCCGTCCCGGCCTGAGTCTTCCCCAGCCACCCTTACCCGACACCCTCACCCGCCGGGGCGGCACAACCGTCCCGGCGGCTTTACCCTGTCAACTCCCCGCGCCTTTTGCGGCGAGATAGGGGACGGCGTCGGACAGGGTCGCGATCCGGGGATAGTCAGGCTCCGGAATATCGACGCCCAACCGCTGATGCAGGGCGGTCACCAGATTGAGCACATCCATTGAATCGAGCCCCAGATCGTCCTGGATGTGGTCGGTCTCGCCGATATCCTCGGCGGCGATGTCGGGAGCGATCTTCGTCAATTCCTCGATGAAGGCGGTGCGGATATCGTCTTGGGTCATAGCAGGGCTCATATGCTCTCGGGGTCCGTGATGGCGGCGGTGAATTCGGCGATGTACCGGGCGGCCTGACGGCCGTCGCTGACCCGGTGGTCGGCACACAAGGTCAGGGTCACGACCTGGCGGGGCACGATCCCGTCCCCGATCACCCAGGGCCGGACCTGCGGCGCCCCCAGACAGACGAGGGCCACCTGCGGGGGATAGATCACGCCGGTCATCGCCTCGGCCCCGGTCTCCCCCAGGCTGGAGATCGTGATCGTCCCCCGCGTCATCTCGGAATTGCTCAGGCGCCCGGCCCGCGCGCGGCTCACCAGATCGCGCATGCCGGCCATGGTCTCCCTCAGCCCGAGCCTTTCGGCGTCCATCAGGGCCGGCGCGACGAGCCCACCGCCGCGCAAGGCCACGGCGACGCCGGCGTTGACGCTCTTGGCGGGCTCAAATCCCTGGTCGCCATAATGACCGTTCATCACCTTGACCTTGGTGGCGGCCCGGACCGCGGCACGCACGAAAAGCGCGCCCAGCAGAATCCGGTCGGCGGGCGGGGTGCCGGCGTTGTGCGCGGTCAGCCAGTCCATCGCCGGCTGCACGTCGATCGACTGCGAGAGATAGAAATGCGGGATCGTCCGCTTCGACCGACTCATCGCCGAGCCAATGGCCTTCCGCATCTCCTCCATCGCGGACGGCGGTTTCGCGGGCACGGACGTCGGCGTTCGCGTCGCGACGGCCTCCACATCCGCGAGCACGATCCGGCCGCCGGGGAAGCTGCCGGTGAGTGCCGCGAGATCGACGCCGAGATCCAGCGCCCGGCGCCGCGCCGCCGGAGAGGCCTCGATCGCCGCCCCCCGCGAGACGGCCGCAGGCGCAGGCAGCGGTTCGGCGACAGGTACGGCGGGCGTCGGTTCCGGCACGGCCGATATGGGTTCGGGCTCCTCGTCGGCAGCCGATTCTCCAGGCGCCAGAATCATGGCCAACGGAGCGCCGACCGGGAGCTCCTTCCCGGTCTCGGCCAGCAGCGCCTGAACCGTGCCATCCTCGAAACACTCGATCTCGATGGCGCCCTTCTGGGTCTCGATCACCGCCACGGCATCGCCCCGGTGGACCGTGTCCCCCGGCGAGACCAGCCATTCGACCAGCGTCCCGGCGTCCATGTCCGAGCCGAGCGACGGCAAGGCGAAGACGCCCATCACACCCTCCCCAGCACGGCTTTCGCCGCGTCGACGATCCTGCCGACCTGCGGGATGGCGGCCTCCTCCAGATGTTTCGGATAGGGGATCGGAACCTCCGCCGAACAGACCCGACCGACCGGCGCGTCGAGCGTCCAGAACACCTGTTCCATGATCCGCGCGGAAATCTCGGCCGCCAGGGACCCGCTGCGCCACCCCTCGTCGACGATGACCGCACGGCGCGTTTTGGCGACCGACGCCATGATCGTCGCGTCGTCCAGCGGACGGAGCGAGCGCAGGTCGACGACCTCCGCCTCGATGCCTTCCCCGGCAAGTTGCTCGGCGGCCTCCAGGGTCTTGAACAGGGACCCGCCATAGGTGATCAGGCTGAGATCGCGGCCTTCCCGGCGGACCGCCGCCTTGGCGATGTCGACCGCTCCGGCATTCTTGTCGATCCGGCCCGTCCGGTTATAGAGCATCACATTCTCGAAGATCAGCACCGGGTCCGGGTCCTGAAGGGCGGTCCAGAGCATCCCTCGCGCGTCCTCCAGCGTGGCCGGGGCCAGCACCTTGAGGCCGGGGATATGCGCGTACCATCCCTCCAGACTATGGGAATGCTGGGCGGCGAGCTGTTTCCCGGCCCCCGTCGCCATGCGGATCACCAGCGGCACCCCGAATTGCCCGCCGGACATATGGCGGATGGTCGCCGCCGTGTTGAGGATCTGATCGAGGGCCAGCAGGGAGAAATTCACCGTCATCAGCTCCACAATGGGCCTCATGCCGGCTGCGGCGGCCCCGATGCCCGCCCCGGTGAAGCCGCTTTCCGACAGCGGAGTGTCGCGCACCCGGTCCTCGCCGAACATCTCCATCAGGCCCTTGGAGACGGCGTAGCAGCCACCATAGGCGCCGACATCCTCGCCCATCAGGAAGACACGATCATCACGGTCCATCGCGTCGCGCAGCGCCTCCCGCACCGCATCGCGGTAGGTCGTTTCCACGGTCTCGCCCGAAGGTGCGGATGTCGCCGGTGGGTCCGGTTGGGGACCCAGAACGTTGACATGCAGATCGTCGACCGGCTCCCAGCGTCCCGCCTCGGCGAAGGCGACGGCCTCCGCGATCTCGGCGTCGATCCTGGCCTCGATCTCCGCCACGTCCGCCTCGTGGATCAGGTTGTTCTGTAACAGCCAGCCCTGGAACCGGACGATGGGACCGCGTTGGCGCCATTCCTCGACCTCCGCCTTTTCCCGGTAGAGCTGGGCGTCGAACATGGAATGCGCCCGAAAGCGATAGGTCTTGCATTCCAGGAACACCGGCTTCCCGGTCTCGCGGATGGTCCCGACGGCCTTTCTGGCGGCGGCCTCCACGGCGACCACGTCCATGCCGTCGACCTGATGGGCCTCGATCCGGTAGGGGGCGGCCTTGGCGCAGAGATCGGTTTCGGACTCGGTGCGGTCCAAGGCGCTGCCCATGGCGTAGCCGTTGTTCTCGCACACGAAGAGGACCGGTAGGGACCACAGGGCCGCCAGGTTCATCGTCTCGTGAAACTCCCCCTCGGCCACGGCCCCTTCGCCGAAGAAGCAGGCCGTCACACCGTCCCGCCCGGCCATCCGGTCGGCGAGGCCGAGCCCGGCGGCAAGAGGCAGGCCGCCCCCGACGATGGCGTTGCCGCCATAGAACCCGGTCCCTGCGTCGAACAGATGCATGGAGCCGCCGCGCCCGCCCGAACAGCCCTCCGCCTTGCCGTACATCTCGGCCATGATGCCGGCCATCGCGACACCGCGCACCAGCGCGTGACCATGCTCACGATAGGTCGCGACCACTCGGTCGCTGTCCTCCAGAACCGGGATCACCCCGGCCGCGATGGCCTCTTCCCCGTCATAGAGGTGCAGAAAGCCGCGGATCTTTTCGCGGGTATACAGCTCCGCGCATTTATCCTCGAATTTCCGGATCCGGATCATGTCGCCGAGCAGCGACAGGACATGGGCGCGGTCGAGCTTGGGTTTGTCGGTCGTGCTCATGTTTCGTCCGATTCCAGGGTGGAGATATCACCTTCGGGCAGGCCCAGTTCGCGGGCCTTCAACAGCCGGCGCATGATCTTACCGGAGCGGGTCTTGGGCAGGGTGTTGCGGAAGACGACCGCGCGCGGCGCGACGGCGGGTCCCAATCGCTTGCGGGCGTGCCCCCTGATGTCCCGCTCCAGCGCCTCGTCGGCGGTGAATCCGGGGTTGAGCGTGACATAGGCCTTCACGATCTCGCCCGCGGCCTCGTCGGGAATCCCTATGACCCCGGCCTCGGCCACCGCGTCATGTTCGATCAGCGCACTTTCCACCTCGAACGGGCCGACCAGATGCCCCGACGTCTTGATCAGATCGTCGGCCCGGCCGACGAACCAGAAATAGCCGTCGCCGTCGCGCATCGCGAGATCGCCGGAGAGATACCATCCGTCGAGGAAGCATTTGTCGTATCGCGCCTGTTCGTGCAGGTAGGCGCGCATCATCGACGGCCAGCCCGGGCGCAACGCCAGTTCCCCGACCTCCCCGTCGCCGAGCGTCCTCAGGTGCCCATCCGTCCGCTCGACGATGGCGGCCTCGATCCCCGGCATCGCCTGGCCCATGGACCCCGGTTTCACCGTGCTGCCGGGGCGGTTGGCGATCATGATGCCGCCGGTTTCCGTCTGCCACCAATTGTCGTGGAAGGGTCGGCCGAAGACCTTTTCGCTCCACACCACCGCCTCGGGGTTGAGCGGCTCGCCGACGCTGGCAAGGAAGCGCAGCGAGGAGAAATCATAGCGGTCCGCGATCTCCGCCCCGGACCGCATCATCATCCGGATCGCCGTCGGGGCGGAGTACCAGACCTCGACCCGTTCCCGCTCGACCGTCGCATACCAGCGCTCGAGATCGAACTCCGCCTCGTCGACGATCATCATCACCCGGTTCACCAATGGCGCGACGATGCCGTAGGAGGTGCCGGTCACCCAGCCGGGGTCGGCGGTGCACCAATAGACCGTGCCGGGTGTCAGATCGAGAGCCTCGCACCCGGAAAAGGCGTGGTAGAGAACCGCGTTATGGACATGGACCACCCCTTTCGGCTTTCCGGTGGTGCCGGAGGTGAAATGCACCAGAGCGGGATCCTCCGGACCGGTACGCACCGTCTCGAAATCCGGCGACGCGGCGGCCATCGCCGGCCCCAGCGCGACACAGCCCTCCGGCGCCTCGTCACCGACGATCAGGATGAGCTTCAGCGACGGGATTTGATCGCGCCAGGGGGCGATCTTGCGTTTGTAGAGAGGAACCGTGGTGACCAGCGCGTTGGCCGCGCCGATTTCCATCCGGGTACGGATCGGCTCCGGCCCGAAGGCGGAGAAGAGCGGCGTGAACACCATGCCGGCCTTCAGGGTGCCGAGGGCGGCGGCGTAAAGCTCCGGGACCCGGCCGGTCAGCGAAAAGACGCTGTCCCCGGTGGTGAGCCCATGGGCGGCCAGAACAGCGGCGAAGCGGGCGGCGGCATCCGCGAGATCGGCATAGCTGAGATCGCGCCGGGTGCCATCCTTGCCGAGCCACAGCATCGCCCGGTCGCCGCCATGGCCACTTAGAACATGCCGGTCGACGGCCTCATGGGCGATGTTGACGGACCCCGCGGGCGCGTCGATCAAGTCGCGTGCGGCCGCCCAGGGTCCTGAACCGAAATCTCCGACCGATGCCGGGCCGACCGTATTCCTCTTGGCCATTCTTCTGCCTCCCGGAGAGGAGATTGGGTCCTTTTTCCAGCCCCGGATATGACCTGTATCAAAGCGGCGGTGTTTCGCCGCCCGTAACAGGGAGGGAGTGATACCGGGCCTTCGGGCAATTCGGTGAGACAGGCGAGGCGACCCCATGGATAGAAAAGAAGGCTCGGCCCCCCGCATCGCGTCCCGATCACGCCATCTCGCGATGTCGGCCATCAAGGAAATGTCGATCCTCAGCGCGAAGGTCCCCGATGCCGCGTCGCTCGCCTGGGGCCTGCCGTCATTCCGCACCCCGGCCCCGATCCGGGAGGCCGTCGCCAAGGCGCTGGGGGACGACCCGGCCATCGGCATGTACGCCCTGCCCGGCGGATTGCCGGAATTGTGCGAAGCCGTCGCTGAGGAGCATGCGCGCCGAACCGGCATCCGGGTCGATCCGGAAAAACAGGTCACGATCACGGCCGGCAATATGGAGGGGCTCAATGCCCTGTTTCATGTGCTGGTCGAAGACGGGGACGAGGTCATCGTCACCGACCCGGGCTTTGTGTCCCATATCAGCCAGATCGAGTTCTGCGGCGCCCGGCCGGTGTTCTGGCCGATGCGGGAGGATCGGGGCTGGGACCTCGACCTCGACGATCTTGAACCGTTGATCACCCCCCGGACGAAGGCGATTGTGCTGGTGTCGCCGTCCAACCCCACCGGGCGCATCCTCGACGAGGCGACATTGCGCGGGGTCGCGGCCATCGCCGCCCGGCACGGCGTTCTGGTCGTTGTCGACGACCCCTATAGTCCATTCATCTATGACAATCGTGACAGGTTCTTCAATCTCGCCTCGGCCCCGGAGTTGGCCGACACCGTCGTCTATCTGTTCACCTTTTCAAAGGCGTACGCCATGAGCGGTTGGCGGGTCGGCTATATGATCTGCACCGAGGAAATCCGCACGCAGATGGTCAAGGTGCATGACCTGACGATGATCTGCACACCGCGGATCTCCCAGGTCGCGGCCCTGGCGGCTTTGCGCAGCGAGCCGGCCCATCTCGCCGAATTCTCCACCATCCTGGACCGACGGCGCGGCCTGATCTGCGCGCGGTTGGACGCGATGGGGCATGTCTTCGACTATGCCCGCCCGGAAGGCGCCTATTACGTCTTCCCGAGGGTGCGTGTGGGCGACGGGGACGATGTGGCCTTCGCCCACCGCCTGCTGAGCGACGTCCATGTGACCGTCACCCCGGGCAGCGCCTTCGGCCCCTCCGGCCGGAACCATGTGCGGATGGCCTATTGCGTGGCCGACGACGTCATCAACCGCGCCTTCGACCGGATGGAAAAAGCGTTCCCCGGCGGCTGATCCGACCCGCGCCTTGAGTTTACCGGCAAGGGGCGCCACCCTGAGCGGGAACGGTGAACGCTAGGACGAGGCAAAGACCATGCAGCAGACTTCAGAGGCTGACCCGTATGTGATCGGTTCCGAGGAGGAGCTGAGATCTCTCTTTCCGGCGCAGCATAGCTTGGCGGTTCAAAAATGCCTCGGCTCTCTGGACCGGCATAGCCGACATTTCATCGGGATGTCCCCGTTCGTCGTTGTCGGCACCCGGGACGCCGACGGCCGCAGTGACGTCAGCCCCCGCGGCGATCCGCCCGGTTTCGTAAAAGTCTTGGACGATCAGACACTTGCCATCCCGGATCGCCCTGGAAACAATCGCCTCGACACAATGGCGAATCTTCTCTCGGATTCGTCCATCGGGTTGCTGTTCCTGATCCCCGGCTTCGATGACACGCTTCGGGTCAATGGCTCGGCGCGCCTGACGCGGGATCCCGACTTGCTCGCATCCATGGAGGTCTCCGGCAAACGTCCCAAACTGGCGATCAAGGTGACGGTTTCGGAAGTGTTCCTGCACTGTGCCAAAGCGTTCCGCCGCTCCAAACTCTGGGATCCCGAGGCTCATCAGGATCGTTCCGCGATGCCAAGCTTGGCCAAGATCATCCTGGATCAAACGGTCGGGGCGCCAAAGGAGGCGGCGGAGATGAAGCGGATCGATGACGATCTGGAGGAGGAGTACGGAAAAACCATGTACTAGGGTCATGACCCCAGGTCATGAACTCGCACGTCGTCAGGGTGGAGTCTCTCGTTGGAATCGTAAGGAAGAGACAACCAAACGAACGACATCGCGAAGATGACCAGAGTTCCGTGTTTCTTCCTTCTCTAACTGGTCGTCCCGTGGCAACGGTGATCGAACTTGCCGTGGCAAATCCGCCTCTTTCAATACATAAGTAATTGGTGATATGCAGAAAATCTCGTACCGTTAAGTGTGCGGCGGGCGGCGCGCACCACTGTGTTTTCCTTATGACGCGCGAGGTCCAAGATGCGGCCAATTCCGACCTTTCTGATCCTCGGAACACTGGCGCTTGCCGGGTGCGACGGGGGGCAAGAGACGGTTGTCGACGCGCCGGAGAAGGTCCGTCCGATCAAGTCATACGAGATCTCTGAGTTGGCGGGATCGAGCAGACTCAGCTACTCGGGCACACTGGTCGCGGCGGACACGTCCTCCCTCAGTTTTCCCATATCGGGAACCGTCGCGACGGTTCTGGTCGAGCAAGGGGATAGTGTCGCACAGGGCCAGGTCATCGCCGAGCTCGACCCGGAACCCTTTGAGTTGGACGTCAGCGCGGCGCAAGCGGAGATGGATCGAGCCGAAGCCGATTTCGCCGCGAAGCGGACTGAGATCAACCGACAACAAGAGCTGTTCAATAAAGGCTGGATCGCCCAAGCCGCTCTGGACCAGGCCACCGCCGGGTTCGAGGGCGCACAAGCTCAGCTGGATTATGCCCGGTCACGCAGGGCGCTTGCCCAAAGAAACTTGGAAAACACCGTCCTGGTGGCGCCTTTCGACGGAACCATCGCCGAAAGAAGTGTCGAGCCGTTTCAGGAGATCAGCGGCGGTCAATCGATCGTGCTGATGAACTCGGCTGGCGCCCTGGAGGTCGAAATCGCCGTCTCGGATACCATGGTCCAGCGGCTCTCCAGAGGACTTACCGTCGATATCACTGTCCCCAATATCGAGCGCTGCGGCTGCAAGGCGCGGATCACAGAGATCGCGACCACGTCCGGAACCGGGAACACCGTCGCCGTGACGGCGGCCCTGCTCGACGGGCCGGACGCCTTGATACCCGGAATGGCGGCGGAAGCGACAATCTCCCTTGCCGTCGCCGCAGACCGACGGGGATTTCTGGTACCTTTATCGGCGATCGTCCCCGGCGATGATGTCGCCAACGGCTACGTCTTCGTTTTCGACAGTCAGCAAGGTGTGGTGCGGAGAGTTCCGGTCGAGGGGGCGGGAGCTGCTCTCGGAAACCTCATAGCGGTCCGTGGCGACCTTGAGGTCGGCAACATCATCGCGGCCGCGGGCACCAGCTTCCTGCGCGACGGCCAACGCGTCACGCTGCTCGCCGAGTAACGCCATGAACCCGGCCAAGCTGGCGATCGCCAATTCACGCATCACAATCATGTTCATTCTGGCCTTGGTGGCCTTGGGTATCTCGACCTTCTTGAGCTATCCCAGCGCGGAAGACCCCACCATCCAGATCCGATCGGCAAGCATAGAAGCCAGTTTTCCGGGGATGTCCACGGAGCGGATCGAGGATCTCATTGCCATTCCCATCGAATCGGCCATGCGGGAAATCGCCGAAATCGATGAGATCAAAACCACGGCAAAGACCGGCAGCGTTAAAATCAGCGTCGAACTCCATGATGAGGTCGACGACCTGGACCCAGTCTTCCAGGACATTCGCAACAAGATCTCCGACCTGGCCCCGTCGCTGCCCCAAGGCACCCGAGGCCCAACGGTGAACGATGAGGAGGGGCTGACCGCGATCGCCACAATCGCCCTGTGGTCGGACGGGTTCTCCATGGCGGAAATGCTGGAGGTCGCGGAGGATACGCGGGACCTGATCTACACGCTGGACGGCGTCAGAAAGGTCCAAATCCTTGGTAGCCAACCCGAGCGAATCTATCTCGAATATGACCCACTGAAGCTCTCCGGCCTCGGGGTATCTCCCGAGCAGGTGTTCGGGGCGTTGGCGACGCAGAACATTGTCGAGCCCGGCGGCGAGATCTCCGCGACCGGCCGTATCGTCACGCTGGAGCCCTCCGGCAACTTCGACTCGGTCGAAGAGATCTCAAGCACGGTCTTCGAGCTGCCCGGCACGGGCAGGGTTCTGAGATTGGACGAAGTTGTCGAGGTCAAAAGGGGCTACGCGGACCCAGCCGTCTTTCCGGCTTTCTTCAACAATCAACCCGCGATCGTTCTGTCCGTTTCGACAATGGAAGGGACCAACAACATCGCCTTCGGCGAGGAACTCACCCGACTGATTGGCGACTGGCAGCAAGAGTTGCCGATCGGATATGTCCTCGACTACGCCACCTACCAGCCGGACCTGATCGAGGCGGCGGTACAGGGCGCGGTATCCAATGTCTATCAGACACTGGCCATCGTGCTGGGGGTCGTCATGATCTTCTTGGGGCTCCGAACCGGCATGATTGTCGGCAGCTTCGTCCCGCTCACCATGTTGCTCGGCATCATCGTGATGAGCCTGATCGGCGTCGAGCTGCAACGGATGTCGATCGCGGCGATGATCATTGCCCTCGGCCTTCTCGTCGACAATGGCATCGTGGTCGCGGAGGACATTCGCGTGCGGATGGAGCGGGGCGTCGAGCGGACCAAAGCGGCCTTGGACGCGGTGTCGACCCTGGCGGTGCCTCTGTTGACCTCGTCGCTGACAACGATCTTCGCGTTTCTGCCGATGCTTCTGACGGTCGGCGGAGCCGGGGACTATGTCCGCTCCCTTGCCCAAGTCGTTGCCATTCTGCTGCTTGGATCGTGGCTTCTTTCCATGACCGTGACGCCCGCCCTATGCGCATGGTTCCTGAAAGTGGACCCGAAAAAGGCGACCGGCGACGAACAAGAACATGACGGTGTCGTTTATCGTTTCTATCGGGTGATCCTGGAGACGATGCTTCGCTTCAGACCGGCGGTGATCGCGATCACTATCGCCGCGTTCGTCGTCTCCGTTCAGTTGCTGGGAACGCTGAAGACCGAGTTTTTCCCCTTGGGCGACCGTAACCAGCTCTTGGTCTATCTGGATTTCGAGGCGGGAACCGATCAACGGGAGACGCAGCGGGAGCTCCGGAAGCTGACGGCGTGGCTTGCCGACAAGGACGAGAACCCCGAGATCACAAGCAGCATCGCCTATGTCGGTTATGGTGGCCCGCGCTTCTTCCTCGCCCTTAGCCCGGTCGATCCGGACCCGCACCGTGCTTTCGCGCTGATCAACACGAACTCTTTCGATGACGTCGACCCCGTCCGAGACCGGGTGAACGACTTCATTCTGCGGTCGCTCCCGACGGCGAATGGCGATGCCAAGAAGATGTGGTTCGGCTCCACCGAGCCGGGAATCGTCCAGTACGAGTTGATCGGCCCGAATGCGGAGGCTCTGAAAGCCTCGGCGAAGGTGGTCATGGATGCGCTCTACGACATTCCGGGAACGATCGGCATCAAGCAGGACTGGGAGAACGAGATCCTGGTTCTCTCCATAGACGTCGACCAGACACGCGCAAGGCGGGCGGGCGTGACGTCGGCGGACGTTGCATCGTCCTTGAACACCGCTTTTTCCGGCACAACCATCACCGACTACCGGGAAGGGGACCGGATCATTCCCGTCGTCTTGCGCGGAGAGGAAGCCCTTCGATTCTCCGTGGATGCTTTGGCTCGGTCGCAAGTCTATGCGCGTGCGACCGGGAGGTTTATCTCGCTTGATCAGGTTGCCACTGTCAGTCCCGAGTGGCGGCCCGGCCGGATCAAACGCCTGGATCAGAAAAGGACGCTTACCGTCGAAGCCCGGAACCCCGGCATGTCGGCGAGTATGCTTGCCGCGGCGATGGAACCGACGATCGCGGGCCTGGACCTGCCCGCCGGGCATAGCTGGAAACTGGCGGGCGAATTGGCCGATCAGGCGGAAGCAAACGAGAACCTGTTCGGCTTGTTGCCGATCGCGCTCGGGGGAATCGCTGTCCTTCTTGTCGGACAGTTCAATTCGTTCCGGAAGGGTGGGATCGTCATCGCCACCATCCCGCTTGTCATGATCGGCGGGACGCTGGGCCTTGTGGTGATGGATGCGCCCTATGGCTTCATGGTACTGCTTGGGTTCTTCAGCCTCGCCGGTATCCTGATCAACAACGGCATCGTGTTGATCGACCGGATCGAGATCGAAGAACAGGCCGGTGGCAGCCAGAAAGACGCGATCATAAGGGCCTGTCTGGCCCGGCTCCGCCCGATCCTGATGACCACACTGACAACGGTGCTCGGCCTCGTTCCGCTCATCCTTTTTGGAGGGGCGTTGTTCTACGGAATGGCCAGCGTGATCGCCTTTGGTTTGATCGTGGGCACCGTCTTCACCCTTGGTTTCGTCCCGGTGCTGTATTCGCTGTTGATCCGAAGAAAACCAGCGCCACAAAGCTAGAGCAGATCGCGTGGCATCTGGTCCGTGACACGACCGGAATGCCACGCGTGAATCCGCTCTATCTTATTGTTTTACAGGCAAATTCACCGACCAGCGTGGATCATTCCGACGGACCGAAACATCTCACTCATTCGAGTAGGCCATTCCGAGCAAGACCGCCTCGACGGCGTCTCCCTCGAATAGCGGCATTCCAGTGGCCTCCCACGTCGTTGTCAGGCGGTCATCGATAAGGTACCCCCCGGATACCTGGTTGATCCGCTTCTCCTCTCTGATCGTTCTGAAAAAGGCTGCGACCAAATGCATATCCTCGCCGAACGGCAGTTCGGAAAGGCGCTTTTTGTGGATGTTCACCTGAACGCGGCGGCTGATTTCGTCTCCCGCCACTTGATAGATGACATCCTCGCCGTCATAGACAACAAGCGCCGCCCTCGGAGCGAGTTTAGGAACATCGAGAATCAAGTCGAGTTGATCACGACGCGGCAAAGGCCCAAGTGATTTATAATAATTAAGCCAGCGTTCGGTATCGGGCAGCCTGTGGCTACCCGGTTCTATCTGCCGCCAATTCACGTGGAGACCCAAGCTCATTGAACTCTTCCCTATACTTAAGTATTACCCAAGTATCGCGACAATCTCACCAGCCCCATGTAAACCAAAACACTGCGGGACGGGTGAATTTTTTGCACACCTAAAGCAATAAAAATAATATTATAAATCAACTATTTGTTGATTTCACAGGACTTCAACGCGAAAGTTGTCTTTTCCGCGAGATACACCCGTTAAACAATGCAAGGATATTTAGAGGTAGGACGGTTCGGAACTTGGAGCCGTTCGCCCGATAGTGTTATCGGAGGCGGGTGCTCGGTGCTTCCGCCGGCGTCCGGCGGATACACGCTGTGATCCCCGCATACGACCAGATATCCGGTTGACCAAGAGAGAAGCACGCGCCCCTTTGCGCTTACCGCGCCATCCATCTCGAATTCCGGACAGCGCGGCGGCGACGACAAGAAATGTCTCGGATTATATCTTTCTGCCGCCGCGGTGTTGCCCCTTGACGCTTGCATATCCATGTCGATCCCATGCTCTCCCGCCCGCTGGCCCTGATCATTCTCATCGCAGGTATTCTTGCCACTGGTCCGCCCGCAAAGGCTGACATGGAGGTCGAAGTCAAACTGTCCGGTTTGCCGTCGAAAGACCTCGAGGCACTGGCCGAGGAAAGCCTCTTGCTCATGCGCGATGACGAGCCGGTCGATGATCGGATCGCGGTCGAGCGGCTGGCTGCCCTCGACCGTGGCATGCTCCGGAAATTGCTGGAGTCGCGCGCCTATTATGGTGCCGACATATCGGTCACCACCACGTTCAGCGAAAACGCAGCGGTGCTGGCGTTCGATGTCTCGCCGGGCAACCCATACCTCCTTGCCGATATCTCTTTCGATTATGGCGCGAACACCGACGACCGGCTGCCCTATGACATTGAGGCGTTCGATCTCTATTCCGGCATGACGGCCAAGGCGGCTCCCCTCAAGGAGCTGTCGGGTCGCCTCGTCCGTCGGCTGCAAGAACTCGGATATCCGGAAGCCAGAATTGTCCGGACGCGGTTTATCTCCAACGCGGACATCGAAACCATCGATGGTGAGTTGGCGATCGAGACCGGTCCGCTTGTCACGCTCGGGTCCTTACGGTTCGAGGGCCTGGAGCGGGTAAACGAAGGCTACCTTCGGCGGCTTGTTTCCTGGCAACCGGGGGGGCTCTACGACCCCGCCCGGCTGACACGGGTGCGCCGTGCCCTGTCCGCGACGGGACTTTTCAAAACGATCGTTGTCGACCTGCACCCAGAAGGCGCACCCGGAGCCGACACACCGGTTCTGGTCCGACTTGAGGAACGGCCCCATAGGGCCCTGTCGGCGGGCCTTTCCTACTCAACGGACGAGGGTGTTTCGGCACATGCCGCATGGCGGCACCGCAATTTCGGCGGTGAAGGAGAAGTCCTTACGACCGAGGTCGAGGGCGGCGGCCGCCGGCAGGAGGCGAGTGCGGAGTACCGGGTTCCGAATTTTCGGAGCATCGGCCAAACGCTGACCGCTGAGTCCATTCTTTCCAGGGAGGACGACGACGCCTTCGAGGAGATCGGGATCGAGAACATCTTGGTTCTGTCATGGCCCGTAGCGGAGACGTTGACCCTGACGCTCGGCCCGACCCTGACCATCTCCCAAGTGGACGATGGACGTACGTCCGATCTCTTTACCCTGCTCGGCCTTGTCGGGTCCGCACGCTACGACAGCACCGACGATCTGCTCAATCCGACAAAGGGCGCGAGGGTTGCCTTTCAATCGGCCCCGGCCGGCAGCGTCCTGGGTGAGAGAGTGGCTTTTTGGAGCAACGACTTCGCCGCCTCCACCTATATCGAACTCCTGCGGGAGGGCCGTCTTGTCTTCGCAACACGGGGCCGGCTCGGATCCATCGTGGGCGCTGAACGGGACGATATTCCAGCAACACATCGGCTCTATGCGGGTGGTGGCGGCTCGATCCGCGGCTTCGGATTCCGCGATGTCGGACCGATCGACCCGGACGGAGATCCCATCGGCGGCCGGTCCGTTATCGAAACCTCGGCCGAGCTTCGGTTCCGCTTCCTCGACGACTACGGCCTTGTCCCGTTCATCGACGGCGGTCAGGTTTTCGAGGCGGTGATCCCGGATTTCTCGGGCGAATACCGATGGGCTGCCGGCCTCGGCCTTCGTTACTTTTCGCCGATCGGACCGGTGAGGCTTGATGTCGGTTTTCCGCTGAACGGTCGGGAAAGCGACGACGATTTCCAACTCTACATCTCCGTCGGGCAGGCCTTCTGATGCGGCGCACCATGAAGGTCTCCGGGTTTGCCCTGGTGGGGCTTGTTGTCCTGCTGGTTGTCGCGGTCCTGTCCCTCCAGACCCGCTTTGTGGCCGGTCACATCGAGAGGATCGCGGCCAACTCCGTGCCGGGCTTGGAGGTCTCAGGACTGACTTTCTCATTGACGGGCCGGGTCACGTTGGATCGCATCGCAATGGCCGATGAAGACGGAGTCTGGATGACGGCGGACGACATTCGTCTCGATTGGCGGTGGCGGCCGCTCGTCAACCGGACCCTAACGATTGATGAGGCAAGTGTCGGCTCGCTCGACATCGACCGCCCACCGCTGGACCGGCCCGCCACGGACGCCGGACCCGACCCCGCGCCGGAAGGGGAAAAATCGGCGATCGCGTTTCCCCGGATCGACCTCCCCGTGGCGATCGACCTTCGACGCTTCGGGACGGATCGGCTGTGGCTCGGCCCGGCGGTCGCAGGCCAGGAAACGCTTCTTAAAATGTCGGGAGCAGCGGAAGCCAACCGTCAAGGCCGGCTTGATCTCACCCTCGATATCCGGCGTGAGAACGGCGTCGGCGGCGCCCTCAAGGCCGGGGTCTTGGTCGACCCGCGGGACCAGACGCTGGACCTTGTTCTTGAAGGGGCCGAGCCACGGGGTGGCATCATCGCCGGGCTGCTCGGTGTGCCCGGCGCCCCACCGACCACCGTGACCCTCGCCGGAGACGGGACATTGGATGCCTGGTCCGGCACGGTGTCCGCGACGATCGGCACCGACATCGCGACGGATTTGGATCTATCCCTTGCCTTCCGCCCAAGTCTTGAGGTGACGGTAAAAGGCAATGTCATGCCCGGCCCGCTGGTTCCCGCGGACGCCACCGGATATGTCGGCGAGACGGTCGCCCTCGATCTCGCGGCCGCCCTCTCGTCCGACAGCGCCATCGATGTCCAGCGGCTGAAGGTCTCGCTCGCCGCCGGTCGGGTGGAGGCGCAAGGCGCCTTGTCCGCCGACGGGACTGTCGCGGGCCATCTCGAGTTCAGGACGGGGCCGGGGTTGGTGCTGCCGGCCCCCTATGGCGTTGCGGCGGCGTCCCTGACCGCAGCCGTTGACGGGCCGATGGGGAGCCCATCGATCACCGTCGTGGCCACGGTCACCGATCCGAAGATCCAGGACGCCGGAATCGATCCGCTGCTTGCCGGCACCTCCCGCCTGGAGGCGGTGATGAACCCGTCCCTGGCGGCCGGGACAGTCGATATCGAGGACCTGCGCTTCGCCTCGGACTTGATCGAGATGACGGGTGACGGCGCGGCCAACTGGAGGCAACCCGGAGGGATGGCCGTTTTGTCGGTTGCCGCCCCCGACCTTCAGCCGTTTTCGGATGTCGCCGGCCTCGCTCTTCAGGGGCGGATGGACGGGTTGATCGTGCTCGATGTGGCGGAGAACGCCCACACGACCGCGGAGATTACCGTCGAGAACCTGAAAACCGGCCTAGGAGAGGTCGACGCGCTGCTTCCGCCGCGACTGTCCCTTTCCCTGTCCGGCGCGGCTCCGACGCATGGCGGTCCGGTCAGGATAGAAGATCTGGCGGTCGATGCCGGACCGATCCTGCTCAACGCGGCCGGCATCCTGGATCCCGTCGGCGACACCACCGGCGTGATCATCCACATCGATCTGCCCGACTTGGCCGCCTTCGACCCGCTTGCCGGCGGCATCGGCCTTGCGGGCCAGGGTGGAATCACGGGCGAGATCGATGGCCCCTTGGACGATCCGTCGATATCGGGTCGGGTATCCGCGCAGCGCCTCTCGATCGCCGACAACGACTTCGAGACCCTGTCGGTCGCGTTGGCCGCCGAGCGGATCCTGAGCCGTCCGAGGGCCGATGTGGATCTTGCCGTCGGTACCCGCTACGGACCGGTCGCGCTGACCGGTTCCGTCACCTTGGACAAGCGTTCGCTTTCAGTGAGCGATCTCACGCTCCGGCAGGACCGGATCAATGCGGTTTCCGGCACTCTCGCCATCGACCTGGACACATTCGTGGCCAGCGGCCGGCTGGCTCTGGATGTACCCGCGTTGGCGTCCCTTTCCGATCTTGCCGGCCAAGACATCGACGGCCGGCTGAGGGCGACCATCGACTTGTCCGAACGGGCTGCGCGACAGAGCGCCCGGCTACGGTTGAAAGCCGAGGGGCTTGAAGCGTCGGGTGTCGTTGTCCGAAACACGGTTCTCGACCTCACGGCGTCGGGCTTTACCGCGTCGGATCCAATGACCGCTGCGCTGGACCTGAAGGGCGATATCCAGGGCATCGAGGTCGACGGGGCCCGCATCGACCGGTTGGACGTCTCCGCCAACGGCCCGCTTTCGGCGCTCGCGGTGGAATTGGCGGGAAACGGATCCACCGGTGAGCCGTTTGACATCGAGATGGCGGCTTTGATCGGGGCGATCGACGGCATCACGGGCCGGGTGGACCGCCTTGCCGCACGCTTCGGCGCGGCGACCGCGTCGCTCGACACGCCGGCGCGGTTTTCACTCGGCCCCGACGGTATGACAGTGGATGTCCCCGGCCTCACGGTGTTGGAGGCCGTCGTCACAGCCGATATGTCGCTTGCCGATACCGTCGAGGGGACACTGACGCTGGACGGGCTGGACTTACAGCGGGTGACAGGTCTGTATCCGGATGCCCCGCCCCTCAGAGGCTCGGTCTCCAGCACCTTGACGCTAAGCGGCGCCGCGACGGACCCGACCCTCTCTCTGCGAACCGCGATCAACGAGGCGGGCGTCGATACAGAAGGCGCCCCGTTGCCGACGTTGACCGGGGACATCGAGGTCAACACGTCGGCGGGGCGGACCGTCGTGGAAGCGTGGGTTTCGGGCTTTGCCGATGAACCGTTGACGGTTCAGGCCGATGTCCCGGTTTCGGTGGATCTCGCGGCGTTCGCTCCGCGTATCGACACCGGCGCGCCCTTTGCCGGAGAGATCGCCTGGCGAGGCGACGTTGCTCAACTGATGCGATATGTCCCGGTCGCCGGCATATCCGCCGGCGGTCTAACCGACATAGATATCCGGGCGGCGGGGACTTTCGAAAAACCGGAGGTCTCGGGTGTCTTGGCGCTGAGCGACGGGACGGTTTCGAGCACTCTGGCCGGGGTTACGCTCACGCCCGTCACCGCCCTGATCTCGGGCGAAACCGATCGAATCACTCTGGATGTCGCGGCGGCGACCCCGCGCGACGGGACGCTTGGCCTTAGGGGATACATCGATTTGGCGGCACCCTTGGACCCGACGGTCGCCCTCACACTCACCGCCGAGAACGCCACGCTTGCCAAGCGCGAAGATGTGACCGCCGCGATCGACGCGGCGATCGCGATCGGCGGCCAGGCCTCCGACATGTCGGTCACGGGAGAGATCAAGCCCCGGGAGATCGCGATTCGCCTGATCGACGCCCTCCCCCCCTCCGTCACGACGATCGACGTCGTCCGACGCGAGGATCTCGAGACAGCGGTGGCGGAAGAGGAGACGGCGCCGCCGTCCCGCGTGGCGTTGGATCTGAACATTCCGATCAATGGCCGGGTATTTGTTCGGGGACGCGGACTGGACAGCGAATGGGGCGGGGGGTTCCGTGTCACCGGGACGGCGGACGCCCCGGTGCTTTCCGGACAGATCATGCCGATCCGGGGGCAGCTCAATTTCGCCGGACGGGGATTCGACATCACCGAAAGCGTCATCCGGTTCGACGGCAAAACCGACCGGCCCACCCTCGCCATCCGGGCGACAACCCAAGCCGAGGACGTCACGGCGATCGTTTCCGTCGCGGGAACGCCGGCCGATCCCGAGATCGTCTTCTCGTCGGAACCGGAGCTGCCCCGGGACGAAGTGATGGCCCGTATTCTCTTCGGAAAGTCCACGGCGCAGCTCACCCAGGCCGAAGCGCTGCAGCTTGCCCAAGCGGTGGCGACGGCGACGAGCGGCGAAGCCGGATTTACCGATATGGCGCGCGACGCGCTCGGCCTCGATCAGCTCGGTTTCGGCGGTGCCGGCGACGGAGGCCTCGGCACCATCGAGGCGGGCCGGAACGTCGCCGAGGGCGTCTATGTGGGCATCGAACAGGGCGCATCCGCCGCCTCGACCCGGGTCAAAGTCGAGGTCGACGTGACGGACCGTATCAAGGTGGAGACCGAAGTCGGCGGCACCGCCGAGAGCCGGGTCGGCGTCACCTACGAGTTCGATTACTGAACAATCGAAAAGACCGCGGTCGCACTGACCCTATCGGCTGAAGTCCGATGACGGCCGATTTACCCCTGCCTCCGGGACCCCTGCCTCCGGGCTGGACCCTTGAAAAATTGGTGGAGCCGATGGGAGTCGAACCCACGACCTCTAGAGTGCGATTCTAGCGCTCTCCCAACTGAGCTACGGCCCCACCGGGAACGCCGGGCGGGCGTTGGCCCCGCTGGCGTGAAGCCGGGGATATAGAAGGTCGTCCCTCCGCTGTCAACCGGCCGCTATCAACCGGCCCTTTCCGGCCTTTTGGCCCGTTCTGGCCCGATCCGGCCCGATCCGGCCCGGCGAATTCGCCCGTGCGGCGATAAACCGGCGGATGGGCGCGGATGTCCTTTTGCGAAAACGCGCATCCTCGCTTATATGACGGTGCGCACATCTTCTTTGCCGCCGCCACCCCCGGGCCCATCCGACGGCCACGGGTCCGCCGAAAGGAAAGTCCCGCCTCCATGATCGCGTTCTTCAATCTGATCGACACCGTCATCTCGCTCTATATCTGGGCCCTGATCATCTCCGCGATCCTGAGCTGGCTGGTCGCGTTCAACGTGATCAACACGTCGAACCGCTTCGTCTACATGGTCGGCGACTTCCTCTACCGGGTCACCGAGCCGGCCCTCCGACCGATCCGGAACATCATTCCCAATCTCGGCGGCATCGATATCTCGCCGGTGATCCTGATCCTGCTGCTGGTCTTCCTGCGCAACTTCATCCGCTACGACATCGCCCCCGGAATGATGTAACCGGAATGATGTAACCGGAATGATGTAACCGGAATGATGTAACCGGCATGATGTAAGGGACCTTTTGCGAGCCGCGCCCCGTCGGGCGGTCACAAGGTCGCATCTGTAGCAGTGAAGGTCGCTGTCGCCACCCCATGGAAGATCGGGACGGCCAACACTGCGCCCATCGAACGCCCGGCGAGGTCTTCGCGCGCGCCGACCCATCATCCGACGAATTTGGGGAGATCGTCACCACATGGCTGAAGCAACACTGATCGATGGCAAGGCCTTCGCCGTCACCCTGCGCGGCAAGGTCGCCGAGGGCGTGGCCAAACTGAAGGCCGACCACGGCGTCACACCGGGCCTTGCCGTGGTCCTCGTCGGCGAGGATCCGGCGAGCCAGGTCTATGTCCGCAACAAGGGCAAGCAGACCGTGGAAGCGGGCATGGAGAGCTTCGAGCACAAGCTGCCGGCGACGACGAGCCAGGCGGAACTGCTGGCCCTCATCGACAGCCTGAACAAGGACGACAAGGTTGACGGCATCCTCTGTCAGCTTCCGGTGCCCGACCAGATCGACGGCGACACCATCATCAACGCCATCGCCCCGGAAAAGGATGTCGACGGCTTCCATGTGATCAACGCCGGCAAGCTCGCCACCGGCCAACAGGGCCTGGTTCCCTGCACACCGCTCGGCTGCCTGCTGCTGCTCAAGGACCATCTCGGCCCGCTTTCCGGCAAGTCGGCCGTGGTCATCGGCCGATCCAACATCGTCGGCAAGCCGATGGCCCAGTTGCTCTTGAAGGAGAGCTGCACGGTCACGGTCGCCCATTCCCGGACCAAGGACCTGCCCGCGGTGGCCCGCGAAGCGGATATCCTGGTCGCCGCGGTCGGCCGGCCGGAAATGGTCACCGGCGACTGGGTGAAGCCCGGCGCCACGGTCATCGATGTCGGCATCAACCGGGTCGATAATCCGGAGACCGGCAAGACCAAGTTGGTCGGCGATGTCGACTTCGCCTCCGCCGCCCAGGTGGCCGGCGCGATCACGCCGGTCCCGGGCGGGGTCGGCCCGATGACCATCGCCTGCCTTCTGCGCAATACGCTGGAGGCCGCCTGCCTGCGCCGGGGTATCCCGACCGACGGGATTCTCTAGACGCCGAAGGTCATTGGGCCGGCCTATCACCAGGTCAGGGTCTGGGTGTTCTCCTTGAACAGGGCCTCGCCGGTCAGATTCGGACTACCGACTTTCAATCGGTCGACCAGATCCGCGTCGGCCACGCCGAAGTGGTTCATGCAGGTCGGGCAGACGAGAATCGTCGCGCCTGAGTCGAGCAGCACACCCATCGTCTGCTGTTGCCCGAGGAAGTCTGCGGTGTTGGCCTTGCTGGCCGCCAGCACGGCCTTGTCGTTCATGAAGATCGTCAGCGCATGGCCGCGATTCATCTGATTGCCGCCGAAGTTGAGGGCCATCGTGATCCGGTGGGGGTCATCGCTGCTGAGATTGATGAACAGCGGCTGTTTGGTGGCGGCCCGCGCCGTGATCGGCGCCATGGCCGAAGCAAAGCCCGCGGTCACGGCGGCGACCATCGCGTTTCGTCGAGATAGGGTCATGGGTTTCACGCTCCGATAGAGTTGCGGTTCTCCTCACGCTATCGGGCGCGTGGTCGCCAACATTGATCTCGGTCAAGAGTTTGGGAAATGCCACATTTCATGCCGCGACGGTGTCGCACCCGCATGTGCCGAGGACGTATAAGGGGGACGTGTATGGGGGGGTGTGTATGGGGGACGTGTATGGGCGACGCCATAAGCTTCGCCCCGGACGTTGACCGGGTTGCCGGAATGGTTGTCAGATAATGCCGATCCAGCACGTGCCGAGGGCACGGTTTCCCTAAACCGGTGCCGAATGCGGTGCCCAAGACTGAATGGAACCAGGCCATGGCCGCCTTCAATCCCCCCACGTCTCCGTTCTTCGCCGCCGATCCCGCGCTCGCGGTCGGGGACGCCGATATCGTCCTGTTCGCCGCCCCGCACGGCACCCCCTATCGGGAGTTCGACAACAACGCGCTCGCCGGCACGGCGGATGCGCTGCGGGCGGCGCTGTCGGACGAGGCGGATTGGCCCGATCATTGGGATTTCGACCTCGGAGGGCCCATTCTGGGCACCCCGCGCGCACGCTTCCTGGACGCCGGCAACCTGCCCACCCAGCCGCTGGACGGCCCCGGAAACCGCACCCTGATCCGCGACGCGACGGCGGAGATCGTGGCCGGCGGCGCACACCCGATCCTGGTCGGGGGCGACGACAGCGTGCCGATCCCCTTCATCGAGGCGTTGGCGCCCCTCGGCCCGCTCACCATCGTTCAGGTCGATGCCCATATCGACTGGCGGGACGAGCGCCGGGGCGAGCGTTTCGGCTTTTCCAGCACCATGCGCCGCGCCTCGGAAATGGCGCATGTGGAGCGCATCGTCCAGGTCGGCATCCGCGGCGTCGGCTCCGCCCGGGCCGGAGAGGTCGAGACGGCGCGGGCCTGGGGGGCCGAGATCGTCACCGCCCGCACCCTGCACCACGAGGGCCTGGAGGCCGTCCTGAAACATATTCCCTACGGCGCCAACTGCTTGATCACCTTCGACTGCGACGCGCTGGACCCGTCGATCATGACGGCGGTGGTCGCCCCCACGCCGGGTGGCCTCGGCTATACCCAGGCCATCGACCTGGTCGCGGGTGTCGCCGCCAAGGGCAGGCTGGCCGCCTTCGACCTGATCGAGTTCATGCCGGACCGGGATGTGGCGGGACTGTCGGCCCTGACGGCGGCCCGCCTGCTGGCCAATGTGGTCGGCCACATGGCCCGCCAGAGGTAGAAACAACCGTTGGATCGTCAGGGGGCGGGGTGTCGATCGACATCGCCGCCCCTATCCTGGAGTACCGGCCTGGAGTACCGGCCTGGAGTACCGGCTTACCAGCCGCTGACGGCTTTGACCTCAAGGAACTCCATCAGGCCGTGGACGCCGCCCTCGCGGCCGTTGCCGGACTGCTTGTAGCCACCGAAGGGGCTGCCCGGCGCGCGGCCGGCCCCGTTCATCTGCACCATGCCGGAGCGCAGTTGGCGGGCGATCTTGCGCGCCCGGTCCTGGTCGCCCGACTGGACATAGGCGGTCAGGCCATAGGCGGTATCGTTGGCGATGCGCACCGCCTCGTCCTCGCCGTCGAAGCGAATCATCGACAGGACCGGACCGAAGATCTCCTCCCGCGCGACGGTCATGTCGTTGGTCACGTCGGCGAAGACGGTCGGACGCACGAAATAGCCGCGATTGAAGCCCTCGGGACGGCCCTGGCCGCCGGCGACGAGGCGCGCGCCCTCCTTGATCCCGGCGCCGATGAGGTCCTGGACCTTGTCGAACTGGACCTTGGAGACCAGCGGCCCGATATGGCCGCCTTCCTCCGACGGCAGTCCCACCTTCTGGTTCTCGGCGGCCTGCCGGGCGATCTCGACCGCCGCGTCATAGACCGAGCTTTCCACCAACATGCGGGTCGGCGCGTTACAGGACTGGCCGGTGTTGTTGAAGCAATGCAGCGCGCCCCGGGTCACCGCTTTGTCGAGATCGGTGTCGGCGAAGACGATGTTCGGCCCCTTGCCGCCCAGTTCCAGGGCCACCCGCTTGACTGTGTCGGCCGCCGCCTTGGTGACGGCGATGCCGGCCCGGGTGGAGCCGGTGAAGCTCATCATGTCGACATCGGGATGGACCGACAGCGCCTGACCGACACCCGGCCCGTCGCCGTTGACCAGGTTGAAGACCCCGGCGGGGAAGCCGGCCTCGTGCATCATCTCGGCGAAGACGAGGGACGACATGGGCGCGACCTCGGACGGCTTCAGAACCACCGTGCAGCCGACGCCGACCGCCGGAATGACCTTCAGGGTCACCTGGTTCATCGGCCAGTTCCAGGGGGTGATCAGGCCGCACACGCCGATCGGTTCGTGGATGATGTATTCCTGCGGCGTGTCCTCGCGCAGAGGATGCTCGAAATCGAAGTCCTTCAAAGCGCGGATAAAGGCCTTGATATGGCCGATCCCGGCGGCCGACTGGGCCTTGGTGGCGAGGGTCATCGGCGCGCCCATCTCGGTGGAAATCGCCTCGGCCATGTCGCCGGCGCGGCGCTTATAGACCTCGGCCAAGGCCTCCAGAAGTCCGATCCGCTCGGCGACCGGCGTGACGCTCCAGCTCTCGAAGGCCCGGCGGGCGGCGGCCACCGCCTTGTCCACATCCGCCTGTCCGCCCAGCGAAATGGTGGCGAAGGCGGTCTCGTCGGCCGGGTTGATCACCTCCAGCGGATTGGCGGCGACCGGCGGCACCCAGGCCCCGTCGATATAGAAATCGGTCTTGTTGAGCATGTCCGTTCCCTCGGTTTAAGGATGTTTCCAAGCGATGCTAATGGAGCCGAACCGCGCGTGGAAACCGGGATCGGCATAGGGAAAGCACAGGGCAGGAATGCGCCCCCGCCAACGGGATTCAGTCCACCGCCTGTCCGGTGACATGGCGGCGGAAATCGCGGGCCAGGCTGGGGCCGTCGCGGTTCGGCAGCACCCTGTCGTCGTCGCCCTGCGCGACCTTCAGGACCGTCACCGAGGGGCCGCTTTCGGCGTCGAGCGCGATGGCGTCGATCCCGTCCAGATCCTGCACCACGCAGGCCGTGCCGACCCCGCAGGCCATGGCCACGGCGGCGAGGTCGGTGCCCTGGCCCGTGTGGGTCGCCTGATTGCCGGTCTCGCCATAGAGCTCGTTGTCGAGCACGACGATATGGAGGTTCTTCGGCGCCGCCGTACCAACAGTCGCGAAGCCCCCCAGCCCCATAAGCTGTTCGCCGTCGCCGGTGACGACGACCACCGGCTTCTTCGGCTGCGCGAGCGCGAGGCCGAGCCCGACCATCGCCGCCCCGCCCATGGCGCCCCAGAGATAGAAGTGATTGGGCTTCTCGCCGGCCGCCGCCACGTCATAGGTCGGCGAGCCGAGCCCGGTCACCACCAGGATGTCTTCCCGCCCGCCGATGAGCCGGGCCACGGCCTCTCTTCGGTTCATCGTCAAAAATCCTTCCGGCCGATGAGGCGCTGGCGCAACAGCACCGCCACCCCCTGATGGGAGTGGAAGGCGAGCCGGGCAGCACTGTCGACCAAGTCCGCCGCATCCTCCGGTCGCTCGACGGCGCGAACCAGCAGGCCCATGGCGGACAGCACGGTCTCGGTCGCTTTGCCCATGGGGACCTGCCAGGGATTGAACTCGGCATAATCGCCGCGCATGGTCACCAGCGTCAGGAACGGGATCTTCAAGGTCTCGATCATGCTCAGCATGTTGATGCAGTTGCCGACCCCGCTGGACTGCATCAGCAGCACCGACCGGTCCCCGCCGAGCCAGGCGCCGGCGCACAAGGCCACCCCCTCCTCCTCCGTGGTCAGCACCGTGGCGGCGACCGCCGGATCGGCATGGGCCTTCCGGATCAGCAGGGAATGGCCGGCATCGGGGACATAGGCGACCTGGCGGATCTCCTGAGCTTTGAGGACCGCCCAGACATCGTCCTGCCAAGCCATGCTCAGCCCCACAACTCAGGTGCGGGCGGATAGAGGGTCGAGCCCTCGAAGACCAGTCCGGGCTCCCGGTCCTTGGCGAACAGCAGCGGGCCATCGAGATCGACGACCTCGGCCCCTTGGGCCACCAACACGCCGGGCGCCATGGCGAGCGAGGAACCGACCATGCAGCCGACCATGATCCCGAAGCCCCTGGCCCGGGCGGCGTCGCGCAGGGCCAACGCCTCGGTGAGCCCGCCGGTCTTGTCGAGCTTGATGTTGATCCGGTCGTATTTGCCGGCGAGATCGTCGAGCGACGCCCGGTCGTGACAGCTCTCGTCGGCACAGACCGGCAGCGGCCGCTCGATCCCGCGCAGGGCCTCGTCCTGGCCGGCCGGCAGGGGCTGTTCGATCATCTCGACGCCGAGCGCACCGAGCTGGCCCGCATAGTCGACATAGTGATCGATGGTCCAGGCCTCGTTGGCGTCCACGACCAGCCGGGCGGTCGGCACAGCCTCGTGAATCGCCCGCACACGGTCGAGATCGCCGTCCCCGGTCAGCTTCAGCTTGAAGATCGGCCGGGCCGCGTGCTCCCGCGCCTGGGCCGCCATCTTTTCCGGCGCATCCAGGCTGAGGGTGTAGCAGGTCACCACCGGCCGCGGCGCGTCGAGGCCGGCCAGCGTCCACACCGGCGTGCCGGTCCTCTTGGCCTCGAGATCCCACAGGGCGTTGTCGACCGCGTTGCGGGCGGCCCCGTTCGGCATCGCTTCCTGCAGCTCCTGGCGGGTCAGCCCCTTGGACAAGGGGCCGCGCATCGCCTCGATCTGGGCGATGACGCTGTCGACGGATTCGCCATAGCGCGGATAGGGCACACACTCGCCCCAACCCCTTACGGCTTGGCCTTTCGCGTCACCGTCGGTGAGCGTCACCGTCACCACATCGGCATGGGTCCTGGCCCCCCGGGAGATCCGGAAGACCTGGGCGAGCGGAAAGGATTCGGCCGCGACCCTCAAATCGACCTTGGACGGATTCGCCATCGGATCAGAGCGCGTCGACGATGGCGGCGGCCCCGGTGCGCACGGCGTCGATCGCCGGCACGCCCAGGCGGTCGGAGGCATCCTTCAGGGCGTCCTCGGCCTCCTGGTCGCTCAGCGACTGGGTGTTGAGGGCGACCCCGACCAGCTTGGCGTCCGGATTGGTCAGCCGGGCGCAGCGCATGTTGATCTCCAGCGCCTCCTCCAGGCTCGGCACCGGATAATGGGGCAGGCCCCGCATATGCGGCCGGTTGACCTCATGGCACAACACGAGGGCATCGGGCTGGCTGCCATGGAGCAGACCCATGCTGACCCCGGCGAAGGAGGCGTGCAGCAGCGAGCCCTGGCCCTCCATCAGATCCCAGTGGTCCTCGTCGTTGGCGGGCGAGAGCCATTCCGCCGCCCCGGCGATGAAGTCGGCGATCACCGCGTCGACGGAAACCCCATCGCCGGCGATGAAGATGCCGGTCTGGCCGGTCGCCCGGAAATCGGCCTTCATACCGCGCTTCTTCATCTCCGCCTCGATGGCGAGCGAGGTGAACATCTTGCCGACGGAACAGTCGGTGCCGACGGTCAAAAGGCGCTTGCCGGGCCGCTTGGCGCCGGTGCCCAGGTCGAATTCCTTGGTCGGGTGACGGACGTCGAGCACCTTGCGTCCGTTGGCGGCGGCGCAGTCCTTGATCCGCTGGATTTGGGAGACCCGGACATGCAGACCGGAGGCGATGTCCATGCCGAGCTCGAGACCTTCGACCAGGGTGTCGACCCAGGCGTCGGGCATCACCCCGCCCCGGTTGGCGACACCGAGGATAATGGTCCGCACGCCGTGATCGGCGGCTTCCTTCATGGTCATATCCGGCAGGCCGAGATCGGCGTTGCAGCCGGGCAGGCGGAACTGGCCACGGCATTTCTCAGGCCGCCAGACCTTCACCCCGTTGGCGGTCTTCGCCGCCAGTTGGTCCGGCGCATCGCCGAGATACATCAGATAGGGCGCCTCGATCGATGTCGACGACATGGAAAGCCTCCTGAAGAACGGGATTTGTAAATTTCTGCTCTTTCGATTAGAGACCGAAAGCGGTTCTGTCCATAGCAGCCCGGCCATGCACGCGCCCCTTTCGCAAGCGCCGGAAGTTAGAGCCCAAGCGACATAACGGCACCAACATAACGGCACCGACATCATGAGCCCCACCGATCCGAACGCCATTCTCGATTTCTGGTTCCTGCCGCCGGGCGATCCGGGCCACGGGAAGCCGCGTAAGGCCTGGTTCGAGAAATCCGACGCTTTCGACGAAGAAATCCGGGACCGGTTCGGCGACGCGGTGGCCGCCGCCGTCGATGGCGCCTATGACGATTGGCGGGAAACGCCCAAGGGGACCTTGGCGCTCTTGCTGCTGCTCGATCAATTCACCCGCAACATCTATCGCGGCAAAGCCGAAGCCTTCGCCGGCGACGCCCGGGCGCTCGCCATCGCACAGGATGCCGTGTCGCAGGGCCAGGACATGGCGCTGCCGCCGGTGATGCGGAAATTCTTCTACCTGCCCTTCGAGCACTGCGAAGATATCGAGGTCTGCCGGGGAATCGGCCCGAAATTCGAGGCGCTGAACGCCTTCGAGGAGACCAAGGAAGATCACCGTTACTGGGTGCTGCATCTCGACGTCCTAGAGGAATTCGGCCGCTATCCCCACCGCAACGCCGCCCTCGGCCGGCCCTCGACCGAGGCGGAGGCCGCCTGGCTCGCCAAACCCGGGTCGGGGTTTTAGCGCACCCCGATCAGCGCGCCGTCACCGCTCCGAGAAGGCGAGCCGGGCGCCGAGCGCCACGAAGGCGGCGGCGAAGCTGCGCTGCATCCATTTGACGATGGCCGGCCGGGAGATCACCTGCCGGCGGATGCCCGCGGCGAAGACGCCGTAGACGATGAAGACCGCGAAGGTCATCGCCATGAAGACCAGGCTGAGCGTCATCATCGTGGCCAGCGGGGCGCTGTCCTCGACGGAGATGAACTGGGGCAGGAAAGCCAGGAAGAAGATCGACAGCTTCGGGTTCAAAACGTTGATCAGGATCGCCGAGGTGACGATTTTCCGCGACGAGATCGGGCCGAGATCGTCCTTCACCTCCAGCGGGCCGGAATTGCGCAACATCGTCCAGGCCATATAGAGCAGATAGCACACGCCCAGGATCTTCAGGGTTTGGAAAGCCACGGCGCTGGTGTTGAGGATCGCGGCGACGCCGGTGAGGCTGGCGACGATATGGGGCACGATCCCCAGCGTGCAGCCGAACGCCGCGATGACGCTGGCCCGGGCGCCGCGCGTGAGCCCGGCGGCAAGGGTGTAGAGGACCCCGGTGCCGGGCGCGATCACGACGATGAAGGAGGTGATGAGAAAAACCAAGCCCATGGACTTGCTCCGATCCGGGGTCTAGTCATGCAATGTGATGCTTTCGGTCCGACATCAGCAGATCACTCTTCGGACCGGGACGCCACGCCTTTTTCGACCCGTGCGATCGTTTCGCCAGAGACTTCCCAGACCGTTGGACATCCCCATGAACTTCACCACCCGCCCCGAGATCGCCGGCACCTTCGGCGTCGTCGCCTCGACCCATTGGCTGGCCAGCGCGGTCGGCATGAAAATGCTGGAACAGGGCGGCAACGCCTTCGACGCCGCCGTCGCCGCCGGGTTCACCCTGCAAGTGGTCGAACCGCACCTCAACGGCCCCCTGGGCGACATGCCGCTGATGGCCTATGACGCCGGCGGCGAGGCTCTGAAGGTCTATTGCGGCCAGGGCCCGGCGCCGATGGGGGCGACCATCCAGGCCTTCCGGGACAAGGGTCTGGATCTCATCCCGGCCACCGGGATGACGGCGGCCTGCGTGCCCGGCGCCACGGATGCCTGGCTCGCCCTGCTGCAGGACAAGGGGACGTTGCCGCTTTCGGATGTGCTGGCCCCGGCGATCCATTATGCCGCCAACGGCTATCCGCTGGTCGCCAACATCTCCAAGGCCATCGAGAGCGTGAAGGAGCTTTTCGAGACGGAGTGGACGACCTCGGCGCCGATCTACCTTCCGAACGGCGAGGTTCCGGCCCCTGGCAGCCTGTTCGCCAACCCGGCTCTCGCCGACTTCTACCGCCGGCTGGTGGCCGAGTCCGAGGCCGCGAAGGGCAGCCGCGAGATGAAGGTGGAGGCCGCCCGCAACGCCTTGATGCAGGGTTTCGCCGCCGAGGCGATCGACCGCTTCGTCCGCGAGACCGAGGCGATGGACGTGTCCGGCCAGCGTAACATGGGCTTCCTCACCGGCGACGACATGGCCCGCTGGCGCACCGGCGTAGAAGACCCGCTGACCATCGACTATGGCCGCTTCACCGTCGCGAAATGCGCGCCCTGGAGCCAGGGCACCATGTTCCTGCAACAGCTCCGCATCCTGGACGGCATGGGCATCGCCGACATGGATCCGACCGGGCCCGACTTCGTCCACACGGTGATCGAGAGTTTCAAGCTCGTCTCCGCCGACCGGGAGAAATTCTATGCCGACCCGAAGGCCGTCGACCTGCCCGTCGAGACCCTGATCTCGCGGGAATATGGCGACGCCCGCCGGGCGCTGATCGGCGAGACGGCGATGACCGACGTCATCCCGGGCGATATCCCCGGCTACGACTTCCCGATGGACCATGCCCTGGTGGATCGGACCGAGATCGCGCTCGCCCCGGCGGCCGGGGCCGGGGAACCGACCGTGCGGCGCGAGGCGGCGGGCCTCAAGAAGGAGCAACGCGGCGACACCTGCCATATCGACATCATCGACCGCTGGGGGAACATGGTCTCGGCCACCCCGTCGGGCGGCTGGCTGCAGTCCTCCCCGGCGATCCCGGAACTCGGGGCCGCCCTCGGCACCCGACTGCAGATGTGCTGGCTGGTCGAGGACGCGGTCTCGGCCCTGCGCCCGGGTTTCCGGCCGCGCTCGACCCTTTCGCCCGGCTTCGCCTTCCGCGACGGCAAGGCCTATATGCCCTTCGGCACCCCCGGCGGCGACCAACAGGATCAATGGCAGATGCTGTTCTTCCTGCACCATGCCGAGCACGGCATGAACCTGCAGGAAGCGATCGACTGCCCCGCCTTCCACACAGAGCACGCCCCCTTGAGCTTCTGGCCGCGCAAGCGCCTCCCGGCGAGCGCCTTCCTCGAAGGGCGCTTCCCCGAGGCGACGGTGCGCGAGCTCGAACGGCGCGGCCATCGGGTCACTGTCGGCGGCGATTGGTCGGAGGGACGGCTGTCGGCGGCGAGCAAGGACGGCCCGCTGTTGAAAGCGGCGGCCAACCCGCGCGGCATGCAGGGCTATGCGGTCGGTCGGTAATCGCTCCTATGACGCGGTTCCACTGGCGATGGGACACGGGATAGGTTAGCTTTTAGATAAATCGCATACACCTCACGCGAAGGGGAGCCACACCGTGTCCGACGCCAATGCCGACCAGCCGCAACGCCGCCAGCAGACCGTGAATCCGGTCGACGGTCTGAAGATGATCGCGGAAGCTTCCGTCAAGTCGGCCTGCGTGCAGGCGGCCAGCACCCTGGTCACCAGCCGGGCGGAGCCGGGCGCGTCCCCCGACCAGTTGGCCGACGAGGTGGCGACGCTGGCCTTCGAACTCTATGACGGGGTCGTCAAACAGGCACGCGGTCGGGCGGTCGCCGCCCAAAGCGGCTCCGACGATTGAGGGGGCTCCGATGACCGACAGCGCACCGGACAAGCCCGCGGGCCAAACCCAAGCTCAAGCCCCAGCCCAAGCAATGGCCCAGACCCCTATGGTCCAGGTCAGCCCGCAGCTCATCCTGTCCTTCCAGGACGGCATGGCCCGACTCGCCATCTCCACCCTTCGGGCGGGATGCGTGGTCGCCGCCGCCAACATCGTCGCCCGCCATGGCGACAAGACGGTGAGTGCTACGGAAGCCGCGGAAGAGGCCGCGGCCCTTTCCTACAAGATCTACGACCTGTTCATCGACAAGGCGATCGACCGGCGCGGCGAACAGCGTGTCGCCGTCGACCTGCGGACCATGGTGTCGACCGACGAGCATTCCTATGCCGGGCGGACGATCAATCTCTCGCTTGGCGGCGGACTGTTCCGGTTCGAGGCGAAACCGCCCGTCGGCGCGAAGGTCCAGGTGGCGATCGAGCCGATCGGGACCCTGACCGGCGAAATCGTCGGTGACGTGGACCAGGGCACCCGGATCCAGTTCGGCGACGACGAGGCGACCCGTCGGCGGATCGCGACCTTCATCGGGGCGGCGGCCCAGCGCGCCCCGGCGACGATGCCGTGACCCGAGCGCTTTACCGGGGCCTTGATCCGGCCCCATTCGGGCGTTAGACGGGCTTCATGAAGAAGATCCTCCTTTTTGTCCTGCTTCCCCTGATGCTGCTCGGCGGCGGCGGGGCCGGCCTGTTTTTCTCCGGCATGCTCGGTGGCGGTGAGGAGGGGGTGGAGGAACAGGTCGAGGAGAAGCCGAAGCGCCGCGTTCGCGAGTTGCGGGAAAACCCGATCTATTTCGAACTGGCCGATCTCGTCCTATCGGTGCGCGACGACCAGGATCGCCGACGCTTCATGATCATGAAAGTCGCCGTCGAGGTCGACCAGGAACCGGACGTCGAGAAGATCAAGATCCGTTCCGACGAGGTACGCGACCGCATTCTCGTGCTCATGAGCCGCCAGGAGATGGAAACCCTCAACACGCCGGAGCGCATCTACACCCTTCGCGAGGCCGTCGAGGACACGGTCTTCGACCTCTTCGCCGAGGACGAGGAAATGATCTTGGGGGTGGACATAAGGAATGTCCGGGTCCAATAAGGAAGTCCCGTTACCAGGCTTCCGTCCATGACACCGCCCCGGGGACACCCAAGACCCGGAAATCCTAAACCGGGATATCCAAAACCGGGAAACTCAAAACCGGGAAATCCGAGATCGGGACCGCCGCTCAGAGGTCAGGTCCATTCGGCTGCCGCGACAACCAAAGGCATTCTGCTCACCCTGTTGGGGTGTTTTCTGATCGTCGTCGGCGATTCGATCACCAAAAGCCTGGGCAGCCACTACACGCCGGGCCAGATGATCTTCCTGCGCGGCGCCTTCGCGACGCCGATGATCGTGATCGCGGCCTATCGCTGGGGCGGCATCGAGAACCTCAAGATCCGGGCGTTGAAGGCCCAGACATTCCGGGCGTTGACCGTCTGCGTCTCGGCTTTCCTGTTCGTCAACGGCCTCGTCCGCCTGCCCCTGGCCGACGCCCTGGCGATCACCTTTTTCGGCCCGATCATGACGACCCTCCTGGCGGTCCTGTTCCTGGACGAGAAGGTTGGCTGGCGGCGCTGGACGGCGATCGGTGTCGGTTTCGCCGGCGTGATCGTCATGTTGCAGCCCTCCTCCGACGGCATTCAGGCGGCCGCGCTGTTTCCCCTCGGCGCCTGCATCGCCGGGGCCGTGCGGGATATCCTGACCCGAAAGCTGACCAGTCTGGACAGTTCGATGGCGATCCTCGCCTATACGAACATGGTGGTCACCATCGCCGCCGCCTTCACCTGGCTGATCGAGGACTGGGCGCCGATCCGCAGCGAAGATCTCTGGTTCTTCGCGATCATGGGCGTCCTGTCGGTGCTGATCCAGTGGACACTGATCGAGGGCCTGCGCTTGGCCGAGGCGGGGATCGTCAGCCCGTTCAAATACTCGATGCTGGTCTGGGGCATCATCGTTGGCTGGCTCGTGTTCGGTGAGATCCCGACCGCCGCGGTGATGGTCGGCGGCGTCCTGGTCATCGGATCGGGCCTCTATATCTGGTTCCGCGAAACCCGGCAGCTCGGCAAGCCCGGCGAGGTCAAACCGAAACATCCCTCGACCTGACAACGCTCACCTGTTTCGGAACGCCGGGACGTCGCTCCTCAATAGACCCCTCAATAGTCCTCGTCTTCCTCGTCCTCGTCGTCGTCGTCATCGTCCTCGGCGGATGTCGCCTCGGCCGCCTGCTGCATGGACGGTTTGGTCACCAGCGTCCAGGTGCTCTGCTGGGGATACTCCTGGGCGACGAAACGGTAGGTATCCTTGATCAGGGATTCCGCCTTCTTGCCGACGTCCGTCTTGGCCCGTTTCCAGCGCGGCAGGATCCGGTCCCAGACCATGAAGGCGAAGTGCAATTCGTCCCGGGTCTCGCGGATGAACTCGACATAGTTCGCGGCGTTCCGGATCACGTTGATGATCTCGCCGGTCTGGGCGTCGACCTGATCGAACATCTCTGCGAAATGCTTCAGGGGCCGGCGCAGCAGGGCGATGATCCGGTTGATGTCGTCCTGGGTCTGGCGGTCCCGCCGATAGGCCTTGGCCAACTCGTTGAGCTTGAGCGGGACCATACGGATCTCGTTGTAGCGCTCCCGCAAGGCCTCGATATAGGCCAGCTCGCGCCCGAACTGCTCGACCTGATCGACGATCTGCTGGCGGTTTTCCCGTTTGCCCGTGAGCTTTTCCGCGATGTCGTTGAAGGCCTCGTTGACCTTCCCCTTGGTGACCGGATCATCGGCCAGCATCTGCAACTGCTCGGCGTCGACGATCACCGTCTCCCGGCCGGTCGCCCAACTGGCGATCTGCACACTGACCCGTCCCTGCGCGATGGCCCGGTGGTGGTCCTTCACCTGCCAGGAGGCGGAACCGTCCAGGATCTCCTTCGGGATCGAGTCGCCCGGCCGGATCTCTTTCACGAATTTCAGGCTTTCCGCGACGATGTCCAACAACACGCCGTCGTGGGAATCCTCGGAAATCTTGAACTCGGTCTTGAGCGAGGGGATGGTGATCGCCGCCTTGAGGTCCCCGACCACCACATAGAAGGCGGCTTCCTGATTGCGGTCGAATTTGAAGGCGCCGCCTTCGACACCGAAGATTTTCGTCTCAAAATTGAACTCTGTCGCCCGAAGACTTTCGATTTTCTCGCGCGCAGTTTGCGGTTTTGCTTCCGACATGCGTTCTTTTTTCCAATCCAGCCCGAACCGACAGCGACAAATTTAGTTCAAATAGCTTAACAACCCAATAATTCCCTCACCCTCCGGCCCTTAGCGCCTTGGACGCCTGCTCGAACAGGTCCTTGGACAGTCCCTCGGTCTCGACGATCCGCGCGATCTCGGCCCGCATCTTGGCCCGCCGTCCGGGCTCGTGCCGCGTCCAGAGCTGGAAGGGCATGAAAAGGCGGGCCGCGACCTGCGGATTGGCCGGGTCCAGTTCCAGAAGCCGGTCGGTCAGGAACCGGTATCCGGCCCCGTCGGCGGCATGGAAGCGAACCGGGTTGCCGGCCGCGAACGCCCCGATCAGGGAGCGGACCCGGTTCGGGTTCCGCATGGTGAACCCGGGATGGCTCATCAGGCCCTGGACCTTGGCCAGGGTATCCTCGCGGCGGGAGATCGCCTGTATCCCGAACCATTTGTCCATGACCAGCGGATCGTTGGACCAGCGCCGCTCGAACCTGCCCAGGAGGTCCTCCCGGACGGCGCTGTCGCTGTCGTTGACCGCGCGCAGCGCGGCCAGGCTGTCGGTCATCGTCCCGGCCCCGTCATATTGGGCGCGGGCCCGGTCCTCCGCACCGTCATCGCCGATCGCCGCCAGCTTCATCAGCGCCGAGTTCTTAAGCGACCGGCGGCCGATCGCCTCCGGCGTGACCGTGAAGACATCGGGCTCCGCCGCACTCAGCCGGTCGTGCAGGGCGCGCAACAGGCCGGCCATCGGCCGGAACAGATTGGCACGGACATGGGCGCAGCTCTTGGCGATGGCATCCATATCGATTTCCGGCATGAGCTTGGCGACATCGCCCTCCCCCGGCACCGCGAGCGCCACGGTCAGGAACGCGGGATCGAGGCTGTCGTCCGCCAGCAGCGTCGCCAAGGCGTCCTGGATCGCCGGATCGATGGCGGGCGTCCCGCCGTCCCTCACGGTGCAGACCATATCGCTGAGCATGCGTCGGAAGACGGTCTGGCCCGCCTCCCACCGATTGAAGGGGTCGCTGTCATGGGCCATCAGGAACAGGAGATCCCCGATGGTCAGATCGCTCTCCAGCTTGATGGGCGCCGAGAAGCCGCGGTTCAGGCTCGGTACCGGCGCTTCCGGCACGTCGACGAAGGTGAAGCGCGACTTGGCCTCGGTCAGCATCAGGGTCCGGGTGCCTTCCCTCGGGGCGTTTTCCCCCTCCAGCGTTGTGTTCAAGGCCCGACCGCTGTCCCCGCCGATCAGCCCCATGGCCAGCGGGATGACCAAGGGCTCCTTCGCATCCTGGCCCGGCGTCGGCGGGGTGTGCTGGGTGACGGTGAGCGTATAGCGCTGTGCCTCGGCGTCGTAATCGCCCTTGGCGGTGACCACCGGTGTGCCGGCCTGGGCATACCATCGGCCGAACTGCTCGAGATCGGCCTCGTTCGCGTCGGCCATGGCCGCCCGGAAGTCGTCGCAGGTCACCGCTTGGCCGTCATGGCGCTTGAAGTAGAGGTCCATGCCCTTGCGGAAGCCGTCCCGGCCGAGAAGGGTCTGGTACATCCGCACCACCTCGGCGCCCTTCTCATAGACGGTGGCGGTGTAGAAATTGTTGATCTCGATATAGCTGTCCGGCCGGATCGGATGGGCCATCGGCCCGGCATCCTCCGGGAACTGGGAGGCCCGCAAGGCCATCACGTCGGAGATGCGTTTGACCGTCGGCTCGCTCATATCGGCGGAGAATTCCTGGTCCCGGAAGACCGTGAGCCCTTCTTTGAGGCTCAACTGAAACCAGTCCCGGCAGGTCACCCGGTTGCCGGTCCAATTGTGGAAATACTCATGGGCGACGATGCCCTCGATCAATTGGAAGTCGGTGTCGGTCGCGGTCTCCGGTTTGGCCAGCACATATTTGGAGTTGAAGACGTTGAGCGACTTGTTCTCCATCGCGCCCATGTTGAAATCGGAGACGGCGACGATGTTGAAGATGTCGAGGTCGTATTCCAGGCCATAGCGCTCCTCGTCCCAGCGCATGGATCGTTTGAGACTCTCCATGGCGTGACCGCAGCGGTCCTCGTTGCCATGCTCGACAAAGATCTTGAGATCGACCTTGCGGCCCGACCCGGTGGTGTAGACGTCCGCCACTTCGGCGAGATCGCCGGCCACCAGGGCGAACAAATAGCTCGGCTTGCGGAAAGGGTCGTCCCATACCGCATAGTGCCGGCCCTCGGGAAGGTCGCCGCTCTCCACGAGATTGCCGTTCGACAACAACACCGGACAGCATGCCTTACCGGCCTCGATCCGGGTCGTGAACAGCGCCATGTTGTCCGGCCGGTCGACGAAATAGGTGATCCGGCGGAAGCCTTCGGCCTCGCATTGGGTGGTGAACACGCCGGAGGAAAGATAGAGCCCCTCCAGCGCCGTGTTCTCCTGGGGCTTGGTCACCACCTCGGTTTCCAGCACGAAACGGGCCGGAACGTCGCTGACGGTCAGGGTCTCCGCCCCCACGGCGAGACGCTCCTGGGCCACCCCGTCGCCGTCGATCCGCACGCTCCTCAGGTCCATGTTCTGGCCGTCGAGTACAAGGGGGGTGCCGTCGGCGACGCCCTCTCCGCGCTCGATCTCCATGCGCGCATGCGTTTCCGCCCGGTCGGGGAAGAGCTTGATGACAAGGTCGACCCGGTCCACGCGATAGGCCGGCGGCGCGTAGTCGGCGCGCAGAATGGCCCGCGGAGCGACTTGCGGAACAGGGGCAGAAGCGTCTTGACGATCCATGGAGAACTCTCAAACGTGTCGAAACGGAACCTTCATAATGCGCACTATCCATCCCGATAAAAGGCCTTGAGAACAAGATGCCGCAAACAGAGTTTTTCCCTTTCGAAAGCGAACGTTACCAGTCGGACTTCGAGGGGAGGCACGGCACCGACCTTTCGGGGTCCGGCGGCCGGCCCCTGCGACTCGTCGATCTCGAGGACCTGAAGCCCGGGACCATCGCCCGGCTGAGCGAGGAAGGGTGGGGCTATCCGCCGGTCCCCGGAACAGAGGCGTTGAGGGCCGGAATCGCGGTCCAGTATCCAGGGGCATCCCCGGAAAACGTTCTGGTGACCGTCGGCGCGGCGGAGGCCAATCTGATCGCGACCACCGGCCTTGTCGCGCCCGGCGACCGGATCGCGGCCATGGTCCCGCACTATCTTCAGATCCACGGGATCGCCCGCAATCTCGGGGCCACGGTCGACGAGATTCCGCTGCGGCCGGACCGGGGCTGGGCGCTCGATCTCGATGTGCTCGACCGGGCGGTCGGCGAGAAAACCAAATTGATCGCGATCTGCAGTCCGAACAATCCGACGGGACGGGTGCTCGACACGGCCGAACGGGCGGCGGTGATCGCGGCGGCCGACCGGGTCGGCGCCTGGATCCTGAGCGACGAGGTCTATACCGGCCTGGAACGGGACGCCGGCGCCGAGACGGCCAGCCTGTGGGGCGACTATGACAAGGTCGTCGCCGTCGGCAGCCTGTCCAAGGCGCTGGGATTGCCCGGCGCCCGGATCGGCTGGCTGGTGGCCCCGCGGGCGGCCCTGCAACTGGCCTGGCGGCGCCATGAATACGCGGTGATCTCCGCCGGGTCCTTCGACATGGCGGTGGCCGAGGTGGCTTTCGACCCGGCGGTCCGGCCGGCGCTGGTCGCCCGCGCCCGCGGCTTTCTGGCGAGCGGCTTCGACAAGGTGGCCGCCCTTGTGGCCCGCCATCCGAACCGGTTGTCTGTCACCGAACCGCAGGCGACCTCGCTCTGCTTTATCGGGCTCGGGGCCGGAGTCGGTGGGGCCGACTTCGCTCGCCGCCTCCGGGAAGAACGCGACACGCTGGTGATGCCGGGCTCGGTTTTCGGCGGCCAGGACTTCGATACCGACGGCTTTGTGAGGATCACACACGCCGTGGCGGAGGACAGGCTTGAGCGCGGCCTCGCGGCGATAGAGGCGCTGCTGAACTAAAAAAGAACCACATATACGTAAGTAGAAGCTAGTCCTGCAAAAAATGAAATTAAGAGAGTGGAAAGCGCAGCGATCAACCCTAGCGATATTTTTCTGACCTGGGATCTGTTCTCGCCAAGCGCCTCACTCATACGTTTCTTATCTCCACTAGTAATATCAAAACTTGAAATCACACAGATATTATTAATACGCTTAGTGATTTTCGAACGGATGATCGCCATAAATATTTTCAAAAACACATACAAAAAAACTGAGCCAAACATCCAAATAGTGAAATCACCACTATGCTGCCTATCAATGAAAATATAAAAAGACAATATGAAAATGAAAGAAGACGCAAGAGGGACAGCTGCGAAGAAAGCCGTGATCGCAGATTGGTATGAATGCCTCCGTAGTTTCCTGAAAAAATTCTGACTCTCTATAGAACTTAGCGCCCCAACCCACTCTTGTACTGTATTAAATATATTGTTTGCAATAATATAGTTTGAAAAGCTTATGTCCCATTTTATGTTATTTGGATAATCACCGCCGGTATATTGTATCATGTTAAACTCATACTGAGCAATATTTGTTCGACACGCCAACCTGACCTCAATAGTCTCGGCTTCTTGGTGAAGCGGCATTCTTCCACTAATTTCCACCTCCACAATAACCTGATCGATGGATTCAAGCTTTGCATTTTCATGTGTCGAGAATTCTTCGACAGACTTGAAAGTTAAAAAACTCTTATCCCTAAAAAAGACTACAATCTGCATACTTTCTTCTAATTGTGACAAAATGGAGCACTGCTGACGAATCCTCTCAATTACATTAACAATGTCTGATCTATCGATAAGGAAGCTCTTAAACTTATACTGACTAATTGAAGACTGTACCGGCCTTTTTCTTGCGTGCCCATCTCCATTCTGAACTGACGCAACCGGAACTGGCGCATCAATTAAATTACTTTCCCTCAAAGAGTTTTCTTGACCCGAGCCTTTAGAACTCATCTACGCGCCTTCCAAAAATAAACCTTACGGGAATAAACTTATAAGTACAAAATATCTCGAAAAAACACAATATACATTTAAAAGATATATCTTATTCCTTTTTTAGGATCATCGAGTGTCCGCTGGCGAGCTGCCAGCGCCCGTCCCGGCCGAGATGGGCGCCGATATCGCTCAGCACCATCTCATAGGCGTCCCCGTCGATGATGTCGCCGATCCGCACGTCGGAGAAGGCTTTGCCGGTCTCCGGCGGCAGGTTGACCCGGTAGACCGCCAGGAACCAGGCCAGGGCGAGGAGCGGATGCTGGGTCAGCGGCACCCAGTGATTCTCCAACTGTCCCATATCACGGAACAACCGCCGAAGTCCCTCGCGGGTCATGTTGAAGTAATGGTGCGGATAGCCGTGTTCCGGCTGCAGGAAGGGCACCGACACCAACAGTTTCCCGCCGGGCTTGGTGACCCGGTAGAGCTCCTTCGCGCAGGCGAACGGATCCGTCACATGTTCCAGCACGGCGATCGAGACGATGGCGTCGAAACTGTTGTCCTTGAAGGGGAGGGTCTGGCCAACGGCCAGAATATCGGTCGAGGGGTAGTCGACGATTTCCGCGTTGATCAGGTGGGGCGCGATGAAGGATTTGCTGCCGGCCCCGCAATCGAGCGCCATGCCGCCCGCCGCCGCCACCTCGTTCAACAGCGCGATGGCCGCACCGTCATAGCCATGGGCGCTGACATTCTCCGTCGGGTCGATCGCGTGTTCGATCCCCAGCGCCGGCGAGATGAAATTGAACGTTCCCTCCCCGGTCACGCTGAAGGCCTCGCCACAATCGGGACAGGCAAAATCACCCTGCTTGGCCGCGAGGGAGGGACCGCCACAGGCGGGACACTGGATATGCTTCTTGAGCCAGGTGCGTTTCGCCGACTTGAGCTTGCCGATCGCCGTCTTCGACGCGCCCGCCAGATCCAAGGCGCCGGTCACCGAAACGTCCGGGGTCTCTCGCGGTGGGGTCATCTCCACCGGATGGCCGGTGTTCGCGGCGGCGATCGCCTTTTGGAAATGCAGGCCCGCGCCCCGGGCGATATCGAGTTGGCTCTCGAAATAGTCAAACTGCTCGACGAGTTGCGCGTTGTGCGCCCGGATCTTGTCCCGCTCTTCCAGAAGGGACCGATTATGGTCCGCAATGGCGTCCCTGTCCTTCAACAGGGCTTGGTTGTGGTCCGAAATAGCATCCCGGTCGGCCTGAAGCGCGTGATTATGGGCGGCGATGGCGTCCCGGTCGGCCTGCAGCGCGTGATTGTGGGCGGCATAGTCGTCGACCCGCGTCTCCAAGGCCCCCATGCGGTCGCGAAGGTCCGCCGACTCCCGGACCAGCGCCTCGGCCTGTTCCTTTAGAGCGTCCCGTTCACCCAGTAGGTCGTCCCGCTGGCTCTCCAGCGTGGCGATTCCCTCGGCGAGGGTGGCGATACGCGCTTCCCTTTCGGTGATCTGTGCCGACCAATCGTCAAGAAGCCTGGTCTTATCCGCGATTTCCGTGGCGAGATCGCCGATGCGCGTTTCACCTTGCGCGGCCACCTCGGCGAAGCGGTCCCGCTCAGCGGTCATCCCGTCAAGGGCCTCATTGACATGACCGAGATCGGCCCCGAGGCGGGCTTTCGATTCGATCAGCTCGTTTCGCTCCTCCATGAGGCGATTGAAAGAGGAACGCCGCATGAACCGCATCGGCAGCAATCCATAGACCGACTTAATCAGAGACTTTAGGGATGACATTCTAACGAATCGACCTTTTCACCGGGCAGGCGGCCATGGAGATTGACCCTTGAAGGCCGTGTATTTTACACCAGCCCCGTCAAACGTCACGGTTTGGTTACAAACCGGTCGCGGCCCCGCCGGCTCTCCATCGAAAGCACTCCATGCCCGCCTCCGTTCTTCCCTCCGACCCCAGGCTCAACCCTTACGCGAGCCTCGACAATCTCGCCCGTGCGGACGCGGTGCGGGGCGCGCGCCCGTCCCGGGGGAGACAAAGCGCGGAGACGCCGGGGCTTTCCGTCGTCATCCTCAATCTCGATAAACCGGAACTCCTCCTCCCGCTGATCGAGGGTCTGGATGTTTGCGCGGCGCCGTTTCGCAAGGCCGGCCTCGACTTCGAGGTGATCGTCGGCGATACCGGGTCGAGCGACCCAAGGGTTCTCGCCCTCTACGACGCGCCGCCGCCCTGGCTGCGGATCGTTCGCGGGCTCGCCTATCACTTCTCGCGCTGCAACAACGATGTCTTCTTCGCCGAGGCGCGGCACGACCACACGCTGTTCCTCAACAACGATGTCATTTTCAAGGATAGCCCGGAAGCGCTATGGCGGATGGACCAGGCCCTGCGCACCGACCCGGGTCTCGGCGCCGTCGGTCCAGTGATGTTCTTCGAGGACGGCCTTGTTCAGCATGCCGGGATCGATGTGTTCCGCCACGGACCGCTGACCGGCTTCTGCTTTCATCCCCATAGCCGGAGCGAGCTTCCGTCCCTGCGCCGCCCGGCCTGGTCCTGTCCGGCGGTCACCGGCGCCTGCCTGATGATCCGCAGCGCCCTGTTCGAGCAGATCGGGGGTTTCGACGAGGGCTACCGGACCGAGGCCCAGGATGTCGCCCTATGCCTTGCCGCGCGGCGTCTCGGCTACAACGTCCAGGTTCTGGATCTGGGCCGTATTCTCCATCTGGAGAACGCGACGCGGACCAAGGGGTCCGAGGATTGGGAAGACCGGCAACGGTTCATGCGGCGCTGGAGCGGCTATATCGCCGCCCGCTACCGATAGTCGGGACGGGATCATGGCCACCATCCTCTTCCTTGCGAGCCGCATGCAATTCGGGTTCGGGGTCTCCCTGGTGATCGACGAAGTGAGCCGCCGGCTGATCGCCCAAGGCCATCGCGTGACGGTCGGCTGCGAACATCACGACGCGGCCTATGGCCATCTCGACTGTCGGGTGGTGCCGCCGGATCCGGAGCGCGTTCGCGCGCTGGCCGCGGAGGTCGGTGCCAAGATCGTCTGCGCCCACACCACGCCTTTCTTCGAGGTGCTGCCCCATCTCGCCCCGCCGCTCAAGCGGTGGGCCTGGGAACATGGCGACCCGACCCCGGACTTCTTTCCCTCCGGGCGGGAGGAGCGGGCCCGCATCGCGGAGAACAAACGCCTCCACGTCTATCCCGCGATCGACGGCGTCATCGCCATCTCGCATTTCATCGCCAGCGACATCCGCTGGCCCGACGCCGTGGTGATTGCCAACGGGGCCGATCACGTGGCGGATTTCGGCAGCAAAGGCCTGCAGGACGTCAATCCCGGACCGGCGCCGCTCGGGGTCGGGACGCTGATGCGGCTCGGCGTCGGCGAAGGCTTCTACAAGGGCCGCGATCTGTTCCTCGATCTCGTCGACGCGGCCCGCGCCGACGGCCTAGACGCGGCCTTCCACGTTATGGGCCGCGGCACGGCGGAAGACGCCGCCCCCTTTCGCGAACGCGGCGTCGAGGTGCATCTGAACGCCAGCGACGAGGAGCGCTCCCGCTATCTGAGGGCGCTAGACGTGTTCTTCAGTCCCTCCCTGTGGGAGGGCTGCAACCTGCCGCTCCTGGAGGCCCAGGCGACGGGAACCGCCTCGATCGCGTTCGATACCGGCGCCCACCCGGAGATGACGCCGCTGCTCGCCGAGGATATCGGCGATGTCCTCACCCTGCTGCGCGCGATGGCCCGGGACCCCGGCCTGCTGCTGAACCATTCGGTCGACGCCTACCGCTTCGTGCGCGGCACCTATCGCTGGGACGACACCGCCCGGTCGGCGGCCGAATCCCTCGGGCTGGGATCGCCGGTTCGGGCGGAAACGACGGCCCTCGCACCGCCTGCCGCGATCGACGCGGTCCCCCTTCGCGGCAGCACGCTGGTCGGTCGGGCCGGGCGGGTTCTGGTCGATCAGGGGATGGGCGCCTTCGTCAGCCGCGCCCGCCGCTCGCTCGCCTACCGCCTCGGCCGACGGAGGCCCTAACAAGAAAACCCGCCACGAAAGGCGGGTTTTCAGTATCTAACGAAGCCGGGGGAAGGCTGATTGCCCGCGTACCCCGGTCTTCTCTACAATAAATAACGTGGTTGTTTTTGCTGCGCCTGTCAATGATTCCCGTTATGGGTTTTCTATGGAGCAGGTAAAACCACCTATTGCCGCAAACGATCTTGAGGATGTTGTTTCAGCACCTCGGTTCTCGACCTATGTACAGGCCTGCGGCGGCAATACGGCTCTCGCGGCGGAATTGTACCTATGGAACGCGTCCTGCTCGGCGGCGCTGTTCAACGTAATTCACTATGCGGAGGTCGCTTTGCGAAATGGCTGCGTAGCTGCCCTCGAGAGTTCCTTCGGCCCCAATTGGCACCACAACCGAGGCTTCTACTATACCCTTCCGAATCCGAGGTCCAATAGAGCCTACCATCCGGCCGCCGACATCGCCGCTGTAGCGGCGCGGCACAGAGGGGCCGGCAAGGTCGTCGCCGAGCTCAAGCTTGCGTTCTGGCAGCATCTCCTTATCGCCGGCCAGGACCGGCGAATGTGGCTACCTCACTTCGCCTCTGTGTTTCCAGGATACGACCCAACACTCGCGATCCCTGCCGCGCGCCGCCATCTCCATGATGATGTCAGGGATTTGCGCGGCCTCCGAAACCGAATTGCGCATCATGAACCTATCTTCCAGCGCACCTTGAACGACGAATTGGAACGTGCGCTGCGCATTGTCCACTGGCGCCACCCGAAAGTCGGTGCCTGGTTGCGCCAAGCCGAAGGCGTATCTTCGATTCTATCGGACAAACCCATTCCCTGATGTCGCGTACGCTACCGCATTCCTGGACAGGTCCGGTGCTTCTCCCTTAGACACTAGCCGATCTCGACCGCACCACTGCAAGGGTCCCTGGTGTCCACACCGCTTTCCGTCTTCACGCCGTTGATCCGGCATCGCCATATGGTGGTGAGCCTGGTGCAGCGCGATCTGCGCGCCCGCTATGCCGGCACCGCCCTCGGCTTCCTGTGGGCCTTCGCCAGCCCGCTTCTGCTGCTGGTCGTGTTTACCTTTGTCTTCTCCGAGATCTTCGAAGCGAAGTGGAATATCCCGGTCGACGACAAGTTCGGCTTCGCTCTCGTGCTGTTCGCCGGCCTGATGCTCTATTGGTGCTTTTCCGATTGTCTGATCCGGGCCTCGGGCCTGATCGCCGAGCATGGTGTCTTCGTCCGCAAGATGGTCTTTCCCGTCGACATCCTGGCCTGGGTCGTCGTGCTTGGCGCCCTGGTCCATCTGGGAATCAGCTGGCTCATCTTCCTTGCGGCCCATTGGGTTCTGATCGGCGCCCCGCCGGCGACGGCGCTGCTGCTGCCCGTGATCGTTCTGCCCTTCGCCCTGTTCCTGGTCGGCATGACCTGGGCGGTCGCGGCCTTCGGCGTTTATCTGAGGGATTTGGGCCAGATCATCGCCGTGCTGGTGACCCTGCTGCTGTTCGCGAGCCCGATCTTCTATCCGATCGAGATCCTGCCCGACTGGTTCCGGCCGTGGATGGCACTCAATCCGATCGCCCACGCGGTCGAGGCGGGACGCGGCGTCCTGATCTGGGGCACCTTCCCGCCGCTTGCGGATTTCGCCATCGCCTTGGTCTTCTCGAGCCTCGTCGCATGGATCGGACTGGTGGTGTTCCGGAAACTGAAGCGGAGCTTCGCCGATGTCCTCTGAGATCACCATCGAGGCGACCCAGCTCGGTAAATGCTATCAGATCTACCGGACGCCCGCCGACCGGCTTAAGCAAATGTTCGTCCGCTGGAAGCCGCTCTATACGACCTTCTGGGCGCTGCGCAATGTCAGTTTCGAGATCCGCAAGGGCGAGACGGTCGGGATCATCGGCCGCAACGGTGCCGGCAAGTCGACCCTGCTGCAGCTCATTTCCGGCGTCATCCAGCCTTCGGCGGGTAGCCTGCATGTCCGCGGGCGGGTCGCCGCCCTCCTCGAATTGGGGGCCGGCTTCAATCCGGAATTCACCGGTCATGAGAATGTCCGGCTCTACGCCACGCTGCTGGGCCTGAGCAATGGCGAGATCGATGCGAAATACGACGAGATCGTCGCGTTCGCGGACATTGGCGACTTCCTGGATCAACCGGTCAAAACCTACTCGACGGGGATGCAGGCCCGTCTCGCCATGGCCGTCGCGGTCAACGTCTCGCCGGAGGTGCTGATCATCGACGAGGCGCTGTCCGTGGGGGACGAGGCCTTTCAACGGAAATGCTTCGCCCGGCTCGAACAGGTCAAGCAAGCCGGTGCCACGATCCTCTTCGTTTCCCATTCGGCGGCGACCATCGTCGACCTGTGCGACTGGGCGATGCTGATCGATCACGGCGAGCGCATGATCGCCGGGCCGCCAAAGACCGTTGTCGGCCAATATCACCGCATGCTCTACACCCCCGCGGGCGAGGTTGAGACCTTCCGCCAGGAAATCCGCGCCCTCGACAAAAAGGTGACGGACCCGAGAGAGGCCCCCGCCCCGGCGACACCGGCGGACCTCGACGGCCCGAGCGCCCCCGCGGAGGTCGACGGTGCGGACTGGTACGACCCAAATTTCCTGGTTGCATCGACGATCGCCTATATCGAACAGGGCGCGGAAATCCAGGATATCCGTCTGGAGACGGAGAATGGCAACAAGGTCAACATGGTCCTGCACGGGCACCGTTACCGGCTGTGTTATCGGGTGCGGTTCACCCGCGACGTGGCGAAGGCCCGGTTCGGATGCATGATGAAGGCGCTGGATGGGGTCGAGTTGGGTGGCAAGGTTTCACACCGTCCCGGTGAAGAGATGGGCCCCGTCACCGCCGGAACGATCGTGGATGTGGCTTTTCCCTTGATCATGAGCGCGGTTCCCGGGACCTATTTCTTCAATGCGGGCGTCCAGGCGCTGGAAGGGGGCGAGCATATCTACCTCGCCCGGTTGGTCGACGCGCTGATGGTCAAGGTCCAGCCGGTCAAAGGGCTGCTCGCCACCGGCTTCACCGATTTCGCGCCGGGCGAAGGCGCTGCCGTCACAGTCGCCGGAAAGAGCCATTCATGACCGGCGGGCGGCCGAAAGCTCTGCTGATCCTCGGGATGCACCGGGCGGGGACCTCCGCGATCACCCGATTGGTCAACCTTCTGGGCGCCGATCTGGGCAACGACCTGCTCCCTCCGGCCGAGGACAATCTGTCGGGCTTTTGGGAGAACCGGGAGATCGTGGCCTTCCATCACCGTGCCCTGAGGGCGGCGGTAAGCGATTGGGACGATTTCCGCGCCATCGATCCTGCATGGTTCGAAAGCGACCCCGCCAAGGCCTTGGCCGACGAGCTGGCGGAGATGATCGGGACGCTCTTCAAGGCATCACCGATCTTTGCCATGAAGGACCCCCGAGCCTGTCGCCTCGTGCCCCTGTGGCGGTCGGCCCTCGCCGAAACCGGCCACGCGCCGGCGGTGATCCTGCCATGGCGGCCGGTGGGGGATGTGGCCGCGTCGCTGACCACGCGGAACGGCTTCGGGGCCGCCCAGAGCGGGCTGCTTTGGCATCGACATATTTCGGATGTGGAACGGGAGACACGGGATCTCCCCCGCAGCATCGTGTCCTTCGATGCCGTTCTAGACGATTGGCGAGGAGTCGCCGACCGTCTGTCCGCCGACCTCGACCTGGAATGGCCGGTGTCGACGGATGAGACCGCCGCCGATGCCGAACGATTCTTCCGGCCGGGAGAGCGTCATCATCACGGCAAGGCGCTGGACGACACCCGGACGGCCGCCGCCCTCGCGCCGGTCGAACGGGCGCTGAACGACGGTGATTGGACGGCCCTGAGAGGCGCGGCCGAAACGGCCGGGAAGGACCTTTCCGAAGCCGCCGATCTGATGGGGCCGGTCCTCGCCCGGCAGATCACCGAGCGCTGGACGGCGGCGGAGCGTCTGGAGACGACGAAGAGGATCCTCTCCGAGACGAGCGACCAGGCCATCGCCGAACGCGACAAGGCGCAGACCGGCTTCGAGGAGGTGACCCGGGACTACCAGGCCGCGAGCGCTCAATTGGAGGAAGCCCTTCAGGGTCTAGCCGCCTACCAGGCGGATAACGCGCGGCTCGAAAGCGCCGTTGCGAAACTGCAACAAGAAAACCGGACCTTTCAGGACGGCATCGCCGAGCTCCGACAGGACTACGACAGCGAAGCGAGCCTCCGCGCCGCCCGCGATGAGGAACTTGGACACCGGCAAGAGGCGCTCGACCATATCCGCTCGGAATACGACGCGGCCATCGCGCAACGCGACCGGCTCGAAGAGGTCACCACAGCCTTGTCGGACCGGATCGCCGAGATGGACGCGGAACTCGGCCATCGGCAGGACGCGGTCGTTCATTACCGCGAGCAATACGACGCCGCCATCGCCCAGCGAGACGCCCTGACAATCGAGCGGGATAAGCTTGTCACCGAAACCGACCGGCGTATTGAGCATTTCCAATCCGAGTATGAACGCGTCGTCGCGGCCCGTGACGCCCTCGAGCGAACACGCCAAGGCCTCGCGGAGGAATGCGGCCACCTGAAAGCGGAGCTTGCCGACGCCCAGGCCCTTCATCTCCGCGTGGAACGTCACCTCATCGACACACGACAAGTCCTTTTCTCGATGCAAGGCGATCTGGCGAAGACCGCGCGGGAGCGGGATATACTGGCGGTCCAGAAACGACAGATCCAGAATACCCTGTCCTGGCAACTCACCAAGCCTTGGCGGGTCGTGACGAGGGGCCTGCTCCGCGCACTGCGACCGGTCGGACGGATCTTCCGGAACAGAACCTATCCCATGGAACTGATCCCGCTCACCGGCGTGCGCCGGGAAGATGGCGGCTTTCGGATGATCGGACACGAGGCGCGGTTCCGGTTGGCCGCCACCACATTGACCCAGCCGAACGGATGGTGCTGGGTCCGGCTTGCGGACGGGGACGGGAACCGGGAGGGGGATGGGGAGGGGGACGGGGATGGGGACGGGCGCCTCGCCGCCTCGCTCTTCATTCCGCCAACCGGACCGCGCCAGCCGACCGGCTACCACCCCCTGCTTTGGGCCCCCGCCCGCACGGTTGTCCGGCTTCCGGATCCCTATATCGAACTCGATCTGCTGCTCAACGGCCCGAACCGGCGTCTCGAAGGCCTCGACATGGAGGTCCGGGAGGTCGGTAAGCTGCAACTGCTCGCGGTCGCCGCTGTGCGGCGGCGGCGGCAGGTCGGCGGCGGGCAAACGCTCAGAGAGGTGATCGCCGCCGCCATGGGAGGCCGCCTCGGCGCCTGGGCGGTCCAACAATTGGGGGAGCGCAGCGAGGACACCCCAAGGCTCGACTATCACGGCTGGATCCAGTCCTTCGACAGCCCGGCCCCGGAAGAGATCGCCGCCCTGAGGGACCGTGATCCGATTCCCGTTGCGATTGCGGTCCCCCGCACCGCCTCACCTGGGCTCATGGCGGATATCGAGGGCCAGGCCGGGGTCACACCGCACCGGATCGAGGGTTCGGACCCGACGGCATGGTCCGAGGCCATGACGGCGGTGGGCGCCAATGTCCTCATTCATATCCACCCCGAGGCCCGCCTGCGGCCGTTCAGCCTGCTTAAGCTGGCGAACGCGATGGTCCCTGACGGCGTCCGGATCGCCTATGCGGATCACGACCGGCTGACCGAGGAGGGCCGGCGGACGGCCCCGGACTTCAAACCGGAATTCGACCGGGAGAGCTTCATCGCTACGGGCTATACAGGCCCGCTCCATGCCTTGTCCCGCCAAGCGCTTGAAGAGACCAAGGCGGCGAGCCTCGACGGGCTCGTTCTCGAAGTCGAGCGGATACATGGCCCGGAGGCGATCCGGCATATCCCCGCCATCCTCGCCCATCTTCCGATGACCGCGGCACCCATCGCGCCGGCGACCGACAGGCTCCCGGCGCTGCGCAAGGCCTTGCCGAAATCCCAAGGGAAGCTCACGGAAACCGGGACAGGTCGTCTCCGCCTGATCCGGCCGGTGCCGGCGCGCCAGCCCTCGGTCTCGCTGATCATCCCGACCCGGGACAAGGCCGACCTGCTCAAGGTCTGCGTCGACTCGATTTGGGAGAAGACCGATTATCGCAACTTCGAGATTGTCGTCGTCGACAACAACAGCGAGGAACAGACGACCAAGGACCTTTTCGCCGCCTATTCCGAAAGGGACGGGATCACCGTCCTTCCCTATCCGCATCCGTTCAACTACTCCGCCATCAACAATTTCGCGGCGCGCCGGTCCAAAGGCAAAATCATCGGCCTCGTCAACAACGACGTGGAGGCGATCGACGCCGGATGGCTTGGCGAGATGGTCTCCCAGGCCAACCGCAGGGATGTCGGCGCGGTGGGCGCCCTGCTGCTCTATGGCGACGACACGGTGCAGCACGCCGGCGTCGCCTGCGGTCCGCGCGGGGTCGCCGCCCATATCTGTGTCGGACGGTCCGAGGCGGACCTCGCCGCCGCCCCCCGCGATCTGGTCCTCCGTCAGCAGAGTGCTGTCACCGCCGCCTGTCTCTTGACCCGGCGACAGGTCTGGGAGGAAGTCGGCGGCCTCGACACGGTCAATCTGCCGGTCGCCTTCAACGATGTGGATTATTGCCTGAAGGTTCGGGAAGCCGGCTACAAGGTGCTCTGGACGCCCCATGCGCGCCTCCATCACTATGAAAGCAAGAGCCGGGGCCGCGACGACCACGACCCACAGAAGGCCGCTCGGTTCGAAAGAGAGGTCGCCCATATGCGGGAACGCTGGGCGGCGGAATTGGACAACGACCCGTTCTATAATCCGAATCTCACGATCGCGGATGCGGACGGGTCGCTGGCCTTCCCACCCCGCTGCGACCGGGCGTGGATGATGGAAGGCTGATCCGAGGATCACGCCGCCTCCTGAAGCCACCGCACCGCGCGATTGCCCGACGACACAGCGCATTGTACTCTCCGAATGCCCGAACACTTCACCCACCGGCTCCCTACCTGCGCGACCGAAGGTGGCGGACAGGTGGAGGCCAAGGGCAAGGCAGGCCGATCCCGGTCACGTTTTTCAACAAGGCACGCCCCGTCACTGCCCCGTCCGTCCCCCTTGAGTCCATGGAGTAGGTTGGTTTATGGCACAGGTTCCGACGCAGAATGGACAAGAGGTCGAGAGCAACAACTCCCGGGATAGCGCCAATATCGTGACATCGGGGGCGGCGGTGGCGGGGACGCTGTCCGCCCTTGTCGACGATACCGACAGCATCGATGTCTTCCGGTTGGATGTTCCCCATACGGGGACGCTGACCCTGCAATTGGCGAGTTCCACGAACTCCAATCTTGTCGCCACGATCGAAGACGCGAACGGCACCGAAATCTCGACCCTCATCAGGGCCGGGAGCGACATCAACGAGGATGTCACGATCCCCTGCACCTCGGCCGTCTATCTCTCTCTCAGGGCAACGGCGGGCAATGCGGAATACAGCTTCACGCCGACCTTCGAGGCCGACCCGTTTCCGGTCCTGACGGCCACCGCCGCGACCACGGACGAGGCGGACACGCTCACGACGGATGTGACCTTCACGGCCAGCCTGTCCGCCGCCGCGTCCTGTGACGTCGGGTTCACCTATACGCCGACCACGATCACCGCGACATCGGGGGCCGACTTCGACGCGACGGCCCGCACGGCGACCATCCCGGCGGGCCAGTCCAGCGTCAGTTTCACCGTCCCGGTGAACGGCGACATTCTGATCGAAAACGACGAGACCTTCTCGGTCTCGTTGTCCTCTCTCAGCAACGCCCAGTTCGAGAACGGCGCCGATACAATCTCGACGACGGCGACCATCGTCGAGAATGACGGCTTCATCTGGAACGGGCAGGCCTATCTCGACGCCAACCCGGATCTGGGGGCCGCCGGCGTCACCGTCGATCAGGCGCTCCTTCACTATGTGAACTTCGGCTATTCCGAAGGCCGCCGGCTGGCTTTCGACAGCGAGGCCTATATCCAGGTGAACCCCGACCTTATTCGAGCCGGGCTCACCACCGCGAACGCGCTAGAGCATTTTCTCGCCTTCGGGCAGAACGAGAACCGACCGCTGGATGCGAATGACTACCTGAACGCGAACCCCGATCTCGTGGAGGCCGGGATCACGGTGACGACCGCCGGGGAGCATTTCGTCAATTATGGTCGGACCGAAGGGCGAGTGATCGCCTTCGACGCCCCTGGTTACATTCTGGCGAATCCGGACCTGACCGACGCGGGCCTTACCGTTCCGCAGTTGATCGAGCATTTCCAACTTTTCTCGGAATCGGAAGGACGGGGCCTCTTCACGCCCGGCGGATACATCGCCGCGAATCCGGACGTGGCCTCGGCGGGTATCGACGTCTACCTACATTACCAGGAGTTAGGCCGGGACGAGGGTCGCCTGATTGTGCCGCCGACGATTTCGCCCGGCACCTTCGATGGGATCTAAGCCCGCCCCGCGACACCCGTAACCAGCGTTCAGGCCGGCACAATGTTGCCGGAGCGCGTCGATCCGGGGAAGACGTTGCGAGTGTCGACAATCAAAGGGCAGTGTCGACGAATAAGCTCGTAGTCGACACCATCATGATCGGTGCAGATGATCGCGGCATCGATGCCTTCGAGAACCTCCTTTGTTAAAGCAATCGACCCCTGACCGGTGATATCGGGATAACGCCGCAGGCCGGGGACGGAAGGGACCAGAGGGTCGTGATAGGCGACATCCGCGCCCCTGTTGGCGACCTTGTCGTAGATCGCCAAGGCCGGACTTTCCCGGGTGTCGCCGACATTCTTTTTGTAGGCGATGCCCACGATGAGGATCTTCGCCCCGTTCAGCCCCTTGCCGGCATGCAGATCGAGTGCCCGTGACAGCTTCTCCACAACATAGTCCGGCATGTAATTGTTGATCTCGCCGGCCAGCTCGATGAACTTCGTCGAAATACCGAATTCCCGGGCCTTCCAGGTCAGATAGAAGGGGTCGATCGGGATGCAGTGACCGCCCAACCCCGGCCCCGGATAAAAGGGCATATAGCCGAAAGGTTTTGTCTTGGCCGCTTCGATGACCTCCCAAACGTCGATCCCCATCCGATCGAAGACGACCTTGAGCTCATTGACCAAAGCAACGTTGACCGATCGGAAGATGTTCTCGGTCAACTTGACGGCCTCGGCCGTCTTGGACGATGAAACCACAACGATTTCCGGAATAATCCTCTCGTACAACGCCTTCATTCTCGCCAAGGATCGGTCGTCATCGGCGCCAATGATCTTGGGCGTCGTCTTGATCGAGAAGCTCTTATTTCCGGGATCCTCCCGTTCCGGAGAGAATCCCAGAAACAGGTCCGATCCCACCTTCAGCCCGGACTTTTCCAAGAGCGGGCGGAGGACATCGGCGGTCGTCCCCGGATAGGTCGTCGATTCGAGTGAAATCAACTGCCCCGGCCGAAGATGGGGCAGAAAAGCCTCCGCCGTGTTCAAGACAAAGGAAAGATCCGGCGCCCGGTGACGATCCAGAGGGGTCGGCAGACAAAGGCATACCGCGTCCGCCCCGGCGATGACCGCATAGTCGGTCGTCGCCTGGAAACGGCCCTCTCGCACCAATCGCCGCAAGGTCTCCCCACCGAAACGCTCGATGTAGGACTCGCCCCGGCGGAGCTTTCGGATCTTTTCCGGGTCGATGTCGATCCCACTGACGTTCAACCCGCTTTCGGCGAAAGACAATGCCAAGGGCAGGCCGACATAACCGAGACCAATAACGGCAACCGATCGCATGGAGACAACCCTTGGATTTCGACGTCTGAGTTCCGCTTCTTATCGCGCGGCGGCGCGCAACGGTTTTGACGAACCGCCACGCGCCCTTCTAGACCATCCCTATCGGGAAGGCCATTCCCGCGCCAACAGCGAAAGAGAACCTCGGACACGAAGACCCGGGTGCCGGCTATTCCGCGGCGGTGGCCGCGAAACGCTGCTTCTCGTCCTCGAACGGGCCGTCGATGACCTGCTGTAAGCAAAAGTCCGTCAGAAGCTTTTCGCGATGCCATTCCTCTGCCATCGGCACATTGGCGCATTCGTGGAAACAAGGCGTTCCGAGCGTCCAATGCAGCAGTTTCGCCTCCTTGTTCGCCCCGAACTCGTCCGGAAGCCAATTCCAGACCTTCGGAATCTCGCCGACTTTGGAATCGTCGAGCCAGGTGAAGCGGTGGAGCTGCGCCCCGGTCGCCCGCATGACGAAATCGGGCGTCAGGGTCTTGTTGTCCGGATGGCCACAATTCCACAGCACGACGCTCGACCAGTTCTTGCGGGGATAGTCCTGATTGGCCGCCCCGAGATATTTCTGGGTCTGCTTGGTCTTGTAGTCGTGATGCACGCACATGACGGCCTTGCTCTCGTCCCGCAACGCGAACAGTTCCGAGACATCGCCGCGCAGCAACATGTCGCCATCAACGAACAGCGCCCATCCTTGATAGCCCATCAGATGGGGAACCAGAAAGCGGCTATAGATGAACTGGTTCGATCCGTCCGTATGGGTCTCCGAATACGCACCCAGGTTCCCGAGTGCCAGCGGCGAGATCGCCAGGGGGCTCGTGGAGTGGCGGATCAGGCTGTTGCTGCAAACGTGGTAGGCAACGGCCTCACGGGGATCGAATCCGATGAATACGTTGAGCATGGGGCTCTCCGAGACTGAGGTTTGACGCCGCCGTCATACGGCGCCGGCTTCGCTCGGTCTTTGCGCCAGATCAAATGCCTCCACCTCTCCGCGCGTTGAGGGCCGGGCTCCGGGAAATCCAGGGTCAGGCCCCATAAAGCGAGGGTGGCATGCGGTCCGGGGGGCGACCCGGGACATGGTCGACACTGGCCAGGACCAAGACCGGCCAGGACCAAGACAGGTTCCGCTTCGTCATGCCCTATCCCGCTCCATAGCCAAGGTGCAACGACGGATTCAGGACCTTTCGAGCGCCCGTCGGTCCACCCGAAAGCCCAGTCAATCTTGCTTGCTGGAAAGGGCGCGGAGTGATACCCCTCTCCGCACGTTGCTTTCGAGAAGGCTAAGGACAGTTTCATGGTCGAAGTCAAACCGTTCGATCCGCTTTGGGAAGAAGACAATATCCTGATTTGCGTGACGCTCCCCGCGCCGCTCGGCAAGCAGGGCTGCTACACCGTGATGAATTGGTGCCAGAAGGGGCCGGATAAGTTCGACGTCAAACGCATCGTCGACGAGTTGATGGAGAGCCGGGATTCCGCCATGGCGCGCGCCAAGGCGTTGTGTGAAGAACACGGCATTCCGATCCTCTACGATGCGGATTTCCACAAGGACGATTTCCTGGCCATCGGCAAGGAAATCGAAGAGGCCCAGAAAGCCCAACAAGCTCAGCAGGGCGGCTGATATCCTCCCTCCACGCCCTGAATGGACGGCGAAGCGATCATGAGCTCCGATTCGACGTCTCAGGCGACCGAGGAGACCCCTAGCGGATCGGGCGGCGACGCCTCGCCGACCATCACCATCCGCTATATCCGCGCAGAGGACCGGCTGCGGATCCAGATCATCGAATCGAAGGGCAAAACCCTGCTCTTCGATCTGACACGGCGGATGACCGGACCGTTGATCGGCGGTCTGGCGAATATCCTTGAAACGTCCAACCCCACATTGGCCCGCACCCCGGCGGACTTCAAACAGGACGCGATGGAGATGAGCCATCAGGCGGGCGTCTCTTCCGTCATGGCCAAGGAGCAGGCGCCCGAGGTGGCCTTGGAGGATCTGGTCGGCGAACAACAATCCGCCACCGACGACGACTCCAAGGAGACCGTCGAAGGAGAGATCCCACCCCATAAAACGCGGATCGTCCCGCCGTTGATCGCCAAGGTGCACTTCACGCCCTGGGAAAACGGCAAGGGACACACCACGATCCTCGAGGATCTGGATGGTGATAGAACGGGGCTGCAAACCCCCACCGCGGTGCTCCACGGCATTCTCGAGCTCCTCATCAAGAAATCGCGTGAAGCCGAATGGAGTCTTAACCCGCCGACGAAATGGGCGGCGGCCGACGCGGGAGAGGCGCAGTCCGAGAAAGGCCTGATGTAACGGCCTTTCAGACCAGACCGAGGGTCAACGCCTGAAACTCCGATTGGGTGACGCCGATCAGGATCAGAGAATCGCTCGCCCCGAAGACCAGAAGGCCCGACTGGCCGTCATCGGTTTGCACTGGCGTTGTGTTCGCCGTCCCGAAGGTCTCGGGGAGAAGCAGGCGGTCGCCTTCCGCCGCATCGGCATCATGCAGGGTGAAGCTGCGCGGCGACGATTGCTCCGCTCCGGCCGCCAGGATCGAGAACTGGTCCGCGCCCTTTCCCCCCACCGCACGGACACCGTCCACGCTCAAGATGAGCAAGTCGTCGCCATTGCCGCCATTGAGGAGCGCCGTATCGCCCCTTGCGACAAGGCGGTCGTCGGTATCCGTGCCCGCCATCACAAAGCTGCCGCCGGTTTCGGCGAATACCGAAGAGGGGCTGACGCCGGTGCCCGCCGTTTCGGGATTGAGGGCGATATAGCCGTCGCTGTCGAAGAAACCCCGCCCTTCGATCTGCCCGAAGGCCCGGTAGTGGTCGTAGGCGGTCGCGGCCGTGAAGCCGGCCGCCGCCACATCCGGATTGGCCAGAAGATAGGCCTCTCCGTCGAAGGCGGGCAGACGGTCCTCGACCGCGCCGAAGATCCGATAGTGATCGAAGGCGTTCGCCGCCGTGAACCCCGCCGCCGCCACGTCCGGATTGGCCAGGAGATAGGCGCTCCCGTCGAAGGAAAGAAGCCGCTGCTCGTCCTGGCCGAAGGCCATGTAGTGCTCCAAGGCATCTGCCCCCGACGCCGCCACATCCGGATTGGCCGCGAGATAGGCGGTGGCGTCGAAGGAGGTTAGGCGCCCCTCCACATAGCCCGAGGTGGAGAAATGATTCAACGCGTCGGTGTCGGCGGGAAGGTCCGGGTTGGCCGCGAGATAGGCCTCGGCGCTGAAGCCCTCCGGCGCGGACGTTCCCGTCTCGATGGCGTCGGCGGCGATGGTTCCATCGGCGAATTGGTAGAATTCGATGGACTGGGCCCGGAGGGTCGCGGCGCCGCCGAACACAAGATCGTCGCCCTCCCGGGAAATACTATAGGCCGACCGGGCACCGCTCAGGATCAACCTGTCTTCACCGGCACCGCCGGCGATGGTGTCGCTGCCGGCCGTCACCGTGAAAACGTCGTTTCCCCGGCCGCCGTCGAGTAGATTGTCGCCGCTGGACCCGGTGAGTGTGTCATTGCCATCCCCGCCATAGGCGTTTTCGATGGCGGAGCCCGTTGCGATTGTCAGCGACGTGCCGTCGATCACGGACGATGTCCCACCGGCGAGGGAGATTGTCGAGTTCGAGGTCACGGCCGCCGCATTCAGGGTGTCGGTCCCGCCGTCGGTATCCGCGAGGGCGGTACGCGCCGTCTCCCGCCCCGCCAGATCCGAATAGCTATCGGTGAAGACATAGGAATCGTTGGCCGTCTCCGACCTGCCATAGGCGGTCAATTGCCAACTGACCAAGCTACCGAAATCGAAACGGGCCGAGTCGGTCACCCGCAAGGTCCATTCGCCGGCCGCCTCCTCCCCCCAATGGAAGGTGGACGAGGTGATGAACGCGATATCGTTGCCGCTGTCCCCGAAGAGATTGGACGCGCTCTGGCCCGGACGGGCGACCAGGGTCGAAACCGTTCCGGATGGACTGATCAGGTCGACGGTCAGGTCGCCGACAAAAGTGTGTTGGATGTCGAGGGTAACCTCGACCTGCTCGACCAGGAAGTCGCCGACGAGGAGAATGCTGTCGGAAAGCCCCGCATCGTCATTGTCGGGGATGGCCGCATTCGGCGTCGAGGTGGCGGTGAGGCTCGCCAAATTGCTTGCGGTCCGTTGGTCGGTCCACGTCTCGGCCAACCGAACCGCCGCATGGGCGTCGACCAGTCCATGGGCCGTTTGATGGCTGACCGTGAACCCGCCCCCATTTATCATGTTGGCGCCGTTCGTGGCGAGATCCGTCTCGGTCCCGAGATCCCGGGCGCTCAACGCCAGGATCTCCTGCACGTCCCGATAGCCGAGGGCCGCGTTCGCCTCGAGCATCAGGGCGGCGACTCCCGCCACATTGGGGGCGGCGAAGGACGTGCCGTTGAAAGAGCCGTAATCGCTTGAGACGGCGCCGTCCGTCCCGACAGGATCGGTGGTCACAATCTCGACACCCGGGGCGGCGACCAGATTGCCGGCACCGGGCGTCGAAAAACCGGCGACGGTCCCGGTTCGGTCGATCGCGGCCACCGAGATCGTGTAAACCGAGTTCTGGAAATTGTGATAGTTGACGTTGTCGCCCTCCTCCGCCGCGTTGCCGGCCGCGAAGGTCACCACCGTCCCGAGCCCGCCCCGGCCCAGCGTCGCCGCATCTTTGACCGCCTGGGCGATCGTCGCGAAAGACGGATTGGAGAAGTCGTCGGCGAAGCGGACGTTGACGCCCCAACTGTTGTTCACGACATCGAAGTTCTGCATCTGGTTGAGGGCGGCGGCGAGCTCGTTGGTGCTCAGCCCGCCATACTCGATGCGGATCCCTGCGAGAGCGGCATTGTAGGCGACCCCGGTCCCGCCCTCGCCATTGTCCCGCCCCTGGGAGACAACGCCCGCGACGGCGGTCCCGTGGAACTCGTCGGCACTCGTGATGTCGGCATCGCCGTCGTTCTCTTCGGCGTCGAAATCGATGGCCGGGTTATAGGCCCCCACCAGATCCGGGTGGTCGATGTCGATGCCCTCATCCAGGACCCCGACGGTGACACCCGCCCCGGTGTAGTCGGACCACACCGGCAGGACATTCATGTCGACCCCGGCGGTCCCACCGTCCTGCCCGGTGTTCTGAAGATGCCACTGACTGGAGAACAGTATATCAGAAGGGACCGTGCTCATCGGCGACTCCTGCCCAAGCGTCAAAGCACCCCTTGCCTACCCGTCTACCTATATAGAGCCGGGATCGCCCCGCTGTCGATTGGACATTCGGCTATTCACAAAAAGTTCAGCGCGCGTGGCCTCCAGGTCACAAAAAGGCCCCCTCTGTTGGAGGGGGCCTTCGATGATGTGCAGGTGTTTTTTTGTTGTGATTTTGCTGTCGGTCTTAGAAGCCGGTAAGGAACAGGGCTTCGGCGCTGAGGTCGCTGGTCGACACGCCGATCAACTCCAGGGTCTGGTCGCTGGACAGCGTGAACACCGCGTTGCCAGCGGCATTGTCGGAGGCCCCGGCGATGATCGCGTCCCGGTCCAGGGCGGCCCCGGTCCGGTTCTCGATCAGAAGACGGTCGCCCTCGGCGAAGTTGAAGTCACCGATCACGTCGGCCCCGCTCTCGCCGGTCACCAGCTTGAACAGGTCCGCCCCGGCGCCGCCGATATGGATATCGCTGCCGGCACCGCCTTCCAGCGTGTCGTCCCCACCGAGGCCGCGGATGATGTCGTCACCCGCCCCGGCGAAGATCGTGTCGTCCGCCTGGCTGCCCTTGATCGCCGGCGACCGGCCCTCGGTCTGGCCGAACAGGTCGAAATGACTCGCCCCCGGCGTCGCCGACGCGGCCACGTCGGCGTTGGCGAAGGCATAGCCCGCCCCATCGAAGAAGCCCCGACCCTCATTCTTCCCGAAGGTCGAATAATGGGTGATCGCCGTGTCCGTCGTAAAGCCGGCGGCCGCAACGTCCGGGTTCGCCAGCAGATAGCCCCGGGCATCGAAGCTATCGATTCGGCCCTGGTCCCGGCCCGTCGTCAGGAAGTGGTCGAGCGCCGTCGCCTCGGTCACGCCCTGGGCCGCAAGATCCGGGTTCGCCGCAAGATATTGCGCGCCGCTGAACTGAACCAGGCGGTCTTCCGACTCGCCGTGGGCAAGATAGTGGGTGATCGCCGTGCTCGTCGTGAAGCCGGCGGCCGCCACATCCGGGTTGGCCTGGAGATATTCGGCGGCATTGAACTCGACAAGACGACCCTCGTAGAAGCCCCCACCCTGGAAATGCGCCACCAACGCGTCCCCGGTCAGGCCGGCGGCGGCCAGATCCGGGTTCGCCGCCAGATAGAAGCTTTCCACGAACTGGCCTTCGTACTTGTTGCCGAGAACATCGTCGGCCCGCTTGTCCAGGTTCTGGATCCGGCTGTCCCGGCCCGGATCGACCTCGGCCTCCGCGAACGGCGTCGAGGAGAAGTTGGCCGCCAGATATTCCGCCAGGGCATCCTGCTCCGTGCCCGGATTGGCGAAAGTCGCGGACCCGGTGTCTGTCAGCACGTCTGTCAGCTCGACCCGGTTCGCCCGCGCCGCGTTCTCCGTGATGAAGCCTTCGAACGGGTAATTGTCGCCGCCGTCGACCAGGAAGTTCAGGGTCACCACCCGGATCTCCCGGCTGCCGTCCCCGATCACCTCGCCGTCCCGCGCGATCACGTCGACGATCTGATTGTTGTTGTTTTGATCGACGATCGTCAGCGACGTCACCCGGTCGCCCGCCGGAAGATCGTCGTCGAAGGCGAACTGAATGCCGCCGAACTGGCCGAACTGGCCCGGGGTGGCGCCGTCCGCCGTCGCGGAGACCGCGTGCTCGACCGTCGCCAGAAGTTGGTCCGCCGTAAGGGTCAACAGGGTCAGCGAGTTGTTGAAGCGCAGGCTGTTGGAGATATCCAGCTGGCTGACCTGGCCCTCTTCCTTGCCGGCCAGCGCGTTCGCCTGCGGCGGCAGAAGCTGGGTTGTGGCGCCCTCATTCGACGTCTCGCCGATCACCGAGCGGATACCGCCGCCATTCTTGATCGACACCGTCACCGTGCTGTCGTGCTGCTGGGCCACGAACAGGTTCGCGTCCGCCGTCAGATTGCCGAGATTGGTCTCCTCGGTCCGGACCTGGCTGCGCTCCCCGTCGATATAGACCGAGGTCGACCCGAAGGTGTTGCCGTCCTGGGCCGTCACCACCCCGGTCACCGAGTTCACCAGCGTCTGCACCGTGTTCCCGGCCGTACCAGACGCGAAGGCCGCCTCCGTCGAGCCCCACAGCGCTTCCACCTGGGCCGTCGTCGTCGCATAGGCGCCCGAGACGTTCGGATCGATCGAGGAGGTCTGCAGGATCCCGTCAGCGTTGAAGTCCACCACCAGGCGGCCGACATAGCTGTACTCGCCGTCCGTCGACACCACCGCGACCGGATTGCCGGACTTGTCCGTGGTCAGGAACGGATAGTCGCCCTGGCTCGTATCGCCCGGCTGAACGCTGCCGCGAGCCACATCCTCGCTGTCCAGAAGGCGCGTGTCCGAGCCGCCGGCGACGATCACGTCGACCCCGTCCAGCAGCGTCGCAAGCTCCTGCTCCAGCGCGAACTGCTGCAGGTGGGAGACCAGCACGATCTTGTTGATCCCGTCGGCCACCATCTGGTCGACGATCGGCTGCAGCACCGCGGCCAGCGCCGTCATGTCGTTGGTGGTCCCGGCCGTCGAGACGACATTGCCGGTGCTTGAGATCGATTCGATGACCTGGGTCGTCGCCCCGACGACACCGATCCGCTGCCCGTCCTCTTCGATCACCGTCGCCGGCGCGATCTGCGGCGTGGAGGCGTTCGAAAGATCGTTCGGCAGCGAGCGGAAGCTCTCATTGGAAATGATCGACGAAGTGTAGAGGTTGGACAGATCCCCGTTCGACGAGAAATCCAGATTGGCCGAGAGATAAGGGAACTGGGCCCCGAGATAGCGCACATCCCCGACGGTCGCCCCGCGGATATCCGGCTCGATCAGGCCTTCGAAGGTGTCGGTCCCGAGATCGAACTCGTGATTGCCGACCGCCGACGCATCGAAGCCGATCGCGTTCATGATCGAGATATCGATCCGGCCGCCGCCCTCGCGGAAGTTCGACAGTGTCTCGCCCTCGCCCAGGGAAGACGAGAAGATCTGCGTGTTCGCGGTCTGAAGATCGGTCCGGATCGACCGGTCACTGCTCGCGTTGAAGAACGGACCCGGCAGATAGTTGTCGCCGGCCGAAAGCGTGATCGACGCCGAGATCTGATCGTCCAGATAGTCCTCGATCGCCGCGAAGTTCGGCGCCAACTGGATCGCGTCGACACCCCCCTCAAGATCGGACGCATGCAGGATCTGGAGCGTGAAAGTATCTTGCTGCTGATGGACCGTGGTGGTGTTCGACACCTCGTTGGCGACGATCAGCTCGTTCTTGCCGCTGGCGGATTCGCCGGACGCGACGAAGTCGAGGCCCTCCGGCGAGACGTCGCCGGTGCGGGCGACAAAGCCGGCGAATTCCGGCGCCGTCGGGGTGGAGACGTCGAACAGCATCACTTCGCTGGTCCGCTCGTTGCCGACAAAGAGGTAGGTCTTGTCGCCGATGGTGCCGACGGTAACGGCCTCGGGTTCCGGCCCCTTGTCGTCGGACCGGCTGTCGACGAAGCGGGACGGGAACTGCTCGCCGATCAGCGTTTCGATCCGGTCACCGCTTTCGAAGACGATGTTGCCGGTCGAATCGAAGATGGTGAAGGACCGGCCACCATAGCCGTAGATCTGATCGGTATCGCCGTCGCCGTCCGTGTCGCCGTTGGCGGTGGTCGTCTTCAGCCGGCCGAGATTGGCGTCGAGCTGAAGCGTGGCCGCATCCGGATAGACGGTCGGGTCGAGGGTCAGGTCGTCGACCCGGACTTCCTCGGAGAAGCCATCGTAGTCACGGGCATCGCCCTCGTTGGCGGTCACGAAATAGGTGGCGCCGTCGATCACGAAGGAGGTGATGGCGTCGGGCTGATTGAAGCTCAGGACGTTGGCGTTCACCTGGTTGAATCCGCCGTCCTCGTTCGACGGGTCGAACTTGGTGGTGTTGTAGTTGGTCACACCGGCGGTGATGATCCGCTCGACCGTCGCGGTCGCAATGTCGACGATGGCGATCGCGTTGTTTTCCTGCATGGTCACCCAGGCCTTACTGGCATCGCCGTTGAGCGCGATGAACTCCGGCTCGGCGTCCTGGGCCACGGTGGCGTTGGGACCGAAGAAGCGGATGTCGTTATTGGCTTCCAGGGTCGCTTCCTGGCTGTTGAAGGCATCGAACGTCGCCGTTTGGACCGACTTGTCGGCGACGGTGATGATCGACACGCTGCCGACCGGGTCGACGGTGTAGGCGTCGTTCGGCTCGCCCTCATTGGCGACCAGGACCTTGGTCCCATCCGGCGTGAAAGTGACCATGTCCGGGTTGGCGCCGACCGTCACCGCGTCTGTGAAATTGCCGTCCGTGTCATAGAAACGGACCGTACCGTTATCCGTATTGGTCTGGGCGGCGACCGCGACCGCCAGGACGCCGTTCGAAACGTCCAGCGAATTCGGGCCGCCGACCGACGTCAGGTCGATCCCGGTGACAAGCGTGCCGTCGACGGCGTTCAGGATATCGACGCCGTTCGGCCCGACCACGAAAATCCGCTGGGTCGCGGCGTCGTATTTGACGATCTCCGCGCCACCGGCGGCGGTCGACGAGTGATCGAACGTGAAACGCGGCGTGAAATTGGGCGTCGTAACCATGGAGTGCTCCCGAGGCTGGTGGGCGCCTCCGGTCGGGGCACCCTTTGTCATAGGCATGTGAGAATAGCCGTCTCCCCTACCCCGGACGGCCACCAAGCCCTTGGGAGGTAACCCCGTTTCGTTAATACAATTTTAAGATTTGGTTACCGAATTGTTATGCCCCGCCCGAGGCGCAGCGGGCGGTCACGGCGCGCGCCCCTGGCGCGTCGTCGCCGAGCCAGGGGGATTCCCTTGGACATCGGCGCGAAGGTGCTTTGATATCGGTCGCAACAAAACCGAAGAGATCCAAGCATGACCACCTCTCCGAGATATATTGCCAATCGCGAAACCGCCTGTGCGCCGGATGCCGTCACCAATCAGGTCCACGCCTCGTCGGTGACCGGACTTTCGAACGGCGACATGGCCTGCGTCTGGTTCGGCGGCAGCCGGGAAGGTAGGCCCGACGTGGCGATCTATGGCGCGCTGCGGCGGGACGGGGCCTGGGGTGCGCCGGTGCTGGTCGCGAAGCTGGCGGACATACCCCACTGGAACCCGGTTCTCTTTGTCGACGACGGCGCGCTCTACCTATTCTTCAAGATCGGCGGCTCGCCGCGGAACTGGGCGACCTTCTGGTGTGCGCTCGATCCGAACTCGCTGTCCCCCCTCACCGCCCCGCGCGCCCTGGTGCCCGGCGATGTCGGCGGGTGCGGACCGGTCCGCAGCCGCCCCCTGGCGCTTCCCGGTGGACGTTGGGTGGCGCCGAACTCGCTGGAGAGCAAGACCGAGTGGACGGCCTGTTTCGATATTTCGGACGACCGTGGCGCGACCTGGACGGCGGGCGCGCCAATCCGGGCCAGCCTGCCCGGCACGGTGCCCAAGCCGCCCGCCGGGATCATCCAACCGACCCTTTGGCGGCAGGCCGATGGGACACTGAAAGCCTATCTCCGGTCGACCTATGGCGTGGTGTTCGAAACCGTCTCCCAGGATGACGGGGCGACATGGTCCGAGGCGAAACCGCTCCCCATCCCCAACAACAACAGCGCGCTGGAAGTGCTTTCGCTTCCCGGTGGGTCCCTCGTGATGGCGCTGAACCCGGTCAAGGGAAACTGGGTGCAACGCACGCCGCTGGTCCTGATGGGCAGCGGGGACGGAGGTCGGACATGGGCGGAGCTGGCGCGCCTGGAGACGGAGAAGGGCGAGTTCTCCTATCCTTCCCTGACGACGACGCAAGACGGTTTTGCCGTATCGTATACCTGGAACCGCAAAGCCATCGTCGTCTGGACCTTTCGCCGGGCCAGCTTGAGCCAGGCTGGTTAGAGCCCCTCCACCCCGATACCGATGCTGTCCGCCCCGACGGGCGCAAGCGACCGTCCCTCGCTCGCGCCGAAGAACTCGTAGTGGGTATAGGCGTCCGCCCCGGCCCTCGCGACATCCGGATTGGCGGCGAGATAGGCCGCCCCATCGAGGAATTGCCGGCCCTCGTTCTGGCCGAAAGTCAGAAAATGGTTGATCGCCGTCGCCTCGGTGATGCCGGCCTCTCGGAGATCGGTATTGCGGGCCATATAGGCGTTGGGGTCGAAGTCGGTCCGCCGCCCCTCGGTCCGTCCAAAGGTCTGATAATGACTGCCCGCATCGGTGACGGCGATTCCGGCGGCGACGAGGTCCGGATTGGCGATCAGATAGCCCTCGGCGTCGAGCAACCGCCCTTCGCTCCGGCCGAAGTTCAAATAGTGTTCGAGCGCCGTCGCGCCGGTGATCCCGGCCGCGACGATGTCGGGGTTCGCCGTCAGATAGTCATTCTCGTTGAACTCCATCATCCGGCCCTCGGAATATCCGAAGGCGAGGAAGTGATCGAGCGCGGTCTCCGTCGTGATACCCCCAGCCGCGAGATCGGCGTTTGTGTCTAGATATTCCTGCGCGTCGAACCGGAAACTATCGTCGTCGCTGATGGCCACATTGATGTTGACGCCGAGGGTCGCATTGCCGTTGGCCCGGAGGACGGCGTTGTAGACGTCGGAAATCGTGATCGTGAAGGTCTCATCCTCTTCGGCCGTGTAATCGGCGGTCAAAAGAACGTCGATCGATGCCCCGCTGCCCGACAAGACGGCATTGAGCGTCCCGCCCTGGAAGTCCTGCCCGGAAACGGCGGTGCCGTCGGTAGTGACGAAGGTCAGACGGGGCGCCACGGGGGCCGACGCTTCGGTATAGGTGAACGTCGTCCGGACGGTCCCGCCACTGAGCGTCCCCTCATCCGTGGTAGTCACCGCGAGTTCCAGGAAAGGCAGGCTGAAATCGGCGACGGTGATCGACTGATCGAAGAAGGAGAGGGTCTCGACGCCGGTCACGGAGAGTTTGCCTGCGTTGCCGTCGAAACCCTGGATCACCAATCCCCCTTGGAGATCAAACCCGATCCCGAAATCCGACCGGTTTCCGCTGAGCACAAGCGTATCGGTCCCGTCACCGCCGACGATTGTGTCGTCGCCACGGGTCGCCTCGATGACGTCATCGCCGGCCCCGCCCAGGATCGAATCGTCGCCGTCCCAACCGTCGATGGTATCGTCGCCCCCACCCCCGACAATGGTGTCATTGCCGTCATCGCCGAACAGGACCTCGGCGGCATCCGTCCCGGTGATCGTATCCGGCTCGGACGTGCCATCGGCGAATTGCAGGGTCTGGGTCCGCACGGTCGTGATGGTCCCCGGATTGCTGATCGGCAGGAGCGAATCCGAGGCAACCGACGGCAGTTGTTCCACATTGGCCATGCCGAAGACCGTCTCGGCCCAGACTGTGTAGAGATTGTCGAGGCCGGTCTGACGGGCAAAGGTGATGAAGAACTGGCTGTCGGCGCTGTTGATGTCGGTCGACCGCGCCATCCCGACAATGCCGCGCTCATAGACTTCGCCGGACAGTTCCGCGTTGATCGTCTGTCCCGATCCGCCGGTGCCGTTGCCGGCGGGATCCCCGCCCTGGGCGACGAAATCGTCGATCACGCGATGGAAAGTGAGGCCGTCATAAAATCCGCTGTCCGCGAGCTCGGAAATCCGGGCGACATGGGTCGGGGCAAGGTCGGAGCGCAATTGAAAGACCACGGGTCCGGTAGAGAGCTCGAACACCAACATGGATGCGCTGCTGGGCGTGATGTCGGCCATCACTGGGTTCCTCTATGTTAGAAGGGATGCGAAATCGGTGGGAATATCAGGGAGAGGTCGCGGGTCCTGTCAAGAGCCGAAATGCGGGCTCGGCCGGGACCGGTCTTCAGGCACCGGCCACCGCGAGAGCCTCATCGGCCGATGCCGGCAAGACGCCCAGCAGGGTGACCGTGGCCCCATTGTCGAAAGTGATATCGAGGCCGGCGCTCGTCCGGTCTCCCACACTCCCATCCACCGGGACCAACGCCCCGTCGGGGCCAACCAGCACATCGCCGTCGGCGGCGTTGAAATCAACGACGGTGTCGACCCCTTCGCCGACCCTGAACCGGTCCGCGCCCGCCCCTCCGGTCAGCACGTTGGTTCCACTGCCGCCGGAAACCACATCGTTGCCGGCTCCGCCGTCGATCCTGTCGTCGCCGGCCCGGCCGAAGAGGATGTCGTCGCCATCGAGGCCGCGATAGCGCTCGTCGCCGTTGCCACCGAGGAAAAGGTCGGCCCGGTCGGACCCGCGCAGCGGCATCGCACGGCCGTCCGCCGCACCGGCCTGTTGATAATGATCCAACGCCTCGAGACCCGATGCGGCGACATCCGGGTTGTCGACCAGATAAGCGTCCCGGTCGAAAAAGGCGCGTCCCTCAATGGCGCCGAAAGCGCGATAATGCTCGATGGCCTGGTCGTAGGTCGTAAGGCCGGCCGCGAGCAGTTCGGGGTTGGCCACAAGATAGGCCGCCGCGTCGAAACCCAGCCAACGGTCCTCGAACCGGCCGCTCGCGAGGTAATGCGCCGTCGCCGCCGCGGGATCGACGATGCCGGCCGCGACGAGATCCGGATTGGCGGCGAGATAGGCATCGGGATCGAAATCCGTCGGTCTCCCCTCGAGCCAGCCGAAGTTCAAATAATGGGCCTCGGCCTCCTCGGCGGTGAAGCCGGCCGCCGTCAGATCGGGATTGAGCGCCAGATAGCCGGATGCGTCGAACGCCAATTCCCGCTCCTCGGCGAAGCCCGAGGCGAGATAGTGGTCGAGCGCGTCCCCTTGATCCAGGCCGGCGGCGATCAGATCCGGATTGGCGGTGAGATAACCGGCGGGGTCGAAGGCAACCGAGAAATCGCCGCCATTGAGGATGGGGGCCTGCACCGAGTCGGGCCGGCCGACCACATCGTCGCCAAGATGCAGGACCCAGGCGGTGCCGAAGCCATACCCCTGGTCCCGACCGTCGACAAATCCAACCCCGACAGTGTCGAGCGACGGGTTGAGGAGCGTATCCCGGTGGCTCGGCGATGCCGTCCACGCTTGCATGACCGCTTCGGCCGACAGCGCCCCGACCGCGAGATTCTCGGCCAGCAGGGAAAAGGAGCCGTCGGGATAGAGGGTGCGGAATCCGTCCGACAGGCTTTCGCCCCCGCTCCAAATGTGGCTGAAAGCGTCATTTTCGACGATATCGAGCGCCTTGCGATTCGCCGAGAGCGAAAGATCCTGGGAAAGCGCGACCGGCGCAAGGCCGTTCTCGGCCCGGTACGCGTTGAGCAACGCCGCGAAATCCGCCTCGATCGGATCGACACCGTCGCCGATCCTCACCGTATATAGCGAGAGAAGCGGCGGCACCGCCGTCCCGTTGTCCGCGCCAAGGTCCGGTGCGGTCGGATCTTCGTGAGGCGGCGCTCCGGTTTCATTCTCGGATTGCACCAGAACGCCGGCGCCGTCGCCATCCGGCAAACGCACCAGGACGCTGGACGGGGCGAAATAGGGCTCGAAGGTCACGGACATGATCGGTTCACCGTCAGACTGTCGTCGGGTCGGTCGGATCGACCCCAATCAACATGACCCCTCCCGAAATCAGGACGTCCGACCCCAGCTCGAAATCGGACACCTGAGGCGCCCCCGCCTCGACCGCGGACAGATCGAAAACATCCGACCCCGCCCCACCGATGAGCAGATCGTCGCCGTCGACCACCACGAGAAGATCGTCGCCCGCGCCACCGAAAAGCGTGTCGGTGCCGGTGCCGCCATCAAGGCTGTCGTTGCCGGCCCCGCCGACCAGCACGTCATCGCCGCTTCCCCCAAGCAGCAGGTCGTCGCCCGCGCCCCCTAGGAGCAGGTCGTCCCCCGCCTCGCCAAACAGCACGTCGTCGCCGTCCAAGCCCTCCAACGTGTCGTCCCCGGCGCCGGCGAACATGCGGTCGTCGCCGCTGGTCCCGACCAGCTCGTCGGCTGCGTCCGTACCCCGTACACCATCCGGATCGGCGAGGATAGCGGCCCGCTCTTCCGGGCCGAGGTCCACCGCGGCCGGGCTTTGGGACAATTCCGCTTGAAGGTCGGCATCGCCTTCATCTTTGCCTGGGACCGACTTTTCCGGCGGCGCCGCGTCAACGGAGACCGATACCATCGACGCATCCGAACCGGCAGGGTCCGCCCCGGGGAAGATTTCAATCCCCATGTCGTTGGCCTGCGTCAGGCCGAAAACGTCTTCGACCACATCGGCGGCCAACGGCAGATCGGCCTCGATCATGCGTTCGGCCAGCAGGTCGAGGTTCAGCGTCCCGTACTCTCCGACCAACTCCCAGGCCACAACAACCGTCGCGAGCCCGGTCGCGGTCGCGATGAAGTCGTCCATGGACAGGATGGTGGCCGTCTGGCGATTATCGGCCACCGGTGTCGCCATCTCGCTGCTCTGCATCAGGCCGCGGTCGGCCAGCACCGCGTCGACGATGCCCGCGATATCCCGCCCGTCGGTGAACCCATGGTCGTCGTCCCACGCGCCAAGCCTGCCGTCGATCCGGGAAATGTGGATCATCGTCTCGCCGGTGGCGGGATGACTGACGGAGAACCAGGGATCGCCGTCCTCGGCGACGCCGAACCCGGCCTCGACTTCCGCGCCTTCTGACTGAAGACTCGTGACGCAGCGAAGCAGATGCGCCTTCTCAATGACGTCCCAGCCGTCATCGTGAGCGTCGACCCGCGCAAAGGAACGAAGCTGGCCCATCGGTCGTTTTACCGCCCGTCACTCGGATCAAAATCGTTCATGACCGGCCCCATCAACCGGCCCGCTCACCGCGGCCCGCGGCGATGCCGTCCTCGAACAAGACCTCATAGGTCAAAGGATCGTAAAACGCCATCAGATGTTTGACGAAATCTCTCGGCTCGATCCCGATGGCGGCGGCCCACGCGCGATAGCTCTCCGGCGGGACACGGCCCCGGCCGCTCTCGATCTGGGAGATGAAGGTGTAGTATTCGAAGCCGACCGCCTTGGCCAAATCCTTCTGGGTCAGCCCGGCGGCTTCCCGCTTGGCCTTCAGCCACGCGCCGGCCTCCCGCCGGAGCCGCTTGGCCCACTCGCCGCCATTGGATTGCGGATGCGTGTACATGGCGACCAACCACCTATTCCAAAAACCGTTACTGACCCGCCCATCCAAAAAGGATGAACATAGCCACAAGGGATCGTAAAGCCTCTAAAGGCAGGAAGGCGCGATCCGCCATCCCACTCCTCCATGAGAATTTATGCGGTTTTCGGGCACCCTTGTCAACTTTGTCACGTGCAAAAATTCGTGTGCCTGTTACTGTACAGCCTGAAACCACCGACCATGGAGGGCTTGCGGCGCGATCTGGAATAGCCGTAACTCTGCACTGCAACATATGCTATCAGGGCACGGGAATTGCTTTGGGACTTGCTCAACGAATCTCTCGCTCGCCAGCCGAACAGGAAAGTCATGCCGGATTGCCCCCTGCGGATCTTGGTCACGATCGCGCACTATTATCGACCGGACCGGAAAGGCCAGTATGGTTCCACCGGCAAGGCGATCCAGCCCCGTATCGACGGTCTGGAAGCGACGATCAGCGCCCTTCACCAGAATTTCGGCCCAAGCCAAGGCTGTCTTCATCACACCGGCCGCGATACCCATCCATCGAATGATGCCCGCTTCGCGAAACTCGACGTGGTTGTTTGTGTCTCCGGCAACGAGCATGTCCTAAGCAAAATAAAATTGCCGCATTGGTCCCTCAAAGCTTTCCAAACCGCAATGGATCCGCTCAAGATCGGATATGGCTGCCATCGATTTTTAAAAGAGAGTCTGGGACTCTACGACTTCTATTGTTTTCTCGAAGACGATATCGTTATCAACGACGTCGATTTTTTTGAAAAGATCCGGTGGTTCAATGAGGAATTCGGAAACGACGCCTTGCTGCAACCCAACCGATACGAAGTGTCCATGACCAAAGAGCCCTGTAAAGTCTATGTCGATGGCGGCATGCGGCCGAGCCGCACCATGGACCAGCAGGACATCAACGATGCGCCGGTGCTCCGGGGACGCTGCTACAACCGGCCGATCGTTTTCAGGCGGGCCATCAATCCCCATTCCGGATGTTTCTTTTTGAACCAGACGCAGATGGAGAAATTCGTCGCGGCACCGCATTTCATGGACCTCAGCGACGACTTCATCGGTCCGCTGGAAAGCGCGGCGACGCGCGGCATTATGAAGAGTTTCAAGGTCTACAAACCGGCCCAGGAGAACGCGTCTTTCCTCGAGGTGAAACACCACCAATCACGGTATCAGCAAATGATCGGCAATGCGTTCGGGCACACGCCCGGCATGGCCGACCGCCTCGCCCTGACCCATGGGCCAATCGCGGCGCTCCAAGCCGGCGGAATCAAGCCGGACCCGCGTTCAACGCACAACCGCTCGACGCATCGCGGCAGATATCTGGTCGATGATTTGCCGTCGACGGATCAGCAATAGGGCCGTGGAGAATCGAAACCGCATGACCGCTAGGAACAGATAATGCGAAAGCCATTTATGCTAGAATCGCTGAGCACCTTGCGGAAAAGGAATCTGCTGATTTTCGGCCACGACCTCCTGGTCGCGGCGGTGGCTCTCTTGCTATCCCTGGCCCTCAGGCTCGGAGTCGACGTTGTTGACTACGATTTAAGCCGGTTCGCTTATTGGACACTGATCTTCCTTCCGATTTGCGCCGCCGTTTTTTGGGCCCTGGGCACACATAAGGTCGTCTGGCGCTATACGTCGCTATCGGACGTCATCACGCTGGCGCAGGCGGTCGCGCTTACCAATCTATTGTTTCTCCTCGCGATATTCCTACTCAACCGGTTGGATTTGTTTCCCCGCAGCACCCCCTTGATCAACGCCTTCGTCATGACCGCGCTCCTGATCGGCCCGCGAATCATGTATCGCACGATGAAGGATTGGCATGTTCAGAAGAAAGGCACCCGGTCGGAGGAACAGCTCGAACCTGTCCTTCTGGTCGGTGCCGGAAACGAGGCGGACGTCTTCCTGCGAGAGATCTCGCGGCTTAAATACCCGACCTATCGGGCGGTCGGCATCGTCGATATGCACGAAAGCCGAGTGGGCCGATCGATCCGCGGCGTTCGCGTCATGGGAATCATCGACGCTCTACCGGACGTGATCGCCCGGTTAACCGAGAAAGGCGACCGGCCAAAGCTCATCATCCTCACCGGCCGATCGACCCACCCCGCGATCGTCCAGAAGCTTCTGGAGTTTTCCGGCGAACTCGGCATCGAGATCGCCCATCTTCCGAAGATCACCGAGGTCAAGGGCGAGGTGAGCGCCAAGGTCGCCGTGCGGCCAATCGACGTCGAAAGCCTGCTGGGGCGGCCGCGCTCCAATCTCGACCGCCGAGCGGTCGCGCAATTGATTTGCGGCCGCCGCATCCTGGTGACCGGCGCCGGCGGAACGATCGGATCCGAACTGTGCCGCAAGATCTGTGAACTGGGGCCGGCTCACATCACATTGCTCGACAGCTCCGAGTACCAACTCTATCGCATCGATCTCGAGCTGTTCGAGGAGTATCCGCAAGTGTCCCGACGGGTGGCGCTTGGCGATGTGCGCAGCAGGCCGACCCTGCTGCGCCTGTTCGAAGAGGAGCAGCCCCAAATCGTCTTTCACGCGGCGGCGATGAAACATGTTCCGATGGTCGAGGCCAATCCGAACGAGGCGATCACGATCAATGTGACAGGCACCAAGAATGTCGCCGATATCAGTCGTGAAATGGGCGTGGACACCATGATTTGCATTTCGACGGACAAGGCGATCAACCCGACCAGCGTGATGGGCGCCACGAAACGCCTTGCCGAGCAGTATTGCCAGTCCCTAGACGTTCTGCCGCCCGAGCGCTCCCAGACCCGCTTCATCACCGTCCGCTTCGGCAATGTGCTGGGGTCGACGGGATCGGTGGTACAATTGTTCCAACGCCAGCTCATGCGGGGCGGGCCGTTGACGGTGACCGACCCGGCGATGAAGCGCTACTTCCTCACCGTCGGCGAGGCCATCGATCTCGTGCTCCACGCCTGCACGCTGAAAGACCGGTCCCTGCAGCATACGGGCGCCATCGTGGTGTTGGACATGGGCGAGCCGATCAAGATCCTGGATCTGGCGCAGCAGATGATCCGCCTCGCCGGCCTTCGACCGGACCAGGACATCCGGATCGTTTTCACCGGCCCCCGTCCCGGTGAAAAGCTGCACGAAGAATTGTTCTATGCGAACGAGCAGCTCGACAACACGACCTTCGAGGGGATCATGGTGGCGCACCCCCACACCGCCGATCATCAGGTGCTGGCCCGCGCCCTGAACGAGCTGGACGAGCATGCCCGCGCCCACAACACGGAACGCAGCCTTGATCTGATCTGCCGTCTGGTGCCGGGCTATCGCGTGGGCGGCCAACAAGAGGCGTCGCCGTCGCCGGAGCGTGTCAGCGGAGACGACTGACACCCGAAACACTCCGAGACTTGGTCGAAAAACAGTCCCGTCTCAGCTATTGCACCAAACGCTTTGAAGGGACGCCAATATCGTGAAGGGCATTTTACGGCCTCCGAAGTACTCGTCCCATGCATATCGCGCGCCCGGAAACATCTCACTTGAATAGTCGTCGCAAACGATAATGCCGCCGTCGACCATTCTCGGGACGAAATACTCAAGGGCGACCCGTGTCGGTTCATAGAGATCGAGGTCGATATGAACGAAGGAAAATCGCAGGTCGTCAGATTGCGCCGATAACGTCTCCTCGACCGGCCCCTTGATGATCTGGACTTCCGGAAAATCCGCTAGGTTCTCGCGCAGGGTCTCGACCGACGTTTCGGTGAAGATATTGCGGCCGATTTCTGAGCGGACCTGAAAATCCTCGACCAGGGAGACGACGTAGTCCATGGGCGTATAATCGCCGAATCCCCCGAAGGTATCGAACAAATACATCCCGGACCCGTTCTCGTTGCGCCCGAGATGGTTGGCCATTTCGAGAATGATCCGCGCCGACGCCCCCCGCCAGACGCCACATTCGGCCACGTTCCCAACCGGCGTCTGTCGGAGCAACAAAGCCAGATTCTCAAGGGCCTGATATCGAATTTGGACCTTGGATCCGGTGACACCCGATCCAGTCCGAGCCAATGCTTGGGATATCCTCTTGCCAATCGGGAACCCCTCGATCTTCTTCGCGGTGAACATGCGCTCCGCGATGTCGTAGCTGTGTTCCCCCGCCGCAAATTCTTTGGCGGCGGCATTCGCGCGAACCCGCGCGGTATGCGCCTTTTTCAGATTCTCCTTCGCTGTCGACATTGACTTCCGATCAATCCTTCCCAAACGCCGCCACCACCCCGGAGGCGCCTACAAATAGGTGCAGCTGTTGCACGGGGCCGCCGCATTGGTTCGACTGCGGATCTTCTCCCGCAAGGCTCTGAGGCGCGGCTGATTATAGATATCGAGAACACTCTGCTCCTTCACGTCGCCGACGGGCCATTCCCCATGGCCGTCCATGCAGCAGAGCGCCACCTCGCCGGTCGACGTTATCGAGACTTCGAACCATCGTTTGCAGGGCAAAGCGGGGACCGATTGCGCGGTGGTGTCCGTCGCGACCTGGGAAATCCAGTCATTCCGGGGTGCCACCATGCGTGAAAGATCGGGGAAATTGTCTTTACAGAATGCGAGGAATTCGTCGTCCGCCGACGTCCCGTCCGAAATCCGCGAGACCGTGGCTGTAAAGCCGGTATCGTGTCCGCGCATAAAAGACTGAAGCGTTTTCAGGCGATCGATCGTCCGTCCGAATGGGATTTTCATCAGGTCTTCATATACATCGGGACGGTGGTCATTCAGCGATACCGTGATTTTTCGAACGTTCCTTAGCGCCGCCAGCTCGTGAAGCTTCTTTTCCGTCATCGCCGATCCGTTGGTAATCAGGCTGACACTAGCATTTGGAACCTTTTCTTGGATCAGCCGGATGATCCAAATCAAGCGTTTCTCGAGAAACGGATCACTCACCTTGTAGGGGGCGATTTGAATGGGGATGTCACTAGGAATCTGAGAGAGATCGTCGACGATCTTCTCGATCAGCGAATCGGGCATTCGAACCCCGATACGGTCGAGCTGTGAGTATGGGCAGAAAGTGCAGTCGGCATTACAGGCGGTAATCGTTTCAAGATGAACAAAGTGTGGATACTCAAGATATTTCTTCCGCGTTCTCAGAATATGCTTCACTGCCACACCGTGCCGGGTCAGGAATGACGAGAACCCGGGCCCGGGGTTACGGTCTAGCGGAATATTCTGGTGCTCCGCAAATTCAATCGGTGCTGTCAAACTATTCACAAGAAAATCATGGCCGTATACCGAGTCTGCGGGAACCTCAATATCCTTTAAGACTTTTGAGAAATACTCCATCCAATACAGATATTCCTTGAAATTGTATTTCGAGAATATTTCCCAGAAGGCGGAGAATGCTGCCGCCATGTTTTTCTGAAAATACTCACCCGATCTAAATATCTCTTCGAATATTTTAATAGAACTATTAAACGGCACAAGATCAGATGTAAAAATAGTCTCCGTATTCAGCGCCAAACTGCGAATGAAGACGTTGTAAGCTAAAGGCTTATACTCTGAAGACAACTCATCGCTCAATATCGCCAAGGCGGAATATCCGAAAGCCTTCGAGGAGTTTTGCCGCACCAACTCCGCCCGCGCCGCGGCAAGGCATATCACCGGATCCGAGATCGGGCCAAGCTTGCCCAGAAACTTCAGAAGTTTATCGGGTTCCTTTTTACTGATCGCCAAGAGCGCATTGAGGATTTGGGTGTCGGCCGCCTCTATCCCATGGACCTTGATACGTTTTTCCAATAGCTCGAAGAACGCGTCCATTCGGTCCGCCTGGAACAAAAGAGCGAGGCGGTTGCGGTCGTCCGATGCGACATCGGCCGGGCGTCGCCGCGCGGTCGGTGACTCGGTCTCTTTGGCGCTGTCCTCGGTCATCGGCGGAGCTTCTTGACTGGTGTTTTCTCAATCCGGGCGGAAATAGGTTCGGTACCACTCTACGAAACGCGGCAGCCCTTCGGCAATTCCAGTACTTGGACTGAAACCGAAAGCCGATTGCGTCGCCCCGATGTCAGCCCAGGTCGCCTCGACGTCGCCGGGTTGCATAGGGGCATACTCGACGACCGCTTTTCGGCCGATCGATTCTTCCAGAACCGATAGGAAATCCATAAGACGCTCGGATCGGTTGTTGCCGAGATTGTAGATCGCATGCGGCACGCCGGCCTTGTCCGGCAGAGGCGGCTGACCGAGGCTCGCGCGCAGACCGGCGACGATATCGTCGATATAGGTGAAATCCCGCCGCATCTCGCCCCGATTGAACAGTCTGACGGGGCGACCCTCGAAGATCGCCTTGGTGAACAGGAAATAGGCCATGTCCGGCCGTCCCCAGGCGCCATAAACCGTGAAGAATCGAAAACCAGTCGTCGGAATCCCGTAGAGACCGGCATAGCTATGGGCCATCACCTCGTTGGACTTCTTGGTGGCTCCATAAAACGACCGCGGCGCGTCCGTTCTCTGATCCACGGAGAACGGCATTTCGCGATTGTAGCCGTACACCGACGATGAACTGGCATAGATCAGGTGCTCCAGTTCCGGGGCGTTGCGTGCGACCTCAAGCACCGCAAGCATGCCGGTAAGATTGGCGGCGACATAGTCGAACGGGGCATCGATCGAATGACGCACGCCGGCCTGGGCCGCGAGGTGGACGATCGTCGACACACCCCGCATCCGTCCCAGAAGAGACGAAACGGCGGTGGGACCGTCGCCCAGGTCGAGATGCAGGAACTCGAAGCTTGGATAGGACTGCAACAGGGCAAGCCGGTCGCGCTTCAATTGGACATCGTAATAACTGTTGAGGGAGTCGACCCCGATCACCGGCTCTCCGTCGTCAAGCAGACTCCGGCTGAGATGGAATCCGATGAAACCCGCCGCTCCAGTAATCAGAATCGCCATCTGCGCCTCTTCACGTCCCCCTGGCTATGCCGGGCCACCGCCATCAGACTTTTCGATGAAAGCCGTTTGCCGGGGAATGACTACGCGATTTAGGTCGAGGGTGGTAGCGGCATTCTCACGGGCGCACTGTTTCAACGCCTCCCTCTTCTGAGCATCCGACAGCAATTCCAAAGTCGCTTCGGCCATCGTCTCCGGGTCACGGGAGTCGAGCGGTTCGGCCGCCCCGACGCCCACAAAGTCGTCATATGGCCCGCTGGTGGACGCCAGGACCGCACATCCGGAGGCGAGGACCTCCTGAATGGTATCGGGCTGCGCGACCGGATCGCTCAGGCACAGCATGCATTGGCTGACGCCATAGACGGCCTGGCGCAAATCGCGCGCCGGCATACCGACGAAATGCACCCGTTCCCAATCGACGACGGTCTCCAGTTCTTCGTAAAGGGCTTGGCGATAGGTTTGATCCCGGAGCCATCGACCGACCGTCACGTTGTCGCCCCCCGCAACGACAACATGGACCTCTGGACGGCGCTTCTGGAGTTCCGGGACCATACGCATGAAATCGGGAAACCGGCGACAGGGCTCCAAATGAGGCACGACATACCCAACCACCGCGTCCCCAGCTTTCAGTTGTCCGCCGTCCGGAAGCGGCAGAACCGCCGTCGGATTCGGCTTGAAGGCCTCGGTGTCGACACCGTGGGGAATGATGTCGATAAGATCGTGAAAAGGGCGCGGAAAGCACCGGCGTTCGAATTGGCTGCCGGCGAAAGCGCCGTCGCAAGCCTCCAAAGTCAATAGGGAAGGCGCACCGGTAACGATTGCCTCGATACGGTCGTCGATGGAGATGTCCGGCATGTCACTCGGAATACCGGGCAGAGGAAACAAGCCTACCAGTATCCGCGCGGCGGGGAAGACGTCGCGCATCAGCATCAATTCGCCACGGTGATCCGATCCGAAGACCACGTCCGGTAGCCAGCCATCCTGACGGAGCCTCTTGGCCGCCCCGGCGGCCTCCATCGCGAACCCGAAGGCCCGGACCATCCCTCGCATCAAGTGAAGAACGTCCCGCTTCGCCTCATCCGACAAGGGATAGGTTTCCACCCTGATGGTCGGGGGAAACCGAAGCGCCTGCTGCGCATGCGTGATGATCGCAACGTCGTGACCCCTCCGGTTCAGCGCTCGTGTCAACGGCAGGAAGCGCCCCAGAGCATCCTGGGCAACGATCAGAATCCGCATGCCATGGGCTCGTTCATCGCCCCTTCGCCTTGGTCCCATTGACCACGTCGGAGATCAGGGCGACATGTTGATCGAGGCACACACTGTGGAGGTCGTAGCGCTTCACCACCAATTCCCGGGCGGCTTTCGCCCGGACCCGGGCGGCCTCCGGATCGGACAGCGTTCGGTCCACGGCCTCGGCCAATGCGGCGGGATCGAAGAAATCGACCAATAGGCCGGTCTCGCCGTCTTTCATGACTTCCGTCACCGGCTGTGTCGCGGAGGCGACGATCCGGCATTCCGCCGACATCGCCTCCAGGAAAGACCAGGAAAGGACGAAGGGATAGGTCAGATATACGTGACAGCTCGACACCTGGAGCATCGTGATGAAGTCTTCATAGGCAAGCTTGCCTATGAAGTGGACCCGCGACAGATCGATCTTGTCGCCGACCTCGGCCATCATGATTTCGCGATAAGTCCCGTTTTCGGGGCGTTTGCCATAACTGACATCGTCGCCGCCGACGATCAGCACACGGGCGTTGGGCCGGCGCCTTAGAATCTCGGGCAGCGCACGCATGAAGACGTGGAACCCACGATAAGGCTCCAGGTTCCGATTGACGAAGGTGATGATCTCGTCTTCTTGCCGGCTGACCGTCTTTTGTTGTCCGTCGCTCGAGAAGGTTAACGTGGCGTCCGGATTAGGGACAAGTCTCTGTGTCTCGATGCCATCATGGATCGTATCGATGAAAGGACGGAACGGCTTCGGAAACTGGGATCGTTGCCACTCCGTTGGACTGACCCCCCAATCCATGGCGTCAAGACTGAGCAGGATGGGTGCGTTCTTCACCCGAATTCGAAATTGGTCGTCGAATTCGTTAGGGAACTCCGGGTCGAAATCCACATCCGCACCTTTGGAATTATAATAAAACTCCAAAAAAGTGAGCTGCTTGGCGTCTGGGAAGACTTCTTTCAAAAACATCGTTTCCCCCCATCCGTGATGACCACAGATGATATCGGGGGTGAACTTCTGCTTTAACTCGAGGAGAGCCCGGACCAATGTCTGGCCGCGCCGGATCTGACCCTCGAACGGTTTGATGTATTTGTGCGTGTTCGGGCCGGGACCGGGCGGTGTTTTATAGCCGAGGATGGGAAAGGGCGTGTTCTTTTGCTTTGGAATGTTCCGGGATTCGCCGATCCCAATGACCTGCGCGTTCATGGTTCGCGCTATTTTGGGCGCCATGTGACGGTATTGGCCCGGAAAGTTCTGATGAACGAAAAGGATTCGAACAGAAGGGCTGGTCATGAAGACGCCTTGACGCAAACGGACGGACACGCAACAGAAAAACAGCACCGGCGGGTCGGTTTGACTACCCGACCCGCCGGATGCAAAAGCTGGCTGGGAATGCCTCAGGCAGCGCCTTTCATGCTCTCCGGAGTCATCCGAACATTGTAGATGATCAATCGCCGGTCGATACCTTCCTCGGTGATCGGCTCGACTCCATGGAACGAGTCGCTGGTCTTGGGGAACATGAACAGACGGTTGGGGATGAAATCCGCCGTCGACACGCGGTCGAAAAGCTCCCGCTTGTGGTGCGGCCCGCCCTTACACTTGAAATTCGGATCCTTCGGCCGGTAGGTCGACGTGCCGTATTGGCGGTTCGAATCATCCTCCGGAGCATAGAACAACAAGGTAATGACGCGGTGAGGCGCATCGGTATGCGGCCCGATCGCATAGTTGGTGCGGTCGCTGATCAGAAGACCGTCACACTTCATCTGAATTCCCTTGCCCTTGTTCTTTTCGAGATACCCGTCCTCCGCCAGCCTGCGCATGATCGGTTCCCGGAGTTTCCCAACGATGCCGTTCACGAAATCCTGCGAGGTTAGAATGCTCCAGAAATCGTTCCAGAAAGCCCGCCGCTTTTCATCCAGGCGCTTGAGATGTTCCTCTTCGAACAGCACGACATGGCGATCCTTGTATCCGGACCGTCCGGTGGACGCGAGAGACTGGTAGGTATCCGTCTCGGGGAAGTTCTCCAGGATCTGCTGGTAGTAGTCGGGATCGAACACGTTGTCGACGACCACATGCGGAAACGGATCGGTTTCCACCGTGGCGTCGCCAATCTTTTGCAGCATATGGGACTTAACGGCGTCGGAAGACATATTCACCTACTCCTTCAAAAGATCCTTCTTTACGCGCGGACGCCGCCACTTGGTCTTTGTCAAAATCGAACCCGGCGGCCTGAAGTTCCTTGATGACCCACTGATGCTCTTCAAGCTTTGGATTGAGTTCGATCAATACCTCCCGAAGCGTCTGGTCGCGAAGTGTTTTTTCGCAGCCCTTGATAACCTTGTGCTCAAGGCCGTCAACGTCGATCTTCAAATAGTGGGGCGCGGGAATGGTCTTGTCGGCGACCAACTCGTCGAGCGTGACACTGACCGAACCTTGAACGAATCTCTGCTTGCCGGAGCGCTGCTGGAGATTGTGGTCGGTGTTCTGCCCAAAGGTGTGCACCGACGACCCTTGCGAAAAGTTCGAAAGAAACAGGTTCGAAACCTTGGATTCGTCGGATAGCGCGAAGGGATACGCCGTCACCTGCTCGTTGACGTTATTCATGTGAATATTGCGATTGAGGATCGCGTAATTCTGCGATTCCGGCTCGAACGCATAGACGAACATCTTGCGGACCACGGCGGCAAACATCGTGTACATGCCGACATTCGCCCCGATGTCGACCAAAACCGTCCCCGGTTCCATCGCCGCGAGCCAGTCTATCGTCACCGGCTCTTTGGTTGACAGCGTCTTGACCCGCCAGGCGCACATCGAATTCGGGGTGTAGTATTGGATTTTTTCGTGCCCGACCGCGACGGACATCGACGGAATTAGTTTCTCGTAGTCCTTCAGAGCCATGCTCTTGATCGGGTCTTTCTTTTCCGTCTCGATCGACCCGATCTTGCTCGACACCGCGGTCGCCGACGCCTCGTCCTTATGCGCGACGATCACGAGCAGCGCATGGCCCTGGTCGTTGAAATGGAGCAACTGGAACCGTTCAAGGATCTTCGGCAACCACCAATCCGCCCGTTCCTGGATCAGATGCGCGTTGCGGCCATCGGAAAGCACCTTCCGGGCCGGGCCAGTCGCGATCGTAAAAAATCCGAAGCGCTTGGTAACGCGATGGAGATCATCGAGAACATTCTCGATGAGATCCGGTTCGATGTGCTCCAAGACATCAAGACAGACCACCAGATCTTCCGGTTCCGGGGCCGTCGAGATCTCTTCGATGGCCGGGTCGAAAGGCTTATAGGTCAGTCCCGCCTTGGCATCGTCGAGGGCTTTGCCAAGACGCTGTTTCCCCGCGCCATAATCCAGGAGCGCGTTGACCCCGGCCAGTTTCGCGAAAGCGGCGACCCGCCCGGCCCAGTGTTGAGAAGCGACACCGTAATCCGCTCGATCGGCATGCAACTCCGATTGCAGCTTGCGATAGTCTTCGCTGATCAAGGACTTCGGCTGATCTTCCTTAAGATCCGTATCCGACATGACATTCTCCAGAATTCTAATAAGTGCCTCAGGCGACGCCACGCCGCAAGCAATCATGGATGTGGATGAGGCCGACGAGCTTTTGGTCGTCGATCACCAGAAGACTGGTGATCCGTTTGTCGTTCATAATACGAACGGCTTCGGCGGCCAACATGTTCGATGGGACTGCCTGCGGAGTCCGCGACATGATTTCCTGAACCGGTTTACCCATAACATCTGGCGCCATGTGACGCCGGAGATCGCCATCCGTAAAAATGCCCAGGAGATTGATGTTTCCCGACTTGTTGATCTGATTGACGACGATCGCACAGCCATAGCTTTTCGACGTCATGTGCAACAAGACATCTCCGACGACCGTCGTCGGGGAGACCAGGGGCAACTGCTTCGTGGGGAGCATCAGATCGGCGACCCGCAAGAGCTTCTGCCCCAATCGGCCACCGGGATGGAAATTGCTGAATCCATCGCTCGTAAAGCCCATCCGTTCGAGCAAGGCGATCGCCAAGGCGTCACCAAGCGCCATCATCATGGTCGTCGATGTGGTTGGGGCCAATCCCATGGGGCAGGCTTCGGGAACGTCTGGAAGCTGGAGGCACACGTCCGCCTCCGATCCAATGAGCGAGGCGCGGTTGCTGGTAATCGAAATCATCGGAATGGCGAAACGCTTGCAGTATTGCGTGATGTCGGCCAGCTCCGATGTATTGCCCGAATTGGACAAAAGGACCACGGCATCTCCCTTGACGATCATGCCGAGGTCGCCATGCGATGCCTCGCCAGGATGGACGAACATCGCCGGCGTACCCGTCGATGCCAGCGTCGCCGCGATCTTGCGGGCGACATGACCGCTCTTGCCCATTCCGGACAACACAACACGGCCAGACAGTCCCGCGATCAAGTCGACAGCCTCGACGAAATCGGCGCCGATCGTATCCGCCAGCGTCTCTACCGCCCGCGCTTCCTGACGCAAGGTACGCGTCGCGGCAGCGATGGGATCGAACGCGTTATCGGATACCGCCTCGAGCCTGCCGTCATGTTCGGTGGACGTAATTGCCGTCGACATCGTACTTCTTCCCACTTCCGGCATCAGGGCGCCTGGAACCCGTCCTCGAAGGTGTCGATCACCGGATCGACGAAAAACCGTAACGCCGTCCGTTCACCGACCTTAAACAGCACCTCGGCATTCATGCCAGGCACGACGCGGTGGTTTTCGACGAGCTTCATCTGGTCCTCGTCGACCCGGACCTGGGCCAAATAGTATCGCCTGCCCCGTCGTTCGTCCTCGATGATATCCGCCGACACCGATATGACCGACCCATGGAGGATGGGCGTCCGCTTCTGGGCCTTGAGACCGCCCGCGAAGATGAACTTCACCTCCGCCGGCATCCCGGGGCGAACGGTTTCGATATCTTTCGGCGAAATCTGAACCTCGACAAGCATCTCCTCGTCGTTCGGGACGATCCACATCAGTTCCTGCGCCGGTCTGACGACACTTCCTTCGGTATGCACCGCGAGGTCGATGATTCTACCCGAATGGGGGGCCCGAACATCCGTCCGCCCGAGCCGCTGATGGGCCACCACCAACTGCTGTCTGATTTCCTCAATGCTCTCGCGGGAAGACTGAAGTCGCGAAAGCTGTTCGCTCCGGCGTCTCTGCTTCAGTTGCATCGCCTGCATGCGGGCCTCGCCGATCTGGACCTGCGAGTTCGAGATATCGGCCTCGTTCGCGCCGGCCTGGCCTTCCAGAGCCGCGGCCTGTCGTTCCAACGCGAACACGCGGGTCCGCGACACATGCCCCTTATCCAGAAGCTGACGCAGACCGTTCAGTTCCTCGGTAATCAACCGGTACTGCTCTTTTTGGGCATCGTTCTGGGCAACGATCCCTTCGATCCGTTTCTCAAGCTGAACGACCCGTTGAGCGAGGATTTCGAGCTCCCCCTCCAATTCGGCCTCTCGGGACTCGAACAAGTCCTGCTGATCGGCCATAAGCCCCGCGACCTTTGGGTCGTCGGCCCGCTCCAGCAATGCGTCGGGAAAGGAAATCGCCGACGCGCCCGCCAATTCCGCCACGAGTCGGGCTTCCTGCCCCAGTGCGAGATCAAGCCGATTGCGCAGGGTGCTGATGTTTGCTTCGATCTCGGTGCGATCCAACTGGATGAGAAGATCGCCTTTTTCGACCGCCTGATCCTCCTCGATATACACTTTGGAGACGATGCCGCCGTCGAGATGGTCCACCACCTGCCGCTCGGTCTCGATCTTCAGCGTACCGGCGGCCGTGACCCCGCGCGCCAGGTCCGCGATGGCGGCCCAGGCTCCGAAGCCGAAGAACATTGTCAAGATCACCGCGACACCGATCCAAACCGGCCTTCTTGGATCCACGCGGGATTTACGGCGTTCCGACGCCGCCGATTCCAGTGACTTCAGGATGTCCCGCCGGGACGTCGTATCGAGCGCTACCGCCATTACTGCCCGCCCCCCTCATTGGTTAGCCGGTTGTCGTCGCCTTCTTCCGGGAGCTTTGCGTCGCCGTTATCGGCGGTGATTTGAGGCCGTTTAACCGCCCCTAACAGACCCGGCATGACTTCACCCGCGGGCCCGAAGCGCTCGACATATCCACCTCTAATGAACATCAGCTTGTCCATTGTTCGCAGCATCTGCGGCGTATGTGTGGCGATGATCACCGTCACACCCTCTTTCTTGAGATCGTTGAGCGCACTCAGGAGCGCGCTGGTTCCTTCTCCGTCCAAATGGGCGTTGGGTTCGTCGAGGACAACAATCTGCGGATTGTCATAGAGTGCCCGGGCTAGACCGATGCGCTGCCGCTGGCCGCCGGACAGAAGGTGGCCGAACTCCCCGACATCGGTCTGATAGCCGTTGGGAAGCGCGGTGATGAGATCGTGGGCCTTGGCGCGCCCCGCCGCCTCGATGATCTTCGCGTCGTCCGCCTCGCCCAATCGAGCGATGTTCTCGGCGACGCTACCGACAAAGAGTTCGACATCCTGCGGCAGATAGCCGATGGCGGAGCCGATCTGATCCTGATCCCAGGTCTTGATGTCGGCCCCGTCTATTCGAATGACGCCGCTGGCGGGCGCCAGGCCGCCGATCAGTAGTTTCAGCAAAGTGGATTTGCCTGCGCCGCTCGGTCCGACAACGCCCAGTTGCTCGCCGGGCTCCAGCTTGAAACTGACACGGCGGATTATCGACGGGCCGCCTTTTGGCCCGTAGACCACCTTTGAGAAATCGATCGCCCCCTTAACCTCCGGCAGCCTAACGGCTTCGCGATCCTCCGTGAAGTTGTCGAGCAAGTAACGAATCCGGCGGTACGAGTCCTTCGCCACAAGAACCTGCGGCCAGGAGGCGATTCCCATCTCCAAAGGTCCAATGGCGCGTGACAGCAGGATATTCGCGGCGATCATGGCCCCGGGAGAAATCTCCTGCATGACAGCGTAGTAGGCGCCGATCCCAAGCACACCGATCTGCATCAGAAAGCGCAAGGTCGTCGTGGCGGCCCCCGCCATCCCCTGGCGAATCGCCCCGTCGTCCTGCAATTCAACCGCGTCATCATGTTGGCGCAGCCAGCGATGCCGCAAATGCCCCAGCATGCCCATCGAGCCCAGGGCGTCGAGGTTGACGAGGCTGCGCTCGACCAAGCGGGACGCATTGCGTTGCTGCTTCAACCCCATTTCCGTGGGTCCACGCACCAGCCGATCGGAGAAAATGCCGATCGCGGCAATGATCAGAGACCCGATCAGCACGAACAAGCCGATCACCGGATGGATCATGAAGATGATCAAAAGGAAGAAGGGGGACCAGGGCAGGTCCAGGATTGCGGTCACCGACCGCCCGGAAATGAAATTGCGCAGGAAATAGACGTCCTGGATAGCCTGAGACGGATAAATCTCAGGGGCCGTCTTCTGTGCCTTGAAGATCGACTCGAAGACCCGGCCGGCAAGCAGATAGTCGATCCGGCCGGCAATCGAAACCAGGACCCGGGACCGGACCGCTTCCAAAATGCCCAGAACCACCAGAATACCAACCGTCACAATCGTTATGACAATCAGGGTGTCGACACTGCGGGTAGACAGAACTCGGTCGAAGATCTGGAGCATGTACACGGGTACAGCCAGCATCGCCAAGCTGATGAAGAAACTGAAGACGAAGACGTAGGCCAACGAACCGCGTATGGATTTTATAACGGCCGAGGCTTCACTGACCGCATTCTTTGCTTTCGCCATTCAATTACCTAGCTTGGTCACCAATTCGGATAGCGGCGAGCGCCGCTCGATCCCTATGCCGGTTCAGGCCGCCTGCAATCGGCATTTTTCCGCCTGCCAGAGGTCCGCGTAGTCTACACTCTGCCAGTCCTTAAACCAAGGGCCGCCGCGGGTATAGTGGATCGCCTTCGGATAGCCCTCCTCCGGCCGTGGATAAAAGCCTTCCAACCAGTTCCAGGTGTAGGGCAAGTCGCCGATCAGGTCGTCCTCCAGCCACATGAAACGGTGGAGGAACATGCCGGACTCCGAGTTGACCACGTCGGGGGTCAGAATCCGGTTCTTCGGATGACCGGCATTATACAAGACCATGCTCGACCAATTCTTCCGGGGATAGACCGTCTGGACCTGGCCATCCATCTTGGTCGTCTCCTTCGGGGTATAGTCGTGCTGGACGCACATCAGCGCCTTGGTCTCGTCGGCGAGCGCGAAAAGCTCCGCGACATCGGCGGTGTATAGAAAATCGCAATCGACGAAAAGGGCCCAGCCCTCGAAATTGGCCATATAGGGGGTTAGGAACCGGGTGAAGGAGAATTCCGTAGAGGAGAGCTTGTCCTCCGGGCGGGTATAGAGCCCTTGCTCACGCAGGTCTTGCTGCTTCAAAGGCACGATGTCCAAAGGCACGGAGGCATGGCGACGAAGCGAACTGACGCAGACGTCGTAAGCCTCTTCCTCACGGCTGTCCCAGCCGATGAAAACCCGCAATCGGTCGGTCATAATCCAATCTCCATCGCTTCCCTCTCGCCGCGGCGGCCAACCGCCGAACCGAGGTTTTCCAGTAACATCTTCGGATGTACGAGGCCGGTAGTGATATCCGTCCCATCCCGGCAATTCAAGCCGTCAGTACAGTATCTTTCTAACTTTGGACATCATACCTGACCAGTCCCCCATTCGGGACTGTCGGATCAGGGTCATATTGGGATACCACGGGGTGTCGACGCGATCCGTGAACCACCGCCAGTCGACCGCCGGCTGGATCATATTGACGACCTTTTGGCCCAGGGCCCCCGCCAAATGCGCCGTTACATTGCTGACGGTCACCACCTGATCGACAGCGCAACACAAGGCGGCCAGTCCATCGATGTCCATGGTTGGATCCAAATCGTCGAAGACCATGGGCCGGTGCCCGGTCTCGGCCTCGAAACGATCCAGGTCCGCTTGCGCCTCGCCATACTGAAACGAGACCAGGACGACGTCTTTCGCGGCGAGAAGGGGGGCGAATTCAAGGATATCCAAAGACTTGCCAGGTCCTTGTTTCAGATTCCCACTGCGCCAGGAAATCCCGACAAACCGCTTCCCGGCACCGTGGGCCTCCTCGAGCCTGCGCCTGTAACCGTCGACCTTTTCGCGGTCCGGCACAAGAAAGGCGCGCCTTGGAAAATCGCTCTCCGCCCGCCGGAACATGGCGAGCAAGCTCCCCATCGGCATTTCAACATCAGCCTCGCCGATATCCCTGGACGGACCGTTCGGATCGGACAAGGGCACAACGGTCGCCGAGGGGAAGGAGCGGTCAAACAAGGGGACCAGCCGGACATCGCAATCGATCACCGCCCTCTCGGCGACCTTCAACGCATCGGGCAGGCAGGAGGCGTACATGATGTGATCGCCCACCCCCTGCTCCGACCAGAAATAGACCGATCTTCCCTCCTCGCCGTGCCAACGCGGCAACCCGGCTCCGCGGTTGCCGATCCTCTGCTGCGGCGCGGTCAGACGGTGGTCGAAATAACGCCAGCCCTCTTCCAGCTTGCCGGCGGCGAGGAGACAGATGGCGAGGTTATGGGCCGCGTCCCGATCCTCGGGCCGCAACGCCAAGACACGCCGGATCAGCGCTTCGGCGGCCGCATGGTGACCGCCATACCGCAAGAACGTGGACAGGTTCAGAAGGATCTCGGCCGTCGCGGGCGCCTGCCTAACCAGCGTGATCGCCCGCGCGAAGGCTTCGTAGGAACCTGGATGGCGCGGCGCATTGGTGATGACGGTGCCGCGAACGGCCGTATCGCCTGGGATTAAGGCCGACGCCATGGCAAGCCCTAGGTTCCATCGTTTCTCGGGAATCAAGACGCGAAGCGACTCACCCAAATTCTGAAAAACCTGTCCATCGCCGGCCGCGACACCCAGACGCATTACATGGTGCGCCTGTTGGGCCGCCGTCATAAACGCGCCACGCGCCAGACTAAGGGCCAGGCCCCATTTCCGCGGCAAGGGGTCGCCCGGTGCCAGAGCCGTCGCCAACCTGTAACACGCCGCGGCACGCCGGAGCGGCGCTTCCCCCCGGAAACCTGCGCTGCGCGCCATGCGCTCAAGAGCGCCGCCGACCTGGCACACCGCTCGGGGGTTTCCGGGCTCGATGGCGGCACCGAACGCGGCCCGGCTCACGGCCAGAACGGGCGATGCGCCGACAAGGGGAGCGGCCGCCTCCTCAAGAGTTCGCAACGCATTGGCGGGGGTGAATTCGGGAACCAGACCGACATCCCGGGTTAAGGCGTCGGCAACGGCGGCTTCCTGCGGGCGGCGTGTGCCGGGCAGGGCACCGGAAGCCCGCACCGCCATGGCGACCGACTGAGCATTTCCGGCGACGGCGACGACCAGCCGATACAACGGTTTGCGGGCCGTGGCCTCGCGCCCCGCAAGGCGCTCCACCTGGGCAACCAGCCGCTTCGCGACCCCCAACAGGCCGCTCCGATACGCCATCCCGACAAGCTCGCTCCAATTCTGCTCCAAGGCGGGGTCGAGCGCCGTGCCGAGTTCGAAGAGCCGCCGGCCGGCTCCGGGATAACTGCGGTCGGCAAAACGGGCGCAATTGTAAAGTAGCCGGGAATGGTTGGGCGCTGCCCGGACCGCCACCGACGCCCAGATATGCGCGTGTCCGAATTTCTTCAGGCCTTCATAGGCGACGGCGAGGTTGGCGTAGGCGAAGGGATCAAATCGCGAGGCCTCGACGACCTCGAATAACCGGTCGACGGCCTCCTCGGTGCGGCCTTCCGCAAGCGCCGCCAGTCCTCGATCGCGCAACCGGTCCCGCTCCTCCGGCGCTCGGAAGAGCGGTTGGCGCCCCGCCATTGAGTCGGCCGCGGCACGCGCCGCACGCCGGAACGCGCCCGACCAGTCCCCCGGGACCGCCTGGCGGACGACGGTGACGGAGGAATACCAGGGACAACTGGTGCCGGTGAGCTGCCATCGCCAGTCGGGAACGCTGTGCAATACCAAGGTGGTCGGCACCCCGAGCGAACCAGCCACATGGACCGTGGTGTTGGATGTCGTCACCACATGGTCGAGCGCCGCGATCTGTCCTGCGAAGTCCTTGATGGATTGGAACTGGTTGATCCTGGGGTCGTTGAAGATCCGATGCCCGGTACGGGTCTCGAACCGCTCCAGATCAAGCTTCACGTCGCCGTATTGCAGATTGATCAGCTGAACGTCGGGCAGGGCCGCGACCGCTTCCAGCCCGTCGATGGGCGCGGTCTTGAACGCGCCGGTCACCAGCCCCTTGCTGCGCCAGGAAACGCCGACCAGCCGCTTGCCCGGAAAGAGTTTTCGGTATTCCCGGCCCAACTGCTCCGGCAATTTCTGGGGCGCGACGATCAAGGATGGTCTCGGACGCACGTCGCCGACCAGCGTAAGCCCGAAAATGAAGATCAGATCGGCAAGGGCGATATCGCACACGATATCCGACTTCAACAGCCTCGGATTGCGGGGCTTGGAGCGCGCGACGATTTCGAGCTGCGGGAAGCGATGGCGCAGAAAGGGCACCAACCGTTCCGAGATCTCGATGATCGGGTCCGGACAGATGTCGAGGACCTCGGGCAACAGGCTTGCGAACATCAACTCGTCGCCGACCCCTTGTTCGCCCCAAATCAGCAACCGCCCGCCGGTAACAGGTTCGCCCTGCCACCGGGGGAGCCCAAGGTCCTGATGCCCCAGATCGACGACCCCGGTCACGCCGCGTTTGGAGTAACCGGCCCTCCCGTCCTCCAACCGCCCCAGCGTCAACTGCATGATCCCCCAATTGTTCTCATTGGCGGCGATGGGATTGAGCTTGTAGGAACGGCGGTAACAGATTGAGGCCGCGATGAATTCTCCGCGCTCCTTGTACCAGTTACCGACATTGGTCCAAGCGTTCCCGAAGCCCGGATCGATGGCGATCAGCGCCTTGTAGAAATACATCGAGGGTTCGAGATATCCCGCCCGCTGATAGGCATTGGCCGTATTCACCCAACAGGAGGTGTTCGACGGGGCCATGGCAATGGCGCGGAGGAGCAAACCGACCTTGTCGACGGAGCCGCCGTAATTGGTCAACGTTGTCCCGAGATTGTAATGCGACCGATAATCTTGAGGGGCGAGAGCCACCAGACTTTTGTATAGGGATAACTTGAGATCTTCGCTGAGCTCGCCGACGAGATTACCGAGGTTCATCCGCGCGCCTTCCCGCCGGGGCGCAAGCGCAAGCGATTTGCAGTAGGCCGGAAGACCGCGTCGGTCGCCAATCACGGCCAAGACATTGGCGATGTCGGCGTAGATACCCCCATTGGCCGGCCGCAACGCGCAGTCGAGCAGCAGACACCGCAACGCGGGTTTTTGGGCGCCTAGAGTATTCAAGACCAATGCGGCCTCGAAAAGTGCAAGATGGTTTCCCGGCAAACGGGCAAGGGCCGCCGCGTGGAGCCGAAGTCCGAGGGTGAGCGCGTCCGAATACGACGCGCACAACGCCGCCAGGAAGGTCGGACCGAAGGCCCCGGGATGTTCCGCGCAATAGCGCCACGCAAGTCGGGTGAGCTGCGGGCCACGACCCGTCCGGATGAGCCGTTGCACGACCGGTTTGCTGATTTCGCCTTGTATGGAGACCTCCGTCGGCGCACGCGCGGATGTTTGCGTTTACCGGCCCCGTACTACTCGGCGGTGATCAAATCCGCAAGGTCGCTTTCCTCGACACCCTCCTCCATAACCACGCCCTGTTCCTTCAGATCGTGATCATAGTTCGGATGGCGCAGGACGCTAAGATCGCCGGCCACCAGCTTGCCCAGTTCGCCGCCCACCGTCTCGACGACGTCCGTCCAGGTCCTCGGATTGCTTTTTCGGAAAATCCGCATGCCGGGATACCAAAGGGCGTCGTCGCGGCCGACCGTCCACCGCCAATCCGAGACGAACGGAATCATCGTCCAACAGGGCACACCCAGCCCGCCGGCGGTATGCACCCCGGCATTGGTCGCCGAAATGATCAGATCGCAGGCGGCGATTTGGGCGGCGCTGGCGTCGAGATCGGTCATCGGATCGATTTCCGGATCGTAGATGATGTCGATGCCGTGCTGCTTGTTGGCGTCCTGGATCACCGGCTCGACCGGTCCGTATTGGATGGAGACGAATTGGATATCGTCGCCATGGCGGAAGATCGGCTCCCAATACCGGAGCGGAACAGACCGAAGCTCCTGGCGCTTCGCGAGCTTGCCGCCGTTCCAACCGATTCCGACGATCCACTTCTTCTTCGGGTTTCGATAGCGTTCGCGAAGTTGCGCGACCCGGTCGGGGTCGGCGGTGAGGAAAGACTTCTTCTGATTCGAGAAATCCTTCACCTTGCGTCTGAGAAACCGCGCGATACTGGCGCAGGGCAACTGAAGGTCAGCAGACTGCATGACTTGGGGCGGCACCTTACGCATGCAATGAACTTCCGCATCGGGGAAGCTTCTTTCGATCAAGGGTAACATGCGGTACTCGGCTTCGATGAAGACATGCTTGGCTCGGCCGATGATCTCATGCGCCATGCTGAAAAACATGAGATGGTCGCCGACCCCCTGTTCCGGCCACAGAACAACCGACTTGTCGGACAGATCCTCCTCACCGTCCCACCACGGCATCGTGAACGGACGTTTTTCGCCGCGCGCCATCCGGAGGACCTCGAAGCCCATTTCGTAAAGATCAAACCCTTCGCCGAATTCGCCGATGCCCAGGTGGAACAGCGCACAGTTGAACGCCCGTCTCTTGGTGTATTTCAGGTCCTTTGCCCGGCGGAAAAACGCCAATGCAAGGGCTTGATATTGCTGTCCCTTCAATGCCGCACCGATGAAGTCCAGCAGACTCGCGCTCGTCGGCGCCTTACGATAGGCGTGCTCGAAACAATGGAGCGCGTCGGCAATGTTCCCCATGCCGAGGTTGACTTCGCCGCGGGCGACCAGGGCCATTGGCGCGTCCGGTTGCAGTTCGACAAGACGGCTGGTAACCGCATCGGCCTCTTCCCATTCGGCGAACTCAATGAGGACCTTGGCGAGGGATTGAACCGCGAAGGCGCTATCCGGGTCCTCCTCCACCGCCCTGCGATACCATTTAATGGCTTCCTTTTTATTGGCCTGTTCGGCATAGGCCTTCCCGATGCGGACGATGAGATCCTTGTTGTCCGGCTTTAGGTCGTAGGCGATTTCGTAATGCTTGATCGCCTCGTCCTGACGCTCCGACTGGACATACACGGTCGCCAACCGGGAATGGGCCAAGTAGTAGGTCGGGTCCGCCTCGATCGCTTCCAACAGAAGCGGCTCGGCCTCTTTGATTCGTTCCTGTTGAATAAGCAACGCGGCCCTTTGCGCCAAGACCGCGACGCCGCGCGATTCGGAAGGGACCCTTTCCATCAATTCCTGTGCCCGATCCGCCTCGCCGAGGCGAGATGCGACATCACTGGCCAGGATGAAGGTCCTGGGACTTTCCGGCTCGATTAAAACGAGGCGGTCCGCGATGGCACCGGCGGACTCGTTCCGTCCCCGCATCGTAAAATAAACACCGAGATTATAGGTATAGGTGCCATGGCCTGGATTGAGGGCTGTCGAGATCGACATACAGTTCTCAGACAGCGCCTTGAGGTCCCCGCCGGCCAAAAACTGTCCCAAGACATCCCACGACCCTTCGGCGTTCGGGCGGTATTGCAGAAACCGGAACATATCCTGGGCGCCGTCCAAATAAAGGCCCAGCTTCATTTTCGAGATCGCACGCACTTCGGCGACGGTTTCGGCCGGTAGGGTCCGTTCCTTTTCCGCGGTGTCGACCAAGGCCAGGGCGGTCTCGTAGTCCTTGAGCTGCATATGAAGATCGACTTTTCGTCGGACGGCGCCCTGGCTCCACGGGTGACAGGTATAATAATGGTCGGTCAGCCCCCTAACCGTATCGATGTCCCGCTTCGCCTTGGCGATTTCGATGAGGACCTCAAGATTGCCGGGAAGGAAGTCCTTCCGCGCATGTGCCTTTCTTGCGGTCGCTTCCGCCTTGTCGATCTGACCTGTCTGGAATTGGATCGCCGCTAGGTTGGCGAGCGCTTCGGCGTTGGAGTTGAGCTTCGCGAGATGGGTTTCGGCATAATCTAAACCGGTTTTAGGATCCTGCTGGAAGAGTGCGACCGCGAGCAGAACCGATCCGTCCTCGTAATCCGGATGCTCCGTGAGGACCTTCCGGAGCATTTCGATCGCCGTCGTAACGTCGCCTTTCCTAAGACGCTCCATGGCGCGTTCCCGAATGATCTCCGGATGGGCGCTATCGAGCCTCGCCCCGAATTCGCAGAATTCTCGCGCTTTGGAAAGCGCTCCGATGGCGCTCAGGACCCGGGCGGAACGTGCCGCCCGTTCGGCGGTTAGAGCGTCGATGTCGGCGGGATTGACGCCGTTGAACATGTTGAGGGCGGCTCGCCAATTCCCCTTTTCGAATTGGGCATAGGCGTCATCGATAACGGAACCCGGAACCACAGGGCGACTCCCTTACTTCGGAACGATCCACAAAAAATTGGGGAGGGATGCAAGGCATCCCTCCCCGTAAAAGTTCTTATGGTGCTGTCGTTAGCTGAGGGTGAAGAAGCCGTTACCGTTATTGGTAACCGTTCCGTCGAAGCCACTCAACTGGACGACATAGGTGTTGCTGATACCGCCGCCGAGAACCAGAAGGTCGTTGGCGCTATCGAAGATGAAGATACCACCCGCCGTGGCGTTCGCCGTCTGGGTCAAGCCAGCCGAGAAGGCCGACGCGACGTTCGTCTGAGCGACTTCGGCCGAAGCCGCGCCACTGAAGGCGGTGACCACACCGGCCACACCGGAGAAGTCAAGGACATCGCCGGCGGTCGCCCCGGAGATCACCTGAGCACTCAGCGCCGTGAAGGCGGAGAGGACGCTCTGCAGCGAGCCACCGGAGGTAACGGCGATGGCGGTGCTGCCCGACAGACCGACCCGATACTGGACGTCCGACCGGTTGAAGCCCGTGAACCCAGATACGCTGATCTGGAGATCCTGAGCCTGCACCAGGCCGTTACCGTCGACATCGATCGCCACCCGGTTGCTGCCCGTGAGGAACAGCATTTCACCCTGCGCCCCGGACAGGAGCGAGATACCGTTGGCGGCGTCCGTGGCATCACCGACATCCGTCAGGTTGAAGTTGACGCCGGCGACATCCGGGAGGGTGATGATCAACTCGTCGGCGCTGGCCGAGAAGTCGGTGATCACGTCCGTGTTGGTGCCGTTGGACGGGCTGGCCGTGGTGTTCCCCGTGAAGGAGAAGCTGTCGTTGCCGTCACCACCGGTCAGGGTATCCGCACCGGCTTCACCGACGAGGCTGTCGGTACCGGACCCGCCGAGGATGCTGTCCGAGTTGGAACCGCCGAGCAAGGTGTCGTTGCCGAGACCACCGATCAGGGTTTCAACACCGGCACCACCGACGAGGCTATCGGCCCCGGCACCGCCGGTGACGAGAACGGTGGTTGCCGTCGTCGCTTCGTTGGAGCCCGTGAAGGTGAAGGCCGCCGACTGAGCGCTGGCGTCGACAGTGAGGGAGGCCCCGCTGACCACGTTCGCATCGTTGGTCACCAGGGTAAGGGCGCCGCCAGAACCGGTGATCACGATGTTCTCGATGGCCACCACGCTGGCACCCAGCGTCAGCGTACCGGTGCTGAAGCTGGAGGTGTTGAAGACCAGCGTATCGGTGCCGCCATTCCCGTCGACATCGTCGGTCGTGGAGAACACGGCCGTGTAGCCCGTCAACGTGCCGCCGACATTCGCGAAGGTGAAGGTGTCGTTGCCGGCACCACCATCGAGGCTGTCCGCGGTAAGGTTACCCGTCGTGATGTTGAGCGAGTTGGCCGTGGAGAGGTCCACCCCATTCACAACCAGCCCACCCGACGTGGCACCCGACACATCGCCGCGATCCTCGATATCGGCGATCGTCAAGGACGTCACACCGAGGGTCGTCATCATCCCGTCCGTGACCGTGATCTGCGACGCGGAGGCCTGGCCGAACTGCAGGGTTTCAATCCCGCTGATCGTCCCGAGCATGCCGGCCGAGATCGAGAAGTTGGACGCGGAAGCACCAGAGAACCGAAGGACGTCGCCCGCCGTGGCGCTGTTCGCCCCACCGACGATGGTTGTCGCCGTGGTGAGAGCCGCCGCGGTCACGACCTGGAAGATGTCGTCACCGTCGCCACCAATCAGGCTATCGGCCGAATTGACGTTGAACAGGTCGTTTCCGGCTCCGCCGATCAAGGTGTCGGCACTCGCACCACCCGTGAAGGTGTCGTCACCGGACCCGCCGACGACGCTGTAGATGCCGTTCGCGGTTTCAGCCGCACCGTTGAAGGTGAAGGCGGCGGACTGAGTAGACGCGTCGACCGAAACGGTCGCGCCCGTGGCGGCGTTCGCGTCGTTGGTAACGAGGGTCATCGCACCACCGGAACCGGTGATCACAATGTTCTCGATGGCAACCACGCTAGCACCCAACGTCAGCGTACCGGTGCTGAAGCTGGTGGTGTTGAAGATCAGCGTGTCGGTGCCGCCATTGCCGTCGACGTCGTCGTTGGTCGAGAACACGGCCGTGTAGCCGGTCAACGTTCCGCCGACATTGGCGAAGGTGAAGGTGTCGTTACCGGCACCACCGTCCAGGCTATCCGCGGTCAGGTTCCCGGTGGTCACGTTGACAGCATTGGCCGTCGTCAAGGCGGACGCCGCAACCGTCAAGCCGCCCGAGGTGGCGGTCGACAAATCACCACGATCTTCGGTGTCGTTGATCGTCAGGGTAGTAAGGCCAAGGGTGGTCATCATGGTGTCGGTGACCGTGATCGACGCCGCGGACCCTTGACCAAACTGAAGCGTCTCGATGCCGCTGACCGAACCGAGCATCCCAGCCGTGATCGCGAAGTTGGACGCTGAGGCACCGGAGAACAGCAGGACGTCACCCGCCGTGGAGCTGTTCGCCCCACCGACGATCGTGGTCGCGGTCGTAAGAGCGACGCCGGTCACGACCTGGAAGACGTCGTCGCCGTCGCCACCAACAAGGCTGTCGGCGGAATTGACGTTGAACAGATCGTTTCCGGCCCCACCGATCAAGGTATCCGCACTGGAACCACCCGTGAAGGTGTCGTTCCCGGAACCGCCGGTCACGCTGTAGACACCCAGAGCGGTTTCAGCGGCACCGTTGAAGGTGAAGGCGGTTGCCAGGTTGGAGGCGTCGACGTTCAAGACACCGCCGGTGGTGGCGATATTGGCATTGTTGGTGACCAGGGTCATCGACCCGCCGGTGCCGGTGATTACGATATTCTCAATGGCGACCACGCTGGCCCCCAGCGTCAGCGTACCGGTGCTGAAGCTGTTGGTGTTGAAGATCAGCGTATCGGTACCGCCGTTACCGTCGACATCGTCGTCGGTTGAGAACACGCCCGTATAACCGGTCAACGTGCCGCCAACATTCGCGAAGGTGAAGGTGTCGTTGCCAGCACCGCCATCGAGGCTGTCGGCGGACAAGTTGCCCGAGGTGATCGAAAGGCTGTTGGCCGTTGTGACGGAGGCACCGGCGACCACGAGACCACCGGTAGCGTTCGCTGTGTCGCTAATGTTGATGGTCGTGACGCCAAGCGCGGTGAACGTCGAATCGTTGACGGTCACCGTGTTGAGCGTCGAAACACCGCCGAACTGGAGCGTTTCAACTTCGCTGATGTTCGAGAAGGCACCTGCGGTGAAGGTGTAGACGGACGCGCCCGAGAAATCCAACACGTCGGTCCCACTGCCGCCGACAACGGTATCGGACGTCAGTTCGTCCGTGGAGAGCACGAACACATCGTTCCCGTCGCCACCGACGAGGCTGTCGGACCCCGTCTGGCCGGCGATTGTGTCGGCACCGGCACCACCAAGGATGGTGTCGTTGCCGGCCGCACCGGTCAGGTTGTCGTCCCCGTCACCGCCGACGATCGAGTCGGCGCTGGTGCCGCCCTGAACCTGGTCGTTGCCGCCGCCGGACGAAATGGTGTTGCCGCCGGAACCACCGAGGATCGAGTCCGCGCCGTCGCCGGTCGTGATCGACTGGGTCGTGCTGGCACCCCGAACGATGAAGGAGTTGGAGCTGCCGGTGGAATCGAGGTTTTCGAACGCCTGCAGGATCGGACCATCGCTACCGGTCAGCTCGCCACGGGTCGTGTCCCCGTCGAGATCGGACTGGTTGATGTTGCCGTTGTTGACAGCGGCAGCACCGGCGGAAACCGCCGTGACGGTGCCGTTGACGGTGACGGTCGTCCCGCCCGAACCGCCGGTGAAGTCGACCACCTGGACGGTGGACGTGGTCGGAAGCAGGATCAGGGTGTCGGTCCCGGTCCCGCCCGAAGCGTTGGACTCGGCGCCGCGGATCGTGATGGTGTCGTCCCCGGCACCACCGTCGATCTGGTCGGCACCGCCGCCGCCGTCGATCAAGTCGTTGCCGCCGGCACCGCTCAGCGTTTCCGCGGCCGTGGAGCCGATCAGCGTGTCGTTGCCCGACGTACCGCCGGTTTGGATGATCGCGGTTACCGTGACCGAAGCGGTCGAGGTGGCGCCGAAGCCGTCCGTCACCGTGTACGTGAACGTGGCATCGCCGGCCTGGGACGGCGTGAAGGTAATGGAGAGACCGTCGGAGGCAATCTCGGCGACACCAGTGGACGGCTGGCTAACCGAAGAAACCGTCAAGGTCTGGTTGGCACCCCCGGTGATGTCCGCATCCGTGTCGTTGGACAGAACGTTGATGGTGGTCGCCTGACCGACCAGGATGCTGCCCTGGGAATCGGCGGTGGCGACCGGCGCCGTGTTGGTCACGTCGATGCTGGCGGTCGCTTCGACAGAATCCGTGCCGTCGGAGACGGTGAAGGTGAAGCTATCATCGGCTGCCTGACCGGCGTTGACCGTGTAAGACGCGGTCCCGTCGCCGTTGTTGACGACCGTCCCGCTCGAGGCCGCGCCGGTGGTGAACGTCAGCGTGTCGCCGTCCGGATCGGTCGCGAAGGTATTGAGATCGATGGTCAGCGTGTTACCGGCGACCACGGTCGCGGCACTGCCGGCCACCGTCGCCGGCGCGTCATTGACGGCCGCGAGGGTGATGGTGGCGGTCTGAGCGGCGGAATTCTGATTGCCGTCGTTCGCCGTGAACTGGAACGACGCCGTGCCGTTGAAATCGGCGGTCGGCGTGAACGTGAAGGTACCGTCGCTGTTGACCACGGCGGCGCCGCCGGTGGCGGAACCGTCGACCAGCGCGAAGGTCAGGGTATCGCCCTCGGTGTCGGTCGCGGTCAGCGTGCCGGTCGCGGTCACGTCTTCCGTTCCGGAGACGGAGAACGCGGCGGCGGTCGGGGCGGCGTTGATGACCACGGAGACGGAACCGGTGTCCGTGCCACCGTTGCCGTCGCTGACGACATAGGTGTAGGAGCCGGAGGTCGAGCCGTCGGCCGGCGCGAAGACGACGCTGGAGCCGACCAGACCGACCTCACCGCCCGTGGCGTTGCCGACGGAGGAGATGGTCAGGGTATCGCCATTGGCGTCGGTGTCGTTCGACAGAAGAGCGCCGGAGGAGGTGACGATCGTGGCCGAACCGGGCACGCCGACAACCGTATCGGCGCCGGCGACCGGAGCAGAATTGAAATCGCCGGCGTCGGCGACCGCGACCGGGTTCACGAAGGCCCGACCTTCGGACTGACCGAACGCCTGGAAGTGGGCCAGCGCGGTGGCGGTGGTGATCCCGGCGGTGACCAGGTCGGGGTTGAAGGTCAGGTAGTCGTCGACGTCGAAGGAGAGCAAACGACCTTCGGAACTGCCGAACGTGTTGTAATGCTCAAGCGCGTTCGCCGTCGTGATCCCCGCGGAAACGAGATCCGGGTTGGCGTCGAGGTAGAGCTGTGCGTTGAACTCGACCAGACGATTCTCGGACGCACCGAACGCAACGAAGTGCGCCAGGGCGTCGGCATCGGACAGGCTCGCCAAATCGGCGTTGGCGGCCTTGTACTCCGTGGCGTCGAAGTTGAACTTACGCCCTTCGGACCGGCCGAAGGCGTTGAAGTGCGTGAGCGCGTCGGCGTCGGACAGGCTGGCCAGGTCCGCATTCAGCGACTTGTAGACGGTAGCGTCGAACGCGAGAGCGCGCCCTTCGCTAAAACCAAACTGGGCATAGTGAGTCGCAGCAGTCGCCTCCGTTACGCCGGCCGTCACCAAATCAGGATTGGCGGCCAGGTAGGAGGCAGCGTTGAACGTTGTCATGTCAATTCGCTCCAAGTTTCTTTTTCAGTGTTAGCGAGAAGCCTGCCATGCCCTAGGCACACTGCGACTTCAGGGGTCCCCTAAACGTACCTTTGGCCGTAACCTACGTGTTCTGCGACCGCGAAACAAGGGACTTTTTAAAGGATTGCGAAGGCTTCACCTTCATAAATGTGGCGGAAATGCATCACATTGACTCGGCCACATGTCGTGTTGGCGGACGATGCCTCGCCAACCGGGGGAGTGTCGGTGTTAACCTTTCCCCAATTCTCCGATGCGCCGGTGCCGAAGACGGAACCCAATGACCATATCCCAAATCCCGCGACCGAGACACTGGTTCGTTCTGGGCGCCCGCACCTCGCTTGGCCAGGCGTTCCTTGCGGAAATCATGGCGCGGGGCGACATCGCGACCCCTGTCTACCGCACCCTGCGGCCAAAGGATACCCCCGACGAGCGGTCTCCCGAGACGATTCGTGCGGATATCCTCAAGGCCGGGGACCGCTCGGCGCTCCTGGGCGCCTTGAAGCAGGGCCCGTCCGGGATCGTCTTCGCCCACGGCCTATATATAAGGACTCCGTCGGACAGCGACGCGGCCACGATGCATGAGACGGTTTTCGCGGCGCCGATGACGTTGATCCGGGAGATTGCGGAGATCAACCAGGCGGGCGGCCACGACATCAAGACCATCGTCATCGGATCGGCGGCGGCGCATCGACCCGCCCCCCGAAATCCGCCCTACGCGGCGGCCAAGGCGGCGCTCGAACACGCGGTCCGGACGCTCCAGCAGGAAGGCACGCCCGGTATCACCATCGGGATTCCCGGTTTTCTTCGGGGCGGCGGCGACCGGAGGGGCCTGGCCGCCCTCTTGCCGCCGGAAGAGCCCACGGCGATCGCACGGCGCCTGCTCGCATGGTCGCGCCAAGGGTCGCCCGGGGGCGCCACCCATCCGCTCTGGGGTGCTCTGATGCGGGCCGCCGCCCTCTCCGGGCATCTGATGGGGTCGCCAACCGCCTATCAACACGAAAAGAATCGAAATCGGGCGGCCGATTGATGAAAGTCTTGTGTCGATATAGGGTCCAGGTTGGACGGGATGTTGACGAGCCGTGTAGAAATCGCACAAAACGCCTTTGCAAGACGGGTCTGTGCGGTCCTTCCTCCGACCGCTGCCCTCCAACCGCTGCCAGGCAGTCGGTTCCTAGATCGAAATGAGTCGCCGTGGCCAAGATTTCCCGCACTAACGAGTTAGCGAAAGCGCTGGCGACAACACGCGGCGCGTTCGGAACAGTCGGATTGTTCAGTCTGTTCTCGAACCTTCTGATGCTCGCATCTCCGCTCTACATGATGCAGCTTTATGACCGCGTGCTGTCGAGCCGCAGCGAGGCCACGCTGATCGGGCTCACCGTGATCGTGGTGTTCCTCCTCGTCATCATGACGCTGATCGATACCTTCCGGTCGCGCATCCTGGTGCGGATCAGCGGCAAGCTCGACAAGCAGATCAATCGCCGGGTCTTCGAGGCCGTCTTCAAGATGGGGCTCCGCGGCGGCGAGGCCGGGTCCCAGCCGCTGCGCGATCTCGACACCGTACGCCAATTCCTCGGGTCAAACGCGCCTTTCGCCTTTTTCGAGACGCCCTGGATCCCGATCTTCATCGCGATCAACTTCCTGTTCCATCCGCTGCTCGGCCTGGTCTCCCTCGCCGGCGCCTTCATTCTCTTCTCGCTCGCGATCCTGACGGAAACCTCGACCCGCAAACCGCTGACCGACGCCTCGAAGGCCCATATGGGCTCGATGCAGGTGACGGACGCATCCCTGCGCAACGCGGAGGTCATCGAGGCCATGGGGATGATGCCCGGCATCATGCGGCGCTACGAACAGACCCATTTCGCGGCTCTGTCCCATCAGGCCAACGCCAGCGATCGCGCCGGCGCCCTTCAGGCGGCGACCAAGGCGACCCGTCTGATCCTTCAGGCGGCGATCCTCGGCACCGGCTGTTTTCTCGCCATCGAACAGATCGTCTCGCCAGGGGTGATGATCGCCGCCTCGATCATCATGGCCCGCGCACTGGCACCGGTCGAGCAGGCCCTCGGCAGCTGGAAGGGGTTCGTCGCGGCCCGGGAATCCTATGGCAGACTGAAAAACCTTCTGGGTAACATCCCGCCCGACCCGGACCGCATGCAGCTGCCGCCTCCGCAAGGCCGGATCAGCGTGGAGAACGCGACGATCGTGCCGCCGGGCAGCCAGAGCCCGGCCGTCCGCCAGGTCTCCTTCGAACTGGAACCCGGCGAGATGCTCGGAATCATCGGCCCGTCCGCCTCTGGGAAATCGACCCTGGCCCGCGCGCTGATCGGTGTCTGGCCCTGTTACGGCGGCCGTGTGCGGATCGACGGCGCCGACATCTTCCAATGGGACCGGGAGGAACTCGGCCCCCATATCGGCTATCTGCCCCAGGACATCGAACTCTTCACCGGAACGGTGAAAGAAAACATCGCCCGCATGAACGACCCGGACCCGGAGGCGGTGGTCACCGCCGCGAAGATCGCCGGCGTCCACGACATGATCCTCCATCTTTCCGATGGCTACGACACCCAGATCGGACCGGGCGGCAACGTTCTCTCGGGCGGCCAGCGCCAACGGATCGGCTTCGCCCGCGCGGTTTACGGCAATCCGAGCATCATCGTACTCGACGAACCGAACTCGAACCTCGACACCGAAGGCGAACAGGCGCTCGTCAAGGCCCTGGTCGAGCTCAAGAAGCTCAAAAAGACGGCGATCATCATCGCCCACCGGCCGAGCGTGCTGTCCGTGGTCGACAAGGTCATGATCCTGCGGGGCGGCGTCATCCAGGCCCTCGGCCCGCGTCAGGAAGTCCTGCGCCAGCTCGCCCAGGCGGCCCAGGTCAGCGGACCCGGCGGACCCGGCAACGGGCCGCCGCGCGGCGGGACGCTGCCGCCGCGACCGGGGCCTGCCGGACCGACACCGCAGACACCGCCCCGGCCACCCCAAGCGCCGACCGGCCCGGAGGGCGGTCCCGCCGGCGCCACGGCCATCCCCCCAACCCGGCCTGCACCACCTCAGGCGGCCCCGACCGAAGCCGCACCGCGCCCGGGCGGCAAGGACGAGAAAGCGGGGGAATGATCATGATGGCCAAAGCCCAAACGCCGAGAGACCGGAAACCTAGGGACCGGAAACCTAAAGAAACGAAACGGGGCCGCTCATGAACCAAGTCGTCGCTTCGGGCGCCGGCGGCGCCCTCGCACCGTCGAAGCCGGGTCCCGCGCCCACGCAGCCCCCGCTGGCTCCGGTTCCGATTAATCCGCGGGGTCCGGTGATCGGCGGCTTCGTCGTCCTGCTCCTTGCCCTGGGTGGGTTCGGCATCTGGGCGGCGTTGACCGATCTTTCCTCAGCCGCGATCGCCATCGGCAATGTCGCCGTCGAAGGGAATCGAAAGACCGTTCAACATCTCGAAGGCGGGATTATCGACGAAATCCTGGCCCAGGAGGGCGCCCGGGTCGAGGCCGGCGATATCCTGATCCGGTTGGACGCCACCCGGGCTCGCGCCGATCTCGGCGTGGTCGAGAGCCGATACATCGCCGCCCTCGTCCGCCTCGCCCGGCTCGAGGCGGAAAGCGTCGCCGCCGAGCAGGTGGACCTCCCCGCCCAGATTCTCGACCTCACGGACCGGCCCCAGGTCATCGATCTGATCGACCGGGAGTTGGACCTCTTCGAGGCCCGCCGGTCGGCGCTCGCGGGGCAGATCGAGATCCTGGAGCAGCGCTTGGGGCAGTTGTCCGAACAGCGGCAGGGTCTCCTCGCCGAACGGGCCGCCAGGGTCGAGCAGATCCGGTTGATTCAGGAGGAATTGGTCGGTCTCAGAGAGCTGAACGAAAAGGGCTTCGCCCCCAAGACCCGGGTCCTCGCCTTGGAACGGGCCGCCGCGGAATTGCAGGGCGAACTGGGCTCCTTCGAATCCCAGATCGCCACCATCGACGAACGCCGGGGCGAAACCCGGCTCCAGGTCATCCAGCTTCGCAACGACGTTCAGGAACAGGTCGCGACCAATCTGCGAGAGGTTCAGGACCAGGTCTTCGATCTGGAAGAAAGGCTCGTTGCCCTGCGGGATATCGTGCGCCGTACCGAGGTGGTGGCCCCGCAGACGGGTACGGTCCTTGGTCTCAAGGTCTTCACGCAAGGCGCCGTGATCCGACCGGGCGACCCGCTGCTTGACATCGTGCCGGACGACCAGCCCCTGGTCATTCAGGCCCAGATCGAGCCCCAGGACGCCGACGTGGTCTTCCCGGGACTGCAGGCCGAAGTGCGTTTCTCGGCCCTCAATCAGCGCACGACCCCCATCGTCTTCGGCGAGGTCAAACGGATCTCCGCCGACGCCTTCACGGATCAAAACACCGGACGAAGCTTCTATCGTGCAAAAGTGGAAGTGCGGGAAAGCGAAATGGCGAAACTCGCCGAGTTCACCCTGACACCCGGCATGCCCGCCGAAGTGATCATCAAGACCGGGAATCGCACGGCATTGGATTATTTTGTGAAGCCGCTAACGGACCGGCTCGTAAGAGCGTTTCGGGAGGAATGATCTCGCCGCATGGCCGGGTATCGAGCTTGCGCGATTGCCTTACGCCAAGCCCGGTGCTATATGTAAGATAACAGTGTTAGCACCTGAGGAAACGATATCCGTTTCCGACGGAGCTCTGTCGCAGGTGGTTACTTCGGGGCGCTCAATCGGGCGCCCCTTTTTTATACTGTGAAGTAAGCATAATGCATTTGATGTGTCAAGGTTACTGTACCTACCTGTTTTCCATGGATTTCCGCCATGGAATTGCCCCTCGCCAAACAGTGCTTTCCCGAAATAAGGTGAGTCTTCCTTCACCTGATCCTGTCGAAAGGACACAGCACGCATGAGCAGTGATGAGCAGTGATCCGGGGGCGACAACCCGTTGGTGGTGGGTCCGCCACGCGCCGGTCAAGGGGGCGGCGGGCCGCTACACGGGGCAACGCGATGTCGAGGCGGATTTGTCCGATCAGGCGGCGCTGGAGCGGATTCGGGGTTTTTTGCCACGCGACGCGGTTCTCGTTACCAGCCCGCTGATCCGGGCGCGGACGACGCTTCTCAGCCTGACGGCCGACCGTGAGGTGGCGGACGGCCAGCCCCATGTCGAGCCGGCCTTCATGGAACAGAATTTCGGCGCCTGGGAGGGCCAGACCTATGCCGAGGTCTGGGACGACCTACCGGCCGATTCCTGGTCCTCACCCGGCACGATCCAACCGCCGGGCGGCGAGAGCTTCACCGACATGGTCGAGCGGGTCACCAAAGCCATCGACCGGATCACCGGCAAGGTTCCCGGCCGCCATGTGGTGTCCGTCGCCCATGCCGGCGTCATCCGGGCCGCCCTGATGCATGCCCTCAAGCTGCAGCCCAACAGCGCCCTGCTCTTCCAATTGGATACGCTGTCGATCACCTGCATCGACGCCTACCGGCCGGACCCCCAGTCGGACACCTTCTGGACCGTGCAGTTCGTCAACCGGCTCTGATCGCGATCACCGTCCCGTAGAGAAAGGCGATCTCGCCGACCACCTGGGCGGCGCCGAGGATGTCCCCGGTATGGCCGCCGATCTGCCGCCGGGCGATCCAGGCGGTAAGAGCCGTCGCCGCCGTCGCCAGGGTCAGCGGGAGGACGAGCGGCAACGGCCCGATCTGCCAGCCGAGCGGCAGAAAGGCGCCACAGCCCAAAGCGATGGCGACCGCGACCGTGGGGAGACCGGGTTTCATCGCCGCCGTGAGACTGGCCCCGCCCGCCGGGACCGACAGCCCCATCACGGTGACCGTCAAGGCGCGGCTGAACGCGGCCGCGGCCACGATCGCAAAGACAAAGAGCATCCCGTTCTCGGTCAGAGCGATCATCGCCGCGCCCTTTCCCAGAACCGCCAACAGCAGCGCCACCGCGCCATAGGTGCCGAGACGGCTATCCTTCATGATGCGGCGCTTGCTTTCCCGGTCGCGCCCCCCGCCGAGACCGTCGGCGCTGTCGGCCAGGCCGTCCTCATGGAACACCCCGGTCAGCAGCACCGAGAAGGCAAGGGCGCCGATCACAGCCATCGGGGCCGTGGCCCCGGCCGCCAGAATGCCGAGCCCCACCGCCGCGACGCCGCCCCCGATCGCCGCCCCGATCAGCGGGATGGCCCAGACGCTCCGGACGAACGGTCGGGCGCTTTCATGGTTCACCGGAACCGGAAGCCGTGTCAGCATCGCGGTCATCAGCAGGACGTCATGCGCCAGCGCCGCGATGCCGGACGGCGGTTGTTCTTCCTCTTGCTCTCGAGCCACGTCCGCGCTCCCCTCGCCGATCGGAATAGATGCCTCGCCACAGATCTCGGACTTCCAGATGGACATAGAAGCGCCCCCCGCCGCAATCCTCGATCGCTTTCGGGCCGACGCGGCCGACCTTCCCACCCCGGATCGCGACGCCGAGGCGGCGGCCCGGGGTCGTCAGACCCATCTGACGAAGCCGCCGGGCTCGCTGGGTCGGCTGGAGGATATCGCGGTGCATATGGCCGCGTGGCAGGGCCGGGCCATCCCCCGGATGGACAAGGGCGCGGTGCTGATCTTCGCGGGATCGCACGGCATCGCGGCGGACGGGGTATCGGCCTATCCGCCGGAAGTGACCGCCCAGATGGTCGCCAATTTCGAGGCCGGCGGGGCCGCCATCAATCAGTTGAGCGCCTGTGCCGACCTATCCCTGTCGGTCCACCCCTTGGACGTCGATCGGCCGACCCGGTCGTTCAGACGGGAGCCCGCCATGACGAAGACGGAACTGGCGGAGGCCCTGGAGATTGGCCGCCGGGCCGTCGCCCCGGACCTCGATCTGCTGATCCCCGGCGAGATGGGCATCGCCAACACGACAAGCGCCGCCGCCCTCTGTGCGGCCGTCTTCGGGGGAACGGGGGCGGACTGGGCCGGCCCCGGCACCGGCCTCACTGGCGACCGGCTCGACCACAAGGCGGCCGTGATCGACATGGCGCTCGCCCTGCACCGCGAAAGCCTCGACGATCCGGTGGAGAGTCTGCGCCGCCTGGGCGGCCGCGAATTGGCGGCGATCGCCGGCGCCCTGTTGGCGGCCCGCCGGCATCGCATCCCCGTCGTCCTGGACGGCTTCGGCGCCACCGCGGCGGCGGCCATCCTGTGGAAGCTGAACGGCGCCGCCCTGGAGAATTGCCTCGCCGGCCATGTCTCGGCCGAACCGGCCCACCGCAAGGCGCTCGCGGCAATGGGCCTCAGCCCGCTGCTCGATCTCGGCATGCGGCTCGGCGAAGGCTCCGGCGCGGCGACCGCGGCCCTTCTGGTCCGCGCCGCGCTGTCCGTCCACCAAGGGATGGCGACCTTCGCGGAAGCGGGTGTGTCCGAGAGTTAGCGATGAGGTCGGGGCCTAGCCCTCATAACCCTCGAACAGCCAGACCTTGCCCTCGGAGTTCTCCAGACGGATCGGGAGGATCTCCTGATAGTCCGCCGAGTTGTAGAACTCGTCGAAGCGCTCCTTGCTGGGGAACTCCAACAACACGAAACGCACGCCCTCGACCGGGGCGTCCCCCTCGATCACGCCGACATCGCCGCCCCGTACGAGGAACTTGCCGCCGAAGGCCGCGACCACACCCGGCGTCTTCGCGGTATAGGCCGTGTAGGCTTCGGCATCGGTGATCTTGACTTGAGCCAGGGCATAAACGGTCATCGGTCTCTTCCTCCCATGGGATATCGGTGCGGGGGAACGGATATCCCCTCCCGCAGGACGGCGCCAGCCCCTATCGTCGCAGCACCGCGGGTATGGTCGCGGGCGTTTTTTTCGACCGGTCGCCACAGGCTGCCTACAAGTCCAGTTTCGGGTGAAAATCATACCGTTAGGGTGCATTCCGCCCATGGAATCTCAACAGGTGGAGGGTACCGAATCCTCCGCCGTCTTTGCATCATGGACTTGTCTGCAAGCGGAATTATTCCTACATTTCAGGGTGATACATCGACAGCATAAAGTAAGACGTAAACAGTAGGATCGGACATGGCGTTTTCTCTGTCGGGGCTGATGGGGGGCATCTCGGAACGGCGGCGGGTTCCCCGCCTTCGGGGCCGTGGCAACGCATATCTTCGGGTCGACGGGCGCGACGTGCCGTTGCGCGACTGGAGTCGGATCGGCTTCAAATCCGACCCCTTCGAAGGCCTCGCCAGAGGCCAAGTCGCGTCCTTGACCATTCACATCAAGGATATCCAGGACCCGGACGGGCCGCTGGCGATCAAGGTGCGAGCCCGCATCCTGCGCTCGGACGCCCAGGGCATGGCCGGCCTGTGGCAGGCGGCGAGCCCCGCCGAGAAGGCACAGCTCGACCGCTATGCCGGCCGGAAGATCACGAAGGCCCGCTGGCGCGCCTGATTTATCTTTCCGCATTTCCGGAACAGGCACATTCCGTGCATGGGCGTCGGGGGCGGGGATTGTCTTCCTCGATTTCCGAATTCTGTTCTATGCTGACCCCCTATCGGGCAGGGATGGTGTTCCGTGACATCTGCAAATCCAAAAGTCGAAGCCGCCGCCCCCGAGGACGAGGAGGACGAAGACGGCCTCTCCAGTTCCGCGACCCGGTTCTGGCCACGCAGTTTCGTCGAACGCGGGGTCTCCATCCCGTTCACGACCCCGGTCCTGGCGCAATCCCGGATCCGTAAACGCAGCGCCGAAGAGGAGGCCGAGCTTCTGATCACCGGACTCAGCGGCGCCAAGGGGATCTATGTCATCGGCTGGCGGTCGATTCGGGAGATCTTCACCCGGATGACCACGCACGATCAGCGTCTCTTCATCAAACTGGCCCGGCGCAAGAACATCGCCCCTGAGCCGATTCGCCGGACCTCGCTCAAGATCGCCGAGAGCGGTCTTGCCGGCCCCCAGGCCGCCGCCGCGGCGAAACAGACGCTGATGGAGATGGAGAACGAGAAGCTGCTCTGCAACTTCCACCTCGTCTCAAATGTTCTGAAGCGCCATTCAGACGACAAGAAGGGCGTGACCCTGCAGGAGATTTCCTCCGCCAAGGGCCGGCAACGGGTCAAGGACCGCCTCTCCAATATCGGGGCGCGCTTCGGGCTCTCGGCGGACGAGTTCTACGCCAATCTCGAACAATGGTCTGACGCGATCGCCCCGGTCGGCCTCCCGGACGTCCCGATGAAGAGCCGCTACCGCCGGACCCGCGACATGATGCAGGCGTTCTCTACCGATATCCGCGCCTGGTCGCAGCAGGACCGATCGGATTCCGGCCCGATGGCGAAACTGGTGGCGAATGTCGCCGACGCCACCCTGGACGCCATCGACATGGAGTTCGAGGTGACGGACAAGATGGCCCAGGATCTCGAGGCCACCATGTCCCATTGGAAGACCAATCTCGTGGCCCTGCAGCTTTCCGTCGAGCGGGTGAGCTGGCTGTTGGACGGCTGGGATCAGCTCATCCACATGTGGACCGATCACGATAAGCTGCCGCGTCACAAACAGCAGGATCTCGCCGCCGAGGTCTGCAGGGTGCTGCCGATCATCCCGGAGGAGGAGATCAAGAAGACCCAGCGAGCCAAATGGCGCGACATGACAGGCGATCTCAAGAGCACGGTGAGAGCGCTTGAGGACTGGATGAGCGGCGAGCTCGACGTCGAGATGGTTCTCAGGATGGAGAAGATGAAGGCGAAGTCCCTATGAGCGGCGGGATGGACGATATCGACCATATGCTGCACGCGCTGAACGACGAGAAGTTCGCGCAGGTGGTCATGGTGCTCGAGGAAAGCCGCACCAAGGCGGCCAACCCCGCCAGCGTCAACGCGCTGCTCAAGAACCTCCGCCCGCGGCTGGTGAAGCAAACCCCCGACCGCTGGTACACGGCCCAGCGGCTTTTTTGCGTTCCCTTCGAGGAGTTGCTGGCCGACAACCGGCGCGGCGAGAAGAGCTATGGCAAGGTGCCGCGCAAGGCGATCGATTCCGTCTGGACGCTCTATGCGGACAACGCGGATTCGGTGATCATGGAAAAGCTAGAGGCGGAGCGGCGCGGGGGTCCGATCAGCTTCGTCAAGGCCTCGAAGATCGCCGAGCCGCTGTGGCGGGACGCGGCCGAGGTGCTGAACGCCCAGATCAAGCAGGCCAAGTCGTCCGCCGACGCGATCAAGAAAATGACAGAGCGCCTGGGCGGGCAGGACGCCTTCCTGTCGATGGAGGACATCGCGCTGTTCATGGAGGCGGCCCCGCAGCTCATGGCCCTGCGCAACGGCCTTTCCCCGCGCCCGATCCGCAGCCTGGACGAAACCGACGCGAAGCTGGTCGCGGACACCATCGCCGAGATCGGAGAGCGCTGCCGGACGGAAGCGGCGACGACGCCGCTGATGATCATCCTCGCCCGCCTGGAAAGCCCGACCACGATCAAGAGCCTGATCGGGAAAGTCCGGGAGATAAGCGCCGACAGTGAGCAGGCCCCGATGGTCCACAAGGCCCTGGACGCGTTCAAGGCCCAGGTCTCCGACGCGGTGGTCGGAGAGATGGAGAACCGTCTGGAAACCCTGTCCGAGACAGAGACCGGCGTGATCCCGCGCGAGGAGATCGCCAAGCGGATCGAGGACTGTATCGCCGGCCTCGACGACGCCGCCGCGGACGCCAAGGAACAGGGCCAGGAAGGCCAGTTCCGGCGCCGCTTCGAGCGGATGAAAATGTCGATGAAGGCGGTCGTCGCCGAAAAGGTGATCGACGGCACCTCCGGAGCGGTCGGCGATACCCTGAAAGCCCTGGACGCCATGGGCCTGGAACGGCCGTCGACCGAAAGTCTGGCCGCTCTCGAAGATCATCTGATCGGCCTGCGGCTCGCCCGGCGCTATGGCGACGCCCTCGACTTGAAGGCCGACGTCAGCAAGGAGGTCGACAGCGCCGTCAAGGCGATGAAGGAGTCGATCCAGCTCGCCAACAACAAGGCGAAAGACACGCCGAAAAGCACCGATCCCGCGAAACGGACGGAGATCGAGGCCAACCTCATGTCCCGGGTCCGCATGCTGGAACTGATCGGCGACGCCAACGCCGCCAACGAGGAAATGGCAAAGGCCTTCGACATCCTCGACGAGCGCTTTCCCGAACCGGACGATCCAGACGACTATTGACTGGCCGGACGACTATTGACCCGATCAAGACGGGTTTAGTCGCTGGGCAAAAAATGCTAGGCCCGGCGTTCGTTAAGAATTCGCCGATAAAAGGCATCATTGGGGGAGGCTTCAAGCCATGGACGTACGCGCCGCCGTCGCCTATCAGGCAGGCAAACCATTGGAAATCGAAACGGTTCAACTGGAAGGCCCGAAGGCCGGCGAGGTTCTGGTCGAGGTCAAGGCGACCGGGATCTGCCACACCGACGCCTTCACGCTTTCCGGCGACGATCCCGAGGGCATCTTCCCGGCGATTCTCGGCCACGAGGGTGCCGGAGTCGTGGTCGAGGTCGGCCCGGGCGTGACCTCGCTGGACGTCGGCGACCATGTCATCCCGCTCTACACCCCGGAATGCCGGGAGTGCGAGTACTGCCTCAATCCGAAAACCAATCTCTGCCAGAAGATCCGCTCGACCCAGGGTCAGGGCCTCATGCCCGACGGGACCAGCCGATTCTCGGTCGGCGGCAAGCCGATCATGCACTATATGGGCACCTCGACCTTCGCCAACTACACGGTGGCGCCGGAGATCGCGCTGGCCAAGGTCCGCAAGGACGCGCCCTTCGAGAAGATCTGCTATATCGGCTGCGGCGTGACCACCGGCATCGGCGCGGTCGTCAACACGGCCAAGGTCGAGCCGGGCTCGAATGTCGTGGTTTTCGGCCTCGGCGGCATCGGGCTCAACGTGATCCAGGGCGCCCGTCTGGTCGGCGCCAACATGATCGTCGGGGTGGACCTCAACCCGGCCCGCAAGGAAATGGGGGAACGCTTCGGCATGACCCATTTCGTCAACCCCAAGGAGATCGAGGGCGACCTCGTCCCCTATCTCGTCGACCTGACCGGCGGCGGGGCCGACTACTCCTTCGAATGCATCGGCAATGTCACGACCATGCGCCAGGCGTTGGAGTGCGCCCACAAGGGCTGGGGCGAATCGGTCATCATCGGCGTCGCCCCGGCGGGCGCCGAGATCTCGACCCGCCCGTTCCAGCTCGTCACCGGGCGGAGCTGGCGCGGCACGGCCTTCGGCGGCGCGCGCGGCCGGACGGACGTTCCGAAAATCGTCGACTGGTATATGGACGGCAAGATCGAGATCGACCCGATGATTACCCACACCATGCCGCTCGAGGACATCAACAAGGGCTTCGACCTGATGCACGAGGGCAAATCGATCCGCAGCGTCGTGGTTTACTGATCGGCAGCCGAACGGGAGAGGTCGGGATGGAGCAGGTATCGCGCTCGAAATGCTTTGGCGGCAGCCAGGCCGTGTTCAGCCATCACAGCAAGGAGACCGGCACCGCCATGCGGTTCTCGGTGTTCCTGCCGGCGGCGGCCATGGAGGGTGCGCCCCGCCCCGCCCTGATCTATCTTTCCGGCCTCACCTGTACCGAGGAGAACGTCACGACCAAGGCCGGCGCCCAGCGCTATTGCGCGGAGCACGGCCTGATCCTCGTCTGCCCGGACACCAGCCCCCGGGGCACGGACTTTCCGGGCGAGCACGACGCCTATGATTTCGGCTCCGGTGCCGGCTTCTATGTCGACGCGACGCAAGAGCCCTGGTCGACGGCCTACCGGATGGAGAGCTATGTCACCAAGGAGTTGATCGACCTGGTGACGGCGGAGTTTCCGATCCGGGCCGACCGGATCGGGATCACCGGCCATTCCATGGGCGGCCACGGCGCCCTGACGCTCGCCCTCAAGAACCCGGACCTGTTCAAGTCGGTGTCGGCCTTCGCGCCGATCGCCTCGCCGCTCAACTGCCCCTGGGGCGAAAAGGCGCTCACGGGCTATCTCGGCGACGACCGGGCGGCGTGGCGGGCCTATGACAGCGCGGCGCTGATCGAGGACGGCCACAGGGTGACGGATATTCTGGTCGATCAGGGGGACGCCGATCCCTTCCTCGGCGACCAGCTCAAGCCCGAATTGCTGATGGCGGCCTGCGAGAAGGCGGGAATTCCGCTGACCTTGCGCATGCAACCGGGTTATGATCACAGCTACTACTTCATCGCCAGCGTGATCGGCGACCACATCGCCTGGCATGCGGAGCGCCTCAAGGACTGAACCGTTGCGGCATCTTTTGACCGGCTTTCTTTGTGTGCTCGCGGTCCTGGCCCCGGCCATGACGGCGAAGGCCCAGCAATTGGAGCCGATCCGTATCGGGGTCGTCTACGACTATACCGGCCGCTATGCCAACCAGGGCGCGCTGGCCGCGGCCATCGGCACCCAGATCGCCATCACCATGGTCAATCAGCGAGGCGGCGTCGCCGGGCGCCTGGTCGAGGCCGTGTTCGCCGACTCGAAGTCCAACGTCGGGACCGCCATCGAAGAGGCGCAACGGCTCTCGGCGGACGAGAATGTCGCCCTGGTGACCGGCTTCTTCTCGTCGGCTCATTGCTACCCGCTCGCGGAGGCCTTCTCGGCCAGCGACGCCTTCCTCTGGCTCGGCGCCTGCAAGGACTCCCTGGTCCTGAAGCAGCGCAATCTGGAGGGTGTCTTCCGGGTTCGGACCCACACGGATCAGTTCGCGGAGGCCGCCTGCGTCTTCCTCAACGAACAGGCGCGGACGGCCCTCGGGGTCGATTCCGACAAGCTGCGGGTCGCCATCGTCTTCGAGAACGGGGCGTTCGGAACCCGGATGGCGAACCGCAACAAGCTCGCCTGCACCCAGCTCGGCCTCAACATCGTGGTGGCCACCGCCTACGACCCCCAACGGCCGGACACCGAGTCGCTGATGCAAACGCTGATCAGGGGCAAGCCGGACGCGATCATCCACACCGGCTGGCTGCCGGATATCCGTTCCTTCCTGTCCAATGCGAAAGAGAGCGGTCTCACCTTCCAGATGCTGGTGGGCCAGGGCGAGCATTGGAACCAATTGCCCAGCCTTCGCGCGGATTTCGAAAGCGACCTCGATCACCTCTTCATGGTCGGCGAAATCCCGGCCCAAAACTTGAACCCCCAGGCCGTCGCGCCGGGCCTCAAGCTGGTGATCGACGACTTCATCCAGCGCTATCAGGAAGACACCGGGTCGACCAGCGTGCCGGTCGAGGCCACCGTCGGCTTCAATCAGGCCTATATCCTGCTGACCGATGTCATGCCCCGGGCGATCCGGAATCATGGCGGGCTCAGCCAGGAAGCCCTCATCAAGGCGGCCCAGGAGACCGATCTTCCGGCCGGGACCACGATCCAGGGCTTCGGCGTCCGCTTCCACCCGGCGGACCATCCGCTCGCCGGGCAGAACATGCGGGCGATCCCGAGCATCCGGCAGATGTTCCCGGAAGGTCCCGCCCTGGTCTGGCCGGCGACCGTCCGCGTCAAGGACCCGGTTTCGCCGATGCCGAACAGCTCGCCCTTTTTCAAGCCGCCCAGCCGGTAAAACCAGGCCCCTCAAGGGCTTGGGGAACATTGCCTCGGTTCGGAAAAACCCTTGACCTCAAATGGTCTTGGACAGGCCCCATTTCGGCCATGATCGACACCAAGATAGAAAGCATACCCCCAGTAGGCGGGGTTCCGGCGCACCGGCCCGGTCTCGTCCCATTTCGCCCCCCGCGGACGTGACATCCCTCCAAGGGTCGGTACACCCCCCTCCGGAACCCCGCCACTTTTTTTCGGGGGGACCCCATCGAACCCTTAGTCGAACCCCTTAATCAATCCCCGGAAACGCCAGGGTCACCTTGAGGCCGCGCCCTTCGGGTCCGCTCTCGAGCGACAGCCGGGCGCCGTGCATGCCGGCGACCGCCCGCACGAGCGACAGGCCAAGGCCGCTCCCGGGCGTCCGGCGCGCCGCGTCCAGTCGAACGAACCGGTCGAAGACCCGCTCCCTCGCCTCCACCGGAATCCCCGGACCTTCGTCGGTGATCGACAGGACCACCTGTCCCTCGGCGGAGTCGAGCGCCACCGTGAGGGTACTGCCCTCCGGCGCGAATTTGACGGCATTGTCGAGAAGATTGGAGACCGCCTGCATCAGGCTGCCGCGATGCCCCCGCACGATCCCATCGTCGGCGATCGCCCGGTCGAGCGATATGCTCTTGTCCTCCAGGACGACGCCATAAAGGTCCAGGGCGTCTTCCACCACGGTCCGCAGGCTGACGCCCGACTTCTCCAGCCCGTCGCCGCCGGCCTCGGCCCGCGCGATGGCGAGCAGCGCCTCGAAGGTCCCGACAAGGCCGGACACCTCCTCCACCGTACGTTCGAGCACCGCCTGATCCTCTTGCGGGTCGCGGCCCCGCATCAGGCTGAGGTCGAGATCGGACCGCATCCGGTTGAGCGGGCTGCGCAGATCATGGGCGATGTTCTCGCTGACCTCCCGCAGGCTCCGCAGCAACGCCTCGATCCGGTCGAGCATGGCGTTGAGCGAGACCGCGAGACGGGTGAGCTCGTCCTTGCCCCGGCCGACATCGATCCGCCGCGTGAGGTCGCCCGCCATGATATCGTCCAAGGCCTCGTTGATCGCCTCGATCTGGCGGGCCGACCGGCGGGCGAGGAAGATCCCGCCCGCGAGCCCGAGGACGATCACCAGAACGATGGAGATCAGCACCGTCCGGGTGAGCTGGCGCTGGATCACCCGCCGGTCGTCGACATCGCGGCCGACCAGCATCCGGATTCCCGGCGGCAGGGTTACGACCATGGCGTAGGCGAGCCGGTCCCGGACCCGGTCGTCGGGTCCCTCCCGTTCATAGAGGAACTCGATCCACCCATCCTCGCGGGACCGGACCGTCTCGCTGGCCGCGTCGGGCCAGGCGCTGAGATTGCCGGCGAGGACCCGTCCACCGGGCGTCATCAGAAGATAGAGATTGAAGCGGTCACGGGCGGCCCGTCGGGCGACCCCGCGCTGTAGGCCGGCGAGACCCCGTCTCTCATAGAGCGCGGTCAGCCCCCGGACATCGGCCGCCACGGTCGACCGGATCTGCCGATCGAGCACACCGAAGCTCACCAGACCGACGAAAAGCAGCAGGATCGCGGCCGATACCGAGAACAGCACGACATAGAGCAAAGTGATCCGAAAGACGGAGGTGCGGGCCAGCCGCCGGAGCGACATCGGGATCACGGTCCGCCGTCCCCATCCGCCTGCAGACGGTATCCCGCCCCGCGCACGGTGTGCAGCAGCGGGGTCTCGAAATCCCGGTCGATCTTGCCGCGCAGCCGGCTGACATGAACGTCGATGACGTTGGTCTGCGGGTCGAAGTGATAGCCCCAGACCTCCTCCAGCAGCATGGTCCGGGTCACCACCTGCCCGGCATGGCGGATCAATACCTCCAACAGCTTGAATTCCCTTGGCTGCAGATCGATTCGCCGTCCGTCCCGGGTGACTTCACGGGTCAGCATGTCGACCGTCAGCCCGCCGGTCTCGAAGCGGGTCCGGACCTTTTGCGGCTGCCGGCGGCGTACCAACGCCTCGATCCGGGCCTGTAACTCGCTGAAGGAGAAGGGCTTGGTCAGATAGTCGTCGCCGCCGGCCTTGAGCCCCTCCACCCGATGATCGACCTCGCCGAGGGCGGAGAGGAACAGCACCGGCGTATCGATGCCCTCGGCCCGCAAGCGGCTGACGACGCTGAGCCCATCCAATTTCGGCAGCATTCGGTCGACGATCAGAACGTCGAAGCGGTCCTCGCCGGCCAGCACCAGCCCCTCCGCCCCGTCGCCTGCCTGTTCGACCTGATAGCCGGCCTCCGCGAGGCCCTTCATGAGATAGCCCGCCGCCGTCCGGTCGTCCTCGATCACCAGAATTCGCATCGTTCTGCTCTACGCGTTGACCACCTGAACGGCAAGACCGGCTTAGTGGGAGAACCCGCAAAAGGGGAGAACCGGCCAAAAGGGAGAACCGGCTAAAAAGGCGAAACCGGCCGGAATGATCCGGCCGGTCCCGTTCTCCGCCGCGAAGGGGTGGGGAACGGCGGAGAATAGCCTAAAGCCCTGTCATTCAGGCCTCCGGCAGGGGCAGGGCGACAAACCGTTCCATCCGTCCACGGCCGACTTGGACCAGAACCGCCTTCTTGCCGTCGGACATGGCGGCCTGGAGGGCCTGCTTGACATCGTCGAGGCTGTCGACCGACACCTCGCCCACGGCCGCGATCCGGTCGCCCCGCCGCAGGCCCTTCTCGGCGGCCGGCCCGTTCGGATCGACCGCACGGACCCGCACGCCACGGGGTGTGTTGGCCAGATCCAGGCCGAGGAAGCGCGCCATTTTCGACGCGAAACCGGCACCGTCTCTCGACCCATCCGCGATCCGGCCCTGACGGAGTTCCGCTTGATCGGCCAGGGCGACGGCCAGGGTTCGCACTGTCCCGTCCCGCGAAACCTCCAGGGCCACCTCGGCACCCGGATCGAGCTCCGCGACCGCCCGGGCCAGGGCCTTCGGCCCGTCGATTTCCGCGCCGTCGACCGACAGGATGACGTCGCCCGGCTCTAGGATATCGGCGGCGGGTCCGTCCGGGATCACCCTGGACACCAACGCGCCACGGCCTTCCTCGATCCCGAGGGCCTCGGCGATGTCGGCATCGACCGGCTGGATCCGCACCCCGAGGAAGCCGCGGGAGACGGTCCCGTCGTCTTCGAGATCGGCGATCACCTTCGCCGTCAGATTGGACGGGATCGCGAAGCCGATGCCGATATTGCCGCCGCCCGGCGCCAGGATCGCGGTGTTCACGCCGACCACCTCCCCGGCCAGGTTGAAGGTCGGACCGCCGGAGTTGCCCCGGTTGATCGAGGCATCGATCTGCAAGAAGTCGTCATAGGGTCCGGCACCGATATCGCGTCCCCGGGCCGAGATCACGCCGGCGGTCACCGTCCCCCCGAGGCCGAAGGGATTGCCCACGGCCACCACCCAGTCGCCGACCTTGGCGTTGTCCGAATCGGCAAAGCGGGCCGCCGGCAGAGACTTGCCCGCATCGATCTTGAGAAGGGCGAGATCGGTCTTGGGATCGCTGCCGACCAGTTCCGCCACGAAGGTCCCGCCGTCGTTCAGCGTGACCCGGATCTCGTCCGCCCGGGCGATGACATGATGATTTGTGACGATGAGGCCGGCCTCATCGACGATGAACCCCGACCCGAGGCCGCTCCGACGGGGACCCTTGCCGCCATGGCGTTCGTAACCCTTGGAATGGCCCTTGGAATGGCCCTTGGAATGACCCTTGCCGGGGCCCTCATGACGATCCTCCCGATCGCCGTGCCATCCCGGTCCCTGCCCCCGCTGTTCTGGGCCGAAGAATTCGTCGAAGAAGCGTCGCATCTCGGGCCGCCCCCGGCGCTCGTCGCCCCAGCCTCGCTTTTCCCAGCGCCCCTCTCCCGCCGCGCGCCGGGTCTCGACCCGCACGACCGACGGCATGACCGCCTCGGCGATGGCGGAGAAGCTCTGCGGCGGCAGAACCGATTGCGTATAGGACGGCAAGGCCGGCGCCGGGTCCGTGGCTTGTGCCCTTGCCGGCTGGGCCTGCTGGGTCAGGCCGGCGCCGACCCCGACGGTGATCACAGCGGCGGCCGCGATGGCGGCGGCGAGACCGCGCGGGCTGGTGGGATAGCGTTTCGGCTTCGTGGAAGACGCCGTGTTCGAAGGATGCGATTGCGACATGGGAGCCTCGTTCGGGTTTGCTTGGAACCTATCGAGGCAAAGATGATGGCGGGCGCCTTACCGGAACCTCACGGCCGGATTACAAATCCGTAAGGTTCCGTTGGCCCGTCACCTACCGCCATGGTTACTGGGCTTTGCGGCGCTCCGGGCCGGTATAGGGCGCACCCGTGTCGCGGCGCCGGTCCGGGCCGGTATAGCGATCGGTCTTCACGAAGTCGCGGGGGCTGAAGACCATCTCCCGGACCGTTTCGGCGAAGGCGTCGAATTCAAAGGGTTTGGTCATGAACTCGTTGACCCCGGCATCCCGTGCCGCCGACGCCCAGGACGGATCGGACTTGGCCGTCACCATCAGGACCGGTACCCGGAAGCCCGGCCGGGTCGAATCCATCCGCATCCGAACGACGAATTCGAGACCGTCCATCCGCGGCATCACCGCGTCGCAGACCACGAGATCGACATAGTTCCGGCGCAGCAGGCTCAACGCCTCCACCCCGTCATTGGCCTGGATGACCGTCCCGATACCGATCTTCCGGAGATATTCGCCGACCAGCATGGCGGTGATGATCTCGTCCTCGACCAAAAGGGCGGTGAGGCTCTTGAGCGCCTTTTGCGGCGCCCCCCCGCGGCCGTCGGATTCGAGTCGGTCCCGGCCCTTGGATTTGGCGAGATAGAGCATCTCGTCGGCGCGCTCGATCCAATCGGGGATCCGCTCTCCCTCCCGGTACTCGGCAAGGCCCAACGAAATGGTGATCCGATTGACGATGGTCTTTTCCTTGACCCCCGCCATGTCGATGCCCTTGACCGCCACCCTCAGGGTCTCAGCCACCGATTCCGCGTTGCTTCGCGCCATGCCGGTCAGGAGACAGGCGAACTCCTCCCCGCCATAGCGGGCGATGAAATCCCCGGCCCGCACGCTCCGCGCCAGAGTAGCCGCGACCCTGCGCAGAACCTCGTCCCCGGTCTGGTGCCCATGGGTATCGTTCAGCGCCTTGAAGTGATCGATGTCCATCAGGATCAGATAGGCGGAGCGGTCGCCGTTGTTGCGCGCCTCGGCCGCCTCGACGATCGCCTCGTCGAAGGCCTGGCGGTTGGGCAGCTTCGTCAGGCCGTCCTGGCGCGCCTCCTGACTGGTGTCGTCGAGGCGCCGGCGCAATGTCTCGGCTTCCTTCTGGGCCGTTTCGAGATTGCTGCGCAGTTTCGTGTTTTCGTCCCGCGCCTTTTTGGTTTCCTGCACGAGGCCGGAGACCAGGGTTTTCAGGGAAGCCGGATCGGGCTTCGCCTTCAGCTTCTTGTCGGCGCTCACCAGAGTGCGGCCATAGGCGTTGAGTTGGTTCGTCGCCGCCGCCAGCATTCCAAGGGTATCGGCCAGCATGGCATCGTAGTCCGCCATCCCTTCGGCGGAAGAGTCCTGCGTGGCGAGATGATTGCGGTAAAGATCGAGGACATCGGCCTCGCGGATCTTGCGGCCGGCGGCCAGCCAGGCCGAGATCTGGTCGCGGATGGGCTGGGAACCGCCCGAGGCAAAGGCGTAGAAGACATGATAGACGGGTGGCGTCGCCTCAAGCCCCTGGGCCTTGAGCTGGTTCATCGCCGTTTCCGACCATTGCGTGACCCGCGAGCCCTCCGGCCCGGACGCTTTCGACATAACCTTACCCGACCGCGTTCAAACGCTTCCCTTAAGACTTCCCCATGGGGAACACCACGGGCCGCGGCGCTTTTGCTTTCCCGCGGCACCTCCCTCGGTTAAGGCTACGGCAGATAGGATTACTTTCCAATTAACAACACCGGTTCCAAGACCCGACCATGCCGCTTTATCGTTGGTCCGCGCTCCCCAGCACAGCCTTCACGGCCGATATCCCGGACAACGCGATCCCGGACAACGCGGTCGCGATCCTGCCGCTGGGGGCCTTGGAACAGCATGGCCCGCATCTGCCGCTCGGCACCGACCATGTGATCGCCGAGGCGCTGGCGACCACCGCCTGCGAGAAGGCCACGGCGGACGCTCCGGGTCTCGCCCTCTACCTGCTGCCGACCGAGATCGTCGGGCATTCGCCGGAGCACGAGTCCTTCCCCGGCACGGTCTCGGAACCCGCCGACGCGCTGATGGCCCGCTGGCATCGTATCGGGAGCGCCGTCGCGCGGACCGGCATTCGCCGCATCCTGATGATAAACGCCCATGGCGGACAACCACAGATCATGGACCTGGCCGGTCGCGCCCTGCGCCGGGACCACGGCCTGATGGCGGTGGGGACGAGCTGGCCCGATCTCGGGATGCCGGACGGCCTGTTTCCAGCGGAAGAGCTCCGCTACGGCCTCCACGGCGGACAAATCGAAACCGCCCTGATGCTCGCCCTCGCCCCGGACCTGGTCCACCTGGACAAGGCGGCGGACTTCGCGAATGCGGAGGCTGCTCGGACCGGCTCTACCGGTGGTGCCCCGCTGATCGGCGCGCTGGGCCCCGGGACCCTCGCCTGGATGGCGGAGGACCTCAATCCCGCCGGTGTCACCGGCAACGCGGCGGCGGCCACGCGGGACCAGGGCCTCGCCCTCCTCTCCCATCTCGTCGCGAAACTCGCGGCAATGATCCACGATCTTTCAAACTATCCGCTCCCTCTTCACAAAGGCTGATCCCATGACCGACGGCACCCCTTTCGAGACCATTCTGTTCTCCATCGACGGTAAGGTCGCGACCATCACCCTGAACCGGCCGGATGTGTTGAACGCCTTTGTCGAGCGGATGCATCTCGACATCCACGCGGCGCTGGACCGGGCCGTGGCCGCCGGGGTCCGCGCGGTCGTGCTGACCGGGGCCGGACGCGCGTTCTCCGCGGGGCAGGATCTCAAGGCCCTCGACCAGGACGATCACGGCCGGATCGACATCGAGGGCCTGCTGGAGCGGACCTATCACGAAACGCTGCGGCGGCTGCGCTCGCCCGACTATGTGACCATCGCGGCGGTCAACGGGGTCGCCGCCGGCGCCTCCTGCAATATCGCGCTGGCCTGCGATATCGTGATCGCCGGCAAATCCGCCCAGTTCGTCGAAGCCTTCGCCCGGATCGGCCTGATCCCCGATGCCGGCGGCACCTGGGTTCTGCCCCGGCTGATCGGCCGGGCCCGCGCGTTGGGGATGATCCTGACCACCGATCCGATCGATGCGGAGACCGCCCGAGACTGGGGCATGATCTGGCAGGTGGCCCAGGACGAAGCCCTGATGGAGACGGCGGCCGCCATGGCGCAAAAACTGGCCGCGGGGCCGGGGCTCGCCTATGGCATGGCCAAGCGGGCCATCGACGCGTCGATCGACAATGATTTTGAAACCCAACTCAAACTCGAAGCGTGCTTCCAGCAAAAGGCCGCCGATTCGAAAGACTTCGCCGAGGGCGTGAAAGCCTTCACCGAAAAGCGCCGGCCGAGTTTTAAGAATTTGTGACGATTTAACGAATCGCTAACCATAAATTGAGGTTCGTAACCAAAGCTTCATTTTTAAAATGCCACACAGACGCTTAAACCACCCTATCTCCGGGGGGCGGAATCTAGGCTAGGGCTTGTGGGCATGATGAAGTTCATTACCGCTGCTTTTTCTTTTCGCCGTATCAACACCAAGCTCGTTCTCAGCCTCGGGAGCGTGGTGGCCCTTCTCATGACGGGCCTTCTGGTCGGCTTTATCGCGGCGGTCGACGAGATCAAGAGGCTCGAGGACCAGCGGGTTGCCCTCTACCAGGATCTCAATTCGGAACTGCGTCAGGAGATCTTCGACCTCCAGGACCGCTTCCTCGCGATCCCCCAGGCCCTTGAGTCGGACCCGGCAACCGCCCTCTTCGAATGGGCGAACGCCAATTACGAGATGGAGGAGATGGTCCATTCGGGCCGCGAAGCCATCGTCCAACGCTATCGCGCCCGATCGGCCCGGCGGGCCATTACCCAACCCGGCAAGTTCTACGTCGATACGGGTGAAGGCGGTCGGGTGGCGATCTCGCGCGGGCGGTTCGACGGCGACGCTTTCACCGACACCGTGAGCGAATTCAAGCTGTCGACGGAGGATCTCGCGACCGTTGAAGCCAAGGTGGCCGAGCTGACCGAGGGCGACAGCGCCACCATGCTGGAACAGCGCGTCAACACCGTCAAAAACCAGATCGTCGACAGTGCCCTCGAAGCCGAGACGACGCGTAACGAAATTGTCGAGAAGTCGGACGAGATCACCGCCGTCGCCAATAGCGTCGATACCCAGATCCGACAACTGGCCCTGATCTTCGTCGGGGTCGGCGCGCTCATCATCCTGGTTGTTCTGGTCTGCCTCTACGGGATTTCCCGCCTCGTGGTGACCGACCCGATCCGGACATTGCGCCAGACCATGCGCGGCGTGATTTCCGAGCAGCGTCCGGAAATTCCCTTCAGCGAACGGAAGGACGAAATCGGCGAGTTGGCCAACGGCCTCAACGAGTTCCAACATACCCTGGACCGGGTCCGGGAGATCACCGCGGAACAGGAACGCAGCAAGATCGAATTGGCCAAGCGGGCGGAACGGATGGACAGGATCCTGGAAGGCTTCCGGGGCACGGCCTCCCAGGTGGTCGACACCCTGACCCATGCCGCCACGGGGATGGAGCAGTCGGCCCGGAGCCTGACGGAATCGGCCGAGGAGACCCAGCAGCAGGCGGAGGCCGCCTTCGGCGCCTCGGACAAGGCGACCCAATCGGTCCAATCGGCCTCCCAGGCGGCGGACCACCTTTCCCAGTCGATCGGCGCAATCGCCGGCCGGGTCCAGGAGTCGACCGAACTGGCCCAGCGTGCCGCCGCCCGGGCCGACGAGACCAACGCCACCGTCGAACGCCTCAACAAGATGGCCGAGGGGATCGGTGAGGTTCTGCAGATCATCAACGCGATCGCGGGCCAGATCGACCTGCTGGCGCTCAACGCCACCATCGAGGCCGCCCGTGCCGGCGAGGCGGGCAAAGGCTTCGCCGTCGTCGCCTCGGAGGTGAAGAATCTCTCCAGCCAGGCCGGAAAAGCCACCGAGAGTATCTCCGATCAGATCCAGGGGATAAGAGCCGTCACCCAAGAGACCGTGATTGCCATCCGGGCCATTTCCGAGGAGATCCGGATCATCAACGATCTCGCGGGCGAAATCTCGGCCGATGTCGAGCTTCAGTCCGGGACGACCGAGAAAATCGCCAAGTCAGTGGAAGCGGCCGCAGAAGGCACCCATAGCGCCTCGGACAACATCCTGGGCGCGACCAAGGCGGTGGGGCGGAACGGCGAGGCCGCCTCGGAGGTCCTGATCGCGGCGGGCGCCCTATCGGAACAGGCGGCCCGCCTCAACCAGACGGTCGGAAGCTTCCTGGACGATATCCGGACGGCCTAGCGATAGAGTGTCAGGGGATCGCCACCGCAGTCGGCGTGCGCGAGTCGCTTTTGTGGAAGAACCAGATATCCCCCGCCTGGCCCTCCGAAGCCGGACGGAACCGGCCCTGATCGGGATCGTAGGTGAACCCGCGATAGCCGAGGCCGACGAGATGGGCCCAAAAGGCGTCGACGGAGGATCCGGCGCGGACGATCCGGGCCGGGTCCATCTCCAGGAACAGGGCGGGACGGAAGCGCTCCAGGACCTTCCCGGCGCCCTTGATCATCTCGAATTCCCAGCCCTCGATATCGGCCTTCAAGAGATCGACCCGCTCCAGCCCCTCCTGCTCGACCAACCGGTCGACGGTGATGCAAGGCACCTCTTCGGTCCAGACATCGGTGTGCTGGCCCGGCTGGCCGCCGAAATGGCTCAACCCGAAGCGGACGACGCCATTGGGTTTGAGCGGAATCGTCAGTTGCGCGGTCCCCTCCTGTGACGACACGGCGATCCGCCGGATCGTCACCGAGGACAGGCCCTTGAGGGCCATCGCCTTACTGAGGACGTCATAGGCGTAGCTGCTGGGCTCCAGAGCCAAGATCCGCCCGTTGGCGACCACCGACGCCATGAGCTTGGTGAACTGCCCGGCATGGGCGCCCGCCTCGACGACCACGCTGCCTGGGCCGAGGACATGGCTGAAGGCCGGCAGCATTTCCCGGTGGTGCTGTTTGACGATCGCCTTGAAGAGATGGGCCAGCCAGGCGAGCCGGGCGCGGGGGGAAAGCGGTACCATCTTGCCGTCACCATGGAACGGGGTTGCAGCCCAAAGGTCTGCCAAGTGGACAAGACCTCGGCGCGCGGTTTAAGCCACTCTAGCAGGAAAGAAAACCAAAACAGGGAGGATCCAATGCGTCTTGAGGGAAAAGTCGCCGTGGTGACCGGGGCCGCTTCGGGCTTCGGGGAGGCGATCGCCAGCCGGTTCGCCGAAGAGGGTGCCGCCGTGATCGTCAGCGACATCAATGTGGAGGACGGCGAGCGGGTCACCGACACGATCTGCGGCGCCGGTGGACGGGCGCGCTTCATCGCCGCCGATGTCAGCCGCGACGACGATGCCAAAAAAATGGTCGACGGGGCGGTCGAGCATTTCGGCCGGCTCGACATCATGGTGAACAACGCCGGCTACACCCACCGCAACAAGCCGATGCTGGACGTGACCGAGGACGAGGTCGACCGGATCCTGGCGGTGAACGTCAAGGCGATCTGGCTCGCCGCCCGCCACTGCGTGCCGCTGATGCGGGCCCAGGGGGGCGGGTCGATCCTGAATACCGCCTCCACCGCGGGGCTTCGCCCCCGACCGGGCCTGACGGTCTACAACGCCTCCAAGGGCGGGGCGGTGATCATGACGAAGTCCATGGCGGTCGAGCTGGCCCCCGACAATATCCGGGTGAACTGCCTCTGCCCGGTCGCGGGGGAGACCGCCATGCTCGGCGACTTCATGGGCGAGGACACGCCGGAACGCCGGGCGATGTTCCAGTCGACGATCCCGCTGGGCCGCTTCTCCCAGCCCGACGATATCGCCAAGGCGGCGCTCTATCTCTCCTCCGACGAAGCGGCGTTCATCACCGGCGTGGCCCTGGAGGTCGACGGCGGCCGCTGCGTCTGACGCCGTTTCCCGAAACGCAAAACGCCGGCCCCCAGTGGAGCCGGCGTTTTCTCGTAACCGAAGCGCGCCGCTACAGCGCGCCGGGGCGCCGCTTATTCGCGGTTCCCCAGCAACATCAGCAGGTACTGGAACATCAGGATGAAGTCGAGATAGAGCCGCAGGGAGCCCATCAGCGCGAGCTTGCCCGAGGTCTCGTGGTCCATGTTCTCGACATACTCTTCCTTGATCTTCTGGGTGTCGTAGGCGGTCAGGCCGGCGAACACCAGAACCCCGATCACGGAGATCGCGAAGGCGAGGCCGGAGCTCTCCAGGAAGAGGTTCACGACACTGGCGATGATCAGACCGATCACGCCCATGATCAGGAACTGGCCGATCCCGGAGAGATCCTTCTTCGTGGTGTAGCCGAACAGGCTCAGACCGGCGAAGGAGGCCGCCGTGATGAAGAAGGTGCGGGCGATGCTCTCACCCGTGTAGACCATCAGGATGGAACTCAGCGACATGCCCATCAGCGCGGCATAGACCCAGAACACGGCCTGGGCGGTCGAGAACGACATCTTGTGGATGCGGAAGCTGAAGTAGAAGACGATCGCCAGCGGGGCGAGGATCACGACCCACTTCAGCGGCGACGCGTAGATCGCCTGCCCGAAGGCGGTAAGACCCATCTGGCCTTCGGCGGTGGTGCCGATGGCCATACTGTATGTCATCCAGGCCGCTAGACCGGTGAGCGCGATCGCAGCCGCCATGTAGTTGTAGACGCGCAGCATGTGCGCGCGCAGGCCCTCGTCGAGATTCTCCTGCGTCGCGGCCGCCGTCTGGGCCAAATACTCGCGGTTGGTGTTCATCGGATTGCCTCAACCCTCTCAATGGTTAATCGGTGGCAATATGCCTGCGAAGCATATGGGGCATTCGCACACGCAAAGCAAGATGCCGGACAGTATCTTAGCGGCGCCGAAATTCCCAAAAAACCACGTTTATTCTGGGACTTTGACCGGTCTTTGGGACGGCCCGGCCGGTCACGGCGCGGGCGGGCGGCGCTCGTCGCTGGTCGTCACATCCGTCGACCCGATGGAACCCGGATCCCATAACGCCCCGTCCTCGCTGGAATACCCGCTGTCAGAAGCGTCGAGTTCCTCATCGCGCGGCCAGCGAGCGAAGGCCAACCACCACAGCAAAATAGCCTCACCCACAATAGGGAATAAGATCGCCAGTGCGGCAAACTTGTTCACCTCGATGCGTTCGAGAATTCGCCAAGCGGCCCAGATTTTGCCGATCAGCAAAATCACAGCAAGAATCGCGAGACCTTCGCCGAGCCCGCCCATCATCGATCAATCCTCTTTTCGGGCCTCATTTCGGGGGCTCCGTCTCGCCATAGGCCGGCCAGGCCGACACCGCCAGCGGCAGCAGAGCGAGCAGCAGGCCGACGCCGGGCAGCAAGGCCAGGAGGGCATAATAGGGTTTCATCCCCACCCGCTCGTAGATCTTCCACAGCGGCCAGACGAACAGCAGGCCGGATAGGGCAAGGCTTATGATATCCATGGAACCTCCTAGGCTCTGAGCCCCAATCAGGCGGCGGACGCCTCCGCCGCCAGCCGGTCCCGGTCCGCCCGCTTGAGCTTTTGGCTCGCACTCTTGAGCTGGCCGCAGGCGGCCATGATGTCCTCGCCGCGCGGCCGTCGGATCGGAGCCGGCATAAGACCTTCATTGGCGACGATGTCCTGGAACTTCAAGATCCGTTCGTCCGGAGAGCGGACATAGGCGGAGCCGGGCCAGGGGTTGAACGGGATCAGATTGACCTTGGACGGGATGTCCTTCAGTAGCCTGGCCAGACGCCGGGCGTCGGCGTCGCTGTCGTTCACGCCGTCGAGCATGACATACTCGAAGGTGATCCGGCGGGCGTTGTGAACACCGGGATAGCGCCGGCAGGCGTCGAGGAGTTCGGCGATCGGATATTTTTTATTGAGCGGCACGATCTCGTTGCGCACCTCGTCGGTGGTGGCGTGCAGCGACACCGCCAGCGAACAGCCGATCTCGTCGCCGGCCCGCTCCATCATCGGCACGACCCCGGCCGTGGACAGCGTGACCTTGCGTTTCGAAAATCCGATCCCGTCACCGTCCATGGCCACCAGCAGCGCGTCGCGGACATTCTCGAAATTGTAGAGCGGCTCGCCCATGCCCATCATCACGATGTTGGTGAGGCGGCGCTTCTCTTCCTTGCGGCCCCATTCGCCGAGACGGTCACGGGCCAGCATCACCTGGCCGAGGATCTCATAGGGACCGAGATTGCGGACCAGGCGTTGGGTCCCGGTGTGGCAGAACTTGCAGGTCAGGGTACAGCCGACCTGGCTGGACACGCACAGGGTTCCCCGGTCTTCCTCGGGAATAAAGACCATCTCCACCTCGTTGCCGTCGGGCAGGCGCAGCAGCCACTTGATGGTGCCGTCGGTGGAGGCGAGTTCGGTGACAATGTCGGGACGGGCGAGCGTGAACCGGTCCTGCAGCCGCGCCCGGAAGGGCTTGGAGAGATTGGTCATCGCCTCGAAATCGGTCACGCCATGGGCATAGAGCCAACTCCAGACCTGCTTGGCCCGGAATTTCGGCTCGCCCATTTCGGCGAAAAGAGCGGAAAGCTCCGCGCGGCCCAAACCGACGAGCGGCTGGCGCGCATCTGAGGCGGTGGATGTCGACATGGACGCTAAATAGCCGCACCGCCCCCGTTTAACAAGGGGCCGCTTTAAACGAGAGGTGGGACCACGGGTGCCCCGCCATTTAGAGCCCGCAGGCCTGGGTGATGCGCTGATAGGTCTTGGTGAAGCCGACCAGGGAATAGGTGTCCTTGGTGTCCGTCCCGCGCCAGGACGTGCCGCGGACGACCATGCGCAGCCCCTTCTTCATCGCGTCGACCAGTTTCTCGTCGTCGGCCGGCGACAGGGCCCAGGCATAGTCGCCCTGGGTGAACATGGTGAAGCCCTTGCGGTCGATCTCGACTTCCACGTCGCTGCCGTCCTTGAACTGATAGCCGATTACGACGCTGGTCTGGCCGACCCGCTTCTCGCCCGGCCAATGGGACACGTTGAACCGGATTTCACCGCGCTGGGTGTAGTTTCCCTCGGCCTTGGTCGGCTCGCTGGTCATGAAACAAAGCCGGTCGTCGCCGTTCCCCATCTCGAACGCGATCCAATCGCCGTTCTTGGCGAGACGCTTCGGTTCGGCCGCCGACGCGGGACCGTCGGTGAACAGGAAAACCGTGAGAAGTCCAACCAGAAGGGACGTCGGGGACAAGAGACGGAAAACGGTCCGGATCATGGGTCGGGGGCCTTTCGCATCGCTTCATCGTCAAGGGGCGCCGGGGATCGACGCGCATTTATGTTAAAAACCATTGGGGCGGTTCAAGGGCGGTGATCCATTTTTTAGCGTCCGCGTATATAGGCATATGGATAGCCTGCACCGCGACGAGACAAACAACCATGTCGAGGCCGCGCTGAAAAGCGGTCGGAGCACGGTTGTGCGACGTAACAAAGCCCACTTATATGGGACCATGAACGCGAACGTCTCAGAACCGGTGTCCGAAGCGGCGCAGATGGATGGTCTTCTGGTCGCGGTGGGCAAACACCGTGATCGGGGCGCCTTCCAACGCCTCTTCGATTTTTTCGCCCCCAGGCTCAAGGCGTATGTTATGCGCCTCGGGGCCGCGGACGACGTGGCCGAAGAGTTGGTCCAAGAGGCCATGCTGATGGTTTGGCGTCGGGCGGAAACCTACGATCCGGGGCAGGCGCGCGCCAGCACCTGGGTCTTTACCATTGCGCGGAACAAGCGAATCGACGCGATCCGACGGGCAAAACGGCCCGAACCGGACATGAACGACCCCTCGTTCATGCCCGAAGAGGTCCAACCGGCGGATCGGTTCGTAGAAGCCGCACAAGACGAAGAGCGGGTTAAAGAGGCATTGAAGAACCTCCCCGAGGAACAAGCGGAACTTATTCGGCAGGTTTACTTCCAGGATAAGTCCCACCGAGTCATCGCGGCGGAAACGGGGCTGCCCCTTGGCACGGTAAAATCCCGAATTCGGCTCGCATTGAAGAAAATGCGGCTGACGATTGAGGAAAGAGACAATGCCGGTACATCACCCTGAACCGGAACGTCTGATGGAGTATGCCGCGGGGGCGGCATCTCCGGCGATGGACGTTCTGATCGCGGCCCACCTGTCGCTTTGCCCGACCTGCCGTAAGACGGTCGAGCGGCTGGAGCGGATGGGCGGCCATATGCTCGAAAGCCTTGGATCGGACGAGGACGTGGTGTCCATGTCGCCGGGCGCGTTCGATGCTCTTCTCGAAAAGCTCGACCTTCCCGAGGAAGCGCCGCAAGCAGCGGCCGGTGACGAGATCGACCCGCTACCGGGCGTCGACCTACCCGCACCGATCCGGGAGACCCTGCGAAATCTGGAGCGGCCGCTCGAATGGCGCAACCGTGGCAAAGGGATCGAGGAAGCCGAAATCCCGCTGCCGGTCGATGTGGATGACTCCGTCCGCATGAGTCTGCTGCGCATTCAGCCCGGCCGTGCCGTGCTCGAACACACCCATGACGGTGGTGAGGAACTCACGATGGTTCTCGCCGGCGGGTTCTCCGACGAACACGGGCACTATGTCCGTGGCGACGTGCAGACCGGCGACGACGAGCTGATCCACAAGCCGATCGCCGACGAGGGCGAGGTTTGCGTCTGCCTGGCGGTCGTGGAGGGCAATCTGCGCTTCACCGGTCCGGTGGGCCGCGTCCTCAACCTCTTCATGCGGACCTGACCCCGAACTACCGGGAAACTGGGTACCGAGAGACAGGGTACCGGGAAACTGGGTACCTATAACCAAGCAACCGAGAAAACCGCCGATATCAACCGGCCTTCCCAGGTCTTTTTCGTTGGCTTCTGATCACAGGCGCTCCATGCACATGGGGCGCCTGTTTTTCTGTCGGCCCGCCGGGCATCAGCGGCCGTTTCGGAAAGCGGCCATGGGTCAGCAGCCTGTCATACATCACCAATGCGCCGGCGACGGCCAGATTGGTCGAGAACTTGGTCGGAATCTGCACCACGTGATCGCACCGGGCGATCATCGCCTCGGACAGACCGAGCCGCTCTGCACCCAGGACATAGGCCGCACAGCGGGGATGCCGGAAGGTCGGCAGCTCCACCGCGTCCTCGGTGATCTCGATCCCCACAAGGCTGCAATCCGCCGGCAGGTTGAGGGCCTCCACAGTGTCGAATTTGTAGAACGGCACGCTTTCCGCCGTGCCGGCTGTGTCGGCGGCCCGGACATCCTTTTTGCGGATCTGGGCGTCGACCGTGAAGACGAAGGAGGCCCCGAAGGCATGCGCCGTGCGCATCAACGCGCCCACATTGGCGCCCTTGTTGACCCCCTGCACACCGATGCCGAAATAACCTTTCATTATCAAATTCCTATGGTACAGGACTTATCCACACCACCGTATCTAGAGGAAACCCGGCCCGATGACCACCGCCGCCGAAAGCCTTCGCCGCCCCTATCTCGAGACCAACAGCGACGCCCCGATCGCGGTGGAGATCACCCGCGGCGGCATGGTCGAGAGCGTCCACCGGGTGGTTTGCGCCATCGCGGACGCCGGCGGCGAGATCGTCAGGGCCTGGGGCGATGTGGACCGGATGGTCTACGGACGCTCGGCGATCAAACCGCTGCAGGCCCTGCAACTGGTCGAGACCGGGGCCGCCGACGCGTTCAAGCTCAGCCAATCGCAACTGGCGCTGGCCTGCGCTTCCCACAACGGAGAGCCGATGCACACGGACCGGGTCAAGGCCTGGCTCAAACAGATCGGGCTCGACCATGACGACCTCACCTGCGGTCCACAAAAGCCCTATCACGTGGACACGGCCGACGCGATGCTGCGCCGGGGCGAAGTGTTCACCCGCTATCACAACAACTGCTCGGGCAAGCATTCCGGCTTCCTGACGACCGCGGTCCACATGAAGGAGACGACCAAGGCCTATAACGAGGAAAGTCACCCGGTCCAGCGGCGCAACATCGCCACGATCGCCGAGCTGGGCGGCATGGACATCGACGACACGCCGCGCGGGACCGACGGCTGCGGTATCGCGGTCTTCGGCACGCCGCTGCAGGGCCTGGCCCGGGCGATGGCGAAGATGGCAGACCCGTCGGGCCTGGGGGAGACGCGGCGGGACGCGGTGTTGCGGATCCGGGCGGCCTGCGCCGAGCATCCGGAACTGGTCGGCGGCTCCAGCCGGTTCAACACCGACGCGATGCGGGCCGCCGGCGCCAAATGCCTGATGAAGAGTGGCGCCGAAGGCGTCTACTGCGCCGCCCTGCCGGAGCTCGGGTTCGGCATCGCCATGAAGGCGGACGACGGCAACGGCCGGGCGGTCAACGCGGTGATGGAGGCCCTGCTCGGCCATTACGGCATTTTGGATGGCAGCCAGATCGATACCCTGAAGGACCGCTACGACCGGATCTCCAACTGGGCGGGAACCCATGTCGGCGATATTCGCATCGCCCCCAGCTTCCTCTAAAAGCCAGGGAGATCCGCCATGCGCGCCGTCCTGTGCCGGGAGTACTGCACGCCCGCGGAGCTCGACTGGGCCGAGACAGATGACCCGGTGCCTGGTCCCGGCGAGGTGGTGGTCGACGTGGCGGCCTGCGGCGTCAATTTCGCCGACACCCTGATCATCCAGGGAAAATATCAGGAAAAGCCGCCCTTCCCGTTTTCGCCGGGCCTCGAGGTCGGGGGCATCGTCGCGGCGGTGGGCGACGGCGTCGACAAGCTGGCGCCCGGCGACCGGGTGCTGGCGATCCCGCCCTCCGGCGGCTATGCCGAGAAGGTCAAGGCGCCCGCTTCCCTGACATACAAGATCCCGGACGCCATGCCGTTCGACATCGCGGCCGGCTTCCCGGTGACCTATGGCACCGCCCATGGCGCGCTGATCTGGCGGGCCCGGGCGCAGGAAGGGGAGACCTGCGCGATCCACGGCGCGGCCGGCGGCGTCGGCCTCGCCAGCATCGAGGTCGCCAAGGCCATGGGGCTGACGGTCATCGGCACCGCCGGCGGACCGGAGAAGTGCAAGACCGCCCTCGACTACGGCGCCGACCATGCGATCGACTACAGATCCGAGGATCTGAAGACCCGGCTCAAGGAACTCACCGGTGGCACCGGCGCGGACATCTATCTCGACATGGTCGGCGGGGACGCCTTCGATGCGTCCTTGCGGGCGATCGCCTGGGACGGCCGGATCGTGATCATCGGCTTCGCCGGCGGCACGGTGCCGAAGCCGCCGGCCAATATCCTGTTGGTCAAGAACTGTTCCGTGATCGGCTTCTATTGGGGCAGCTACGCCCGGAAGCGGCCCGATCTGTTCGACAGCCAGATGGCCGACCTCTTCCGCTGGTTCGAGGAGGGAAAGCTCACCTCGACCATTCACCACCATATCCCGATGCCGGAGGCGGCGAAGGCACTCGACCTGCTGACCACCCGCAAGGCGACCGGCAAGGTCGTGTTGACGACGGACCTGTTCAGCGCCGCCTGAGCCGTCCCCGCAGCAGTTCCCGGCTGTAAAGCGCCAACGCGCCCCAAATCATCAGGAAGGTGATCAACCGGACCTCGTTGAACGGCTCGTCGAACACGAACACGGCGACCAGGAACAACAGGGTCGGGGTCAGATATTGGAAGAAGCCGACGGTGACCATGGTCAGCCGCTTGGCGCATTCGTTGAACCACAGGAGTGGCAGCGCGGTGACCAGGCCGGACGCGGCGATCAGGACGTCCATCTGCCATCCGGTCGCCCCGAAGGCCAGCGTGCCCTTGCCGCCGAGATAGATCAGATAGGCGAGCGCGAAGGGCGAAACGATCAGGGTCTCGATCAGCAGGCCCGGCAGGGCGGCGACCGGCGCCATCTTTCGCAGAAGGCCGTAGATCGCGAAACTGAAGGCGAGGATGACGGTGACCCAGGCGATGGTCGCCTCGCCCACGAACAGCACGGCGACGCCGGTGGCGGCGAGCCCGAGGGCGCCCCCCTTCCAGACCGAGAGCTTTTCCTTGAGCACCAGCACGCCCAGCGAGGCGTTGACCAACGGCGTGATGTAATAGCCGAGGCTGGCCTCGGTCGCCTGGTTGGCCTGAATGGCGTAGATATAGACCCCCCAATTGAGGGTGATGAAGGAGGTCGAACCGGCGAGATAGAGCAGCGCCCTCGGATTGGAGAGGGCTTTCCGGACGGCCGAAAGCTGGCCGAACACCCCGGCGATGATCGCCAGCACGACCACGGACCAGACGATCCGCTGGGCCAGGATCTCCTCGACGGAGACCGCATCGACGATCTTGAAATAAATCGGCGTCAGGATCCCCCAGGTCCCGAATGCGGCGAGCGCATAAAGAACTCCGGTGACCGCCGACGCCGATGCATCTTGGGTGTTGGTGACGGAAGGGGATGATCCGGACGGCTGGTCCGTCGCCCGATCAGCCATTCCTACGCACGCCAGAACGGTTTCGCGATTTCATCCTTCACCATGTCTTCGGTGACGCCGATATCGGCCATCAGCCGCCGGTCGAGGGTCGAGAGCGACGCCCGGGTATCGGCGCGGTTCTGCCAGGTCCACAGCGTTTCCACCGCCCCGGCGACCAGAGCGAGAATGGCATCACTGAGGCTGCCACCGACACCACCCACGAGCGCAGGGTTGCTATGCTTCATCGTCATGACATTAACTCCTTATTAATTTTTTGTGGCATTTCCGCCGCAAACGCGTGCTGTTTCTGCCACTTCGTTCCTTGAAGCCTAGAAATAATGGGGTTTACGCCTCTCGACAAACGATGCTTTCTCATAAATGATATTAGAAATTTTTATAGCTAATCGGTGTTGGAATTTCTGCCATGGCACGACGGCTTCCGCCCCTCAATGCGCTCAAGGCGTTCGATTCCGCCGCCCGGCATCTATCCTTCACCAAGGCGGCGGCCGAGCTTTATGTGACCCAAGCCGCGGTCAGCCATCAGATCAAATCGCTTGAGGAATGGCTCGGCGTGCCCCTGTTCCGGCGCGGCACCCGCTCGCTGCTGCTCACCGATGCGGGCCAGGCCTACCGGCCGAAGATCCGCAACGCCCTCGACATGATCGAGGAGGCGACCGGCTCGATCCATGTCGGCGAGAAGTCCGGCAAGCTGACCGTCACCGTGCTGCAGTCCTTCGCCTCCAGCTGGCTCGTCCCGCGCCTCGGCAGCTTCCAGCAGGCCCATCCGGAGATCGACGTGCGGGTTTCGGCGACCGACGACCTCGTCGACTTCAATTCCGAGGATATCGACTGCGGCATTCGCTACGGCGTCGGCGACTATAAGGGCCTGCATTCCGAACTGGTGATGAGCGAGGTCATCTTCCCGGTCTGTAGCCCGAGACTGCTGGAGGGGGAGCATCCACTCAAAGCACCGGCGGACCTCGTGCATCACACCCTGCTGCACGATGTCATGCGCGAGACCTGGTCGAGCTGGCTGGACGCGGCCGGGGTCGACGGCGTGAACCCGAACCGGGGTCCCACCTTCTCGCACAGCTACATGGTGTTCCAGGCGGCCATCCAGGGCCAGGGGGTCGCCCTCGGCCGGTCGATCCTGGTGCAGGACGCGCTCGCCGCCGGGCGGCTGGTGAAACCCTTCGACATGAGCCTGACGGCGGTCGATGCCTACTACTTCGTCTGCCCGCTGCGGACGGCCGAACGGCCCAAGGTCAAGGCCTTCCGGGACTGGCTGATGAAAGAGGCGGCGCAGGAAACTCCCGCCTGATCAGCCGCGCCTAGAGCAGATCGCGCGGTTTCTGGATCGCTTCATGATCCTGAAACCGCGCGTGAATCTGCTCTACCTTATTGTTTTAGAGGCAAATTCACAGGCGTTATGACATCACGAAGTGAGTCAATAACGCCTGATTTGACTCTAGGGCACTAGCCATTGTGCCTGGCGGGCGCCGGCCCCGTCCCAGGTGAAGAGGGCCCGGCGATGGCCGAGATGGCTGAGATAGACCCAGTCCAGACTCGCGATGTGAATCACCACGGCGCGGAAATTCGGGAAACCGTCGACCAGTTCCTCCGGCGTCGGCTCGCGGCCTTCGAGATGGGGATCGAGCCCGCTGGTCGGATGGGGCGACGGGCTCGACGGCCCCTGGCTCTGGAGATAGCAGCGCCGGGCGAAACGGCGTGAGGCGTCCCACGCGGCCTCGGCGAGGGCGTTGTGGCCATGCACCGCCGCCTCCCCCCGGATCCGAATCTGGGTCTTCTCCTCTTTATCGTAGAGCAGCACGGAAATCCGCGGATCCGCCTCCAACTGTCCGATCTTCGGCGAGCGGACATCGGCGTGGAACCGCAAGGTCAACGCATCGGCGTCGAATGCCCTGAGCGTACAGGTCCGGACCTCCGGCATGCCGTCGGCGCCGAGGGTCCCGAAAACAGGCGTGTGCATCGGCGATTTCCGGTCGGTGACGGCCCGGCTCAGATGGGCGCAGGCCCGGTCCCAGGCCGCATCGAAATCGTCGATCCGGCTGTCGATGGATTTACCCATATCCCGCTTGCTCTCACTGTCATTCGGTCCCACTGTCGAGCAACCTAAATGGCGTGGAAGGTGCGTGATGAAAAGCGACCAAATAAAGCAGGCATCGATCGAGGATGAAAGCCGCTATCCGATGGCCGACCCGGCCCGCTACCCCACGCCGCCGGCGATCACCAGAGCACTCGTCGAGAACGGCGCCGTGCGCCTCGACTGGGCCGATGGCGGCCGCTTCACGCTTTCCGGCCTGTGGACACGGTTCAACTGCGCCTGCCCGAACTGCCGCCACCCGCAATCGCTGGAGCGCAAGATCGACCTCCTGGCCCTGCCCGACGAGATCGATGTGACAAGCGCCGTCCCCGGCGATGACGGATGGCTGACGCTGGTCTGGTCCGACGGCCACCAGGGCCGGTTCGCCCCGGACTGGCTCTTCGCCCACGCGCCCGAGCGCGGCGCCGAGGATCTCTATCGTCAGCCCCCGCCCCGGGCCTGGGGCGCCGAGATGACCGGACATCTGCCGCGATTCGACCATTCGGCGGTGATGACCGAGGATCGGGCCTTGCGGGACTACTGCATCGCGTTGCGCGATGTCGGGGCGGCGATCGTCGAGAATATGCCGACCAGCCCCGGGGCGCTGACCCGGACGGCCGAGCGGATCGGCCATCTCCGCACCACCCATTTCGGCACGCTGTTCGACGTGGTGTCGATGAAGAACCCGAACTCCAACGCCTATACGCCGATCGCGCTGCCGCTGCACACCGACCTGCCGGACAAGGAGCACGTGCCGGGCATCCAGTTCCTGCACTGTCTGGTCAACGACGCCGAGGGTGGCGACAGCATCCTTGCCGATGGCGTCCACGGTGCCGCGCTGCTGCGGCAATCCGATCCCGAGGCGTTCCGGATCCTGACCGAGGTCACCGCCGATTTTCGCTACAAAAGCGCGGAGCGCGACTACCGCACCCGGAGCCATGTGATCCATCTGGACCGCGAGGGGGACGTGCGGGAGATCCGCCTCAACAATTCGATCTTCGATGCCCAGATGTCCGCCGGCCCGCAGGCCGACGCCCTGATACGGGCCTACCGGAAACTCTTCCGGATCATGTCCGATCCGAAGAACCATATCCGCTTCCGGCTTAAGGCCGGGGAGATGATGGCCTTCGACAACCGACGCGTGCTGCACTCCCGTACCGCCTTCGACCCGTCGACCGGTGGGCGCCATCTCCAGGGATGCTATGTGGATATGGAGGACGTGCGTTCCCGAATACGGGTATGCGCGCGGAATCTACAGAATTGAACGGCAACACCACCCAGCCGGGATGTAACATGAGTGACCAAAACCTGTAACGCTTATGCCATTTTTCTGATAGCCAAGAGGCCTCAAATCCAGTAAGTGCGTATCGACGAATTTCTCGGGATCGCCACGAGCTGAAGGCCCATGAAAATCAAGAAAGCGGCGTCGAACCGGTTTCCGTCGTCCTATGCCGTCTCGCGCGAGAGCTTCATCGAAGCCTGCAAGGCGGCCGGGGCGTCTCATAAATCCTATCAGAATCCAAACCGGGGTCCGACCGGCGAAAAGCTGACGGCCGATGCCGCCTGGATCGGCAAGAGCACAGCCAAGAAGCTGCTGGTGCTGGTCAGCGGGACCCATGGCGTCGAGGGTTTCTGTGGCGCCGGGGCGCTGATCGATTTCCTGGGCGAGGCCTTCTACACGGACCTGCCGAAGGACACGGCCGTCCTCCTGGTCCATGCGATCAACCCCCATGGCTATGCCTGGCTGCGGCGGGTCACGGAGGAGAATGTTGACCTCAACCGGAACTTCGTCGACTTCGAACAGCCCCTGCCGATCAACACAGGCTATGACGAACTGGCCGACGCCTTCATCCCGCCGGCACTCAGCGGCCCGGAGTTCGACCAGGCCGAAGCGAAGATCCAGGCCTATATCGATACGCATGGTTTCGCTTCTCTTCAGTCCGCCCGGTCCGGCGGTCAGTACCGCTATCCCCAGGGAATCTTCTTCGGCGGCCACGCCCCCACCTGGGCGCGGCGCACGCTGGAGCGCATGCTCGACGATTTCGATCTGCCGAAACGCAAGGTGGTCGGTGTCATCGACTTCCACACGGCCCTCGGCCCCTACGGCTATGGCGAGCCGATCTGCGGCCATGCGCCGGGCAGCAAGGGGGTCAAACGGGCGAAGCGCTGGTATGGCGACTCGGTGACCGAGCCGGCGCTCGGCACGTCGTCGTCGGTTCCGAAGGTGGGATTGGCCGAGTTCGGCTGGGAATGGGCCTGCAAAGACCGGGTGACCCATATCGCGCTCGAATTCGGCACCTATCCGCCGCCTGTCGTCCGCGCCGCGTTGCGGGACGATCATTGGCTGCACAGCTATACCAACCTCGATTGGGACGATCCGGAGACCCAGCAAATCAAGGCCCGGGTGCGCAAAGCCTATTTCCCGGACAATCAGGATTGGCGGGAGATGGTGATCTTCCGGTCCCGCCAGATCGTCGAGCAGGCGATGGTCGGCCTCGGCAATGAGAAGATCTAGGGCGAAAAGATCCAGGGCGAAAAGATCCAGGGCGAAAAGATCCAGGAAACCCGACTTATCCGGCGATGTCGTCCTTGGCGGCCCATTTGAACAGCCAGATCATCGGGAAGATCCAGGCGATTCCGAGACCGGCATAGAGCAGGCCCTCGACCAGGGGATGGACGTCGATCCAACCGATCACGGTGACCGCCAGCACCGAATAGACGATCATCCAGGCGATCATGGTGACGCCGGCGGCGAGGATACGCCACCGCATGCCATAGCGCTGTTGCACAGGTCGCTCCCGGGTTTCAGCCCTAGTCCGCGTCCTCGGATTGCTTTCGCTTGTCGGCGAAGGGACGCGGCCGGACCTTGGTCTTGTGATGTGGGATTTTCACATCTTTGTCCGCCTTACCCTGGAAATACTCGCGCTGCCAACCCTGCTTTTTCGCCTCGGTCCCGTCGACCTTCAGATCCTTGTTGAACTGGGTACGTGACTGGGACCATTCCCGATACCGTTTATACAGCTCCGGGTTGTCCTCGGCCGGATCGCGGATCTCCGGCATCATGTCGTCGATCAGATGGGTCTGGACCGGGTAGATCTGGCAGAACGGTTCCCCCGCCTCGAAGCGGACCGGCCGGCCGGTCCGGGTGAACTTCCAGTTCATGGTGAAGGTATAGGGCGACCAGTCGGTCTCGATGATCCCGGCGAGCGGTTGAAGCGCGTCCTTCTGGACGTTCAGCGGTCCCGAGGCCAGCAGGCCGTAGCCGGGCTCGGTGCGGAAAAGATAGCCCACACCGAAGGTCAGGACGCCGGACCCGAAATGGCTGCTGGCCAATGGATGCGGCTCGCCGCCGTCGGTCTGGATACCGATCGCGTCGACCCCCGTCTCCCCACTCCAGGTGGCGAAGAAGCCCATGGGATTGATCAGGTTCCACCCATAGGCGTTGGCGATGTTGAGGGGCAGGCAGCGATAGGCGAATTGCTGGGTCGTGCGGTCCATCCACTCGCGGGCCGCCTTGGCCGGCTGGATCTCCGGCAGCACCGCGCCGACCGGATAGGCGATCAGGCTCATCGACCGCTTCCTTCCCAAGGTTGTATAATCGCCTCTTCAGCCTTAATCCAACCGTGGCCCGCCCGCAAGAACGGAAGTAGCGTATCGACCGTCCCGTTCACACCGGGCAGAAATGACGCGCCCCTCTCCCGGGGAGAGGGACTCTCAGTTCCAGGATGGCGGGTGCCCGTTGGGGCGACCCCGACCCGGTGATGCCCGTTGGGTGACCGCCGATCAGTTGACGATCGTCGCCTCGGTGGCGGCGTCGAGCTCTTCCCGGGTCACGCCGTCGGCCAGTTCGACGAGCTTGAGACCGCCCTCGACCACTTCGAAGACGCCGAGATTGGTGATGATCATGTTGACCACGCCCTTGCCGGTCAGCGGCAGGGTGCATTCCTTCAGGACCTTGGTCTCGCCCTTCTTGTTGGTGTGGTCCATGACGACCACGACGCGGCCGACGCCGGAGACGAGATCCATGGCCCCGCCCATGCCCTTGACCAGCTTGCCGGGGATCATCCAATTGGCGAGGTCGCCGTTCTCGGCCACTTCCATGGCGCCGAGAATGGCGAGGTCGATGTGCCCGCCGCGGATCATCGCGAAGCTCTCGGAGGAGGAGAAATAGCTCGTCCGGTCCAGTTCGGTGATGGTTTGCTTGCCGGCGTTGATCACGTCCGGATCAATGGTCTCCTCGGTCGGGAACGGCCCCATGCCGAGCATGCCGTTCTCCGACTGCAGCGTCACGTCGACGCCGTCCGGAATGTGATTGGCCACCAGGGTCGGGATGCCGATCCCGAGATTGCAGTAGTAGCCGTCCTTCAGTTCCTTGGCGGCGCGGGCCGCCATCTGATCTCTATCCCAAGGCATTGTCTTTAAATCCCCTTGTTCGGCGGCCGTCAGGCGGCGCTCAGCGTGCGTTTTTCGATGCGCTTCTCGTGCTCGCCCTGGATCAGGCGCTGCACGAAGATGCCCGGCGTATGGATCGCGTTCGGGTCCAGTTCGCCGACCTCGACGATTTCCTCGACCTCGGCGACGGTGACCCGGCCGGACATGGCGCATTCGGGGTTAAAGTTCCGGGCGGTCTTGCGGTAGACGAGATTGCCCTGGGTGTCGGCCTTCCAGGCCTTGACGATGGCGAGATCGGCGCGAATGCCGCGCTCGAGGATGTAGGTCTCGCCGTCGAAGTCCTTGTGCTCCTTGCCCTCGGCGATCACGGTGCCGACACCGGTCTTGGTGTAGAAGCCCGGGACGCCGGCCCCGCCGGCGCGCAGACGCTCGGCCAGCGTGCCCTGCGGATTGAATTCAAGCTCCAGCTCGCCCGAGAGATATTGCTGCATGAAAAGGTCGTTCTCCCCGACATAGGAGGAGATCATCTTCTTGACCTGCTTGGTCTGAAGCAGCAGGCCGAGACCGAAATCGTCGACGCCGGCATTGTTCGAGGCGACGGCCAGACCCTTGACGCCCGACTCCCGGATGGCGGCGATCAGATTTTCCGGAATGCCGCACAAACCGAAACCGCCGGCGGCGATCAACATGCCGTCGGTCAGAACGCCCTCGAGCGCCTCCGCCGCCGACCCATAAACCTTGCTCATCGATGCATACTCCATCTCAACGGGGAAGGAGGGACGCGACGTCCAAATAACGGCGTCCTTCCGCACTGCAACAGCGCGCGGGAGTTTGTATCAATTGTGACGGTTTCCGCCAGTCCGATCTGGCGGGGCGGAGTCGAATTCCTGCGGCTCAGCCAACCCCGAGGGCGGAGAAGGCCGCCCCTTCCAACGCTTCCAGCGCCAGAAAAACCCCGACACCCGCGACCATGGCCCCGGCGAGGCGAGGCTGCACCGCATCCTCCGCACCACCGGTCACCCGCAGCATCAGCGCGCCGGCGCCGAGCGCGATGGCGTACTGCACCGCGGCCAGCCCGAGCAGATAGCCGATGAGCACAGCCATGCCCGCGCTCTCCTGAGCGGCAATGCTCTCCCCGAAGGCGGCCCCGTGGGACAGGCCGAACAGGGCGAACAACGGCACAGCCATCTGCAGCAGGGTCCCCTTGCCCGCCGCCAATGCGCCGCCGGCGACCAACAGCGAGAGCACGATGATCGGCTCGATCAGTGGCAGGACGATCCCGGACGCCATCAGCCCGACGCCCAGCACCATGGCGGCGATATAGCCCAGCGGCGCGCGATAGCGGTTGCCGAGCACCGCGCCGGCGATCCCCATGGCAACGACGAAGAAGAGATGATCGAAGCCGAGCACCGGATGGCCAATTCCGGAGAGAAGCCCTTGGCCGAAGGTCTGCATCGGCATGCCTGAAAGCGGATGATGGGCCAGGGCAGAGCCGGCCGACGCCCCCACCGACCAGAGGGTAAGCGAGGCAAAAGCCGCGATCTTCATGGCACGTTGCGTCGTGGGGCGCTTCATCGTTGCGCACTTCATCGGGGACCTCCCATGTCCTTGTTCTTGTGCTTTTCAGAAAGCCTAGGCCCGGAAGGAGCGCAGGGGAAGGGCCGAGAGCCTCCGGCCGCTACCCTTCGAACTCCAAGAGCAGGTCCTTGGCGTCGATCTGGGTGCCCGGCGTCACGTGGACGGTGGCGACGGTCCCGTCGCGCTCGGCATGGAGGCCGGTTTCCATCTTCATCGCCTCGATGGTCAGCAATAGATCGCCCTCCTTGACGGCCATGCCCGCCTGAATGGCGACCGAGGCGACGATCCCCGGCATCGGCGCGCCGAGATGGTTGGGATTGCCGTCCTCGGCCTTGCGACGGGCCGCGGCCCCCGCCTGAACCTTGCGGTCGGCGACCCGAACGATGCGCGGCTGGCCATTGAGCTCGAAGAATACCTTGGCCTCGCCCTGCTCATTGGTCTCCGCGATCGCCTGGCAGCGGATTTCCAGGGTCTTGCCCGGATCGATCTCGACGGAGATCTGGTCGCCGGGCTTCATGCCGTAGAAGAAGGTCTTGGTCGGCAGCGCGTGGACCGGACCGTAGGTCTCGTCCCGCCTGGCCCAATCCAGGAAAACCTTGGGATACATCAGATAGCCGTTCAGGTCCTCATCGTCGATCGCCCGCCCCCCGAGTTGTTCCGAAACGGTGCGGCGCGTTTCTTCGAGGTCAACCGGGGGCAGGCTGCGCCCGGGCCGGTCGGTGATCGGCGTCTGTCCTTTCAGAACCTTCTTCTGCAGGGCTTCGGGCCACCCGCCCTTGGGCTGGCCGAGATTGCCGTGCATCATGTCGATAACGCTGTCGGGAAAGGCGATTTCCTTGTCCGGACGCTCGACATCCTCGCGGCTCAGGCCCTGGGCGACCATCATCAGCGCCATGTCGCCGACGACTTTGGAGGACGGGGTCACCTTGACGATGTCGCCGAACATCCGGTTGACGTCGGCATAGGCCTGGGCGACCTCGTGCCAGCGTTCCTCCAAGCCCAGCGACCGTGCCTGAGCCTTCAGATTGGTGAACTGGCCGCCGGGCATTTCATGCAGATAGACCTCCGACGCCGGGGCCTGAAGGCCGGACTCGAACGCGGCGTAGTGGGCACGGACCGTCTCCCAATAATTCGAGATCTCGCGGATCGCCGCGATGTCGAGGCCGGTGTCCCGCGCCTCGCCCTTCAGGGCCTCGACCACCGTGCCGAGGGTCGCCTGGCTGGTGTTGCCGGACAGCGCGTCCATCGCCGCGTCGGCGGCGTCGACCCCGGCCTCGGCCGCCGCCAATATGGTCGCCGAGGCGATCCCGGCGGTATCGTGGGTATGGAAGTGAACCGGCAGGCCGACCTCTTCCTTCAGCGCCTTCACGAGGATGCGGGCCGCCGCCGGCTTCAGCAGGCCGGCCATGTCCTTCAGGCCGAGGATATGGGCGCCCGCGTCGCGCAGTTCCCTGCCCATGCCGACATAGTAGGCGAGATCGTATTTGGCCCGGTCCGGGTCCTGGATGTCGCCGGTATAGCAGATCGTTCCCTCGCAGACCTTGCCGCTGTCGATCACGGCGTCCATGGCGACCCGCATGTTTTCGACCCAGTTCAGGCTGTCGAAGACCCGGAAGATGTCGATCCCGCTGTCGGCCGCCTGACGGACGAACTCCCGGACCACATTGTCCGGATAGTTGGTGTAGCCGACACCATTGGAGCCGCGCAGCAGCATCTGGGTCATCAGATTGGGCATCGCCGCCCTGAGATCGCGCAAGCGCTGCCAGGGACATTCCTGGAGGAAGCGATAGGCGACGTCGAAGGTCGCCCCGCCCCAGCATTCCATGGAGAAAAGCTGCGGCAGGTTGGCGGCATAGCTGGGCGCGACGGCGATCATGTCGATCGAGCGCATGCGGGTGGCGAGCAGCGACTGGTGGCTGTCGCGCATGGTCGTGTCGGTGATCAGCAGACGCCTTTCAGCCGCCATCCAGCGGGCGAGCCCCTCCGGCCCGTCGGCATCGAGCACCGCCTTCGCCCCCGGGGGCGGGGTCGGCACAAGACGCCGGGGCGGTTTCGGGTCGCGCGCATCGGCCATGGGCTTGGCCCGCCCCGCCGTCTCGGGATGCCCGTTCACCGTGATATCGGCGATATAGGTCAGGATCTTGGTGGCCCGGTCCCGTCGCTTCTCGAAGGCGAACAGGTCCGGCGTCTGGTCGATGAACTTGGTGTGGTAGGTGTTGTCGAGAAAGGTCGGGTGCTTCAGCAGATTCTCGACGAAGGCGATATTCGTGGAGACTCCGCGGATGCGGAATTCCCGCAAGGCCCGGTCCATCCGGGCGATGGCCGCCTGTGGGGTGGGCGCCCAGGCGGTGACTTTCTCGAGCAGCGAATCGTAATAGCGGGTGATGATCGCGCCCGAATAGGCCGTCCCGCCGTCGAGCCGGATGCCCATCCCGGTGGCGCCGCGATAGGCGGTGATGCGGCCATAGTCCGGGATGAAGTTGTTCTGCGGGTCCTCGGTCGTGATCCGGCATTGGATCGCGTGCCCTGAAAGCTCCACATCGTATTGGCTGGCGGTCCCCGTCGCCTCGACGATGGACTTACCCTCCGCGATCAGGATCTGGGCCCGGACGATGTCGATGCCGGTCACCTCCTCGGTCACCGTATGCTCGACCTGGATCCGGGGATTGACCTCGATGAAGTAGAAGGCGCCGTCGGTCATATCCATCAGGAACTCGACGGTGCCGGCGTTCTCGTAGGAGACCTGCTGGGCGATCTTCTTGCCGAGGGTGCAGAGCTCCTCCCGCTGAGCCGGAGCCAGATAGGGCGCCGGCGCCCGCTCGACGACCTTCTGATTGCGCCGCTGGACCGAGCAGTCCCGTTCGTAGAGGTGGTAGATCTCGCCCTGGCTGTCGCCGAGGATCTGCACCTCCACATGGCGGGCGCGTTCGATCATCTTTTCGAGATAGCCTTCGCCGTTGCCGAAAGCGGCCTCGGCCTCGCGGCGGCCCTCGCGGACCTTGTCGGCCAGTTCCTCCGGCCCGCGGATCGGCCGCATGCCCCGGCCGCCGCCGCCCCAGGACGCCTTCAACATCAAGGGATAGCCGATCGCCGCTGCCTGACGGGCGATTTCGTCCATATCGTCGCCCAGCACCTCGGTGGCCGGAATCACCGGGACCCCGGCGGCGACCGCCACCTTCCGGGCGGACGCCTTGTCGCCGAGCGCCCGCATGGTCTCGACCTTCGGACCGATGAACGCGATTCCTGCGGCAGTGCAGGATTCGACGAACGCGGGATTTTCCGACAAGAGACCGTAGCCCGGGTGAATCGCATCGGCGCCGCAGTCGAGGGCGACCCGGATCATCTCGTCGATGGAGAGATAGGCCTGTACCGGGCCGAGATCCTCGCCGATCTTGTAGGCCTCGTCGGCCTTGAATCGATGGAGGCTCAGCTTGTCCTCCTCCGCATAGACGGCGACGGTCCGCTTGCCGAGTTCATTCGCCGCCCGCATGACGCGGATCGCGATCTCGCCCCGGTTGGCGATCAGGATTTTTCGAAAGTCAGCCATGCCGGGACTCTAGTTTAGCTTTTTCGCAAATGCGAAAGGAAATTTCGGACCATACCCCGCGATATCACCGGGTCAGACAGGCGCCTCGCCGGCCCAGGTGGTGCGGTAGAGCAACCGGCGATGGCCGTCATAGTCGTTCACGGCATAGTGCAGCGTCGCCCGGTTGTCCCAAATCGCCAGGTCGCCCGCCTGCCACCGGTGGCGGTAACAGAATTCGGGTCGCGTCGCATGGGCATAGGCGGCTTTCAGGATCTCCGCCGCCTCACTCTCCGGCAGGCCCTCGATGCCGACGGTGTAGATCGGGTTGACGAACAGCGCCTTCTCGCCGGTCGGCGGATAGGTGCGGGGGCTGGGATGAAGGCGCGGCCGGTCGGCATCCGGGTCGCCCCGCGTCATGGACACGGACCGAGACACCGCCAGATCCGGCGGTGGGGCATGGTCGACGCCATAGGGCGCGCCGAGGTGGATGACCCGCTTGCCGTCAAGTGCCGTCTTAAGATTCGCCGGCAGGCTGGCCCAGGCCGCGATCTGGTCGGCCCAGACCGTATCGCCGCCATAGGGCGGCACCTCCACGGCCCAGAGAAGCGAGCCGCCGGGCGGTTCGTCGAGGAAGCTGAAATCGGAATGCCAATCGCCGCCGAACACAGCGATGTCGCGCTCGTCCTGCTCTTTGAGGACCCGGACGATATCGGGGTCCTCCGGGGCCGGCGCGATATAGGGAACCCTCAACAGCGGCCCGAAAACGGCCGTCGCCCGTTTCAACCCGGCCAGGTCGAGGTCCTGATCCCGCAGGATCAACACGCGGTGACGATAAAGCGCTTGGCGCAGCGCCTCGGAATCGGGTGCACCGGGGTCGAGGGCACCGATCCGCACACCCTCGATTTCGGCGGCCACATTGCCGCTCAATTTGCGAATTTCCATCGAGTCCGTGTCGCCCATGCGCGTGAAACAGCAAGGGAGACGATGACGGACTTGCACCGCCCGGGAAAGCTCTTTCGCCCGGTCTCGACATACGCGGTTCAAGGTTGTGCCAAGCGCTGGCGGGCCAGCGCTTCCGGGTCGGCGGCGGAAAAGGGGTGGTTCAAGGGGTGAGGGAAAGGGCGAGGAAGCGGGGTTGCCCCCGCTTCTCCCTCGACCTTCGCGAAAAGGCGACCTTTAGGAAGAGGCGGTCGCCCCCGGGATTTCACCGCCCCGGTCGGACCGGCCGGCGAAAAGCCGCTTCACCGCCCGCACGACGGCGGCGGCCATATCGTACATGGCTTGCGCGCGCATTTCCTTCGCCTGGCGAACGTAAAGGTCGATCACTTCCGGCGTGACGTCGGCAACGCTCTTCGGCACGAAGATTTGAGCGGTGTTCGGAGTGGCGGGGCGGCTCGTATCCTCGAGCCAATCGGTTTCGGACATGGTGTAGGGTGACATGGAAGATCTCCTGTAGATGATTGAGTCTTCCTCCCTGGACAATTTCCTAAGTGTTTAGAGAACCAGCGTTCTTACCGCGCTGCCCTCTTGATATACGTAAGACATGCTGACCTTTCTTACGCTGATGCTGCAATGCAGCATTGCCCTCTGCGCGGAGCATCCCTAGGATGCAAAGCCTCACCACCACTCGCCCAGAGGAGGCTTCATGTCTGTTGGGAATAGCGGGAACCGGCCCGCGCCGCGCACGGTCAATCTGCCGCTCTCCGGCGACGTCACCCAAGCCATCAATCCATGGAAATGGGTGTTCGACTGGGCAGGCAGCACATTCAGCCTGATCAACGTCAATCTCGGCCGGTCGAGCGATCCGGAGATGGAACAGAGAATTCTTCAGGAGGTCGGGTCCTACGGCCGGCAGATCGGCCGCATCGGCGAGGCCATGCAGGTCCTGGTGGACAAGCTCGATCGCGCGGCGCTCACAACGGAGGAGCGCCACGCGATCGAGGCTTTCGAGGTCCAACTGCGCGAGATCAATCGGCTCAAGCAGAGAAGCTGAGCCGGCCTCGGGCCAGCACCCTTTGGGTTACCCTTGGGTCAGTTCGAGAACCGACCGTTCCACAGCAAGCCGCCGGTGAAGTGTTTTTCACTGATCAGCTTGGCTTTGCCGCCCTTTTTCGAGAGCAGGGGGATCTTGAACAGGGACGAGAACGGCGTCGGATTCTTGCGACCGTATTGGCCGACATCCTTGCTGGAGAGGCAGACCGTACCGTCCTTCAGAAGAACATTGCCCGGCTCGCGCTTGTAGAGTTGGGTGCCGTCCCCGGTCTCGCCTTCGTCGAACGCTTCGGCATAGGGAATCTCCACATCGAGCGGCGCATGTTCGTCGGCGACTTCCATCGCCATGCCGGCCTTGCCGAAGGCCGCCCGGATGACCAGGGCGGTCTTGCCCTCGGCGACATGGCCCGCGACAGCCCCGTGGGCCGCCTTCGGCACACCGGCCGCGGCCAGTTTGAGCTTCGCGGCCTCGGCATCCATCGGTTGCGCGCCGTCGCCGCCGATGATGTCAATATCTCTGGACCCGAAACGATACTGCTTGAGTCCCGCTACAACCGCGTGCGCCTTGTCGCGGCTGTCGTAAAGACGGGTGACAATGGTGGTGGACATGGGACCTCCTGACTGCGCTCACAGAGCGCCAAACACCTGATTAAGGCAGATCACACTGAGATAACTCAACATCTCGAACTGTCAATCCGCCATGACAGAAAACAGTATGACCACCTTTGGCGGGCCTTTTCAACTCCCCTTCCAAAATCGGTAACCCTTTGTCTTTTTGTAATTTTTCACGTTGAATCGTCGTTTGATGTCGGAAATCCCTAAGATTCCTAGTGTTTTTCGCAGTCGCCTGGTGATCCGAACCCCCGTTTCCGGCGTAGGGATATTTGTCAGCGCAATTTGACTGTTGATATTGTCAACTTAGTGTGACACTTTGCCGTCTTGGCAGCGTAAGTTGGGACAAAGTTCGGCCGCGTCGGCTGGACCGCCCTCCCCACCCACTGCCAGTTGGCACCCGCGCCGGGGCAACCCACGCGTAACGGGTAATGTTCAAAGGATCAGATGGAGGATTTGGCATAATGCAAATGGATCCGGATAAGGTCTGGCCGACCGGCCTGACCCTCGCCGAAGCCGAAGAGGTGCATAAGTACATCATCGATGGTACGCGCGTTTTCGGCTTTATCGCGCTTCTCGCACATATCCTGGTGGCGATTAGCACGCCGTGGCTCGGATAAGGAGGGCCAGTTATGAATAACGCAAGAATGTGGCTGGTCGTGCATCCCACGATCGGTATTCCGCTCTTCCTCGGTGCGGTCGCCGTGGGGTCCTTCTCGGTCCACGTCGCCGTTCTCACCAACACCGGCTGGGTCGGTGACTTCCTGCAGGGCAAGGAACTCGGCTCCACGGCCGCGCTCAAGCAGTCCGACGGGACGGCCACCGTGGTCTTCAAGGACCAGGACAAGGCCGCGACCGGGCTCGCCCGTGAAGCGACCGTGACCATGCCGGACGGCCGGACGGGCACCGCCTATTTCGAGCCGAAGGTGACCAAGGAGGCATTGCTCGCCACCACGACGGTGGCGGATGCCGGCCTGAAGAAATAGTCGAGGGCTTTCGGCAATCGTCCATATGCGGCGGAAGGTCGGCGCGGAGCGTTCCGGAGGCGGTTTGACCGCATACCGGGAGCTCCAGGCCAGGGGAACTCCAGGCCAGGGGAACTCCAGGCCAGGGGAACTCCAGGCCAGGGGAACTCCAGGCCAGGGTGGCCACCCGCATATGATCGCTGAAAGCCCCGACGGAATGCGCGGACCTGTTGCCGGGACGTTCCCGAACGCCTCCGACAGGGTCCGGATAAAGGCGGAAGCCTCGACCGGGAAATCCCCAGCTTGTCGCAAGACCACGGGGAGCGAATTCCGGCACGACGTTCTGAGGGGATAGCGTATGAGCCAATTCAAGGAAATGGCCCTTCGCAAGCTGGTGCATATCAGCCCACGCTATCTCCCCTTCGCCGATGCGGCCTCTGAGACATTACCGCTGGGACGTTTGCTTCGCCTTTCCCTTTTTCAGGTTTCCGTGGGAATGGCGCTGGTGCTGCTGGTTGGCACGCTCAACCGCGTGATGATCGTCGAGTTGAGCGTGCCGGCCTCCCTGGTCGGCATCATGATCTCCCTTCCCCTGCTGTTCGCGCCCTTCCGGGCGCTGATCGGGTTCAAATCCGACAATCACCGCTCGGCCCTCGGCTGGCGGCGCATTCCCTATATCTGGAAGGGCACCCTTTTGATGTTCGGCGGGTTCGCCGTCATGCCCTTCGCGCTTCTGGTGCTGTCCGGATACGCGCTCTCCGCGGACGCACCCAAGTGGATCGGCCATTCCAGCGCGGCCCTCGCCTTCCTGATGGTCGGCGCCGGCGCCCATATGGTGCAGACGGTGGGTCTCGCCCTGGCGACGGATCTGGCCCCGAAGGAGGACCAGCCCAAGGTCGTGGGTTTGATGTATGTCATGCTGCTGCTCGGCATGATGGTCAGCGCCCTGGTCTTCGGCTGGCTGTTGACCGACTACACGCCGGGCCGCCTGATCCGGGTGATCCAGGGGGCGGCCGTGGTGACCGCGGCGCTCAATCTGATCGCCATGTGGAAACAGGAATCCCGCGACCGCGCCCGCGCCAAGCAACCGCCGGCGGAAACCGACTTCGCGACCGCCTTCGGCAGCTTCCTCAAGGGCGAACACGCGATGCGGCGGCTGTTTGCCATCGGCCTCGGCACCATGGGCTTCGGCATGGCGGATGTCCTGCTCGAGCCCTATGGCGGCCAGGTCCTCAACCTCACGGTTTCCGAAACGACGCTGCTCACCGCCGTCTTCGCCATCGGCGGCCTGATCGGGTTCGCGGTCGCGTCGAAGGTTCTGATGCGCGGCATCGACCCGCTGCTGATGGCCGGCTATGGCGCCGTCCTCGGCATCCCGGCCTTCGCCGCCGTGATCCTGGCGGCCCCGGGTCAGTCCCCGTTGCTCTTCGTCCTGGGCACCGCCCTGATCGGCTTCGGCGCCGGGCTGTTCGGCCACGGCACCCTGACCGCGACCATGCGGCTGGCACCGGACGATCAAGCGGGCCTGGCGCTCGGGGCCTGGGGTGCGGTCCAGGCGACGGCCGCCGGTCTCGCCGTGGCGCTGGGCGGGGTCATGCGCGATCTGATCATGGCCTCCTCGGTCGCCGACATGTTCGGTTTGGCGACGGCCTATATCGCGGTCTACGCCTTCGAGATCCTGTTGCTGATCCTCGCCCTCGGGGCCCTGGTCCCGATGCTGGCACGCCGCGCGGGCCAGGGCGCTTCCGCCGTGCGGCCCCATCCCCCGGCCGCTTAGGTACCAACGTCACCCCCCATGAAAGCAGCCCGCCCCCCGAAGGGAGCGGGCCTGCCGTTTATCGGAAGAAGGGAGGCGGGACCGGCATCCCGCCCCCTGTCCGATGCCTGCCCCGATCAGCTACCGGAGAACTTCTTGGCGGCGTCGATCAGCTTCTGATGATCGCCGGTCGGCGCGCCCTTGGTCACGACGGCGAGCGGCTGCTTGACGTCGACGCCGTCGACGACCTTGATCGCATCGGTGATCGAGGAGGAGTTGCCGTAGCCGATCGCGTTCGGCGCCTGACCGACGATCTGGGCCACCTGGGTCAGGGCCCGGAATTCCTTGGCACCGCCGCTGTAGTCGGCGCCGCCCAGGAAGACGGAGGTGACGACGGCGCGGGTGCCATTACCGGGGGTTTCGACGGCGACGATGATCGGCTGGGACGGGCCACCGACCTCGCTCCAATTCGTCACCTTGCCGGTGAAGATGTCCTTGAGCTGCGCATCGCTCAGGGAACCGACGGGGTTTTTCGGGTTGATGATGAAGTTGATCGTCTTCGACCCGATCTCATGCTCCTCCATCCCCGTGATGTCGAGCGAGCCCGGCGCCTTGGCGTTGGTCAACGCTGCTTCGACGGCCAGCGGGGCGGAGATAACCGCGACGTCGGCCTTGCCGGAAGCGAGGTCCTTGAGACCGGCGCCGGAGCCGTTGGCGACGATCGCCAGCGTGTAGCCGATCTCGCCCTCGATGGCGGTCTGGTTCGGCAGCAGGATGCCCTTATTGACCGTACCGGACCCGTGGACCTTGAGATCCGCGGCGTGGGCGTCGGCAACGGCGGTGGTGACGATGGCGGCCCCAAGAACAAGACCAAGAACACTTCCGAGTTTCATTTTGCATCTCCATTTCGCAAAAGTTAAGAAACTATGAAGAGAGCGTTTCCCCTCAACCCAATTTCATTAACCGTAATAAATTCATGCCTATTAAAAACTCATTAACAACGATCCGTGAATTTATTGATAATTATTAACTATATTACTGAATATTATTCGAAAATATATATCTGAAACAGCGTCAGAACCCGTACATTGATTATCTTACGGACAAGAACTTGGGATTTTGTGATCAATTCGCCTATACAAAAGACACATGAAAAAGACAGAATATTATCGAAATCCGATGGAACGACGCCCCGGGCGTGTCCCAAGAAATCCTTTATAGTGGGAGTCAAGCGTCACTCCGCTTCCCAAGAGACGCGGAACCAAGGCCGAATCAAACAAACACCCCGGCATCAAACAGACACTCCGGCCTGGCGCTGAGAGTTCCGCCCTCGAACAGGCCAATCGGCGAACAGTGCGGTTCGATACATGCCGGCTGCGATTACCCAGAGCAGGACCTAGCGTGGTGGATTTGAAGCTCGTCTTGAGCCGCCTCAAATTCTGCAACGAACTTCGGATTCGGGACACTAGGTCACCGACTCATTAAATCGCATCCAGATACGGATTGATGCGAGTTTGACGCCTGCGAGATAGTTTTCTGGCTCTTTGTCGTAGCGCGTGGCAACGGCACGGAAGTGTTTGAGTTTATTGAAGAACCTCTCGACGAG